>CAYFHS010000013.1:0-116709 GCA_964342815.1 uncultured archaeon | reverse complement strand
GAAAGGAGAACCTCTTCCCATGGACAAGGCTTTAACATATATTGAGGGAATATTGTCGGGTCTGGCCTACGCGCATAGGATGGCCTCGGTTCATCGTGATATCAAGCCGGAAAATATCCTTTTTACAAAAGACGATGTTCCCAAGATATCTGACTGGGGGATCGGCAAATTCATGGCTTCAGAGAGCGTATCGAAAACCATAGGAACCAAGGGAACCCTGATATACAGTGCCCCCGAGCAGGTGAGCCAGGAGCGATACGGCGAGGTGGATTGGAGTACGGACGTGTTCCAGATCGGTATAGTCTTTTACGAGATACTTACAGGGAGAAATCCATTTGCAGCGCCCGATCCGATTGGCATAATAAATAAGATCGTGAACGATAATCCTCCTCGTCCCAGCTCCCTTAGATGGGGAATTCCCCCGGAGATAGACAACATCATAATGAGGTCTCTAGAAAAGCGGAAGGAGAACCGTTACAACAGCGCTGACGTTATGCTGCACGAGATGAAACGTGTATTAAAGGAGAGGGAAAAGAATCTCGAACATTACAAGAGCATGTTAAAAAATTCCATGAAGGCTGGGACAGGCTCGGCAGAACAGGACGCAATGCTCGAAGGGTTCCGTGAGAGGTATGGTATATCCATGGTGGAACATAGTTCGATGATGATGGAATTGATGGGAATCTCGGTGTAATTCATTTTTATTTTAGCAATATGACATAGCGACCTTGTTATACTAATTTATAGCAGTGTTCGGATTCCGCAGTTATTAGAGAAGATATTTATTGGATTTTGATTATATCGATAAATCGAGGAGAGAAAATGAAAATTGGTATCGTACTTAACACGAATGACGCGGAAACTGTATGGAATTCCTTGAGATTTGCTGTGACATCGCTTCTTGACAACAATGAAGTTAAGATGTTCTTAATGGGGAGGGGAGTTGACTTGGATGAGATCGAAGATGACCGATTCGACATAGGAAAACAAATCGTTACGTTCATGGACCGGGGAGGGCGGATCTTGGTTTGCGGGACCTGTTTGAAGTTAAGGAATAAAGAAGGCAGTAATGTATGTCCTCTATCCACCATGAATGATCTGCTGGAACTCGTCAAAGAATCGGATAGAATTTTAACGTTCGGATAGTCCGGACATTTTTTTCTTTAGGACATTTCTCCATTTTTAAAATTTTGAAATGAGCTTGATTCTGCAATCAACTTGATCTGAAAAAGAAACCAGGTGGATGATCGTACAATTTAACACAAATAATAGATTACGATAATTATTTATCGATGTCGAACGGTAAAGGTACCGCCCCGGACTGCAGGATATTCAATGTGATAATATGTTAAAAACCAAAGAAATGGCGGTATTATTTGTATCATTGTTGTTGACGATTCCCGTTATAAATTATAACCGAGCCCCGGAAACAGGCGTTGTGGGAGAATATTCGGGGGATACGTCGAGAAGTAACATGATAATCGTAAACTTATTCGGTGCAGGAGATTATACCCGCATCCAGTGGGCCATCGATAATGCCAGCGAGGGAGCGATCGTGAGGGTGGAGGCCGGGACATATTACGAGAATCTCTTGATCAACAAGAGTATCGATCTGACAGGTGATGGATGGGGCCTTACAAGAATCGTGGGAAACGGTGTCGGCAACGTCATTGACATCCAGGGAAATATGGTGAATATAAGCAATATCAATATCACCGGCAGCGGCTCATCCGAGGATGATTCCGGCATCTTCATTCAAGGCAGCAATAATATAATCGAGGAATGCGACCTCTTCAATAACAGGAACGGCATCTCTCTTCAGTCCGCCTACTATAATAAAATAGATAGTAACAGAATATTCTCACGAGGCGGGCATAGTATACGCCTTGATTCCTCCTCGAACAACTCTATTTTGAATAACCGAATAACAGCAACGTCGGTACCGCCGGGTCCGCCCACGGAAATCCATAATGTTCTCTATGATGGAGAACTGGGGGGAAAACCGGGCAACCAAAGCCTCACGTACGTTACATATCCCTTCTCGTCCTCGGCGCTTGAATTCTTCGAGAACAATACAACCATTCTCGATACCACTGCCGCCAAGGGAGATTATGCGGGATATTTCAACAATCCCGATGATTCTCCCCCACTGGACAGGGCTGCAGGGTTCACAGTGAACTTCACATTCCGCATATACTCTGAGACCCATTCAGGAAGCGACAGAAACGGTGACGGTATCGATGATCGGTCCGGATTAAGCGTTATCGTCATCTGTAGCGACCTTGCGGCGGTGGAGCTGGGCTTCTGGGAGAACGAGATATGGGTCCAGGAAGGAGGTGACGACGTACCTCCAAATGGTGATCTGTTCACCCATGCCGAGGGTGCAGCTTTCAACACCACTGAAGCTCTCGTGAACTACAGCCTGGAAATCTTAAATGATTCGTATTCCTTGTCAGCCCATGGCGGTCAAATACTCAACGGGACCTTGCGGGATTATACGGCTTTCAGCGGGCTCCTGGACCCTTACGAAACTGCCAATCTGTTATTTATTGGAGATGACACCACCTCGGCCAGCGTGAAGTTTGCTATCTCCCGCGTTTCACTTACTACCACGAAGGTCAATGAGCTTCCGGACTTGGGCACCGGAATTGTTCTGAACCACTCGTCCAATAACTTTCTATCCAAAAATATTTTTTCTGACTGCAACGGCACCGGAATAATGATTCAAAGTTCGGAACGTAATAAAATAATTGAAAATTCTTTCATCAACACTACTGGTTTCGCTGTCGATATCTCTGATGATTTTTCATCGGAAAACAAAATTTACCATAATCAATTCGAGAACAACAACGGAACGGGCGTCCAGGCAAGGGATGAGGGTACAAAAAATTATTGGGATGATAATAACAGCCGGGGAAACTACTGGTCCGATCTGCTTTTGCCTGATAATAATGTTGATGGAATAATTGACGAACCCTATATTCTCTCGGGAGCGGGGGCCGCAGTGGACAATTATCCCTTGTTAAAACCTTTTAGCGAGTATTTTATACGGGCAGATGCGGGAGCAGATGTATCAATTGGTCTCGATGACGTCCATTATTTCAATGGAACCGGATCTAAAGGATATCCGGCGCTAACGAATTTCACGTGGTCCTTTGTCCATGATTCCACATCGATAACGCTCTATGATGAGACTCCGACATTCAAGTTTTTGATGCCCGGCGACTATAACATAACTCTCGCAGTAACGAATGTCCTCAATATGACCGATAACGACAACCTGAGTATCACGGTCACGGACATTACTCCTCCAGTGGCAGTTGCGGGCCCGAATATCACCGTGGACCAGTACGAGACGGTAATATTCAATTCCAGCGGCAGTCGCGATAATGACGGTATCGTAAACTTCACATGGTATTTCACCTACGATAATTCAACGGTCCGGTTTTTCGGTTCGGCTCCATCCTTCACCTTCGAATTGGCTGGAACGTATGTTGTAACGCTTACAGTAACGGATTCTTTCGGAAATGCGGCAAACGACACTTTTATTATCACAGTTCTTTCTATCCGACCGGACAATCTCGTCATTGTCGATTCCGCGGGGAATGGTGATTATCTCACGATACAGGAAGCTATCGACAACGTAACCGAAGGGTGGACTGTTCGTGTGAATGCTGGACATTATCGAGAAAATATCGTCATCAACAAGACAATTGATCTAGTGGGTGCGGGTATGGAGAATACAACAATAGACGGTGAATGGCTGGGAGAAGGGATCCGGGTGAACGCCAACCGGACGAATATAAGCGGGATAAGGGTGATAAACAGCTCATACGGCATAGTGCTGGCATCCAACAACAGCACCGTCAGGAATTGCAACAGCACCCGAAACGTAATAGGGATCGTTCTGGGCGGTGCAAGGTACAGCAAGATATCCAAATGCCGCAGTGATCAGAATTACGGTGCGGGGATGTATATGACCGATTCTTACATGAACATCATATCCCGCTGCACATTCGATCTGAACGGCGAGGTGGGTGTCAGTCTGTATTATTCGGGTGCAAATCTATTCACGAACGGTTCCAGCAGCGGTAATGACGGTTACGGTATCTATGCATACTGGTTATCGAACGGTAACCAGATCGATAACTTCACGCTTCAGGGCAACAATAAAAGCGGTATATATCTTTTCGACTCCTATTACTATACTATAGAAAACTGCAATTCCAGTCTGAACGGCGGCGACGGGTACTATTTAATGACCACGGGAAGCGCGATAATCGACTGCATTTCCCTTAACAATGCCAAAACGGGTTTCAATCTCTACCATACCGATACAACTGCCATACGTAACTGTACCATAATTGGAAATGCCGAAGAAGGAATGTCGCTGAAATACTCCTCCGACAATGTTTTCACGGGCAATCTCATCATCAACAATGAACAAGGGATCAGGGTGATTCTGAAAAGCAGCGGCAATCTGTTCTATTCCAATATTTTCATTCATAATTTCGCTAGGATTCAGAGCTCCGATGACGGAGTGAATTACTGGAATACGTCCACCAAAGGAAATTACTGGTCTGATCATATCTCCCCGGACGAAAATCAAGACGGGATCATAGACGTACCATATAATATTGACGGGGGCGCAGGGGCCGTGGATCATTTTCCTCTTGTAAAACCGCCTGTAACGCCAGTTCCGGACCACAGAAAATTCGTACCTCCGCCCGAGGAAATACCGGAGCCTGATTCTGATGGCGACGGCTGGAACGACAGCTACGAGAATTCGTCCGGCAGTGATCCGTACGATAATATATCGACACCATTTGATAGGGACGGTGACGGCATAGATAATGATCTGGACAAATATCCGGATGATCCGAAGCGATGGGAAACTAAGGTATCCGGTCCCAATATCAACCTAATCATTTTCATCATTGTTTTTTTCCTGTTCCTGGTGGTTATTGTCTGTTTAGCTCTCATGAAAAGTCGAGATGGGCCGAAAGAAGAAACGCGGCTTCAAATTGTAGCACTTGTAACAAAGCGACCGGGAGCCAATTATAGGGAGATTAAAAATGAGCTGATTTTATCGGGTCGGACTCTTAGCTATCATCTTGAGCATCTTTCAGCCGAACGGATACTTGTATCAAAAGAGATGGACGAGGAGAAGCGGTGGTTCGTAGTTCCCGAAGATGATTGAGTAGGCATTACTTCCTATCAGAGTGGTTTATTACGCCTAATGTTGCTTTTTACGGGGAGAGCATCTTATAACATCAAAGATGCTTGCTTCCGCTGTATTTATACATGGCAAAATCCCTTTTCCCATAAAATTTCGACACTTTATTATAGTATATCAGAAATACTCTCATCTGTTTAATTTGGAGTGTTTACTCATGATTCTTCTTCCCGTACCATGGACGGGATAGGGAAACATTATATTATGGTGGCGTAGCGGTTGCCGGGATGAGAGATAGATGTCACTCAAGAAAGTCGATGAAAATAGCCTGGACGATAAGATCGAGACGTCCATAGAGAAGATGTATTCCAGGATCGACTCATTGGATAAGCGCGAGCCGAAGGTCCGGGCTAGTCTCGCTTCGAGGCTGAAAGCTTTCGACGCACCGGAGGTCGAGCTTGATGAGCTTCCGGATATTTCCAGATTGCGTTCCCGGCTGGATCGGCTGAAGGATTATGACGACTTTGAGGATACGGAAGCGGACAAGGTTCTCCTTGGGAAAGTGGATGTGGGAGAGATACCGGAAGAGCAAGGCGAAATTGAGCCCGTAAAATCATTTCAAGCCTCAATAAAGAAAGTAACCGAGCCGGAGGCTGAAACACAGAAGCCGGTTCCCACGAAAACTGAAAAAAAGAAAAAACAGGGCTTTATGGGATCTTTTAGAAAAAAGATGGCCGCAAAGAAGGAAGCCAAAAAGGTTAAGAAAGAGGAAGCTAAACAAAAAGCAGCTGAGGAAGAACGGAAGAAACCAGAACCGGAACCTGCGCCAGAGCCGGCCCCTGAACCGCTAATCGAGAAAAAACCGAAGGTCCGTGAGGAACCGATATGGGAAGAGGAGGAGCCCTCTCCAAAAAAGAAGAAATGGAAAGCTGAACCGGTAATAGCCGCGGACGGCATAAAGGGAACCAAGGAATACTTGGACCTTCGTGAAAGGCTTCTTCGGCGGCGGGAAAAAAGGATTTTAAAGAATGATCAAAGGAAGGTAAAGCTCAAAGTGGAGCAGAAAAAGCTTGTGGTCGTGTCGGACAAGTTGAAGCTTCGAAAGGAGATGGCCTCCGATAACGAGCGTCATATTGTAAACAATCTTGCAATGGCCGGCGTGAAGTTGGCTCCTATCTATAAAAGGTTCCTCGCATATCTCATCGACTCTTTCGTAGTACTCACCCTTGCTTTCGTTATCGAACTTATCTTATCGGGAATGCGCAGTTCAGCGGAGATCGGTATGTGGCTGTTACTTTTCTATATACTGGTGGCGTTCCTGTATTTCACCTTGGTGGAAGTTGCTTTCGGAAGGGGTATTGGGAAATTGATCATGCATCTCTATACCACGAATACGGACTTCGAGTACATCACACTCGGCAGCAGTATTGTGCAAGCCTTCTTCAAAATATTTCCACTGTGCCTAATGGATGTTATTTTTGCCATGACGAATCCGCTGACGAAACAGAGGCTTTCGAACAAGTGGTCCGGCACCATTGTGATATCAGAATACTGATCTTTTTAGGAAACATATCTTTTTTTCTTGCTAAAGAGGGTTTGCGGCAATAAAGCCACGCAGGCCCGCCCCAAAAATAAAAACAGAGAAAAAGGGGGCTTGCCCCTGGCTGTTTCTTATCCAGAAATGACAATAGGTATTATCACATATCCTGAGCGGGAAGACTGCATGAGGGACATTCTTCAACGCGTGTTATGCAGGACTTGTGATATTTTCTGCCGCATCCGCACTCATAGAGCATTGATGGTTTCTTTATCACACCCAGGCAGATCTTGCATCGTGAAATCTTCCCGGGAACGATGACTGGCGCCCCCTTTCGATCTCCGCCCCCAGTTGATTCACCCTTGGGTTTCTCAATCTTGCGGGCCACAGGACCCACGTCTATCCAAAGGCCGTCCCGGGTCTCGTGCTCGTTCCCGTCAACGGCGCTCTTGTAGGTCATCTCCACATCCACCGGTACCGACCCGCCGCCATCAAAGCGAACTGCGATCTCCACCTCCTTTTCCTCCTTGGCGTTCAGCTGTGAAATAGGTTTCAGCCGTCTTACCACCACGGGCCCGATGAGTTCCACCTTTATACCCGTGGCATGAGCCTTCCCCGTGTTCTTGAGTATCACTTTCGCCCGGTTCCACACGTTCTCCTTCAACTCCATATCGGCAAATCTCAGTGTGATCAGAGGATAGCTGTTCTGTTTGCTCTCCTCGAGGTTTCTAAGAGCAGTTGCGATGCGGTTAAAGGCCTCCACGAAATTACCCTGGTCCACCGCATCCTTCGCGAGTTCCCTTTCTTCTTTCTCTTCGTTAACGTAAATGGTCTTTTCGCTCTTCTCTATGGTGCTGTCGAGGCGGGTCAACTTGTCATTCACCATTGGTTCGAGTATCTCCCGGAGGTTCTTCTCGGTTTCAACGGCAAGTTCATGGGCCTTTTCCAGATCTCCGTCCTTCTGCAATTTCCGTGCCATTTCGATGTCTCTTTCAATATCATCCAGACTCCCATCTTTTTCTTTTAACTGTTTGAATCCGTTCTCCATTGCGTCCAGTAGATTCTCAAGGTCGAATTCGGTTTTGCTCAGCTCAGCCATTGCTTCGCTTTTCCCCGCCAGTTCCATCACTTGAGTGAAATTCCGTTCCTTCATGAGTATCCCGGCAGTGTTGAATACCTCGGCGGCACTTTTAATGTTAATACCGGCATTCTTGTATTCCAGGATCTTCGTTTTGAGATCTAGCATCTTCTCTCTCGTAAGCGGTTCCATCATTTCCTCGGCAAGTTCCTCGATGCATTTGTCCGAGAGCCTACCCATCTCACTTATCTCTCCGGAATTCAAATGTTCCTTGGCCTGTTTTAAAAGATCTCTTGCAGGAGAAATGTCTACTCCGAACTCGTTTGCCTTTTTCAGCATCTCCTTGGCTTTCTCGAACCGTTCGGACGATTCTTTGTATTCTTTACGGCGCACTTCAAGATCGTTTTTGCATTTATCTATGGCTTCCCTTGCCGCACTTTGCTCGCCTGATTGGAGCTTTGATTCGGCGTCCTCCAGTATTTTCTTCACCTCGGATAGGTCCATGAAGGATGGTGCGGATTCCAGGGCCTCTCGAACCGTATCGATCTCTTTTGATAGTTGTAGCTCATCCTCTGTTTCGTTCCTTTCATCCTCTTCATCCCACCCGATATCGACCCCGCCGCCTCCAAAGCCGCCTTCCTCATCTTCATTGTTCGGATCAAACCAGCCACTGGGAGCCCGATCCACTGTATCATTTTCTTCTTCACTTGAAAAGCCAAGTTCTACTGGCTTGGTTTGAAAGTTTGGCGAGTCCACTTCGTTCCGATGCATTGAAAATGCATCTTCTCCCTCAGGAGCAAGCTCCTTACGGGAGCCATCAGGGTCGCCTTCACCACCAAAGACCGTTTCCGCGTTTTCTTCAACTTCGATATCCGGGGGTGCAATGTTTTCACCCACAATCTCTATACCGTCTAGGTCAGGATCGATTTCCACATCGTTACTCCCTCGACCGGGTTCCGGCTCGTCAAATTCAACATCGGTTTCTTCCTCTTTCACGTCGGCTTCCAACCTTTCTTCAGGTTCATCGGTGGATTCATTTTCTCCAGTTTCATCGAAATCGAATAGCTCTTCAGCCTCTTCTTCCGGGCTTGGTTCCGGCCCCCCTTCCGGTTCATGTGAGAATTTACTTTCCTCCGTCTCGTCGAAATCAAAGAGTTCTTCGGCTTCCTCCTCGGTGGCAGTTTCCGGCCTCTCTTCCGGTTCATGAGGGGTTTCGGATTCAACCTCTGCGAAATCGAAATATTCTCCGGATTCCTCTTCTTCCGGGGGACTTGCCGGCCGTTCATCCGGCTCCTTTTCGTATTCGTTTTCTTGGGCTTCATCGAAATCGAAAATTTCCTCGGTTTCTTCCTCCGGGCTTGATTCCGGGCTTTCTTTGGGGTCATCAGGGGGTTCCGTTCCATCCTCCTCCCCGAAATCGAACAATTCATCATCTTCTTCATCTTGTGGGCTCGACTTTACCCTCTCGGTTTTCTCATCCGGCTTCTCATCGACAGGATCAGCAAGATCAAAGAACTCTTCCCCTTCTTCGTCAATTACCACAGGTTCTTCCTCTTCCTCGATCATATCCGGAGGCGGTGGTGGCAGGTCCATACCGGCGGTTTCCTCTGAACTCTCATCTTCTTCCGGCTCCTCGTCCCAGGACATATCATTATCGTCATCATCCATTGCCTTGCTTTCTTCCGAGCTCTCCTCCTCTTCCTCCTTCTCCTCTTCCGGCTCTTCTACCTCGGCAGAAAACTTTTCGTATTCACGCTCGATCTGTTCCAGTGCCCTCTTAGTGAAATAGGTGCACCTTCTCAGATCGCCGGAGGCAAGAGAATCCCTGGCCTTTTGATAGGTCCGCTTGGCCCTTTGATATTTACCCCCCTTTTCCATTACGAATTCGATCTTCACATTCGTCTCGTCAAGAGCCGCAGATAACTGGTTTGTTTCTTCCTCGTTGGACATTATATGGAACCTCCAGGGAAACGGAGGGAGTGATTGTCGGGATTATATAGGCGCACGAGCGGTTTAGACGACAGATGTATCATGAACACCTGACGGAGTGACGTAGGCCCATCCTCAATAAGGGATAGGAGGCACATCTATATTTATTTATTAGCTTTTTTCTATCAATCTTTCTTTCAAAATAATATGATCTGCCTGCAATTCTACCAACCCGCTGGTTCGGATCTTGTCAAAAAATATAGAAAACCAGGTATTATTATCTTCTCCTTGATCCATATGCGATGGCTGTTATGATTATCGATGACAGAACGATATAATGGCCGCCGCCCGGAATGGATTTTTCTTCAACCACATTCTCTTCCTGGGATTCCGCCCCCACCTTTACAGTCCGGGCCAATGACGATACAAAATTGGCACCGGCATCCATGGCAGTTATGTTGTAGAAAAGGGTGACGCCGTCCCTGAAACGCCCCAGATTCGCGTAATAATCAGTCCCGGATATTTTCATCGGTACCGAGGAAGAACTGCTGTTCGATAACCAGTAATTTACTTTTGCAGTCCTTATCTCGTGATGGGACCGGATCACTGCAAATATCTTCACATCGGTGGATTGGTACGGTGCCTCGGGCTCCACCCTGATGTTGGAAATAGTGAGGGATTCGTCCGGCTTCGGCATATCATTCTGATTTTCATCCTCTTTTTCATCTTCCTGGGGCTCGACCACAGTCTTCCGATTGACCACATCTACATAAAACGTATATTCGGCAAAATCCGTAGCATTGGTCCCGGCGTCGGAGGTGGCATTTACAACGAATTGATATGTTCTCAAAGCTGTTCCGTCCGGAACGATCACATGTATCTCTCCGATAATATCATTACCCTCCTCTACTAGAAAATCATCGCTTGGTCCACGTATTATCCACCCCTTGTCCGTCAAACCCATGTAGTCATCAATCCCAACCTTTACCTGAGCGTTGGAGTTACCATCATTTTTTATATTCAACAAATATAATAACGATTCACCACGGAGTGATTCCTTTTCCGGATCATCACTTGAGAGGTTCAATATACTGTAGGCTGAAATATTAATAATGCCTTTGGAAGGCGGGATCTTATAGAATCTAACGCCCGGAACGACTTTAGCGGTCCCCCCCACCGTCAATTCTTCTGTTATCGAAGAGGAAGTGAAGTTCGGAACCTGAACTGTTACCGTAAAATTTTGTTGGCGGGGACCTTGCGCCTGGAAAGTCATTGTGGTTGGGGAGATTGTTGTCGGCCAAATACAATCTGCGGAAAGGGAAACAACTATCATTTGTATATTCGATCCTGGACCAACCATTTCAACCTCCACCCGACCGGTGAATATCAGGGTCCCGTTTTCACCAGGTCCTACATTGGCTTCCTGCTCACTTTGATCAAGGATTATTGCAGCCATGGTTGAAGCTGCTTGCGAATTATCAGAAATATCTCCAATAGCGAATAAATGCAATATTATTATCAACACACCGATATATTTAATGGGATGCATAACTCAACCACTGGATCTAACTATGGTGATGAGTGCTATAAAAACCCTTCCGCGATTTTGTATCAGCGCTTGAGTTAATAATAATCCATAATGAGCTCCATTGTATTGCACATCGGGATCGAGTGGATTTCCAGAAACTGGTTCATTGAGCGTTCATATTCCCGCACGATCCTGTAACTCTTGCACCATGTCCGTCTTTTCCCACGTGAAATCCTCATCATCCCTCCCAAAATGACCATACGCTGCCGTGGCACTGTAGATAGGTCTTAGAAGATCGAGATATTTAATTATTTCACAGGGTTTGAGCGGAAAAATGTCCTTGACCAGTCTTTCTATTTTGGATAGGGGGATATTGTTTGTTCCCATTGTATCTATGAAAAGGGATACCGGTTTTGCAACTCCTATTACATATCCCATCTGGATCTCGCACTTGTCGGCAATACCGGAGGCGACTATGTTCTTGGCTATATAGCGGGCCATATAGGATGCTGAGCGATCGACTTTACTGGGGTCCTTTCCGGAAAAACACCCACCCCCATGCCGCCCCATTCCGCCATAGGTATCCACAATTATCTTTCTTCCTGTCATCCCGCAGTCTGCGAATGGGCCGCCGGCTACGAAGAGGCCCGTTTCGTTAATGTACGTTTTGGTATTTTTGTCCCTGAGTTCTTCGGGTATGACGTGATCGATAACGTGTTCCTTGATATCTTCTCTTAATTTTTCCCCTATGTATCCCTTGGATTTATCGAAAGGATCATGCTGAGATGCAACGATCACCGAGTCCACCCTGGCCGGTTTCTTGTTCCTGTATTCAATGCAGACCTGACTTTTTCCATCAGGTCTAAGATAGTCGAGTTCCTTGCGTTTTCTAACCTCGGCAAGCCTTTTACATATCTTGTGGGCATAATGAATCGGCATGGGCATCAGTGTATCGGTCTCATTTGTGGCATATCCGAACATTATGCCTTGATCTCCCGCCCCCTGCTCTTTATGTCTTCCTTTGCCCTCAGTTACGCCAATTGAAATGTCTTGAGATTGAGGATCCAGGGACGTGAGAACGGCACAAGACTCGAAATCGAATCTCATCGTCGGATCACAATAGCCGATTTCCTCGATCACTCTTCTGACGATTTCGGGATAATTTACAATTATGGAGGTGGTGATCTCACCTGCTATAAGGACCATCCCGGTGTTCACCAGGGTCTCGCAGGCAACCCTGCAGTTCTTGTCTTTAGCAATTATCGAGTCCAGCACGGAATCGGAAATCTTATCGGCCATCTTATCGGGATGTCCTTCTGTTACCGATTCCGAACTGAATAAATATCTATCTGGATTCATTCGATTTCACCTCGTTGCTGTATTTACAGCTAGGTTATGAAATAAACTTATTATTATTTTTACCCTCTGGTTCCCCATATCTCGATTTAACTTCTCTCAATATCTTTTCGGCCAGAACTTTTCCAAATCCGCGAATGGTTATCAATTGTTCGACGGAAGACTCGACCAGTTTCATAAAATCTGTAAATCCTGCCTCAAACAGCGCCCTCCCCCTCACCCGCCCGACATCCCTAATTGAAACCAGCTCGCTAAGTTCCTCTTTGATGCCCTGTTGCATCCTTACAAGCATTTTTTCAAGTGGATCAACCCGCGAGTATGAGAAAAGTTTTGATAATTCCTTCATGGAATAGAGAAGCCATTCTCCAAGTTCCACACGGCTTCTTATGTCTCCGGGACCTATGTTGTATTTCTTGGTTATATAGTCCTCGCTCATCTCCTCCATCCAATCCATCAGCAGAGACGCGGTCTTTATCTCTGACAGAAAGAACTCGAACTTATGCATGTCCTCGGGAGCTTCCATGAGAAAATCATCTTTTCTATTATGATATAGCTCAGCAAATGTAAGGCTATCGCCCTTCCTAAGATACAAGGGGTTCATATCAGGGCAAGAGCAGAGTGCATGGAGCACCCCCAGCTCACTGATTTTTCTGTCGGGCTCGCACTCCATCTTCGTCAATGCGTTTCTTAGGCATAAAGCGGACATGGGATCCACATAGAGACGGGATGTGCGGAGCCCGAACTCGGTGGGATAAAAACGAATAGTTTCCGGCTCGCTCCCTCCTCTCCCTGGCGCACTGAGAGCCAGAGCATTTTCGAACATTGGCAGGTCTCCCGAACGCTCTTCGAGACTCCCCGAAAGGGGGGTTGGGGTTTTAAAATCGTACAAGCCCAATTTATCTGTTTTGAAGTCACCCATTTTATCCATATATTTCAGGAATCCATTTTCGAGGAGAAAATCGATGGTGATGGATATCTGCTCTCTCAGGAAATATTTATCTGACTGATTGGCATAGAGGGTGGAATCTATGAACTTCTCAAGTGAATCGAAATCAGTAACGAAACCCGAGGCGATGGATGAGAGAACATGAACCCTCAGCGCACCTTCCACACCAAGCTTCGATTGGATCGTCTCCCCTTCTCCTACCAGATAGCGCTCAACAAGTTCACCGGCCTTCTGGCGGGAGGATGCGATGATGAATGCCTCTCCCTCGGTGTCGTAACCCGGTCTCCCGGCCCTGCCGCACATTTGCTTTATTTCTAGTACCGGTATGGGCGCCATGCCCCGCCCGCTCTCGTAACGATAACTGTCCCTGACTATAACCCTCCTGGCAGGTAGATTAACACCTGCAGCGAGAGTTGGAGTCGCCGCTATGATTTTTATGGAGCCCTTCCGAAATCCTTTTTCTATTGTCTTCCGCATAGAGTCCGTCAGGCCTGCGTGATGAAAGGAAGAACCCTTCTCGAGCAATCCCGCCAGTTCCTTGGCGATATCGGTGGTCTCCCGTTCAGCATTCAACATCAGCTTCGCAAGATCAAGAAGTTCTTTTTTCTCCACGGCGCTTAGTTTTTTATCCGTGAGGACCGACATTTTTCGGGCGAGGGAGACTGCCCTGTTGCGGGCATTTACGAACACCAGGCATTGATGACCGTTCTCCAGATTGTCGCGTATTATGGATTCTTCTCCCTTTTTCATGTATGGGAAGCCGCTAATTTCCACGATCATTTCTTGATCCGGGCCTGGATGGAAAAGATGTCCTTCATGGAATACAAATGATCTTAACTCCACAGGCCGCCAATCGCTTTTCAAGTGCACCGCTTGAAGCCAATCGGCGATCTCCTGAGAATTCGGGACCGTGGCGGAGAGCGCAATGATCTGTATCGACCGAGGAAGTGACTTGAACCTTGCCAGGATCACTTCCATGGTGGGCCCCCTTTTTGCATCCTGTATCAGATGGACCTCGTCTGCCACCACCACACTGATATCCTTCAGCCATTTGACCCTCTGCCGCAAAAGCGAGTCCGCCTTCTCGGCCGTGGCCACTATTATGTCGCAGCTGGCCAGTTTCTCATGAACGGAATCGTAATCTCCCACCGAGACGCCCACGCTTATTCCTGTCTTTCCGAATCGTTTAAGCTCTTCGATCTTTTCCCATGCCAGCGCTCTCAAGGGAACTATATAAAGGGCTTTTCCTCCCCTCAGCACTCCTCGTAAAGCGCCCACATAGGCCACAAGGGACTTTCCCGCAGCAGTTGGCACCGCCATAAGTATATTTTTCCCCTCTTGAACGTGCGGGATGGCTTCCGCCTGAGGTGAATACAGCTCTTTAATTCCCATATCGAAAAAAATGTTCAACATTTCTTGGGGTAGGTCTATATCATCGACGAGCATAATTATCTATCCAAATACCTAGCTAATCAATATATCTTTGGGATATTGTGTTTATATAATATCGCTAGAAAATATTCTGATTGAACCTAATGAAATAAAAGAATGGGCCGAGGAAAGGCCAATGGCCCGAGACGCTCACCTGTGGGTGATTCATTTTAGAGTTCCGCGCTTTCCACACTTGGGGCATTCAAGCTGGTAAGGCCGTTTTTTGGATTTGATTGTGATCTTGGTCTTACATCGCGGACAAGGTATCTCCATGGGTTTTTCGGATTTTTTCTTATCCCTTCTGGGAGGTCTTTTACGCTCCTTCTTTGGTTCAGCTCCCGGGGGTGGAGTTTTCAACGTTCCTTTCTTTCCACACTTCGGACACTCTATCTTGATGGGCCTCTTCCTCGAAGCTACTTTGATCTTGGAACCGCACCTGACGCAAGGTATCATCATGGGAGCTGCTTTCTCTTCCTCCTCGTCCATTAGTTCGAAATCGAAACCGGAAGCCTCTTTTGCCCGGCTTTCCCGACCTTTTTTCCTGGAAGGTCTCTCTTTCTCCTTCCCGATAGACGGCCTGGAGGCGATCTCCTCCACCTCGTCCCCGAAATCCCTTCCGGTTCGGTCATATATCTCGGAGAACAGTCCTTGCGAAACTTCCGTCAGTTCCTCCACGGATTTTTTGATTCCGGAGAGGTCTCTTCCGCCCAGGGATCTCTTGACCTTCTTTATGGCTATCTTTGTATCCCTTATCTTCTGCTTGTCGAGTTTCTCGGAAAGTTCCTCAATGGCCTTCTCCGTTGCATATACGAGAGCATCCGCCTGATTCCTCAGCTCGGCGTGTTCCTTCATCTTCTTGTCTCTTTTCCTGTACTTCTTGGCCTCTTCCACCATTCCGTCCACATCACCCTCGGATAGGGATGAGGATGCAGTTATCGTGATCTTTTGTTCTTTACCAGTGCCAAGGTCCTTAGCGGAAACATTGACGATTCCGTTTGCATCTATATCGAAGGTCACTTCGATCTGGGGAACGCCTCTTGGCGCTGGCGGTATGCCGATGAGATGGAACCTGCCCAGGGTCTTGTTATCCTTGGCCATTTCCCTCTCGCCCTGAATGACGTGTACTTCCACAGAGGGCTGGCTGTCCACTGCGGTGGAAAATATCTGACTCTTCCTGGTGGGTATGGTAGTGTTCCTTGGAATTAGCTTTGTCCCGACACCGCCCAGGGTCTCTACACCAAGGGAGAGTGGTGTAACATCAAGCAGAAGAACATCCTTTACCTCGCCGGTCAGAATGCCCGCCTGTATCGCAGCACCCACCGCAACACATTCGTCCGGGTTGATCCCTTTGGTTGGTTGTTTATTAAGTAATTTTTTTATAACGTTCTGGACTGCGGGGATTCTTGTTGAACCCCCAACTAGGAGGACCTTTCCTATATCCTTTCCCTTAAGCTTTGAATCTCTCATGGCTCTTTTGGTGGGGCCTACGGTTTTCTGGACGAGATCGGATGTTATATCGTCGAACTTTGCCCGCGTAAGGTTTACGTCAAGATGCTTGGGCCCTGACTCATCCGCGGTGATATATGGTAAGTTGATGTTGGTGGTAAGCCTTCCCGATAACTCGATCTTTGCCTTTTCAGCGGCTTCCTTCAATCTCTGCATTGCTGATTTGTCATCGGTGATGCTCAGGTGATGTTCCTTTTGGAATTCTTTCATGAGATAATCCATTATCTTCTGGTCAAAATCGTCGCCGCCCAAAAGGTTGTTACCGCTGGTTGCTTTAACTTCAAAGACCCCTTCACCCAATTCGAGGATCGAAATATCGAAGGTTCCACCACCGAGATCGAAAACCAGAACGGTCTGGTCCTCTTCCTTGTCGATACCATAAGCCAATGCCGCGGCCGTGGGTTCGTTGATTATCCTCAATACCTGTAAACCTGCAATCTTACCTGCGTCTCTCGTAGCCTTTCTCTGACTATCTTCGAAGTATGCAGGGACCGTGATAACCACTTTTTTGATCTTTTCACCGAGATATTCTTCGGCATCGTGCCTGAGTTTGGATACGATCATAGATGAAATTTCTTCAGGAGCGTACTTTTTTTCACCTATCTTTACCCTGTGCCGGGTACCCATTTTTCTCTTTATTGAAGCTATAGTTCGTTCTGGATTCGTGATGGCCTGCCTTTTCGCAAGTTGACCCACCAGTCGTTCCCCTTCTTTCGTAAATGCCACCACTGAAGGCGTGGTGCGTGAACCTTCCGCATTGGGAATTACGACTGCTTCACCACCTTCCATGACCGCTACGCACGAATTTGTAGTGCCAAGATCTATTCCGATCGCTTTAACCATTCGATTTCCTCCTTATTATATGAACCAGGGGAACATATAATTATCAAAATTCCTCTCAAATTATATGTGTAATATTTCATATATTCTTTTAAGGTAAATATGTTTGACTTTACTCCAAATTGCCCAAACCTTATATAAATTTGTTTATCTAATTCACCTGCTTAGTCGTTTCCCTTCACCAATTCATGAGCCAGAGTTCTACCATTATCATTCAAATTACTTCGAATATTGGCGGCCCAAACAAGAATTATTCCATTTTGGGTATTATATGGGCAGGTCTTCCATGTACTGCTTTTTTATCTCGGCTCTCAACTCTTCTTCCAGCCTATTTCTTCTCTCGTAATACTCTTCCTTTGTAGTGAGGCCGTGTTCGATAAGTATTTCCATAAGGGTAAAGGTGTCCAGAGCATCCTGATAGCCTTCCATCATCTCGTCTATCTTATCGTTGGATGGGAACTCGCTGGCCTGCTGGTAGTAGGTCAATTCACGGTTCGTCTCTTCCACCTTGAGTTCCACTTTTCTCTGTTCCACGTCTTGGTTCATGCGATCCTGCACGTTCTTGATACAATCTTTTAACCATGCCATTTGCTTTCCACCTTTTGTTATGGTATTGTCCCGATGGAAATAGCTTTTTTTTATTAAAATGTTTGGTTTCGATATGCCAATCCACCGCAGATATGACTTTTCCTGCCTTCTTTGAAAATCAGTACTGCAGAACCTTCCTTTATTTTTGAAAACCGAGTCCCACAGGTGTGTATTCGGGAAGCTACTCCGATCAAGCGCATATTTAGCTCAAACGCACCCCCTTTAATGTAAGGTACTCATCGTATCGTTTGAAGGATTCAAAGCCCTGTGAAGGGTCCCCTCTCATCCCCATCCGTTTTCATTCATTTAGGCGCAACCCGGAATAAACCGATAGCAGGATTCCCTGCAATATCCATTAAAGCATAAAGGGTTAGAATAAAAAATAAAAATAAAGAAGGCTATCAGACATTGTTGTTGGATATGCTGATAGACAAAAGGATACTGTCATAAATAGGTAAAACGTCGAAATACTACTAAATACTATGGAAATACTTGTATATGGCATTCATAGAAAATGTCCGCGGACGATAAGTCAGTAAGGATGGTGGATAAATGAAAACTAGGGTACTGAGGTTTGGTAGTTATATTATGACCATGGTCATGTTGTTCTCCGGACTGGTTATGATAAACGAATGGGGAGTTGAAACTGCTTCCGGTGCGAATGTATACCATAGAGGCGGAACTTCCGGCGATGAAGCCTGGCAGGGAGGAGATGTTCATTATGTTGATGATGAATTTAACGTTAGCTCGGGTCATACGCTTTCAATCTGGGAAGGAGCGGAGGTTCTTATAGATGCCAGTAACGGTAACGGTTCCATAGTAGTGAAGAGCGGGGGCAAGCTGGTTATGAACGGTACGATGAACAATCCTATATCTGTCGGTTCCAATGCATCGTCTCCGTCTCCGGGGAGCTATCAGGGGATTGTCGTGGAAAGCGGCGGGATCGCTTATATCAATCATACTTTAATTGAACATGCCATGATCGGCGTCGATATTACAGGCGGCGATACCGAAGTAAATGATTGTGTGATCAATGAGACCTCGGATTGGGGTGTGAAATTTACGAGTTCGGGCAATCCGATAATCTTAAACTGCACCATCAATAACACAGGTGATGGTGGTAATAACGAGGGTGGAATCAAGATATCATCAAATGGAAATGTAGTGGGCTGTAATTTATTCAACTCAACTTCAACGGGAATCTATGTCGGGGGAGGCCAACCCCTCATAATGAACACAAATGTGCATAATACCACAGGTAATGGTATTCGAATGCATGTGGGTTCCACACCTACCATCACCAATTGCAGTATTTCCAATACTTGGGGTGAAAATGTATATGCAACAGGAAATACTCGATCCATTGTCATCGATAACTGCACCATCGGGAATTGGACTAATCCGGGGGCCGGCGATACGATGGATATCAATACGGATGCCACCCATATCATTAACCTCACGCTTTTGAATTGTTCATTTAAAAATGATACTTTCAATGTTGGAAGTTACGGAAATCTCTCGATAAATTATTTTGTCAAAACCACCGTCGTGAACAGTAATGATGACGGCATCTCGGGAGCCACGATCAAAATGATCAACCGTACTGCCCAGGAGCGTTTCACTCTGAACACCGATGCACAGGGCACGGCATGGGCCCAGGCCATTCATTTCATATACAACGGCAGTTACTGGTATGACCGGGATTATACCATCAATGTGACCCACGTAGATTATGATTCAGCCGAGCAGGCAGTTAGCGTGGATCAATTCAAGGCTCCCACTATCTCACTGACCGATCCGCAGTCCCCGGTTCTCTCGAGAGTATCTCCGTTTCCTGGTGTGAACTACGTAGGGGGCGAATCATTTACATTCAAAGAGAATATCACCGACAACGGAAGCGGCGTGAACGATTCCACCGTGGAGTTCTGGTACCAATTCGAAGACGATGGCGACTGGTACCTTGCGTTTTACGGGCAGAGCGGGAACGACAGCGCCCCAACAAGAGTGAACGCCGGAAACTGGTCGAAGGCCGGTAACACCTACGAGATAATAATGAATCTCTCGGGTTACCCTCTGGGGAAAAAAATTAATTTTACATGGAGAGGTGCAGATTACGACGGAAACTACGAAATGGACCCCGGCCCCGATCTAAATACCAATTATTCGGTGGAATATGATAACCAAGCCCCTTCCTTTGTCATAAACAATACTCCCTTGGCAGCCACTACAGGTGATCCATTCACTTTCAGTGCCAATTTCACTGACAATGTCAATATTCAATCGGCCTATGTAAATTTTACATACGACGATAGTGTTTATTACAACGAATCCATGGCGAATGTAGCAGGCGAAATGTGGAACCACACTATCACGGTGGCATCGAATGCAACCGATATGCACTACTTCTTTTATTTTCTTGATCCCGCCGGAAACTACAATACCACAGCACAGGGAAACGTGACCGTGAACGATAACGATGCTCCCCAGGTCCTGGCGAACAATACGCCAAATTCCGGGACCACCGGTGAACCGTTCATCTTTTCCGTCAATATCACGGATAATGTCTGGCTTACGGATACCTATGTGAATTATACATATGATAACATAAGTTTCTTCAATGACTCCATGGTGAATGAAGTAAATGACGTGTACAATAAGACCATTGACCTTGCTAACAATCTTACTGTTATGTATTATTATTTCTATCTTAACGACCTCTCCAACAATACCAATATTACGCCGGTTTCCAGGGTATCGATCAACGATAATGATAAACCTATGCTGCAGGATCTGTCAAACCCAAGCGGAACCACGAATGATAGTTTTGTTTTTAACGTATCCGCCCAAGATAATTTGGATTCGCCTGGAAACCTCGTGGCCCGGGTCCTTTACTGGTATGGGAATGATGCCCCTCAGAACGGCACCAATGTCTCCCTGTCCAATGTCCAGAACACCTCCTATTTTACCAGGAACATAACTCTTCCGGCAAACTCCAATGCAACCCTCCATTACAATATATCTTGCGTGGATTCTTCTGGAAACTGGAATGAGACGGGAGTTTCCAACGTCTCCGTCATGGACGATGATCCTCCGGTAAATAACGGTACCAACACGCCAGCACTTGGTTACACTGGCGATCCTTTTGTGTTCAATTGTTCGTGGAAGGAAAATATAGAAATTTTTAATGCATGGGTCGAATACTGGTACGGGAATGGAAATCATACGAATGTCACAATGGTTAACGTTGGAGGAGATTCATACGAGCACACTATCCAGCTCAGAAATGATTTTGTAGGTACCTTGCATTACAATTTCTCAGCAAATGATACAGCAGGTAATTGGGAACAGTTGCTCCTGCTGAACTCCAGTATATTGGATAATGACGGACCTGTTTTCGGCCAGAATTCAACACCCAATTCGGGCGTTTGCGGGGGAAACCTGACCTTCAATATCACAGTGACGGATAATACGAATCTCGACTCGGTGAGAGTTAACTATACCATAGGTAATTATTCATATAATCTTTCTCTCGGTGGTGCGAACCCGTATACAAAGACGGTGACATTGCCCTTGGACGCCGACGGGACCTTGACCTACTATTTCTGGTCGAACGATACATCCGGGAATTGGAACGTCACTTCACCTGCCCAGGTGGCCGTTACCGATTTGATATTACCCCGCCTCGTGAACAAGAGTGTGCCGAATACCGGTTACACGGGCGAAGAGTTCGTTTTCAACTGCAGCTGGTCGGACAATATCAACATAAATGGTGTTTTCATTGAATACTGGTATGGTGCAGGTGGTGGACACACGAACCTGTCCATGAATCTTGTAAATGGATATTACGTGCGTACTATCACCCTTCGAAATGATTTTACAGGAGTATTGAATTATCTGATCTCGGCCGTTGATGACCAGGGGAACTGGAATTCCTCGGGGAATCAGACCGCAAATATCGCAGACGATGAACTGCCGGTTATCGAGAACGACAACACGCCTGGCTGGAGCGTCACAGGCGGGTGGCTGAACTTCACAACAGACGCTTCGGATAACGTCCTGGTGGTTGAAGTAAGGGTCCGGTATGAATTTGTGGGTAGAGGAGATATTCCTGTCAACAACAGCATGAGTGGGAACGGTCCGTATTTCTACGATATCCAACTCTCGGCAAATATTTCTGGAGTATTGAACTATACCTTCTTGGTAAAGGACCAGTCAGGTAACTGGAATCAGACGGCAAACCGGTCCGTGAGAATATATGACAACCAACATCCAGTTTTCGGTTATGATGAAAGCACCGGCACGGCATTTACCGGCAATCTGTTCAATTTCGCGATTTCCATATACGACAATGTGGAGGTCAATCTATCCACTGTGGAATATTGGTATGGGAACGCCGGGCAGCACTTAAACAAAACATTAATGACACCCAATCCCTTCAATCGGACCATTTCTCTCAGAAACGATTTTGCGGGAACCTTGTATTTTTTCTTTTCCGCCAAGGATGGGGAAGGGAACTGGACGAGTACGGCTGTCAGGACCCGTCAGATGATAGATGATGAAAATCCCAGCGCCGTGGATTTGAATAAGAATTTCACCACCGGCGATGTGGTAAATCTGAGTGTCCGGGCCAACGATAACATCGCAGTGGCATTTGTATATTATTATTACAAATTCGTATATACGAACAACCAGGAAGATAATCTCTTTTCACGGGTAGTACTGGAAAAGGTAACTGGCGGCTCGCCATTGGAAGCGGAAATCTGGAACAATACTCTTCAGGTCCCTGGTGATGCGGCTTATGTTCAAGTATTTTATCACGTCTCTGATGGTACTAACCACCCATATGTCGTCAAGGGCGGGATCGCTTTCGATCGGGCCGCTGCTGAAGATGATGTCATAGTTTTCAATGTCACGGACAATGACCTCCCCGAACTGGTTGGCGATCCTCTTTTCGATAAGGTATATAATACGGGGGATGAGATCGATATAATCGTGAACGTCTTCGATAATACTTTTCAGATCCAGAATGTGAGTATCACCTTGTCCGGTATATATGACGATAAGGGTACGAAACAGCTTACCATGATGCATCAGGGTGCCACGTATAACTTGACGGTATTTTCGGACCTCGACAGGGTCGGGAGAGTCGAGTTTAACGTAACCGTGTTCGATCTTAGTGGAAATTCCATAACGGTTCCCGTTGGATGGGCCTATAATTTCTCCGTGATAGATTCCATTGCTCCCGTTGCTATCGACCTTACCGGCAACGTCACCAGGGGAACGAACAACGATTTCACCATACAATGTTCGGCAACGGATAACGTGGGTCTCACCGAAGCCACCCTGCATATCAAGAAGGGAATGGACGGTGAATGGATGGAATTGGAGATGGAATATTCGGCGGGCGAGGGATCGTTTCATCTCTCCTATCCAATAACGCTTTACACGGACCACGGTTTTGACACCACAGACGGGACATCACTGTATTATTACATTCATATATATGACGCGGCGGGGAATATGGATGCTCTGGGAAGTCGAGGGATCCCGTACGTTATTTCATTCGTTGATGATGATGCCCCTATTGCGGATGCTAACTTTACGGGAAATTTCGATGCGGGAACGGGGGATGATTTTACCGTCAGTCTCCATGCAACGGACAACATTGGGCTGAACAAGACCCTGATCTACATAAAGGAGGAAGGAACGGAAGAATGGCCCGAACCCATGGAGCTGTATTCGGAAATATCCGGCGACGGGAGGTCGGGATACTTTCACATCAGCTATGCTCGGATGCTGCAGCATTTCGGGAAAAGCATATCCACGCTTAACGGCTCGAACCTTACCTATTATCTGGAGATATTCGACGTGAACGACATGTTCCTTCGCCTGGGCGATTACAAGATCACCGTCAATGATAGCATGTACCCCCGTATTGAGGGAAACGCGTCCTTTTCGCCGGATCCCCCTGAAACCAACGAAAAGTTAACTCTATCGATCAAGGCCTATGACAACGTGGACGATCCGGAAAGGCTTAAAGTGACACTAATCTACGATTTTAAACCCTCTTGGCCATCGGATATCACACTGAATCCGATGATCTGGGATGACGGGTCTTTCCTTGTCACGGTGAATGTTCCCGAGGACGCCAAGGAATTGTACTATTATTTCAATGTCAGCGATACCAGGGGAAACTTCAACTTGACCCCCGTCCAATTGGTTTATGTCAAAGACATAATCGCGGCGACACTTATTGGGATCGAACTCGAGCTTAAACCTGACAGGTTCACTTCCATTGAGAGCGACGAAACCACCTCTATCGTTGCAGGGAAGAAAATAAAAGTTACAATCAGTCGAGAGGACAACGTCGACGATCCCTCATCACTAGTGGGAGCAAAACTGGAATACACAAATGTTAATGCAACAGAGAATAACACCAACTATGCAAATTCCATGATGTTCAATAACAGGATGGCCGTCCTCAGCACTCCTGATTTTTCCGTGGGATACGTGCGGCTCCGTATCATTTTGAACGATACTTCGGGGAATTTTTTCACGTCCCCCCCCTATCTCCTGAACGTGAGTACCAATGACCAGGATGGCGACGGGATCACTGATGATAATGAACCTCAGTATGAAAGCCTGAACCCTAACGGTTCATCCAAGGGTGGTGTTAATGGTACCCAATTCCTGAACGATTCCACCGAATGGAAAGACACTGATGGGGACGGCGTGGGCGATAACGCCGACAATTTACCTGAAGACCCAGCGGCAGCAATGGATACGGACGGCGACGGTCTTCCGGACGAATGGCTGCCCAATAAGACGCAGAAGAATTCCGTCACGTGGGTTCTGCTGTTCCAGCTGCCGCAGGATTACAGCGAGCATCTCAAGAATGGATCCGTGGACCTTCGCCTAAAGAACGCTTTTGGAGATAATGGTATCAAGCTCCAGACTTCCATTGCTTGGTCCGCAGACGATGAGGGATGGAAGATAAAGGATGGTGACGATGAATATCTGGTCAGGAACGACAGCACCCTCGTGGACGTGTACGGTAGACCTTACCCGGACGCATTTCCACAGGATCCCGCAGCAAGCGTCGACACGGATGAGGACGGGGCCCCGGATAGGTGGAATCCAGGTATGTCAGCGGAAGATTCAACCACTGGATTGAAGCTGGATCAGTTTCCCGATGATGAAAGGGAGGTGAAGCAGGAGGACATCATTCCTGAAAAGGAGGATGAAAAAGACCCGAATTTGTTCCTCCTGATCGCTCTTATCATCTTAGGGCTGATATTCCTGCTTCTCATCATTTTCCTCATTATCAAGAAGCGGGAGAAGGACAAGAAGGAAGGAAAGGGCAAGGAAAAGAAGGACAAGAAGGAAGAGGAAGAAGAGGAACCGGAGAAAAAGCTGGAAAAGAGGAAGAAAAAGGAGAAGAAAGAGGAGAAGATGGGTCCGGCAGCAGAGCTTCCGGAGAAGAAACCGGATGAAGAACCGGAAAAGATAGAGGAGCCGGAGGAAGAGGAAGAACCCGAACCCGAGGAAGAAGAGGTCCCTGAAGAACCGAAAAGAAAGAAGAGGAAAAAGGTAATACTCGACGATGATGAGGAACCCGAGGAAGCTTTGGACATTGACGAGATGCTTCCGGAGGAGATGCTCAAAAAGAAAGAAAGAAAGAAAAAAGCGAAACCACGGAAGAAGAAAGTGAAAGAGCCGGAACCCGAAACACCGCCCTGGGGTGCATCCGAAGAAGCAGTCTCGGAGGAACCCCCCGAGCCGCCCACTGTGGAAGAAAAACCGGAGGAAATTCCCGTGGAACCGGAACCCGAGGAAGAAGAGGATCTCGATTTCGATCTCCTGGACCTGGACCTTGGCGTTGGAGATGATCTGGATATAGATATCGACGATATTGAGCTTGAAGACGAAGATATGGAACCCGAAGAGGAATACGAGCCTGAAGAGGATGATGAATTCGCCATCAGTGAGGACGATATAGAGATAATGTTGGGGGATGGAGAAGGGGAAGATGATCGGGCTAAAGAGGTGGAGGAATGGGTATCTCAACAGGTGGGAGAGGAGGAAGAGGAGGAGGAAGAAGAGTAAGAATTGCTAAGTTCAAGGGGTGAATGTTCGATGCCGCGGGGAAGTCATGGGGCTGGAACTTACGGAATAACCGAATTGCTGAACAGTTACCTGAAAGAGGATGTACGTTCGGGGGATATTACCTCGGAAAATCTTCTACCAGACCGGCACGCAAGAGCAAGTATAATTGCAAAAGAAGGGGGAGTGGTGGCTGGGCTCGAAGAACTGATTGCTCTTTTCAGTCTTTCGAATTGTGTTATTAAAAATCCGCTTCAAGACGGTTCGCAAATAACCCCCGGAACTGTGTTATGCACCGTGGAGGGGAACGTGAAGGATATCCTCCGAACGGAACGGGTGGGATTGAACATTCTGGCGCGAATGAGCGGGATCGCCACCAAGACCCGGAAATTTGTCGAGAGGGTCCGCCCGGTGAACGAAAACGTCAAGATAGCGGCCACGAGAAAGACTACCCCGGGATTCAGGTATTTCGAAAAGAAGGCGGTTCGAGTAGGTGGCGGGGACCCGCACCGTTATTCCCTGGACGACATGGCGCTCATCAAGGAGAATCATATCCGGGCCTGCGGGGGAGTGACGAAGATACTCAAGCAGGCAAACGAGAAAATATCTTTTTCGAAAAAGATCGACATCGAGGTGGAAACGGTGGACCAGTTCAAGGAAGCCGTGGATTTTTCCCCCGACATCATAATGCTGGATAACATGAAACCCTCCGAAGTAAGGGAATGCAGGGAACACCTGGAAAAAATAAAGCTGTCCCGGTCCGGGCGCACCCTAATTGAGATATCGGGGAACATCTCATTAGAAAATATTGGCGATTACGCACCTTACGGGGATATCATATCCATAGGATCGCTCACTCATTCCTACAGTTCTCTCGATTTCACTATGTTGATGGACTTTCAATAGTACATGGTGGAGAAAGATGTCGATATCGGTTCAACCGGCCCAGTTGGGATTGGGTACGGTCTTTGTAATGGTCCCTGCGATACTGCTGATACTGGTTCTGAAACGCAGGCCAAAGGCAATTATGGCTTTACTGGTCATCACCGTGGTCATCCTGGCAGCCGTTACCTGCCTTGCAGTTTTCAAAAAGATCTATCCCACTGTGAGCCCGGGCGATAATATAAGAGATGTCGATGGAAGTCTGATCATGGGATATTATCATAACGAGACTCGCTATAGAGCCGAAAAAAATTATCATGAGCAGGATTCGGGCCATAGAAGGGAGCTGGATGAAAAATTTGAATTATATCATCCGTTGTACGAATCCGGTTTCGAGGGCTACCGTGAGGAGATATATTCCAAATATGTGAACGGTATCATGGGAGCGGGTATCGGCGGCCTTATCTCTCTGATCATTCTTATTTTTTATATAACTCGAACAGGAAAACGGAGGCGGATAAGGGAAGAAATGGAAATACGCGACATGTTTTCATAAAGGTGGTAAGGTCGGTTTACAATGCTGCAAAAGTGTTTTATAGTCCGAACGGGATTTATGCAATGATGGATGTCGCAGGGCATGTAAAAGGGAGAATTAGTCTCCTGATGGTCACGATTCTCGTGGTTTCAACGCTTCTTTCCGGCTGCACGGATCCAGATGACGATAACCAAGGTGAGGAACCGGAACCCGGCTTTGTGATACAGGTTAACCGCACCAAGGGGCTTGCTCCCATGGATGTTACCTTTGCATTTGTTAACATCACCGGCCAGGTCCGTTCTTTCAGGTGGGATTTCGGTGACGATTCGGCCAAAACATACTCCGATCCAGCGTCACCGGTGGTCCATAGATACTCGGTATCCGGCAGATATAAAGCCCGCGTGGAAACAGAGTTTGCAGGTCACGAATATATCACGAAATCAGTTATTTTGCACGTCAGCTACAGGGAGTCAGTTGTATCGTCACTGTCGGTCTCCGAAGAAGAGGAATACGATATTCCCGTTAAGGATATGGCCACGGACGTTACCCTGGAACTGAGCTATTCCGGCGGGCAGAATCTGGGAGATCACTACCAGAACCAGCTTGATATGTCCATTTACTATCCCAATGGGACTCTCTACGCCAGCACCCTGGAACAGGACCCCACGGGCTCCACCCAGGTTAAGGTACTAACCATCCCATACCAGTACCTTGCAGCAACCGAATTCGATATCTGGAAATTGACCATAAACGCCAAAAGTGGCATAAACGTAGACTACGTTTACCTGTGCCAGGTGAATTTTTAATCAAGTCGTTAGGGGAAATTGAATGAATGGTTTTCTGATAAAAACTAAACTTCATATCCTGATCCTTTTCATTACATTATTTCTGTTAGGGATCTATTTTACATCATTGACCGTTACAACAATTTCAGGTGCGATGGGAGATGGAAATATTCCTGAATCAATTGGGCTTACCATAACCTGTATAAACGTATCGAAAGGTGACTCCACCCTTATTACTGTGCCTTCGGGGAAAACCATGCTTGTGGATACGGCTATTAACGGAGCCCCGGTACTGGGAGTTCTGCAGGACAAAGGCATCGAAAAGATCGATTACCTGGTGTCGACGCACTGGGATTCGGATCATATCGGCGGTACCTGGGAGATCGCAGCAGGTCAGGATGGAAAACTGAAAACAAATGACGATATCGAGATATCGAATGCCATTGATCGGGGCCGCGAGGAAGAAAAGGATAATTCTTATGTGGATGATTATATCTGGACCCTTGGTGAAAAGAATATCCCGCGGTCGACTCCCGGGGTCGGTGACATTATAGACCTTGGTGGCGGTGTAAGTGCAACCTGCGTCACTGTGAACGGGAAAGTCTTAGGAGGTGGAACGGCGGATTGGGATCTGGCGGAGAATGCCAAGAGCCTGGGTTATCTCATTAGCTACGGGACATTCGATTTTCTCGTCTGCGGTGACCTGACCTGGGGTGTTGAAGAGCTTTTGGCTCCCGAATTGAGAGATTTCGGTATCGATGTTCTTCACCTGAACCATCACGGCAGCTATTCTTCCAGCACCTGGGAATTCGTGGAGACCGTCCGCCCCGAGAATGCCGTTGTGTCCGTGGGGCTCACAAATTCATACGGGCATCCTCACCGGGAGGTAGTTGATAACCTGGAGTACCAGGAAAATCCCTGTGGAGATGAATGGTTCCAGCATCTTTACATGACGGAGAGGGGTTCGGGGAATGTGACAGCCCAGAGCCTTATTACGGTTCATGGCGATATTGAGATCGTGATTACCGGTGATCACTATGAGATAAACGGCGACGGCTACGTAACGGATGAAGCGGATGCAGATGGCGACGGAATGCCGGATATCTGGGAAAATCACATGAACCTTTCTGTGAACGATCCGGCAGACGCGAACATGGATCGTGACGGCGACGGCCTGACGGAATCGGGAGAATACCTTTGGTGGACCTGCCCGTTCTCAAATGACACCGATGAAGACGGAATGCCGGACGGATGGGAAGCGGAATACGGGCTTGATCCGCTTAACAGAGATAATAGAGGGGATCTGGACTTCGACGGCCTGGCCAACGAATACGAGTATAAAATTAAAACGAACCCGGCATTGGACGATACGGACGGGGACGGCCTGGACGATAGGCCGGAAAAGTTTGATCATCTTACGTCGCCTTTGCTGAACGATACCGACGGGGATGGTTTGAGCGATTATGATGAGGTCGTCACCTACAATACGAGCCCCCTGAGGATCGATACGGACGGGGACCGGCTGGGCGACGGAGTGGAAATAACGTTGTATTTAACCGACCCACTTCGCGATGATTCCGACAATGACAAGATGCCCGACGGATGGGAAGTTAGATACGGCCTCGACCCCCGTTCTTCCCTGGATGCTGATGAGGACGCCGACGGGGACAACATCACAAATCTGGCGGAATATCTTAATGGGACGGAACCAGGCACCCCGCAGGTACCGGTGGGTTGGAACGCCACCATCCCGGGAGATGATGACGGCAGTATCATCGATACCGGGGATGATGTTGAGACTGCTGACACTTCAATATTATTATATATAGTGGTGGCAATAATAATTTTAATTTTCGCTGTGATGGTATTGTTCTTTATCATGGCGCGAAAAGAATCCTGATTGATTCAAACGTAAAGAACGGAACATTTGGACTGACTTCTTGGTAAAGACGTGCCCGCTTTGCTCCGCAACACTCTAAAGTGTTGCTGCACCATTGGTCAACTTACGTGTTGGCCAGGACGGGAATGTTCCCTAGGGAATATTCCAGTATCGGCAAGTATGCCTACGGGTGACATAGAAACAAGTTTCTATTAACCCTAATAGAATCTCCGATTCTATGTCGGGTGCCAGAATGGGACGGCTTTACACGTAAAGTCAGGCACATTTGGACAGACTTATTGGTAAAGACGTACCAAAAAGGGACGGCTTTACACGTTAAGCTCCGAAAGCAATGCGTCCAGTTCCTCGTCCTCATCGGTTTCTTCAGTTTTTACCGTTTCTGAATTGAGGGGACCTTCCGTGGGAAGATCAGGTCCCGGGACATTCAATGCCGTATTTTCTTGTTCATCCGCGACGGCAGTGCCGAGCTCCGCATCAGCGTCCGGCATGGATTCATGCTCCGTAAGGTCAATTTCCTTTTTCACAGTATTATCCGGTTCCGTTGTTGGAGAGGATATTGTCTGTTGAGCTTCCAGAGCTTCGACTCCCGTTTCCACTATTATATCCGGTGTGTTTGGTGGAGCTGTCAGTTGGTTTTCTACATTCCGCGTGTCGACATTTATTTCACCGCCGACATTTTGAGCTTCTTCGGTACCCTCGAATTTAGTTTCCGTTACTGTACTCAGAGCTTGTTCTTCAGCTTCCTCGGATCTCGGCAAGGGCACATCCACCGGTGGCGGAAGCACTTCATTCGATACTTTTATGCCGGTATCGGGAAGAACGGCCGCCAGATCGGGCGGCGGCAGCGGTGCCGAGAATATTTCATTCGGCAGCGGTACCGAAAAAAATTCATTCGGCAGCGGTACCGAAAAAATTTCATTTGGTAACTGTTCCGAGAATTTGTCATTCAGCGGAGGATCTGATGAGATCGGGGCGGGTAACGTTTCCACCATTGCCGTGCTCGTTTCCATGGCATCGAGCACCGGGGGCGTGTTTTCAGAAGCAAATTCGATCAAATCCGGAATAAGTTCCAGAAGCTTTTCCATACATTCCTCGGCTTCTACAGTATTACCGTTTTCTTGGTCCAGCAGGCATTTCTGGTACCATGGATTTGGGTCGAATGGATCGAGCGAAATGGATTTGTTGAAAGATTTCTCCGCCTTGGATTTTTCCCCCTTTACTGCAAATCTCATTCCTTTTTCAAGCCATTTCAGGCTTTTGTCTCTACCTATGGATTTTGGTGCCATTTGAGTCGGCGGAACCGATTCCAATGATGGAGGCTGAGCTGATACCGGGTCGGCCCTTTCTAGTATTGGTAATTTGGGGATTTCCGGTTCCGGCGTTTCATGTGTTTCCAGCTCTTCGGTCCTGATCACCACCTCCGGTTCAGGTATAATTCTATCATCCATTTCACTCTCTGGCTCCTCCACAGATTCGATAGAGGGTTTCTTTCGTTCTTTTTTCTTAGCTCTGAAAACGAGTACCGAAAGAAGAATCGCTGCCATGATGATGATAATTATAATCAGGAGCGTCGAGGGCCAGCTTTTCAAAAACTCTGTCAGTGTATTTTCATTTACCTCAACATTCTCCTCACCCCTTACTTCCAGTACCTTTACACTGGTATTGACCATACTGTTTGTCTCGTTAGCTCCGTCGTCCAGGGAGTAATAATAGAAATGCTCGCCGGGATCCATCTGAAGAGTGACCATGAACTTGCCCAATGTGTTCTCGTCGATATCCATAAAAGTAATATTCCCGTTCAAAACCAATCTCACCGACAGTTCCTGACCGTCCTGATCGTTTGTATATACTGTAAAGGTATAAAAAATACCTTCATTGGAAACGTACTCATCCACCATTTCAGGAGCGTGATTCGGATCTTCTATGGTTATATTAATGATCCGAAGATATGAATTCGTCCCCAGCTGATAGTTGATCACCACTCTTTCGAAGCCGATATCTTCCGGATAGAAGAGTTTTAGGGTATGGCCTTCCATGGAAGCGAATGAACTCATCACTGAAATATTTACGCGGGTCAGGTCCCGCTGGGACAGCACGAAATAGTTATCCAGTTCCAGATAATACGCGGTCCAGCTGCTAACCGTAGTATCCGGCAGTTCTCCGAATACCGGGTGTCCTGTCACAGTAAGATTCAGTTTTCTCGTAAATTCTCTTTCGTTTATTGAAAAGTATACGGAAACATTTTCGAAGTACATAATTTCAGGGTACAATAACGAGAGCAGGTGTCCCTGGACCGAGATATGGTCGCTGCTGGTGCTTACGGTAAGGTTTGAGAGGTCATCATTGGTGAGATTGAAATAGTGACTAAGGTTTATGAGGTAAAGAATTTCGATCTCCACCGTGGTATTGGGCAGGGGGTGAAAGACCGGTTTCTGATAGGGCCTGAAAAAGACCCGGAAACTGGAATTGACAGCCGATAAATTATCATTCACGTACATGGTCACAAGCACTGGTTCCGACAATTCATGGTACGGTATAACCAATCGATGGTCCTGGATATTGAAAAGACCGGAATCGAGGGTGATGTTCAAAAAGGCGAAGGGCGTGTCCACGTCATGGATCAGTATTGTGAGGTTAATGATTATTGTGTCTCCGTGTTCAATGCTTATGTTCGCAATGGGCAGAATAACTGGAGCGTCGTCCACTGGAAGAACTGTTACGTTTATTGTGATGGTGCTCCGTAGATGGAATCGATTTGTGGCTGTAAAACTTATCCTCTGCACGCCGTACCAGTCGGGGTCCGGGATATCTATGTCCACCGAACCGTTGGGATGTATCGTAACGGAGAGATTTCCCTGGTTGCTACAAAGATAATCCAGGTTTCCGTGGTCCGAGAACCAGTCGTTCAGGTTGAATTCTCCTGAAAGATTTCCACCTTCCGGAAGCTCAAGATCTTTTGAGAAATTGACCAAGGGATAGAAGTTCACCGTGATTGTTAGATCACCTTTTCCGTCCACGTTGAATTCATGTATTTGATAACCGTTAGGAGACACCACCCCCACTGTCAATTCGTGGGGATTGCAGTCATGGTACACATCTCCCACGCTGCCTTGAAATGCAACAAGATACTTAATGCCGGAGGTGGCGTTATCATCAGATATCCCCGTATGGACCACCTTACCTGTACCGTCAGTAATGTAGTAACTTACCTCGGGGGCGGGATTGCCATCCGGGTCCACGAAATGAAAGACGTACCCGAATCGAACAATGACGGTCGATGAGATGTCAGTTCTCATCAGCTTAGGGTCCAGAGCTGTGTCCGTGAGGATCACACTGGCGTTATTTTCCGCCGACATGGTAAAACCGGATTTTGGTACTGAGCAGTTCTCGAGTGAAACCTGTGAGTCATAAAATGTGATGAACACATTGGTCGATTGTGATGGGACGAATGTGCAGTTACGAAACGTCACCCAGGACGAGGTTATGTATGCCCAGTGCTCCGTTTCGGAAAAAGTAATCTCGGATATGGATAAATTGCAGTCACGGATGAAGATGCCGCATGGCGTATCCCTGAAACTGGACCGTACGAGGATTGCGCTGCAATTGTCCAGGCTTACCCCCCATCCATCACTGGGTTGGCTCCGCGTTCTTATCCCGCATCCCGTCACGCTGCTGTCTATCAACTCCAGAGTGCTATCCCTGCGGGCGAAGAATTGATACGGCTGCTTGTTCCCTGAAGAAACTGTGCTGTCTCGTAATGATAGGAAACCACCCGATCCAATCTCAACGCTGTAATAATGCCCTTCGGCCCCTGCAATGCGCAGGTGCGACCCCTTCACCCATAGACTACCTCCGTCGTAGACGGTGATATAGCCAGATATGAAAATATCTTCGTTTTCTATGGAAGCATTGTTCATGGCTTCGATCTCCACCCTGCCCTCCATGATGCAGAATATCCCCCACCCACCGTTCGATGCCAGCCGCGAATCCTTAACGGTCACTCCTGCCAGATCTGTGGAGTACACGCCGTATCCAATATTATCTCTAATGGTACATTGGTCCAGAAGGACGCCCTGGACATACTCCGCGTAAATACCAAAAGTGTTTCTCATGATAATGCAGCGGGTGATTTTGGCACGTCCAGCAGCCGAGAAATGAAGACCATAGTTATTGTCCCTAAGATCGCAGTATTCCACGTTAGCCCCTTCCTCCAAGAAGGATATTCCGTTGGTATTATTGTGTAAAGTATTATTGGCTATAGCGCTTAGGCCTCCTTCATAGCTGATACCAACCGTATTTCCGAAAAAGATATTATTTTTGAACGACCCCCTCCTACCTTTATATGACACTCCGATGGAATTGGAACGGAAAGTATTGTTCTCGACGGACAGGTTTCCCGAAGCATCCAGTACCAAGCCGGTATCCTGGTGATGTATATCGTTGATCCGGAACATTGTTTCGCTCAGTTCGTCATGATCCAGGCTAATTTTGTTCTTATGGAAATCGTTCGAGAAGACAGTTAAGTTAGTGCTGTTCCGTATCAACATTACCAGGGCATTGGAATGGAATATCGAATTAATAACAGATATATTATCGCACTGGGTGATGTTGACAGCGCTGTTTTGGCAATCATGGATCAAGGAACCAAATATTGAGCTTTTGGCCGTACTGTCGAGTTTTATTCCGAAGTGGCAAAGGTATATTTCACCGCCGGAAATATTGTGGCCCCATTTACCTTCTATCAGAATTCCCGTTGTGCAGTTGAATATCGTATTATTAATTATTGTGAAGTTCCTTGAGTTGGCATCGCTGTGTATTCCCACCGGGCAGTCCCATACAGTGTTGTTCTCTGCGGTGTTTCTTTCCATTACGCCCGAACCCGACCAGTAATTAATGGATATACCGGGTGAGGTTGTGTTGTTCACCCTGTTGCCGAATATCCGATTATTGCTGCTTCCCGTCCATACCCATATTCCGTAATCGCTATTGTATACGCTGTTATTCCTGATGATGTTATAGTTGCTCGACGATCCTATAGATATGGTCCATTCCCGATCGTGGATGGTATTGTTATAGATTAAATTTCGATTACAATTGCCGTAAAGATTGACCGCTTCCTGGTTGAGCCCGTCAGCGCCAATGGTGTTGTTAGCTATAATGCAGTCCGAACTTGATTGAAGTCCGATTCCCACTGAGAAAATTGAATTGTTATAGAAATGATTGTCCTCGAAAGTGTTGTTATCCGCGTGATCGATCAAGAAAGCGAATATGGTCCCGCCTTGGCTTCTCTGCCGTGCATTCGAAAATGTCGTGTTATATATATAATTGAATGAAGAGCCTTCTATGACGATAAAACCATGGAACTCCGAGTCGTTCACGGTATTGTTCCCGAAATAATTATAGTCGCATTTTCCCCTGTAAGCGTCCCATAAACCGTAAACGGGATCTCCCAGGCTCAATCCTCGTATAGTGTAGTTGATGAGATTGTTTTCCACTCTATTGTAGTGGGAAAAATAATTGATATAGATACTCATGAAATGGTGATGCAGTTCGTTGTCATGGATCGAGTTGGAATTGGAATTCAGCAAACCGATGCCAAAGCTTACCATGGTGTTCGTATAAGTATTCCCCTCAAGGTAGTTGTTCGATATCTCGTTGTAATTTGCACTCCTCAGCCAGAAACCTCTTGCCCTGGGGGAATCGACGTAGTTTTCATCCACGGTATTGTGATCACTGTTGTCCAGCAGGACGGCGGAACCGTTATAGGAAGGCCAAAATACCTGGTTATGGAAAAAACCCGATATCCGGTTCAGTTCGATGTAGTTATTATGAGATCGGTACAGATTCACTCCGTGACCGTTGCTGCCGCTGATGTTGCATCTTTCGATTGTAGTATTGCTCGCATTCAATAGATAAGCGCCGTTCAATGAGTTTCCCGATATGTTCGAGTTGGATAATCTTCCTCCGGTACTTCCGTTGTAGATTATTCCCATGTAATTTCCAGTAAAAATAGATTCCTGTATAATGGTATTATTACACATAACGGTGACGCCTCTGTTTCCGCCAATGTTCTCCCATCCACAGTTCGTTATCTTTGTTCCTGTAATATTTAAAGTAGAACCATTCTCTGCTCTGAAACCGTACCTGTGACTCCCGGCACTGGCATTGGAGCGGATTAGGGTCATGTCAGCTGTGGATAGTTTATCCAGGTCCAGGTCGTTACATATCAAAGTGCCGCCACTCTTTATGGTGATGTTGTATTCTCCATTGAAGCTGCAGTTTATGGTTAGGGTGACGTTTCGAAGCGTCAGATGGCCCCCGTTATTGACATTCAGGCTGCCGTTCAGGTCCACGGTCCGGTTCTCGATGACCGTAATGTCGTTCACATTCCAATCTCCGTCAGCCGGGGGTGGAGTTGCGGCTGCAGCGTTCACAGCAATGTATACGATCATCATGAGGCCTAAAAGGAGGAAGGACCATATGAGGAACCGTCTGAGGGTTATGACCATTCCAATTTTAGTATCAGGGATATAATCGAACTTGTTCATTCGCTTCACCTAGTATATTGTAAAATGGGCTAACTTTGATCGATAGTCTAAGTTTGACCAATTGACAAAGTTCGCAGAATCGGGGCCCGTTTTTACCGATTCTGCCGAACTAATCTATTATAGTTTCACTTAAAGAAATTTTCGGAAAATATTATTACAATCGGTTACAGGATAGAAAGAGCTCTCCCACCATATTTTATAAACGGGGATTCAGAAAGATCATTTGCACTTCTTTATTTTTATGGCGATAACCGCCATGAATCCCATTACCAGTAGGGATATCCCAAAACCGGGAGACTCCCCTACCGCTTCAATTCGGCTCTCATCATGGGGAGCACCGTCGAGCTTCAGACCGGTTGTGGAATTCCTCTCGCTCATCCGGGGATTCCATGCATCGGGTGCCCCATCCCCATCACTGTCAATTGAGGCAGCATGGTCCTCCGGAAATGCATCTATATAAAGGCCGGTTGTGGAATCCTCCTTTCCCATGCCAGGGTTCCATTCATCCGGATACCCGTCCCCGTCGCCGTCCACGCTTGCTGCAGGGTCGAGGGGTATGGCGTCCCTTGCCAGGCCAGTAATCGAATCCTCGTATCCCATACCATCGTTCCACCTGTCGGGATACCCGTCGTCATCGGTATCCAAGGAAGCCGCGGGATCCCGGGGAAACTTGTCTATCCAGATGCTTTTGGTGGTGGAATCCTCTTTTCCTTTCCCCTTGTTCCATTCGTCCGGATACCCGTCACGGTCGCTGTCGAGGCTCACTGCGGGGTTCAGGGGGAAATCATCTTTGATAGAACCATCGCCGTCCAGGTCCGGGTCCCATATCATCACTGTCATGTCCTCGGAGGCAGACGCGATCAGGCTCCCGTCCGGAGACCAAGCCGCCTTGGATACCGGGCCGGTATGGCCCTTGAATACGAATATCCCTCTTGCATCATCACGGCTCCATATCCTTACATCTCCCTCTGAGGACGCCGAGGCCAGAAGCTCCCCATTGCTGGAAAAATCTATACTCGACACCTCCCATTGATGCCCGGAAAATGTGGATATATGCAAGTGGGTACCCACGTCCCAGATATCGCAGGTCGAGTTAGAAGAACCTGTGGCAAGGTAAAAACCGTCGGGGGACCAAGCAACACTCTGACCCGCAAATGTTCCTATGATCTTTTCAGTGTCGACTTTCCAAATCAACACCGTGTCATTGCCATCTCCCGATGCCAGCTTTGAGCTGTCGGGAGACCATACAAGATCGTAGATCCCTCCGTGATTCCCTGATAGATTATGAATAATTTCTCCGGTCCCGGAATTCCAAATCAGCGTGGAGTCGTCCTCTGCCCCGGTGGCAATCAGCTTACCGTCCGGAGACCAGGCAACCGCCGTGATTCGCCTTTCATGGGCGGTGAAGCTCAAGGTCTCGCTGCCGTCGGCTACTCTCCAAATCCGCAGGATTCCCTTGTGCTCAGGATATCCCGTGGAGGAACTGGCCGCGATCTTTCTGCTGTCGGGGGACCAGGAGATGTCCCTTATGGTATGATCCATATAGAACGTCGCAATTTCCGCTCCGGTCTCGGGATCCCAAATCTTCAATACCCCGTCCGGGTCTGCATAGTCCGTAGAAGATCCTGTCGCCATCATGGTCCCGTCGGGGGACCACTCGACACATGTGACGGCTTCCTCGTGCCCGGTAAACACGGTCTTTGCGTATCTTGCTCCGTCATTCCCCACCACCGGGGGACTTTCACATAAAATCTCTGGGATTATGATTAAGGATGATAGGGCAAATAAGAGAAATATCATGATAACCCATGATAATATTGGCAAGGTTTTCTTGAACCTGTATTCGATTTCTTTTGGATTATTCATCAGCGACATTCCCAAAATTTTGGCATATTCAATAAAAACCTAAAAAATAAATTTAAAATTGAATTGTTTTTAATATGAACATAATCTAATAATACGGGTCATCGTAGTCATCATAGTCGTCATAATCATCGTTTTCGTCCGATCCACCCCAGTCTATGCCGTCCTCCTCTTTTTCTCTTCGCTCGTATCTCCTTACGGGTTTGTGCTCAGAGAAATGGTCAAAGGACCTTTCAGAAGGGTAATCTTCCCTGGGGGAACCTCGGGGTGATGGCGGTATGTATTCAATATCATAGGAAGCGCTTCTTTCAGCTCTCCTCTTTCGGGACCTGTCCTCACGCCCACTTCGATCCCTCTCCCTACCCGTTCTACGTGATCTATCTCCCTCTCCCCTTCGGCCTCTATCGCTCAATCCCTTTCGGCTTCTATCACTTAATCCCTTTCGAGACCGTTCACCTACTCCTCTTCTTCCTGCACTTCCGTCATCGCTCCGCTCCCAGCCGCCATGGGAATGTCTGGATTCGCCCGACCTTCTATGCGTCCCTCTCTCTGATCTGGTTTCTGCTGAAGAATGCCCTATTTCACGTTCAAATTCCCGGTCTCGCATTGAGCGAGCTCCCCCTCTTGGAGATGATTTCCTCTGTTTTCGCATCTCATAATCATTTGCATAGAGTCCCGACGCATCATTTGTATACTGCTTACTTTTGGATTTTTCGAATGATGTCATACCGTCGTCCTTGGGAAAGAGCTCATCGTATTCAGTATGCTTGGAAGCACTCCGGTCTTCGTTGAGCCTCGAAAAATAATCATCCCCGCTCTTTTTCCCGGTATTTGCTTTGATCATCTCCTTGACCACATTCCTGCGTCGTATTATTATCGATACGAGCCATATTGCAAGAAGTCCTTCTATGATCCCGGCACCTATGAAGATGTAAAGCATCAGGGGTTCTAGGATATACACATTGATCTTCCCGAAATCTACTTTAGTTTCCGTTAGGTTCGGGTCTTTGGAATTCACGGGTTTCACCAGAAGAATGTAATTTCCCCGTTCAAGTTCTCCTTCATAGGAAAAAGTTCTTGTTTCACCGGTTCCGTTTCTGGCTATGAATTTTTTTTGATAATCCGTCTCGTTGTTTTCCCATGTCAAATGGAATGTTGCATTTGCCAGACCCACTATCTCTATCTCTATCTCAACCGGGCATTTATAGAAAGGTACGCTGAAAGGCCGGCTTACCCCCCCTTCACTAAGCTTACCCCTTGCGCTATCGGGCATCAGATACAATGATAACATGTATACGATCCCCGTGAAAACAATTATGATTACCATCCAGATAATACATGATTTTATTCCTTTTCGCAGCATCTCCTGCTTGTAAAGGTAATCTCCTTTCATTTTGGTATTACCACCCATAAATTTCCATGTGACCAATGGTCGAGATTGAGGACATACCCTTTGAATTAATAGATGTCACTTTTTCTCTTTAAGCTATTGAAGTTTATTAATATTTTTGAATTATTTTCAAAGTTACTTGGCGTAATGGAGGCTTCATATAGGGCTAGGGGATTAGGGGATTAAATAATTAATGAATGTTTAAATACAATAATAACAATGATATATTCACCACGTCAAATCGACGGCGGAATTCAAACATTATTATAATAAAATAAATTCCAATTATTGGAAAGGTGATAGAAATGATGCCAAAGCGCTATTTGATAATGATTTTGGGATTAATAATGCTTCTCTCGTCATTTGGTTCGATTTCAGCCATTGATGAGGGAGGTTCAGCTGAACAACCGGATACGAGAAGTGAGAGGGGAAATACCCAGCGCGTTGTTCTTCTGGAAGATTTTACGAATACGGGATGCGGTCCCTGCGCAGGTGCGAATCCCAGTTTCGATAGAATAGCGGATGAGTATGGGGAAGAAAAGGTTTCCCTCGTTCGCTATCACGTAAGCTGGCCAGCGGGAAATGATCCTTTCTACACGGCGAATTCAGCCGAGAACGATGCCAGGAGAAGTTATTACGGGGTTAATTCGGTTCCCTGTGTATATTGCGATGGTGAGAAGGTCAATTTTCAAACAAGTTATTATACGGATCTGAAAACCGAGGTGGACGCCAGGTTGGCTATTCCCAGTAAATTGAAGATCGACGTTACCGGATCGCTGGGAACCGGGACGGGATCCATAGACGTTCATATTGAAGCCCTGGACACCATATCCGCTTCGAACCTCAGGGCCAGGATATTGATACTTGAGAGCAATATCTCATATAATGCTCCGAACGGGGAAACAAATCATCGATTCACGGTCCGGGATATGGTGGATAACGCAAACGGAGTGTCGGTCTCCCTTTCAAATCAGGGGGATACCGCCGATATATCGAAGAACTTCAACATTGGAGGGAGCTGGAAAGAAGAGGAAATGACCGCCGTGGTTTTCGTACAATCCGATACCACAAAGGAGGTGCTGCAATCCAAGGTCCATTTCTTTGGTTTGAACGCCGCTCCCGTCATCACAATAGATAATCCTACCGGAGGCGAGGTGGTGGCCGGGGATCTTCCGATACAGTGGAGCGCTTCGGATGTTGATGTTGATAACATTCTTACTGTCTCACTTGAGTATGGCCGCAGCGGCGGATGGACGCCCATTGCCTCAAATCTCGAGAACACAGGCAGCTATGTGTGGGATACCACTGCGGTGGTGGATGCGGTGGGATATACTCTGAGAGCCACAGTGGAAGATGATGGGGGCAAGAAGGGGACATTCACCATGACCGACTCCTTCGAGATAGATAACGATCTACCTCCGGTTGTCGTCTTGACCAGTCCTTTGGGGGACGAGGTCTGGAGCGGGAATCAGACCATTACCTGGACCGCCACAGATGAGCTGGATGACGATGCTGATCTGACCATAAAACTCGAATATACAAGGGATGAACTAGATTATTCAATCATTTATTCCAATCTCGATAACACAGGTGGTTTCACATGGGATACCACTCGGATGGTTGACGATGATTCCTATAAAGTAAGGATAACCGCTCGGGATTCCATGGGGCAGGAGAGCACAGTAACCTCTCCAAAGACCTTCGAACTTGCTAATGGGATTTACGAGGACACGGATGAGGATGGCATGCCCGATTGGTGGGAGGACGAACATAATCTGGATGAGACATCGGAGAACGATCGGAACATGGATCCCGATGACGATGGTTTGAAAAACTTCGAGGAATATCAGCACAGTACGGACCCTAAAAATGCAGACAGTGACGGGGATGGTATGGATGATGGTTGGGAAGTTGAGATGGGCCTTGCTCCCCTGGATGGCCAGGATTCGACTCTCGACCCGGACGGGGACAATCTTACGAACATCGACGAGTTCCTTCATGGAACGTATTCCGATACTCCTGACAGCGATCACGATGGGATGCCGGATGGTTGGGAAGTGGCTAATAATCTATTACCGATGGATTTCGAGGACGAAGAGCTTGATCCCGATGTGGACGGACTCAGCAACCTGGAAGAATACACGGTTGATACGGACCCGCACGACAGTGATACGGATGGTGATGGTCTCCCCGATGGTTGGGAAGTGGAGTTCGGGCTCGATCCCACGGATGAGGTGGATGGAACCGTTGATGGAGATGATGACGGTCTCACCAACAGGGAAGAATATGATGAGGGAACCGATCCCACGGACCCCGATATCGACAAGGACGGTATCCCCGATGGTTGGGAGGTCGAATATAATCTGGACCCCAATAACTACTATGACGGCAGCATGGATAATGATTCGGACAAGCTGACGAACCATGATGAATATCTGGTCAACACCGACCCATTCAACAAAGATACGGATGGGGATCAGATAGAGGACTGGTGGGAGGTGAAATACGCACTCGATCCCACTAAAGCCTCTGATGCTGAAGAGGATACGGATGGGGACAATCTCACCAACCTTGAGGAATTTATAAAAGACACCAACCCAACATTGAAAGATACGGATGGCGACGGGATGCCTGACGGCTGGGAAATACAGATGGGATTGGATCCGAAATCCAAATTCGATGCCGACGACGATGCCGACGGAGACGGAATGACCAATCTCGCGGAATTCGACGCTGGATTCGATCCTAATGAGGCTGACAATCCCAACAAACCCACTGACGATGATGATGATGTTGATGATGGTGCGGTCCCGGACAACGGCGGACAAGGCCAAAATCCAGCTTCCGGGAGTGGATTCCCATGGGTTGTGGTGATAATAGTTGTCGTAATTCTCATTCTGGGGGTGGGGGGACTGGTATTAGTGATCGTTTTCAGGGGGAAAGATTCTGATGAAGGGGACGACATGGGCCGCATATCACCTGAACAAAAGCAGCAGGACGAATACGCAAATCTGTATGGTTCTTCACCGGAACCTTCGCGATCGGAAGAAGTTATCTCGGACGATATTTACGGCAGTGTACCGAGAAAACCTGCTTGCCCCAAATGCGGCAAATCCTCGGAATACTATCAAGAGTATGATTGTTATTGGTGTGGGCCCTGCCAGGATTATGTTTACGACCAAACCCTTGAATTGCTACCTCCGGTGAAAACTGCTACTGCCGTTCGGCGCAAAGTGGTTAAGAGAGCGGTAAGATAGGTGAATAACGAGAGATGAACCAACCCATGTTGATGGAAAGAGAGCACTTTCCCGGCCATTGGATTGCCAAAAAATAAGTTTCCAAATAACAGTGAACGTGGCGCCTTCATTGGGAGTTTGGGAAACGGTGTTCATAGTTTCTGGGCCGAGGATTCTTCTATCAGGCATCGGTCTTAAATGTGTTGTAAATGATAGTAATATATTCTTGCGCTAGCCCAAATTATGATTAAGCTAATTTAATATATGAAAAAATATATTAGTGCATCTATATATATTCGGTCAAAGAAATTATGACCCTTTATCTTTGTGTATCTAACAATAATACTGAAAGAAAAACGGTGGCGAAACCATGAAAAACACGATAATATTGGCGATAATAATATCGACGGTTGTATTATTTTCTTCATTTGGCATAAGCAGCGCCAGTGAAGATGCGAACACGGACACGCGGGCAAATGTGGGATCGAAATTCTATTTCAACGAGACATTCAACATAGATCCCGCCTGGAATGCCGACGATGTCAGTGTCGTTGTTTTTGTTCAAAGCATAAGCAAGGTAAGGAAGAACATGAACAATGACCCCGGGAGACAGTATGACTCATATGAAGCGATCCAATCTACCATTGATTTCCTGGACACTTCTACCAAGGACACGGGTGCCCAGAAAAGAGTTCTGGGCGAGTGTTTCACGGCAACGTGGTGCGGCTACTGCCCCGGTTCCGTCGGTGCGCATGACCGATTGGTCAGCGATCCCGATTACTTTCCGGACCATTATACTCTGATAGAATGGCACGCCGCCAGCAGCGCCCACGGATTTGGCAATGCCGATGCAACCGCAAGATTCAACTTCTACAACTGGGGAGGGGCGATCCCATTCACTACTTTCGATGGTGTCGTGGGTCATATTGGCGGTAGTACAAATCCCAATCAAACGTCCATCGATACGACCTACAAGGGCTACATAAACGGCAGATCTGGAAATCCTAGTCCCGTTGGTATTAAAACGTTTGGAAAGAAAGCGGGTGCGAACAGCTGGATCAACGCGACAATTGAGGTCAAATCCATCCCACCGGATGAGCTCTATAAAGTTAATTTCGTCATAGTGGAGGATATCAGGGTAGATAAGAATAATGACCCGTGGCAGGGAGGAAATATCAGTCAGGCAATATATCGCTATCACGCGAGGAAAGTGATAAAATCCCAACAGATCAATCTCGGCAATGCAGCCCCATTGGTCAGCATTGATTATCCCGTGGGCACCGAGGTTGTAACAGGAAACCTTCAGATCAACTGGTCTGCTAGCGATCCTGATGCTGATAGCATCGAAATTTCCATCGATTACCGAAAGGGAAGCGGCAGCTGGACAAGCATAGTATCGGATATTCCCAATTCAGGATCCTATGTCTGGGACACTACAACCGTTGATGATGGAAGCAATTATCGTTTGAAGGTACTGGCCAGGGATTCTGCCGGAAAGGAGAGTATGGCAACCATGGGGCCCACTTTCGAGATCAAGAACGATTTTGCACCCATGGTCAGTTTGCTTTCACCGGTGGGTGGGGAGGTATGGGACGGAAACCAAACCATCACCTGGACCGCCACCGATGACAAGGATGACAACGCTGATCTTACCATCAAGCTCGAATATACGAGGAATGATGCAGACTTTTCCATCATTTATTCCAACCACGATAACACGGGTACCTACTTATGGGATACCACCCGGATGGTTGATGATGATTCCTACAAAGTAAGGATAACCGCCCGTGATACCAAGGGGCAGGAGAGTTTGGCCATGTCGCCACTGGCCTTTGAACTTTCCAATGGTATTTACGAGGATACGGATGATGACGGAATGCCTGACTGGTGGGAAGACGAGCATGATTTGGATATGGATTCGGACAGCGACCGTTCACTGGACCCCGATGATGACGGTCTGAAGAACTTCGAAGAATACCAGCACCAAACTCTCCCGAAGAACGCGGATACCGATAACGACGGCATGGATGACGGATGGGAGATCGAGATGGGTTTGGATCCGCTGTCAGATACCGATCCTGGACTGGACGGTGACGGCGACGGCCTGACCAATCTTCAGGAGTTCATGGAGGGAACGTTTCCGGATACCGCCGACAGCGACCATGACGGGATGCCGGATGGTTGGGAGGTGGAACATAATCTGGCGCCCATGGACTTCACAGATGAAGAAGACGATCCCGACGTGGACGAGCTAAACAATCTCAGGGAATACGAGTCGGGAACCGATCCACGTGACAGCGATACTGACGGTGACTCCCTGACGGACGGCTGGGAGGTGAATTACGACCTTGATCCCCTCGATCCTCTCGACTCTACCGGAGACAAGGATCAGGATGGCTTATCCAACATGGAGGAGTTTAATCGGGATATGGATCCCACAAATGCCGACATGGACGGAGACGGTCTGCCGGATGGATGGGAGGTGAATAACAGCCTCGATCCACAATATGCCTATGATGCAAAGATGGACAATGACACCGATGGGCTTTCGAACGAGATGGAGTATTCACTTGGAACCGACCCCAAGAAGCTGGACAGCGATTCTGACGGGATGCCGGACGGGTGGGAAGTGGATTACGGTTTCGATCCCGTAGACTCCGCCGATGCCAGTGAAGATAAGGATGATGATAACGTTAGCAATCTTGAGGAATTTAAGAAAGACCTCGATCCATCCATGGCGGATTCGGACCGCGACGGTATGCCGGACGGATGGGAGCTGAAACATGACCTGGACCCAAATTCGAAATCGGACGCCGATGAAGATCCGGACGGGGACGATCTTACAAACCTTGAAGAGTACGACGGGGGATATGATCCGAACAAAAAGGACAATCCGAATCAGGTAGAGAAAGAGGATGATGATGATACCGAACCCACTGGCGGTACCGGTGGAGATGAACCGGCATCCAAGAATGAATTTCCGTGGATAGTAGTTATTATCGTTGCCATAGTCCTGATCTTGGGGATCGGCGGGTTGGTATTGGCTCTAGTCCTAAGAGGCAAGGAAGCTGATGAAGGAGAGGACCTGGGTCGTGTATCCCCCGAAGAGGACGTATACAAGAGCCTGTACGGTTCCCCTGATGAAACAAAGGCCGAGGCTGATGTTCCACCCGTTGTGACCGAGAGCATTATCCCTGAGACGAGCGGCGCTCCGGCATGTCCCAAATGTGGTAAATCGTCGGAATACTTCTCAGAATACGATTGTTACTGGTGCGAACCCTGCCAGGATTACGTAATGTCGGAAACACCTGCCGTAGAAACGCCCCCAGCTGCCCCGGTAGCGAAGAAAACAGCGGTTCGACGACGAGTGGCCAAGAAGCCCTTGTAATCACATCAGGTCTAGATTATAAGCAGGAAATTACGGTTTTGCAGCATACTTGCTATGCATGCTTCGATTAATGAAACCTTTAAATATCATTTCCTGTATTTCCATAATAGCCGCAGAGTAGTCCGGTGTGAAAGGGGAAGTTTTTCCGCCGTATAGTATGGCAGGCCGAGCTTTCTATATTTCACTGTCATCTCGGCAATTACATGAATAAAGGTGAGAATTTGTATTATGAGAATGAACAGAATATGCACCAGCAGCGCTCCCCCCCCGTGAGGGAGGGCGAACAGTACGATGTACGAATAGAGAGCCTGGGACGCGAAGGGGACGGGATTGCCAAGGTCGAGAATTTCGTTGTTATCGTCCCAAACACCCAAGTTGGGGATAATATCAAGATCAGGGTGACAAAGGTGTCTCGACGGGTTGCCTTTGGCGAGGTTATTAAAGAAGAAGCGGACGAGATCGAAGAAGTAGAAGAAATGCAGATAATCGATGAATAGATTGAAAATTCAACAGGGACGGAAATGACGTCCTTCATTACATCTCATGGGATATTTTTTCCTTTTATCGATGGGATGACATTTATTAATTATAATAGAGTGGATTATGTATTTTGTTCAGGTATTTTGAGAATTTTTTTCAACACGGGATTTCAGATTCCTTTTATAAGTTCACTACCCCGGTCTACCTCAATCTTGCAGGGAGTAGGAAACTTCATGCTGGCTTTCCGGAGAGCATCCTTTGCCTGATAGAAATGTGCGGGATCGGTATGGATCGATATCAGTTTCTGCCCGATATTGACCCTTGCAGCGGTTCCCACGTTCTTTCCGAAGGCACTTCTCATTCCCTGTGAGATACGATCCGCACCGGCCCCTGTGGCCTGCTTGTTCTCACGAAGCACGATATGGGGATAAATCCTTATCTTCATGTGGAAAGCCTTTGCTCCTATCCTTTTCGTCAAGTGCCTCGTGGCAGTGATACGGGCAGCCTCGAGAGCATTATGTCTTATATGGCAGATCTCCTTTGCAACCAGTGTAATGGTCATGGGAAAGGTGGCCTTTCGGTTCCCGGTCTCGAATCGAACTATCCGAAGGTTTGGTACACCGCCCATATATTTCCGGCGCGTATATGCTTGACTCTTGACCTGCCTGTACATTGAATTGGGTTTTCTTGCCATTTACGGAACCCCGGTAAACTAAAGCTAAAATACTGGGCGCTAATACCGATTATCTATTATAAATATTGCCGCGTTAATCACCTGAGAGTATCCAAATGGTGCCAAGGGTGAAAAAAGATATTCAATAATCCCTCACATTATCCGATTTCATGAACTCCCTTAACAGAGAAGTAGCATAGCACCCCTTATAGAGATCGAATTTCAGAAGTATGCGTTCTTCATCCAGCTCCCAGCTAAAATTTTTCACCGGGGCAACGATCTCTCTCCGTATGCCCTTTGAGCTTATGCGTGAGATATCGGTTATGTTGAAGTTTTTTCTTTCGACTCTGCCTTCTGCCAGTACTTCGCGTTCGATCTCGCCCTGAACCCCGCCGGCAAGTTCGACCTCAGTTCCTATGGCCGGCGCGGTGATGAATGCCTTTCCTTCATGGATGCGGCGCTGGATTTTTCGGATGTTTTTCCCGTTTACCGGTATGATACGTTTTCTGTCGGGGACCCCCCGAATATCAGCTGCCAGTACCATGTCGCCAATCTGTGCCTCGTTAAGCGGTATTTTCCGCAGTATCCTGCGGGTCACCATCTCATTGAAAAAATGAGATTGATACGCGTGTATAAACATTAAAAGAAGGTTTGATGGCAGTTTTCGCAGGGCGCCAAGGTAGTCGTCCGGACGCTTTATCAGGTGGCCTATCATGCTTTTCTCAAAAGTATATGATGCGGGATAAACTTCAATGAGCTTTTTCCAATCCCGGGTTTCCTCCGCCAGTATCCGAGCTTCCCGAGATTGCGCTTCATCTCCTTCCATGGGATTCCCGACGTAGGTCATCACCGCCCCTTCGAAATCCTTTTTTACGATCCTCTCCCCCATGAGGTGAGTCGTGGGTCTTATGGCTCCGAACCGTTGAATACCGAAGAAATTTGGGAATCCGCCGTTATTCTCGATGATCTCAATGTTACGTTGGATTATTTCCGTTACCTCGTCCAAATCCACTTGGAAATCCCTTATGGCGATCTCGAAGGAATTCCCAACAAGATCACCGAGAGTTATTTTCTTTCGAGTACGGTAGAAATCCGTTATCCAAATGTCCTTGATATCAAGTTTTTCCAGACGACTGGGCGGTACAGGAAATGACATTAACTGCGTGGTGACGGCCCTTTTATCTTTGGTACCTGCAAAACCTATGCTGTTTGGATGGAGCCCCAGCTCGCGCGATAGGTGTCGAATAAGTCGGTTGGTTTCCCAATTGCTGACCTTCACCACTGCTACGGTATTTGTTCCGTCTTGATCCATGGGAGGTTTAATAAAATTCTCCACAACGATAAAATCGTCGATCATCGATCTAAGCCGACCTCCCAGCCCAGGTGTGTCGGTAAGGTAAGAACCAATGCCAATTTCTTTCTCAATTTTCCGATTCATACTTGGCACATGCCTTCAAAAACCGGTCGCGTAATTTCTTGTAATCGTTTGCCAGTGACTTAGAGGCTCTTTTCAGGGCAGTGTGGGGTTTCCCGGAGGATACTTTAACGTAGATGTTGGGGACCTGTAAAAGAGGGTGTCCCTTGAAGAAGTTAGTGAATTCCACCATATTGTCGGAGATCAATCTTTCTCTCAAGGCGTACAACATGGTTTCGTTGATATCGGTGACTGCTATCTGTATCTCGTTCTTTGTCTTCATGATCTTCTCAATCTTCATTCGAACCATCTCAATTATCGATTTAGAACTTAATGGGAAGGACGGTGTAATTAATGAAATAGTGTTTATATCTTTTGTTTCCAATATTATTTTTCGTTTCACGAATTCTTGAAAGGCTATTTCTTTCAAGGATCCTCTTCCCGGGAGTCCCCCCCCTCTTTCCTTTTTATCTGTCTCACTGCCCCCGTCAACACACCCATAAGCGTGTGGAATTCCCATTTCGTTGGTATCGAGCGACCGATCATCCTTCTGAAAAGTATCCCTGTATTCTCCCGCCGATGGGGGGGATAATTGATGGCCTCCATCAGCTCCATGAAACTCTCCACCATTTTTTCCCGCTCGAAACTGCTGGTATCTCTGAGACCGTCGATAAATTTCCCCGGTATACCCCCCCTCCTGAAGAACTCCCAGAGAACCACCGCTACCGCGTGAGAAAGGTTCATCACCGGATATTGTTTGCTGGTGGGCAACGATATCAGCAGGTCCAGTTTTTTTAATTCCTCGTCCAGCAGACCCGTATCCTCTCTACCGAAGACCAGCCCTATCCGGCCCGCGTCCTCGGAGAAACGTTCGAACAACTGTTCGGGGGTCAGTGGATTGCGAATATGTCCTGTCTGACGGGTGTTTTTTATACCGGTTGTGCCTATATTCAGGTCTGTTTGCATAATGGCGGCATCCAGAGTATCCACCGTACGGGAGTTATTGAGGATGAAATTGGCATGTTTTGCCCTGTTGCGCGCCTCCTGGTCGATGACGATGGGATCCACCATAATGAGGTCGGATACATCGAAATTTGACATTACCCTTGCCACTGCACCGATATTGCCCGGGTATTTGGGCCTGACGAGGATGACGCTTATACGGTTCATGGCTGCACCGTTATAGGTTTAATAGTTCAAGGTTTATTGATGGAAAGAAATTATAGTTTTCGGTCGTGACATTTATTATTTCCAATTCGAATTTTCGATGGATTTATGTTATCCTGAAATCATACACCGTTCATATATTTCTTTTTTCCGAGGCCGGGCGCAATAAAGCCGGATCTGTAGGAAACCCGTTGGGTTTCCGAGGATGCAGTAAAGACCGAAAGGATTTACGGAATGTAATGGGCACCGCCCTCGTATACGACACAAAAAGGAGAAGCTCAAAACAACGAATGGTCGGCCGACCAGGGGGGGCGGCCCCCCCAAAAAGCGCGAGTGTTTGATTTTGTCATCATCTCTCTTTAAGCGTAGTTAGAAACTTGTTTTACACTGGAAAATATTATCAAATATATAGTACCGAATATTCACCAGGGATTAAAAGCCAACCATGTTCATAAAAATCCGTGTTTATGATTATCGTGCGATTCTCAAAATAATGGTCCACATATAAACGTAATCGAAAGTTAAGTTCTTGGACTTCAGATTTATTGTCAAAGAATATCCAGCATTTATAATCATAACGATTGATAGAATTGTTATTATATGTTGTACCCAACATTATTTTTTCTGCATCTCTATGTGAATCCCAATCATTACCAGTTATGTTTATCTCTAAACTTATATTATTTGAACCGGATATTCGCAAACCACGGCCCACGGGTGTTATTACTTTCTCGATTGAAGTGTCTTTACCTCCATTCGTTATGTTAAACTCATTCAATCGATTGAAAAGATTTCTAGAAGAGGAATAATTGAATTGATTATCATAAAAAATCTGATTATGGACTATCGCAGGTACAATTATTGAATAATTCCCGGATTGATTTGTTGAAATTGACAACTTATATTGATAATGATACCATGGTTCTATTGGATCGGGATCAAATGGAAAGGTGAACCAAATCATAGAACCACAAATCACAAAGCCAACAAATATAATAAGAATATTCCAATACCATTTGATAGTCCATCTTTTTTCCAAAAAATTCACCTTTCTGCCTACGCTCCATCTAAAATATCAAATTACATTAACAAATACATCTTTCTTGTTATATAAAATGATACCGAATGATGTCTATCCCGAACTTCGCATAACCTTTCAGGATTTCGAAATAAGAAGGAATAAAATTTATGGTCGGCTCTTCGCCGACTCAGAGGGCAAGCCCTCCTTCAATTTTTTTTTTTTTTGAACGGGCCGCCGGGTGCTGGTGCTCGGCGGCCCTCCTCATGAAAACCATACGCAAAAACGCAATAGTTCAGATATATATTTCCGATAAGTTCGGATTTTGTACCAAAATATTGGTAATTACTAAAATATATTATATCAAGTTGAAGTTCACCTCTTCGGTATGTCCAAATATATTTGGTGTTAATGATGTTTCATGAAAAGATATCATCCCGGATGAACGAAGCGCTTTCCTCGTTACGGGAAGGAAAATTCGTACTGATCTACGACAGGGACGGCAGGGAAGAAGAGACCGATTTCGTGATTGCATCACAACTGGTGAAGCCCGGGGACATTCGCCGCATGAGAAAGGATGGAGGAGGGCTGATATGTACCACTTTGACCCATCAGGCGGCGGGAAAGCTTGGAATGCCGTTTCTAAGTGAGATATTCGGGGTGATGAGCAGGGATATTCCACTGCTTGGATATATGATACCCGATGACATACCATACGACGAAATATCATCTTTCAGCCTGACCATAAATCACCGGGAGACCTTTACGGGGATCACGGATAATGACAGGGCCCTTACAGTTACGAGATTTGCCGAACTGCTGGATAAAATGGAGAACATGGACGGCGAGGAGGCCCCCAAGGCCATGGGCCGAGCATTCCGGGCCCCCGGGCACATCCACCTTCTGAATTGTACCGAATCACTGTTGACCAAGAGGCAGGGTCACACGGAGCTGTCAACGGCCATGATGGTAATGGCCGGTCTCACAGCTTCATCAACGATCTGCGAGATGATGGGTGACGACGGTAACGCCCGTTCGAAGGATTCCGCAAGGAAATATGCTTCGGATAACGGATTCGTATGGTTGGAGGGCGCCGAAGTGATCGACAGTTGGGAAGTCTACAAAAATTCCATCGATAAGTAATTTATACTTGTTTGCATCAATAAGAGCGGGAGATACATGACAACGGTAATGGCAGCAGGAGTTTTTGATGTTCTCCACCTGGGGCACCTTTACTACCTTCGGGCGGCCCGAGCTCTGGGTGACCGCCTGGTTGTAGTTGTGGCCTGCGACGATACGGCAAGAAAGATGAAGCACAGTCCCCTGACCCCTGAGGAGATGAGGTTGGATATGATCCGGGAGCTGAGGACTGTGGATGAGGCGATACTGGGCGGCAGCGGGGATATGTACGACACAGTAAGAAAGGTAAATCCGGATATCATCGCTCTGGGTTACGACCAGGTACATCGGGAGGGAGAGATAAGAAAAGAGCTCGACCTGCGCGGACTCCCCTGCAAGGTGGTTCGGCTGGACAAGTTCGCATCCGACCTGGACAGCACCCGGAGGCTGATACGCAAGATAATCGATTGGGCCGCATTCAATGAGAAGATGAAGGGTATCGAGGGAGAGGGATCAGTTTGAAAAGGATAGGTATCGTGGACACCACATTTGCTCGCTTCGATATGGCGGGAAGTGCCATTTCCCGGCTCAAAGAAATGGGTACGGGTTTCAGGATAATCCGGCGGACTGTTCCCGGTATCAAGGACCTCCCGGTGGAGTGCAAGATACTCATCGACGAGGAAAAATGCGACATCGTCATGGCACTGGGAATGCCTGGTGGGAAGGATATCGATAGAATGTGCGCCCATGAGGCGTCAACCGGGATAATCCGTGCACAGTTAATGACAAACACCCACATTATAGAAGTGTTCGTCCACGAGGACGAGGCTTCCGACGACAATATCCTTGGGGAACTGGCCCACAGCCGCAGTGCCGATCACGCGGAAAACGTTTACTGGCTTCTTTTCAATCCAAAGAGGTTGGAGAAGCGTGCCGGGACCGGCCGGAGACAGGGCTACGGGAGCATGGGGACCATCGGCGGGGGAACACATGCAGGGAAAGGACATTGATAATTTACGATTCGACCAAAAAAATGGAGGCAGAATGATGAAAATAGGAATAGTTGTGGCAGAGTTCCACTATGAGATAACATCCATGATGGTGGAAAGGGCCAAGGCGCATGCGGAATTCTTGGGGGCCGAGGTGACCGAACTTGTTACCGTACCCGGTTGTTACGACATACCCCTTGCAGCTAAGAAGCTACTGAGTTTGAAGGACATTGACGGCGTGGTGGCACTTGGAGCCGTGCTCGAGGGAGAAACCGGTCATGACGAGGTGGTTATGGGACACGCGTCCCGGAAGCTTATCGACCTGTCGCTTGATATGAACAAGCCGGTGGGTCTTGGTATAACCGGTCCGGGAATGAGCAGGCTTCAAGCGGAGGAGAGGATCGATAGGGCTAAATCGGCAGTTGAAGCTGTTGTTAAACTTCACAAGAACCTGGGAAAGCTGTGATTTAATATTCGAAAAACTATTCGAGGCCCATGGTCGTTTGGTGTGTCGTGAGGCACACCGAGACCCTTTTTTATTGTTCTAAATGGTATCTCAATAAGTTTCCAATCTCGTTCACGGAATTTTCTCAAAACTAGGCCTTCCTGCACGGAGTTTTTCGGATATGCCCTCGATATATCCTATACAATCCCCAGACAGTATATTTTTCTCTAGCGCCCGCTCGAACGCCTCCATGGATCGTGGACGGTTGTAGTGCTTCTTGATTACATTGCTGAAGGAATCTCCCTCGTCCATCAGGCTCACAAGCAGATCGTAGGCTTTCATATCGATAGTGATGGTTTTAACAGCCATTTTTCTACCTAAAATCTCGATGAACGTACACACGGTTATATTTTACGGAGTAATGCCTTCAGTTTAATACAATTATTTTGTAAAAATATGATTTATAGTAAATCCTTCGAAAGTTTGATATTGTGTAAATCCATAACAGGTTTCATAGCAAATCCACGACGGTGAATACTTGATAGGACGAAAGATGCTATTAATGGTATTGAATGCAATTATCATCGGAGTTCTATCTTCTCTGATGATTTTCTATATCGTGAGAGGCCTGGATGATGCCGATTTTTCATATGGTATAGTGGCATTTAGCTTAGCATTTATTGGCATGTGGCTTGGAATTACCAAACTTTTAAAAAGTGCTCATATTAAACGAATTTCCGAGGGAAAAGATCTGGGGAAATGCATTGGAACTTATATTGCTGGAAAGATATTGTTGACTGTAATATCCTTGATTTTTCTTTTCATAACATTATTAGTATTTGGAAGTGGTTTTGAATCTCCTGAACATCGCAATGTCATATACTTCCTAATCATATTTCTGATATTGGAAAATTTGAATGACATTTTCATCAGCACCTTCGAAGCAAGATTGGAGATCGCCAAGATCGAGATCGGGAAACTGATTTTCAATGTGGTCAGGATGGGTGCGGTGGTATTTGTAGTAATTAATCAACTTGGGATATACGGACTAGCGGGGACCTATCTCTTCAGTATTTTGTTTCAAACTATTTTCTACCTGCTCATGTTCAAAGGATACAGGATCAAAAGACCTTCGTGGCCTCTCATGAAGAGCTATATTCGATTTGCTATTCCACTTTTTATTGCAACTATTGTGGGATTAGCGGCATCCGTAAGTATTAATCGGGTAATTATTGGATTTTTCTGGTCTCCAGAAGATGTTGGTAATTATTTTGCCGCCTGGAGAATGATTTCATCTACGAATTTAATTTTCGTGGTGGGAATATTATTATTTCCAACATTCTCTAAATTTCATTCCGAAAAATTATACTCTCGTATCTCTGAGTACACCTACAAGGCAGAAAAATACATCGCCCTCTTTTTATTACCCGCCATTGTCATTCTCATACTATTCCCAAAAGACCTTGTAATCATCTTTCTAAGTGACTCTTTTCATCCAGCGGTTCCCATGATAAGAATTATGGCTATATCGGCCCTGTTCACTGCTTTGAACGTACCCTATATATCTCAAATACTGGGTACTGATCGGCCATGGATCTATGCTTTTGTTGGAATTATTCAAGGCATTTTAAACGGACTTTTTTTGGTACTATTAATACCCAATTCGTTATTTGGAATTAATTTGCCGGGTATGAAAGGTACTGGCGCAGCAGCGGCCACATTGATCTCGTCTGTAGCCATTTTTATACTCGTTCGATTTATTGTGAGGAAATATATTGTTACAAGGACAAAACCAAACTGGCGAATGATCCGGTTTGTATTGTCAGGAACAATATTGGCCGTTTTCTTTTTAATTCTAAATCTGATATTCCCATTGAGAGTTTTACCGGAGGCAATAGACGCAGTTTTGTCATGGATCTCCCCTGTGATATCTGAATTTGGATATTTATTTGCGGTTCCAATTTATTTTCTTGTTGGCCTGGCCGCGCACTTTTTAATATTGTATATAATTCGGGAGATTACAAAAAACGATCTTAGATATTTTCTTGACGTTTTCAATCCAAAAAAGATGTTTGTTTATATCCGGGATGAAATAAAAGGATAATGCTGGAATAGCGCAGGTGTCGGGTATAGTGCTTGCTTAGGATTTCGAACACTTTGAGGCCGCCGGGCCTCAATTCATATTACGCAGTATCCCATTTTTCTTTTTAATTTGCGGTCGGGCCTGCGTTTCTTACGTCGCAGGCCCTCTTTAGTTTTAATCTAAAATTATTCCAATTCTTTCGTGTACAGAAAATAAATGGAAATTCCAGCCATCACTCCGGTAATACAGTATAACACAATAAAGGCGGATCCCGTTTCGCCATAATTGAGCAAGTACGCGAAATACCCTTCGTCGGTCACCCCATGTGCTATGGACTGTAGGTGATACATTGCCGTCAATTTTGCTATTGTGGTACTGCGGGCCGAGATCACTATCTCCCATATGAAAGCCACGAAAAGCCCTATCAGAAGCGGATACTTGAGCTTGATGCCCAGCATGACAAAGAAGGAGGAGTATACTAAAATAGCCATCATGGAAACTACTAGAAATCCGCCCAGGTCATCCCAGTAACCTGCGGGCCCCCCTTTTGCAAATATTATCCAGAACGTAATAAGCACCGAGGGCAGAACAACCACGAACTGAACCAGCAGGACGGCAATGAATTTCCCGACATATATATTCCATCTGGGAACCGGCCGGGTGAAGAGATAGGCCATTGTGCGGTCCTTGAACTCCGAATTGAATATATTTACGCTCAGTATCAACGATACCAGAAGAAGGAGGATGTGAAGGTACAGGTTGTTGTAGAGCTCGGAGAAAAAAACCATGGGTTCGGGATCTTCCACGTTCCCAAGCCATACCAGAGCCACAACCACTGGAAGAAGCATGAAAAATATCAGCAAAAATATCTGCTTTCGGAAAAGAAGCTGCCGAAAGGTGGTAGACACGATCACCGGTAGGATCGAGCCGGAACTTCCACGATTCTCACCGTTCATTTTCCAACACCTCCCGTAAGATATGCAAAGATTGATTCCAGGTCCTCGTCGAGGCTGCCTAGCTGGTCGATTGATATCTTCTCCTTCACAAGGATTTTCGGTAGTTTCGAGTAAAAATTATCCGGCTTCAATATCTTAACTCTCAATACGGATTCTTTATCATCCACCTTGACGGAACTGACCTCGGGCATATTGATAAGGTGCCTTGCCAGTCTCCGATCCTCGGCGGAGCTGATGGAGAGTGTGTGTGGGAAGCGATCCAGCTTGTCCCGGATCTCGTTCATATCCCCCCAGGCGAGCAGCCGCCCCTTGTGTACCATTAAAACCCGTTTCGTCATACGCTCGATCTCGTGTAAGATATGACTGGAAACCACCACCGAAATACCGCTTTTTTTGTCTCCAAGCTGCCTGATCAGATTGATTATCTCCACCCTGCCTACCGGGTCGGTCCCTGCCAAGGGCTCATCCAGAAAGAGTATCTTCGGTTTGTGAGCTATGGCCTGGGCCAGTTTGATCCTCTGCCGCATTCCCTTGCTGTACGTGGCTATCTTACGACCCGACTCCTTTTTCATTCCCACGGTCTCTATTGCCTGCCGTGCAAGTTTCTCCCCCTCGCTCTTTCCGTAACCGTTCAATCTCACCATGTACGTTACGAAATCGAGGCCGGTAAGCCATTCGTACATGTTCTCGAATTCCGGGCAGTAACCCACCATTCGGTAATACTGTGGATTGTTCCATACCGGCATTCCAAAGGCTGTGATGGTTCCCTTGTTTGGACGTATCTGACCGGTTACGAGCTTGATTAGAGTGCTCTTTCCCGCGCCGTTTGGGCCCAGAAGGCCGGTCACTCCCTTACCTATGAATGCCGTCACGTCGATGAGACCCATAACCTGACCGTACCATTTCGATACGTTGTTGAGAAAGATGCCCTCCTGCAGTTTCTCTTTATCCGTAGTACTGGCGCTGCCCCGTTTCATTCGGTGCTCACCTCCCTTTGTACGAGCTGCCAGTATAGAACTCCAATAAAGACGACAAAAATCCCGGCGAGAGCCATCAGGGCGTGTACCCAGTCTACCGGGGTGGCTCCAAGATCGAACAGAGCATATCCGACAAAAATAAAATCTGCAGAGGGCGATAACATGAGATAGTTATCCTCCCTTGTTACCACCGAGATGAGCGTACCCATTAAAGCGCTTATGAGAAACAATGCAAATACCGATGCGCCCACGATATAACGGTTCTTTGCAAGAGAGGAGGCTCCCAGGACAAGCGCCGACATGAAGAAAGTGATGATAAGGCCGTACAGGGTAAAAGCTCCCATTATCCACATGTGCGAGGTGAAGAACTGCCAGCTGAACCCTCCCATTAACATGATGGCGGTGAACCACAGGTTGTTCCAGACAATAGTCACCAGAGCGATCAACGAGGCCAAACCCAGGAACTTGCCTGCGAGATAACCATATTTGGGTATTGCTTTCGAGTAGTACAGGGGCAGGGTCTTGTTGGCCCTGTCGTCAGCGATCAAACCTGATCCTCCGAGCACGGCGATTAATATGACCCAAATGTTGATCCCGCCTGTGTAGAAGGTGTTGAAGAAGTATTCTGCGGTATCATCCTGCACCGGAAGATGGTAACTTTTAACAATGTAGGGAACAGACGAAAAGCTCAGGTTCTTCCCCCCGCCTCCGCGTTCCTGATACGATTGCATGATATCCTCGTCAAAGATACCATTTATATCGCTGGCAACGAAGATAAGTTGGTGATAACCGTTGCCGGGTTTTTTCCCGATATAAGGAGTTACATACACGGTAAAAGCTTCGGTCCCGCCGCTCTTTATTTCCTTTGTCTCCTCTTGGTTGGAATTTCCGCCGGACCTGAATGGATCGCCGAAATCATCTTCATAGTAGTAATCATAATTATTTGAATCCGGGTCCAGCAGGCGTTTTACGTAAATGGTCTCGTCATCCGTATTCTTAATGCTGAACGTAAATTCTAAAGTATCCTCCCATTTCACCTTCGGAGGTTTATCGTAGAGCTGATTTATTCGGTCCTGGGACCATTTCCCAGAGGAGTCCTTGAGCCCGGTCAATTTCATTTCCATGAATGGTTTCTCGGATGACGCAGGCCATGTAATATTGGTGAATAGATCGAATCTGAGTTTCGTCCGGTAATAGGTGGGTGAGGCCACATCATAATCGTTCCAATCGATGATGTTTTCAACCGATATCGATAGAGCCAGTGTGTCGAAGCCAATGTTGTTTTCGCTGAGGTATACTTTTACAGATACGGTATTCGATGAACCGGCCTCCAGGTCCAACGTAAGGGTACCGAAATTTTGGTTATCGGATATGTCCCGGTTGCTTTCGGAGCCCGGTCTTTTTTCATCGAATTGTCTGGTTCGAGAGTCATTTTCATAAACTTCCGCATCCGGTTGGGTATAACTTCGCGTGTCAAATGAAATGCTCCCTTCTATTAGTCGCACATCCCAAGAACTGCTGCCCGAATATCCTTCGAGCATTACGTTAAACGTACCCGAACGAGTCCCCGCGTTGGTGATCTCCAGCTGGTAAACTGCCGTTTGCCCGGGCTCAATCCCAAGGTCGAAGAGTTCAAGGCCGGCATCGATTTGCTTTAGTGTATCACTGGTGTTTGAGATGGTCACCCCGCTCATTACAACATCGGGCACCTGATATTGGTTGAAATCGACATTGGGGTCGTAAACAAACATATTCTCTCCGCCAAAGATGCTGCCGAGAACCGGCACCAGTCCGGTTATCAGGGTATAGAGCCCAAGTATGGCCAGAACCACTATGATTGCCGGTCTTTTCAGCCGATACCGCAGCTCGCAGTTTGCTATGGAAAATATTCGGTATACGAGTCCCCTGGATTTACCCTTCCAGGCTCTGTATCCCCCCTTCTCAATTGGCACCGGAACCACCCCCTGCACCAGGGCTTGAAATTTTCTGTCCTTTTCCGTCTCTTTCCCCGGAACTTGCGGATATTATGTCGATAAAGATATCTTCCAATGATCTGAAACTTTGGTTGGCATAACGGAGCTGGATGTCGTTCTCGGCGCACAACCTGATGATGATGTCGAGAGTATCGCCCTTGCGTTCCACCTTGAACAGATTTTCCTCGCGGGTTACATTGAAGCCCTGTTTTTGAAGTACGGACATGAACCGATCGCCATCACCCTTGATCTTGATGTCCAGAGTATATTTATCGCTGCCGGTCAGTGCCGATAGAAGATCATCAAGAACCAGCTTCCCCTCGTTCAACACGATCACGTGGTCGCATATGGCTTCCACATCGGCCAGCAAGTGGCTCGAAAGGACTACGGATTTGCCGTGATTAACGTGAACGTCCTTGATAAGCTCCAGTATCTGCCTGCGTCCTTCGGGGTCCATGCCGTTGGTGGGTTCATCGAGAAAAAGCACCGTGGGGTCGTGTGCGATGGCTTGGGCGAATTTGATCTTCTGCCTCATACCCGTGGAATAGGTCTTGATATGGCGGTACCGCTCGTCGCCGATACCCACGTAATGGAGTGATTCGTGGGCTCTCTGAACGGCATCGGCCCGGGGCAGGCCGTTGATCATGGCCATATACGAAATAAAAGTGACCGCGTTCATGGTGGGAACCAGGCATTCGTGTTCCGGCATGTAACCGAAATTGCGGCGCACCTCGAAATTCTTGTCGCTGATGGAGGTGTTCAGCAGCATGGCGTTCCCGGAGGTTTTCTTGGTCTGTCCCAGCAGTATCCGAAGAAGCGTGGTCTTGCCGGCGCCGTTGGGTCCCAGAAGACCTACGGCTCCCTCGCCCACTTCGAGACTTACTCCCCGCAGGGCTTCCACTTTACCAAAACGCTTGGTCAGGTTCTCCGTCTTGATGATGTTCATGTGTGATCACGCGGACTTGTTTGATGGGACAATATTGCTATGCTAATAATTAATACTATTCTCCGTTTTTACCTTATACCCGGAACCTTTGCATTTGTGTGATTCCCATAAGCTTGAACATAATCTCATACTGGCAAGGAAAATATAAAATAGAAATAAAATACTCGCTCCGTTCGTTGGTAATGGACCCTTCACACCGTAAACATGTTGTTCACGGATGACGGTCCCAATGCCCTATTATCCCAGAAACCCCCCACGCCCATGTATGGGCCCGTAGATCAGTCCGGAAGATCGTCTCCTTGGCATCCGAAGGTTGGCCAGACCGAGGACATAGGCCAACCAGTTGGCCGAAGTGGAGGAGGCCTCGGGTTCAAATCCCGACGGGTCCACTCGCTTTTACTCGTGTACCCGTCTCGGTCCTCGCATTTCTGATGAATTACTGCGGTCCCGACGGGTCCATATTCTTTTGGGTTCAAAACCCACATTATATAATATGTTGAACATAGTTGAAGAGAATGAGTATTTATATTTGTCCTTTTTGATTCACTTCTGTATCGGTGTCGATTTCGGATTCGACCATGCTTCGTTTTCGATACTTTTTCGAATGGTGAGTTTTAAAAATTATCGCTAACAATATAAACATAAAACCCAAAGGGAGCCCGCAGCAAAGGGCTTGATTCCTGTCATTTATATCAGGATATCCCATCGTATCATTAAAAGTAATTTCCCAAAAATCATCACTAGTTTCAGGTTGGATACGTATATCAATCAGACTTAGTATAAAAATAATGAGTGATATTATAAGACATACCCATGCCATCCAACATCTATCCTTTTTCTCCATTGATTATACATTCCCTTCATCCTATAAAATCTTTACATCTCTGTTCTTAGCCTCTCTTGTCAAGTTAGGAATAACCGGACGATACTTGACAAGTATGGTGAACCTGTAAGGGTCACCTTTACAGAGCATAGGATACTAGAATTTTAGACTATACTTAGGTTATAGGCATACTTCCCCATGGCTCATACTCACCTGATCCCTAGAACGTCCTCTAGAGGCCATCAGAGAGCATAGAAATTGAAAATTTTACAACCAATGGGATAAAGTCTATATGGTAATAAAAGAATATTATCAATATTATGTCACCTAACGAAGTTATTTCATTCAAAAAAATTATTTTATACTTCATCACCAGTTTAGCTATTGTATTAGTAATAACAGTGGTGCTATTCTCTTTTCTTTGGCTCTGGGTTAGCGAAAACCACGAAGGCACGGGAATATATCATTCCATTTACACGAAATTAGGTAATCGGACAGAAAACAATGATTATACCGTGTTAATTATCGAGACCGAACCCCATAAAGAATGCCCTATCGAGGATGCAAGATTCACCCTTTTTAGTGCGGATCGGCGTGATATGTCAAACGGACAGCATCAAGTATCTGAAATTACTAATAAATCAATAGACAATGAAACCTTCATAGTTTTTCAAGACAATGATGGTAATGGAAATATCTCAATGGGTGATTTCTTTATAATAAAGAGCATAGATCATATAGATAATGATGGAAATCCATCACCGGGCTATGCTGAGCCCGGTATGTATTTTGAAATAAGGGGGGGAGACCATTGGGGGAAGGGAGACGATTGGTTTGGAGAAATTGAGCTAAAATAATCCAAGGGTATTATACATTTCTCACGGCGTGAATTGATGCTCTGGTAAGGCTTTCTGTTCTTGTGGTTGTGGGGGTGGTGTCTGAACCTGTGGGTTTGTTACCATGTGTTGAGGTGTCATAGATTGCCCTGGTGGGATAGGTGCGGATGATTGCGGTTTCGGTTGTCTATGTTGATATTGGGTTTGTTGAGTAGGTGGTGGTTGATGTTCGGTTAGCTTCTCTTGTTGAACCTTCCTTGATATGATGTCTACCTCTGTTTCTCTGCTGAATCCCGGTTTAGGTGTATGCTCTACCTCCGGTTCTATAGCATTATTACCCGTCATCATTTCCCCTTGTCCTTTCTTCCTTCTCAGGAATATTATTATCTGGAGTACGATAATGACCAGTAGGAGAATGATAAGGATAGGGTCGGAATAGGTACTATCTGCAAGTGATTTGGATTCCTTAACCGCTTCGCCGCCTCCTTTGGTATCGTTCAGCTGTTCCCATACCTCGTTTAACTTCTGCTCTAGTCGTTGGTTGTCTGAAAGGATGGTTTCATTGAGATATGTATTATTGAGATTGGTGTTGTTCTCATGGATCACTCTGGTTGTTGCATTGGTCTGGTTGATGTATGTATCGTTCTGATAGGTGCTGTTAAGATAGGTGTTATTGATGTATGTATCGTTCTGGTAACTGAGATAGGTATCATTGTTGTATTCGTTGGTGATGTTGGTATAATTGTTGTTGATCTCTGAGGTGTAATGATACGGGTTATAGTACTTGTCATAATAGATTTCTATTTCGTTGATATGTGAATACATCACACCGGAACATTTAATAGCTAGACTGGAGCTTATAAAATTTGGAAAAGTAAATTCGACATAGTCCGTTTTGTAGACCACTCCTATGGTGTTTGACTCTGATATAGGGAAATCCCAAAAAATATATGAGCCAGAAATCATCATTTCAAGATATTGATGAATGTAAATATTTTCTATTTCCTTTACTCCGTTTTCATCCATCGGATAAACTCTAATCCGGGTTATCTTTAGGCTATGAGGGAAAAAGAAAGGCAAATAATTAAGGCTCGTCATCTCAGCACTTTGATGGGTTCCATCAAATAGATTATTCCCATCATGCCAAATCCCCCATACATAAGTATTGTTCATACCATAGGTGTATGTTGATTCATTGAAATCCCCATCCTTCATATTCAACATCTTTTCATTCTCGAGTAGTTGGTCCAGATCACCGGCGAGGTTATCCCCTCGGGCGTTACCCATGGTGTTCAAGATCACTAAGCACAATAACACAACGATTCCTATCGAGACTATCTTTTTCATGTCCATACCTCTTATTCTCTATCCCTATTCGTATTTGTAACTAACCGAATAAGTTACACTCCACCCATCACCACGATACATCCTATCTGTTACATTCCCCGGATCGGCTACAAAGTTACCGATTAACTCATTGTCATTAGCATCCTCATCGTATAATTCGATATAAATGTCAGTTATCTCATGTGCAATGAAAGTTTTGAACCAACCAAAATATGGATCTCGGTCATTGTTCATTGTTGTCGTGTATTCAGTAATATCATACACGGTAACTCCTACAAACAAATCGGGATAACGGGAAGTTCCAGTGTCTCCCTCATCGGTATCATGATTACAATCTGCCTTCTTAATTGTCACCTTTACAGAATTGATATTTGTTCTCGGTTGATCAATATAGACAACCCTATCGACATATTCAATCTTGTCCACATAATGAATTGTATCTACATATTCCGTATTGTTGATATATTCTATTCTATCTACATACTCAATTTTCGGCTCATTATCACTCCGATCCCATCCGAAAAAATCATCTACTGTCTCGTATTCAATAAACGGATATACAACATAGGCAGTTACAACATGAGCAATTATTGCAGAAATGCAAATTACAACCTTCCATTTCGTTTTCATATTCCATCCCTCATATTCCATTCCATAGATGTAAAATCTTTGTGGTTGTGCTGATAGATTCAAAGGATATTTAACACTATCGTTAAGAATTGGAGGACTGCAGGACAGAAGTTAAAGGAGATCGGGATATTATCGGGTGAAATGATTCTCACGGCGTGAATTGATGCTCTGGTAATGCTTTCTGTTCGGTGTCCTATAGCGCGTTTCTGAAAAAAGTTATCTTTACATTGGTTTCATCATAGGGGGTCTTGGTGGAGGTCTGCCTGAATCAGAAAGGGGTGAATGCTTTTGCTCAGGTCGTTGATGTGGTGAAGGTGGTGAGTGAGTATGCTGTTGTTGAGGTTCATGGCTTGGTTCAGGGTAAGAATGTGTTTTGGGTTCAGCGGAGAAATGTTGGTCAGATACAGGAGGTTTCTTTCCCTTTTTCGCTTTTGAAATGGCAATAAATCCCACAATTATTCCGATCAATGCCAACACTATGCCACCTATCGCCATATACATGACATTGCCTGTGTATCCTTCTGAATCTTCTTTAACGCTTTTAATATCTTGAGAAACCACATTTTGATTATCATCAATCTTTTCACCTGTTGAATTGTCCGAATTTTTTAAATTAGATATTTCATTCCATAGAGAATTAATCTTACTTAAAAGACTTGCGACATCTGATTTTGCTTTTACTAGTTCCTCATTAGTTGTATTCAATTCCTTATTCGTATCTGATAAGTCCTTTTCAAGAGAGTCGACATCGTCTTCTAAATCATCAATTATAGGTTGATATTGGTCGTTTACATAAACATTTATTGAGCCCGAAGTTAACTGGATGTACTGATTTGAATATTCCGATTGAATAGCGTAACTTCCTCCCGGAAGACCGAATATTGTAGAGGCGAATACCGGTTCAATTGTATAATCATCGATCCCATAATATTCATAATAACCTCGATTACTAATCCAGTTATTGATGTTTTGCTCTATAGAAACATCATTAAAATTCAATGTTAAAACGCCATCAACCCTGTATGAGTCTGGCCCACCACTTTCTATAGACAATTCTGTGGTGGATATGAACATACTCCCAATCTGTCCATCCATTGTTACTGAACTTCCTCCTTCTACTACATCACCATTTTGGTTAGTAATAGTTTGGCGAATGGCAAGTTTTGGAACATCCCACGATTTTGCAAATAGTTCCTTATCATCGGTGTTAGACCATAGCTGAAACCTATAGGTTCCCGATTCTAAAGTATTATCATATAAAGTGAGATAATTCGTGTCTCCAATGTAATAATTAGCTTCCGATTCTATTATAATAATACTGTTGTGGTATAATTTACCCTCGACGTCAATATAACCATCTTCATCCCATTTTGCATTTACAGAAAATCTATTACCAGACACTTCACTATAGACCTTAATATTAGATACAGATCCAGCTCTTGCATTCAACGGTATTACTATACTTATTAGCATGACTCCTAGGATCAGCCCTATTCCTATCTTCATTCCTTTTTTCATCCTATCACTCCGTCTCATTTATAAACTTGCTTTTTTCAAAAATAATGTTTCACATATATAAAAGGTATGTTTACAATATAGGATAATCCCTCTACAGCGTGTTTGGCATGGGGTGGACTCCAGAGGCATCAGATAACGAGTACCCCCGCGTGCTACTCTAACTTATCAAGTCCGTCCAGGTATTCCTGACTTGAAAAGCGACCTCTAAGAACCGTCTATGCTCCAGATCACTAGCCCAGTGCCTTCACATAAGTGGTTAATAAAACCAATCCTTAAATAATAAATTGACATTATTCAAAAGTGTGTAATCATGGGATTTTCAAAAAAATTAGAAATTTATTCCGTTTGTAGTATCGTTTATATGATAGTACTAGTATTTGGTGGCATATTACTACAAATATTTGACAGTTTTTTTTTGAGGCCAAAAACTCTATTTAAGATTACCATCATTATCTACTATATTGTTAGTCTTTGGTTTGTTGCAGTAGTGTACAAAGATGCGAAAAGACGTGGATTGAGTAGAAACTGGTGCTTTTTGATATTCTTTCTATTGATTTTTGGTGCTATAATATATTACGTCCATGTTAAGGAAAAATCCAAAATAGAAACAGAGGAAAAGATAACGGGTGAAGAGGTAAAGAAACTCTTAGTGGAATGCCCGGAGTGTGGTGAAGCACTGTATGAAAAAGAACTATACTGCCCTATATGTAAAATGGAATTTCCTGATAAACAAACCGAAACGCTGGAAAATAAAAACATTGATCCAACAGAAGAAATCGAAGATTCTAATACAATGTCAATTGATGATATTATCGATGAACTGGACATTAGAAAAGAACTCATCAAAACCTTAAAGGACGCTGGTTATCATCATATAACTGACTTTAAGGAAATGGACACTGAATCGTTAATTAAAATTGAGGGCATTAGCCCAACCGTTGCTCGAAAGATATTGTCTTTTGTTAATTCTAAATAATAATTTCCAATTGCAAGATGGGTATTGAAAACATTAGTTTCACACCTGACACGTGATTATTTTTGTGTCACAGAATGGAAATAATATATAAGATAAGGAATGATGTATGGAGATGACATGAGACGAACTTTCCCAACTGGTGTAAAAGTAGTATCTGTATTATTGTGCATCATGTATTCGCTATCTCTCCTTTATTTAGCATTTATATTTATTTTCATCAACTTTGTCTTATCGCTATCTGATTATGTACCATCAATTGATCTAACTTTATCAATTGCCGCGTTTTTGTTCATAAGCTTTCTTTTGTTGGTATTTGGATTTATTTCTGCAATTTATTTATGGAAAGGAAAGGAATGGGCGAGAATTGCGACAATAAGCCTATTAATTCTTTCAATAATTGGAATAATATATAATTTATTCACTAGCGTACTGGTTGGAGCCTTTCAAAATAGATCCGATGAAATACCTTTCACGAGTGATTGTTTTTCAAGTATTATCGCCTTGGCGATTAACGGTATTATTATGTTATATCTGTCAAGTGATCGGGTGAAAAATGCATTTTTAAAAGAAAAAGAATCTGCAATTAATGAGCAAATGATGTCAACCGAAGTAGAACCCATTGAATTTGAAGTAGTAGAAGATGAGAAATTTGAACTTACCTGCCCAAATTGTAATAAGGATTTTGAAAAAGAGGATAGTGATCTTGGTTTGGCAGATTTGGTTTGTCCATTTTGCGGTTATGGGGGTGATCTAGAATAACTATCAAATCCACACCTGATGAATCCTTAAGAACTTGTTCGGATATCTACGATCAATGAATCATTTACCCCGAGCGTAAATCCTTGTTACAGCATCGGACCTGTTTGTGCACCTTCTCTTTTTAACTCAAAACCCATACAATTTTATAGTAGTAAATGAATTAACATCGAAGTAAATCGCATAATGGCCACAGTCCACCATTTGATAAAATTGGAATTCACAGCAGGTGAAGGTATTGTATAAAATACTAAACCAAATAGAGAACAGGGACCCCGTATTAAATCCGGTAGGAGTTAGAAAATCGATTAAGGATTTTTTCAACTCGGAGAAATTGAGAAGCCTTTTTAAGGTGGAAAAAAAATTAATTGAATTCTGCAGGATGAATCAATGGAGAGAGGCATGTGCTATAGCTTTTATCGATAGAGGTACCAATCAACTGATCGATTACGAAATTGGGGATGTTGGTACGTTTAATAGTTGTGACGCTCCCATAAGTTATAGAAAATATTTGAAACCCAATATTATACAGGTGGTCATACATTTTCATCCCAGCGGAGATGTCCGATTTTCGAAGACGGATAACCTAACCGATTCTTCACGTTTTTTTAAAAGAAAAGATGATTGGTCATATATCATAGCTATCGGTGAAGACGGCACCATAACAAGGTCGGAGATCAAGAAAAACGTCTTCCTTTGAGCGTTGATCCGGATTCTACGTCTCCGTGAATTTTACTCCGAAGATAGCATTCTCTATAGTTGTGAACATCGAATCATAATTTCCTTAACTCATTCGGTAAAAAGCGTAGCGAATACCTTACTGTCATTGATAAGATTCTTCTTGTAGATGTACTCGTTGGGCGCGTGAGCCTGTTCGTCAATGGTGCTCCAGACCACGGCATTGTACCCCGCCCTTCTGAAGATGGCTGCGCAAGTGCCTCCGCCGATCCCCCCCGGTTTCGGCTGATTGTCATATACCCTCTTTATCGCCTTCATGAGCTTTTTCACCACCGGGGCATCCGGAGGCGTCGGCGGTGCCGCCCGGTCGTAATTCTCCTTTTCGAAATTTATCGTTACTCCGGTCTCCTGTTCAATCTCACGGGCGATCTCCTCCATGTCCGCAAGGATCGCATCGGGATCGTAATCGGGAAGGATCCTCATATCGAAATAGGAAACATCCTCACCGGGTATTGTGTTCACGTTTCCGACGTTAGCCAGCTTCTTCGTTGGCTCGAAGGTGGAGATCGGAGGATCGAATAGCGGATCGGAAAGTCCGTATCTTTCGTGTAGATACTCGTCAGCCTTCAGCAAGAATTTCATTGCGGCACGGTAAGCGTTATTGCCCCGCTCGGGGCTTGATGCGTGACATTGTTTTCCCGTGGTGGTGACCTTTAACCACATGATGCTCTTCTCGGAAACCTCCACGAAATCGCTTTCCGGATTTCCCGAATCGGGGACCACGATGAGGTCCTTCTCCCGGTCGAATAGCTCGGTGTTCTCCACCAGATATTTGATGCCGTACTTTGAGCCGACTTCCTCGTCTGCCACAAAGGCGAGCCCGATATTGTATTCATGACCTATCCCGGAATCCCTGACCGCACGGGCGGCAAATAGCGAGGCGATCAATGACTGGGTGTTGTCCTCCACCCCTCTTCCGATTATCTTTTCGTCTGTTTCCACCGGCTCATATGGCTCCGTGTTCCAGAGCCCCAGGTCCCCCGGCGGCACCACATCGATATGAGCAACGGACCATATGGTACCCAGCTCCGGCCTGCTGCCTTCGAGAACTGCGATGACGTTTGGTCTGAATCCACAGGTCACCCTTGCGTCCGGTGCTTTAATTATCCTAGCGTCTTCGATCCCGGAATCCTTGAGCACTTTGATCAGGAATTCGGCTTTATCGAGTTCTCCGTCACCCTCATTCTCGGGAGCCAGAGCCTTTATTTTGCACACGTCCATCAACGTGTCATACATCTGTTGCGAATAATCGTCTATCCTTTGAAATACATCATTCAGATCCATCAGTACACCTTCTAGTTATTGTTAACGACTACTGTACCACGTGATACGGACCTTCCTATTATCTTTTTTTATCGGTTTCATTTAATGGTTGAAATTACTCATTTTACTGAACAGCTTGGTTAATAGTGAGGCAAAGCTTTAATACGGCAAGTAAATGCCGAGATGTCATCCCGCATCCGTGTGATAAAATGAACGCAGTTCTGGAAAAAAAAATCAAAGGAAAGACGGGATCTTCCAATACACTTTCTCATAAGACAAAAAATAGTATTTCTGTTATTAGAAATTTTATTGAGGAACAAAGCGGCATGCCGGAAAGAACTTTCTGCCGAATTCTTATCGTTAATAACGGCTTGTCCGCCCTGCGTCTCATCCAGGGTATAAAATCACTTTCCTATATTATATCCGGGGGCACAAACTCAAATCTCATCCAGATCGTAGCCCTGGCCTCCGATGCCGATTGGATCGGTGATAGCAACGAAGATGCAGTGGGACGACCCGGGTATCTGAAACAATTCGGTATCGAGATCGCACGACTGGACGGGACCCGTCCTACGGATACATACCAGAACCAGGACAAGGTGCTTCGAATCGCCCAAGAGTACCGATGCGACTCAGTTGCCGTTGGTTGGGGTCATCTTGCCGAGAATGTTGAGTTCGCCAAGAAAGTTCATGATAGAGGTCTCGTTTTCATCGGTCCGCCGGTCAACGCCATGAGAGCCATGGGCGACAAGATCATGTCAAAATTGATCATGCAGGCTGCAGGGGTTCCCATGCTGAGGTGGAGCGGGAGCTACGACGTCATCCAGGATAATATAAACAAGATTGATGAAATCGAAAAGTTATTATTCACAAGGGGCGGGGAAAAAATACTCGAGATGAAGGGGGACCTGTACCGGATTGCATACGATAATTTCGGCGTGCATACCTTCGGTAGAGCAGCAGAGATTTCAAGGAGGATCGGGTTTCCCGTGGCAATAAAAGCCACCGCTGGCGGGGGTGGGCGTGGTATCCGCTTCGTTAATAATAGGGGCGAGCTTGAAAGCGGCTTCAACGCGGCTCGTGCGGAATCCAGGGCAGCCTTCGGAAACGAAGTAGTCTTTATGGAAAAAGCTGCAATCGGAGGAATCCGCCACGTGGAGGAACAGATACTGGCGGACTGTCATGGGAACGTGGTGGCACTAGGTGAACGCGAATGCTCCATACAGCGGCATAATCAGAAACTGATCGAGGAAGCAGGGGTCGGCATACCCATTTCAGAAGAAACCCGCCAACGTATTCGTAAAGCATCCGTGTCCGCCGCTATTTCGGTTGGATACCAGGGTGCTGGAACGGTGGAGTTCCTGGTGGACGACCGAGGAAATCCGTATTTCATGGAAATGAATACACGTCTGCAGGTGGAACACATCGCAACGGAAGCACTCATTCCGGGTCTTGACCTGGTGGTCGAACAGTTGAAGGTAGCCATGGGAATTCCGCTGTCCCCCGAATTGAGGAACCGCGGCTTGGATTTTACCTCCTACGGGCACAGCCTATCGGTCCGGTTATTAGCGGAAAATCCCGACGCGGGATTCAGCCCTCAGTCAGGAACTGTGAAGGATATTGAAATACCGCCCACGGATCCCAATACTCCTCGCTATTATTTCAGTCATGGGCCGGGAGGAATGGTTCATTCTTTTGCCGACAGTCAGATCGGCCATGTGGTATCCAAAGGAAAGAACCGGGAGGAAGCAAGACTGCACATGATCTCCTTCCTGGATCGACTCCGATACAGGGGAATACTTACGTCCACGGGTTTCGCCATGGACCTGTTGCGAGATCCCGAATACATTGACGGTAAAAATATACATACGGGCTGGGTCCCGGAAATCATAAAGAAGAGAGATTCCGCCGTGGGTAGTGTTACTGAAAGGCCTGATCTTGCACTTATGGCAATGGCACTTATTGACCTGAACGTGAGGAAAGCGGACCTGAGGATGCAGTTTCTTTCTTGTATTAAAACCGGTCAGACGATTCGACCTACGCTAATGGCCAATACTTCCATTACGAGAGTCCGGTACAGAGGCAATATCTATGAGATCTACGTCCGCGAGGCGGGGGTGGATCTGTATAACGTTACATTGTGCGGTATGACCGCATCTGTGCGTTTCTGGGAGAATGACCCGTTTGGAAGTTATCTCTTCGAGGCCGGCGGTGAGATTCTCAGAGTATATCGCACAGATGAGGTGGTAGAAAGTCATATCGAGATAGGGGGACGTACAACAACATTCACCACAGACCTTGATCCAACGACTTTTAGAGCTCCGCTCAGTGGGACAGTTACCGAAATTCTTGTGGAAGCCGGATCTAGAGTGGAGGAAGGCGACACTCTTCTGAGCCTCGAAGCGATGAAAATGATCACATCTCTCGAAACCCCACTCGAAGGAATGGTTTCAGAGATCCTTGTTAAGACAGGGGACAGTGTGGAAGCCGGTGCCATACTTGTCCGCTTCGAAGGGGAGACGGATAATGAGATATGCAGGGAGGAAACAAAGGTAGTACCGGATAAACGAATAGAGGATTTGTGGTATTCTCTGTTAGGCGAAAACAAGGAAGTAACCCTTGCTCAATTCCGTTCCATTTCTCCACCTATAGCTCTTAATTCACTTCGTGAACCGCTGGAGTTCATCCTGAGCGGGTATTCATATCCTGCGGCAATTGTCGAGCTTCTCTTGGAAGAGTCGCTCCGACTCAGAGAGGTTGTTAACGAGAGTGAATGGATTTCATTTCTTTCTACACTGAGCGAACGTTTCTATCGGGACGAGAGGCATTTCAGCGGCGGTGTGAATGTTGCCGCTGCGCTCGAGGCCATCGATATTATCAATGATCCAGTGGATTTTCACACGTTAGCTCGCTCCCACGCCCAGCTCGATTTGAAGCGTTATGTCCTCTCTCGCCTCCTCGACGGTTTGTCGGTGATGGATTATCGGAGCATTGCCGACGATCTTAAAGCAGTTGTATCCTTGGGTTACAACGACCAGTATCGAGAGATAGTGGCAAAGGCGGAAGAACTTCTTTATCTTCTTTCCCTTAAATCGGGAACCTCTCAGGACCTTGATGAAATGATGGAGCAGATCCTCGAAGCGGAAGAGTCGGGGGATAAGGAAGCTAAGGAGCGGATCATCGGCGCTCTCATGGAGGCCTCCGAATCATTTATGGGACGGCTAATCGGATACCTGCTCACCGGCAGGACCGGATTGAGGAGGTTGGCAGGAAAGCTAATAATTCTCAGAGCTTACAGGCGGCACCCGGACCTTAGCTGCGTTTATGAGAAATCGCCAGAAGGTAAAAGGACGTATATTTGGAGGTTCCGGGATGAGAGGTCGAATCATTTCAGGATTGGATTGGTGAGCTTGGTACTGCCTGGGGAAACCATGGAAGAGCTATTACTCCGATTATACTCAAAACTGGAAAGCATGTGGTTAAGCGAACCGGACTCACCACATCTCGACGACGTAATAGAGTTGCTTATCTCGAGACCATCGGATGCTGCCGACAGCGACCAGTTATCCGCCATTCTCAGAGATACGATAAATAACTCTCTGGGGCACGCAATGCTACGAAGGATAACCTTTGTGGTGCGGGACAGCAACGAGAACTATCCCGGTCTTTATACATTCCGACCCCTTGGCAAGGATGGGGAATATGTTGAAGACCGGCTTTATAGGGACCTTCACCCGTCACTGGGTCATGTTCTAAACATAAGGCAGCTTGAACCATTTGCGAATTACATGGCTAAACTACCGTCCAGCGATATGAACGTACACCTTTATCATTACTTGAAACAAAATCCAAGGGGTCGGGATTATCCGGAAATAGAGAATCGAATTTACGTTAGGACCATGATCCGCAATTCCCGCATTGTCATGGGGGAGGATGGACCCACGTTCCCTGCAGCCAAGGAGGCGTTCCGGGCTTCGCTCCGCCATCTCCGCATATCCTATGCGGCTACGGGGGCTAAGACACATAATAATCAGATATACCTCAGGTTCGTGAGGCCCATACGATTGTCCTGGACAGAGACGCGGAGAATCCTTGTGAAGATGCAGCACCATCTAAGAGATTATGCAGACGTGGACCTGACCCGTACTGAGATACACGGCTGGGCTTATTCATCGTATCGCCCGGAAAAATCCGTGGAGATTTTGATAGTTGTGGACAATCCCACAGGTCAGATGCTGCAATTCAAACCTTATGTTATCATGGAACACACATTTCCCGGGGAGTCCGAGCCTACCAGAGCGATCATACCCAATGAGGAATTTGAGCACAGCCTGAAAGATGCTGACTACTCACCTCCGGAAGAAGCTTGGCAGAAACTTGACGAGCTATACCGCGACCTGGACCGTCTGGATCGAAAGAGGCAGGCGCGCCGAAGCAGAGGGAAGGTCTACGTGTATGACCGGCCTGCCCTCATAGAGGGTGAGCTGGAAAAGATATGGGGTGAATCCGGTATGGCAAAACCGGACAATATCTTCAGTGCAAATGAACTGATACTTGACCGTTCGTGTCATCTCGTCCCCATCGAGCGGGCTCCTGAGAGAAGTATTCTTTCCATAGTAGTATGGAAGGTCCACATAAAAACACCTGAAGCTCCGAAAGGACGGAATATTGTAATAGTTTCGGGAGACATGACCATTCGTGGCGGTTCCGTGGCCATACGTGAAGATATGACCTACGCTGCTGCGTCGGAGCTGGCCACCGCCGAGGGAATTCCATTTGTCTATTTTGCAGAGGGCAGCGGGGCTAGAATAGGGTTGGATCGTCTCGTCAGCCACAGCCTGAACTATGATGACGAATCCGATGAACTGTACCTTAGCGCTTCTGATTACAAGCTATTAAAACCACTGGTAATGGCCCGCCCGCGGATTGGCGGAAAGACAGGGGGCGAGGAAAGTTATGTTGTCACGAGTATCATCGGAGGAGTCCCGGGGATACGTGCGGATATTGACGGAGAATATTTGTATCTTACTGAGCCGGATTACCGTATACACGGCGATAATGTCGAGGCCCATGAAAGAAAGGTTATCATCAACGGCACTGAACAGCGGCGGTGGGTAATAAGCTCGATAATAAAAAGCTCCCCTGAATTGAACCAGGAGAACCTTTCGGGCTCGGCAAGAACGGCCCGTGCTTCATCCATGGCATTCCACTCCGTGCCAACCATGGCTATCATAACCGACACCTGTACTGGTATCATATCCTATAACGTTCGGCTTTTAAAGCGAGTCATACAGACGAGGCAATCGGAAATAATCCTCACCGGCTACAGGGCTCTAAATGCTCTTTACGGCGGTGAGAAGATATTTTCGTCTAACCGGGAACTGGGAGGTCCCGAGATTATGGGTCCCAACGGTGTCAGTCACCGCATAGCTGAGGATGAGCGAGATGCATGCAGGCTCCTTCTGAGGTGGATCCGGGGTTTGCCGCCTGTAGTTGGAAAGAAAACTCCGTCGATCCGCTGCGATGATACCATCGAAAGGGATATCGGGGAGGCTCTCATCGGGCCAAACGGCCTTATCAGCCCACCTGCCCCCGATGCGGAGCGGCCAAAATCCTATGACGGCCTCAGGCTGGCGGAGATACTCTTCGACAGCGGCAGCGCAGAGGAAGAAATGGCTGAATGGGGCGGAGGTGTCCGCGTGGGACGGGCAACCATGGGCGGTCTGCCCATAGGTTTCATAGCGGTGGAAACGGGAACCTCGATCAAGCACGTTCCCGCCGACCCGGCGGACCCAGACACCGCAACAAAGGACAAAATGGAGTTCGGGCAGGTCTGGTACCCCGACTCGGCCTTCAAGACGGCCCAGTGGATCGAATTCATGAGGCGGGAGAGGCGGCCCCTTGTCATAATGCCGAACTGGCGGGGTTTTGCGGGAGGCAAACTGGAATTGTTCGAGGAAGTGCTGAAATACGGAGCCATGATAGTTGACGAGCTGTCGAAATATGATCTTCCAGTTGTACTGTACATGCCGCCTTACGCAGAGATCAGGGGCGGCGCGTGGGTGGTGGTGGACAGCCAGATAAATCCCGATCATATAAAGTTTCTCGTGGACGAGCACGCCACTGGCTCGGTGCTGGAACCGTCGGGAATGGAATCGGTACCATTGGTGGAGAGGGAGATAAGAAAGGATATGAGGAAAAACGACCCGGCTCTCGCCAAGCTCTATGATGAGAGGAAGCGCTATCCCGGCCAGCTGGACCGTGTAAGGGATATAGATGAGAAGCTGGATGAACGGGAAAAGGAATTGTATCCCAAATACGTCAAGAAATGGATTCGAATATTCAGGAAACACAACACGGCGGAGCGAATGAAGATAGTGGGTACGGCCCATGAGGTGGTATCTACGGGAAAAGCAAGAGAGAGGATATACAATGCACTGGTGGAGGGGTTGGAGAAGGTGGAATGGGAATGATCTTTTGTAATATATTAGAATTTGAAAATAACTAAAGAGGGCCGCCGACCCCCAGGCAAACGGCGGCCCGAGCCCAAAATAAAAAAAAATGTAATAAAGGAGGCTTTGCCTCCAAGGTCGGTACACACCGACCATCTTAGGAAGATGCCGACCATAGATTGGGATGATGCCGTAAATCATTTTTCTATTTCCGATTCTTCGGATTTCTCAACCCTTCCCAAATAATCTTCTGAAGATTTTTCATTCTCTATCACATTCGGGTTCCTGATAAGAAAGACTAATACAGTAATGATAGCGACTATAAAAAAGAACAGGAGTATCCAGACCCATACGGGAATTCCGGAACCCGACTCTCTGGCATCAGAACCGTCGTTCGGATCAACATCATCATTAGTAGGATCAATATCATCATCTGTCGGACTAACGTCATCATCATCATCAGAAGGAATAACCTTATCTGGGTGGACGATTACAATTAATGAATCGGTTCCCATATTCCCTTCAATATCTGTTACTCTTAATGTTACATTGTATTTCCCAGGTATCTCGAATCTGAAATTTGGAGTTGAGCCGTATAACGTGATTATACTATTATTGTATTCAAAGGTCCAGGTGAAATTTTTAATACCTTCATTGTCCCAGCTTCCATTACCCTGGAAATGGACTGAACCATTGGAATTTATGTTAACATCTTCTCCGGCATCTGCATTAGGTTTCTCGTTATCAATCACATTTATCCCTATGGAATCAACGTCCCACAGACCTATTGCGTCTCTTACATGCAAAGTAACTGAAAAATTTCCAGCTATCTCAAATTTGAATTGTGATTTAGAACCATAAAGGTTTTGATCCGTTCGATTGTAATAAAAGGACCAGGTGTAATTTATTATCCCTACATTGTCTGTACTATCGGTTCCATCAAAAATAATTGTTTCACCTGTGCGAATAGAAATATTTTCTCCAGCATCAGCAATGGGAGCTGTTGCGTCTATAACTGTTATGTTTATGATATCTGAAGCTGAATTCCCCTCTTCATCTCTGACATTCAGTGTTACTACATAAACTCCGCATTTATCGAAACCGAAGGAGACTGTTTCACCAAAGAGAATCCTTTCTTCATTGTCATAACTGAATCTCCACTGGTATACGCTAATCCCTACATTATCCGAACTGTTCGAGGCGTTGAAAAGCATTGATCCGAACACTTCGATAATGGTATCGTTTCCAGCGTTGGCTATGGGATATGTAATGTCCAACACCTTAACGATAACTGTGTCATTTGAGTTTTGCCTAAAACAGCCAATTACCGTAAGTAGAACTTCATATGTCCCGGCGGTGTGAAACGTGAACGATGGTGATGGTCCGTAGAGAGATTGATTGATATTGTCATAAATAAAACTCCACGTATAATTGATAACCAGTCTTCTGTGTATAGTATTTGAACTATTAAATCTCACATCCTCATGCTGGTTTATTATTACACTATGCCCTGCGTCTGCAATAGGCGTGATATTCCGTGGTGGTGCTACAAGCGGGTAATAATCTTTCGAGTTTAAATTACTATCAATTATATAGGGGGTATCAATAATGCCATCGGAATCCGTATCCGGTTTATTCCAATCAGACCAATAATTTCCTTTATCCGAGCTGTTCCATTTGTTACCGATACCATTGTCATAGGCTTGATCGCCACCATTGTTATTATCGATAAATGAATTTAAAAAAATTGTATTCTCTTCTGACAAATAATTTATCGAAATGGCATATAGCTCATTTGAAAAAAAAGTACTGTTAGAGATTGTGTTAATAATGGAACTATAAAGATAAATGCCTTCAAAACCATTTTTGTTACAAGTGTTGTTTGTCACGTTGTTGTAATTTGAGTATTGAATTGAGATACCGTTGATGTCATTTTCATTACATATGTTTTTAGAGATGTCGTTTTTATTTGAAAAAAACAATTGAATCCCATGCCCCGCATAATCACCTGCATTCGAATTGAATGTATTCTCTGTAACAACGTTATAATCTGAATACCAAAGTTGAATTCCACAATTTTCAATTCCATTTGAATTATCGGAACATTTGTTACGTGAAATAGTATTTCTTGAAGAGTAACCAAGGAAAATACCTATCGAACTGTTTTTTATTTCTTGATTTTCTACAAGCACTTCCGAACAGTTTACAAGGATTATTTGGCCTGCTCCGCTGGGAATCGATCCCCCAGTTACATTTTTCCAATAATAAAGTGGTTTCCCATTTATCAAATTTGAAACATCCATCGTATGTGTAAGCAATTCATTTAGATCATCATTATCTGAGAGAGTAATACCATTATTTTCAAGTTTATTATTGTATAAAGTGTGAAACTTCGTCCCACCAAGACGGATTCCATTACCATTGTTTGATAAAGTATTGTTAATGAGACTATTACTATTTGACCAGTACGAACTGATTCCAGTGTTATTATTTTGATAAACTAAATTTCTGACAATATTATTATTACTCGACGCCAATGCCGAAATCCCATACCAACGATTTTGATAGCATGAATTATTTACAACAATATTCCTATTCGAATCATTCAATGATATTCCAATCCCATTATTGAAACATGAATTGTTATTTATTTGATTGTAGTCGGAGTATTCAGAGAGAATGCCAAAACTATTGTTTGAAATGATATTATTTTCAATCGTATTATTAATTTTGGGAAAGTGAACCCCCCTCCAACCTCCCAACCAAATTCCCCTAAGGTGATTATTTATTGTACAATTTCGAACTATACATTTCCCATTTTTTGAGACCATTATGCCTGAATCCTCCCGATTTTTACCGCTATTAATTACGTTAACATTCATAATTGTTACACTATCATTCAGTACTAAAATGCATGTATCTTGTTCTTGACCATCTATGATCGTATTTAATTTTGAAGTTCCGACAAGTTGGATACTGACATCTATAACAAGATTCTCATAATAGATGCCAGGGTGGATCTTAATTGTATCCCCGTCACTGGCATTATCAATCGCCCATTGTATATGCGTGTAATCCCCGCCCCCTGACGCATTTACGACTATAGTCCCTCTGGAGCGCCCCCCATCACTCTGCGGGGGGGTAGGCTCCCCGCCCATGGGAGGTAATATCCCACAAACGAATGTGAAAATAAGAAAAAGACTTATCACCATAGCTCTTGGAGGGGACATTGGAAACAACTCCGAGTAAAAGAACATATGAGAGTAAGATTATATATAATTTTAGAACAATCTTTTCCTTTTTTAGTCGAGTAATAGTATCTTTGGATCAAGAAGAACTTTCCACAAGGGTAATGCTCTCACTGTGTTTTTGCCCAACTCGATGGTCTCTTCCAGATCGCGTGTGACGATGATGCCCTTTCCTTTTTTCTCCTTCGCCAGCCATTTTTCGAGAGATTTCAGATCCTTTTTTGTTATCTCGTTTTTGTATTTACACTCTACCGCAATAAGTGGTTTTCCCTGAATGATAAAATCCACCTCGTGGACCTGTTTCCAGTATCCGAGAGGTAATTTCAATTGTTTCAGATGAAGATGCAGTGCCGTTTCCGCTCTCGGACCGGTTTCTTTTTCCCCGGTCAGGGCCGTCCGCATACCGGGATCGAGCACATAGTATTTTTTCGGATTATACACCCGTTCGTTCTTGGATCTGGAAGCCACAGGTAATTCTTCAATCAAATGAGATTCTTCTATATACGAGATATATTCTCTTATGGTATCGATGGATAATTTGAAAGACTTCTTCAGTTTATTGAAACTTACGGGTTTTCCCGAGGACGTAACCAGGAATGCTGCCAGATCCCTGAGAGTTCGTATGTCCCTTATCTCATGAACCGCTGCAATATCCTTGAATACGATGCCGTCGAAGTATTCTCTCATTAGTCGGCCCCGGAATTCCACGTTCTTCTCCAATACGATGCGGGGAAAGCCTCCGGTCGAGAGATATTCTTCCGCCAGGGAAACGTATCTGTGTTCATCCCCCGGTTCAGGCTCCGATTTGCGAAAATCCAGGAATTCCGGAAAGAAAAGAGGCCATATATTGTAGGTGAGATATCTGCCGGACAGATGGGTCATGGCCTTTGGGAGCAGCAAGGCCTTTGAAGAACCGCTTATGAACATCTTCACCTGTTTTTGATCATAGATAACCTTTACCCATTGAGCCCAATCCTCCAGGTAATGAATCTCATCGAAAAATACATAGAGGATCTCCTTTTTCGATATGCCGTGATCTACTCTGTGCTGCCTTATTAGATCGGATATATCCAGGTTTTTCAGTAAAGGGTGGTCGAATTGGACATATAAAATCCTAAATGGATCTACATTCATTTGAATGAGATGTTGGATTAGCTGGTACATCATTGTTGTCTTGCCTGTTCGGCGCATCCCCGTAAGTATGATAATTTCTTGTATGTTCAATGATTCCTGTAACTGACTGGAATACATTTTTCTTGGAATCCCGGTAAAATCACTCGATACCGACCCCCGTATCCACCAATGGTTCATTTCCATTATTATATGTCCTACAGTCTCCTTTACGAGAAGCATATTATAGATATATTGTTTGTTCTTTATATAGGTTTCGAGTATAGTAGTAATATTTGGGATAAAACATAGAGAGTATACTCGAATATCCTACACGAATAATTTAGTCTGTATGAATCTTTATAACATCGATTCTAACAATTTCCGAGAATCATTCGGAAAATTAAACTAATATCGATTACAATTATCTTTAACGGTAATGAAATGGAAACTGCAACTGTTTCACCCAAATATCAGGTCGTCATCCCCGCAGCAATACGTGAACGTATCAGCATTCATCCTGGTGAAAAGGTGGTCATAGGAGAGAAGAACGGTATCATTCACATCATTCCTGTCGGGAATATCAGAGAAATGAAGGGCAGGTACGGCGAGATATCGAAGGAAGGGATAAGGGATGAGAATGACCGATATTAGTAGTAAAAAAATCCCTTAGTGGTGTGGCAGCAGCTTCATCGTCCCTGCGGTGTTTTGATCATTTTGAACAATTTGTCATTCTGATCGTCATCGCCAAGAACTATGATAATATCGTTCTTCTTCAGCTTCAGATCGCTGTCCGGATTGGGCCTCAAAGCCCAGTTACTTGGACTTTCGGCTTTCTCTCCCGTTTTTGGCTTATAAATCGCGACACCCACCAGAAGCGGCCCGGCAATACCCGCCATCTTTTCCCTGAATTTTTTTACCGTCATACCCTTGGCGAACGAACCTTCAGCCACGGTGTACTGCTGGAGATCATAACCCGCCGTGGCAGATGTTATATCCTCCACGAACAGGGCCACTTCCGGCTCGAAAGCCGCGCTTGCAACTAACCTTCCGGTGAGCTCGGATGGTGAGCTGACGTAGGTGACGCCAGCCGAGTACAGGGTCTTTTTCAACTCCTCCTCGGATATGGATACGATCAATCGGACATTGGGATTCAGGCTCTTGATTGTGAGTGAAGCGATCAGCGTTTCCGTGTCGTCCCCGGTGGCAACTATCACCGTTCTCGCATATTTAACGTTGGCCCGGTTGAGGACTTTCCTGTTGCTGTACTGTCCGAAGACCACGAAGAGGTTCTTTTTGCTGCCCATATCCCGTACCTTGGGAATCTCGTTCTGATCGTTCGTTATCACTACCACGTTCTGATCGGCCACCAGCAGTTCCTCGAGGCTGACCCTCGAAATGCTAGTCCAGCCGCATATCACTATGTGCTTTTTGAACTTAGTGCCTTCCATGCCTAACTCCTCCCTTTTACGAGCCTCCATCACCGCATCGCTGACCATGCCTATCATGGCTCCCAGAAATGTGAAGGTGAAGATTACCAGGAACAATGCCGCTATCTTTCCCTCGGAGGTCACGGGAAAGCGGTCTCCATAACCTACAGTTGATAGAGTAACTATCCCGTACCAGAACGAATCGTATATGTCTTCGGGACCGCTGTAGCTGTCTCCACGCTCATCTTCCGGAACGTACTCGAACTGATAGAATAGTAGAGAACTTATAAGCAGGACGAATATGAAAATCGCAAGGAATTTCCATATCTTGCTGAAAAGAAATCCTATCTGCATGCTATCAGGGGGACTATTAATTAGCGGTTATTTATATTTACCGAAAGGACTGAGCGGATGGGTGAAAAAAGGTATGCGGTACATGTAGACAATTCGATGGGATTCGGCACCATAATCTTCTCCAAAGAGACCGAGGGCCCGTACAGGGCATGCATCGGTCTCGTCTACGACCCTATAAAATTAACATTCTGAAAAATATTGGTCGGCGAAATACCGACCCGGAGGCCGTCGGCCTCCTTTTTAATTATGTTTAATATTTTTATATCGGGCCGGTGCACGCCTTACGGCCCCCGGCCCTCTATAGTAAGAATTCCTTAGTAACTAAAAAGCGTTCCTTACCGCTTTAACAATGGTATCGAGGTCTTCCCGTGTCAGGTCCTGGTGAACCGGCAGTGATAAAACCTTTTTGATAAGTTCCTCGGTCACGGGTAGCTTCGTAGTATCAAAGTTCTCAAAGGGTTTGAAAGCATACAGAGGCTTCGGATAATATATCCCGTGACCCACTTCATGCTCTTGGAGCGATTTGATCAGATCATCCCGTCTGTCCGTCATAATTGTGTACTGGTGAAACACGTGGCGTCTTCCGGGCGCTATGTATGGAATTTCCACCACATCAGCCAGGCGCTCCGAGAGGTATTTCGCGTTCGCTATCCTCTTTTTGCTTCTCCCTTCCAGCAGTTTAAGTTCCTCGATGCCGATGGCCGCACCGATGTCCGTAAGTCTGAAGTTGAAGCCCCGCAGTACGTGGGAATAACGTGATTCCTGTCCGTGGTTGCGAAGTAATTTAAGGATTTCCATCACATGCTGGTCATTGGTGGTGATCATTCCCCCCTCTCCCGTGGTCATGTTCTTTGTCGGATAAAAACTGAAAACACCTGCATCGCCAATGGCACCCACCTTTTTCCCATTGTACTCGGCGCCGTGCGACTGGCAGGCATCTTCCAGTACCGCAAGATCATGCTTCTCCGCGATCTCCATTATGCGGCCCATCTCGGCACTTTGTCCGTAAAGGTGAATCGGCATGATGGCTTTGGTCCGATCGGTGATGGCCGCCTCTATCAGTTCGGGATCGAGATTGAAGGTCTTCGGATCGATGTCCACGAACACCGGTTTTGCGTCAACGAACAGTATCGAGGTCCCGGAAGCTATGAAGGTGAACGGTGTGGTAATCACCTCGTCGCCCCGCTCGACCCCTAGAGCCAAAAGGGCTAGGTGAAGCCCGGTGGTCCCGTTCGAAACCGCCACTGCATATTTCGCACCGCAGTATGCCGCAAAATCCTCCTCGAACTGCTTTACCTTCGGTCCCTGGACCAGATACCCTGAACGCAGTACTTCCACCACGGCAGCCACCGCAGCCTCGTTGATCTTGATGCTTACATTGCTTATCATTCACATTCCTCAAACTATTTTCGGTTTTCGTACGCAGGTTTCTCGATTTCGATTATCTTGCCGCATTTGCCGCATTTCATTTCTACCTTTCCATCATTTATGTCTCGGGAAAATTCGGCTTTCCTGCCGCAGGTGCATACGAATCCTACTATCCGCGCGGGATTGCCCAGAACCAGAGCGTGATCGGGCACGTCCTTCGTTACCACCGCTCCGGCACCCACCATTGCGTATCTACCAATTGTGATCCCGCAGATGATGGTTGCGTTGGCTCCAATTGAAGCCCCCTTTTTCACCAGTGTCTTGTAAACTGCGAAATCGTCTATGAATGATCTTGGAAACATATCATTGGTGAAGGTCATGGAAGGTCCCAGGAAAACGTCGTCCTCGATGACGACGCCGTGGTAGATGTTCACCCGGTTCTGGGCTTTCACGTTATCTCCCATGACGACGTCAAAATCCACATACACTCCTTTACCGAAATTGCAGTTCTTACCGATGGAAACCCTCTCGCGTATCTGGCAGTAATGCCATATGCTGGTCCCCTCGCCGATAACGGCCTCGTCGGATACTTCCGCGGTCTCGTGGATCCTGACGTTCTTTCTTTCCATGGTTTGCGCTACCTGAGATATACAATTTATTCTTTGCGGTTTAAAGATAAAAAGTAAAAAAAAAATCTAAGGGGCTCGATGGTTACATTATTCAAAGTGGGGACTTCGAATTTTGTCCTTAATCCGGTTCATCCAACCAATCCCACGTATCATCACTTAGCTCTTTAATTTTCGGCTCGTCAGTTTTCGACCCATTAAATTGTTGATCGGACATGTTTTCATCGGCTTGTTTTTCCGAACAACTTTTATCCGTCTCAAATTCAATCAACTGTTCCTGTAAATTATCCATATTTTCTAATTCGGCACTTTCTTTTCTTTCACGCGCTTCTCGTTCATTTCTATACCGGGCTAATTCTTTAAGGCGTTCACTCGATTTTTCCCTTTTATTATTTTGAGATTTACCAATTGTCCCATACAATTTTTCATATTCAATCTTATTTTTTACTTCATCCTCAACGGCCGATGCTCCGCTTTCTAATTCTGTGGTACCATCGGGTTTTTCCTTTTTTGCTTTTTTTTTCAGTACCAATAACACTATTATGACGAAAATTATACATATGGCACCTACGGCAACAGCGATTTTTATTGAATAACTCCTTTTTTCCGGTTCTTCATATTTTTCCCGGTCACCGTTCTGCTCGTCGTTATCCGCCCCCGCATCAGTATCGTTTATTGAGATTCCTTCTGTCCAGTTCAGATTTGTTTGGAGCTCGTTTCCGTTCCGATCAAAGGCGGCTACAACGTAATAATAGGTAACATTGTCTGAAACATTATTATCCACCCAAAAAGTATCGCTTACCATATTTGAGATCGTGGTATGAACCGGCTTCATTCCTATAGTAGAATTAAACGGAAATAGAGCACGGTAAATATGATATCCCTGGAAACGACCGTCCTTGCTGGCATTCCAGCTTACTTCGAGACTTCCTGAGTTATTGGGAAGGTCCTTGACCAAAAAACCGTCCAGTGGTTCAGGGGGAACATCATCTACCGATTTTCCGCTCGCAATGGTGAAATTGTTATGGTCAGCAGCCCTGTCTTTATCTACAGCAACTACGCAGTAGTAGTATGTCAACCCGTCAAAAACATCCAAGTCTTTGTAATGATTATCATTTTCCAAGATGGCTATTGGTCCATTTTCCTCCAATTCAACGGTGGAATTGTCAAATCGGTAGATTTCATATTTCGCAATGTCATCTTCAGATGATGGAGTCCAGGATAAGTTCAAACCGTTTTCATAGCCTTTCAGGTCTTCTACGGTCAAATTCTTCACGGGAAAAGGAGCTCTGTTCAGATAGAAGGAATAATTATAGACGGGGCTTTCGGCACCGTGGGAGTCCTCTACCCATAGTAGGAGTGTATAAAAACTGTGGTCTGAGAGATTCGTTCTCATTCTGTATATTGACTTATTAAATTCCTCCCGCGAGATTATTTTCGAGGAATTAATGCCATCACCTTCAAAAAGGTCGAAATAGAACTTTATCTGGTCAGAATCGGGGTCGGGGAGAGCCGTAAAACTGAATTCCGGCATTAGCGGGTGTGGAAGTCGAAAGCTGAAATTACTAATTGCCATAGGGGGATAATTTCTCAAAATGAAACTCAGTTTTGTTTCCGGGGATTTGCCGCCTTTGAGATCGTCGGCATATAGCTTTGCCGTATAAGCTAAATTGTATTCCAGCGGAGTGACCATTGTTAGGTTGTTCGAAGTGGTGTCTCCCTCCCAGACCGACCCAGCTGAAATATTTTCAATTTTTAGATAATAGATTATCATATCACCATCGGGATCCACTGACGGGACCCAGGAAAAATGAGGAAAAAGATCGTGGTAGGAATTCTTCGTCAGGTTCATCGGTATCCCGGGAGGATTATTTATTGCAGGGCCCGGATTCATCTTCATAATACCGTCCGGGTCAAGGGCTTCAAATCCCTCAGAATCCCTCGCGAAGTAGGAGAATCGGGGTTTGCTGCCAGGGGGAAAAAAACTTTTCAGCTGGTAAATACTACCGTCAGAATAATTTTCATCCGATAGATTCAGCTTATACATTTCCCTAGCTCCTTCTCTCTCACCTCCGAAAGTGTCTATTGTATCACCATCCCCGTTGAGGTCAAATATGCAAACGGGGCTTAGTTCCGGGCTCCGGTTCGCCGGTGAGCGGTAATTGACCTGAAAGGTGAATTCAGTGCTGCTGGAGCCGTTCAATGGAGAATAACTGACAGGGAATCCCGGGATCATTTCAACCGATTCAAGGATAGGTGGGAAATTATCCTTTATAATCTCAGCTGAAACGTTCAAAGGAAGGTTCAGAAGGAAGGACCGCTCCCCGGCATCTGGTTGGGTTTTCATTGTATAGTTATTGTTACCTACGATTATTCTCACGTCCTCCCAATTGGAGGGAACCGAAATGTTAAGAGTCAAGGGTTCATTATAAATCGATGGATCCAACTGAGAGTCCAGAAAGACCGAAAAACTATGATTGGTTATATCTGATATCACCGGAATGGCAGCATCCCTGGCCCGGTAATACCTGGTAACGTTCGAGAACGGGGCCGACCATACGTCATCAAGCCTTGAATGGATATAGTCCAGATGACTTGTAAATGTAATAAGTGGAACGGGATCCCACCCGTCCGCCTCAATTGCGTGGATCATCTCAACCAGCCACCCTTTCATATTTACTGCATCCTCCACGAGCTGGTTCATATCCGCCAGCATCTCCGTGCTGCCGAAATTGCATGGGGTCAGCGTGAACCGCTTCGTTGGTGAACTGCCCGAAGGACTTGGGGCGGCTGAGATGTTGTGTCTATCGCCGCGTGCGGCAATATAATGTTCCCTTACCAGATCCAGCACTTCTTCGTTATAGGAACCGTATGGGTAGCTGAAGGTATCTACGGACGCTCCCGTAATATTCTCTTTGAGATACTGCTTGGCCAGAACCACCTCATCCCATAATTCTTGGGGGGAAAGGGTGATCAGGTCCAGATGGGTCAAGGTATGCGATCCTATTTCATTTCCCCAATTTGAAATATTTATTATATCATTCCAGTCTGCGCAAATACCATTTGAACTGGTGGTATTTACATCATAAACAGGAACGTAGAAGGTCCCCCTCAATCCTCTATCGCGCATCAATGGAGCTGCAAGATCTGCTTGTGAGGCTAATGCATCGTCAAATGTAAGGCTGATGGCAGCAGAATTGTTGCCATACCATGTGCATATGGATGCGTTGAAGTTCAGAGTTTCCCTGGAAACCGATGCCTCTTCTTTTAATATGATCACTGCTGGTAAATGAAATTCTTCGTTTCCTCTTTTTACTCCTGAAGACATTGGTGCTAGTGACAGGAAAAGAAAAATAATAATTAATGAAATGAATTTGTAATGAGTGTGGGCAGTCTCGAAGACACTTTGCTTGGTAATTATGATCCCCTTCGCATTCATACTGTTCACCTCATGATCTAATCTTGGTGCGGACATCTGTTTTTTCGAAATCCGGTAATTTCTATAACTCGCCTTCGTCCTCAAGGTCCCTAACGTTTAATAGGTTCATCAATTCATCGAGCGGGCTTTCTTCCGAGACATCTTGTTTTTCTGTATCAGTTGTATCGGATAATACCTGCGAGACCTCTTTTTCCTTCACCTCATATATGGGTTTTGTACCAGCTTCCCGCGCTCCCACTTCACCCCCCGTTGTTTCAGGTTCAGCCTCTGAAGTTTCTACTTCATCCTTTATGATTTCACGGCTGACCTCGGGGATTTCAACCTCATCCACCGCCGGTTCCCCAAAATCCTCGGATGGTTCCTTCCTCCTCCCTTTGGTTCCCGCTCCCTCCTTCAAGCTCTCAGAAACGGCCCATTCCACCTCTTCCTCAAGCTTCTTGGAAACCATTTGACCGGCGGCTCCATCTTCCCCGATTATTTTCGTTTCCATCTCAGCATCTTCCCTTTTCTCTTCTTCCAATTCTTTTTCCGGATCTTTTGGAAGATTATCTCTCTCTCCCCTACTTTCACGGGGACTCGCTTTTATTTTTCCTTCTTCTTTACTTTTGGTTTCTTTCAATTTTTCTTTTTGTTCAATCTCATTTTCTGCTTCATCCACTTTTTTGGGAGGTGTACTGATATATTCCCCCTCAACTCCCCTTGTTTCACCATCCTTCGGTATTTTCCTCTTTTGCCCCTTTCGTCGTCCCTTCCTTTTTTTAATTTTCCCCTTGCTAGCTTTTTTATTCGAATCCTTCTTTTGAGGGCCACGCCCCCTCTTTTTCTTTCGTTTTCTCTTTTTTATTGGAGGCACGGACACATTTTCTTCATCAGAATCGGCTGAAATATTATCAATACCAAACTCACCTAATATCCTAAAATAACCATCTATAGCCTGCTCTCTGTTTGAAGCCGATGTGCGAATTTTATACCTATGGGTCTCGACTGAATAATCGCTGTCAAAAGCTGCTAAGGAATAACGCCCTTCTTTCTTCTTTTTCATCCCCGAGCCAATCGTATCGTCCCACTTTAATCCAAGGCCAGCGTCAACTTTTTTACTTTTTTTTCCAGTTTTGTCCTGAAAAGTAGGTTTTTTTTCCTCATACATCGTTAGATCCGATGCATGTATCTCTCGAGATTCACTTCCGCTGACTCCCCTAATATATGCTCTTTTCCCGTAAAGACGTTCTGCTTCACCCAGATTCCCGTGGGCAACGCTTCCGAGAATAGAGCTTTTTTTACGCAAAGAAATCTCATAAAAAAGGTAGCTTACTATCAGCCAAGAGATATATCGAAGCGGCAGTTTGCCTTTCGTAAGTCTCCTGATCGCTTCCGCTTTCAGTTTCAATACTTTTTCGTAGCATTTCCTGGCTTTACCTGTAAATCCTTTCAAACTGGCATAAAGGTTGCCCAGCTCCAGCCATGTTTCGCCGAGTTTAGGATTCGCTTTTATCCCGTTTTTATAGCATTTTACCGCTTCAGGTATGTTGCCCTTAATTATTGCAAGCTCAGCTTTCTTTATCCATGCAAGCTCCGAACCTTTGAAATTCCCATTAAAATTATCCAATTTGATTTTTTTGTTTCCTATGGCTATATTTCGGGGAATTTCTTTCCCATTGATGTTAAGGCCCTTCATCAGGCCTCCAAACCTTTTGCCATCGTCCTCCCCACTTATCTTATCGATGTTATGCAGCGGATTTAGCTCGAAACTTGTATTGATGGCTTTCAACGCATAGAAATATTCCCCCGCCTTGATGAATCTGTAGCTATCTTCCATATGCTGTTTTATTGTGAGCAGTATCGTTTGAAATCGCATGTCCAGATACCTTTTAATTGCATAATGTGTAAGGCTTATTACTAGTAGAAGCGTATTAAGCCCGATTATGATTATCAACACTTCGTTCGTGATGGTGATCCGTTTGGCGAAAATTTTATAGAAAGCGAACATCCCGGTATTGAAAGTAATTCCAAGGGTCCAGAGGTTGTAATATCCGAAGGTCTTTGGTACAATATTCATTCTTCTGGAAATAAGAAGAATGCCTATCATCAATCCCGCGAGACCGATGATCGCAAGCCCGGGAAATTGGAAAAACCAATTTGTTCCCGTATCGCCGACTCCGAGACTTGCCCTAACCAATACGATCATTAATAACGTGACGCCAAAAACAAGAATGGAAAGGGATGCCCCGGATAATCGGGATAGATATTTCCTATTGAAGATTCCCAATATGATGGATAAGTTCAGAATACCCGCGCCGATAACTGTTCTCGATGAAAGTTCATCGAGACTGTGTACCCCGTACACCAGACCGAAACAGGCCAGCATTATTGCCAGATATAATCCAAAAAACCGTATGCTTTCCCGATGGAATGCAATGCTTCTTATCTTGAACAAATTGAAATATGTAACTCCAAGCATGAGAAAGAGGATTGCCAGGGCCAGCCATTGAAGAGTACTGATAGTACGACTCCCTTCCAGGTTTAAGATATCGGTCAATGTTCCCATTGATGCCGGATATAAAAGGTACAGGTTGGCAATAATTCCAACAAGGGAAAGGGCATAAACGAAATTGAGATTGATGAAGAAATCATCCGCGAGAGTGGTCCTGCATCTTAAACAGAGTGGTTCTTGGTCCGGCAGAAACGGTGTTTTGCAGTTGAAGCACTGGTGCGAGTGCTTTTTGCTTTTCTTCCGCATTGCCTTTTTTGGACGCTTTTTCATTAGCTTCGGCCTCTTTCGTATTATTTTATTCCCCGGGTGTTGAAGTTTTTACATTTCTACCTTTCATACGAAGGATCATCATATCAACGCAGTTTTATGGTTTTTTCACCCCACCGGATCTTAACTCCCAATCCGGTCACGAACCTGAAATAAAGTACAGCGGAGAGCAGACTATTCAACAGATCATATATCACCTTGAAGGGAAGGTAAAGGATGACGGATTTTCCCTCCTTATACTGGTATAGGACGATTACCCTCACAATAAGATATATAAGAACGATCAATACCGTACGAACCGAAATAAACACAAAAAGATACTGGTTGAAATACAGCATAGGCAGAAGTATGAACGTGACCACCATAAGCGTAATGAGAATACATAGCGTTATAAAGGAGGACAACCACGTAAAGTACATGTACAGGCCCCATAGATTCCGTTTCAGGAAATGTTTGTTTTCACGCCATGACTGATATTGTCCGTAAATCCATCGTTTCCGTTGGTTGTACCATTGACGCCAGGTGGTGGGAGCGTTTGTCAGTGACACCGCACCGAGAGCGGTTCGAGTCGGGTATCCGCAGCCGAGTACCGTTTGGGTTAGATCCACATCTTCACAGCATGTTCTTGTCAAACAGGGATATCGCTTGGCCACATCCGCCCGGATACCAAATACGGGCCCCGGTTCTATCAACACATTCCCCATCTCACTCTGTGGGATACGTACGGCATGCTGTGTGAGAATATATTCCATTTGCTGAAGTTTGACGAGATACCCCTTTTCAGTGTTTCTTATAAGCACGAAACCCCCTATTATACCTGCTTTTGGATGCCTCTTGAACTCATGTATGATAGAGGATACGCAATCCCGATTAAAATGAGAATCGCCGTCGGTGGTTATTATTATCTTGCCCTTAGCATGATCCAGGCCAAGGTTGATGGCGCTTGCTTTGCCGCCATTGGATTTATGAAGGGCTATTATCTTGCGGTCCTTGCCGTTCTCCTTTAGAATCTCGCAAATGGCTCTGGTATTATCCCTCGACCCGTCGTCCACAACTATGATCTCCATTTTTCCCGGATAATCCTGCAAATAGGCATTCTCGATGGCTTGGGCAACATTTTGCTCTTCATTGTAGCAGGGAATTATTAAGGATATGTCAGGATAATCGTTGAATTTGGTCAGATCTTCAGTCAGATTAATTGGAAATTCCGTTTCCTTGTAGAGACCCATGGGAAGATAGTCCCTATCGCTTCGAGTGAGGGAGAAGAATTTCTTACGCTTTTTAATTATTTTGTCGTCCTTTTTAATCTCATTCAAGGACATTTTCCCATGAATGGGATGCCCCTCTCTCCATTTGGCGAGGGTTGACCATATTATGAGGAATATCCCGGGAAAAAGGGTTGCTATAAGGAAAAAATAATAGAAACCTTCTATCACAAAAATCATTATTGCCGAGAATGTTCTTTGGTCGAACTTCCATATAATGAGCTCCTGGGACTGTTCTTGGGTAATTTCCTTCGGGTCGCGTATGTATAATCCTATGGTATTTGGCAGGAAGAACATTGGCACTATTATGATCAAGGTCAATATGAAAGCCACCACTCTGATGCTTACTATGAATTTTCACTTCTGAATTCGTTTTATAATTGTCGATTGAGAATTATGTTTCTCTCAAATTTATTAATTCTTCTTTTTACGAATAGGAACGAGTTTCCTCTCGTTATTACCCCCTCCTTTTTTGGGCGAATTTTTTGATGATTTGGAGGTCCGCTCGGATGCAGCCCCTTCTTTTTTTTGGTGTTTTTTGGGTATATGAGCGGGTGGAGGTTCAACAAAACCATTTTTGACCGAATTGATCCGTGGGCCAATGGAATTATATCGTGAAAACCGAACCTGTTCCTGCCGTCGTAAGATAAATCTTGAAATGAATACTGTTCCGAAGAGCAGGATGAACACGAAGAGAGTGCCTAGAAGGACATAGCTTATCTTGGATTTCATAATGATTTCTAAAATGGGTATGTTATTTTTTTTACCATCGTCTTCATCCCCTTGTGTTCCATTTGTTTCATTTTCCCCCGCCGGGGCATTCTCCGTCCCTGCTGTATCATTGATCCCAGGTCCCCCTTCCCCGTCAGTATCATTCACCCGAGGATCGGTGACATTGATAACAATAAGTGTCAGTTTATGATTTCCGAAATCGTCATATACGGTTAGGCTCAGATTATACTTCTGGGGATAACGGTAAGTATGGTATACCCACGGGCGGTAAGAGAACGTCCCGTCGCCGAAGTTCCAAAAATAACTTGTGATCTCACCATCGGGATCAAATGAGTCTTGAGAAGACAAAAATATTGTTTCCCCCGTAGATATGTTATCAGTTACGAACTTTGTAGAAGTTATCATTGCCATGGGGGGAAGATTGGGTATCACAAGTTCTTCGGAAAGAGGACCGCTATTTCCTGCCCCGTCCACAGCATATATCCTGAATTTATATCTTTCACTCTTTTTGGGCTTGGCAAATAGATATGAGCTTTCCGTTCCTGGGATCCTCGCTAAAACATGCCAATCAATAATGTTCTGGCTGCTGTATTCCAACATGTAATGGTCTATTCCAGTACCCATATCGTGATCCGGGGTAGGGTCCCAGGTAATGACGCAAGCATCCACACTTCGCTTGTCAGAAGACCGAAGTATATCCAGCTTCATTGAGGTGATTTTCCTGGGCGGTGTAAAATCTATCAAAACCCCCTTGCTCGAGCAAGAGGGCGCCCCCTCCAACCCAGCTCTACTTAGCGGTACCACGGTCAAATAGATAAATTCGTCCCAATCGGTTGAAATCGGCAAGGTGAAAGAGCTAAGCATTCCCGGGACCGTCTTCTCATAGACATCAGCTTTGCCGGGGCCGGTCCCGATCATTATCTTCGTTTGAACGATGCCGGATAAAGGCAGATGCGTTACGTTCCATGTCCAGGTGACCTGCTCGGATCCAATTTCGCTTTCAAGCGGGATTATCAGCAGTTTATCGGGGATCGGAGAGCTGTAGGACGGCACCGCATCATCGATGTTGAACTCATGCTTGCCCCACGGCCCGTTCCTGCCAAGTTTATCTTGTGCTCTTACCTCAAATACATGATTACCGTTTGATTGTATGGGGGGCTCGATCTCCAAATACCCGTTCATCCGGTCCATGTCGGTCACGGTAATGGATTGGGGTTCTCCGAAGTCAACACGCCACCAGTAGCTTGGAACCTCGAAGAAATGGGAAGGATCATTTATCGGACTATGATTGAATCGGAATCGAGGTTTTGGTGAAACACTCCACCCTGCCTGGAAATCATCGGGTATTGGTATTGGTATCTCCGGTAAGACCGGGTAGTAAGTGATATTATCGCTTATGGAACGATTCATGGGATCCGTGATCCTAGCATAGAATCCGAACTCGTCCGATTCCTGAACCACTTTGATCAACAAAGAATTGAGACCTCTCTTTAGGTTGATGGGTATGATGTATTCGTTGGGTTCGGAATTAATGGCAATCTTTTCCTCGGACACCACAATTTCACCATTTACCCAAGCCTTTACGCCGTCATCCGCACCAATGAGAAAATCGTATTCTCCTCCAGGGTCGGCAATTATCTGCGAAAATGCATACATGGCATTGAAATCGTTTGCAAGATCGATGTCTCTAAAATCTATGTAATCCCGGGAGGTATTGAACAACTGCCATTCGTTACCGGAGAGGATATCCCCTGGGATAGGACCTATGGATAAGTTCAGCCCTTCGGATGAATTAGTTCCGATTCTGAGATGATCGATTTCCATGGCATGCTCATAGTCCGCATTCGGGAACGGTCCAAGCAGTAGCCATTCCTTCTGACATATGGGGACATTGAGCAATCGAATATAGTCAAATGCCAATGTCGTATCGGGATCATCAGCGGAAATAACCGAAAATTGAATACGGGAGATATTTGAAATATTGATTTCATTTCTTGAGCCGTTCGAATTCCAACCGGCCACCGATTCAAGTCTTTTACTGTAGATGTGGAATGTATTGTCGGGGGGTATTGTGAACGAGAGGGTTTCGGCGGAGGGATCTTGAACCATTTCAGGTCCCTCGCGCCATTCAAAGCCCAAGGTGACCGGTTTTTTTCCATGGTTCCTTGCCCGGAACTCCAATGTGGTAACATTACCGGGGACGACATTGATCAAAGGGGAGACAAGCTTTGTTCCGGGTACTGCGTCATGAACCGTCCATTGGTAATTTTGTGGATAATCATTCCTGCGGGGATACAGTTCCCACCCTTCTCGCATAGTTGTTTCATTGAACTCCCACCGCCTCTGTTTGACCGGAACCCTCTGTTCTTTTATGGGCGGGCGGGCATATTGAGCATAGGGATTCAACATCAATGCCCATCCGTATGTGGGATGAGTTTGCAGGAACTCGTATTTGAAGATGCTGATTCCGTCGGCTCCCTCCTCTCGTGCGATCTCTATTTGATCGATGAGATGATTAATTCCTTCGGTTTCGTTATTTACTCTCCCGTGGGCGTTATTCCCCGGAACAAAGGCATAAGGGCCGGCATTCACAAGGTTATCGTCTTTGTGGTCCACGTAGCTGTCCACCCCGTTTCTGAAAGAACCGTCGTTCGTTGTGTAGCCCATGATCTGTATATAATCAATTAGATTTTCAGCGGTCCATGCCCGACTCTCCTGGAAGACACCATTATACCATGAACCATAATCCTGCCACACGTCCGCCCCAATCCACAGATAGGGTTTGTATTCGTTCACTGCCGCTCTTACCATACGAACCAGTTCAGTTACCTGATCGCGCTGCCACTGCGCACGGTTGGAGTATCCCGAATCCGCAAAAGCCTGATTCGAGTAAGCGTCGTAAGAGTAACCACTCCCGCCATATCGGATCGTGTCCATTTTCAAGCCGTCCAGCGGATACCCGGCCATCTCCATCATCATTTCTACTAGGTGATGTCTCACATCCGGCCGGGCCGGATTAATCCATACTGAGCTCTTTGAACCACCACTATTTTCTTGAGCCCATTCAGGATGACCCTGCCTGGCAAGTCTATTGTAACACATATGGATCCAAGGCTGAATCTCTATACCTCTTTTATGGGCTTCTATGCACAGGGTCATGAGAGGATCGAAATCCGGACGGACATCCGTGTGCTTGGGATACAGCTCAGAATTATAGAATACACCGGCAGAATGACCGTTTATAAGAGGGCTTAATACGTTTATATTGTGATCTTGTGCAAAATTAACAAGGTTTAAGATTTCCGATCGATTGACGATCTTGTAACCATCACACCACATACCCCGGTACTCCACAAATTCATTTCTAGCTTGGGAATCAAACTGAATATCAACGAAGTCTTCGGTTCGCTCATTTCCTTTTTTCCCAAGGACACGTGAAATCTGGTCCTGAGTAATTCTCGGAAACGACCCGGAAAACAGTAATAAAACCGCCACGGTGAGCAATATGTATTCCAAACGGATTTTTCTATGCAGATGTATAATGACCACCTTGAGCTTAACTTTATATTACTTGGTGTTCCTTTTCTCTTTACTCTTCTTGGGGTGCTTTTCAAGTTTCCTATTTGTGCCTTTTTGTCTTGTTCCGGGGGATTTGTAAAGCGTGAACTTATCCCGTTCCCGTCGTCGGAAGATGATGCTTGAACAGAACACTGCCCCGAAGAGCAGGATGAACAGGAACAGGGTCGCCATAAGGACATAGCCTACCTTGGATTTCATAAGGATTTCTGAAATGGCTAAATTATCTTCTCTACTGCCGTCTCCCTCTACTTGCGTTTCATTTGTTTCATTTTCCCCCATGGGGTCATTCGGTGGTTCTGAGGTCTCGTTGATAGCACGTCCGCTTCCCTGGTCAGTCTCCTCCTCCCGGGGCTCGGTGACATTAAGTACTAAAAGGGTAAGATTATGATTACCAAAATCGTCATACACGGTCAAGCTCAAATTATACTCCTGTGGATAACGGAAGGTATGATATGCCCAAGAGCGGTATGAAAACGTCCCGTCGCCGAAGTTCCAAAAATAGCTTGTGATCTCTCCATCGGGATCGAATGAGTCCTCTGAAGATAATAATATCGTTTCACCCGATGATATGTTACCTGACTCAATCTTTGAAGAGGATATCATTGCAGCAGGGGCTAGATTCAGCGTCGCCAGTTCTTCGGAAAAGAGACCGCTGTTGCCAGCGCCGTCAACCGCACATACCCTGAATTTATATCGCTCGCTCCTCCCGGGACCCGCAAATCGATGTGAGTTATCAGATCCAACGGTCCGGGCCAAAACATTCCAATCAACCATATTCTGGCTTCTGTATTCCACAATGTAATGGTCTATTCCAGAACCGACGCCGCGGTCCTGGACACTTTCCCACGATATAACATAGGCTTCCACACTCCTTTTGTCGGCAGAAAGTTGAACCTCCACCTTCAGCGATGAGATCCTTTCAGGCGGGGTGAAATCTACCGTCACTCTCTCGCTGGAGGCCGAAATCGGCCCCTCTATTCCGACTCCGCTCACAGGTACTACGGTCAAATAAACAAACTCATACCGTTCGGTCATAATTGGAAACGAATATGAGGTAATAATTCCGTTTACCGTATTATTATCTATATCTGCTTTGCCTGGGGCTGTCCCAACCATTAACTCCGTTCTAGCGATACCGGATGAAGGTATGACAGTGGCGTTCCATGTCCATTCAAGGTGGGCCATACCCATCTGGAAATCTGCAGGGGTTATAATCGTTCTATCGGGGATTGGTGGACTGTAGGAAGGGGTGGCACGATCGATATAGAACTCATGTTTTCCCCATGTGCTGTTTCTACCGAATGCATCTTGAGCTTTAACGGAAAACACATGAATGCCATCAGACTGCTCGGAAAGGGACACGTTTAGATATCCGTTCATCCGGTCCTGCTCGCTCACCATTATACGTTCCGGTTCAGAAGAATCCACTGCCCACCAGTAGGTCGAAATATCGAAAAATGGGGCGGGGTCATCCACCTTTACAAGGTTGAAGCGGAAATAAGGAGGAGTTGTGTCATTCCACCCTTCCCGAAAATCATCCGGTATGGGTGTGGGTATTTCCGGTAGAACCGGATAGAAAGCGATATTATTTTCTGCGGATCGTTTATCCTTATCAATTATTCGAATAAAGAAGCCAAATTCATCCGATTTCTGGGCAATTTTGACCAGCAGCGTGTTGAGGCCTCTTTTCACGTGAATCGGTATTGTAAATTCATTTGGTTCAGAATTAATAGAAATGGTTTCATCTTCCAGTACCAGTTCTTCGTTTATCCAAACCTTGACGCCGTCATCAGCACCCACCAACAAATTACAGTCACCTCCGCTCTCGGCCAGAATATATGAAAATGCATACATGACATTGAACGGGGTGTCCAGATAGATTTCCTTAAAATCAATATAATCTCGCGGAGTGTCGAACAACTGCCACTCGAGACCGCATATAATGTCACCTGGTTTTGGACATATTGATATGTTCAGATCATCAGAATGGTTTACATCTATACGGAGATGATCCGTATTAATGGCGTGTTCATAGTCCACATTGGGGAAAGGTCCCAGCAAAAGCCATTCCTTCTGGCATATGGGGACGGACAATAATCTAACGTAGTCAAAAGCCAGCATTGTCCCCGGGTCATTTCCTGAAATGATAGAAAATTGAATACGTGATACATTTAAAATATTGATAGGATTTCTTGAAGTATTTTTAGGCCAACCTTCCACCGAATCCAATCTTTTACTGTACACGTGGAATGCATTATCCGGAGGCAGTGTAAAGGTTACCTGCTCGTTGCCTGGGTCCGGAACCATACTATTACCTTTACGCCATTCAAAGCTCAGAGTGATTGGTAAATCACCGTCATTCCTTGCCCGAAATTCCAGTGTGGTCACATTCCCCGGAGCTATATTTACCAGAGGGGATACAATTTGTGTTCCCGACGCCGCATTATGGATTTTCCACTGGCCGGAAAGAGGATAATCGTTCCTTCTGGGATACAATTCCCACCCTTCCCGAAGTGTTTGATCATTGAACTCCCACCGCCGCTGTTTTGATGGAACTGTCTGCTCTTTGATGGGGGGTCGTGTATACGACGAAAATGGGCCAGTTTTCAGGGCCCAGGCGAAAGATGGATTGTCCCGGAGGAATTCGTACCTGAAAAGACATACGCCATCGGCCCCCTGATCAAAGGCTATTCGAATCTGCTCCACGAGGAGGTTTCTACCCTCTTCCGCCGAATTCACTCGTCCGTGAGCAGTGTTTCCGGGGTAGTAGACATATGGACCGGCAATGACCGGTTTCCCATTTACTCCGTTCACATTGCTTCTGATACTGGACCTGAAACTAGAGGTGCTAGTGGTGTATATCATGGGAGTGATGTAGTCGATCAGACCGTCATTAATCCAGGTTCTCCCCGGACCACCATCCATGGATAACCAGAACTCGGGTTTGTATTCGTTCAATCTTTCCCTGTACATCCTTATCATTTCGGTGAACATGTCGAAGTTCCATTTGCTCCTGGATGTGTATCCGGATTCTAAAAACAGCTGGTTCGTATAGGCATCGTTGGAATCCGGAATGTACAGGTGGTCCATTCTCAAACCGTCTATGGGATAACTTGCCATCTCCATGAAGGTATCGACCATGTATTCCCTGACGTCGGGTCTGTTCGTATTGAAGCGGTTCGCTCCATTTGCTCTGAACTCGGGATGCTGCTGGAAGGCCCATATGTTATCATGGGGATGTATCCAGACATGTACCTCGATACCTCTTTTATGCGCTTCAATACACAGATTGAGAAGAGGGTCGAAATCCGGGTCCACATCGACATGTTTTGGTTGGTACTTGGAGTTGTAATAAACACCATTGCGGTCCCCATTGATCAGCGGGCTGACCACGTTGAAATTATTGTCCTGGGCGAAGTTGACCAATTCCAATATATTACTCATATTAACAATACTGTAACCCACTGTCCACATACCTCTATATTCTATGAATTCATTTCTTTGACCTGATATTAAACGATTGGCCTGCATATCCTCGTTTCTCTCGGCCCTTTTTTCCTGACAAACAATTGATAATAGTTCAACATTCGTACCGATAATTGAAGCAGATAACAGCAATATTGCCACCGAAGCGATAATGAGATATTTCCCGCGAGCTCCGTATTGTCGATATATTTTAATCACCTTTTATGGTATTTTGCCGATACTCATTGTTACATCTTCTTTTTTCTCAGATCCCCCTTAGCTCCTTTTTTTGCCGTATCCCGTTTCTGGATATAATAATCCATCTCCTTCTCGATGTGCAATCCCCTGATGTTAATGGTTACGTCAAACAAGATGATGATAATGACAACGATGCCGAAGATTATCCAGAATGATATCACCAGGGCTTCGTTAATCCCTTTCCGTGGAATATAGGTTATATTGCTATTATTCAGATTTGCGTCGTTTCCGTCAGTGTTCGCCACTATTGGAAGAGGTTCGAATATTACGATAGGCACAACGAGTTCCTCAATATTATTCCCCCCGTCCGCCGTCCACAGTACTATTGTATACTCACCCGCCATAGAATAGGCGAAATAGAACGTTTTGTTATGGAAAATAGAACCATCACCGATTTCCCAGGTGAAATTAACAATTCCGAAATCGTCTTTGGATTTCGAACAGTTGAAGATTATCGTTTGGTTCATCTTCGCCCTTAATACTTGCGTTTCGGTTTTATTTGCTGCATCGGGGTTCTCGATTCGATATTCGTATTGTTCAGTAATATTGCCGTCTTCCAAAAGAGACAGGTTAATAACTGGCTTGGGGGGAAACACATCCTTCACAACGATACTGAAAGTGGTGCTGTTCCAGTTTCCCACGGCATCCAGGATCTGGAGAGTGACAAAATATCCACCAGGTTCGCTGTAGAAATGTTCCACCTCGGAATCCAGTGTTGTTATCGGTCCCGACCCATCACCGAATGTCCAATTGTATGATGTTATATTGATATTGTCAGTGCTTCCACTTGCATTGAAGAATGCTGTGGTTCCGTATGGAACAACTGACATATATGTGACATTGATCGAGGGGGGATCGCCGTCCACCACCATTACGAATCCCTTGGCATAATCCCAGTTACCGTCAGAATCATATACCATCACATAAAGGTCATAATTGCCCATCTTCCGGTAAACGTGATTGATCCATGGCTGGGTAGTATTCACGGAGCTTCCGTCGCCAAAAATCCATTTGTAGCGTACGATCTTACCGTTATCAGTCGATCCCGAGGCATCAAATGAGGCAATTTGGCCTTTTCCTATTATCAGGTGCTCCGTTACATGAGCGGTTGGTGCTGTAACGTCACGAACCCATACCGTGCAGTTATCCGAGGCGGTAAATCCCGTTCGGTTTATGACCGTTAGCTTTACCGTATAATTACCTGGATCTTCGTAGACATGGGACACTTGGGCGCCTCCATGGAACGCTATGTTTCCGTCGCCGAAATCCCAACTATAGCTGATTATTCCGTCCTGGTCAAATGAGCTGGAGCCATCAAAAATGGTTTCGGCATCCTCATTCGTTACCATATCCGGGCCTGCATAGATATACGGCCCAACCTTGATAATAGCGATGCAAATGTCTGAAAACCCACTGTCATCCTCAACGACAAATGAGACCCTATACAAACCAGTTTCATAGTATATGTGCATCGGATTTAGTCTTTCAGAGGTATTTCCGTCACCGAAATCCCACTGAATTCTATATACTGCTCCATCTACATCCAGGGCAAGAGAATCATTGAAATAGACCGGCTGGCCAACCTGGGCAAACCTGCCCGTGTCCGTATGCGCGAGAGGTGGGAGATTCGAATAATCCGATAATTTCCATTTTTCCAATATCTTATTTATTTTACTATCGTGTCCACCGAGATACCAAAGACAGACTCCGAAAATATCGTATTTGTTGACAAGATAGAGTATATATGAAAAACTCATGTTATCGGAATAATGTACCTCTCGAAGTTTGTTATATCCAAAATCGTCAAAATAGGTGTAATACGGGCACCTGCCACTGACGTTCCATAATCTTTTTACACCATATTGTTTCCGCACTCGTTCAGCATCTTTATACGAGTAATTGCGGGATATTTCTACAGTTTTCCCATACGGATCCACCGCCCAATCATATCCGTATGTCGGCGTCCCGAGAATTATTTTTTCCAGGGGTATCGTCTGAACCGCGTATTTTACAACCCCCTCGACCCAGGGATAGGATGCAATAGGACCGGCGTAGGGGTGTGTGGACCAATGTTCATTGTATGCCATTAATTTGACATAATCCGAAGCGTTTCCCAGCGGTTCGTACAGATATGAATCGCAGGCCAGACCGCTTAAATTCCCGGTACTTCGCGGATAGAGAGTTACACATAGGGTTTTATTGTACGTATGCAGTTCCGCGGCAAGATCTTCAATGAAAGATACAAACAAGAAACGATCGGCATAAGGAAGTGCTTCGTAATTGATCTCGATACCGTCGAATCCCATTATATTTACCAGATTACGGATCTCCAGGATATGACTAATTCTCAGATCGGGGGTTTCCATAATATAGGTGTAGGTCTCATAATCACCGGAGTACAGTATTGGCATTACTGTCAAACCGAGCTTATGATATGTACTGGTCTTATTCAGGTAATCATTATCCGGATCGGCTGTCGCCGAAACGCTTCCCACATGGTTGATCGTATACCAGTAAGGGTAGACATGGGTGAATGTGTCGCCGTTTGCTGTGATATTTTTATGCGATTCAGGGTCCCAGAAAATAGTCCATGCACCTATGGACTTGTTACCGCCTGATCTTGAAGAGAGATAGTTATTTTGTCGACCCCCTCTTTCATTGGATGATATCGGACCGTTGTCAAGATTTCCCGTGGAGATGGTTTCTTTTGTACCTTTGCTTGAAAAGTCGAGTCCAACAGACTCGGCTTGAAAGTGTGGCGAGCCTGAAGGGTCGTCTTTACCGTTTGATTTAGGTGACGGACTCTCAATCGGGGATGAATCATCCAAGAGCGGCAGGTTGGGGGAAAATAATAATATTGCACACATAATCGAAATGACGGTAAATAATATTTGTTCACCCTGGGATTTGTTTGAGATGGACATTGATATGGGCCCCAATTTACTCTAACCATTTAATAACTCCTATAATACTATTTTATGTTTTTGCCGCATGTCTCTATTTATAAAATCAACTGATTAATAATATTTTAAGAAATAAAATTTTAACGAAATAGTTGATTTATTACTTGTGATGGCCTTCACAGTTCAATGGCAGTCCCCTCATTACATGACTTGAGGCAAGCCTGAGCTATCTGCAGAGATCTCAAACCGTCCTCCCCGGTAACAAAGGGGTCGCACCCGTTTTCGATGGCATGGATAAAATCGTTCAGTTCTCTTTTAAGAGGCTCCTCATGCTTTACGTCAATGGTCTTTTTATTAAACTGGGCTCCCATATGATAGAGATCGGATGTGTCGCCGTCAATATAGCAACTGGTTGAAATCTCTATGGACTGGGCCATATAATCCATTACGACAAATGCCTTTGAGCCGGTGATGTAGACCTTCCGGACCCTCATGGGAGTCAGCCAGTTTGTCTCAATGTAGCCGATGATGCCTGACCTGTATTTCAGCATAATATTGGCATGATCTTCGAACTTTTCATGCCTGCTCCTTCCAGCCTGGGCATAGACGGTCTGTACCTCGTCACCGGCAAGATATCTAAGAACATCGATGTCGTGTATACCCAGGTCCATTATCACGCCCACATCCCTTATTCTGGCAGGATATTGAGAGACCCTTCTGGCGCATATTGAAATAACATCTCCAAGAGTCCCTTTTTCCAGTAGATCCCTTGTGAAGGAAACAACCGGATTGTGCCTCTCGATGAGGCCCACAGACAGCACTAGGTTTTTTCTTCGGGAAAGTTCGATTAAATTTTTTGCCTCATCCACTGTGGAGCAAATGGGTTTCTCCAGAAGAAGGTGTTTGCCTGCGCTGAGAGCCAGTTTTCCCATTGGATAATGGGTGCTGGTGGGAGTTGCGATGATCACAGCGTTGATATCAGAGGCGGAAAAGAACTCTTTGGGGTCTGTATAGGACTTTACCTCATAACATTTACCGACGTCTCGAGCTGCTTTTTCATCCAGATCGCATACCGCTTTCAGTAGACCTGCATTGGCCGCTACTCTAGCGTGGTTCCTACCCATTACACCTGTGCCCATAACTCCAATTTTGACCATGTTCTCAGACCTCCCACTCATCATCTTCATCATCCCACCCGGCAATATCCTTCCTTTCTTCCACCTCCTCCTTTTCCTCCTCATCCTCAGCCCACTCGAAATCATCTTTCCCTTTCTTAACCTCATCTTCAGCCGTATCGTCCTCATCGCCGTCGCCATCATCCCATGATGTGGAAGATTTCTCAAGGTCATCATCCCATGCTGTTTCATCGTTGCTTGTCCCCTCATCCATCTCTCCATGATACATGTCGAGTTCTTTTTCGATGTCCCTCCTCTTCCTGCTTTCAGATATTCTTTCGCCGCCTTTCTCGTTCTTCTCGAACTTGGAAACTTGTTCAACGTCCCTTTCGCCCTCATCCCGCCGCACCTTTTTCATGTTCCTCCCGCGATGTTTCATCTCATATTTCGTCTCCTGGCGCCTCCCTCGATGGGCAGGGGCTTTCCGACGCCTGGATACCGACCGTTTTCCATCCTTTTTTACATCGGAGGCAGCGGAATACTCTTCCGAATCCAATACCTCTTTCATCCAGCTATCGTCCAGTGCATCTGTGCTTCCCACTGCCGGTATCTCCTCTTTTCGCCCTCTCCGTTGAGGTTTTCTGCCAGTATCGCCGTAAAGGTTTTCGTATTCGGATTTTTCTACGTTTCTCTTTGCTTTTTGTGCACTCTTTTTCTTGACCATTATCACAATCACGATGAGAATCACACTCACAAGTACCGCAGCTCCGATTCCTATTAGCAGGTTCGAACTGATGCCTTTTGTTTTGGAGGTTCCGGGTTCGGTATCATCATCACTGGGAGTAATATCATCATCGCCAGGAGTAATATCGTCATCATCATCCGGATCGTCTTCTCCCATAACGTTTACCACAAGCTCGTCGTTGCCGGTTTGACCGGATGCATCCTTCACAGTAAGCAGCACCGTGTAATTCCCCGGTATATCAAAGGTGAAATCCGGAGATACACCCTTCAATATCTTCGTGCTGCCGTTATAGGAAAATGACCATGTATAATTTGTTATTCCCACCAGATCGCTGCTGCCCACCCCGTCGAAATGAACGGTATCTCCCATTTTGATATTAAGGTCCTCTCCGGCTTTCGCCCTGGGAGGAATAACGTCTTTCGCGGTAAGATTTATGATACCGGTGACACTGTTGCCTGCCGCATCGGTCAGTATAAGCGTTATCTCGTATGTACCAACATTGGCGAATAGAAATGAGATCTTGCTGGTGTAATGCAGATATTCCACGTTATTATATGTGAATTTCCAGGTGTAGTTAACGATACCTATATTGTCATAACATTTGCTTCCGTCAAGCGTTGCGTTCTTATCCTGGTCAACGGTAATATCCCTGTCGATGACCAATACCGGTAGTATTGTGTCGATGACCTTTACGGTAACAGTATCCTCCCCCCAGTTTTCACCGGCATCCGATACGCGCAGCGTTATCTTGTAGGTTCCAATTTCATCGAATACAAAGGAAGGGCCGGTACCATAGATGGTTGTGGTGACTCCCATGTAGATGAACGTCCAGGTATAGTTGACGATACCCCTGTCATCGCCGGAACCGGATGCATCGAAGGTGAATGCGTCTCCCTGCCCTATTTCGGCATCCTCCCCGGCATCGGCAACAGGGGACGAGATATCGAAGGATTGGAATAAGGGGAAGTGATCCTTTTCACCCGCGCTCCCGTCAATATTATATGGTACGTCCACGATTCCGTCGCCATTTGCATCAGGGGAGCGAAGGTCCGACCAGTAATTCCCCTTGTCAGCACCGTCATCCCAGATGTTACCTGAACCGTTATCAGAAGCCTGGTTGGAACCGCCGTTATTATCAGAGAACCTGTTGTATTTTATGAGATTGTTGCTGCCGGTGTCCAGAAGGATGGCATAATTCCCGTTGTCCTGGAAATTGTTTTTTTCGATGGTATTACCCGAACTTACAGCCCCGAATCTAAGCCCGTACATATCGTTCCCGGAAAGAGTGTTCCTGGTGACAGTATTCGTTGCAGAATGCGAAAGTACCATCCCGTCATTTATGTTCGAGTAGAACCTGTTATCATTCACTATGCAGTGGTCCGATTCCACCAGGATAAGGCCGTAGCTGTTATTTTCCAGATCATTTTCCTGTATTATTATGTTCGTTGATTTATCCTGGAACGAACCCACGTAGATTCCTTCCTCCAGGTTGAGTTTGCACTGGTTATCCGCAAGGGTGCTGGTTGTGGCAGTGTATAGGGCGATTCCCTTCCCCAGGTTGCTGCTGCAGACGTTCGAAAGAAGGTTATTGGAGCCTGTGTTCGACATATATATGCCGTGCAGGTTCTCGCTGCAGGTATTGGCTTCGATCTGATTACCTTTCGAACCCTCGTCGAACAATATACCCGCGGCTGTATTTGCCTCGCAAGTGTTCGAGTATATGGAGTTAGAATCCGATGAGATTTCAATGCCGTTGTAATTATCTTTGCAGGAATTTCTGTTAAGGGTCTGGTCATTGGAATTATCCGCCACAAATATTCCCGCCAGTTCATTATCGTTGCAGGTATTATCATTCAACTCGTTACTGAGGCAAAATTCATTCACGTAGATGCCATACCGATTCTGATTGCATGTATTGTTGGCTATGATGTTGTAATCCGATTTTCCGTAAAGTAGAACGCCGTAATGGATGTTGGAATTGAACTTGCACTCCGAGATGGTGTTGTACGATGAATATCCAAGAATGATACCTATGCTTCCACCATTCGATTCCACGTCGGTCACTGTGATTCCGGTACAGTTTGCAAGGATCACCTCTCCGTAGGTAAAACCGGAAATCTCTTCATCGCTTGCGTCCCTGACATATTTGACTGCATCGCCTTCCACGGTGTTGGTTTGTTCAATGACATGTGTGTTCCAATCCTCGAGATCATCCCCTGCCAGATAGAGGCCACCCCCAGTCATTTCGTTATCGATCAATGTTGAGTAGGGGGACGAATCGATGTATATGCTGTAAATTTCGTTCGATACAAGTTCGTTATAGTTGAGAACATTTGACGGGGAATAGAATATTTGGATTCCGTATCTTTCATTGTTCTCAACGGTATTGTTACCTATAAGGTTATAACTGGCACTGCTGATAAAAAATCCGTCATTTTTATTGTTCTTGCAAATATTTTCTTCAATGGTATTTCTGTTCGACTGGTATATATAAAATCCGTACTCGCCGTTGGAGCTACATGTGTTCGAGGATAGCGAGTTGTAATGGCAGTCTCCGTTTGCGTATATTCCCGCGGAGAAATAAACTTCTCGGGTTCTTGTTGACACCTCGTTGTACTTACATATATTGTCCGTTATGGTATTGTTGTCGGAATTTTGTATGTAAATACCGAAAGTATTGTTCTCGCAGCGGTTCCCGCTGATGGTATTGTCATCGCAGCTGTCGTAGAGTCGTATGCCGTATTCATTCCTGCTGCAAAGGGAATCAGTTATGGTATTGTACCGGCCACCGCTTAATCGTATGCCGGTAAAACTGTTGTAAACCAGATGACAATCGGTTATTATATTGTTCTCGGTGGAACTTATCTTGATTCCGTGTTCGGAATTTCGGACCCTAATGCTCTCTATGCGGTTATTGCTGCTCATGAGGTTTATCCCAACCCCCACCTCGCTGCCGTCGATGATGGTTGTGCTTGGATCGGCCCCCCTGATGGTCAAAGATTTTTCGGTAATGAGAACGTTTTCCCGGTAGGTTCCCGGATCAACTTCGATCACGTCTCCTGATGCAGCGGCATCCACTGCCGCCTGAATAGAGGTGTAATCACCCCCACCAGTCCCGTTCACTTTGTGTGTAGCCCTTGTCATAGGAATTGGCGGAGAGCTTTCCTGGGCGGAACTGACACTAGCCCCAATGACGGGTAATATCTGACAGAAGAACATAATTAGAACAGCTATTCCGATAATTTTTTCTCTTTTCATAAATATTATCCCCTTCATTATACGTGAACTCGATTAGGGAGATATTGGTATCGGGTTATTCATTAATATGATTTCTATTATTTTTTGCGGCAAAAGTCGAGTTGTTTTAATTGAATCGGTCCTGATCCTCACATAATTACAGGAGCCAGGATTGAAATGACCGCAATAGGTATATGGAGTAATATTTGCATTCCTTTTTCACAATAAGAAAGTCATTGGAACATTGAAATATTCAGCGGAATCGGCCCGTCGGGCACGCGTTTCACTACGCAACACCCTTCGGGCATTGCTGTGCCCTCGGCTAATAAGCCTACGGGCTCCCGCTACGCTCCGCAAACCCCATGGGTATGCTAACGGGCATTGATTCCGCGAACTATGACATGTAACGGCTTGTCAAGTTACGGTTTGACAGGTTACCAACTGGCAAATTAGATGCATCCTCGGATGCATCGTTACTTGACAAGTAAGATGAATCTTGATTCATCGAGATTTTCACCATTGACAATATCCCAGTACCGAAGAACCCCAAAAGTTATTAATATCATAATTATGATGGCACATTGTTACATTGAAAATACACCTGTTGGCAAAGTCGTATATAATTCATTTTTTTTACCAAGAAAGGTACATTTTAGGGGAATGGACATGGAAAAAGAAAGCACTATTGAAGTTGACTCATTCATTAAAGAGCTGATCTCTTCAGAGTCTATGGATCAAACTAAGACAATTGAGATACTGCAGTTGGTACAGCAAAAGTACGGATATATCTCGAGGGAAATAGTCACCTCTATTTCACGTCACCTTAGAAAGCCCGAGATAGAGATCATGGGTATAGCAACGTTCTACGAGCAGTTCAGATTCAACAAACCCGGGGACCATACAATAAAGGTGTGCGAGGGAACTGCTTGCCATGTTAAAGGCGGGGCCGCCATAGGGCAGGTCCTGGAGCGCGAGTTGGGCATTGGTCCGGGAGAAACAACCGATGACGGAATTTTCGGTCTTGATAGAGTAGCTTGTCTTGGCTGTTGCGCATTGGCTCCGGTGATAGTAGTTGACGAAAACGCTTACGGTTATTGTACGCCTGCGAACATACGTGACATACTAAATAGCTATAGGGAGGAGGATTGAAATGGATTTTGATAATATTCGGCAGAAGGCGTTAGCTGTTTGGGATAATTTGAAGCACAGCACCATCCCGGTAATATATTTTGGCGCAGCTTCCTGCGGAAGAGCTGCGGGCATAATGGAAGTAAAAGAGACGGCAAGACAGGTGTTGACAAAATTGAACATTGAGGCGGAACTGATCGATGTAGGATGTCTCGGACCCTGCTACTATGAACCGCTGGTATATATTCAGAAACCCGGAGCGCAACCCATCTGTTATTCAAATGTGTCATCTAAAAAGATCGAAGGACTATTGCGATCGTATCTGGAGGGGGGAGATGCCAATGAGGCCCTTGCCATCGGTGTTCTGGGCGATAAGGGCATTGGGAATATTCCACCTTTATTCGAGCATCCGGATATGAAAAGACAAAAGAGGATCGTCATGAAAAATTGCGGGATCATCGATCCAACGAATCTTGACCATTATATCGCCCGGGATGGATACAGTGCGTTGAAAACCATTATAACAATGGAGCCCGGAGAAGTTATCGACGAAGTTAGCCGATCCGGTCTTCGCGGTCGCGGGGGTGCAGGTTTCCCTGCCGGTAGAAAATGGGATTCTTGCAGAAATTCTCCGGGCGAACCGAAATACGTAGTATGCAATGCAGACGAGGGGGATCCCGGCGCCTTCATGGACCGTTCAATTTTGGAAGGAGACCCGCATGCGGTAATCGAAGGAATGATAATTGCCGCATATTCAGTTGGTGCAACAAAAGGGTACATCTATGTACGTGCCGAATATCCTTTGGCTGTGGAGCACTTGAACCATGCCATCGCAATTACCCGGGCTAGAGGGATATTGGGAAACAATATTCTGGGAACCGATTTCTGTTTCGACCTGGAAATATTCCAGGGTGCGGGGGCGTTCGTATGCGGTGAGTCAACAGCATTGGTTCTCTCCATTGAAGGTAAACGAGGCATGCCCAAACCTCTTCCACGTCCTCGCACCACTCAAAAGGGGATTTTGGACAAACCAACGTTGTTGAATAATGTTAAGACCTTTGCTTATGTACCTCAGATAATAAATAACGGAGCCCAGTGGTTTGCAAATATCGGTACCAAAAAAAGTGCGGGAACGGCTGTATTTGCCCTTACGGGTAAAATAGCCAAAGGCGGTTTGATCGAAGTACCCATGGGAACGCATCTGAGGGAAATAATATTCGATATCGGCGGCGGCATACCGGACGATAAAAAATTCAAAGCGGTTCAGACCGGCGGCCCGTCCGGCGGTTGTATTCCCGCTCAATTTCTGGATACGCCTGTAGATTATGAGGAACTTGCAAAATTGGATTCAATAATGGGCTCCGGCGGGATGGTTATTTTGGATGAGGATAGCTGTATGGTTGATATTGCCAAATTTTTCACAAATTTCACACAGGCCGAATCATGCGGTAAATGTACTCCGTGCAGGGAAGGCACTCAGGTAATGCTTGAGAAGCTGACCGATATTACGAAGGGTACTGGTAAACTTGAGGACATAGGGATATTGGAGGATCTCGGAGAAGTAATAATCGACTCCTCGATCTGCGGTCTTGGTCAATCGGCACCGAACCCTGTTTTGACTACTATCAAGTATTTCCGGGATGAATATGAAGCGCACATCAAAGAAAAGAGATGCGCGGCCAAGGTTTGCAAGGAGTTATTCCATTATGTTATCGACAAGGAGACATGTATCGGTTGTGGATTGTGTGCCAAGAACTGTCCGATAGATGTGATCTCCGGCGAGAAAAAACAGCCCTATAAAATTGACAATGATAAGTGCATAAAATGTGGAATATGCTACAGTGTTTGTCCAAAGAAGGTTCTAGCGGTTACGAAAGTTGATAGTTATGTTAGCGGTGAGGGGGGTGATGAGTGATGATCAAGATCGATGGAAAGGAATTTGAGTACAAAAAGGGGCAGACCATACTCGAGGTCGCACGGGAAAACAATATATTCATCCCTACTCTATGTTATCATGAATGTCTACCTGTGACGAGTGTATGCAGGTTATGTCTCGTAGAGGTAGAGGGGGTTAGAAAGCTGTGTACGAGCTGTTCGTATCCCGTCAAGGACGGAATGAACATCCAAACGAAGACAAAGAGGATCAGGAAAGCACAAAAGGTCATACTCGAGCTGATTTTAAGGTCCCATGACCTGAAATGCCTGACGTGTGAAAAGAACGGCATCTGTGAGATACAAAAGGTCGCCTACGAGCTTAAAGTGGAGAAATCACGGTACGGATTCAAGGCAAGGGGCGATGTGGAAGATGATTCGTCGCCAGCCATTTATCGAAATATGGACCAATGTGTTCTTTGCGGCAGGTGCATCACGGCTTGCAACTATTTGTTGATGAATGAAGTTCTTGGTTTCACCGGTAGAGGCCAAGAAACACGGGTAAGTACGGCATTCTACAAGAGCTACAAGGATTCTGACTGTGTAATATGCGGAGGGTGCGTGGCGGCATGTCCGGTGGGAGCTATTGTGGATAAACGATCTATAGGAATGGGCCGAACCTATGAAATGGATCAGAGCAGGGTCGTTTGCCCGTACTGCGGTGTTGGCTGTACCTTCGAGCTAAATTCGTTTGCAGGGAAATTTGTGAGAGCAACCACAATAAAACCCCAGCCTGTAAATGGGATAATGTCGTGTGTCAAGGGGAAGTTCGGACTTGATTTCATCAATCATCCCGACCGCTTGACGAAACCCCTGATAAAAGAGAACGGCGAATTCAGGGAAGCCACATGGGATGAAGCCTATGCCCGAATAGCAGAGAAGTTCATGGGTATTAAGAATGAATTTGGCAGCGATGCGTTGGCCGGATTCAGTTCGTCCAAGTGTTCCAATGAAGAGAACTTTTTAATGCAGAAACTGGTCCGGGCTGTTTTCGGAACGAATAATGTGGATAACTGCGCCAGATTATGCCATGCATCAACCGTTGCAGGTTTGAAACGGGCCTTCGGTTCGGGGGCAATGACGAATTCCATAGACGAGGTGGGTAAGGCCGATGTGATACTGGTGACCGGCTCCAATACGACGGAGACCCATCCGGTCATAGGTTCATTGATGAAGCGGGCGGTGAAATTTGGTAAGACAAAACTTATAGTTGTAGATCCCAGAAAGATAGAGCTTGTAAAGTATTCGGATATATGGCTAAGACAAAGGAACGGCACCGACGTTGCCTGGATAAACGGAATGATGAACGTCATTCTATCTGAAGGGCTTGCGGATATGGATTATGTAAAAGAGAGGTGTACGGGTTTCGAAGAGGTCGCTGAACTGGTTAAGAAATACACGCCGGAGTATGTTGAGAAGATAAGCGGCATTCCTGCAGACGACCTGAGGGAAGCCGCTCGCTTGTATGCCGGAGCTGAGCGGGGCGCCATATACTATTCCATGGGTATTACTCAACATATTACCGGGACCGAAAACGTTCTTTCAATAGCAAATCTTGCCATGCTCACCGGAAATGTGGGTATCGAAGGCGGGGGTGTAAATCCTCTCCGGGGCCAGAACAACGTACAGGGGGCCTGCGATATGTGCGCTCTTCCGAATGTGCTTCCCGGATATCAGGATGTCACCAATGCCGAACTGCGCGGAAAATTCGAAAGGTCCTGGTCCGTTAATTTACCGGACAAGGCAGGGCTAGGCGTTGTGGAGATACTGAACGCCGCGTCAAAGGGAGATGTTCGCGGGTTATACGTTTTCGCCGAGAACCCAATGGTGTCGGACCCCGATACGAATCATGTGAGAAAGGCTCTCAAGAACCTGGATTTCCTGGTTGTACAGGACATTTTCCTCACCGAGACCGCGCAGCTTGCGGATGTGGTTCTTCCCAGCAGCTGTTTTGCGGAGAAGGAAGGCACAATAACGAATACTGAACGTCGGGTGCAGAGGACGTACAAGGCATTGGATCCACCGGGAGATGCGAGAGTAGACTGGAAAATATTATGCGAAGTTGCAACAGCCTGCGGGTATGAGATGAACTATGATCACCCGTCGGAAATCATGGACGAGATCGCATCCTTGGCGCCCATATACGGCGGCATGAGCTATGACCGTCTGGGAGATTACGGACTGCAGTGGCCGTGTACGGATAAAAATCATCCCGGTACCAAATATCTCCACAAGGGGAAATTCTCCCACGGAAAGGGAATTTTCCATGCAATAGAGTATAAACCACCTGCGGAGCTGCCTGACGAGAAATATCCCTTCGTGCTGTCTACGGGACGAATGTTATATCATTTCCATACCGGGTCCATGACCAGGCGCTCTCATACCCTGGATGCCACCATTCCCGAGGGCTATGTGGAACTGAATCCGAAGGACGCAGAGAGACTAGGCGTGAAGGAAGGGGATTACGTGAAAGTGATGAGCAGGCGGGGCAAGATAAGAACGAAGGTTCAGATGACGGATAAGGTAGAAGTGGGTTCAGTTTTCATACCCTTCCATTTCGCGGAAGCCGCGGCAAACGTTCTTACCAATCCTGTGTTGGATCCCATTGCGAAGATACCTGAATTAAAAGTGTGTGCGGTGGCTGTGGAGAAGGCTGAGTAGAGCAGGTATGATTGTTATTCGTTATTTACGAGGCCCGGGGCCCTCAGGCGAACATCCGTAAGAAACGATAGATTTCTGAGGATGCAGGTGCGTTTCCAATGCACCGGAGCGAAGCGGGCACGGGCCTCGTTTACGATTTAAAAAATTACTCCAGATAAACTGTCAGCACCCGCCTGACATTGGAAGGTGTGAACCCTCCGGTTATTATTTATTAATTTCCTTACGGAGAAGTAATCGGTTCAATCACCACTTTACGATCAGATATGGAAATGTTCAATTCGTCTCCATCATGCAGACCAACTGCATCCGCAATTTCTTTGGGAATTCTCACCGCAAGGCTCCCTCCGATCTTGAAAGCTTTACGTTTAAATAATGATCTGAGTCTTTCATATTCGTCCTCATCGACCCATTCGTCTTCACATTGAGAACAGATCTCCACATCAGCGTACACGCCGGGCGATAATTCCCTTTTTTCTTTTTTCACTAGTTTGTTACCATATGATATCAATATATTATAATCAGGTTTTTTATAGCTCTTGGAATCGTTCTCTGGCCTCGTTTTATTCGTTCAATTAGGCCATAATGTTCAAGAAGTTTAAGATCAGCAACAACGTTTGGTCTTTTTCGGCCTAACAGTTTCGCTAAATGCGTTTCCGATTCGGCCTCTCTCTCTTTCAACATCAAGAGCAAACGCTTTCTTTTCTTTGAGAGTATCGATGGATTCCAGTCTTTTAACGGTACGATAAGTGTCCTTTTAAAATCCGAATCCTTAGTAGATTCGATAATTTTTTGTACCTCTTTCCATCTTTCTCTTAGTTCACTTTCCTTCATCGATGTTACCTGTATATTATTAGTAGATTCATGTGTATGATAATAACATGCACTTGTTATTATATTAATATTTGAAAAAAAATTTCGAAACGAACTACCCCATACTTTAAACCAGGTGTTTTCAAGCGAGGCAATTACCCCGGTCTACTTTCGTACTGTCATCACCAGTTTTCTCTTCGGTTCATCACATTATCTTTAATAATACACCTGTAGAAAAGAATATAATGGTGCATCACGTTACACCTTTTAGTCAAATATGGTGCAAGGTGATAGAATTGTTGAAGGATGCATTGGTATTTTGGAATCCATGGTGGCAGAGTAGCAAAGAAATGTTCATTCATCTCAAAGATAGGAAAGCACTGGAAAATATTAAACCGTTATTTTTAAGAAAAGAAGTCACGGCAATTACTGGAGTAAGGAGAGCCGGAAAGACAAGCTTGATGCATCTTATAATACAAGATATCCTGAAACGTCAGAACCCGGAAACAGTAATGTATGTGAATTTGGATGATCCGACTTTCAAGAATGCAACCCTTGAGAAAATATATGAGACGTATAAGGAATTAATGCCATTTCAGGGGATGAGTTATCTTTTTCTTGATGAGATACAAAACATCGATGACTGGGAACGATGGGTCAAGAAATCGTACGACTCCTTTCAGAATATCAAGATAGTAATATCCGGCTCAAATTCTTCTCTTCTGCAAACGGAATATTCAACATATCTGGTTGGAAGAAGTTTGAGCTATGAACTATTCCCATTGTCTTTTTTGGAATATCTTCAATTTAAAGACGTAAAAATTAAGACCGAAAGCGATCTGATAGCAAACAAGTCCCTAATAAAAAATCTTCTTGGAGAATACTTGAAATACGGAGGTTTTCCCGAAGTTGTCATGGAAGACAATCCAACTATGAAATTTACATTATTAAAAGAGTATTTCAATGCAATTCTATCAAGAGATGTGATATCCAGGTATGAAATCCGGGAAAGGAAAAAAATGGGGAGGCTTGGTGTATATCTTCTCACGAATATAGCAAACATGCTAAGCGCAAAATCCCTGGGAAGCACGATGAATCTGAATATTCATACAGTTCAGGAGTATCTGGACGACCTTGAAGAAGCATATCTGGTATTTTTTGTTAATCATTTTTCATATTCTTTGAAATCACAATACACCTATCCAAGAAAAGTGTATTGTGTAGACCCGGGAATAAGAAGCGCGTTGAGTTTCAGTTTTAGTCCGGATCGAGGGAGGTTGCTTGAGAATATTGTCTTTCTCATACTACGAAATATGGGTGACGTGTATTATTGGAAAGATGGGAAAACCGATATTGATTTCATAGTAAAGCAGGGTGAAAAGGTTACTTCTTTGATCCAGGTATGCTACTCTATAGACGATCCGAAAACAAAAAAAAGGGAAGAACGGAGCTTGATGAAGACCATGTTCCATTTCGATTTACCTCAAGGGACCATAATTACTTGGGACCATGAAGAAACTATAAAAATGAATGAGGGTATAATTGAGTATCGACCAATATGGAAATGGGTATTTAATGAATCCCTTGATGTAAATCATTAAGTACCCCTCCACCGTTTCGACTCAGATACCAGTTTTTTCACTGAGCCCCAGTGACCAACTTATCCACAACCGACGGGTCGGCAAGAGTGCTGATATCTCCCAGTTTGTCCCCCGCTCCTTCTGCTATCTTTCTCAGTATACGGCGCATGATCTTCCCGGATCTGGTCTTCGGAAGCCCTTCGGTGAACTGTATCTTGTCCGGCGATGCGATTGCTCCGATCTCCTTTCTCACCGTCATTACCAGTTCCCGCTTCAGCTCATCGTTTGGGGCCTCGCCTGTCTTAAGGGTCACGTAAGCGTAGATTCCCTGCCCCTTGATATCGTGGGGGAAACCTACCACCGCGGCCTCGGCCACCTTCGGATGCTTACCCAACGCACCCTCCACTTCGGCAGTACCGATCCTGTGACCGGACACGTTCATGACGTCGTCCACCCTTCCCGTTATCCAGTAGTAGCCGTCCTCGTCGCGTCGGCAGCCGTCTCCCGTAAAGAAATAACCGGGGTACATTGAAAAATAGGTGTGTTTGAATCTCGTGTGATCGCCGTATACCGTTCTCATTATTCCCGGCCAGGCCGATTTTATAGCGAGGTTTCCGGTAACGTTATTTCCGGTCATCTCATTACCGCTGTCGTCCATGACCACGGGCTCCACACCGAAGAAGGGAACTGTAGCCGATCCCGGTTTCAGCGGGACCGCTCCCGGGATGGGTGAGATGAGGATTCCGCCGGTCTCGGTCTGCCACCAGGTGTCAACGATGGGGCATCTCCCCCCGCCGATAAGTTCATGGTACCAAAGCCATTCGGGGGACTTGATAGACTCA
>CAYFHS010000012.1:0-120599 GCA_964342815.1 uncultured archaeon | reverse complement strand
ATCAAAAAAAGTAAAAAATGTTATTCTAATTCGAGTTTAGCGTCAAGGCCTATTATAATCAAAAAAGGATTGTATTGAATATTAAATTGGGATATAACTTGGCTTTAGCTGCATTTACTTTTATGACATACTATTTTGCTAAATGATCGTAAAATAACTAACACAGTATTGTCGATCCCCAATCCTCACACTACCTCAACCCTCGTTCACTCCATCATCCTTCCCTTGACTAACAAGAAAAGTCAGGTAGATCGGGGCCGTTTTCGCTTCTTACACCCTATCCTAAAATCCTCCACGAATTCCCTCACTATCTTTCGGTCGAGATCCCTCCTCCTCGCTAACACTATCTCGATGAAAATTTTATCCTGTGCCGTCCGCCGCGTTCCATACGGATCCCCAAATATATCACGGCTTCGGATCTCCTGACAAATAAGCCGTATATCCACCTTAGTCAACTTTTGGCTCGAACGGTTGTGCTTCAGAAACGCACAAAAGGCCGATAGAAGCGAAATATAGAAACCGGCTTTTCGTCCCCTACCGTCGCCGTCCACCTTGATAAGACCGCATTTCCTGCAGTAGTGGTGGATCGAAAGAAGTCCCTTTTCCATGTGAGGCGTATTATCATCTTCATGCAATCTTGGTAGCCAAAGGGCGTCGCTTGGGTTGCACGTTTGGTGTGGGCATGGGCTGGGCATGGAGACACCGTCGGGGAAAAAGAATTACAGCGAATAAGCCAGTTAAAGAATGATAAGTTTTACACTAGGCTTTATAGTTTTTGGATTCAATTATCTAGGGTAAAATTTTAAATTTCAACCATCGAATTTTCATAATGAAAATCACCGAAATTAATCGAAATTTAGCCAGGTGTCGTAAGATAGCTCGAAAAAATTGTCTTAGTGAAAGAAATATTGAAAAAAGTTTCACAAGGCAGGTTTTTTTAGCATCATTTGCGTAATTTTTCCTCTTTAAAAAATTCACCAGCAAATATTATATATTCGTTCATGTTTATGTCCCAATTGGTAATCATTACAAACTGGTAACGAAAATATTTTGGAGGGAATCTATGGAAAAATATGTCCGTATCCTCAAGGGAAAGGGTCTGAAGATAACGCCACAACGACTAACGATTCTGAAATATCTCGACGAGAACCGTACTCACCCCGATGCGGATACTATTTACAACGACCTTAAAAGCACAAATCCGTCCTTGTCACGGACAACCGTCTACAACACTCTCGACAAGCTCCGCGAGATAGGGGTCATTCAGGAATTGACCATATCGAAGACGGAGAACCGATATGATTATCACACGGACCCGCATCACCATTTTCTCTGCAGGAAATGCGGCTCGATTATCGACGTGGATATCGTGTGCAAGCACCAGGAAAGCAAAATGGTGGACGGGCACAGTATCGAGGAGATCCACGGTTATTTCAAGGGCGTGTGTGAGACATGCTATAGTGAGTGAGAAAGATAATTCGATAATATATGAATAGTAATCGATAGGAACTCCCTTTCTAAAACCTGATGGTTTTTTTCTTTATTTCCAGGGGGTACTCCCCCTGTACAGAAAGAAAAATGGAGGGGTGTCAGGGGAGGTTCTCCTCCCCTGGTCAAAATACCACTGATAAAAAAAAGGAGGCAACAAAAATGGACAACTACGTTTGCGATTTGTGCGGATATGTTTACGACCCTTCGGTTGGAGATCCCGACGGCGGGATATCTCCGGGAACCTCTTTCGAGGATTTGCCCGATGATTGGGTCTGTCCTGTCTGCGGCGCCGGCAAGGAAGACTTTTCTAAGGAATGATACCATGAAGAAAGTCGAGATCAAACCTGGCGTGTATTGGGTCGGCGGATCTCAAATATATACTTGATGCTGATGAGCTTTTATCTGCGAAAGTTACGGGTATTGAGCTTGGAAAATTAATTGTTAAGGAGGAATAAAATGACTGTCATGAAGTGGGAAAATGATTCAGGGATCACGATAAAGATCGACTATGAAAAATGTGCCGGGCACTCGGAATGCGTGGATGTCTGTCCAATGAGCGTTTACGAGCTGGTTGACGGAAAGGCAACGCCGCCCAATATCGCGGAATGCATCGAGTGCTGCGCATGCGTTGCCGCCTGTCCCGAAGAGGCTATCGACCACAGTTCCTGTTGATATTATTGGTTCCCGGTAAAAGTATCGCTCAAGTGTACTTATCACCATGGGAAACTAAATTTGAATTCCCCGATGCAACGGGTCTTAATTTAGCGAGTGGGAAAAATGGAAGTCAGCGAAGCAATTGACGCTAGAAGAGCTTATCGTTCCCTCGTACCCTTTACGGTCACTGATGAGCTGATCAAAGAGCTTGCCAGTGCCGCACAACTTGCCCCATCTTGTTACAACAATCAGCCCTGGAGATTTATTTTCGTCCGCGAAGATGAAATTCTTGAAAAATTGAAATTATCTTTATCACCGGGAAATGCCTGGGCCAATTCGGCATCCCTTATCGTTGCCGTTTACAGTCAAAGGGACGTGGACTGTATTATCGACGAGAGGGAATATTATCTGTTCGATACCGGCATTGCCACGGCCTTCCTGCTCTTGCGAGCTACCGAGCTGGGTCTGGTAGCGCACCCTATTGCGGGATACGACTCGGATCTGGTAAAAGAAAAACTTGGAATTTCAGCCCATGAGACTCTGATCACTCTTCTTATTATATCAAAGAGAACGGAAACTGTGAACCCGATTTTATCCTCACATCAGGTTGCTTCGGAATTGGATCGACCCGCCCGATTAGCTCTGGAAAAAATATCGATGACGAAATAACTGTATTTGCACGAAGGAGAGATGAATATATGGATCCCAGATCATTGCATAAGATATCATACGGACTGTATTTAATTTCTTCAAGAAGCGGGTCCAGACCAAATGCACAGATCGCCAACGCTATTTTCCAGGTTACCTCGGACCCAAAGATCCTTGCAGTCAGTATAAATAAAGATAATTATACTCATGGATTCATCGAAGAAAGCGGTGTTTTTACGGTTCACGCACTATCGAAGAAAACGCCTATGGATTTCATCCGGAATTTCGGGTTCAATTCTGGGAGAGATAGGGACAAGTTCGAGAACGTTGATTATAATATTGGAGTAACCGGTTCACCTCTGATCAAGGAAAATTGCGTTGCCTACATGGAAGCGAAAGTGATCGACAATATGAATGTGGGATCGCACACGATATTCGTTGGTAAAATAAAAGATGCAAAGGTCCTCATTAAAGACCCGCCTATGACCTATGATTATTACCGCATGAAAAAGGGAGGAGTATCCCCCAAGAACGCTCCAACCTATTACCGGGAAGAAGATGAGAAGCTTATTGATCGAACCGGGATGTACGAGTGCAGAGTATGCGGTTATGTCTATGATCCCGCAAGGGGCATCCCCGATCAGGGAATCGATCCGGGGACGGTTTTCGAGGACCTTCCGAAAAACTGGAGATGTCCGGGATGTGGGGCCAATAAACGAATATTCGTGAAACTGTGATGACGGTATTAAATGGGAGTTGAATTGAAATTGAAGATTATTGGCATATACGGAAGTCCCCGTGTGAACGGTAACAGTTCGATTCTACTGGACGAGGCTCTCAAGGGAGCCGTGGACAATGGTGCAGCGATAAAAACCATACGGGTATGCGATCTCGATATCTCCGGATGCACTGAGTGCGCTGGGTGCGATACTACGGGTAATTGCATAATCAAGGATGACATGCAGGAAATATATCCACAACTGCAAGATGCCGACGTGATATTATTGGCTTCGTCGATCTTCTTTTATGGATTTCCCTCCCAGCTAAAAGCGTTTATAGACCGGTCTCAGGCAGAATGGAACCGAAGGAAACTCACAAAGGATCCCGAAGGATTGAAGACATATGATAGCGGAAAAGGGTATCTGCTGGCGGTGGGAGCAACCTGGGGTAAGAACCTATTTCATGGCGTCAAGCTCACAGCTCGCTACTTTTTCGATGCTTTGGATATGAGTTACCAGAACGGATTATTTTATCCGAAGATCGAGGAGAAAGGCAAAATTCGGAATTATCCCGAAATACTGAACGAATCCTATGAGTTTGGGAAAAAGATAGTTGATGATCAAAGCAGTTGATAAAGCATGGAAATCAGGAGGTTTTACTTTTAAGAACAATTCTCAAAGTACTACATGCCGATATTCAATCGTGATTCCGGTCCTACATGAAGGAGATAATATCAACAAAATAATCGATTTTCTTCAGACCATCCATGACATCGAAAGTGCTGAGATTATAGTAGTGGACGGTAGCCCCGAGAAGGATACCATTGAGTTGATCAGATCCGAAGAGGTCATAACTATGGGTTCGGAAAAGGGGCGGGCTGTACAGATGAATGCAGGCAGCAGGATCGCAAGAGGTGAAATTCTCCTGTTTCTTCATGCGGATGTAATCATCCCCCGCGACGCACTTTCCTGTATCGAAGAAGCACTCGCGGACGAGGATAATGTCGCAGGTGCATTCCAGCTTGGGATCGATTCGGAAAAATTCATGTTGAAATTGATCGAAAGGTTCGCCAACTATCGTTCTAATGTGACAGGAATACCCTATGGGGACCAGGCCATCTTCATACGTAAAAAAATCTTTATTAATATTGGAAGTTTCAGGGAGATCCCTATAATGGAAGACCTCGAGCTGATGGAACGTATACGTAAAAGCGGTCATTCGATGAAAATAATACCTCGAAAGGTCATATCGTCACCTAGAAGGTGGGAAAAGGAAGGGCCGCTGTATGGTACATTTAGAAACTGGATCATCCGCTTGTTATATCACATGGGTGTGGAACCGGAGAGTTTGATTAAGTACTATAAGGACAATTAAATAAACCATGATTTGAGGATTGTTAAGATGAACGATTTTGATAGAAATGTTCTAAATGCTCTGAATACAGAGCTTTTTGCGGAAAAAATTGAAATTATCCAGGTAAATGTTGGCTATTTGTGCAACCAGCAGTGCGCGCACTGTCACCTCGAGGCGTCTCCAGACAGAGAGGAGATTATGGAATGGGACGTTATGGAATCTATTCTGGAACTGGTAAAAAAAATTCACCCGAAACTGGTGGATATCACAGGTGGGGCCCCGGAATTGAATTCTAATATCCAACGTTTCGTAAAGGAGTTGAAATCATTAGGGACTGAGGTGCAGTTAAGAACGAATCTCACAGCCCTTTTAGAGCCCGGATTGGATCACCTCCCCTCTTTTTTTAGGGATAACAGGGTGAAACTAGTAGCATCCATGCCCTGTTATCTCGAGGAGAACGTATCAGCTCAGCGTGGACCGGGGACCTATGAAAAAAGCATTAAAGCGTTGAAAAAATTAAATTCTCTGGGGTATGGGATCGAGCCCGGTCTGATCTTGGACCTGGTTTACAATCCCGGGGGGCCCGTTCTTCCTCCCGATCAATCGTCACTTGAAAGTGATTATAAAAGGGAGCTTTATGATCGATTCGGAATAAAATTCAATAATCTTTATATCATTACAAACATGGTTCTGGGAAATTTTCGTATATTTCTCGAAGAAAATAAACAGCTCGATGAATACCAAAATCTCTTGTCCGATTCATTCAATTCCGATACTCTCCATGGCCTGATGTGCAGATCTCAGATCAGCATCGGTTGGGACGGCAATATATACGATTGTGATTTCAATCTTGCCCTGGGTCTCGGAGTGCATTCCGATGTCCCTGGTAATATTTCGGAAATTTCGGATAAAGGATTTGTTCCGCGCAAGATCATTACGGGGGAACATTGTTTCGGATGTACCGCCGGTTTCGGTTCGTCGTGTCGTGGGGCGTTGACGGAATGAAACTATTATGGATTACGGATTAATATGGATAATGATAACCCAAGAAAGGAAGAACCGGTAAGACAAGACCGGAGCAGACATTATCTTATCAAACCATTAGTTTTCATTTTATTGATTCTCACGGTTTTCGTCATAGTTGAGCTATTTGGCCTCGATGATAGATTGGGTGAACTTCGCGATTGGATCGGTTCACTGGGAGTTCTGGGTATGTTGGTCTATATTTTAATATATATTATTGCCACCATCGCGATTATACCTGGTTCATTGATAACCATTGCTGCCGGTATCCTTTTCGGGTCTTTTCTGGGTGTCATCGTGGTTAGCGTCGGTTCTACCATAGGGGCCTCGCTTTCATTTCTCATCGGAAGGTATTTTGCAAAGGATGCCGTGGAACGATGGATGAGTAAAAACGAGAAATTCCGCAAACTGGAGGAGTTCATCGAATCCCACGGACAACTTTCCGTTGCCATAGTTCGTTTGATTCCATTATTTCCTTACAATCTGGTAAATTACGGCTTTGGACTCACTCGAGTGAAATTTCGGACGTACGTTCTATGGACGTGGCTGTGCATGCTTCCGGTGACGATCATCTACGTGGTTGGGGCGGATGCGGTTACAAGTGGAATCACGAAGGGTGAAATTCCCTGGACATTGATCATTGTTATTGTTGTTATCGCGACGATCTTGACTTTACTCATAAGGCATACCCGAAAAGTCATGAAAGAAAATAAACTTGGTAAATCTGAAACCCAGCTCAACAAGGAGGAAAAAATATCGGAAAAGAGAGGATAATACCAAGCATAGAAGAGTACATGCGGAAATGGGTTTCACGAGATATCGACCTTTGTATCGGCTGCAACAGGTGTATGGAAGCATGCCCGGTTACAAAAAAACACATTCGAATCGCCGATCTGAACATGGCAACTGAGCCCGAAACTGAAGTTCCGCAAAATATGATCGACTTTTCGTTCAATTGTGTCCAATGCGGCAGATGCGTCCCGGTTTGCCCCGCTGGTGCCAGAAGGGACTATATGGTATTATTTATTAAATACAAGCTGAGAGCACAAAAACCGGGGGAATATGACAAATACATCCGGATCAAGGGTCAGGATAAGCGCAGCCTCGAGCTGATGAAACAGAAGCTCTATACGACATATATGAAATTGAAGCATCGCAACCTCCGCCAGTATATGGGATCCGTTCCCTCGGAAAAGAAAGAATTATTATTCTATCCTGGCTGTTATATTCATTCTCCGGAAGTGATCCGGCGAACCATGAAACTATTGAATTTTGTTGGAACTCCCTACAATATTCTGGGAGGTCTGAATACCTGCTGCGGGATTCCTCATCTGCTTATTGGAGAGTTTGAGCTTGCGGAAAAGAACTTGGATTTGTTGCATGGCAAGATCATTAGAAGTAAGCCGAAAATTGTTATTACTGGTTGTGCGGAATGTTTTGAGGCAATAGTCAGGATCAAGGCCAAATATGAAACGGATTACGAAGTCCTTACAGTGACTGAATTTCTTTTAACCCACAGTGATAAATTTTCGGAAGTTTTACTTAGACCTAGTATCACCCTTCATGATTCCTGCCGAATAACGAGAAGATATAACCGGGGCGAGGCATCAAGAAAGGCAATAAATAAGTTTTCAAGCCTTGTGGAGATGGGAAATTCGAAAAAGAAAACATCATGTTGTTATTACTGGAACTTTGGTTACGATGGGGCTAACGATCGAAACAGAAAAAAGAGGTTGAATGAGGCCCGGGGCAAGGCCAAGACCATGGCTTGCGATTGCATCACCTGTTACGGAAAATACGTAGGATTGGATGATCGAATCGAAGTTATAGATATACTTGAGCTGTTCGAGGAAGCCATGGACAAGGGAGGTGGTGGCCGGTGAAGTACATGATAATAGGCGGTGGATGTGCAGGAGTCGAGGCAGCAAGAGAGATACGTCGTAGGGATAACGATGGAAAGATAACCGTTGTAGACGACTCTGGCGAGAACTTTATATTCAGACCGGCTCTCAAGGAATACCTGATGGGTGAGATTTGGGAAGAAGAGCTGAAAGGGTTGCCGATAGATTTTTTTTATGATAATCGAATCGACTTTCTAAATGGGAAGATTGTATCTTTGGATGTTAGAAATTCCATAATAACCATGGAAAAAAATGGACGAAAGAGCATCAAGAAATTCGATAAATTATTGCTGGCAATAGGAGGGAAACCAAATCTTCCACCGTATCTTACGGATCATGATTTCAGAAATGTTTTTCAATTCAAATCCGTAAAGGACACCAACCGGATCAAATCATTTTTAAAAAAATCAAACGGTCCATGCGTTGTTATTGGCGGAGGTGTTCTCGGGGTCGAGACGGCGGAACTGTTGAGCCGTATGGGCCGCAAGGTCACACTGCTTTCAAGGAGTGAAAATCTTGTTTTTCACGGTATTCCAAAAGACATGAAACATAGAGTTAGAAATTTATTTGAAAAGAACGGTGTGGAAATACTGACCAGCAAAAAGGTAACGGATATCCGAACGACGGAGGACCGATTAACCGCTTTGGTTCTTGATGATGGTAAGGTTCTCAAATTAGACTTATGCATAGCCTGTACTGGAATATCGCCGGATCTGAAACTGGCTCAGGATGCCGATCTGGAAATATCGAAGGGAATTCATGTGAATCCCTCAATGCGAACTTCTAAAGAAAATATTTTCGCAGCGGGTGATTGCGCCGTAATGGATTGGAACTCCCGAAAAACACTTCGATTGTGGGAACCATCAAGACGCATGGGTCGGGTAGCTGGGGCAAATATGGCTGGTGGTGATGAAACTTTCAACCCGTATCCGTCATTTTACCATACATACCTTTTTGGGGTACCGCTGGGTTTTTTCGGGGATTTTGATGCAGTAGGGGAAGATTATCATCGAATTATTAGAAAAACAGATAAAGAGTACAGGGACCTCGTAATAAAGAACGGCTCATTAGTGGGAGCTTCCTTCATGGGGGGCCGACCGGCTCCACCTCCGTTTGTACATTTGATGAGATCAGGAAAGAAGATCCCGGGTGGATTCAACCAGTTGTTGGATGATGATTTCGACATGGAGAGGTTGTGGTACTTATGAACGAAAAAGAAAATATTGTCATTATTTTCATCAAATGTCCTCTCATGGGGACCGTGAAAACACGTCTGTCCAAAACAATCGGCGAGAAAATGGCCCAGGAGCTGTACAAGCTGTTCGTTCTTGACATTATTGAATCACTGGAAAGAACGAATATTCCATTTGTCATTTATTACACCATTGACTCATGTGAGGAAACAATGATAAACTGGATCGGGAAAGACTACCGCTATCACGTACAGGAGGGAAATGATCTGGGTGATCGAATCAAGAACAGTTTTATCAAGTCATTTTCCGATGGATATGAAAACGTAATTCTTATAGGCAGTGATTCTCCGGATCTACCTACTGGTTTTATAAAAAAATCTTTCGAGTTTCTCAGCTTGAATGATGTGGTCATAGGCCCGGCTATAGACGGTGGTTATTATCTCGTCGGCTTTCGCACCGATACATTCGTACCGTATATATTCGATGGAGTAAAGTGGAGCAGTGGATCCGAATTCAGGGATACTATGAATAAGTTGGAAGAAATAAGGGCAGTTGTTCAGCTTCTACCCGAGTGGTATGATATTGATAGATATGAAGACCTGAAAATGTTGTATGAAAAAAATCGAAAAACTGATTTTTCAATGTCCAGAACGATGAAGTTTTTAGAGGAATTCTTTAGTAAAGACCGTGTACAACTATTAACAGAGGCAACCTGCAAACAATGAGTTTTTTAGTCGTTTTTGGAATCAATGATGCCCGTGTTTTGTACCATGACTACCGTCCGCTTCACCCAATATATGCCCCAGTTGATGAGACAGAGTATGTTGATAATGCCCTGGAGGATTTAGATTTCCGAAAGCCCGCTCAATAACTTCAGATAAGGCAGGATGAATGTGCATACCGTTCATAATCGGTTCCGCAGACCTGTCCTCAGTGTACATAAGATTGACGATTTCCTGGATCAGTATGGAGGCATTTGGTCCAATTATATGGCTCCCGAGGATCTCCAAATTTTCCCTTTTACAGATAACCTTTGCAAAACAGTCTATAACGCCCATTGCGCTGCCCTTTGCCGTATCCTCGAACCTCTGGAATCCAATCAAAATTTGTCGCTCACCATATTTGTCAATTGCATCTTTCTCCCTCATACCAACTCCCGCTATCTCGGGATATGTGAAAACGGCATGAGGTACAGCATGGTAATCCACCTTGACCTTTGCCCCTTTTACGGCATTGTAATATACTACCGTCGACTCATAGTTCGCGGCATGTTTGAACAGATTTTTGCCGGTGGCATCTCCGAAGGCCCATATATTTGCTTGGCTGGTCTCCATGTATTCGTTTACCTTTATCCACCCACGGGAGTCAGTCTCGATTCCCGCTCTTTCCGGATGCAAAATGTCGGAATTGGAGGATCTGCTGGAGGCTACCAACAATTCATGAGCGGTTATAGCTTCCATCTTACCCGATTTTTTGTGGTCCGCAATTACCTTTATACGCCCGTCATCTGTTTTTTTCACCCTTTTTACTTCATGGCCTGTGATTATCTTCATATGCTTGTCGAGCTTCTGCTTTGCCAGGGCCGATATCTCGGGTTCTTCCTGTGGCAGGAACTGGGGATTTCTCCCTATTATAACCACTCGTGATCCCATTGCAGAAAAGAAATGGCCGTATTCCGCGGCAATGTAGCCACCTCCCACAATAGCAATGCTTTTTGGGAGTTCTGTCATGTGGAGCACAGTATCGCTCGTATGGTATTTCACGTCGTCGAGACCCTCAATGGGGGGTATGAATATCTTTGAGCCGGTACAAAGCAGTATCATATCGCCTTTTATGGTCTCGCCTTCCACAGTGAGGGTATAGGGAGCCGTGAACTCGGCTGTTGAATTGTAATAATCCAGGTTTCCTCCCTGGGAGAGGCCTGCTCGGATCATGTTTATGTCCTTGTCGATGTAGTCCCTCATCCGTTTCATAACCCTGGCAAAATCTATCTTTTCTATGCGGTTCTCTATCCCGAACCTTGCGGTGTCCTGTACCGTTCGGACCAATTCTGCGGGATAGAGTAACAACTTGGAAGGAATGCATCCCCGTGTAAGGCAAATTCCACCCGGTTCGTCCTTGTCGATTATTGCAACCTTTAAAGATGGATTTCTCTGCATCATTGCGCTAACAATGTTCATTGATGAACCGGTACCGATAGCGATAACGTCATACTTTTTCATGGGAGTCCCTCTGTTTCATGTTCCATGGAATTAATCAACTGCATATGTCTAATAGGTTTTCCACTGTTTTCAAATATGTAATATTTATGAATTTCCAAGTATGGTGGACCTTCATCTATATGAGAGCGGCGATTGACTTAATAGCATACATATCGTTTATAAAAAAAGGGGAAATAATATTAACTAATCATTTCGATGTTGTTTATCTATTATACAAGGTGATGAACCATGAGAAGTTGGATTTATACGTTGTCTATTTTATTCGTGCTCTTAATGGCATCGAATACTATGATGGATAATACTTTCGAAACAGAAATAAACCTTTCTGGGCAACCTATTCAAATACATACCGGTTCGATTGGGAAGGATACCAGGGCCCAAGCAAGGCTTAATTTCACATATCTGATAGCTGATGCTGTGAATTTCGGCTCCACGGCATTCCGAATCGATGACGGAAATCTGGACATATTTATCGAAGCTTTCCCCGGTTCCGGTACCCAGTGGGATCCGGCCACGGTTACGAAGGCCGATATTATCATACAGGCCCCCCATGGCCACATCAGCCATTATGACGCCGATACGGTTGCCATGGTACAGCAGAACACCGGTGCGTACGTGGTGGGAAACACCCAGCTCAAGAACGACATGCTTGCCCGTGGGGTAAATGCTGGCAAGATCGCGGAGATCGCCCCTTCCCTTGGGCAGAACATAAGCGCCCAGGTCCTCGGAGTGAATGTCACAGCCTTCCGCATGGTCCATACGGCCACGGGTGGACAGACCGACAGTTTCATAGTGGAGATGCCCTCAGGCATCACCTTCTATCACGGGGGCTGCACGTCAAAATCATCTATGAACAGTTACATGAAGGGACACCAGGAGTTCTACGGACTCAATACGATGATCCTCGATTACGAGCATGATTTCACTCAGATAGATACCGAGTTTTATCCCGAGGTTCTCATGAAGGTTCATGATTACCAGACAGGCAGGGCGACGGTATGGGACAACTATCCTGGTGGCTCACAGCAGTTAAACCACAACGACACATATGAATACGTCATGCCCGATTACGAACCAGAGCTTTCCACCCCTCAGCTAGAACCAACGGCTGGAGATACCGGGACGAACTTTAGCTATAAGGTGAACTACCGATTTGTTCCGGATGTGCCTCCTACATTGAGTCAAGTAGTGATCGACGGCAACGCATACGAGATGAGTACCGAAGCCAGTAGCGGATGGAGGAACGGGGTCGACTTTAGCCATACAAAGAAGCTATCGGCAGGCACGCATGAATATCATTTCAACTTTTCCGTTGATGGAAAACATGTCAGGCTGCCCACATCCGGTGAGCTACAAGGACCCCAGGTAAATGCCATACCGATCCTATCTTTGGGAAACTTTTCTCCGGCGGAGGGAGACTCCGAAACGATCTTTTCGTTCAATATCACATATACCGACGGTGACAACGATCCTCCATTACAGAAAAAAGTTTACATTGACGGCGAAGCGTTCTCCATGTCCTCCACCGACAATACCTATACCGCCGGCGCGGTGTTCACATATTCGACCGTGCTTGATGAAGGTTCTCACAAGTATTATTTCGTCTTCAACGATGGTAGGCGGGAAGCCCGTTTCCCTCAGGTAGGGGAGCTCGATGGCCCGGACGTTCTCCTGGCCAACCATGAACCGGAACTGGATGAATGGGGAGTAAGCCCGGTGAAGGGGACACGTCTGGACCAGTATGTCTATTCAGTGGAGTTCGAGGACGGGGAGAATGATCCTCCCGCTGTTGCCAGGGTCTTCATAGACGGGATAGGATTCGATATGGAAACATCGGGTGTGGATTACGCGAGTGGTGCCCGATTCACCTACGCAACCAATCTCAGTGTTGGACATCATGAATACCATTTCGAATTCAGTGACGGCGAGTTCGACGTGAGAGTACCCCTTGAGCCCGGAACCGAGCTATACGGGCCGGTCGTGGACAATATGATACCCGAGGCCGAGATTGATTTGCCGGAGGACGGTGATGAATTTACAACCGATGAACTGGTGGTGCTGGATGGGTCATCCAGCGAGGACCCTGAAAATGACGAGCTGACGTTCCAATGGACATCCGATATCGACGGCGTGCTTGGCACCGGGATGATACTGGATACGAATCTCTCGGAAGGTACCCACGAGATAACATTGACCGTCCGGGACATATTCGACGGGAATTCAACAACGGAGATATACGTGAAGGTAATCCGTTTGCGACCGAATCTGGAGGCCACCATCACTGCCAATCCCGTCAAGCCTGTGGAGGGGCAGGAGATCTCCGTTGTGGCTACCATTCGCAATACCGGCGATGCTCCGGCCCTGGGAGTCGATGTAAGAATTCTTCTCGATGACGTGATATTGAAAACGGAGATGATCCCACAACTGGCAGTAGGAGAGAATCATGCGATCAAATGTGCGTTCAATGCCTCCAGGCCGGGGAAACATACAATAAAAATGTCGTTTGCCGACGGTGGGAACTTCACGCTGAAATTAACCGTAAGTGAACGAGAGGAACCTACTGCCATGGCGGGAAAGAACAAGAACATCGATGAAGGAGGAACGGTAAAGTTCGACGGGTCGGAATCGTCATCAGCTGGGGCCATCGTTTCATATCTATGGGACTTCGGGGATGGAACGAATGGAACGGGGGAGACGGCAACTCATACATATAGTAAACCTGGCAGCTACACGGTGACTTTGACGGTCACAGATGAGCTGGGCAAGGAGCATAGTGATACTTTAACAGTAACGGTGAAGCCGGTTACCGTGAATACGGCTGATGCTCAGGCGATGGGTGTTAAACAGATCGCAATTATAGGGATAATCATTATTGTCGTAGGGGCCGTAATAGCACTTGTTCTAATAATTAAAAAGAAGAAAAAAAATGAGGGGGCGAGAACGGATGATAAAGCTGTCATTCAGGAGAATGATGAAGGAAAAGCAGTACACGAAAAAAACCCGCCGAAATTGGATGAAAGTTTCCAACAGGATACGGAAACATTACTCCCTGCTCAAAGTAGTTCTCCACTCTGCCTGAAATGTGGCCAGCTATCTCAGCATTATCCTGAATACGATTGTTTTTGGTGTGACCCATGCCAAGATTATGTCTACAAGAGGTCTTAAGTTGTCAGGGACATAGAGTTAATGTAGAAATGGGTGAAAATATTGAGTAATCTGTGGTCTTGAAGAGGTGATTCTATATGATAAAAAAGAAGATCATCGCGGTTATTTCCATTCTTCTGCTAAGTTCCGTTTCAGGATTATTCTTGAATATGGAAATGAAAGAATCCATCCCCTTGGAAAATGATCTTGAGTTCGCCGTCTCTGTTGGTAACGTGGTGGGCCGAGGGGGAAGAGGCGTGGGACTGACCGCTTATGCGGAGATCAGTCCTGCCATTGTGGGGACGAATATGAAGAACATGTCCTTTATCTATTTTATACGACCGGTCATTGACCCGGGAGACACGGGTTTCGATACTGTTCGAATAGAAATTCCGGGTGTCTATTCCAATGTCACCGTTAGCAATATCAGGGTTGATGATATGTTGGTGGCTTATACCGACAACACAGAAAGCAATTTGATAGAGGCGGTTCTGGCCGTAAAAATAACAACTAATGGCACGGTACTCCAGGTGAGCTTTGCCGCCGATACGCCGGAGGGCGTGGACTGGGGGCTGAACTTCACTTCGACACTCGATGATTCCGCCAATCCCGACCCACTTCCGTGCATTTCAGGCGATGGGGACGGGGATGGTGACGTGAGCACGGACACATGGACGGTGCGGACAAACTCTCCACATGGCTCATTCGTCCAGACCCATTGGTCTGAAGGAGGGTACGAATCAAAGTCCGGTCTTGTGGAAAGCCTTGGACCTGAACTGCGCTTGGCCTCCGACCCATCAAAGATGGTCATGCTCTACGATTTCGACACCGATGGGGCACACCGCCCGTTCTACCAACTGTGGGGTATGACGGAGTACCGGGATCAACTATACATCTCGGTCTGCAAAAGCGCCATGGAATCCGGTAACAGGGGTTACGTCTACGCCTATAACGGCACCGGGCTCCCGGTGATGGTCAAGGAATTGAACGAGGACGGCATGTGGAAGATCCGCACCTTCGACGACAAACTCTACGTACCCGGCCACGACACTGCACTGGGAGACAAGCGGGGTCGTGTCCATATCTACGACGGTACGACAAAAACCTGGAACTGGCATTACGTAACCCAGTTCAGCGCTGACCACAATATGGACATGGAGAAATACCAAAATCGATTGTACATTTCAAATTGCCAGATCAACTCTCAATCCGGAGTGTGGGTATCCTACGACGGGGGCGAGAACTGGAGTCAATCATATTCCTATTCACAATGGGGTATCGACAAATTAAAGGCATATAACGGGAACCTGTATCTGGGAAACTCCCTTTATCGATATCCGGACGCAGCCGTGGTCTATAAGAACAAAATAGTGAAGTACGACGGTAACTCCTGGCAGGAGAAGAACATAGGAAACCCTCGTCAGGAGTGGGATGCCATTGCCGGTTTCGGTATCTATCAGGACCAGTTATATCTGGGCGCAATGGAGTCCATATTCCGCTATAACGACGTTACCGATACTGTCACAGAAGTCAAACATATGGACCATGTCACCTACGAGTTTGCAGAGCAGGATGGAGAATTTTTCGCTGTGACCGGCCAGGTGTATAGGGACGACCTCATCGGGGACGACAATGCCTTTCGCAAACTTTTCCCAGTCGCACCTATCTACACCGATGGAATCAATAACGCCAAGCTCTGGTCTACCAGGAATGGGAACGACTGGCAGGAGGTTTTCGCATTCGACGAGGACGAAGCGTTGAGCGTTTACAGCTGGTTAGGCAGGCTCTACGTAGGTACGGGGGGGGACCGGGCCGGATCGAGCCCCGCCCGTTTATATGCCGCGACCTATGAATCCAATGGCTCTCTGGTCTCACGACCCTACGAGATACCTTCCTCACAGGTTGAATACGGGCAGCTCAGGTTCACACGACAGATGGTTACGAACACCACGGTCAAATTCCAGTTCCGTACTGCAACTACCGAGGCGGGACTCTCAGCGGAGACGTTCAAGGGACCCGCCGGGACCGAGACGGATTTCTACACTGCGAGCATTTCTGATATTCCTGCCCTGCATGACAATCAGCGCTGGTTTCAGTACCGCGTTCTGCTTGAAACGGAGAATAGTACTTACTATACTCCTGTTCTGGATTCCCTCATCATCACCTACGACGCTAATGACGTTCCCTTTGCTGAAAACCTGAAACTATCGCCCACATATCCCATCACCATAGATGACCTGCATGCAAATTATACATATACCGATTCTGAAACGGAGTCGGGCACCGAGATACGATGGTACAAGAATGAAACACAGCAACCTGAATATAACGACGAACTGGTCATTCCAAGGAATTCCACCAGAAAGCATGAAAAATGGTTTTTCACCGTTAGACCGAGAGACGGGATCGAATTTGGTAAAATCCAAACGTCGCGTTCGGTTTTCATAACGAATTCCATACCAACAATAGATAATTTATACATTGTACCATCAACACCAAAAACAGAAGATAACCTGACTGTCGTCTACACCTTTGCCGATCTGGATGATGATACGGAGAATGGCTCCGTGATCAGGTGGTATAGGGATGGTGAGCTCCAATCGAGCCACAATAATCGGTCGGTGATACCGTCAAATGCTACTTACAAAGGGGAAGAGTGGTGGTTTTCATTAAGGCCGAGCGATGGGGAAAGTTTCGGCATGGAAATTGAATCTTCCCATGTGCGGATCAATAACACCGCTCCTACAAAACCTACCGGGCTGAATCCATCGCTAGATATGATCACCCTTTTTGAAAATAGTGAGATCACGGCTAACTGGTCATCTTCGGTTGATCCGGATGCCGGGGACGTGATATATTATACAGTTTATGGCGAGCTGAACAACCCGGACCCCGCTACCTTGATAGAAGCTTATTCCGAAGACCGCTCAACGATCTTGACCGGTCTTAGCGATAACGGGACCTATTACTGGAGGGTCGAAGCCTTTGACGGATTTACTACAGCCGTTTCTCACGTAGCCTCGTTCAATGTTACAATAAATGTTCAGCCAACGGTGTTATTACTGTCCCCAACAAATCACAAATTAGTGAATAGATCCTCGGTTAGCCTTTTATGGGAAGGGAGAGATGCCAATGGCGATTTTCCCATCCATTATGATGTCTATTTGGGAACGATGTTCACGTCCGTAGCCTGGAGGGAACCATCTGCTCTGGTATCAAAATCCCAAGAATCTACAATATATAATGCTACTTTTTTGTTGAATGAAACATATTACTGGTCAGTGATTCCCAATGACGGCTTTGTTAATGGCATCTGCTATACGGGAGTATGGCAATTTACCGTAGATGTTCCTCCTGAGCGGGTTTACAATATCACCATGCTAGTAGATGTGGAGAGACTTGAGATCGCACACGGCGAAGGAGCAGAATTCAACATAACTCTCACAAACAACGGGAATGTACTCACAACGGTCAAGCTGATTTCATCAGGGGATATGTCAAGCGTAATCGACGTACCGAGAAATGTTAGCATTCCCGTCTCAGAGCTTATAAAAGTACTCGTAACTATCAATGATACATCCACGCTCAATCCTGGGGATTTTGAATTGGTCATCGAGTTGAGTTATCCCGGCGGGTATGAAACGATCAACATTCCTGTGATTATCACATCTAGCGAGCCTTTGGTACCCATCGACAATGGTGATAAAGATGTGGATACCAATAAAGAAACATCCGCTTCAGTTTTCATTTACCTGTTACTCGGTCTCGTTGCCATTGTTGTTATTGGCAGTCTGGTGTTTTTTTTTATATCCAGAAGAAGACGTAAAGAAAAAAGTGATAATTTACCGGAGGATTTGGCGCTCCCTTTTGAGGAAGTACCTATTGACGATATTAATGCCCATCTCGAGATGTATACCAATATGAAGAGCATTAGAAAAGGGACCGATTCCGCTGAATCAGGAAATCTAAAATAATAACATTTCATTACAGTGAAAGATGATGTGAAAGGAGTTATTCACTTGAAACACCGTACCGAAATCTACGATATCTTCCTAAGCAACATCTCACGGGCAAAGGCTCTACTCGAGGTTCAGAATTTGATCGACATCATGATCCAAGACAAAAAAACTCTCCAGGATTATATCAACACAAAATCCTTTGATGAAGAAAAGACCACGATATTGTCATTTTACAATTCAATATCAGCTCTGAGCGAAGCATTTAAAACTTCGGAAATCTCCTTTGAACACCCGTTATATCACGATGCAGTGGTATCGGCTGTGACGTCATTCGAGGCTTATCTAAAGAATCGGCTGATTGAATTGATGCTTAACGATGGAAAGATCGCAAAAAAAATAAATCGAAAATACCAAAAAGAAATTGATTTCGAAGTAATAAAAAAACTCAATATCAACAAATACACCATTGGTGAAATATTATCCATACACCGCTTTTCCTTTTTTAAAATGAGCAAGGTGGATCAGGCATTCAAGAGGGTTCTCGATGAACGGAGCGACCGATTCACGATATTTGTCTGTGAAAAACAGAAGAAGAATCTTAAAAACTTTATAGAACTGAGGCATTTAATAATCCACAAGGGCGGAGTGGTGGATGCCCTCTTTATAAGGAAAACGAAATGTCCATTCGAGGTAGGGAATATCTACGATGCCTCGAGAGAATATATCGTGAAGAATATCGGTGAGTTGAAAAGTGTAGTGGATAATATTGAGAGATTGATAAGAAGAAATTGATTTTTCATCGCAGAAAAATTCTTACTCCCCACACTTGGAACCGCCATTCAACGGCTCAATGCAGACCAATACTTTTCGCTCCCCCATGACGTGAAGTAGTGTCGTTGAAAGCAGAATATCCAGTACTTCTCTGTTTTCCTCGGTTCCCCTTGTGATCCGGGCTTTTACCCTGTAATGGTTCGTTCCTGTATCAAGAGTGTCCAGTACGGTTGTGCGTATCTCACAAAATCCACAGTTAGGTCCGAACCCGCAGCCCTTTGGGTCGTCCAGTGAATAGAGACATCCGAGCCCGTTGCCTTCCAGTTGACCGATCATCATTTCTTCAGCGTTTCCAGCGAATTTTATGGCTTCGTCATTGACCTCATGTATCCGTCTTTCCCCGTCCACCAGTATCATGGGTATCGGTACATTCTTGAGTATGGCGGTCATTTCGACCTCATTTTTCCTGAGTTCCTCTTCCACTCTTTTGCGGTCGGTAATGTCCTGCACGATTCCCACCATTCGGACGGCATTTTCCTGCTCATCCCGGAACACGTCCCCGGTCTCGGATACTATTCTTATTGTACCATCGGGCCAAATGATACGGTGCTCGATATCGTATTCATCGCCCTTTTCCACACAAGCATTCACACTGTTGATCACGAACTGGCGGTCGTCGGGGTGTACACAATCCAGGAATGCTTCGTAGCTGCGCCTGAATTTTCCGGGGCTAAAACCGAACATCGGCTCGATGGTATCAGACCAATGAAGATCTCCGGTGGTAATATCCCAGTCCCAGCTCCCGATATTGGCCGTCCGCTGTGCTAGTGCATAACGCTCCTCGCTGATTTTCAGTTTCTCTGCCGCGCGCCTCCGTTCTGTAATATCTTGTGACATTATAGAATAACCTATAATGCTCCCGTTCTCATCCTTAATTCCGTCTATGGTCAGACTGACATCAATGAGTTTTCCGGATCTGTGCCTAAGCTCTGCTTCCAAAGCCACAATTTGTTCACCGTCAGCGATTTGCTTAATCAATTTTTCATAGGTTCCGAGATCAGGAAAGATTGTGATTGTTTTACCCAATACCTCCTCCTCGCTATAACCGTAAATCTTTTTTGCGCCGTTATTCCAGAAATACACATCCCCCTCCTCGTTGATTATCATCACTGCATCGGTGGTCTGTTCCATTATATTTTTGAAAAACTTTTTTGATGATGTAAAGTCGGTCAATTTCTTGATTACGTCCTGGAAGATATCCATATTTCCTTCCATTTCTGGAGTCAGAAAATATACTTCCCCGTATCCCCCTGTCCTTGATGAGCTTATCAGTTCGTTTTTCAATAATACGTCTATATGGTGTTTTACGGTACGATAGTTTACGTTTAATAATCCGGCTAGCTGGTTCAAGTTATATGGTCGGTCTTTCAATATCTCGATGATTTTTATCCTATTCTTACCGCCCTTTTGACCGAGAATGAGATAGGACAGCTTTCTCTTTAACGGAAGCATCTGATCGGTACTTCAAATGGTATCCTGGTTATTAAACTTTTTTGCACCCCATTATTTGCCTATTAAATAAGATGATACAATAATGAATGTATTATCTGTGATTTGCATATGATTTGCATATTAATTATAGAAGATATTCACTTATTTTATAAAGAAATTTGAAATTTCGATATATATAGCGGAAGCCGTAAGGGTATACAATGGAATTGATAAATATTGATGACATGAAAGAAATAGAACAAGCAAAGGTGATCAAAAAAGTCCCGATAATTACCGATCAGGTCATAGCCTCAGTATATTTCATTGGTCCCGATAGAACGTTACCCCGCCATATCCACACCGATATCGATGAGATACATTATATAGTGGATGGAAATGGTCTAATTACGATTGATGAATCTAGTAAGAATATAAGTAAAGGTATGTTGATTCTCGTTCCAAAAGGAAACTCTCACTTCTTATCCGCATCAAAAAATGGAATGACTTTGCTCTCGTTTTGTCCGATAATACCGAACGGGAAGATGGGGGTCGAGTTAAATAATAACAATTTGAAAGAAGGTGAATAGATGACGTATCGTGAGGTCTTACGCGTGTTGATAATAAAAAACCTTTCTGAGAAAGAAATAAAATATCTCAACCAAAGATTAATAAATATGTATAAAAATGAGAATGGAGTCTTTCTTGGTCGTGAGAAAGAACCCGCCGGATGGAAATCGAGATACACAGAGCTTGAAAAAAAAGTACACAATACGCCGGAAAGCAGATATCGGAAAACCAATCCGTTTATATGGTATTGTTCCGATAATTACTCTCATGATCTTATTGAAGCTTATCAAGAACACGGCTCTCTAATCAACATCCGCGAAAATTACATGAAAAGGACCAATTGAGGTGAAAAGATGATAAAATGGCGATGTGTAGTTTGCGGTTACGAGCACATGGGCAATGAATCTCCGGAAACATGCCCTGAATGCGGCGCGCTAAAATCCAAATTCGGCAAGGTACCCGAAGGAAAGATCCTGCTAAATAAAAGTCAAAACCCAAAAATGGAATGGAAATGCTCTAGCTGCGGGTATGCTCTCAGCGGCTCCGTTCCACCTGAGATATGTCCGGGATGCAAGGAAAAATGTCAATTTATCGACGTGACCTGTTACATCCCGGAATGTACTGGACGAAATCTCGAAATCTGATCAATATAGAGGTGAAAAACAATGAAGAGGACAGGAGTATACAAATGTAATATCTGTGGGAACATCGTGAGTGTGCTGCATGCCGGAGGAGGACGATTGGTGTGCTGCGGGCAATCGATGCAATTACAGGAAGCAAAAACAGAAGATCAGGGCATGGAGAAGCATGTCCCCGTGGTGGAAAAGACCGATGAAGGTGTGAAGGTTACCGTGGGCGCCGTGCAGCACCCAATGGAGTCCAACCATTACATCGAATGGATCGAGGTCATCACCGCCGGTGGAGTGCAACGAAAGTTTTTAAAACCGGGTGATGCGCCCCAGGCCTTCTTTAAAAACACCGAGGAGATCATTCAGGTCAGGGAATATTGCTCATTACACGGCCTGTGGTCCGCTTGAAAGGATAACGGCCCCATGAAAATAGTAAATTGAAAACGAAAAATTCTTTGGAGGGTTGTAGAAATGTTAAATAAATCCGTGGAAGAAGCTTTGAATGCGCAGACTAATGCCGAAATGTACTCTGCATATCTCTATCTTTCCATGTCCGCCTCCCTGAGTGACAAGGGTCTCTCAGGAATGGCACACTGGATGAGGAAACAGGCGGAGGAAGAGATGGAGCACGCCATGAAGATATACGATTACGTGATAGATTCCGGCGGTAGGGTGACCTTGTTCAATATTGAAGCCACTCCGGATCAATGGGATTCGGCTCTAGCGGTCTTCGAGCATGTGTATGCCCACGAGCAGAAAGTGACAGGCTTGATACACAAACTTGTGGATCTCGCTTCCGGGGAAAAAGATCATTCTACCCAGAACTTTCTCCAGTGGTTCGTGAAAGAGCAGGTTGAGGAAGAGGACCATTCCCGCGAAATATTGGACAAGGCTAGGCTCATAGGTAATAACGGTCCCGGGCTCTTCGTACTGGACCGGGACCTCGGGCAGCGCGGCAAATAGAACTGGAGAAATGATAAGAATAAAAAAATCAGCGATGACGCAAAACTGTTACGAGGAATGATATCGTGCAAATCGACATTACAATGGGAACAATTCGCCAGGCCATAGAGATCGAGAACTTCGGTTACGGTTTCTACAACACTATGAGAGACTTTGTAAATGATCGTAGCGCTCAGAGCATAATTTCTCATCTGGCAGAAATGGAATTGGAGCATATGAAATGGCTTGAAGAGGAATATAAACGAACCCTGCAAAATTCAGATGTGCTCAATGAGTCGGGGGCTCAGCCAATTTCCATTATTGCAAAAGGTGAGATATTCCTCGATCACAGGAGACTCCCGGAAATATTTTCCGATTTCGATGCAGTGAAAGCAATAAAATTCGCCATTGACATCGAGAAAAGATCAGTTGAATTCTATAAGAAAAACCAAAAGATCATTGATGACTATGAAACGAGGAATCTATTCGGGAGACTGGCCGATTTCGAAAAGGATCATATCGCCCTTCTAACGGATAATCTAAAGAGTTTGGAAAGGACGGGTGACTGGAAATATAAATAATGGAAAAAGTATATCGCCCACAGGAGGTTGTGAGACATGATCGATATAATAGGTCTTATTTCCAACGCACATAACAATCTAAGAGAAAATATCGCTCTCGGTATAGAATATTCTTCAATGTTTGGGCCGACCCACGAAAATAATAAAGTAACCACGGTAAATTTCAATAATGTTATGAGATATCTATCGGAAAATTTATTAGTTCACTTCAAGCAGGAGGAGATACTTATCGATCTCATCGAAGAAAATGTTGATATTACTGCGGAAGAACAAAGGATCATGTCCAATATCCTGCGCAAACATAAAGAACTGCGGAATGGATTTTACAAATTAAAAAAATTAATATCTCAGGATGAACTTGATTATGGAATGATCAGAGAATTTTCGGAAGAATCCCGGATATTACTGAGAGATCTTCTTGAACATGCTGATGAAGAGGATGATACCTTTTATCCGTTTGTACGTCATAAACTATCAAAAGAAAATCTCTTATTGCTTAAGGGAAGGATCGACCCGAAATGAAAGAGGTGATTATTATGAGTGACCAGGAAAAGGTACTAAAAGCATTTGTAGATGCAGATAAACCCATGAGACCCGGGGACGTTGCCAAGATAACAGGAATTGAGAGCAAAGAAGTTTCAAAAATAATAAAAGAATTAAGAATGCGGGGTAAACTGCATTCACCGAAAAGATGTTATTATGCACCTTTATAATGGAAAATACGGAGGAATTAAATGAAGAGTTTGAAAGGAACACAAACGGAAAAGAATTTATTAACGGCATTCGCTGGAGAATCCCAAGCCCGAAACCGCTATACATACTACAGTGCCAAGGCAAAGAAAGAGGGATTTGTACAGATTTCACAGATATTCGATGAGACCGCCAATCAGGAAAGGGAACACGCAAAGAGGTTGTTCAAATTCCTCGAGGGCGGCGAGGTGGAGATCAGCGGGGCTTTCCCTGCAGGTATGATCGAGGGCACTGCGGAAAATTTAACAAATTCAGCAGCAGGTGAGAATTACGAGTGGACAGAGATGTATCCTGGTTTTGCCGAAATTGCATGGGACGAGGGTTTCGACGAGATCGCTTCCACTTTCGAGTCCATAGCGGTTGCCGAGAAACAACATGAGAAAAGGTATCGGGGACTCCTCGAGAATGTACGGAACGGTACAGCTTTCGTAAAAGAAAAACCCGTTGTATGGCGTTGTCTCAATTGCGGATATGTTTTCGAGGGAACAAATGCACCTCCGAAATGTCCCGCTTGCGATCACCCTCAAAAGTATTTTGAGGTCGCCGCAGAAAACTGGTAATACAATTATCAATGCAGGAGGAAAAAACCATGATCAACTTTGACTCGGTGGATGACATACTCGATTTTGCTATCAAGGGTGAAGAGGAAGCTCATGGATTCTACATGGATCTTGCTCAAAATATGGAGCGTCCGTCCATGCGAAAGGTCTTCGAGGATTTCGCCCGTGAGGAGCTTGGCCACAAAAAGAAGTTAATTGGGATAAAGACCGGAACCATCGGAAAGACCGGGGGGAAAAAGGTCCCGGACTTGAAAATTGGTGATTACCTAGTTGATATTGAACCATATCCCGGGATGGATTATCAGGAAGCTCTTATCGTTGCAATGAAGAAAGAAAAAGCGGCATTCAAGATGTATTCCGATCTAGCAACCGCAATGGATGATGAGAGCCTGTCCACTCTGTTTCTTGACCTTGCCCAGGAAGAAGCAAAACACAAGCTGCGCTTTGAGATAGAATATGATGAACAGATCCTGACCGAGAATTGATTCTCTCTTTCATAAATAGACCTGACACAGGTCTGCCACCTAGATTAATCGAAATAGCCAGGGCAATGTACGAAAAGCAATTGGAGGAATTGAAAATGTCATCGGATATCGCAATTGACGCGGAATTGGACTGCGTGGGTTTTTACTGTCCTATGCCCATCTCAATGACTAAGGAGGGAATAGACAAGATAGAGGTGGGTCAAGTATTGAAAATTGAAGCCGACGATCCAGCTGCGGAAGAGGATATCAAACGATGGGCCAAAAGAACCGGTCACGATGTGCTGAAATTTGAAAAAGAAGGATCAATAATGACCTTTTTTATCAGACGAATGAAATGACGTGGATACTGCTGTTATATTTCTTAATTTGAAAGAAGGAAAGTATATGGGAGGTATATGAATATGAAAGATGAGAACTATATTCTGTATGTGCAGACCACCGACAATCCTGAAAAACAGTATTCGCCGCTGGTGTTGGCGCAGACTGCAAAGATGATGGATATAAAAGCGGAAGTCTATTATCTCGGTACTGGCCTCAAATTATTGATGCCAGGCGAAGCCGAGAAGATAAAACTCGGATCATTTCCAAGTGTTGCGGAGATGATTCAAAAAACCCTCGAAATGGGAATAACGATATATGTATGCGAGGCATCAAAGCAGATGCTGGGACTTGATAAGGTGGAATTTATCCCCGGAGTTAAAATCGTGGGAGCCGGTACCTTGAACGACCTGTCCCTCGATGCCGGTGCAACAATGTGGTTTTAGAGATGAGCCTATGGAACGTATATATCTGGATCATGCATCATCCATGCCGGTGGACCCCCGGGTACTTGAATATGCGAAACGCTTTTTAATGATCGATTTCGGCAATCCCTCTTCGCTTCATTCATCAGGTCTCGAGGCGCGAAGGGAGCTGGAAGAAGCCAGGGCGAGTATCGCCGAGCTAATCAATGCCGAAAGTGAAAAATGTATCATATTTACTTCCGGTGCAACCGAAGCCAATAACCTGGCTATCAAGGGAACGGCTCTTCGGAATCCGGTAAAGGGAAAGAAGCTTGCTGCAAGTGCAATTGATCACATGTCAGTCCTCAATCCCATGAAAGAGCTTCAGAAGAATGGATATGAATTGAAATTGATCCCTGTGGATTCTACCGGTATCTTGGATATCAAATCACTTAGAAATACTTTGAGCGAGGAAACCGTTTTGACCTCCATAATGTATGCGAACAACGAGATCGGTACCATAGAACCCATAAAGGAAATAAGCGAGATCGTTCATGAGAAAGGCTCTTACCTGCATGTGGATGCAACTGCTGCCGTGGGACGAATACCCGTGGATGTGCAAGATGACGGGATAGATCTTCTCACCATCTCCTCGAACGATATCTATGGTCCCCCGGGCGCCGGTGCCCTGTATGTTAAACCAGGGGTGAAGATCCAATCCATACTACCGGGCGGGGGGCAGGAGCGTGGGATTCGATCAGGCACGGAGAACCTATTCGCAATAGCCGGTATGGGCGAAGCTGCACGTATCGTGAAAAGTGAAATGAATGCGGAAAGCCGTCGGTTGACCCTTATTAGGGACGAACTGATAAAGGGAATATTAAAAATAGATGAGTCGTATCTCACGGGGCATCCCTCAAAGCGTCTACCGAATCATGCAAGTTTCCGCTTCAGCAGGATCGAGGGCGAAAGCATCTTGCTGTCAATGGACATGTACGGTATACCAGTTTCCACAGGTTCGGCATGCTCCTCGAAGACTCTCGAGCCCTCCCATGTTCTACTGGCCATCGGGCTGAAGCACGAGGAAGCCCATGGCTCCATGGTCTTGACGTTGGGGCGTGGAAATACGATGGATGAAGTACTGCGGGTGGTGGAAGCGTCAAAGAATACTGTAAATAGACTCAGAATGTTGTCACCGTTGTAATGATAAATAATATGGAGGTGAAAAGATATGGCACAAGTAGGATACACCAAGAAGGTCATGGACCATTTCATGAACCCGAGAAACGTGGGGGTCATCGAGGACAATGACGGTTACGGGAAGGTTGGCAATCCCGTTTGCGGAGACGTCATGGAGATATTCATCAAGGTGGAGGACGAAATAATCACCGATATTAAGTTCAGAACCTTTGGATGCGGATCAGCCATTGCTACTAGCAGTATGGTTACTGAATTGGCCACCGGAATGAATGTGGACGAGGCATTGAAAATCACACGCAATGATGTTGCCAACGAGCTTGACGGCCTGCCTCCCTTGAAAATGCACTGTTCTAACTTGGCAGCAGACGCTCTGCACGCAGCGATAAAGAACTTCAAAGAGAAGAATGGGGAGGGGGACGGTTCGGATATATCCAGCTCGATCCCCGAAACCTATGATATGGAGTGTGAGTGAAATGAAATGTATGAAAAATGTCCCGGGAAAGAATTGTGAACATCACGTTTCGATCTATACTCTCAGCACCTGTGGCTGGTGCAAAAAGCTGAAAAGACTGCTGCAGGCTCTCAATATCGAATACGAGTATGTTGATGTGGACCTTCTTCACGGTGATGAGAAGAAGAAGGTCATGGAAGAGGCCAGAAAACATAATCCGCGGAGGAGTTTTCCCACTTTGGTTGTGGACAACGGCACAGAAGTAATCGTGGGATTCAAAGAAGACCGGATCCGTGAGGTGCTTGTTAAATGAGTACTGCCAATGTCCTCTCGCGTATGAAGAAAAATGCTGCCAATAACGGTTATTTTCTTTGCCCGGACAAGGAGCTTCTCGATGATCTGATTGATGGTCTCTCGACGAACGAGGAGCGCTACGGTTACGGTTCCTGTCCTTGCAGGGTGGCAGTGGGCAGCAAGATCTATGACGGGGATATCATGTGCCCCTGTGAGTACCGTGATGCAGATGTCGACGAGTTCGGGATGTGTTACTGCGCGCTTTTTGTCTCGAAAGAAATTACCGACGATCCTTCACTCATGGGACCGATCCCTGAACGGCGACCCCCAGAGGTTCAGAAAGCTGCCAATGACTATGAATGTGACGGGGATGATTCCGTGCGGGAAACGCCTTTATTGGAAAGTGATGCAGTCCCGGTTGACCGAAAGAAAACTTCAATAAAAGTATGGCGATGTGAGGTATGCGGTTATCTATGTGCCAGGGAATATCCTCCTCCCATCTGTCCCATATGCAAGGTGAAGGCCGATCGATTCCAACAGTTCAGTTTTGGTTAGTTCTCGGTTTTTTCGTGTCGACTTTTGGGACAGGATTAATAGGTTATAAGCTAAAAAAAAGGTGAGTCGGATGACCGATGATAAACAGAATAATTGGTTTATCCCGGAGGAAAGCAGGGAAATGTTACTGGAGAGGTTCGGGGAGCTGGACCGTAAGGTGATTCTCGAAGTCTTTGTGGACGAGGGTACGGAGAATCCCTACAATATTCTGACGATGATGTTTGTCAATGATCTTGCTAGGCTTAGTGAGAAGATCGAAGCGAGGGTAAATATTCTAGGAAATAAAAAATCCGTAAAATACAAGGTTACGCGGTCGCCTACCGTTCTGATCAATCCCGAGGAATACAATATACGTTATACGGGGGCCCCGGTGGGCGAGGAAGGGCGCTCTTTCATCGAGACCATTATGCTGATCTCGAAAGGAAAAAGCGGTCTATCTGATGATTCCCGCAAGATCTTGGACGAGATTACAGAGAAACGGCATGTTCAGGTCTATGTCACCCCCGGGTGCCCATACTGTCCCGGCCAGGTATTGAACGCTTTCAGAGCCGCCATTGAGAGACCGGAGTTCATTTCGGCCGAATGTGTGGAATCTACTGAGAACCCAGACCTCGCTAAAAATTACAAGGTTGGCTCGGTTCCTCATACAATTATAAACGATATTACTGTGAGCAGGGGATTGGAGCCTGAAGAGAGATTCATGGCAGAACTACTGAGTTTGGAACCAGCTGAAGAGTTTGAGCCGGACGTGAGGGGAGAGATAGTAAAGGTTGACCTGATCATCGCGGGTGCGGGTCCTGCAGGACTTACCGCTGCGATCTACGGGGAGCGAAGCGGGCTGCGTACCGTTGTTCTGGAAGAAGCGACCATCGGAGGACAGGTTTCGGTCACTCCGGTTGTGGAGAATTATCCGGGTTATGCAAATATTCCTGGAAAGAAATTAATGGATATAATAAGCGCACAGGCAGGTAATTATACACATATTCGTCAGGGGGAAGGGGTTCGCGAGATCAAGGTGGGCCGAAATATCGAGGCAATTACGAACCGGAATAATTACGTGGGAAAAGCACTCATTATAGCAACTGGGGCGTCGCACAAGAAACTTGACGTACCGGGTGAAGCAAGGTTCTCCGGGCACGGCGTCAGCTATTGCGCAACCTGCGACGGATATCTCTACAAGGAAAAGAAAGTGATCATTGTTGGCGGTGGGAATAACGCCCTGACTGATGCACTATATCTTAAGAACCTTGGTGCCAAGGTAACAATTGTTCACCGTCGGGATGAGTTCAGAGGCGAAGCGTATCTTCAGGAGGCGGTTGTGAGAGAAGGCATGCATGTAAAATGGAATTCTATAGTGACAAAAATTGTGGGCAAAGATGAAGAATTGGTGGGAGTGAAACTCGAAAACGTTGTAACGGGTGATGTGAAGAACCTTAAGGTGGAGGGAATATTCGTGGCCATCGGGGAAATTCCAAATTCCAGGATTGCCGGGGAGATCGGGGTGAAGCTCGACGGGTCCGGTTACATCGAAGTTGACCGAAAATGCAGAACGAACATACCCCGAATATATGCTGCTGGGGATGTTACCGGAGGAGTACGTCAGATCGTAACTGCGGTGGGTGAAGGATCGACTGCTGCCATTGCCGCATTCGAGGATATTTCCCATCCCTATTGGATTAAGAAAGAAAGGTAAAGGTGAGAAAAATGGTAATGGGATGCCCAGGTACCTTCAATGTGAAAACACCGACGTTGAAGATAAAAAAATGTCCGGAATGCGGGTCCGACGTGGAACTCTTCTCAATAGATACTGTGATCCAATGTGATAAATGCGGTTTCAGCGTATACAACGACCTGCAGAACTGCATTCAATGGTGCAAATATGCCAAGGACTGCGTCGGAGAAGAGCTTTATCGGAAAATGAAGAAACTTACGGTGCTTTTCATGTGCAGGGAGAACTCATTGAGAAGCCAGATTGCGGAAGCATTGGCAACTGAATTGAATACGAATTCAAGGTTGATCTTCGAAAGTGGTGGTACCAATCCTGCGGAAAAGGTCGATCCCACCATGGTGGATATGCTTCGGGAGAATGGAATTGATTGGGAGGGGAAGCCGACGAAGGCCCCGAGAATGATCGATTCTGACGTGGTTGTAACTTTCGGATGTGATCTCGGATGTCTTCTCTCGGATGATGCTCCCGACGATTCCCTCGACCTTATTAGAAAACAGCTGGGAATGGGTGACGACCTGGCAGACAATTTACCAAATAAAGAGTCCAGGCTTATTATGTGGGACATTGAGGACCCTAAAGGGAAGGACATAGAAGAATACAGGAAAACTTTTGATATCATCAAGACGAAAGTAATGGAACTTTTAGACGAATTGAAATGAGTTAATTAATATTAACTGACGGGATGGTTAGAATTAATGACTTAGCATTGTGCTTAACCTGATCCTAAATCGTCGTTTTCTTCTTTGATTCGATTTTTATTTGCCCTATTTCTATAAGTGATAAATGTAACTAATAATATTAACAGGAAAAAAATGATTCCAATCAGCCAAAATAAAAAACTTGAAAACAAGCTCGCCTTTCTTTCCGACGAGTCTTCATCCTCCTCACCGGTAGGGATTGATAATGAGTTCAATGGGTCGCTTTTTCCAAGGAACTCTTCGAGATTGCTAATCCCATCACCATCGTAATCCAGCCCACCATCCAGCGGGTCGGTCCAGTCCATCCCATTGTTTGTTTCCCACGCATCTCCCATACCGTCGCGGTCAATATCGCTTTCGGGCGAGAAAAGAATTATGATCCAAGTATGGGAAATTTTGCTTCTTCCATCCGAAACATCCACTTTTATTTCGTATGAACAACCCGGGTTTTCTCTCTCTGTCCCGAGAACAAATTTCATAATATCTTTATCTACTTCAGCAATTACTTTTTCGTTCTTGAACCACGTTATTGATAGTTTTGAGTTGGGAGTATCCGGATCATAAACTGCTATTTCCAATTCCACTTTTTCCCCGATTATTGTCCCATATGGTGACGAAGGGATCGAATGAATAATTTCCGGACCGGAAAATAATGGCTCAGCAGTTGTTGTAAAGGACCAGCTATAGGGTTCCTTCATCTGATTTCCTGCTGTATCCCGAATCGAGTTCTGAAGGGATACCATATATAGCGTTCCTGGTCGGAGCAGATTCCCTGGAGGCAGCGTCAATATTGACCCGTTTCCAGAAAGGGAAGGTATAAATTCAATATTGTGATTTTTACAATAGGTATCCGGTTGAGGTATGCCAATCATACTAACAGGTTCCGTGAAGAAAATGGTGATATAGGAGTCCAGAGGAGCGGATGCCTCATTATCCCTGGGTGTAACTTTACTGACAGAAGGGGGAATGGTGTCAAGTGTGATCTCTATTGTATTGGATAAATGGCCGATATTACCGCTGGCATCCACTGCAAAGCAACTTATGACGTTGAATCCCTCATCCAGTACCAGTGAAGCTGCAAAGGTCCCGTCTTCTTGGTCAACCTCTATTTGATCTCGCTCCTCACCATTTATCGTGACCGTCACCATCATACCATCGATGCTCACTCCTGTTACTGTAAGACGGGGATTATTGGTGATTGTTATTCCGAGATTATCCATTCTCGGGGCTGGAGGGGGCGTAATATCCGGTGTTTTCACTTCAACCATATTGGAGAACGGGGAGGTGTTATTTACAGTATCCAATGCTCTAACCTTGAACTTGTAAGTCGTATCATCCGCTAGACCGGTGATCATGCATGAATTATTCTCCGGAGATGTGGATTTAAAAAAGAAAAAATCCCCGTTGCTGCGTTTTTTATAATCTGCGGAAATTACATCTGGACTAATGAAAACTTCATAAGCAGCCAGGTCCGTATCGGTCACAGCGTTCCAAGTCAGGTCCACACTGTTCCCTTTTATATTTGTTGCCTTTAGAGAGTGGGGCTTATATGGTGCCCTGTCATTTCTTGATCTCAACGGTCCCTCGGTATTGGATGGTTCGGAAAGAAATGTCCCGTCATCAGCGTAAACAGTGTAATAATAAAAAACATTCATATCCGCATTCGTATCAGTGTAAGAGTGAACGCCTGCAGTCACATTTGCATAAGCATCTTCGTTGGATGTGATATTGGTACTTTGCCTGGGAATCACCCCTCTGCCGATTAGATATCTTATCACATCGCCCGATCCGGCTCCATGTTCCTCATCGGCAGATGGCACCCATTCAAGCGTCAGTGAGTAACCATCGTCTCCGGGTGTATCGTAACCATGGAGAAGAGATGGAGGGTGCGGGGGAACGTTATCAAGGGATCTGGCGGGACCACCGACCGGGCCAGTATTGGTTTTATTCCTATCCTTCGTTATCATACGGTAGAAGTATTCTGTACCGTCGGTGGTGGTATCGATATAGGAAAGTGTGCCTGCAGGTAGAATGTCAATAAGAGACCATGGTCCGGATTCTCCAGTGGCCCTCTCCAATGCATAGTGGGAAACATCGTCCCAACCCCCCCCATCATCTGCCGACAAATTCCAGGTCAAGGTTATGCTTCCGCCGTTGTCATTAGGCGTATCTACGGCATTCAGGTCTGTGACGTTGGCGGGAGGAAAATCGAAGAAGGGAATCGAAATAACAAAACTGTCAAGAACGGAACCGTCAATTCCTTGGGCGGTCACCTTGGCTGAGAAGGGACTCATCTCTATTCGCATATAATGATATGCTCTTGCATTGGATACGGTCCACTCCTTGCTGAATCCTGGCAGGCTCAAAGGCGCCCCACCGCCTCCTGTTACCACATAATGAACATCGTTCACAAGATTGTGCTCATATATATGCTCATGACCATTGAGCACAAGTTCTACCCCGTAGGTCTCGAAAAGCGGGGCCAGCGTTTCCCTCATTTCATAGTAATCGTCATCGGGGCCCGTTGGATTACTCTCACCGTGTCCCACTCCGGTATTGTAGATCGGATGGTGAAAAGCCACAATTATGAAACGGCGTCCAATACTAGCATTCTGAAGTTCTGTTATAAGCCAATTGTACTGGTCGGTTCCCTTCCTCCAATTCTGTGTCGAATCCAGTGCGATAAAACGAAGATTGCCGTAGTCGAACGCATACCAGTACTCGTTCCCCGGTAATGAAAAATATCTGAAATACGGTTCGCCGTGATGTTCATGGTTACCGAGGACGGGCCAGTATACCCAAGAATGCATTATCCCATCTGAGATATTAAAGAAGGTATCCCATTGTTCTTGTTCTTCCCCGGATTCCACAAGATCACCCGTATTTATGACGAAATCCGCTGCTTCTTGTCTCATGGAATTCACTACCGCCCTGTGCTGGTTGTGAAGTGTTCGGGTATCACCTAGTGCTAAAAAGGTATAAGTTTCTGCGGGATGCGGAGCTGTGGTGAATGTATAATCATCGCTCAGAATACCGGAAGAACTTACTCGATAGTGGTAGATCGCCCCCGAATTCAACCCGGTTAGATTGACCTCATGGATCGTCTTTGCATCAATCTGGTGAACCCATCGATCATACGAAGAGGTGAGACCATACTCCACCTTACTGTCTCCCTCTCCCTGGGTCTCCCACATTATGTATATGCTGTTGGCAGTCACGTTCTGGAGATACGGGCCTTTGATTATTCCAGCAGCACCCCTTTCTTTTCCATTGTATTTATTAATGGTCTGTAAAAGAAATATATTATTTTCTGAGGCGGATTTTAAATGATATGGTATGATCACCCCCATGCTGGTCAGCAAAAGCAGTGTGACCACTACAAAACCAAATAGGGAATAGGTCTTGTGGGACCAAGGAATGTGGATTGAACTCTCTTTGATATTCCAGACCACCATTATATTATTTCATGACAGATGAGCCAATTCACCTCTCGATTCTCGTTCTTATCATTTTCACTATCGGTTCAGTGATTATATAGCGTTCATTTTTTCTCTGGATCACGCCTGATCTTTTTCAAAGCGACGATTTGAAATCTCACTACAGACTCATTTCATTCATGAATAGCTTAGACTTTCATATAGTTTTTGGAGGCATATGAGATTAATCAATCATCGAGGCCGAACCCAACTTTCATTAGAATTTATATTTCGCTAATTGATCCATATATGTTAATTGACCCTACTAATCTATTGACCAAAAATCCAATAACAAGGAAACATTGATTTATCCAAATCCCACTATCGCTCCGTATTCCAGATAAACCTCCGTAGGCGATAGAGTGATTAAAAGCGAGCAGATTACAAAAATATTCGAGACCAAAAGCGGTTCGCTAACAGCAGTGAATGACGTATCCTTTACGGTACGTCCGGGTGAGATATACGGTCTCCTGGGTCCCAATGGTGCGGGAAAGACCACTTCATTGAGAATGCTGGCAACATTGTTGAAACCTACCAAGGGTAAAATAACCGTTAACGGATTTTCCACCGAAAAGGAGTCGGGGAAGGTCAGGGGTTCTTTGGGTTTCCTCACGGCTCAGATGAAACTCAGCCCCAATTTCACCCCTCATGAACTCGTTACTTTCTACGGCAAGCTCAACCGCATGCCCAAGAAAATAATAACAGCAAGGGAGAACTTTCTTTTCTCACGCTTCAAGATCGACGAATACAGAGACCTGCTCATAGATAAACTGTCCCACGGAAACGCTCAGAAGGCCGCTATAGCCGTGGCCCTGATCCACGATCCAAAGGTAATAATCTTTGACGAGCCTACTTCCGGTTTGGATATCATGACCGCCAAATCCGTTACTGATCTTCTATTGGCCGAGAAGACCAGGGGTAAGACCATAATAATTTCAACCCATTACATGGCAATTGCGGAGAAATTGTGCGACCGCATAGGCATTCTTCTCAATGGTAAATTGATGGCCAGCGGAACAGTTGAGGAATTGAACGAGAAATATCAAGTAAATTCACTTGAGGAAACCTTTTTCAAGCTTGCGGAAAAGGTTAACATAAGGGAGGCTGCCTGATATGGCCGAAAAACCCAAGCCTGAAATTCCCCGACCTCGTGAGAATCTGCTTGATATGCCCGATTTCATGGTCATTGCCGCCAATGAACTTAGAGGCATCATTCGACAGAAGAGAGTTGTTATAACAGTTACCCTGGTTCCTCTTTTACTGTTACCCCTTTTCCTGCTGGGCATGGGAAGTTTCTTTTATATCTCGGAGCAGAAGCTGCAGGAGAGAATATTCAATGTCGCAGTAGAGAACGGCAGCCATGCCCAGGATTTCGTGTTGTATATCGAAAGATCGGAAAATTTTACCATTATCAATTCATCCCATCCGGTACAGGACATTTCCAGCGAAAAGCTGGAACTTTACGTTCAGTTCCCGGATAATTTCACCGATAACGTGGAGGATTATCTCACAGGCAATATAACAATTTCCTATTCTTCGGCGGTACCGGCGTCAGCGAGGGCCAAGGACACATTTATCAATCTCATCTGGGATTTCATACTGGATGAGCGCGGGCGCCGCCTGGACCAAAAAGAGGTTTTTTTATTCTCTCTCCCTGCTGAATATATAAGATTCCTCGGCAACGGCAGCCTGAACACTACATTAAAAGGAATTCTTATGAATCATAACATCAAACTTGGCGAAGATTCAGCCGTAACAAAAGTTTCAGAAGAATGGTGGAGTATCGCCGATGGACTGCATGCTTATCGGATACGAAACGCCAGTGGCGAGCTGAATTTTTTCCGCACGATTGATGATGACATCCTCAATGTGGTGGATCATGAATATGTCGATACAGCCACAACTGAGGAGAAATCAGGCTCCATCCTAGGTATGATTCTGCCTTATTTCGTGGTCATATACCTCATGAGCGGTGCAATGAGCATCGGTCTTGACGCCGTTGCAGGAGAAAAGGAGCGGAACACACTTGGAACACTCCTCGTTAACAAAGTTGCCCGGACGTCCATAGTAATAGGAAAAATCATTTCTGTAATGGTGGTCTCCTTTGTATCAGCTCTTTTCACCATCGGTGGTCTTGGAATAATCCTTACTTTCGGAATTATTTTCGGAGGTGGAGGCACAAGCTCGGCCTTTGCGGTCTTCACTCCTTGGGTCGTAGTCGGCCTTTTCCTGATACTTATTCCCCTTTCAACCGTGTTGGTCTCTATAATAATTTTAGTCGGTACCTTTGCACGGAATCTCAAAGAAGCCAGCAGCTATATGACACCGGTATTCTTCATAGTAATATTTCTGGGGATAATGACAATGAGCATTAATTTCGATATATCGAAAAAGGTATATTTGATCCCCATCGCTTCTTCTGTTTTCGCAATGAAAGACCTGCTGCTTGGGAAATTGACCGTCAGCCTGCTTCTGCTGAATATTATTGTCACGGTATTGGCAGCCGCCATTTTGATTTATCTCTGTGTTAAGATGTTCAAAAGCGAGAAAATATTGTTCAGGGTGTGAATTTTTTCGACAGGTGCTCATAATGATAAAAAGAAAACCGAGAATGTTCGGTACCAGTGGAGTCAGGGGAGCAACAAATACTGAGATTACACCGGAACTGGCTATGAAATTGTCCATGGCTTTTGCTGATTGGCTGGGCTCCGGGAAGGTCGTAATGGGCCGGGATACCCGTTTTGGTACTTCCATGCTCTGCTGCGCCATATCGGCGGGGCTGCAGTCAATGGGTTTGAAAGTAATTGATTGCGGAATTGTTCCTACCCCTGCATTGGGTTATGCATTGAAGGTAATGGAAGCGGCCGGTGGGGTGATGGTGACCGGTTCTCATATGCCTCCCGATAGAGTGGGTCTTATCTACATGGATTCTACCGCGTCTTATATCGGCGATGATCAGGCATTGGAAGTCGAGGATCGGTATTTCAACGGGCTCGAAGAACGAAAAAAGATCGTGATGCAATCCATCGGGACCGTGGAAACAGACTGCGGTGTTTTGGATCGCTACGAACGATTCCTTTTAAATCTGGTTGATCAAGAATCAATTGCCAAGTTGGCAAAGCGAGATAATTTCAGGGTTGTGATGGATCCCGGGAACGGGACAGCCTCAGGTATCCTGCCTTCCATTATAGAGAAGTGCGGCATCGAGGTAATAAGGTTGCATGACCATCACAGTGGAGACCCCGAACGCCCTCCCGAACCGAGAAAGCATACTCTTGGTACTACGGTAAACTCGCTTCTTAACAGCAACGCGTCCCTCGCTGCCGCTACCGACCTGGATGCCGATCGGGTGTTATTCGTGGACGAAACAGGGGAAGTGGTATCTGAGGATGTCATGGGTGCGGTTTTTGGAAAATGGATATTCGAGAAATGCCTAAATAATGGTCAAGAAAATCCAGTTTGTGTAACTCCTGTAAACTCTTCTGGTCTTATAGATTATCTCGCTAAACAGTATGGGGTCGCTGTGGAATACTGCAGGATCGGTCAACCGGATACAGAAAGGGTTCTATCAGTTCATGAAAGCAGAGCGGTATTTGCCTACGAGGAGAGCGGAAAGTACTATTTTGCCAAGCACGTGCATTGGTGCGATGGGATATTGGCCACGCTTTTCCTGCTGCAGATAATGGCTGAGAGAGAGAAGACTCTTAGGGAGCTCACGGAAGAGTTTCCTCGATTCTATCAGGCAAAGGGGCAGTTCAGGTGTCCGGATGACGTGAAGGATAAGGTATATGAAAGTGTTATTAGGCGTTTTCATAATTCCCCTGCTTTGCTGAAGGGGTGTGTGAAGGATCTCACTGTAGACGGACTGAAACGTTTATTCAATGACGATTCATGGCTTCTGCTGCGGCCTTCTGGAACGGAACCCCTTTTCCGCCTCTATTCGGATGCCATGACACAAGCCAGGGCCGATGAACTGCTTGAATTGGGCAGGGAGATGGTAGAGGAATCGATCCATGAGCGCCGTTTATGACGCAATGCTGAATTGAAAAATTGGCCCATCATTGAAATCCACTTTCCCTAAAATTTTGAAGTATATAATGAACGAGAAAATAAAAGGGATATGGATTTAGAATTTGTTCAACAATTAATATATAATATACCAGATATTTTATATACCGATTGTATTACTGGAATCGAAATATTGTCTGATAATAGTAGATAAACAGCAGCAACATTGTAACATGTATTCATAGGTCTCTACCATTTCCAGATTTTTTGGGTGTACATATGATGACGAAAAAAAAATCCTATTGCTTTTCCACTGTGAAACCTATTCTCATCTTGTCGGTTACGGTTCTTTTTCTCCTTTCCGGATTGGATATTCTATCATTTCTTTCAATTGCAGATATTGGTCCGCAACTGGGACAGGCCGAGCCGGACATCGAGGATCTCGTTCTCGAGAACGGCGAGCTGGGAGACGTATGCCTCGCAAGATTCAAATCATACCACTTCAACGCCACCATCAATGATACCGATGGAGCCAATGATATCAAATATGTGAATATCACCATCGAGCCTGGAGACGAGAACATCACCCTTTGCTGGTCAAGGGATAACGCAACACATTTTTACGAGCTGGATGGCGGAGATACTCAAGACTATATAAATCTGAGTTCCAACGATACCCATTGGGGAGATACTGATGCTAACAACACCTTCGTAAATTTCCATGTGGATTTCAACTGGACCTTCCCTGACGCGGCATTATGTGATATAAGGTTGAATATAACGGACGCCTCGAACAATACAAACAGCACGAATTTTCCAAATCTATTTAGGGTGGAAACCGGACTCGATATGTCTGGAACACTGACTGTGGCTGCTCAGCACCAGGGTTCCATTGCTAGTGGGGATTGGGTACGAACCAATGAGAATCTGACCTTTTCCGGCCCAAAGGTCCATTACACCGGTTTTCCGGTATTTTATCCATCAAATCAATATTTCAATGTATCGGTAACAAACGATACTGGAGCTGTTGCATACAATAACAGTTCCTCGGGTCAGGCCTTCAGCATCCTCATGAGCTCGGCCCCAGTTTCGGAAAACTCGAACAATTACAATGTTTCGGTAAACAAGCTACCTGTGGGAAGAGCCGGTAACGTACCTGCAAATCAGACATTTATTATCAGGGTGGACGGTGAGGCTCCACCGGGGCCCGGGAATATTACCATTCACGCAGATTCCTTCGGAGACAACCGGACTCTGGCGGATAACGACACAACCTTCTATGTAACCTGGAATGCCAGCGTGGATTCGGATTCGGGAACAAAACGATATTACTATTCGTTTACCAATGACGAGGGGAAGGTGGACACCAATACAACGAACGGAAACCAATCTTCCATTGCTGATTCTAACCTAGTTGAGGGTATAATCACAGTGTACCTATGGGCCGAGGATAATGTGGGTAACATAGGATCATCGAAAAATGATACAATAATACTCGATACCAGCGCACCATCCTACATTCCTCCCAATAATGTCATAATTAACGGCGGTGCGGCCGGAACAAACGTTTCTAACCTGGCATTCACTTGGTCCAGCTTTATCGACCAGGGAGCGGAAATCTCAGGTATTGATCATTATTACTATTCATTCGATAATAATCAGGGAAGCACCAACGGAACCGTGGATTACTCCAGTCCAGGTGTCCTTTCCAATGCACAGGACGGGACTGTGAACGTGTATGTATGGGCCATTGACAAGGCAGGTAATATCGGAATTTCGGCTACGGATACGATAATGGTGGATACGTCTGAAATATTCTTCGAGAACCCGTCCCCATCGCCAAATGACTGGGTGAACGAAAGTATGGTTACTTGCGGGATCGATATAAGGGACAATACCTCGGGAGTACGCTTGAATACCATTGAATACCGATATTTCAACGGGACGCTCAGCCAGTGGATCTCAACAGGTGACGCAGGCGCTGCCCAGCAGCTTTTTTCAGCCTCGGCCAATGTGGAATTCGCCGCGGGGGGCAGCAATTACATACAGTGGCGGGGAACCGATGATATCACCAACGGCCCGACGGCATCACAGAAATATACCGTACAGGTGGATTTTGAGAATCCCGATAACTCCAATGCCAACGTCATCATCGAGAGCGGCGCTGAAAATGTCGGTAGCAACAATATTTTTTTCGAGTGGAGCAATTTTACCGATTCCGGGGGAGCAGGTATAAAAGGATATTATTATAATTTCACCAATGGAAGCGGGACGCCAAACGGAGTCTACACGGCCAGCACCAATGCTACCGCCGCTTCGGCAGTAAACGGGACCGTCACAATTTACGTCTGGGCGGTGGATAATGCTGGTAATATCGGAAATGCAACGGAGGACTCTATCTATATCGATGCCTTTGTTCCCGACATCTCGAATGCGTGGCTGTTGATAAACAACGGGGACGAATGGACCAATGATAGGACACTTCATCTCAGCTGGGGAGGTTTCAGCGATCCAACGCTGACCGGTTACTATTATTCGTTCGTGAACGGGTCCGGCGGACCGGATGCCAATTATACCACTGAAACCAACGTGGATATTCACAATGCCCCGGTCCGGAAGAATGTCGTGGTTTACGTGTGGGCCAAGGATGCATACGGGCATTACAGCATTGCAGTTTCGGATTCAATTCATATTGATACTGTCCGTCCAACATTTACCGGTGGAGCAAGTTTAAGGTTGGAGAACGGGAGCCGATATACAAATGACAAAAATGTTTATTATCGCATTTCCAATATAGTTGATTCAGGGGTAGACCAATCCGGCCTATCCGGTTATTACTATAATCATGTTAATAACAGTGGAACGAGCAACGGATTTTTCATTCAAGGGGCAACTGGCGTTATAAATACCGCTGAGACGGGATGGGTGAATTTCTGGGTTTGGGGTGTGGACCGGGCAGGTAATATTCAAAACCGTGCACTCTACAGAAATATTTTAATTGATTTGGTTGAACCTTCTACCGGTAGTATAGTACTTCAGAACGATCTAACGTATTGGAATTCTACAGTTGCTCAGGTCCGATGGTCAGGTTTTTCAGACAATAACGATGCCACCAGGGGTTTGGCAGGATATTATTTCGGGACGACAAATAATGAAGGTACAATGAGCGGTCAGATATCCAATGGCGGCATAAGGGGCCATTATTTTAATGGAATGAACTTCAACGAGTACAAGTTCAGCAGGTATGATGGCACAATAAATCGGAATTTCGGCAACGGCGGGCCCGGAGGCGGCTGCGGCAACAACCAATATTCGATAATCTGGAACGGCTCCATTTTCGCGGATGAATCCACTACATACAATTTCACCATAGGATCTGACGACGGTGCACGCCTTTATATCGATGACGTCAGGTTACTGAGCCATTGGTACAGCAGGGCCTATACGGAAAACACCGTCAGCGTCTATCTAGAACGCGGTTTCCATAGATTCGAAATGCACTATTACGAACACAATGGTGGAGCCGCTGTTGCAGCAAAATGGGAAAAATGGGGGACCGCAGGGGCCCCACCGGTCATCCCCGCAAGCAGGTTGTGGGGCGGGCAGCCTACCGATTACATTTCACTCCCTAATCAGGGTCCCACAACGGTTTACGCCTGGGCACAGGATTATTCTTTCAATATTGGTGATGCCGTATCGGACGATATTTTCATTGATACCATTGCACCCTCGTCAACGTCTGCTTCCCTTGAGATAGAGAACAAATCCGAGTATTGCTCGGACAAGACAATCTACCTCAACTGGAGCGGATTTTCCGATGCGGCTCCATCTTCACAGATAAAGGGATATTACATCTCCTTTTTCGATGGTAGTGGAACCGATAACGGCATCTGGACCAATAAAACGAATTATATTTTAGATGCCCCTGAAGGGAAACATCACATTTACGTATGGGCAGAAGACGTTGCGGGTAACAGAGGAACTACGATCAATGATACCATCGAAGTAATATATCCAAAAGTGCTGGACATCAGCCATGAACCCATAGCCTACCGTGGAAAAGCCATTCCCATTACAATGAATCTTACCGATGTCGTATTCGGGGAAAGCGGTCTGAACCTCACTCTCCAGATCTGGCTTGGCGATACCGAGGGCGGTTGGAATGAATTGCCCGTTGAACTCTATGACGATGGAGAATTGGTTTACTTCTACTCTAGCTACACCCCACCGCTGGATATACCCATAAATACCATACTGGACCTCCGGCTTAGATATACCAATCCTAGTGGTTTCATCTCGGATTGGAAATTGAGAGCATTCAAGGCAGTGAATAATTTTCCCATGATCAATTCTACGCCGACCTTTACTTCTCTCGAAGACCACGCCATCAACGTGGATTTCAACGTATACGGGTGGGACGTGGAGGACGGGAGAGATCCACTTCAAACAACTTGGACTCTTGAGACCTTCAATAAATTCAAGATAGGCTCGGTAACGCCAGGTGATGGGCCGAACAAATTCGTTTTCAATCCTATTAATAATTTTCACGGAAACTCAAGCGTTCTAATGAAGTTCACGGACAAGGACGGAGATTACGTGGAGGAATTTTTCAACTTCAGCTGGGAGAATGTGAATGATCCACCCATGGTATTCGACGGAGCTCCAAAAGAAATTCAACTCGAGGAGGATAATGATACCATATACCAAATCGATATGACGGATATATTCTATGATATAGACGAGGATATTCTTGCTGTTAACTTTACCAATTCATCCAATATTATCATTAATATCATTTCGTCTGGAATCGTGAATATTACAACCGCTCACAACTGGTACGGTAAGGAGAATATTACTTTTACAGCCAGCGACGGACAGGACGAAGCTCATCATACAATCTCTTTCATGGTAAGCCTTGTAAATGATAAACCGGACATCATCGGTTTTGAGAAAATCGTAACCATAAAAGAGGATACTACGGGTTATTTGGATGTTGGTGATTGTTTTTCCGATCCCGATGACCTGGAACTGTTGTATGTTGCCCAATCAGGATTTGCAGAGATCAACCTTTCAATAATGGAGAACAACTCGCTGAGGTTGGAACCCACCCTCAACTGGTTCGGGGAAATAGAGATAACCGTATCCGCGGTTGACCCATCTGGTGAGATGAGCAGCTTTACGTTCACGTTGAAGGTCCTTGAGGTCAATGACATTCCAGTTGCTTTTATCCAATCCCGATCGAGGGAAATGGAAAAGGGAGGAAGCAATATGAAGATATCAGGGTGGGGAGTTGATGAGGCGGTGTACGAAAAAGGTTATATCCGAGACTATTTGTGGGTTTCGAGCGTCGACGGTAAATTGGGAAATTTTTCGAACCTGGATCTGCGTTCCAGGCACAATATCTCACTGGGTCTTCATATTATTACATTCAGCGTCGAGGACGATGACGGTGCCTGGTCAGAGATAAGAAATATCGAGATTTTCATCACTGCCCCGCTGTTGGAGCTCATCTTCGTCCCCGTGGACCAAGGGGAGTATATGGAAGGGGATGATGTCCACTTGAATGTTCATATCAAGAACAATGGTACCGCTGCAGCGAGGAACGTGAACGTTACTTTCATGGTGGACGGAACCAGGATTCGGGTTATCTGGTTCCCACATATATTCCCCGGGGAAACGAGGACTGCAACTGCAATATGGGAAGCCCAGTCAGGAAAACATAATATCTCGATTATTGTGAAGGATTCAAAATACTCCACCGTTACGATCCTGGACGGCGGGAAACTGAATATGGACCTTGAAGTGAAACAGGATGCCAGCTCCTGGGTGTTTTTGCTCTCCATTGCCTTTGCTTTCATAATTATTATCGCTTTCTTTGTAATCTCTGTATTTTTAAGGAAAAGAAGAAGGAAAAAGGTCCTCCAAGAGGTTAAAAAGACCATTAAGGAGGCTACCGGCAAGGGTGTTGGTGTGCAGGAGGCGGAGAACATGCTGGAAGATATCGAAAACGAGTTTAGGATCAAGCTGAAGTAGAGGGAGCTTTTTTATGGATGAGAGCGATGAATTTCGTGCAAAGGTTACGAAAACTATGGAGATACTTGCAAAGACAAAAAAGTTCAAGGAGTACCTGGAGAACGAATTTGTCGAGATGGATGCATATCTCTTGTCTTTGGCCGCAGACGGTGTGGACGTCAGTGCTTCGAAACAGGAATTGTTGTCCGCCAAGAGCCAGTTCACGCGTTGCAGGGGTATGAAGGACTACATTGCGGTGGGAAATCGTCTGAATAAGGCAAAGAATACTGCTCATAATATCGATCTGAAAGTCCAGGAAATAATCGCAACGGTTGAACAGAGCCTCGCTAATATCAAGAAATATACGGAGCTGGGTATGGATATGAAAAAACCCCTGAGGCTGCTGGCAGCACTGCGTAGCAAGATGAAACTGCACGACCATGAGGCAGCTATGTTATACGCAAGTCAGGCATGGACTCTGACTGAGGATATATATCAGAGATATTCTCAGATATCGACCTATCTAGATGAATTGATACGCAGGTATGAGCAGTGCAAAAAACTTGAGATAGAAAATCCGGAAATGCCTGATAAACTGGAAATTATAAACGTCCATATCAAGGCAAATGACCTGAATAACGCTTACAAGGAAATGGAGAATTTTACGAAACTACTAGATGTAGCCCAGACCGAATACGTCAATAAATTGATTCAGGATTCCTATTACGAGATATCGCTCCAACCGGATATTATCTTTTCCAACGTCCAGGAAACCCTATCTCAGGCGGAATATGCGGTTTACAATGCAGATTTCTTCACAGCCATAGATCTCGCACAAAAAGCTGGACCCTTGATCGAATCCCACGTCAAGACTTACCAGAAGACATTGAATAAGGTTGAGGGAGTTTCTTCCCGGTTATACCTCGCCAAGAACCTGGGAGTGAACGTTTACCAAGCTGAATCGATACTGGGGGAAGCCAACCGCATGCTCTTGGCATCGGATTTCAAGATGGCCGAGGAATATGCCCGGCAGTCCAGTGTCGAGTTGGATATTGTAAAGGACGAGATCGATTGGAGGCAGCGCTCCAATATGGAGAATATGTACGCCAACGTTAGAAATGCCCTCATGGCTCTAAACGGCGAGCTTCAGCAGGACCGCTCAAAGGGCGTGGATATCGAGGATGCTGAGAACCTGGTGGAGAAGATCATCGAGAAGATGGAACAAGCAAAGACCGCGGAAGATTACAAAAAGATACAGGAATACATCACGGCCACATATTCCGCATTATCCAGAGCCCGAGCGAGACATTCTCGGAAGGAACAGGAGAAGCGGGAAGGGGGCATCGAACTCAAGGCTCTCAAGGAAAAGTTGAAGAGCTTCGAAAAGGTTTGCATGGTTCCAAAGGATATTACAGACCATTTGGAGAAGGCTATGAATGCCTACAAGAAAGGGAAAGCAATGGATGTCAAAAGGGAAGTTGGTCAGATCGAACAATTCTTCAGGGAAATGGAGATGAAGGAGATAGATATCGACGTTAATATTAATCTACTGGAGGAGGCCTCAAGGGTTGAGGATTGGGTACCTGCGGAGATAACTATTAAGAACAATTCGAATACCCATATAAAAGAGATCATGTTAAAGGTCTCCGGAGTGGTGGACCAGAAAGGTTTCAGGAAGATAGCGGAAATAAAGGGTCAGGCTTCCCACAGCGAGAGAATGAAACTTAGATTCCAGAACCTCGGGCAGAACCGACTTACCTTTGCCACCAGGGGAATGCGGGCCATGGATGGAAGGGCGTTTCAGCTAAAGGAAAAGACCAACGTTTTCGTAGGTTCCCAGGAGGAGTTCTTTGACGAGGATTATATCGTGGAAGGCGCGGTTGACTGGGGTGAGTGATGTAAAAGTTTGAGTTGATTCCATTGACCGCCGGGATGCACCATGAAGATAATGGCCCTTATTACAGATGAATTTCGACTGTATTACGGATTGATAAGGGAATTGAAGAGGAAAAATATCAGTTTTATATCCCTTGCGGGGGGCGAGCCGATCCCCTACAATGTTGGTGTGGTTATCACAACCCGGTCCTGCATGGAAGAGATCGATTTTCCACGAAAGATCATAGTGGAAACAGAGGGTGATATCCCTCGAATGGTTGATCGGGCCCTTGAGATACTCCGCGGTCGCGTTAGGATCAAGTATTTGGTGATAGGAGTGGATCCGGGCAAGTCTCCCGGTGTGGCGGTAATTGGGGACGGTGAGTTGATTAACCAGTACAAATGTTATTCACCCCAAGAGGTTTCTGTTATCGTCGAGAAGGTCTTTTACACATATGATGCGGAAAATAGAAAGGTCAAGGTGGGTCACCAGGCTGTAACTATCCGGAATCGTATCATAAACGACCTTTTGGAGCTGAGGAAAAAAAATGAGTTTATCCTTGAGATCGCAGATGAGACCAGCACGACACGCTTGAAGCACGATCCTCATATCAATGCTGCTATCGAAATATCTTCTATGCCCGGCTCCCCCGTGGAGAGTTATATGAATATCAATCCCACCCCGGGTGAATTAAAAGATATTCAGAGGATCAGCCGGATAAGAAGCGGCTCATTTGTGACGATATCACGTACGCTGGCAGCCCGGGTGGCCATAGGTGAACTTGATCTTCTTGAGGCGATAGCTATTCAGAAAAAGACGGGAAATGAATCCCAGGATAAATAAAAAAAAGGAAAATTTACTTCTTTTTTTTCGCTTTATGAAAAGCCCTCTTTCCCCCGGTTTGCCTTGCGGACCTTACAGCGGGTCTTGGCTTCATATGGAAGCGGTCCATCTTCTTTTTTACGATCAACCGATACCGATCTGGTATTGGTGATCTGCGCACGTATACATTTTTTGCGGAACTTCGGGACGATAGAACCGCGAAAATGGATATGAAAAATACCAGCACTCCTATCATCAACAAGAACATGACGATAATATCTCCAGTACCCATACCTTGTAACCAACTTCGGTCATTATCTTCTAATACGACCTTGAGACTCACCTGTGTGTTCCAGGTAAGGTTGATGTCCCTGTTTTTAGCATAAGCGATCCCCACGAGAAAGGTATGTACTCCCGGAAGGAGCTTCAATTTCCATTTGAATAAATTGTTACCGTTCTCTGATATTGTCCGCTCGAGAACGTTTCCATCCTCGTCATACACAGCCATATCATCTACGAAGATTATGGGGTAGATGTCGTTTACGGGAGCCCGAAAAGCATCGCTGAATTCCACACAAAATTCCTTCGGTCCTGCATGCAAATACTTGAATTTCACCGCATCGCTCATGAAACTAACCCCCGAATCCTCTTGATAACCTCCATAATGGATCATAACCCCGTCCCCGTTTATTTTGGACTCAATCTCTAATCCCAACGGTTTTCCGCTATCCGTGGTGGTGAGGTTCGCATGTGAGGAAACCTCGTACCGCTTTGCTGAGGTATCGATATTGTTGGCATCGAGCACGGTTGGTCCGGCCACAACTACAGTACCGTATTTCAGGGTGAACTTTATATCCCCGCTTGTGGCACTGGATGTGGACAACCATATTATGAATTTCACCGGCTGCTGAATAGAAATAACATCCGCGATATTATCCAGCTCCCACGTTCCCACTTTCTGAAAATTCGGGTTTATAAGAGATATTCCAGGGACCGGGAAAGGCATTAGTCCACTTGGCGTCGATCTTTTTCTTGTCGTCTCGTCTTCCGGAGGAGTGATGGGCGTAAGTCCGTTTGCATTCATCCTCAGGTTAACTTCCCGCAGCGCGGTCCCGGTGGCCACGGCTTGTGATCTTGCTGGTTGTGTAACAGAAAAAATTGGTAGGAAAATGATTATTACTGCAATAATTGCGAATAGTATCGGCTTTGGAGAATGGATAATTTTCAAGCTCATTTTTACACCCGCGGAACGATCTAATATTAGGCAAAGGGATTTCTTACGATTAATATTTTATCATTGTTCTTGTTATCATAAATATCCAGTGGTGAAATTTAATTTTTACCTTATCATTATTCCTTTTCGATCTTATCGTCAAAGGGATGCTGATCTCCGCTGATGCGGGTTACTTTCTTTCCCTTTTCCAATTTGCTTACTTTTTTTGCGTTTAGTACAATCGCTGAAAAAATAACCAATACCAGCACAAGGATAACTCCTAGAATTACCAGAAGATAAAGGGGTGGTTTATTGGAATCTTCTCCATCGGTCCCGGTTGAGCTTTCCTTAGTAATGGTCGACTCTGCCTGATAAATCTTACCCATCTCCACTTCAACCTGGGTGAGAAGATTCCGGTATTTTTTCATTGTTATGTTCAGATAATAACTGCCAACCGGGGCTTTCTCTATAAGATAACGGCCTTTATCGTCTGTGTAAACGACTATATCGGTATCGTCGATTATCACCTTCGCTCCTTTCATTGGGTTTCCATTGATATCTTTTACAATTCCCTCAATAGCTCCCCAGGAACCTATGATGCATGTGACATTGGCTGGCACCCATAATTCCACCGTGACACCCTGGGAATGCTCTTCGAATCCCACGGCAGTGACCTTCAAAATATAGGTTCCCACCGGAACGCCGGTTATGATGAAACTACCATCCGATTCTGTTATCGTATTGAAGCCCGTGCCTTCAATCTTCACATCGGCCCCTGAGATATAGTTGCCATCCGGGTTCGTGACGATTCCCTCTATGACCCCTGTATTGTTCTCACCCCAATCCAGAAGGAATGCCTTTGAATAATAATCGGCAACCTCTTCGTTCTCTATAATGACCCCGGCCTCGCGGTTGTTATAGATGGAATTGGTGGCCCAGTTGATAGACGATACCAGTACTTTCATACCGTCCACTATGATTCCTTTATTATGAACCTTTTCCACTTCGATTCGTTTATTGGAGGATAACTTTGCTACCATGTTTAGTCTTTCTGTCTTGGCAAGCTCATTTAAATTATTGACGATCTCCTCATGTTTATTATCGAACTCAAACTTGGAATCGAGGATAACCCTCACCTCCACGCCCCGCCTTGCCGCCTGGTGAAGTGCATCCAAATATTGATTATCAATTTTATTATTACTGTCGTCCCATATCACTCCCACGCTGTGTTGCTCTACCCAGATATAATCTTTTGCGCTTTCAATAAGTGGTAAAATGGCCTTCAAATCACCGGTATGGTCCGGGCACAGGATAGGAGTTACATAGATATTACCCGTGAATTTTTGTTCGTGGAAAACCTTTTCGTGTTTTCCGCTTTTTGGGCTGGATGACGGGTTGAAGCCATCCGGGGGACCCCCGTAAACAGGATCGTTCTCGGTAAATGGAAAGGTATCTGGGCTGCTGGGTGTGAAATCATATGAGAAAACCCCTTCAAAGTATTCCGCAACCTCAACCGATTCGATGAGAACCGACCATCCTCTGTTTCCCTTGGTACCGTAGTAGGGAATAGCGTCATCCCTGAAATTCTCGGAAGTAATGAAAGATTTCTCCCCATCAACAACCATGAATTTAGAGTGAACGTTTGTGTACCTCTCCTTTATACCAGCATCCGAATCCGTGATTATATAACGGACCTCCCCTCCCTTATCAGTTATTACTTTCATAACATATTTTTCCATGTCAGGTATACCGGCAACCGGCGCTCCCTCCAGCAATACCTTCACCTCAACGCCCCTTTCTTGAGCGGCAAATACTTTCTCAGCGATTTTAAAATTATCGAACTGGTAAACCTCGATATGGATACTTTCCGTTGCATTCTCAATTAACCCGGCCAATAACCAAAAGCTCGAATCGGGGGAAACACCACATGTAACAGAATCCACGTTCCGGAAGGTCTCAAGGTCGAATTTCTTGAGATCGATCTCTTTGTTTATCTCACCGCTGATGGTCCAGTCGGCACTGGTATTCGTGTCGTTTAGTTCTGATCGAACAAGCTCATTTCGTGAGCCCATCAAGGAGATATTCACACAGTGTTCACTGGTATTTCCGTCCCATGCGTTTTGGGAAATTAGGAACTCCAGGTCGGATATTTCACCTGAACTGAGCTTTCCATCGGTACACCATGCAACAGCGTCCATTACGTCCAGTCCGTTGAAGAGTGCAACTGCATCCGTGGTACCTGTGGGAGAAATCTTTGGATCGATAAACAGTTCCCAAAGATTGTTCTGATTTATATCCCCTATGGAGTCTGTTTCATTCGTTCCCGTTCCGAAATATAATATAAGCTCATCACCTTGAGTGAGACTGACCGGTTCGGTGGCGAGAAAGATTGGGGCACGATCGAGATCGGATACGGACAGGCAGGAAACATCACCACCTCCGGTGATCACCTTTATTGTAAGTGCCTTGGGGGATCCGGAAAGGTATACCCCGGTTATTAGCACCTCTCCAGTAAAGTTAAAAAATTTGTTTTCGGCCCCTGGAGAACTTTTCGGTTCCACGTACCAATCACTTTGCTTGTCGGTGTCATTCCTCCCCTCCTTTCTTGCTATGCTTATCCCTTTGTCTATGTCACCCGAGTAAACCATGTCTGATGCAGAGTTCGAGGGCCACATTCCCAGGTCAACAAGGTTCTGGGCATCTGCCGCCTCGCTTGCGGTGATATCCCCTTTGCTCCAGCATACGGCGTCCACCATAACGGAATAATCTGAAGCTGTATAGAGAGCGGCCTGTTCATGAGTACGTGAGAGCTCGGACGAAGCAATGTACAGATCGATGTATCCGTTCCCGTTAGTGTCTCCCGTTATATCCGTTTCGTCCGCTAAGCTACCGTTGTAATGTACCAAGAGGCGTTCGCCCTCATTCACCGTAACTGTGGAATTCGCGAAGCTCTCGTCATCATCCTGGCTGTCGAAACTCGTCACCACGTAATCCGAGATGTCCCCGCTGCCCGAGACCACAAGAAGTTCGAGCCAGTCCTCACCCTGAAAACCGCCACCGTGAGGCGCGACCTCGCTGATAACTATTTCCAGTACCGATCTGCTTTCTCTATCGGGTGATGATCCTGCCAATGGAAGCAAGCTCAGTAAAGCGCTTGTCAGCAGAACGACGGATACGATGGCTGTAAAGGCCCTTTTATAAATAATATTCGGCTCGGCATTCATTTATTACCCCCTTACCACGTCGCTTATCTCCGCCAGTGACTCAAGGGCCTCCTTTTCCTCATCCGATAAGGGCTCTTCCTTTACCGTCCGTGTAATGAATTTCTTTTTGTAAAACGTTATCCCCAGTTTCAGAAGGACCATGGGTATCACCACAATCAGCAGAAAATACTCCCCAAATCCTATGAAGTAATTCAGACCATGATAATCGTCGATCCCCCACATCATGAAGGTATGGGTGAAATTGAACGCGTTGAAATTGAAGATGATTATCGCGATGGCACCCCAAACGAAAGAGATATTTGAAAATGGGTCCGCTGCGCTGGTGAGCTTCAAACCCCTTGACCTCTTTTTAGTGAATGGATAGATCAAGTTCGATCCGAGATTACCCATCTGGTCCGCGAGAACATGGGACCAGAATGCCACGATTATTATTATGGCGGCTAGAATTCCCTCGTAATCCAGACCATATAGAAGCAGTCCTATTGGGGCGAAGAGGAAAGCGGCTGTGAGAGAATGCCATATCTTTCTGTGCCATGGTATGAAATCCACTCGAACCTTATCGCCCTCGGGGACGAACTCGTAATCGTTCCCGTGCCAGATATCTATGTTAGTTGCCAGGTGGTAAGTGTGGTTGATGTCGCTCTTGTACTTCGCAACCGCCATTGCCTTGTCTCCCTTTGGTGCCGTGTCCGGTTGTTCTGTCTGACCAGTGGTCACGAGAGGTCCGATCCTTGCAATAACTTCCTTACGGTCCGTATCGAACTGGACGGAATACTGCCTCCAGAGGTCCTGGGTTACCTTCATGGAGTGAAGTTTTATCTTTACGGATTTCCCGGTCTGGGCCGCTTCGTCGATGGCCTTTACTATGGTATCGGCCACAACGCGCGGATTCAGCTCCTTGTGACCGGGTGTAACTTCGTAATCGTGTACTATCAAGTATCTTGCGAAGCGGAAATCCATGAAATCGGGAAGTATTCCGAAGATACCGCCCAGAAGTATTATCCAGGACTTGTCGATAAGCGTCATCTGGACTGCGTCAATGAAGAATGTCGCCACGGCGACCCCTACGATGTAATGTGTGAGGCCTTTCACTATATCAACCCCAGTAATTTTGCAACGGTACCGCCGGCACCGCTCATATTGAGGAACATGGGTGTCAGCAGAACTGCGAGAAGATTCATCCTGCGAGTCTGGAAAAGAACCGGTAAGAGACCGAGTCCGGAAGCAACGGTGAGGACTATCAGGCCCTGCCATGAGGTGAACAGCACCACAATGATCACAAGCACCACGATACTGATTATTGATATTATTCTGAAGTCGAGCTTTCTCACGAATTTCCCCGCCACCCTGGACAAACCAAGTATCAGAATGAACGAGAAAAATGCTGCGAAACATAGGGCTGAGATTACGAGATAGTAATCCGCGGAGCTCTTGGGAGAGTAGCCGAAAAGGTCAATGAACATGGATACCCCGCCTCTCCTTAGGTGAACGTCGGGGTGCAGCAGCAGCGTGGCCGCCCCAACGTAATACACTATCCTGTTCACGTTCATAGACATTAGAAAATTCGTCTCTCCGCTCTGTGCTGTCGCGTGGCCCGCCATATAACCAGATGGGCCCGGGGTCACTCCAGGTGTTACAGCGCCGTACAGACCTCCTGCCGCACCGGATACCCCGCTCTGAATAATATGATGGGCTCTTAGATGGACGCTTTTGGAAACGAACTGCGGCGGAATGTTTGTCTTCGATATCACGTTGGTGATCATGGAGGGAATGGCAAAAAGACCGATAAAGATGGGCGCCAGACTCTGAAAGGCGTTGGATGCCGGAATGAGCGGTTTATTGAAGTTTATTATACCGAGTATTGAGGCCAGGAAGAACACCAGATATCCCCACATGAGAGTGGACCACCCGTCCCTCATCCGCTGCCACTTGGTCTGTCCCTGTCCGAAATCCTTGGGCCATTCGGACATGAGGATGAAGCAGATCACGATACCGGTGAGAAAGAACATTGCTTCTTTGAACACATCGTAAAATATCTTGATTATGAATCCTCCCAGTGGGAGACCCACCACCACGATGAGAACTCCAACAAGCGAGCCAACAGCACCCAGCACGGCAGCTGCATGCCCCTTTCCCTTCATCATGTATTTCTGGGAAGGCATCATGAAGAACATTGTGGAGTCGTCGGGTGCCTGGAAATAAAGAGTACTTATGGAAGAGAAGGTCATGATGTAACCCAGCATCAATCCAACTATGATAGACGCCAGATAGATCGGGTTAATGCTCTCCACCGTGGCCATGGAAAATATCATCATGAATCCCAAAAGGTTGTAAACGTGCATTCCAGGGAACATCATTGTAATGAGACCCCCGACCACGGCGGCAACTGTGGTAATTGCAATGGTAAAAAGCATCAGATCAAGCGGCATGTTCACTCAGACCACCTCCCTGATATCATCGGCATTTAGTTTAATTTCCCATATCTTTTTTCCTTCATAATATATAAATTGCCCTTCGACGTTAACGATGTCACCTGTATTATATTCTCCTAAACTTCCATAGCTGAAAAGAACAATTTCATCCGTACCACCCTGGTCTTTAACATACAATTTATAGTTTTTATTTACTATTTTGACATTATTCAATCCTACGCGTGCATTCTCGTACAATCCCTTGTTGGACATTATTTTGTCCACGGTAAATGTAAACGAAGAATCCTCTTGAGTAACTTCGAAACACGGATTTCCACCCACTTTGATTTTCGTCCCCACAGATGTTGGTACCAATTCCCATATCTCTTTATTGTCATAATATATCAAAGCACCGATTATTGTAACATCCGAACCCGGTTTTATATTGAAAATGATATCTTCTTCCGATTCTAATTCAATGCCAGATAGTTGAACGAGACCCTTTGGAACATATACCATGAGATTTTTTGCATTATCTTCGTCACCGATATGGAACTGATAAGCAGTGGGGTAATCTGTTAAAACAGAAACAACTTTTCCGCTCACCACAACTTTTGTGCCAATTTCAAAGGTTTCTTTGGGTTTTCCGGCAATATTGGAAATCGACTTTTTCGTGTATTTGTTGGGAAATATCTTGATGTTATCCTCGTACATCACCTCCACCCGTTTGAACGCATCTTCCCGCCCCTTTAGTTCTGCTTCCCCTTTAAGATATAATTTGAGGCCTTGATTTGAAAGAGTGATGTTTTTCCATGCCCCGGGGGACACGGACTCAATGAAAAGAACTCGCCCTGTCACTTCCACGGTGTCGCCAACGGCTGGTATCTTTCCGCTCTTTATCAGACTCTCGGTCACCCCGCTGTTGCATAGTACTTGTAAATAACCTGTCTCGTCGCTTATATTTAATTTCATCTCACCGTATTCCTGGTAAGGATAAACGTCGTAGTCGGGTGCTTCAACCACCTTTCCCTTGAAAGTCATGATTGAGAAATTGTCATATCGGTCCATGTCTTCCACGTCGGTTATACCTGTTGGCCAATATGCTGCTATCAGAAAGAATACGACGCCTATTACAACAAATATAGATGAGAATTTCACCAGGGTAGATTCCTTTATGCGGTAGCTGAAATGTGCGGTACACTCGGGGCAGATACGGCGTTCCTTGTCAACGTATTTACCGCAAGCGGGACATTGTTTCTTGCCTGCGGCCAGCACTTCTTCCTTCCCAACTGGCTTTTTCTCGGTTTCTTCGATCTTCTCGGCTATGAAACCACCTCCAGATGTACGTCTTCCAGTCTCTGTGGTTCAATAACCCAGTTCCCCTTCCCGCCCGTAACCTCGTTGGGCGCATACTTGTCCCAGACGAGATGACCGGTAACCGTTATGAGTTCAGTCCCCACTTCATATAAGTTATATTCTCCAGCGCCAACTTCTTCGTTATAGAGATAATATGGTGAGTAGAGAGATTGGGCCACATGAATAATGGCTGTGTTGTCATTCTCGTCCTTTATCAGAATTTTCATATTACCGACCTTGTCAGCAAAATCCGTTTCAAGATCTTCTGCCACAAATACCGCTCCAGTTAAAAGACCGGATACTTTTATCATCTTTCCAAATGGAAAGGCATCTTCATCCGGATTCTCATAAATGTCTGCGATAGTTACGGTAATATCGGGATCGGGTCTCTCGATCTCGAGGGCTGTCCAATCCTGCAGCAGCAGCGTCATGTCGTTGCCGCGATAGTTGACGGGGCCGGAAATTTTTATGCTGTCGCCTCTAACAGGGATCATCTTTTCTTTGACAAGGTCCTTGGCAACCTCCTGGTATGCTTTTACCTCCATTATCCCGGTTCCATCGTCAAAACGGAAACTTAGGGAACCGGGGAGTCTTTCCCCTTCCGCTCCGAATGAAACATAATAACGAGAATCTTCCACCACGGTACCGTTGAATTCTAGGTACGCGTAATTCTGGCGTTTGGTCAGATCCTCAATATCCCACTTTTCCCGATCTTTCATGTTGGCCCAGACCAATAAGAAGGCGATCCCCACTACGGCAACAACAACGCTAATAGCCTTGAAGGTCCTGATATCCAGGCGGTTCTTTACCTTTGTCCTGCAGTATGGGCAAACTTTGAACGGGCCCATGAACTGGCTGCAGTTCGGGCAGTTCAGACCGGATTCGGTCTTTCTGAAGACCTTTTTATTATCCTTCATTTAATTCCCCCAAGTGATATATGGAAAATATCTACGATATTGAATAGGTCGAAAGGGACATTCTATCGTTGTGCAGCCTGCAGCTGTTGAAGCTGCTGGCCCAGTGGGCCGAGCTGCTGTTGTACGGCCTGATACTGCTGCATAAGGGCCTGCTGCTGCCCGGGATCCCTGGCCTGCTGAAGCTGCTGCTGGATGGCGGCACTCTGCTGCTGCAGGGTCTGGTACTGTTGGGCCACGGCGTTATATTGTGCCTGTGCATTCTGTGGTGCAGGTTGCGGAGCCGGTGCTTGGGCTGGTGGTGCAGGGGTTCCCGCTGCCTGTTGTTGTACTGCTTCCGCTTGCTGTTTCAATGCCATAGCTTGCTGCTGAAGTGACTGATAATGTGAACTTAAAGCCTGTTGTTGTCCCGGGTCTTGTGTCTGTGAAAGTTGATTTTGTACCACTGCCTGCTGCTCCTGAATTGCCTGTAGCTGTCCTAGTATCTGTCTCAACTTTGCCTCCATCTCGGGAGTCGGAGCAGGTGGCGGCGCCTCTTCCTGGGGAGGAGCCGGTGGTTGGTACTGAGACTGCTGATGAAGCGCTGCAGCCTGTGCTTTCAGAGCTTCCATCTGCTGTTTGCAAGCTTGATCCTGCTGAGCCAATGTCAGTTTTTGCGCCGGGTCTGTGGTCTGCCGCATCTGATTCTGTATCGCTATCTGCTGTTGAGCAAGTGCCTGAAGTTGCTGAAGTATCTGTCTTGCCTTTGCCTCCACGTCCGAAGGTGCTACCGCCGGTTCGGGCTGTGGTGCTGCTGCTTCAGGTTGAAGCGCTGCAGCCTGTTGTTGAAGTAACTGCGCCTGCTGCTGCAATGTCTGTTGTTGCTGCGTTATGGTCTGGTACTGCTGGTTAAGTGTCTGCTGCATCTGAGGATCCGCAGTCTGCCGCATCTGGTTCTGTACTGCCATTTTCTGTTGAGCCAGGACCTGCAGCTGTTGAAGAATCTGTGCCAGTTTAGCTTCCACTTCGGGTGATATTGCGGTCTTTTCCTCCGTGGGTGACTTTTGCTGTGACTGTTGTTGAAGTCTTTGAGCTTCCTGCTGCAATGCCTGCTGTTGTTGTGCCATCACCTGTACCTGTTGATTCAATAATCTCTGCTGTCCGGGTTCGGATGTTTGCCGCATCTGGTTCTGCACCGCAAGCTGCTGCTGTTGAAGTACCTGTAACTGTTGGAGTATCTGTGCCAACCTCGCTTGGACTTCCGGAGATATCGGTTGTTGTTGCGAGGTTTTTTCTTCCGTGTCTGCTACTTCTTGGTCCAGAAATCCAAAGCCAACCCCGCGTTTTTTATCTCGTCTCGCTCCCTCTTTCAACTGGTCCTTTATATCGCTGGGTACATCCATTACCTCAATCTTTTCCGCCTCTACCGTGGGTGGGGCTTCCTCTTCAGTGACTTCGTCCACTTCTTCGTCAGCGGGAAGATGTTTTCTCAATCCAATAATCAGCTGCTGAATATCGTCCATTTGCTGCTCAAGTGCTTTCTGTCTGCGGCTGTCTGTAGTTGACCTCAATGAATCCAGAATGTCCAGGCGGCGTTTTTTCAGCATTTCTATCTGTTCCCTGGCTTTCTTTGCTTCCTCTTTTGAGAGCGTCTTTTCTTTTTCCTTGGGCATGGATGCGGACTTTTTCTCTTCTGCTTGAGGTTCTTCACTCATGTCCTCGATATTCTTCATGAAATCATCCAAGGAAGGAGGGCCCCCGTATCTCTGGGGTTCCAATGAGAAATCGTCCTCCAATGATTTCATGGAATACGGACCGCTGAGTTCCTTTTCTTCTTTTTTTTCTTCTTCTTCTGGAACACCGTAACGACTGGTGCCCATGGAAAAATCGTCTTCCGTTGAAAGGTCGGTATAGCGGCCGTGGGCTTTTTTCTCGAATTTCTCTTCCTCCTCTTCTTCCTCCTCTATCACGTCCTCTTTCTCTTCCTTTATTTCCGCACCCATTTCCTTCTTCCGCTTCCGACGGATCTGTTCCAGAACATCCAGATCATCTTCCTCCTCTTCATCATCATCGTCATAGTCATCGTCGTAATAATCTCCTCCACCTCTGTTCTTTATTACAAAGATCACTACTACTACGATAACGATTAAAACCAAGATGAGAACGATGTAAAAAATATCAACGCCCCCATACCCCTTTGAATCCGCTCCGATCTTTCCCCAACCCAGAATTCCCGTATCGACATCGACGGCTTTTTCTTCTAGAGTGATGGTGGCCTTTGCAACAGTACTTTTCAGATCGTTTTCGTCACGGTACCAGACATGGACTGTTTTCTCACCAAGTTCCTTATCCAAGGTCCAGTTGAAACTTGTCACGTAAATTTCCCATGCTGATCCGTCTTTGGGAGCCGCGGGGTTATTGCTGATATACATCTCTATGACGCCTGGGTAGGTACCATCTGCAGCGAGGGTCAATTCTACTTTCCGGTCATCGGTGGTAAGGTTGTCATTGTTAATGATCACACTTCCCACTGGAGATATCCAATTTACATTGACGAGGAATGGGTCGGAAAAGGCGCTCCATTGATTGTGATCGTCCTTTGTTCGAACTCTCCAGTAAAATAATCCGTCTTTTAAATTTTCGGTGAAAGTATGGCTTCTTTCCAAGCTTGTTACGGTCTGTTCCCGGTAAATCGTGCTGAACGTGTCACTTTCAGCTAATTCAATCTCGAATGCCGCCTGTGCGTCACCTTCGTTTGGATCATTGAAGGTCCATTTGAAATTCACGTTCGCTGTGTTGGCCCAAAAATTATGTGTGGGGGAGTTGGCAACGGGAGTTTCTACCTCGTTCTTCAGCACTTTCAGGTTGGATAATGTAGGAGTTTTTTCGTGATTTCGTGTACCCAATATTATCTTATAGGAAAGTTTGTTCACCGGTTCTTCGAAATCGATCCATTCGTTCAGATTTGCCTCCTCCCAATTTATTCCATTCTCTTTGGAATAGAAATATTCTAGAGTGGTTGAGGATGTTGTCGTTGTTACAGCTTCGAATTTTACTGCATATAATGGTTCCTCGAAATCATCATAGGTTTTCGAAATTATCGTGTCTTCTAACTGATAACGACTTGTCATCTTCACCCTTAACAATTGGCTGTTATCGGGTTCGCCCCTCTCCTTGTATAGTAGTACATACAGGGAATCTTCTTCATCCCCCGTACCATCAACGTAAGCAAGGCCGCATGGTTTGAGCCCGGCTCTCGGAGTATAAAAGTCCTTGAAGGTCCCAATGCTGTTCCCATCCGTATCAAATTGATATAAAGAGACTTTATCAGAGCTGTTAACAAGCACCCAGATGTATTTGCCATCGAAAGCGAGATCGGTCATCCCCGTAAATCCCAGCTGGAAGGTGCTCAATACCTTGTCTGGTTCCGCCAAAGACACCTTTTCTAACTGGTTTATTTTCCCCCAATCCTTGCTTCCGTCTTCATAGCCCTTTCCCCTGTAAATATAATTGCCCACCACTGTAAGGGGATATCCATCCTTGCTGGATTTACTGGAAATAAATTCAGCGGTCTTATCCTGGCCCTTTTGATATTTATATACGTCAGGTTTACTGGAATCGGAGTCAGCACCCACAGAGTAATAGTAATAATCCCCGTTGTACGCAATCCCGCTATTATTGTTGCTTATGGTTGGAATCTCATCGAGCTTGTCTCCATTGTCCAGATTTACACGGTACAGTACCTTTGGACCCTGGAGTGATAGAACCAGACATGGAATCATTGGATCATAGGTCATGGCGTTGGGATGAAAGGGATAAGTATGGACAGGATTCGAAAGCCAGTCAAGGTCAATGCTTATTGTTGTCTTTTTATCGGGTGCCGGGGTTCTCGATAGCATTGCCTTGCCATCGGACAATAATGCAGTGGTGCTGGTATTGTCCAGATTATCGTAGCTCTCGAAACTCTCCTCGATCAATATACTCCTGGTTCCTGTAATGCCGCTGGTCGGTTCGCCATTTACATTCGAAATTGGGTCATTTTCTTGTACGTTTTCTATATGTACATGCAATTTTCCACCGGATGTCGGAGATTCAGCGTCTATTATAATTGGTATCAGAAATAGCAGGGCTACGACAAACCCGAGTAGGGCCTTTTTTAGAGAGCTGTTGGTAAACTCTAACATCGAGGACACCTTCGATAAACCTTAGGAACTGAAATTTAATAAAGTATCTATATTTTTCTTATATATACGCCTCTGCCGATAATCTTGGAACATCTGTTCGCTTGCACCGGGAAATACTCGTTTATCCGTGATGGTTTTTATCCCCCTTTTTTCTGTTTCGAGTTCTCTTCTTCAGGTCCCGGTACTTGAGGCCGGACGCCGTAACCTCGATTGTGACATTGTCGTCCTGATACAGACTGACCGGGCGTACCTCCAAGTGATAACCCGTTCCTCTGATAAATAAATTCTGGCTACCGGTATCGGGATTATTTTGTTTTGGTAGGGGGGGATGGATCTTTTTGAATTCATTAACTGGTCTTTTCCGGACCGGTTCTTCATCCCAGAAAGGAATTCTGTCTTCTAAGTTTGCTTCCTCGTAATTATTATTGATCTCTGTAATCTCCCGTTCATTGGAATCATTTTTTTCATCATTCAGACTACCGTTGGAAATCGGATCAATATCCTCATGGTACATATCTTGTGAGGTATAATCGGATGAATCATCGATAATATCTACCACTTCGGCAACCAATTCGGGTTCTTCCAAACCTTCGTTTTCTTCCCTGAAGAACTCCACCACTTCTGCGGCGATTTCGTAATCCTCGTCTATATCTTCAGAAGATAATTCTTCTTCAGAGTTCTCCCTTTCGGGGTTGGTTCCGAAAGAAACATATGACCTATCGATCCCGTCTATGTTACCCTTATCATTTGACAAGTCTCTACCCGTCCTGTGTTGTGATCCAGCTGGCTTTCCAACCGAGGGTTTAGGCGCATCTTGATGCGTCGGAATGAAATGGGAACCATCCGAATCGCCTTTACCTGACAAGTCGAGTCCCGACATAGAATCATAGATTCTATTAGGGCTAATAGAAACATTCGTTTCTATGTCGCCTTCTGGCTCGGCTTGAAAGTGTGGCGAGCCAGCAGGGTCACCTTCACCTGACAAGGGTTCTACTTCCTCGATCTCTTCTTCAAAAACCTCCACGCTGTCGCAAAAACCTAGTTTGTAGTTGTAAAATGAACGGCTGGTGGGATTTAGAACAACGTCTTTAGCCATGTTTATCAATTTCATTTCTTTTTCGTATTTTTTACGTATGTGTTCCGGTAGGTCCCGAGTCCGGTCTGGATGATATTTCTCCGCCAATCTTCGGTAAGCTTTTTTGATCTCCGCCTTGGTGGCATTGAACTGAACACCTAGTATCTGGTAATGTGTTCTTGCCTCTTTTCCACGGGAGGACCTTCCCATCTATTGTCTCCTTTGTAAATGATAAATCTGCTGGTTAACGATTGATATCTGACCATGAATAATCGATCTTTCGGGTGTCATAAGGAAGTCGATGCTCATCCGGTTTCTTCCTGTTGAAAGGTTCCGAGGGTATGTTCAGAAGAAACGCCGTTTCACCACCTAGAGAGGTGAACCCGTGGTATACTCCCGGTGGTACCTTGATGAGCAGTGGATTTTGTTCGCCAATGAAGAATTCGTTAATATCAGCCAATGTTGGAGATTTCTTTCTCAGGTCAGAGAGGACCAATTTTATGTTTCCCTTGATAGCACAGATATTATCTTCCTGGCGTTCATGCATATGCCAGGCTTTGACAATACCTGGAAAGCAGCTGGTAATATAACATTGGCCGAAACCGCTGAAAAAGGGTTCGTCATTGCGGAGGATCTCCATCAAATATCCTCTGTCATCTAGATTGATCTTCAAGGATTTTAGTTCTACACCGCTGATCATATTTCGAGACCCCGTGATCATAATTGCTTTCTACTTACGTAACTGTTAATTATTGATATACATTGTGGATTTATTTTTAGATTTTTGAGGATTTGGGATAAATTAATTTAATCAGATAGGGATAAGGTATAAAATCCACAGGTGGTACAATGAAACGCGAGGATGTTCAGAATGTTCTTGTCATGGGAAAGAGTGGTGCAGGAAAACAATCCCGGATCGACGTACTACTGGAAGAATTCGGTTTGGAGCAGCTATCCACAGGTGAAATCTTCAGGTACTACATGGGGATATTCAATGAATGCGGTTTCAAGGGTGATCTCGCTCAGTTCTGGGATAATGACCTTGATTGGTTCAAGGATGTCGTAGTGCTGGTGGAAATGCTCGGGGGGAATTGCAAAGGCCGTATGAAAGAAGTGCTCATGGGTTTGAAGGCCAAATATTTTGTAGACAGCGGAAAATACGTTCCGGATCGAATTACGAACTCTTTATTCAAAGCTTATTTGTCACGGTCGAATTACCGTGGCAAGGTGATGGACGGATTTCCCCGGACGCCGGGACAGGCCAAATTCCTTCTGGAGCTTGCAACCCGAAAGAACTTCACCGTCGACTTTGCTATCCATGTGTACAACAGGGATGAATCCATCATAAAGAGGCTAATGGGCCGTAGGATTTGCCCCAAATGCAAAAAGGTTTTTCATTTGGAGTTCGAACCACCCACCAATGGCAGATTCTGCAGGATGTGTGGAACCGAGGTGATAATCCGATCGGATGATACCGAAGAAAAGATTCGTTCGAGATTGAACGAGTTCACCGAGAAAACGGAACCTGCCATAGAATATCTAAAAAATCATAATTTGAAGATATTGTCTGTCCCTGGTCATCTGGAGGTATTTACTCCTGAGAGCGTTAGGCAAAGTGTGATGGAGCAGGTAAACAAAATATTGGATTGAACTGAGTTTACTATTTCCTCTTCCTGCGCCAGAAGATTTCGATGGATATAAGTACCAGTATCAAGGCGATCCCGATGATCGTGATTACCGCTACTGTGGAAAATCCACCATTCGTTTTCACCTCGTTTTTGGATTCTTCCCTTATATCAAGTGTCTCATTGACAAAAAACGTATATTCTGCCCCAGTTTCGGGTAGTTTATACGTTCCTCCTCCAAGAGCTATGTAGGACCCACTGAACATAATCTCCTTGGTTGTGTTCTTCTCCATTGGAGGTACAATCAATATGAGAACGAACGGATGTTCGCTTTGGCCGTTCTCTGTGACCTCTATGGTATCCGGAACCAATGAATGCTCCCAACCGCCAGTTTCCGCCTCCGGTTCTATAGTTACAGTCTCCAATGGATTGTATTTTTCACAAACTATCTTCATCCATATCCTCGCTATGGTCTTGTTCTCTGTATCCGCTTGGTATTCATAACTCGTGTTCTCGGCAGGGGTAATGTAAACCGCAGTCGCTCGGGATTCGCATCTATTATAATTGCTTATGTTGATCTGAATATAGTTTATTGAATTCTCGCTTATTACCATGCGTGGGTGGAATATAAAAAAAAGGGTGAGGAATATTCCAATACACAGTCTTTTTTTCATAGATTACACCCCCCATATACACTCCAATGAGTATCACAGAAAAGTATAGAGCATAATTAAGACTATTTGTACGTTCTTTGCCAAAATATTTAACTCTTTGTAAACACTTCACAACTTCAGTGTCGGTCCGAACAACTGACGTACGCTTTCAACCTCGATGTTTCGACGTTGAAAATATCCTGCCAGAAGAAGGATGCACCTCGTTAATATCTTTAAGGATCCATGGCCGAAGATCGGTGCGGGAATCACCACTTCCACTCTGATGATCAGGTAGTCATCATTTTTTCTTTTTACATCTGCGAAAAAATGTACCTTATTGAATTTTTTGATAAGAGCGCCGTCCCCTTTGATTTTGAACGAACCCCAAAAATCCTTGGGTAATCTGTCGATCTTGATTTTTTTTTCTCTATAGGGCAGCCCGGCCCAGAGCATCCGTATCGCTTCCGAGGCCATCTCCTCATGGCAATGTACCTTCAATTTCCTCGAGGTACCGGAGGTCATGGATGGCGTATTGCCATTTTTTATTATAAATCTAGTGACGTTCATTTTTTCATCCCGAACCTAAATTTTAAAATATTAGCTGATTATTAATTCCCACGGTCGATAGTTATGATACCATGCGCTTTCCACCCCGACGAGCCTTCTATCACTTCTTGTGAAAAATGCGATAAGCCGATTTGTATGGTCTGCAAAAGGGAGGTTCAGGTAGGTGGAGCAAGCACGTCACAAGGTCACCAAGCCGCCCCGGCACTAAAAACGTACTGCAGAGTATGTGCTCCTAGTGCCGAACGTTCCAAAGCAATTGGCGTCATGATCGTGGGTGTGATTTTTTCAATCCTCAGCCTGGGGATTACCACGGTCTTGTTCAAGGCAAAGATACCACTTCTTTTCAGGATAGTCCCGCTTTTATTCGTTGGTGTTGGGATTCTTATGTTCTTTACGGGATTGAAAAGCTATAAAAATAATTACCGGAAAGAAGAGGAAGTGAGGAGGAGACTGGAGGAGCTGAAATCCAAGCCAGTAAAGGAAAAAAAGATACCGGACGAAAAACAAACTGTTGTGTTCCAGGTTGAAAAATATTATGCCGGAGGGAGTATCGATGTCAAGGACAGCGTTATCCAGCGCTCAAGCCTCGATGTGGGGGCTCTCGAGGTTCCTTCGGCGAAATTCAACGATCCCAAGAATCGTGAAGCATACAAGGATGCCCTTCGGGGTGCCTTATCGGACGGTATCATAAGCGACAGTGAGGAAAAGATACTGCAGGCTTTAAGGGTACATTTTAACATCAGCGAGGAAGCCGCGGAAGATATATACGTGGAAGTTGAGAAAGAAATGCGTAAAATATCTTTTAAGAAGAAGGTTAGCCAGAAACTTTTCGAAGTGGAGTGTCCCGGATGCTCGGTTAGTTTCAATGTAGAGGACACGGGTAAAGATCCACTACCTGTGAAATGTCCGGAGTGTGGAATCGAAGGTGAGCTTTGATCCTTCTGAATCGATCCAATTTCTCATCCGATTTTCAGAACCGCAGAACCATTTATCCCGCTTCGCTTTAATCGCAATAATGCCTCGTTTGCCTTTATGAGGGGAAAAATCTTCACATCGGTGACTATGGGTATTTCAGCAGCAAGCTTTAAAAGTCCTCTAGCATCTTCTCTAGTGCTGTTTGCGACGCTTTTGATATTTCTTTCACCGTATAGAAGCTCATATGACATCTCAGGAACCGGACTCATATAAATTCCCGCCAGGGCCAGTGTCCCACCCTTTCTAAGAACCCTCAAAGCTACCGGTATCAGCGGTCCGGCCGGGGCAAAGATTATGCTGCTGTCTGTTTTACTTGGAGGAGAATCAGTGGAAGCTCCCGTCCATGCGGCACCTAATTTTTCAGCATATTTTCTATGCTCCCTGCTTCGGGTGAATACATATACCTTGATACCCCAATGCCTTGCAATCTGGATCGTTACATGGGCTGATGCGCCGAAACCGTACAGCCCTAGAATGCCTCCTTCTTTGATATTGGAAAGTCTCAATGCACGAAATCCAATAATGCCGGCGCAAAGAAGCGGGGCTGCTTGAATCATAGGAAATCCGATTGGTATTGGGAATATAAAATCTGCTGGAGCTGTCATATATTCTGCAAATCCGCCGTTGGCATGATATCCGTTAAACCGTGCGCTGTCACAGAGGTTTTCGAATCCTTGTATACAGAATTCACATTCAGTACAGGAACTGCGATGCCAGGGAACACCAACTAAGTCTCCTTTATTGAAAAGAGTCACATTCTTTCCTACTTGATCCACCGTCCCAACAACCTGATGACCCGGTATAAGTGGGGACCTGGGAAGTTCCAGATCACCTTCCACAATGTGGAGGTCGGTTCTGCATACACCGCAGGCGGCCACCTTGATCCGGATTTCTTCTGTACCTGGTTCGGGCAGGGGAATCGAACTTAACACCAAGCTATTTTCTCCTAACGGTCCTTGCTTGCTCAACACCATGGCGCGCATTTTATAACCTCACTGTAACCAGATACCGTCGCATTGAAATTCCATCTTTCAAAATCTGCCTCAATATTATGTTGGATATTTTCCTCGATGCGGTCCGCGGCTTAAATTATTTATTGAAAATTTATCTTGGACTCTCTGATATAAAATGGCATTGCCAGCCCTGAAACCATATTCCTTAAGATGAAGGTATAAACCAGAGAAACTTTAATAAAGAACCTGCCTATTCCGTTGTGGATTCGATTTCATTTTCCTTTATGTGATGATAGTTGGTGTGACAAATGAAAGGAAAGTTCTGGTTATTTATATTCGTCCTTTTCACCTTGATCATGACGATTGCCCCAACCACTATGGCAATATCGGAAAACGATATGTCAATCTCTGGAATCGGTATTTCTCAGGACGGAAACAAATTGGCGGTCAGGAAGGGAAAGATTATGGATAGCATCGATCCGCGATTCGATGTTAACATATCGGTGAATATCCAGAATCCCCTAGTTAAAAATTTTTCGCGGATAACCCTTTTCATAGACCTGGGCAACCAGGTCGATGAAGCACTCTGGGAAGAGTTCTATCGCGAAGACACGTCCTTAACAGCAAGCAATACTTTGGTCTATGCGGATATAACTTTAAATGATACCAGCATCAAACGCGTTAGAATTCGAATTTCACAATATACCACTACTAATGAGACGGTTCGTGATCCCGACCTCACGAATAACGTGATGATACTGGATATCTCGAAAATAACTGTTGAAGAGGATGAGACGGATTTCCCTTGGTATCTCGCACTGATTGCACTCATTCCTCTGGTGGTGGTCTTCACGGGTATATTGGTATTCAAACTGTCGTCCAGGTACGTGGCACCAGCGGCGTTGTTTATAACGATAATCCTAGCCCTTATATTCTTCAAGGACGAACTCGGGTTCGGGGAAGCTCTGAATAAGATGGGCGGGACTGTCGCTTACAGCGCTCTCTGGGGTGGATTGGATTACGTTTATGCCATCTTCGGTGCTTTCTTCTTCTTAAAGATGCTGGAGAAAGTGGGTGCCATCGATCAATTGAAGAACGATTTCAAATCGATTTCAACAGATAAACAACATCAGGTACTGCTAATAGGATTCTGCTTTGCATTGATCCTGGCTGCCGTGGCCCCGGGTGGATCGAATTTCGTGATAGCTGCAATCATGCTTGTATCTCTGGGTTTCAACCGCATAGGTGTGGGAGTGCTCTGCCTTTTCGGAAACTCCATCTCCTCGGTCTTCGGTTTATTGGGTGTTAGCATTATTGCACTGAAGGAGGTGACTGGACTCGCTCTATTACCAATATCAGGATGGATCGGCATCTACATGATTGTTCTTTGTATCTTTGCACCGCTGATCATGAATATTGTGTATACAGAGCAGGGTCCTCTTGCCGATTTCCGTGATCCCGATCTCAAGGAAGATATCATACTGCTAATGGGGATGGGTGCAGTTTACGGGACTTTGCAAGCACTTGTGGCGTATTTTGCCGGCCCAGAACTACCCACAATAATCGCTGGTGGTGCTACGTTAGTCTTCGTAATTCTTTACGAAAGATATGTTGTGGAACGGAAGATACTGAAAAAGGCAGGAAAACATGATTTATCAAAACGAGTTAAAGCAGACAAGTCATCTAAACCTCGTCTCGGTCTATTTTCCAGACCATATTTCTACGCTATGGTATTAATGGTGTTTTTACTATTGGCAACCCGCTTGGTACCGTGGATAAATGATTTTCTTACAATGGATATTATTACCCTGGAGGTGCCTTTCAGTTCCATATCCGCCGACAAGGTGATGAAATTCTCTCCCTTCTATTCTCCCGGGACCATTCTGTTTATTACAACTTTAACGGTCCCTTTATTCGTAAAAGTCGCTGCGAGATATTTTCCCGATAGCGAGATGGAAAGTACATTTATTGAGGACCTGACAAACGCTGAGATATCACATCTTGGAGATGCCGAGAAAGAAATGAATATCCTGAGAGGGATGAAAGGTCAGGAGATAGGTGAAATCCCAAGGAAAAAAAGTAGCGAAAAAGAGAAACCTATACCAAAAAAGATATCCACCAGTTTGACTGAGGAAATGAAGAAAACAGCGGAGAAGATTAAAAGTACCAAGGTCAAGGACGGGGAGAAGGACGTCTCGGACAAGAAAACCAGGTCCGGAGAACGGGGAAAAGAATTGAAAAAGAAGAAAAAGAAGAAGAAAAAGAAACAACCGAAAATTGATACATCGGAAACTGCAACAGATAGGGATGAGGAAGGAAACGGTGATGATTCAAATGACGAGGACTCCGAAAATGAATCCGGGACGATGACAGACAGGAAGTCTAATCGAGAAAAGAGGAGGCGTTCATTTGAGGCCCGGAAGAAGAAAAAACGGAAACTAATGAACGACGGCGGGGATTATGAGGTTGTTTTCGACGATGATGATGATGATGACCTGGATTGGGATGAATCGGACGATGATGATGATATGGAATTCGATTTCGAAGATGATGACGAATTGGATGAGGATTACTTTCAAGATTCTACCGACGATTCCGTGGATAAGAGTGGGGAGGATGTGCAAACGGTGAGAATTGACGTTCTTGCCCATGCTATACGTCCTAACAGAATGATAAAACGGGCATTATTGAATACTGCGAAGGATGTCGCCCCGATCCTTCTGGCAATCGTTGCATTCATTGCTATGGCCAACATTATGAGATATTTTAACATGACATCTTCAATAGCTATCAATATTGTAAAACTGGTTGGGGATGCATACGTGTTCTTTATTCCGATTATCGGTATGAGTGGATCCGCTCTGACGGGTTCCACCACCACCTCCAATGTCCTATTTGGTGGACTGCATATTGAAGCAGCGACCAGATTGGGGCTTCCCACGATAAAGGTGGCTGCCGCGCAGGTGCTTGGTTCCAGTGCCGGAGAGATGATATCTCCTATGAACGCAGTTGTGATTGCAACGGCAATCGGCCTGAAAAACCAGGAATCTATTCTTATTAAGAGACTGCTTCCCACTTTCGCTTTTTGGCTATTGCTCTGTACGATAATATCCGTAGTGTTTGTTTCGGTATAGTCACTTCCTCCTTGTGGGAAGATATTATGCTCGATTACTCCTAATAATATCTTTATAGAAATGCCCATATACAAAGAAATAAATAAAAAATAGTTAATGGGTGTACACGAGAAGGGATGCGGACCTCCCAGACCTTGCGGAGGAAATTAATATAAATAAATCTCATCCGGACCAAAAAGGGATCCTATCGGATTCAAGGAGGGATAATCTATATGGGAGTTGGAACCAATCGGACCAATGGGACCGGTCAAGGTGTCACAGTAGCTGAGGAGCTGCTTTCGCTAGGTGAAGAGCTGTACCGGGAATTGAAGAGCCTCTCCATCGAAGCCACTGAAGTAAATGACCTTTTAGGAGAGGCTAGGGTCGCGATTTCAAAGGGCAACGTCGCTTTAGCCACCGCAAAGGCAACCGATGCCTGTACAATAGGGGAACACAGGAAAAGCGAGGGTATCATCCAAATAGTTGGGAACAAGGTGGCTGAAATAAAAGATTTCATCCGATCATTTTCCCAGAATATTGATGTCGCTGAAGTACGTGAATATCTTGCGAGAGGCGAGGATGAGTTGATCCTGGGACATTATGATGAAGCTAATAAATTTCTAGAAATTGGTGTTAGTAGTATTGTAAAAGTTCGTAGACGGATTGATAAGAAAAAGATTATGGGATTGATTACCAGGGCGGAGACTGCTAGCCATAAAAAATTCATTAATGATTCTGATGGCAGGCTGCAAGGTATGCTTGAAAAAAGTAGGGAATTAGCCGAGAACGATGAACTTGATAAGGCTACAGAAATGGCATATGAAGTATTGAACAGATGCTCAGAGGAAAGTAAATACGGTGAGATGCAGTCTCTTCTTGAAGAACTGGGATCCATTGAGAGCGAGGTTGAACAACTTGAAAGATTAGGTGCCGGAGTAAAAGCGGTCAATATAAGGTTGCAGAACGGTAAACAAGCCCTGGATAACGGAGATATTGTGGGCACCCGGGACATTATTTCGAGCTGCTATATCATTATTTCTCGACTTAAGGACAGAGTGAAGATCAAGGCAGCCCAGGAGCGACTAGCCCGGGCCAAATATGTTGTTGATCAAATGGGAGAATCGGCTCAGGGGTCCACAGAACCATTGGAAAAACTCGGGATGGCAAAGAACCTCTTCAAAGAAAAAAAATATGACGAATCAATAGAGAGATCGGACGATGCTATCAATACGGCTATGGACGTGAAGCACAAGTTCTATAAGGGTAAGATTTTTTCAAAGATAGAAGAATATACCCTGAAGATAGAACAACTGGAGAAGTCCGGTTTAGAACTTGATGAGTTGAAATCGAAGCTTGCAGGTGTGGCACAGAATGCGGCCATGAAAAAATATTTGGAATGCGAGAATATGCTGGAGAATATCTCTCTCGAACTTCTCAAGGAAAAAAATAACATGAGAATCAAGAAGGGAAGCAGCGATATCTCATCAATTCAGGTCGATATAAGGAAATTGAAAATACTCGGCCTACCCTTAAAAGAAGTAACGGACATGCTCGCTGAAGCGCAGAAAGCCTTCAAGGAATACGATTACCGGCGTATAGACGAACTTACGGAAAAGGTAAAAAATTTATCCGAAAAAATGATCAGTCATCACAAGCTTACTGAGTCGAAAAAGAAGTTTGACGAGACCGAAAAACGCCTTGAGGAAATAGCGAAGAAGGATGTCGATGTTTCCAAGGCATGGCTCTCCTTCAACAAGGGACGAAGTATATTACAAAGTGGAGATTACAACAGTGCTAATGAAGCATTAAGGACCGCGGAAGAATTATTGAACGAAACCTGGGGAGCCCACCTGCTCATGAAGATAGACAAGATCAAGGGAGATACTGATTCCATCATATCAGAATTGAAGGAAAAAGGATTGAAGGTAATAAAGGCGGAGAAACTTTTGCAATTGGCCGATCTCAAGATACGGGGTAAGGATATGGAGGCGGGTTTTCAAATAGTCAAGGATGCTTTCGATTCAGCTAAGAACACGAAAACGGATTTCTTTCGCAAGATGTACCTTGATACGTTACTCGACTATCATACCCTGATCAAAGCGCTTCAGCGGGGCGGAGTGGATATTAGTTCATTGGAGGAACGGCTGAACGATGCAAAGACAAAAGTCGAAAATGACGATTTTGGAGACCTGGCTCCCATTATGAACAAGATAATGGAATCCATTACGGAGAAGAAACAGGAATATCTGGGGGGGCAATCCGCTGAAAAATTAAAGGAAATGCAAGATCGGTATAATGAGCTTGAAACCGAGGGAATCCAGCTTGATGAAGTAAAGGGTGCACTGGAAGACGCGGCCGATGCTCACAAGAAAGGCAATTATGAAGAGGCCAAGGCCATTCTAACGGAAGCACGAAAGAAGGCGGAGAACAGTTATATACTTACTAAGAGTTCGGTTTTCAAAGAGACCTATGACGGGATTTTCAGGGACATTGGTAAGTGGAAAGAAGCATCCATAGATACTGCTGAACTGGAAATGATACTTGAAGATGCAAAGAAGAAGATTGAATTGAAAGAGATGGCGACAGCCTCAAAGGATCTGGATCAGGCCTTGGAGATATCTTCAAGGTTGCGAGAATATTATTACCAGGAAAGGTCTTTGGATATCATATCGGAAACGAAGATCGCCTTTCGCGAATTGCTTGAGGTCGGCCAGGACATCTCCTCCTTCCGGGTACAACTGGACCGCGTGAAGGAATATTTCACTGAACAGAAGTATAAAGAGGCATATGAGCTCGGCGAAGAATTGTCTAGCAAGATAAAGGTAAGAAGGAGACTTGGTACACTGCAGAAAAAAAGCCAAATTCTTATGGACCGGCACGCTGAACTGGAAAATGAAGGTATGGAGCTTAAAGAAGAAAAAGATGTTCTGTCCCAGGTGGCAGTTATGCTGGATGCGGCCGATTTCGATAATGCCAAAGAAACCCTCGAAAAGCTCGATAATGAGATGAATGAAAAATTCCATGCATACAGGGATGATTTCTATCGTAAAGAGATCGGTGAATTCAAGGCTCTCCTGGACAAATTTTCCAAAAAGGATGTTGATGTTTCTTCTCTGTATTCGATAGTTGATAAAAGTACAGATTACCTTGAGCAGAAGGAATACAATGTCACGTCGGAACTTTTGAAAAAAGGATGGACCGAGGCTGAATCCGCCAGGGATTTTTTCGTGACCAATCGCTTATTGACCCAGTTATACGAATTGGAGGACGCTCTTTTCGAACTTGCTAACCGAGGTGCCGATGTAACGGGAATGGATGGTAAATTACTGAAAATAAAGCGGATGATATCCAAAGGTTCCTTCTCCGAAGCAAGGTCCGCAATATTGAAGAGGCAGAAAGATATCAGGGAGATAGAGATCGAGTTCCACCGTGGTAAGGTCCGTGTATTCTTGGATGAACTGGAACAGAAAAAGCGTAGCCTAAGCGAAGAGGGGGTTGACACCATGGAGATGGAAACTCTTCTGGTGAGTGCGAATTCCAACCTTTCCAAAGGAATCTTTGATGAGACATACCGGATAATAGATAAAGTGAAGAAGATAAGGGATTCCCTTGAGCTCGATCATAAGCTGGGAAATTCCCAAACTTCTTTGGACAGCGTCAAGGAGGAATTGGACCGTCTTTTAGCCAAAGGCGTTGACACGGAGCTGATGAGCGACCTCTATCGTGATGCAGTTGAATTATTTAAGAAGAACAATTTCATCGAGGTGGAGGCATACTGTAAGCTGGCAATTAAAGAAGGGATGAAAAGGGAAAGGGAGTACGACCTGGAAATCGCCTTGGATCGTCTCTCAAGAAGCAAGGGGGTGGTGGAGTTCATAGAAAAGGACTCCGGAGGAGGTTTTGATCTTACGGATTATTTTAACCGATTGAATGAACTATACAATGGCGTAAAGGAAGAAGTTTCAACCGAGATATTGGCACGTATCGTCCAGTTCGAGGACGATGTAAGGGATCGAAGCCGGGAATACATGAAACGCAAAGCAATCTCCACAAAAAGGCTGCTCGAAGATATTATAGCCGAGATCGAAGAACTGGGTGGCGCAACCTCTCCTCTCATGGTTTATATTCAGAAAGGGGATAAATTGCTTGACAAAGAACACTACGGACCTAGTATAGAATGGTTTCAAAAGGGGATCGAGAAAGCAGCTTTCGAAAAGAGGCGCCAAGAAATTCTACTGTCCATAGACAGTATCAGAACATTGCAGGAAGAAGCCCGTAACATCGGAGTGGATGTATCCGAAGGCTCCTCATTGTTCGATAAAGGTAAACGAGAATTCAAAAGAGAGGATTATGATAAATCGATCAATCTGCTGGAAAACGCTAAGAAGACCATCACCGCTGCAAGGTTCAATTACTTGAAAACGAAGATAAACGGTATGATCATAAAAAACAAGATCATTTATGATAATCTCAAGGAGATGGGCGTATCCAAGATAGAGATGAAAGAGGAAAAATCCTTCATGGATATGAGCCAGCTCCTAGTGGATAAAGGTGTTCTGGACGAGGCAGAGATCTATGTCAAAAAAGCGGCGACGACCCTTGTTAAGCTTAAGAACAGGCACAATCTGAGAATTGTATCGGAGGAACTGGAAAAAACATCTGATATATGCAGCGGCATCGAAGAACAGGGAGTTGAGATATCCTCATCTCTACAATTGCTGAATGAGCTGAGGGAGACCCTGGATGACCGTACGGAATTACCCGATGATGAGCAGCGTTCCTTACTGGATGATATACGACACGCACTTCATAGCGCTCGGGAGCAGGAAACAACGTTCAAGCTTCATCTCCTCGATACCAATCTTGAACGAAATGAAGCTCTTCTCAAGAAATACGGTATGGAAGGTGTCGACGTAACAGAACCCATGGCTCTATTGGCCGAGGCGAGGGAGATGTATGATGGTGGGGATACGGAGAAAGGCTTGGCCAAGGGAACCGAGTGTATTGCCTTGGCTAAAGAAAAGAGGGCCCAGTTCTTCAAAGATAGTGCCAACGGACTTTTGTATACGGCGGAATTGTTGATGAAAGATATCCGAAAGCTCCCCTTCGACATAAGTCACCTCGAATCCATGATGAATAAAGCCAAGGATAATTATGCTGAGGAAAAGCACAGAAAGTGCGCACACCAGTTGAAATCATTTATAAGTGCCTGCGACGAGATGACAGTAATGGGTGAACTTCAGACGAAGATCGAAGCTCTGAGGGAATCAGTCAGCAATCTTCCAATAAAAAAGGATCATTTCGAGGAAGAAATGAAAAAGATTGAGGGACTGTTAATCGAGCGAAAGTTCGACGCGGCGAATGAATCATACGAGGAAATTATTAAGCTTTTCAATTTGAAACGGAGCGAATATGAAAATAATATGGCGAATGAGAAATACCAGCGGATAAAACTGCAGATAGACGAACTTGCTGCCGACGGTATTGACCAGGATGAACCGAAAAATATGATGGATCAAGGACGAATATTAATTAAGAACGGCGAGCTGGATAAAGCCTATAAACTGATGGAGGAAGCAGTTCAACTGGCACAGAATATCCGCAAGCAGAAAACAGCAGATATATCCGAAGCTGTTCTCTCACTCGAAGACTCATTGATAGCAACAGGAGAAAGGCAGGGGTATGAAACGGAGCTGATGAAAAAACTCAGATTGTTGCGGGACGATTCTGCCATTCCAATAACCGAGGAACTGACACAAACGATATTGTCTCTAAGCAAGTTCTTTAAAATGTTGGAGGATGAAGAAACAAAAGCAATGTTTCAAAAGAATGTAAAAAGTGTAAGAAGGTTATTGGACCGAGTTTCCGAATATCTACCGGAAGAGAGAATCCGGGAATACACAATGAAACTGGATGGATTGCCGAGCATAGGTCCAGCCGTTCCCAGATCCGAAGAAGACAGTGCTTTCGTGGATTTTGAAAAGATACGGGATCTCATAACCGAAACTATCGAAGCGGAGATCGGACGAGGACTTGAAGATCAAAAAGCCCGTATCAACAGGTTGGGCGGAGTGGAAAAGCTGCTCAAAAGGGGTATCGTAGGGGTTGATGTTTATAAATTATACCTGAACATATTTAGTGATACACCCGGGACGGAGTGGGTGGAAAGACTTCGATACGTAAATCTTCTGGGTGATCAGATCGAGAAGATCGAACAGAGAGTAACGAAACAGAACCACATTGACCATTATCTTGATCTTTCTTACAAGGTAAACGCCCTTAAGTCTAAACAATTTACCCCCACCAGCGCGCTTCATTGGCTTGCTCAGGGAAAAGCAGCACTTGAAAATGGGGGATTCAAGGAAGCGGAAAAATGTTTTATTCGAGCCGAAGACGGAGCGAACATGGCCCTAAAGAGGCATGAACAGGACTTGGCGAGCCGTTTTATTACATCTGCTATAGAAAAAATGAGGCTGATGGGCCTAAAATTCTCAGAGGCGAAAGATGTACAGGTAGTCCTGATAAAGGCCCAGGAAGCGGAGAGACAAAGGAATTACTCGAAGATACAGGGACTCTGCGAAGAGGCAATCGATCTGGCTGAAAAGGAAATCGACAGCAGACGGAGGGTGAAGTTCAATGAGGAGATTAGAAGGATAACGAATGTTATTCAATCAAAGGCCAGAGATATGGACGGAGCCGTTCACTTGAAAAGATTGGATATGGCCGGTCGTCTGTTTGAATCCGGGATGTATAAATTCGCAATGAATGTGGCCAAAAGAGCTGAGAAGGACGCTCGGGATAGTTACTGGCAGATAATGAGCGAGAAATATTTGATCAGCCGCCAGGAGGCTGAGAGAGGATTGGAGAAAGCCGAGGCCATTGATCTCGACATTTCCCAGGGCACCCTTCTTATGGAAGAAAGCCGGAAGTTGTTCCTCAAGGAAGCCATGGCATTGGCCTATGATAACATACGCGAAGCAATATCAGTGATTAACGAGCTTCTTCACATGAACCGGGTACGGATAATGCAGGATGAGGCTACAGCCCTTAGAAAAGAACTGGATATATACGAGGAGAAGGGAGCTGAGGTTCTGAACGCAAGAAGGGATCTGGAAAAGCTGCTGGTTCTCCTTAAAGAGGGAGAATTGGAGAAAGCGGGTGAGGTTAAAAACCTCATCATTAATGCCATGGGCGGCCTTGAAAAGGATATTTTCCGGGATGAACTGAGGAGGATTCTCGATAACTGCAGTGCGATAATGGAAGAGGTCGAAGGGATGAGAGGAGATACCACCAAGATCCAGAAAAATATCAAAAAGGCCACGGATTATCTCTCAGGAGGTCTCCTTGAAAGCGCGAACGAACTTTCCCAGGCGTGTTTGAAAGAACTCAAGGACCAGAGGAACACTCTTCTCGAACAGAGAGCAAAGACGGTACTCTATGCCACAGGTGAGATTGTAAAGGGTACTGATAATGAACGGGCCCAGGATTATTTCAGGAAAGCGCGAACCGCCTACGGGCTGGAACGTTACAAGGAAGCACTGAGATTGGCTCAGGAGAGTATTAAGCACATCCAGGAATAAGCTATTTTTACCGGTTCGCTCCACAAGCTTATCCGAGAAATTATTGAGGTTGAATATTAACTGGCGAGCTAATCAGGGGATGGAGATATGATCGGTAGGCCCAGAGGAACTAGGGATTTCACACCGGAGGAAATGGACCGGCGGGAACAACTTCTTGTTACACTGAGAGGAACCGTCGAGAGTTTCGGGTACGGAGAGATCAATCTTCCTACATTTGAACACTTGGATCTCTTCACCCTGCGTTCGGGCCCGGGAATAATCGACCAGATGTACAACTTTACCGATAAGAACGGGAGGAGCCTGGCTCTTCGACCGGAACTAACGGCATCAGCAATGAGGTTCTATGTCAATAGTCTTCAGAACCGACCAAAACCTCAAAAACTGTACTATTTCGGAAACTGCTTCAGATACGAGAGGCCCCAAAAGGGAAGGTTCCGCGAGTTCTGGCAGTTCGGTGTCGAATTCATTGGCAGTTCCACACCTCTTGCGCTGGCCGAATTGATCGCATTATCAGTAAGGATAATGGAGAAATCCGGCCTGAATGATTTCCGGATCAACATCGGTTACCTGGATATATTGAGGACAGTGATGGCGAAGGCCGAACTACCCTCAAATGCACTGGCGTCTGCCATTGTACTCATCGACAAGAAGAACATCGAAGGACTGGAGGACCTTCTTTTTGAGCACGGTACGCCGTCGAAGCTGGTATCGGACATCGTAAGACTTACGGATGGCAGCGGAGGCAGGGGGATTCTCTCGGAGATCAAGGAGATGGAAACTGAGTATCCGGGTATCGATAAACATCTGGACCTTTTCCGGAAGATCTGTCAATGGTTGGACATCATGGATGTGGGTAACTACAACGTTGACCTCGGTGTGGTCCGAGGTCTGGATTATTACACGGGGATCGTCTTCGAGATAGAGGCGCCAGCATTGGGAGCCGAGAAACAGATCTGCGGCGGTGGAGAGTATTCGCTTGTACCTTTGTTCGGAGGAAGGGAGGTGGCCACAAGCGGCTTTGCTTTGGGATTCGACAGATTACTACTGGCACTTGATACCCAGGGTTACGCTTTCAAATCTAAGAAATTGGATCTGTTTCTGGTCCCTGTCTCAAAGAATGACGTTTCCCATACTGTGAAGGTTGCCAACCGTTTGAGAAGCTCGGGCTTGAAGGTGGATCTGGAGTTGAGAGGCAGAAATATGAAGAAGGCAATGAAATACGGTAATGCCCTGGGTGCTGCTTACGTGGGGATAATCGGAGAGGACGAACGCAATAAATCTCTGGTAGCGGTGAAGGACATGAATTCAGGGGAACAGCGGAACGTGGCAGAAGCCGATCTCATCAGCTATCTCAAGGAAGGACGTAACCCGATTTGACCTAATAGGTTCTCCAGCTGCTGGGATGAAAAATATCGGAAACTTTCTAAAAACGGTAAAAACATTTATATGATACTTTTGTAATCCAACATGACCTGAATATTGTCAATGGTGCGAAGTTCGAAAATAATTCGAAATTCGCAGCTTGATAATGTTCGCGGAATCGTGGCCCGTAGGAAACAGCATGTTTCCAAGGGCTCAGTTGAATCTTTGATGCAACGGAGCAAAGCGGGAGTCCTGCAGGGCCGATTCCGCTGAATATGATGGATCGCGGAAAATTAATTTAGGGGGAATTAAATGGCTGAACACGCCTTCGAAAAGATAAAAACGGGTGGTCTATTTTCGCCCAGGATCAAAGTTATTTACGAGACAAAGGTGGTTAGGATGATGAGCGGGGGGGAGGTAAATTCCACCGTGCTGTACACCGAGGATGCTTCGAAGAGGATTGGGATGTGTGAATTCGCCTATCAGGGTAGGGAGGGAACCATCAATTCCTTCAACATCGACGATTGGTCCGTTGAAGGCTATGCGCTGGGACTGCTTAAGCACGTGGTATCCATTCTGAAAAAGAAGGGTATAAAGACGGTGGGTGCGGAGCTGTATGCCAGTGATAATACCATAAACAAGAAGAGAGCGGTCTTCAAAAAAGGGAAGTTCAAAGTGGCATCAGGTGGCTCAGCCACGGGTTACAGTCGATATCTTTTCAAGAGGAATATATAGGAAGCGATATTTTGATACCCGGTCTAGGTAGAGGGATGAATCCCAGAAAAATGAAAATGATGATGAAACGAATGGGGATAGAGGTGGAGGAGCTTGAGAACGTAGAGAAGATATTGATCCGAACTGCCGACCGGGAGTATGTGTTCGATGAAGCATCGGTCTCCATGATGGTTACCCAGGGCCAAACAACCTTCAATATCGTTGGCGAACCAAAGATAATCGAGAAGGAAGGTACCGTTAAAATCCCGGAAGAGGATATTCAGATAGTTATGGGCCAGACGGGTGCAAGCTACGAGGCGGCAAAGAAAGCCCTTCAGGAGAATGAAGGTAATCCCGCAGAAGCCATCATTTCCCTGATGTGATGATTTTTTCAGATCAACCAAAGATTCACTATTGTATTATTGCAGGGGCGGCTCATCCGCCTCACTAGAGACTCGATATACAGGAGTGTTAACTTATGGATTCTTCTATCCTGCAGAGCTTAAGGGTATCCCCAGGTATCGTCAATGAGCTGAACCGTTTTCTTCTCGATCCCGAAAATCCGATGATCGCTTCATTTCTTTCGGTCATCGAGAAGTACGGAGGCGTTCAGGAAATCAACAGGAAGGCCTGTGAGAGCGGGAAACCGGAAACCCTCATCCGGCGGCTTTCCGAATTGAACTCGCCATATGTCCGGGACCTTCAGTGGCTACAGAATCAGAAGGATAAGCGAGCCTTCATCAGCGTCGAGGAATATCGGAAGAGGATTTTGGGCGACCGTTATGGACATATAAAATTCAAGGATAATTATGCCGTAACCCTGGAATTATCCGCAGCCCAGTATTTTCCCTGGTTAATGGTGGCGGCGAGACAGGCTGTGGAAAGGGGGGAACTGATGCCCGGCAGGTATATCCGGGTGCGGAACATGGCCGAGCAGGTCCGGGATAATGACATCCTGGCGTTTACCGCAGCAACGAAAATAATAGGCTCGAGCTGCTGCGAAACGCTTGACACCAAGGGTACCGACGGATCCAACGTGCATCTCGGAGGCCCAGAGACCATAACCGGCTATTTCGGTGGTGTCGGGCAGCCAAACGACCATGCCTTGGCTTGGCTAGATGAATTTTTGCATTACTACACGGAGTACGGGGTGAGACAGGTATTGAATATCAATCCGGGGACGGTGCTTCTGGGTTATCTGCTGCACAAGATAGGCGTGGATATCGAGTTCAAGATATCGGTTTTCATGGGGAACGACAATCCCTATTCGGTACTATGGACCTTGATGACGGCCAAATTGTTCTCGAGACCTGACGGAACCACCTCTCTTATAGGTTTCAATTTTTCCAATTCCGTGGATAACGGGACCATCGAACTGTCTGACGGGATCAGGAATGCATTCGGATTCGAGGATGTGGTCCGGTTCGAACACCACATTCTGGAGACTTACAGGGCCATTGTACGGCAACCATACGACCGCCGGGATGAATTGATCGAGATCACGCCTCGGGTAAAGAATATTAGTGCCAAGCACGAAGGGGGAGAGGTCCTGGTGGAAGAGTCGAGGGAGCGCCCATCCAGCATACTCGATTATTTCCTGACCAAGGAGGATATCGAGGAGCAGGGTGTCGCGGCCAGCATGGAGAGGAATTTCCTGGACAAGCATGACGCGGTGAACAACACTGCGAAGGCTCTCACGGAGAACGGATTGTCGTTTATAGCCGCCAGGGAGCTTCACCACTAGGTTCATAGCTTATATCCCAAGGTATATCGATAATATCTAAAGAGGGCCAGCGAGCTCCAGCAAACGCTGGTCCGAATTAAAATAAAGAATACCCATTATCGGAAATGAGACCACTGGCCTCCATGGTCAGCGTTCTGCTGACCCTTGATATTAATAATATTTTTAGGCTCTTATGAGGGCCTGCGTTTCTTACGTCGCCCGTAGACTTACATGTCGAGGGCGCAGGTGTATCCGTAGGGTAACATCCCGAGGATGCAAACGAATCTTGGATTCGTTGAGTATCTACCGATACACCGGAGTGAAACGGGCGCAGGCCCTCGATAGTAAAATCAAAGTAGCATAAATGCTCGCCAAAATTAAAAAATGAAAAAAAAATAAAAAAAAAAGAAAAATGAGGACCTTAAAGGTCCTCAAGATCCTCGTCGTCTAGATCGTCGAGTTATTCGTCGTCCATATCAAGGCTTTCCTCTTCGAGTTCTTCTTCAAGATCTTCGACGCCCTCGAGTTCCGCATCCTCGTCCTCCACATCGAACTCATCGATGGCTTCGGGGACATCGTCCTCGGGGGGTTCCAGCTCATCTCCTTCTTCCCCTTCCTCGATCTCCTCTTCGACCTTCTCGGGCATCTCGAACTCGGAGCCGCATGAGTCGCAGATGGTGGCATCCTTCTCAACCATCTCGCTGCACTCCGGGCATCTGAACTCTTCTTCCTCGAAGCTCTCGCCGCATTCCGGACAGGTGTCCATGTCGGAAGTCACAATTGCTCCGCAGCTCGGGCACTCGTATTCCCTGACCTCTTCATCGTATAGCTCTTCCTCGCCGCCCTTGGATTTCATGGCAAGCACAACGAGAATGATGATGATGAAAACGATCACGACGATGGCCACTATGAGGAGTATGTCGTTCCCGTCGGTTTCAACTGGTTTTTCAACTCCTCTCCATTTATCAAGATCAAGATCATCCACATCCTCGGTTACTGCAGCTTCATCCCCGAATTTATGGGTTACCTTGATATCGTCGGGTAAGTTCAGTACCGGGAATTCCTTGAACACTGCATATCCATCCGATCCTGTCACACCTTCGTAATCTTTACCAAGGAATGAAAAGGAAACCTCTACACCGGGTTTTCCATCTTCATCGTTCTCCATCCAAGGTCCAAGTTTCATTGTGTAAGTTATATTGGAATCGGGGTCCGGCACAAGTTTTATAGTCCCCAGAAGTACGTCCGCATCGATGATGGTTGCATTCTCAGTTCTTGTGATATAGCCATCTGCAGTGAAGGTGAACACGTAGGTTCCTACCGTAAGGTTTGTAACGGTGAAATTTCCCGTTGTGCTATCCACCACAACCGCTGTAGTTCCGTACTTCACCGTTGCACTTGCTGGATTTACTGCACCGGATATGGAGTAAAGAACCGTTATATCCTTTGGCAGAGTGACGTTCCAGGTTGTGTTCATAGCTTCCTTGAACTCCAGGGATTTCTTTTGGGTAACATAATCAGTCAATTCGGCCGTTGCTAACCACCAGCCCAGGATCGCTCCTTCCGGTTCCGCCACATCATGGCGGTAGACCATTGTACCGGTGACCTTTGCATCGTCGATATCGACTTGACCGTGGGGTACTCCCATGACAGCGTACGAACCGTTCATGTCAGTCGTAGCCGTGAGGTTCATCCAGGTTCGGGTTGTTGTATTGATGGTTACGTTCACACCGTCAACCAGAGCGGTCATGTTGCCTTCAACATCTTTGAATATCTCCACGGTGATTGTCACACCGGAAAGATTTTCGCCAGTTTTTTCATCCACAACCTTGCCGACGAGATATGTAGGTACCGGAGGCGGTGCCGCATCTGTAAGGGTGTAATTTACCCATGCTTTGGGCGTCGCCGCCTTGATCTCGAAGTTCTGCTTGTTCACTCCGGTAACTTCGAGTTTATTGTCCGCCAGCCAGGTCTCGTCCAGCATGATCACGTATTTTGTATCGGTGAAAGGCAGGAATTTCGAAAAATCACCGTTAGCGTCCGTTGTTGTGTTGTAGTATTTGTCGATGTATGTTACGTTAGTCGCGTTCATGGCCGTAATGTAGATGACCACCGAGGCATTTGATACGTTTCCGTTCCCGTCGGTGACCTTTCCGTACAGCCATCCGTCAGTGTGCTCGTAGACGGTGAAGTTGTAATCAACGTGCTCCATAAATTTGTTTTCCGTTCCATCATTAGCCACAAAGTTGTACGAATGGTTTGATGCGTTTGTTGCCGCCCACGTATACGTGAAGGTGACCCCATCAAGCCATGTGGCGCTTCCGTTGACCATGTCGTGCATGATGTTGTCAATGTAGAGCTTCACGGTTCCCGCGTCACCATCAACATCCTTGTAAACGACTGAAAAGGTTATTTCCTCACCCACCAGCACGTTAACGGCTGTTGGATCCGGTGATAGAGAAACGTTCATGAGGTCCGGTGCCAGATTCGGATCCGGTTCGATGGTCAGGTTTTTGATCATTTCTTCCTCCGTACCCGCGATGCTTGCCTTCACCATGTATTCTCCCGGAGTATCGATGGAAAGGTTCGGGAATACAACAGTGCCTTCTTCTCTTGTAGCGGTTCCCTCTTCGGGGGCAACATCATCGGAGGTATTTGTAAGGTCGATCACGGGATTTCCCGGATCTCCTTCCGGATATATCACCAGGTGAACTGTTCCTTTCCCGGCAGCGTTACCGGTATTGTTCAGCAGCACGTTCACATCGAAGAATGTACTCGCCCCACCTTGGGTGTCGCCGAATCCAGTCATGTCAACGATATGCAGTACGGTAATGTTCTTTATCGAAACACGCAAGGTGGTATTGTTGCTTACTCCACCTGTAACGTTCGTTGCCGTGATTGTGATATCATAATCACTGTTGTCGCCTTCCTTGGATGGAATCCAGAAGAACTGAACGGGCTCTGACTCCATATTGGGGGCCAGGATTTCGATACCCTCGAAGGCCTCCGTGAACACCTCTGCGATCTGGCTGGAGACGTTTACGGCCTCGATGGTTACGTTCGTATTCTCTATGATGGAATTTCCTGTGTTTTTAACGACAGCGTGTATCTCTATGGGTCCCTTTCCGTATACTCCACCCACGTCCGGGGCTTCGATACTGATGTTTACATAGAAATCGATTATCGTCGTGAAATTCACGTCAGAAATGTTCAATGCCCCGTCGATCATTCCGGTTCCATTCCATCCATCTATGGAGGCGTTTATGGTATAAAGCCCCGGATCGGTGAAATCGAACGCTTTCTGAAGAAGGACGTCATGATCTCCAGCAGACAGGTTTAGCTTTTCGGTGGCGTTGGTTTCAAAGCTGCCGTTGTGAGTGACATTAACTGTGACATTCACGCTAACCATTTGCTCGGGCAATGTAAAGTTCACTGCCACTACATATTCTCCGTTTCCGTTCACACCGTCCTCTTCGAACGGTATTTCCGTTGTTACTTCTATATCGTTTACCGTTATCTCATTTGCGCGACCCGGTGCGGGTGCATTTTCTTCCGCGGCATTTGCCATCATAGGAAAAGCACTCAATATCATAATCGCTACCAGGGTGGCTACAATTATTCTTTTCATTTTTCCATACATGTTTTTCACCTCTATTAGTTTGCTTAAACTCTTTATGGATTATAATAATTTATATATATAGTTTATTACCCAGTCCTATTTTGAGTAGATTTTAACGACTTTTTCAAGGTTTTTCCTATATTTTCGACCAATTCCTGATCAACGGATACTGCTATATCCGGATTACTGGCTTCATGTGGAAGACTAAAAATTATGAATTATGTTTTTAACTTTCTATTTTCGCCAAATTTGAGAACAAACAGCCATTTTTTCGGTAGATCTGCGAAAAACAGCTGTAAGATTCGACGATTTTATTGCTGTGAGTTACTATAATAATACATATATAATAAGTCCCGGTGCTTTTAGATTTTAATTTTAAAAAATAGAATAATTAATCTTGTATGAGTTTTTTCAGAGCTGTTGGGAGTTCACTCGGCGAATTGTGCGACTCCAATTTGTTCGGAAAGTGAACTTTTTCACACTGGAATGTTCACTAACAAAAACACCTCAAAAATCCGTTCGTGGGGCTCTATAAATTGGAATTAGCTATATCGGAAGAAAGAACTGGATTATAAATCAGCCTGGACGCTTTAAAAAAAAATGAATTATACTCAAAGAGAAACACACCAAGGATAGCTTTTAGCTGAACCAGAGACCTTGTATAATTACACTGCATGATACTGGCAGGACTGGTACCCGTGGGAAAAGTAAAAAAAGGTAGAAGGCGGGCTGACATCGATCGATAAAAGCAATTATTTATGTTTTGGATCATATGATTCTATTTAATCAAGGCTAATATATCAGACTCGCCCGCTTTAATGATGGACAGCACCGATACTGCAAATGGTTTCCCGCAGGCAGCACCCAGCTCGAAGTTCGTTCCCGGAAACTGGTAATTCGGAATGTTCCCGTATTTCAGGAATATTCCTTCTTGGGGGGTTGATGTGTTCTTGCAGTATATTATCAGTTTGACCTTCTTTTTCTTCAGAGCCTTAAGGGTCAGTTTCGTTCCCAGGTAAACTGTTCCTGTTGAAACAGCCTGCCTTAATGCGCGACGGATATCCATTTCAGATCACCTCTTTACATTTTCTCGTTGGGTCGTACGCCAATGCCACCTCGCCGGTCCCTGTGATCACCGGTTGGCCCACAATGATATTCTCGGCTATGCCTTCCAGGGAATCCACCTCTCCCTTTATCCCCGCTGTCAGCAGGGTTGCGGCTGCGATCTCGAATGCTGCCCTCGCCAGAACACTGGACTTCTTCCCAGTTATACCGTGCCTTCCAATAGGCCGTATATCCCCGTAAACGCACATGATATCTGCAACCAGCATAATGTGCCTTATATCCACCTGTAACCCCTGTTCTCTAAGCGTGTCGTAGGCTTCCTTGATAATGGAGTTCCTGGCGGCTTCCACACCGAGAACCTGATAAATCTCCCTGATATTGTTCGTTGTCGTCCTGGTTATGTCGACCCCGTTCACTGCCAGTACTTCCTGAAGGTTGGATCCCTCCGAGTGGATAACGTACCCCTCGCCCTTCTCCATTCTGGCAATACATCTCTCGATGTCCTTTATACCTTTGACCCGTACTCCTTTCACTCCTTCCACAAGGGCCTGAAGGTGTTTGTAAGAGACCTGGTCGGAAGACATTATCAGATTTCCGGTTCCCCGTTCCTCTTCGATTGTGAGTTTCGTCTTCGTTCTTGAAATACCCCTGAGCCTGGCAGTCATTAACCTGTCTTTTATATCATCGAGGCGAACTCCCCTGGTGACCATCTTTTCCTTGTCCGGTTCGATCCGAACATTCATGTTAGTAAGGTCGGTTTTCAGAGAAGCAACGTCCATAAGTTTAGTCGCTTCTATTTCGGTAATGATCTTCTGGACTTTTGCCCTGTCATCCTTTACGTCATCAGTCAGGTGGACCTCCATAATTGGTGTGGATGGCTGCCGTCTGGCGTCCACTATCTCGATGAGACGGGGCAGCCCCAATGTTACGTTGATCTCGGCCACACCGGCATAGTGAAACGTCCTCATGGTCATCTGTGTCCCTGGTTCTCCAATGGATTGAGCTGATACGATCCCGCAGGACTCGTGTGGGTCCATGAGTCGGCGGCTACGGTCCCCGATAATGACATCGATGATATCCCCAAGTTCTTCCTGATCAGGTTCGAATTTTCTTATATTTTCAGCAAGTTCATCAATTGTACTCACGGGAATATGAGTTTTGATATCTTTGCGGGCAAGGAGAATTTTATTGTAACTATCGAATATTTCCTCCAGCTCTGTGTCCTCTTTTTTTATCCTGCCGTATTTGAGTCCCAGTCGGGTAATGTCATCCTCGTCAAGATTAAGTTTCTTCCTCTCGACAATCTCGGAGATTCGGTCCTTGATGGTGGGAAGGGTGACCGTCTTTATCGTTTCTTTCATCTTTTTCTTGATCTCCACCTCGGGAGCGCGTATAGTAATGTCCTTCTGGTCAATGATGGTTCCCTCCTCGGGACCTCCCAGGACCCGGATGTAGGTCCGGAGGCTGGTTGGCCGCTTCCCACGCGGATTTCTGAAATGGACCAGCTGTTTTGGTTCCTCGATCTCGGTTATTTCGGATATTACGATAAAGGTATCGTAATCCCCTTCGTATTTGCTTGGACAACTACCCTCCTCAGGTGGCTGTTTTGCAGAATATTTGATGAGATCTGTAATTGTCGCCTTGTGTGAGATGTCGTTTTCCGTCATGAGGTATCCGGTTATCGGGAACGAGAATTTCTTCTTGCTAATGGGGAAATCCACTCCCCAATAAGCTATTTTCTTCCCCTTTTCCAGGAATGAACTATAGTCTTTCACCATTTCCAAATCTTCGATCTTCCAGATTATATTCAACTGCTCCTTGATGGTTTTCGGTCTCGAGGGCTCCAATGATTCTATTTTCTCCCCTTCTTTTTTCCCGAAGTCATACATCTCGTAAGGAAGATATTCGCCCTTGTGAACCAGTATGTTTGTGTAATTCCGTGCGCTCTTGATAGAAGTTCCGCTGGGAGATACCATTTCCATAAGATCGATCACCTCACCCAGAGGTGAGATGTCCTTAAGCAGGAAATATGATGGAAATACCTCATCACGTTGGGATTCTATCAAAATGTCTTTTCGATCAACCGGTTTCGAATATATTTCGCTGATTACAGACCTGAATTCCACACCTTTTCCTATAATATAAATATACGCGGTAAGGGGGAATGAAAATTTCGATGTGTTTATCTTGAAATTATTTCCCCAGATGGCTTTTCCGGTCTCCTGCGATATTTTCCTCAGCTGCTCAACCTGGGATTCCTTTCCGATTGTGAATACGATACCCCGGTCACATTCCTTTTTTGGGATGCTGCGGTGTTTCTTGGGAATTTCTTCAATGTTCACAACCCCTTTCTCAGGTTCCGGTTCTCCACGCTCTGCCTTGAACTTATCCTTCAGCTCATTGAATACTTTGCTGAATTCGTCGAAACGCGTCCTGGTGAATACTTTCTTTCCGACCTCGAAAGCCATGTCCGGACCAAGATCTTCCACCAGTTGGGGGAATTCCGCCTTCTCGATACGAGCCAGGTTGTAACCCTTTTCAACGATTTCATTGGCTGTGTCCTCGTCGATACCCCGTGTAATGAAGGCATTTATGGTCTTCCTTGTGATGCTGGTGGTTATGCTTTCACCTCCTTTCTCATGGGATCGCGCTTTTTGTTGTATATCATCCTTCTCCTGAACAGCTCCTCAATATCAATGGGATTTCCGGCAATGCTCTTGGCCGGATCGATACCGTCATCTCCAAACTTGAACTGTACCACCACGCTATCGGTGTCCCTCACGGTTCCGTCCTCAACGAGTCGGAGATTCTCCAAGGCATTGATCAACCTTCTTTGCATGTAACCCGAACGTGATGTCCTTACCGCGGTATCCACTAATCCCTCTCTTCCACCCATTGCATGGAAAAAATATTCCGTTGGTGTGAGGCCGTCCTTGAAACACGATTTAACGAATCCCTTTGCTTCGCTACCCTTGTCGCCTCTTTTAAAATGGGGCAGAGTACGGTTTTCATAACCACGGGAGATTCTTTCACCTCTTACGGCCTGCTGTCCGATGGATCCGGACATCTGCGACAGGTTCAGCATCGAACCTCTGGCTCCCGATTTCGCCATTATCACTGCGGAGTTTCCAAGACCGAGATGTTTTCCAGCGATCTCTCCGGCAATATCCCTGGCCTTTGCAAGTACCTTCATTGCCTCTACTTCCAATGTTTCTTCAAGAGACCGGCCCGGAAGCTGGGTCAGTATTCCCTCGTGATAGGACCGTACAAGTTTGGCCACGGCATCACTGGCCGACTGCAGTCCCTCCTTGATCTGGTTGGAAGCGTCCTCCGGTATGTCCTGATCGTCGATACCCGTTGAGAATCCCAATTGTGAAATGGCGCCCAGTGAAACCTTGGTAACGTTATCGAGGAACTTCCGACCTTCATCCGGACCGTATTCCCTTACTACGGTGTCCAGGATCCTTCCTTTGAATGCGCTTATGGAGCGGCCGTCCACCGTACCTTGTAAAATCTTCCCGTTGCGTATTCTTACAATAGTGTCGGTTTCCGGCAAATCAGGATCATAGATGGATGCTTTGTAATCAAGATTTAGATCATCCGGCAGGATCAGGGAAAATATGGATATTCCTTTCCAGTATCTTTTTCCGTTCTCATCCACCCTATCAGGTTCGGGTATGCCCTTTAACCAATTGATCTTCTCTAGAATATTGAGAACCTGCTCGTAATCGAATTCCCTGTGATATGTGGCTAGGAACGCGCCGGAAATGTGGTCGTGGATAGCTCCGATAACGGGGCCTCCGAACCTCGGTGAAAGTATATGTTCCTGGGGGGACATTAATATCATAGCCTCGGCCCTGGCCTCGTCACTCTGTATCAAGTGAAGGTTCATCTCATCTCCGTCGAAATCCGCATTGTATGGTGGACAGACACATAGGTTCAAACGGAAGGTCTTGTATTTCATCACTTTTACAGTGTGTGCCATCATTGACATCCTGTGAAGAGAGGGCTGCCGGTTGAAGAGTACCACATCCCCATCGATCATCTGTCTTTCAACAACGCATCCTTCTTCCAGAACCTCGTCTGCAAGGTGTTCGGCATTCTTCTCTGTCAGCTTAATGCGTCGTCCGTCATTCCGCATGATATAATTTACTCCAGGGTAGGTGTCAGGTCCGTTCCGCACGAGCTCCCGCATCACTTCTATGTTGTACCGGTTCACCCGAGCGGGGATGGTCAGTTCCTGGGCGATCTGATAGGGAATCCCAACTTCATTGATGGATATGTTGGGATCTGGAGAAATCACCGTTCGTGCGGAAAAGTTCACTCTCTTACCGGAAAGATTGGATCTGAAACGTCCTTCTTTTCCTTTCAAACGCTGTGTCAGGGTCTTCAGGGGTCTGCCGCTCCTGTGCCTGGCGGGAGGTATTCCTGAAGTCTGATTGTTAAAATAGGTCGTTACGTGGTACTGGAGAAGTTCCCAAAGATCTTCAACAATGAGCTGGGGTGCGCCTGCGTCCCTGTTCTCGAGAAGACGTTGATTGATTCTCAGAATGTCGACCATCTTGTGAGTGAGATCATCCTCTGAGCGATCACCGGATTCCAGTGTGATTGAGGGTCTCGCAGTGACCGGCGGGACCGGTAAAACGGTCAGGATCATGTATTCGGGTCTTGCTATTGCAGGATTGACGCTGAGCACCGGAAGATCGCTTTCAGGTATCTTTTCCAGTCTTTCCCTTACTTCACGAGGGGTGAGTTTGTGCCTTTCTTCTCGTAGAGTAGTTGGTTTGTCCAGAACTATCTTCTTCTGTTCCGCACCGCAATGTGGACAGAATTTTGCTTTGGATGCTTCTCTGACCACTTCCTTGTATATCGTATCGGTCTCATTTACCATACCGGTGTCTATGCATTTTTGAATGTGTAATTTCCCGTCTTCTATCTCTCGAGGATTGAGTAGACACCTACCGCAGGATCTACAACTAGCTCGCAGCAGGTTCTTGATGAGTTTGACGTAACCTACATGGATCACTGGCATGGCAAGGTTGATATGACCAAAATGACCGGGACATTCGTCCACCTTTCGACCGCAGGTTTTACACCTGAGTCCTGGTTCAATAACCCCCAAATGCGTATCCATAAGACCCATATCAATAGGGAAACCGTCTTCGTCGTATGTATCAGCGGTAATTACTTTCAAAGCCGACATCTTCCTTATCTCTTCCGGTGAAAGCAAACCGAACTCGATCTGTTTTATCCTTTTGGGCTTCATCTCAGGTCCTCCAGCTGTAATCGTAGGATAATCCCCATTGATTTCAATTCATCCAGCAGCAACTTGAATGCATACGAGGTCTCAACCTTGTGTATATTTGTGGTATCACCGCATATTGGACAGCGCAGAAATCCGGACCGATCCAACATGGCGATATGACCGCATTTCGAGTTGCCACAAACATACTGGGAGGTCCCGTCTGATTCGTCCAGTAATCTGTCCTTGATCACCATTGACGCTCCATGGCCGATTAGGGTATCCCTTTCCATCTCTCCGAATCTCAGACCGCCTTGTCTGGCCCTCCCCTCGGTGGGCTGGCGGGTGAGTATTTGCACTGGTCCCCTTGAGCGGACGTGCATCTTTCCAGAGACCATGTGATGAAGTTTCTGGTAATAGATCACACCCATGAAAATGTCGGCCTCGAACTTCCTCCCCGTCAAACCGTCATAAAGTACTTCCTTACCGGAATGCTTGTAACCTGATTGTGTCAGAAGCGTTCTAAGTCTCTTCTCGGGTTCCCCGCTGAATATGGTACCATCGATCAACCGCCCCATCTCACATCCCATTTTCCCCGATATCATTTCCAGAACGTGACCAACCGTCATTCGGGATGGGATGGCGTGAGGATTGATAATAAGATCAGGCTGGATGCCGAATTCGTTGAAAGGCATATTCTCCTGAGGGACAACGAGACCGATAACACCTTTCTGACCGTGTCTCGAGGCGAACTTGTCTCCCAGTTCAGGTATCCTAAGGTCCCTTACCTTCACCTTCACCAGTCTCGAGCCGTTCTCGTTCTCGGTTATGGTGACGGTATCCACATACCCGGATTCCCCGTGACGGCAGGTGATGGAAGTGTCTCTTCTTACCTGGGGTGTCAGAAAATCATGCTGTTCTTCAAGAAATCTCGGAGGAGACGTCTTTCCAACCAGGACGACACCACCGCTGACGTATTCCTCGGGAGTAACAAGGCCGTCCTCGTCAAGATGATTGTATGATTTATCTTCTCTTGCTCCTCTCACATTGGGCTCGGGGACCTCGAACTTGTCCTCCTGACCACCCGGATATCGTCTTTCCTCGGCCCGATAAGCCCGAATGAAGGTTGAACGACCCAGACCCCGCTCCACAGCGTTCTTGTTGATGATTAATGCATCTTCCATATTGTAGCCATGGAACGATATGACCCCTACAACGAAATTCTGACCTGCCGGTCGTTCATTGAAATTAATATATTTCATAGTCTCTGTTTGCACCATTGGTTTCTGGGGATAATGGAACAGATGACCCCTGGTATCCGGGCGCAATCGGTAATTGGTCGTACCCAGTCCCAGAGCCTGCTTTGCCATTGCAGCTCCCATGGTGTTTCGGGGAGAGGAATTGTGCATACTGAAGGGTACCACCCCACCAGCCACTCCTACAATTGCTATTGGGTCTATTTCCATATGAGTATGGTCCCCCGTGAGTTCGTCCTCGTTCAGAGCAACGTAAAGATCCTCTTCCTCCTCCGCATCTATAAGGTCGATGATCCCGCGCTGCAGGAGTGATCTGAAATCGATTCTTCCCTCGTTGAGATCCTTGATGTTCTCCTCGGTTAGCAAAAGTTTTCCGTCCTCCACAACCAGCAGCGGTCTTCTGATCCTCCCCTCATCGCAATTGACGAATATTTCGTTGGTATGCCTATCGAACCTGGCGTTGACCTCCTGTGACTTCTCAGGTGGGATGGCAAGGGTGGCGTTCCTTCGGGTTCGTTTAATCTCCTCTACCAGTTTTTCCGGGTCCTTGTGTATACCGATCAGATCTCCGTTCACGAAGATCTTCGTATCATGGACCACCTTTTTGCCAATGGGATCCACATCAAGATAATACATTGATTCCACTAATTTTTCCGCATCATAACCTTCCGAGATATCAACCATTAGAGCGAGGTTCTTCACCAGACCGCAGTTCTGACCTTCGGGGGTTTCGTTGGGGCACAACCTTCCCCACTGCGTGGGATGCAGATCGCGGGCTTCGAAATGAGGTTGACTTCTGGTCAATGGTGAGGTTACCCTCCTCAGATGGCTCAAAGTTGACATGTTAGAGGTACGGTCCAGTAATTGAGAGACCCCTGCCCGACCTCCAACCCAGTTCCCGGTTGCCAGGGCATGCAGCAGCCGACTTGTCAATACATCTGGGCGGATTGCCGAGCTGATCTTCAGTTTCTTTTTTCTTACGTAACTTCGTTCCAGTTGATACTTGAGGTCCTTGCAGAGGTTTGTAAATGCTACCCGGAATAACTCTTCTATGAGATCCCCTGCCAGCTTTAGCCTCTTGTTGGCATAATGGTCCTTGTCATCGGGTTTTCTAATCTCCAGATGTAGTTCCAGCACGTTTCTTGCGATCCTGCAAAGATATAATGCTTTCTTCGACCGGCTTTCCCGGGTAATACCCAAATGAGGAAGGAGTGAATGATCGAGGATCGATTCAACCTTTCTCTGGCGATATTCTTTCGCCTGACCTGTTGCGAACTTTTTCTCGAGGTAAGCTATGGCATCGGTTGTTGCAAAAACTTCGTGCTGTTGGGCGCAATCTTCGAGATTGGCATAAATGATGTTGGACATTCGCTCATCGGATATGGTTGCGTCAGCAATCTCCTGATCGCTCTCCATATCAAGGGCCTTGAGAAGCACCGGGAATGGAATGTTGCCTGATGCTGCAGGGACTTTTACGAAGAGCATCCAATCCTTCGTTCTGCCTATGTAGGTCAGAGCCCGGTATCCCTGATGCTGGGAATAGACTTTACCCACTTCGAGTTTAGTCCCGTATCTCTCACTATATTCCACCAGGATCCGGTTTGGGGCTAGATCCTCCAATGAAATGAGTACCCTTTCCACCCCATTTATCACGTAATAACCGCCAGGGTCCAGGGGATCCTCTCTGTGATTGATCAACTCGTTATCGTATTCTTCCTGTGTAAGCTCTCTTTCATTCCCAATTTGATCCCGATGGATATTGCATAACTTGCATTTGATCATCAGCGGGAGGTCACCTATCCGTACGTTCTTCTCCGGCTCCATAAATGTTTGGATACCATTCGAATCGGTCTGTACAACCGTGTAGTCCAGGTAGATCGGTGCTTTGTAAGTGGCGTTCCTCTGTCTGGATTCCATGGGGGTGAGTTTGTGTTGGGCTCCGTTTGCCTCGGTAATGAACGGAACTCCGATGCGGATCTGACCTAACCTGATATCTATATTCTCTTCCTCGATAGAACCTATATCCAGCCGTATTAATCCCTTCTCTTTCCCCACATCCCCGATTGCGATGGAGTTCACAAGCCTCTGCATCCTCGAATTTGGATTATCATGGGTTGGAAGAAAATCGTTGAATGATGCAAGGTGATGGTTTACGACACTACGGTTCCTAAAAAAAGCTTTGACTAATTCTCTCATTGATATCACGCCATTCATACAAAACTATATTGAATTATTTAGCGACCACGAAACGATAGTAAATTGATCTTCCGGTTGTGCGGCTGTTCCTGGTAATCTTTACCACATCACCCTCTTTTGCCTCGATCAGCTTGATTACAGGGTCGGTAATATGGATCTTGGGAAGTGATTCCCTGGAAATAGAATATCTATCCAGAACTTTTTGAGCTTCTTCCTCGTCCAAAGCGATGTGTTCCGGGACAAGCATATGTTTTGTTACGTCGATCTTGACCATAAGCCGCATTCTCCTTGAAAATATTTTTAAACAAACCCTTTTCGATTAGAAGGGTGAACCGAATTTCGGTCTCGCCGTGCCAACGGGTTATGATCTAGATTTCTGTTATTCTGATTCTTTGATAAAAACTTTAAAACATTGGCGTAAACGGAATGGGGTTTTCTGATGGGATTCAAAATAAATATCTCGACTTCACCCATCGGTCCAGAAAAGAGACTGGTGGTTTTATCCGCAGAAAACCGCAGGTTTTCGAGGATGATACCCACATTTTCAAACGTAGGTTGTTCATCAAGTTTATTCGTTTCGACCCCTCCTTTAAAGTTACTTCATTTGAGAAATGGCGGGTCCGAGGGGATTCGAACCCCCGGCCATCTGGTTAAAAGCCAGATGCTCTTTCTAGAAACGTTCCCAGTCCCTGATTTCGGCAAAACTACAATTGTTACGGCCCATTTACAGGAAAGGGCCGGAAGCACATCTAAACTACGCAGATATTGATAGTTATTGTAATGTTACATTAATGCCGAGTTGCAATGAACGTCTTACCTAGCTGAGCTACGGACCCTTTCTCATTGATCAAAGTTTTATCGTTTATTCATTATTACATGCAGTTATCCTGTGTGACACCCTTGGCACAGTGGTGGCTCGTGAACTTCATCACCATATATTAACATTTTGGTGAATAGAATATTTTTTAAAAAAATGGCAAATACAATTAGGGATTCTCAATGTGGGATTCCCAACTTTGCTGCGGACGGGAATCTCTAGTATATAATAATATTGGTAATCTAAAAAAGGGATGCAGAGAAAAATCCGAATCCGGGTCATAAGCCCTTGAATTTGGTATTTATCCCCGTAAGAACCAGGGCGATACTGGTGATGTACAAAATTACCAGTATTACAACGTAGACAAGAAATATTTGTGGGACAAAACATATTTTCCACATGATCGAATTGTCCGGTGAATTTTTGAAGGTAGTAAGTACATACGTAGCAACGATGGAAAAAAAACACAACACAACACCGTTCAAAATATTTGACGAGAACAATCCCCCGGATTTTGGCCTAACTCTACTGCTTGCAGACAAGAATTTTTTCCTGAGGAGAGCTTTTTCAGTTTTATTTTCTTTAAAAGAGTGCTTTTTTTTCGCTGAATCCGATCCATCCGTTTTATCAATCCGTGAGTTAAAATCAATATCTTCCTCAAGTGGTTCTTCCTTTGGATAAACATTGGTTTTTTCTTTACTTGGGAGGTCCTTTTCAACGCTTTTCAGGTCCTTCTGTTTAAATGCGATCTTTTCCTTTCTTTCAGGGATATCTTCGAGTCGTTCCTCTTCTTTCTTTTTAAACGTTTGTTTTTTTTTCGAGATCTGCGTCTTTTCGGCCAGTGGAGGTTCTTTCGGTTTAAAAGTGATCTTTTCCTTTAGTTCGGGCGCCTCGTCGATTTGCACATGTTCTTTCTTTTTAAAAGTGGGTGTTTCTTTAGAGATTTGTTCTTTTTCAGCCTGTACTGGTTTTTTCTTTTTAAATGAGACCTTTTCTTTTATAATTTCTGTTTTGGAGGCCCGAATTTGTTCCGTTTTGTTTTTGAAACTGACTTTTTCCTTAATTATCGATGGAGGAGCATCACTTAGAGTACTTTTACTACGATCCAGCATCTTGAACTTTTTGGCAGACGCGCTGTCGGCTGAGGTGACAGTGCTTTCTTTTTCCGAGGTAATACTAAACTTTTTCTTTCTGGATTCACTTTTCTTTTTCAGTTTAGAAAATTTTGAGAGAAATCCTTTCTTTTCATCAGGTTTTTTCTCTTTATCAACTGATATCGCAGGATCCTTTACATTAAAAAGGAACTTTTTTGTTTCGGCTGCTCTCCCCTCTTCATCGTTTTCCGGTCGCATAGTTGCCAATTTATCCCTGTAGCCTGTCTCTTTAGCCTTGAATACGGGTTTGGCAGGCGGTTTCTCCTCATGGATGTCTTCATCTTTTGGAGAAATGGGTATTGACTCCGGTGCTTTGATCCTGAATTTTGCTTTGTTTTCAGGGGACATGTCGATCTCTCTCTTCCCTATCCTATTTCGGCCATACAAACAGATATTACATATAATTATCTTGCCATTTGAAAGAATGTTTCTAGAATTGCATTATTTCACACCAAAATAAAACAATGGAAGGAGATTTATAGGTTTATTAGGGTTCTCCCATAGAGATGTGACGTCGGGCTGCATTTTGATGAATAGTGTGAGTCTTCACTTGTAAAGACGGGAACAAAGTGACTGTCTTCTTGGTAAAGGTGTCCCGTACCGGGCCCTATTACTTGTTCAGCCAAGCCCATAGGTCTTGGCTTCTCAAGTAAGATGAGTCATAATGGGACGGCTTTACACGAAAAACCGAGTTTTAATGGCTCGTCTATTCCAACTAAGATCGTGGAAGGATCGTGGAAATATGAAAATGGTATTATTGAGACACGGCGAGAGTACGTGGAACCGGGAAAACAAGTTCACCGGCTGGACCGATGTGGACCTGTCGGAGAAAGGAATCGAGGAAGCATTGAAGGCAGGTCCGCTAATGATGAAAGAAGGTTTTACTTTCGATCTGGCTTTCACATCCTACCTTAAAAGAGCAATAAGGACGCTTTGGATCGTTTTGGAAAAAATGGACCTCATGTGGCTCCCTGTCCACAGGTCCTGGCGGTTGAACGAGCGCCACTACGGTGCTTTACAGGGGTTGAACAAATCTGAAACAGCGCAGAAATTCGGTGATGAACAGGTTCTCATATGGCGGAGAAGTTACGATATCCGGCCTCCGCCCCTTGAAAAGACTGATAGGCGTTATCCCGGGAACGATGCCCGATATAAAGAAATCGATGAAAAAGAAATTCCATTCGCTGAATGTCTGAAAGACACGGTAGACCGCTTTCTTCCTTACTGGCACAATGACATTGCACCAATGGTCAAGAACGGAAAAAGGGTTTTGATCGCCGCTCACGGTAACAGCCTTCGAGCACTTGTGAAATATCTTGATAATATACCTGACCATGAAATATTGAAATTGAACATTCCAACAGGCATCCCATTGGTATATGAGTTGGATGATGATCTTAATCCTCTGAAACATTATTATCTGGGTGACCCTGATGAACTTCAAAAAGCCATGGCGTCGGTGGCCGCCCAAGGTAAGGCGAAAAAATCCGAATGAGCAACCATTATTTCCTTATGATTATGGTAAGTCAAGAGATCAAGGCATATCAGGATTATAATTCCAGCAATATCTGTCCCGCCTTTTCTTCGTTTATCTCACCGGATTCGATCATGATTCTCGCCACGGCATCGATGGAACCACCCGAAGCTCCTGCCGCAGCAGCGATATTTCTCGCATGCAGTGTCATGTGACCCCGCTGTATCCCCTCGTCTGCCAAAGCGCGCATGGCCGCAAAGTTCTGAGCCAATCCTACAGCAGCGATGATCCTTGCCAATCCCGATGCGCTTTCAATACCGAGAATCTTTATACAAGCCCTGGCCTGGGGATGAGATCGGGTAGCTCCACCCACGAGACCCACAGCTAAAGGAAGCTCGATCTCACCGATCAAGTCACCATCCGCATTCTTATGATACATGGTTATGGGTTTGTATCTTCCCGAGGTTGCCGCATATGAATGTGCGCCTGCTTCGATGGCTCGTGTGTCGTTCCCAGTCGCTCTAACAACGGCACTAATCCCATTCATCACTCCCTTGTTGTGGGTTGCCGCCCGGTATGGATCAGCTTCTGCAAAGTGGTAAGCCAGTATAATATTATCGACGACCTCTTCCCCCAATATCTCCTTTTTAAAGACCGCCTTTGCACGAAAAAGTCGCCGATCTGCCAGATTGGATATTATCCTGAGTAAGACGACTCCACCACTGATCTCCTCCACCAAAGGAGCCACCTCCTCGGTCATTGTATTAACGGCGTTCGCTCCCATTGCATCCAGACAATTAACCAGTAAATGCATTATAACCATGGGACCTGATAGTGTGTCCAATCTTCTCATTTCTATATCTTTCACCCCGCCACCCAATCTTACCAGGACCGGATCTCTGTTATTTGCTGTTTTGATGATTTCATCCTTTTTAGCTTTTAACTTTAATATTGCTTTTTCCGGATCTGCCAATCCCACCACCTGTAATTGTCCAATCATCAGCAGAGAATCGTGTTCGGTAAAAAAACCACCTCCGTGTCGTGCAATCCTTGCCGCGTTGGATGCAGCAGCCACCACAGATGGTTCCTCCACCGCCATGGGAATCAGATAATCCATGTTGTCTATCTTGAAGTAGGTAGCAATTCCCAAAGGAAGAACAAAACTGCCGATAACGTTCTCGATCATAGAATCCGCACTTTCCATAGGGAGACCTCCAGTATCCCCGAGGCTCCCCCTTTCTTCACCGGTTAAAGAGCACATTTCGGAAACGAGGTCCAGTCTCTCCCGGGGTTCTTTGCGGTAAAATCCTGATATCTTTGAATTTATTTTCATTGTAGATACCCCCGGCGATCTAGGCTGGGTACACGAATGTCATGTATATCCTCTCCATAGGAGAAGAGGCAAAAGTGATGTTAAGAGACCGGCTTTCGACGTAGAAATCACGACCCGGTCCGAAGCTAAGAGTACGATTATCCTCATCCAACTGTTCCAATATTGTTTCGTTGAAAACATCCATGGATTTAAAAGAAGAAGGATTCCATAGATGAACCTTTCTCGTCAGAGAAGAAATGAACTGTCCTTCACCTCCTTGATCCAGTATGACATGGTTTGGGGAAATCACGATCTCGTAGGATTCCCCTCCTATCTCGGGTTCCAGATATATTCCCTCGATTTCCATGCTGTAATCGAATGTAAACCGATCTTTGCCATCTCCGCTTATAGAACTGATGTGGTCTATCTGATCTGCTATGAAATCTGCGGTCTGTTGCCGCTGTATATCTTGGAAGTTTTCCCTTTGCCAGGCGAAAAAACCCAAAATACTGCCAGTAATTACAACCGCTGCGAATATCATCCCGATCTTTGAAGTTAACCAATCAAGCATCGTTTCACCGACGGTGAACTTTCTTAGGTTCCGAATCCCGAAAAGCAGAGACGAGTAAATATTCTATTTTTCTTTTTTCTCTTTATCCTCATTGTATTTACGGTAATCTCTTATATAGATCGCACTAATAATGAAAATCAATAGGGCCGAGCCGACTATGGCGGATACGAAAATAATATTTCCCGTTTTTTCTTCCTCGACTATATTTTCCTTAATGATATCGGATATCCCGATCACCTCTATTGAAAGAGATACACCGTCGGCAGTGTCACCTCCGATAAGGTAGATATTATTTCCATGAACTACCGATACCCGCGTCGCCCTAAGTTGGGAGAGAAAAAATCCGGTTTTCTTAACAGTTAGTTCACTCAGATCCACCACGAGGAACTGATCACTGAGACCGGTTTCATTTATCCCTCCAAGAATATAGACGCGATCACCGTCTTGTGCCGAACCCATTTTATAAACCGCTTCCGGAAGGTGAATGTCCAGAACTTCCGCGGATTCCCCCGGTATGTATTTTATTACCGTGTCGAGTGATTTGCCCTTATCGGTTTTTCCGCCAAAGATATATGCCGCCCCATTATACCAGACGGCAGAGCTTCCTGAAAGATTAACTGGTAGGATTTTCTCGTAAACATCGAGTTTGAGGTTTTGTGGATCGAAACGCATAATATTGCGTCTCACATCCTGAAATGCGCACATACAATTTCCGAAAAGATAAAAGTACCTGCCATCGGAGGCCACAGCATTTCCTTCCATGCCGTAGGGGAAAAAATTTGCTAATACCTCAACAGTGTCGGGAGGAGTGAAAATTGTCAAGTTGGCATTCTTATCATCGTAACAGGTAATCCCTTGACCGGGAATCCCCTGAGAGCCTCCAACTATGAAGATACGTTCACCGTCAGAAAAGCTAATTGGGTTGGATAATGGATAAGGAAGTGTCGTGTTCAGCGGTGTTAAAGTATCGCTTAGAGGATCCATCAGCATTATCTTATCATGTACATCAGTTGTGTTGCGCCCCCCGATCACGTATATTTTTCCATCCAGCACCGCTGCTGATGATTGTGCTAGGGGTTCAGGTAGAAGAACGTTCCTTCCCCCTTCGGCTCTTTCAACGTTGAGTACGAGGAATAAACCGGCATTTATCAATAAGAACATTGAAATAACCGAAAACAAACGGCCAGGGTAGTTCAAAGCCATAATCCGTAAGAACCCTGCACTGATATTTAAATGTACGGGATATATAGTAGCCAGAGGTAATGAAGCTCCCACCAATATTGGCCATGGGAAAAGATTTCAGCATAAATAATATATCAGACCAAACAATACCCATTCTAGGCAAAACTCTTTCATTTTCCAATGATACAAATATCATGATTTGAAACAAAAAATCTCATGGAGTTTATCTTATGAAGAAGATCGTGGAATGCGTTCCCAATTTCAGTGAAGGGAGAGATCTTGAGAAGATCAAGATGATTACAGAGGCAATAAACGAAGTTCCTGCGGTGAAAGTGATAAATGTGGATCCCGGAGCAGCGACAAACAGGACCGTCGTTACATTCGTCGGTTCCCCGGAGGGAGTAAAGGAAGCCGCTTTTAGAGCAGTAAATATGGCCCAACAGGTGATAGATATGGCTGTGCATCATGGTGAGCATCCACGCATGGGTGCTGCAGATGTATTTCCCTTTATCCCCGTTTCAGGTATTACCATGGAAGAATGCGTCCAGATATCGCGTGAAGTCGGGGAACGTATCGGTAGTGAGCTTGGGATACCAGTATACCTTTATGAGAATTCCGCAACTGTACCTGAGAGAAGAAGTCTTGCATATATTAGATCCGGGGAATATGAAGGGTTCAGAGAGAAAATACTTAAAGAAGAGTGGGCGCCGGACTTCGGCCCTCAAAAGTTCAATCCTAGGTCCGGCTGCACAACAATGGGGGCTAGAGAGTTCCTCATAGCATACAACGTCAATATCGATTCCAAGGACAAAGAACTAGCCCAGAAAATAGCCGAAAAGATAAGAGAATCAGGAGTTGCCAAGCGTGACTCTGGTGGAAATATCCTACGGGACGAGAACGGGAAGGTTATCAGAGCCCACGGTATGCTAAAGAACGTACGTGCAGTTGGTTGGTACATTGAAGAGTACGATAAAGCACAGATATCCATCAATCTGACGAATTTCAACATCACACCTCTCCACGAAGTATTCGATGCCTGTGAGTTGGTAGCCTCCGAACTAGGGACTAAGGTATCGGGAAGTGAGATGATCGGCCTTGTCCCCAAAAGAGCAATCCTGGAGGCCGGTCGGCATTATTTGAGAAAGCAAAACAAATTTCCGGGGGTCCCTGAAGGGGTGTTGATAGAGGTGGCTAGAAACTGCATGGGGCTGGATGAGGTGGGTGCATTCGTTCCTGAAAAAAAGATCATCGAGTTCCTATTAAAGAAACCCAAACCCCTTGGTAACATGCCAGTAAAGCGTTTCATTGACGAGGTAAGTATCGATTCCCCATCCCCGGGAGGTGGAAGTGTGGCAGCTCTCTCATGTTCTCTGGCGGCAGCACTTGTATCCATGGTGGGCAATCTCACGATTAACTCAAATAAAATAAAGAAAATGTCAGTAAAAGAGCAAGAATATTTCCGTAAAAGTACCTTGGAGATTCAGAAAACGATCAAGGAATTAAAAGATATGATTGACGAGGATTCAATGGCATTCAAGTCCGTAATAGATGCTGTAAGAATGCCTAAGGCGGACGAAGAGGACATAAGACTTAGATCCACTGCTATCAACGAAGCATATATTATGGCTGCCACGGTTCCATTGAACGTCATGAAAAAATGCGTTGAAATATTGCCGCTGATAAGATTTATGGCACAGCATGGATTAGTAGGCACGATGTCCGACGTGGCCGTCTCGCTTCTCATGGCGCAAGCAGGAATAAAGGGGGCTGCATATAATGTTCAGATCAACCTGGGTTCCATAACTGATGATAAATTTACCATCAGAGCGGCCCGGGAAACCACTTTGCTCTTGGAGATATGTGATAGTTCAGTGGATGAGATACTCGAAATAGTCAAAAATAGAATTTAAGGGATACATTGACTAAAATTCAGCGGAATCGGCCCCCTCGCCCTGATTCCGCGAACATTATCAATTGGTCAAACTTCGACTTTCGGTCAAAGTTTGTCCAATTAGTTAATATTCAACCCTGAACGAATGAGTGGAAAGAGTATAAATAAGATAAAAATATTAAACCCGAAACCCTGGAATGGATTTTCAAAATGAAAACATTATAGGTTGATTGACTACAAATATGATGCTGCTATTGCTGTGTTGTATACTCGGTTGGGGTGATTTTATGGCTAAGGGGCTTTATGCCGGAAGACAGATCAAAAAGAGCCGGAAGAAGAACCGGTGGAGCGATCGGTACTACAAGAGAAGGATGTTGAAACTGAAGGAGAAAGCGGACCCGCTCGAAGGATCGGCCCAGGCAAGGGGGATCGTGTTAGAGAAGGTAGGTGTGGAGGCCAAACAGCCCAATTCGGCCATCAGGAAATGCGTAAAGGTTCAACTCATAAAGAACGGCCGCCAGATAACTGCGTTTGCCGTGGGTGAAGGCGCAATCAACTTTATTGATGAGCACGACGAGATTCTCGTGGAGGGGATCGGGGGAAGTAAGGGTCGTGCCAAGGGAGACATCCCTGGGGTACGGTTCAAGGTTATTCAGGTAAACGGCGTTTCCCTGGAAGAGCTGGTAAGGGGTAGGAAAGAGAAACCGATAAGATAATATTCATTGATGTATTCGAAGCGGCAGGTATGGATATGGCTTCAAAAAAAGAAGGAACTGACAAAAAGAGCGATGAAAAAGTTGCCAACTTCCTGGTTTTCGAGAAATGGGATCTCACGGAAGTGGTCGTTGAGGACCCAAGTCTGAAGAGGTATATTAATCTTAAACCCACTGCAGTGCTTCACGGAAGCGCAAGATACGCCAACAAGCGATTTGGCAAGGAAAAGGTTTCCATAGTTGAAAGGCTCATCAACAACGTGATGAGGAGCGAACATTATACCGGAAAGAAATCGAAGGCTTACAGGGTTGTAAGGGATGCATTTTCCATAATTAACTCAAAGACGAAATCCAATCCTATCCAGACATTGGTTGTTGCTATTGAGAACTCCGCTCCCAGAGAAGAGGCGACAAGATTGAGATTTGGCGGTATTTCCATTCCTAAGGCGGTTGACACATCACCGTCGAGAAGACTGGATATAGGCCTGAGAAACCTTTCAAAGGGTGCCGTCTCTGCCACGGTGAAAAATAAGAAATCCGCTGCGGAATGTCTGGCCACGGAATTACTCAAGGCTTCCAAGGGCGATACAACATCCTTTGCCGTATCGAAGAAAAATGAATACGAGAGGATAGCAGCATCGGCAAGGTAGTGAAGTTAAGAGGGACCGGTAAAGTTATTTTTCATTTTTCAATCAAATTATTAACTTGAATATTATTGTTAGTTGACAGACCCACAGGTGATGAAATGGGACGAAAGGAAGAAAACGTAAAAAAGGCGCAAAAACTCATGAAAACCCCGAGATTCATCAGGAACATTGGTATCGCCGCGCACATTGATCACGGTAAGACCACCCTGAGCGATAATCTCATCGCTGGCGCGGGCATGATGTCCGAAGAGCTTGCCGGGAAACAACTGCTCCTGGATTTTGACGAACAGGAACAAGCAAGGGGAATTACTATAAACGCTGCAAACGTTTCCATGGTTCATGAGTTCTATAATAACGAGTATCTTATCAACCTGATCGATACGCCGGGCCACGTGGATTTTGGAGGAGACGTGACCAGGGCCATGAGGGCAGTTGACGGCTGCGTCATAGTAGCATGTGCCGTGGAGGGCGCAATGCCTCAGACCGAAACGGTGGTCCGCCAAGCACTCCGGGAAAGGGTTAAACCGGTGCTGTTCATTAACAAGGTGGACCGGTTGATAAATGAGCTGAAAGTTACGGAGCAAGAGATGCAGTCCCGCTTTATCAAGATTATAGGCCAGGTGAATTCACTAATCTCGAAAAACGTACCCAAGGAACACAAGGCCGACTGGATTGTAAAGGTGGAAGATGGTGCGGTTGCCTTCGGCTCAGCCTATTATAACTGGGCCATATCGGTCCCTTATATGAAACAGAGCGGGATCAGTTTCAAAGATATCTATAATTATTGCGCGAAGAACGACCAGCGGAGCTTGGCAAAGAAGGCTCCGGTTCATGAAGTGCTGCTGAATATGATCATTAAACATCTTCCCTCACCCCTGGTTGCACAGAAAGAGAGAATTCCGAAGATATGGAAAGGGGAATTGGATTCCGATCTGGGTCAGACCATGTATCTTTGCAAGGAGAGCGGAGAGACCGTTCTTATGATCACAAAGATCGTCATGGACAAACATGCTGGTGAGATCGCAACCGGCCGCCTATTCTCCGGGAAGGTCAAGAGAGGAGATACCCTTTATACCATCGGAATGCCTGGTACATCCCGGGTACAGTTGGTAAGCGTATTCGTAGGCTCGGACCGGATTACAGTGGAGGAAGCTTCCGCAGGGAACATCATAGCCGTAAGCGGTCTGAAACAGGCAGTTGCCGGTTCCACTGTGGCTTCTGTCGAGGATATAATTCCATTCGAACGTATAATCCACGTGTCCGAACCGGTTGTAACTGTTGCAATCGAAGCGAAACAGATGAAGGACCTTCCGAAGCTCATTGAAGTGCTCAGGAGTGTAGCCAAGGCAGATCCTTCACTGCAGGTGGAGATCAATCAGGAGACGGGGGAGCACTTGCTTTCAGGCATGGGTGAACTGCATCTGGAGATCACCGAATACCGCATCGAGAAGGAACAGGGAATTCCCATAATCACCTCGGAGCCCATTGTGGTTTACAGGGAAACGGTCACCCAACAAAGTCCCCAGTTCGAGGGAAAGTCACCTAATAAACATAACAAGTTCTATATTGAGGTTCTCCCGCTTGAGGATGAAGTCTATAAGGCTATAAAGAACGGCGATATTCCCCAAGGCAAGCTGAAGACCAAGACAGTTTCCAAGGAGCTTGTAAAGATGGGTATACCGAAAATCGAAGCGAAGGGTGCCTATGCGGCATTTGGAAATAACCTTCTCGTCAATGCATCCAGGGGAGTTCAGTACTTGCACGAAACGAAGGAACTGGTCATTGACGCTTTCAAGGAGGCTATGGCATTAGGTCCATTATCGAGAGAGAGAGTTAACAAGGTAAAGGTAAAGCTGATGGATGCAAACCTGCACGAGGATGCAATTCACCGCGGACCCGCACAGATTATTCCTGCAGTACGGTCAGCTATCTACGGTTCAATGATGACCGTGGGAACAATGCTGACTGAACCTATAGTCGACGCATTCATAACCGCACCTCAGGATTACATGGGTGCAATGTCGAAGGAACTGGGACAGAGAAGGGCAAATATCCTGGAGATGAATGCCGAAGGAGACATGACCACAATAATTGCAAGAGCTCCCGTGGCCGAAATGTTCGGTTTCTCATCTTCGGTTAGGAGCGCGACCCAGGGCAGAGCGTTGTGGACCACCGAATTCAAGGGATTTGAAAGCCTGCCTTTCCATCTCCAAGAGGAGATCGTTACGGCAATCAGGACACGGAAGGGATTGAAGCCGCAGCCGCCCTCACCATCTTACTATGGGAGCTGATCCGAAAATTACTGTTGCTGTAAACTGGCACGAACAATAATTCAATCGATATAAAAAGTTATATAAACGGTAATGCTATTTACCGGCAAAAAATTAGTGAGGTAATTATTATGGGAGAAAAACCACATATCAATCTGGTCTTCATAGGCCACGTTGACCACGGCAAATCCACACTAGTTGGGAGACTCCTTCTGGATTCCGGAAGCATATCGCCCCATGTTATAGAAAAATACAGAAAAGAAGCGATAGAACGGGGAAAACCAGGATTCGAATTCGCCTACGTAATGGATGGATTGAAAGAAGAAAGAGAGCGCGGTGTGACCATTGACGTGGCACACAAGAGATTCGATACGGACAAATTCTACTTCACCATCATCGACGCCCCGGGTCACCGGGATTTCGTGAAGAACATGATAACTGGTACATCCCAGGCGGATGCCGGTGTTCTCGTTGTGGCCGGCCCGGAAGGGATCATGGCCCAGACCAAGGAGCACTTATGGCTCGCCAAGGTGCTGGGTGTCGGTCAACTGATCATTGCCATCAATAAAATGGACGCAACCTCCACACCATATGACGAGAAGATATTTCAGAAGGTGTCTGGCGAACTGAAGAAAATGCTTCCAATGGTGGGCTACAGACCGGATTCGGTAGCCATAGTCCCTGTATCTGCGCTTAAGGGAGACAACGTCGCCGGGCCATCGGACAATACTAGCTGGTTCAGTGGAGGAACATTCCTGAAAGCATTGGACAACCTGAAGCCGCCGCAACCGTTGGACAACATGCCTCTCAGGCTGCCAGTACAGGATGTTTACAATATCACCGGTGTAGGTGCTGTCCCAGTAGGCAGGATCGAAACCGGAATGCTGAAACCCGGCGACAAGGTATCCATCGTTCCCTCGAGACGATACGGTGGAGTCGTGGGAGAGGTTCGAAGCATCGAGATGCATCACGAAATGGTAGACGAAGCACATGTGGGGGATAACGTTGGCTTCAATCTGAGGGGAATTGGTAAGAAAGACATTCGCCGCGGAGACGTTGCCGGTCCTATTGACAACCCACCGAGTGTGGCCAAGAAATTCAAGGCACAGGTGATGGTTATCAATCATCCCAACGTGATTACGGAAGGTTATACACCTGTGTTTCACGCTCACACCTGCCAGATCGCCTGCAGGTTCTCGAAACTGCTGGCAAGGCTGGACCCGAGAACCGGCGCAGTGGCAGAGGAGAACCCGGATTTCCTAAAGACCGGTCAAGCGGCCATCGTGGAGATCACTCCCACAAGACCCATGGTGATCGAGGAACAGCAGAAAGTAAAACAACTTTCAAGCTTTGCCATAAGGGACATGGGTCAGACCGTTGCAGCAGGTGTTTGCATCAAGATATTAGAGAAACTTGAGACCTGATCTTTTTTGATTTTATTTCGGTAGAGGGTACGCATGGTAGCTAAGGCAAGAATATCTTTATCGGGAACGGATCCACAACACGTGGATGACGTTTGCAATCAGATAAAAGAGATTTCTATCAAAACAGGCGTTCCCATAAGCGGGCCTATCCCGCTTCCCACCAAAAAACTTGTGGTGCCCTGCAGAAAAAGCCCCGACGGGGAAGGAACCGAAACGTATGAACACTGGACCATGCGAATTCACAAAAGACTCATTGACCTGGAGGCCGATGAAAGGGCTCTAAGGCAACTGATGAGAATTCAGGTTCCCGATGGGGTCAACATCGAGATCGTTTTGAAAGGCTGATCAATTATTTTTATAACGGGCGGGTTAGTATTAGATCCGTCCTTTTTTCTTCTTTTTTGTATTTTTGTTTTTTAAGTTATTATTATTGATATAGTTGTGCTTTTTTTGAAAAAAGTACAAGTGCTCATCATGATCCAGAGTCCTGTTCGGGCTCTCCTGCACCTGCCCATTTTTTCCCCTACGGTAAAAAAATGATGCAGGGAGTGGGATTTGAACCCACGAACCACTAAGGACAGGATGTCCCAGCGCAGTACACCCTTTTTTGACTACGATCTTAAGTCCTGCGCCGTTGGCCAAGCTTGGCTATCCCTGCATTTTGTTTCTTTTTCTTCCAAGCGTGGCCGACGGATCCCGCTTTCGAACAAACTTGTTCGGCAGTCAGTTGTGACCTGAGCATTAGCGAAGGTTACAACGTTATTGGCCAAGCTTAGCTATGAGCGAATTTCAAGGAAATTAGTGATTAAGATTAAATTGTTTTATTTAATCGTGATCCCTGCATTTTGTTTCTTTTTCTTCCAAGCGTGGCCGACGGGTCCCGATTCCGAACACCCTTGTTCGGAAGTGAGTTGGGACCCGAGCGTTAGCGAAGGTTACAACGCTATTGGCCAAGCTTGGCTTTGAGCGAATTTCAAGGAAATTCGTGATTAAGATTAAATTGTTTTATTTAATCGTGATCCCTGCATTTTGTATCTTTTTCTTCCAAGCTTATCTTCTTGTAGAAAAAATAATTTACGGTGCCACAACACCTCGTATCACTTCTCTTGCTATCACCAAACGCTGTATCTCTGAGGTCCCTTCGCCGATCTCGCACAACTTTGCATCCCTGAAAAACCTCTCCACCGGATAATCTTTTGTATATCCGTATCCTCCGTGGATCTGTATGGCCTTTGTGGTAGTCTTCATAGCCACTTCCGAGCAGTACAATTTTGCCATTGCCCCCTCCCGGGTCACCTTTTTCCCCTTGCTTTTCCAGTAGGCCGCCCGGTACAATAATAATCTCGCGGCATCGATCTCCATGGCCATGTCAGCAAGCATGTTCTGTACGGATTGGAAACTCGCGATTGGTTTTCCGAACTGCTCGCGCTCCTTTGCGTATTTCACGCTTTCCTCGTAGGCGCCCTGCGCGATCCCCAAACCAAGCGCACCGATACTGATCCGGCCGCCATCGAGAACACGGAGAGCATCCACGAATCCATCACCCAGATTCCCCAGCAGGTTCTCCTTCGGAATCCGGCAGTTCTGATAGACCATCTCAGCAGTATCGCTGGCACGAAGACCCAGCTTGTTTTCTTTCGTTCCCGCGCTAAATCCTTTGGTTCCCTTCTCTACGATGAATGAGCTTATTCCGCGGTGACCTTTTGACTTATCGGTGATGGCCAATGCTATAGCTATATCGCCTACACTGCCGTGCGTAATGAATATCTTTGAGCCGTTCAGTACCCACTCGTCACCGTCCAATACCGCCGTTGTCTTCGTACCGCTCGCATCGCTTCCGGCCCCAGGCTCGGTAAGGCCCCATGCTCCGATCTTCTCACCCTTCGCCAGCGGTACAAGATACTTCATTTTCTGTTCTTCTGTACCACACATATAGATGTGGTTAGAGCAGAGTGAAACGTGGGCCGCCATTGTAATGCCGTGTGATCCGCATACCCTAGAAAGTTCTTCCACACCTATTGCATAGCTGATATAATCCGCTCCTGCGCCGCCGTATTTCTGCGGAAATATTATGCCGAGCAAGCCGAGTTTTCCCATTTTTTTTACTGTATCCCAGGGAAATTTCTGCAGTTCGTCGTATTCTGACGCAATAGGTTTGACCTCTGTCTCTGCAAACTCACGGGCCACTTTTCGAATCATCTTTTGGTATGGTGTCAGCTCAAAGTTCATCGTATCACCATTTCTGGGGAGAATTCCACTAAAGGGACTTTTGGTAAAAAAAAATATTGGTGAATTATGGTTTTTGCATACAAGGCATATGGGCAAATTTTGAGATTTTCCCCGAAACGTTATAAAGGAACCCCGGAAATAACGTATTAACCAAGATTTTGGGGACTATTATGCTGGGAGACTTGAAAAAAAACGATCCTGATGATATGCTGGATCGCGTAATGGCTTTACCGGACCAGATCGGGGAAGCCTTGGATATCTGTGCTGAAATGAGCTTGTCGAAAAATCTAACTGGAAGAAAATTCGAAAACATTGTATTGTGCGGTATGGGGGGTTCAGCCATTACTGGAGATATTGTTTCCTCTCTTCTATCCAGCGAACTCCAGGTTCCGTTTTCCGTTGTGAGAAACTATCATTTACCCGATTATATAGGTGAGAATACACTGCTAATCCTGGTAAGTTATTCCGGTAACACCGAGGAAACGATATCCTGTATGATGGAAGGTATCAACAGAAAAGCAGGTATTTTCGGTATTTCGTCCGGGGGTAAGGTGATGGACATCTGCCAAGAGAATCAACTCGATCACCAAATCATTCCAAAAGGGTGGCCGCCAAGAACTGCGGTAGGCTATCTTGTAATACCTGTTCTAAGGGTATTGGAGATATTGGGTCTTTCACGCACACCTGCAGATGCAATGGCTTACGATATAATTACGTTACTGGAAAGCATCCGAAATTCATATCTATCGGGCTCTGAAACGGTACTAAATAAAATCGTCGGTGAACTGGAAGATAAATTACTTATGGTATACTCGCCACCAGAATTGGCTCCCGCTGCAAGAAGATGGATGTGCCAAGTAAATGAGAACAGCAAAAAGCTTGCACACTGGGGAACCATTCCGGAAATGAACCACAACGAGCTGGTTGGATGGTGTGACGACCCGCTTTTCAACAATTATTTTCTGGTATTTCTCTCCCACGACAATATTGAGCCAAGAATAGCAAAACGTATCGATTTATCCAGCAAACTGATTCAATCGAGAAACATTCCTTCCATGATATTAGAACTACCTGGTGATAATACCGTTCAATCATTGATGGCAGGCCTCTATATCGGGGACATAATATCCCTGTATCTTGCCGGCCAAAGAGGAATGGATCCATCTCCCGTAAGCGCCATCGATAAGTTGAAAAATGAACTTGCCAAATTAGAGTGATAGTTTAGTTAAGCTTAATTAAGTACACCCCGCTCTCCATCATCACTACGGGGGTTTTTGCAAGCATTTTGTCAAGCATTCTGCTCAGGTCGATTTCATAAACGCCTTCCTCGGTTTCACGAATCACTTCTACAGATTCAGGGGCCATGCGAATCTTCTTATCCCAAATTGGTTTTTTTCTTTTTACACGCGATGGTTTTTCTGTTTTTTTTGAAGATTTGGCCCTGTTTGGTTCGATAATATCTTTCATTACATCCTTTTCCGAGATCCCCTCGCCCTCTGGAGCGTCTTTCATATTGATTTCATGTCTGACAGATGGTGCCATTTTTTCATCACGAACCGGTTTTTCCTCGATTCCCGGTACGTCCTCCATCTTTACCTTCACCCATCCTTTGGATTCATCTCCTATCATCTTCGCTTCGTCTCGGGATAATTTCGAAACATTTAGATTGCGGTTGAATATCTCTTTCATCAGGATTCCGAGGTCATCGTTCGCTTCCTTTTTTAATTCCAGCAGTTCGTCTTCAGGAAGCGGGTTTCTCGTGAAAGAGAATTTCGCTTTACCACATCTGCTGCAACCCTGGAATATCTCGGGAGATCCCCGGGTGTAAACAGCACCGCAAATAAGACATTGATGGTACAAAGATCACACCCTCTTCAGTTCTCGACCTCTTCGGACGATACTTCCTTCTTTATTTCTAATGTGGAATCATTCGATAGAATTTTTGTAAAATCTTCTGGTGGAGGAGGCGGTTCCACGCCATTGGGTGGGATTCCCAGGGTTTCCCCTCCTTCCAGAGGCGGCTCAGATAAGGGGATCTTGTCGGTGTTTTCTTCTATCTTGATCTCTGTTGTACCCTCAACCTCCTCCTCACGCATAGGTCTTAGATTATCTTTTGTTAAAAGCATGGCCTGGACCACTTTTCCATCTTTTCGGATTGTCTTGAGTAAATGTGCAGGACCCACAACCATCATCCTGGGAGTTTCCTTTCTCCGCAGCATCCTTTTAAAAAAAGAACGTTTTTTTGCCGATATGGAAAATCCTGGAGTTTCCACACCGACAAATGACTGGTTGTCTATCTCGGCCATGGTTATCTTTATCAGCTCCATCTCTTCAACCGCGGTCAATCCTCTCTCGAGAACCAATACCTTGCCAAGCTTTACTTCGTCCACTATGAATCGTATTCTCTCCTCGGGGCTCATGTCGCTCAATTTTTCAAGCGAAATTAGATTTATCATTATGCCCTCAGTTTCGTCCGGCATGGTTTCACACGTCGATTTTTTGTAGGATTATTGGAATTTTTTTATCATAGCCTTGTATAGACCTTTCATATTTTTCCCGGTAAGAGCCGATATCGCCACCATTAAGTCCTCATCGAATCCTTTCTTGATTTTATCCGGCGCGGCTCCTTCCAGGTCAATTTTATTTGCAACGATGATTACGGGGAGCGATCTTGCTTTGCAGTTTCCGAGCAGAGTTACATTTACCTGGTTGAAGGGATCCAATGTCGAATCCATGATCAGTAATATGCCATCCATTCTATCCAACCATTCGATGGCTTCAATTACTCCTTCGGTTCCCTCTTTCGCTCTGCGTTTGCCTTCATCCTCGTCCATTCCATGTTCTTCCACGAAATTATGGAAATCTACTTTCGTTGCCACTCCAGGAGTGTCAAAGACATCGAAAGTTATCTTTTTTTTCCCCGAAGATATCACAACCCTTTTCTGTATGACTGCGTGTGTCTCGTGCGGGATGGGTGATGTCAGGCCCATTGCTTCCTTTGTCCAATCCATTGATATTCGATTGGCTAGGGTAGTTTTTCCGGCATTAGGGGCACCGTATAAACCAATCTTCAGACTCTTCTTCTTGAACAATCTGAAAAGCCATCTGCGTAGAGCGCTGAAGATTCCCATTTGATTGGTCCCCTTTCACCGTTGTTGAAAAAATAAATTAATCTGTACTTTAAAAAACTCAATGGTCTTTTGGACGTTCAGGTCTGCAAAGCTAATTATTAAAATATGATATTAATTTATTGGGGTCACATCTCGAAAATAAAATACTCCGAAGGGGCTGAAACAGATTAATGATAACGAGCTGGTTATCTTAAAATAGCATAGTTTTCTTAAGCACAACCGATAATACCGGTGACTATTGTTAAAAGTAACTGAAACCGAAGGATAATATTATCCCAATGAAACTACCCTAACGTATTTCCCGTATCGGTTGTTCAATAATATAGTAGTTTAGAAAACGGTGATGAAAGATGGCTAAGCAGAAAATTAGTGAGTTGATTGAGCGGGTTATGGATGAAAGAAAAAGAGAAACCGTTTTGAATTCAATAAATGACTTTTATACCGTTCAGGTTAGTGACGAGACAATAAAGGACATTGAAAACATTTCCTTTGGTACATTCTCGCCACTGAAAGGTTTTATGGATTCCAATGATCTGAAATGCGTTATGGACAAAATGGTTTTGTCAAACGGCGAGCCTTGGACAATCCCAATCCTCTTGGATGTTCCCGATGAAACCGCTGGGGATATTCACCATGGGGACACGCTGATGCTCACCGATAGAAACGGGACTCCTTGCGCATTGATGGAGGTCAGGGAAAAATATTCCATCGACAAGGATGAAATCTGTCAAAAAATATTTTTAACCACTGATCCTCAACATCCCGGTGTGGCAAAGGTTATGAATATGGGCAACGTCTTTCTTGGCGGTGAGCTAGAGCTGATCCAACCACTCAATCGCGTATTCAAGGAGTTAAATCTTCGTCCGAGGCATACACGGGCACTGTTTCGGGAGAAAGGATGGGAGACCATAGTTGCTTTCCAAACGAGAAATGCGCCACACAACGGCCACGAATATGTCCAGAAAGCGGCTTTAACGTTCACTGACGGTTTATTCATCAATCCTGTTATAGGTAAGAAAAAAACTGGCGATTTCACAGACGAGGTGATTATCGATACATACCGTGAATTGATCGATAACTATTATCCCAAAGATAGGGTTGTCATGAGTATTTTACCCTTTGAAATGAGGTATGCGGGCCCCCGCGAAGCTATATTTCATGCTTTAATCAGAAAGAATTACGGATGCACTCATATCATTATCGGTAGAGACCACGCGGGAGTTGGTAACTATTACGGCCCTTTCGATGCTCACAAGATATTTGAAAAATTTCCGAACCTGGGAATAAAACCGTTCTTTTTCCGATCTTTTTTCCACTGTACAAAATGTGGTGGCGTTGCGAACGACTGCATCTGTCCTCACCAGGGGGATCATATTATCAATTTTGCGGGAACGAAAATGAGAAAATTACTGATCGATGGAAAGCGTCCGGATAAATTGATGATGCGCTCTGAGGTTGTGGACGTGATCCTGAGAGCGAAAAAACCTTTTGTTGAATAATCTTTCGGGGACATTCATGATCGACAAAAACCGAATTGCATCTATTGTTACCGGTAAAAGAGCTCTTCTTGTACATCATTGGGATGCCGATGGTATCGCATCGGCTGCAATCTTGATTGAAGAATTGACGAAACTGGGTGTGAGAGAAATCCAAAATGAGGTTCCGGTTCTCGGGGAGTTCGAAATGAGAGACGATTGGATACAAAAAATTGGTCGGGCGCCCCCTGACATTCTAATTACCGCCGATATCAGTTTTCCACTGGATAATCTCCTTGCCATAAGAGATGGATTAGGAGTCGAGATAGTGATGTTCGATCATCATACCAGACCAATTGTTAAAGAGAACGGAATTATTTTTATTAATTATTGTTCACTGCGAGATGAGGATTGGCCCTCGAACACTTATGTCCTCAATGATTTTTTCGGACGTGAACCGGACCTGCTGAGTGCTCTGGGTCTGGTGGGTGACAAGGGCCTTAATATTCTAAAGTACAATGATATCTGGCCGAAATTCTCCGATCACCTGGAAATGGAAAGTATACCGTTTGAACAGGTTTCGGATATTGTGGAACTCCTCGATTCCTGCTACAAGATCGGTCGTAAGGATGAGTTGATGAAATGGCCGAATATGCTCATAGGGAAAAGCGATAATGAACTGGCTGAAACGGTAATGAGAAATGAAGTATTGAAGTCGTTTTCACAGGAATTCGAAAATAAAATTCATTATTATTATCTACAGGGACTAAAAAAAATGGACCCATACTCCCTTTCTGAGATTCATACGGAATACCATATTATTTCCGCCCTTACAAGGAGATTCTCCAACGACAATCCCTCTCGAGAAGTTATGGTGTTAAACACAGGAATGTTTTCTGGAAAAACACAGCTCTATCTCAGGTCGAAACGAAAGGACCTGCAGCCGCTTATAGGGATTATTCACGATCAGGGCCAATCTGCCGGGGGAAAGGTGGATGTGGTGGGAGCTGTTATCGAAAACTCAAGCCTGGGCCAGGTTAAAAAGCTGATTTCAGATAATTTACCATACTTGAACGATCGGAATCAATGACTGTCAAGGAGGAAGATAAATGAGAAATAAAAATGGAGTAACCGTATGGTTCACTGGACTGCCCTGCTCCGGTAAAACCGTTGCAGCGGATAGGGTACGGGATATACTAAATGATGAATACGATGTGAACGTCGAGCGTCTTGACGGGGATATCGTTCGCAAATCACTTACTGCGGACCTGGGATTCAGCAAGGAGGACCGGAATCAAAACATTATGAGGGTCACTTTCGTGGCCAAGCTTCTCACCCGCAACGGAGTTATTGTATTGCTATCGTTTGTCTCTCCCTATATTGCCCGTCGGGAACAATCCAAAAAGGAGATCGGGAGCATGTTGGAGACCTTCGTTCACTGTCCACTGGAGGTTTGCGAAAAACGGGATGTGAAGGGAATGTACAAACTTGCCCGCGAAGGCGTTATCAAGGATTTTACCGGGATCGACGACCCGTACGAGGAACCTCCGAATCCGGATATTGTGCTGCATACACATGAAGAAACAGTGGAAGAAAGCGCACGAAAAGTAATTGCCAAACTCAGAGAAGAGGGTTATATATAGGGTCGATACGCCATATGGTCTATTAAGAATCAATCTGCATTCAATTTTTTTATATACCATTTTACGGTATGGGATATGCCTTCTTCAAACCCTACTTTTGGTTCGAAACCCAATATATTCCATGCCAGGCTGATATCGGCCCAGTGCTGTCGAACATCCCCTGCCCGGGTGGCCTCATACAATATTTCTCCATTATATTTCATTACTTTAGCAATAATTCTTACGAGGTCATTTATTGAAATCTCTTTACCAGTTGCAATATTAATGGCTTTTTTTCTCGTGCGGCGATTCTTGTAAACCATTATTGCTGCCCTTGCCACATCACCAACAAATATAAAATCTCTGGTTTGGCCCCCATCACCAAAGATTACAGGTGCGGCCCCTGATAAAATCTTTTGAATAACAATCGGGATAATACCTGCATAGGATCCTTCATTCTGACGCGGGCCGTAATTGTTAAAGGGTCGTACGATGGAAGCGTCGATCCCAAAAGTGCATATGTATGAATTGACCAGAAGATCGGCTGCAGCCTTGCTGGCCGCGTATGGTGTCGTGGGATTCATTGGATGATCTTCTCTCATGGGATAATCAATCGCGCTTCCATATGCTTCCGATGATGAGAAATGTATTAACGTGTCAAAAAGTTTCTCTCTGGCAAGCTCGCAGATGGTTTCTGTCATCTTGATATTTTCATCCCATGTCCATATGGGTTCTTCCAAGGAGGTCAAAAGAGGGATTACCGCAAGATTGAAAACCACGTCGATTTCTTCGGATTTAATGATCTCCCTCATCTTGGATGTGTTGCGAACATTTTCCTTGTAGAACTTCAAACCCGGATAGGTTGATCTCGCCCCATTTAGATTAATTTCCTTACCAAGAAAAAGATTATCCACAACCACTAAATTTCCAACCTTTTCCCGTATTAGCGCATCCACCAGATGACTCCCAATAAACCCGGCACCTCCGGTAACCATGACGGATTTGCCAATCAAGTCTAGCAATTCATATACCATGGGGAGGGTTAATGTTAAATACGGTAAATAAAATTTACCCTCATGCCAAAATATAACATACCATTAGCCCGACCATACTTCGATTCAGAGGACATCTCTGCTGTGAAAGAAGTTCTTGATTCCCGCTGGGTAGCCCAGGGCCCCACAACAGCATTGTTCGAAAAGGAATACGCAGCAGCTCTGGGTTCTCGGTACGCGGTAGCATTGAACTCGGCAACTTCCGGTCTTCATATCGGTCTTCTTGCTCTTGGTATTAAAAAAGGTGATGACGTTCTTGTCTCAGATTTCACTTTCCCTGCAAGCGGCAACTCAATAATATACGCGGGAGCAAACCCCATACCTCTCGACATCGATCCCGAGACCTTCAATATCACTCCGGAGGAGATTAGTGAAAAGATCACCCCTAACACCAGTGCCATTATGCCTGTATATGCACTGGGAAATCCTCCGGAAATGGATGAGATTGTTAGGATAGCGAGAGAATACGATCTGGTGATTATAGAGGATTCCGCCTGCGCACACGGATCCGAGTACCAAGGTAAAATGGCAGGAACATTTGGTGAGATCGGAGTTTTCAGTTTTCATGCTAGGAAGGTATTATCGACTGGGGAGGGGGGGATGGCTATCACCGACTCGGAATTATTTTTCAATGATCTAGTGGCGATCAGATCCCATGGGATGACCCTGGGGGCCTTCGAAAGGGCAAGTGCCGATGAACTTGTCCTACCGGAATTCTCCTTGTTGGGGTATAATTATCGGATGAGCGATATCATGGCCGGTATTGGAAGGATCCAATTGAGGAGGTTGAGCGAATACGTGGAAAAGAGAAATATGCTCGCAAAGACATACATTGATCTCATTGTGGACTATTCACTCCCGTTGATTCCCCAAAGGGTACTTGAGAAAGCCAAACACGACTACCAGACCTTTGCCGTCCGGACTGAATCCAAAAAGGTTCGTAATAAGCTAATAAGAGAACTGAAGAAGAGGGCTATCGGCTCCACAATCGGGACGTATTCCCTGTCTCAGCTTCCGCTTTTCAGTGGAGAGACTCCGAATTCCAAGTTGATATTCGAGCAGACAATCGCTCTTCCGATGTACCATGAACTCATAGAAGAAGAAGTAAAGATAGTAATGGACGAAGTGAGGGGCATCTTGAAGAAATAAATGTAAAATAACAGGTCTCGGCAACCCAATATCCGACATATAAAAGATTCTTCAGGAATTTAAATTGAAAGGTAGCAAGGTATTGGGAATAAATAATAAACGAAAAAAAAGGATTTTAAGAAATACCCCAGTTAGAAACGTTTATTTTATATTTGATTTTTTTTAAAAATAAAATTTAAATTTGAATAGCAAATTGGGGTTCTTCATGATATATTCCATTCATCAACCGAACTACATGCCGTGGTTGGGATTGTTCCATAAGATATATTATTCAGATATTTTCGTAGTAATTGATAATGCACAGGTAGACCGAAAGACTTTGAACAAGAATAAAATCAGAACACCCAATGGATGGTGCTGGATATCGGTACCGTTAATAAAACGTGGAAGATTATATCAAAAAATTTTTGAGGTAAAGCCGAATAATGAGTTGCCATGGAAGGAAAAAACCAAAAAGACTATTTTTCATAACTATAAACGCGCTGATTATTTTGATGATCATTGGCCTTTCTTTGAAGACTTATTCAGCAAAGAATGGGATGTAATTAAAGAGTTGAATATGCACATCATCGAACATTTCTTGGATGTTTTAGATATTAAAAGAGAAATTGTATATGGCACAGATTTGAAAGTTGAAGGAAACAAAAACGAATTATTAATTAATATCTGTAAGAAAATTGGTGCATCGGTTTACCTTTCAGGCACAGGGGCCGTCGATTATAATGATCCAAAAATACTCAAAGATAATGGAATAGAGTTGATATATCAGGATTTTATTCATCCTGTTTACAAACAGAATTTTCCTGGTTTTGAAGCAAACATGTCAATAATCGACCTAGTGTTCAATCATGGACCTAGAAGTAAAGAAATTCTCCTGAGTACTTCCGATCCATCATAATTAAGTTCAAGATTTTTCAAATATACCGGAGATATTTTCATGTATCAAACAGAAATCAATATCATAGCTTTTTCATATGAGGAGATCGAACTATATATTAATAACTTAGTGGAATTGGATAAAATTCTTTTCAATGAAATGTATTGGAAAAATGAAAATTTTTTCAGAATTCTACCCGACAAAGAGAAATTCAGTAAAATATTACTTTACGGTAATTCACTAGTGGGTTATATAATATGTTCAAGAAACAATGATGTAATACACATACATCGTCTGGGAATACACCCCGATTATCAAGGGAAAGGGTTCGGGAGGAGATTGGTTAAGTGTATTGTTAAAGAAGTGAAGTGTTCTGGTTTTAATTCATTGACCGTTGAAACAGGTAGAAACCTTCATGCAGAGGGTTTTTATAAGAGCGTTGGTTTCTACAGATTGATTCAAGCGGATGTCATTATTGAATACTTGGAATCACATGGTCGGTCAGACATGTTAAGTACTTACTATCCAGTTGATGAAAGTGGTGAATTGATATTCAAATACACTATTAAAACCTTTAGGTAGAATGAGATTAGCAGAAGAGCCCCAGCTCGGATTGCAGGCAGTATACTGAAATTCCAGTTGATCAACAGACTTTAAAGGATGTAGAGTTTATATGACTCATCTGCCGATGTATCGGACAAACTTCGGTTCGTGTGATGATATGATCGGTAAAGTAGTTAGATATTACCGATATCCGCCAAGATATCCCCGGTCACCTTCCGGTAATCATGGTATTTTTCAATATATTCCCTACCCGAAGGATATAGCTTGTTCCATTTTTCTCTATCATGCAACACATTTTTCAGATTTTCATAGATGGTTTCGGGATTGCTCGTAATTATCGGGATCTCAGGAGGGAGCCCTTTGTAACCTGAGATTGCACCCCCCAAGACAATGTTGCCGCATGCCATTGCTTCCAGAGCGAAAAGTCCGTGGCTGTAGCCCAGTAATTGGTCGATCACTATGTCGGAACTGGACAATAGTTCTCGGACTTTTTCGTTTTTCATTTTTTCACAGAGTACGAACTTAAAATCGTAACCCTCATTCTTCAACCTTCGAACCGCCGAAATGATATAATCGGTACCTTTTATATATCGCTTGCTCGGAGCATGGACGATTACTGGTCTTTCGTTCACGGGAATGTTATACCTGAACTCTTCGAGGTCCATGGGGAGCCAACAATATTCATATCTTCTCGTCAGAAACTGGGCATAGTTTGATTGTGCATAGATTATATTAGCATATCTTTCGGATATTTTTGCTAATTTCCGGTTTTTATCTGCAAGGTCCGGTACATTCGGCAGCCAATCCTTTTCCATATAATTGGCTAAATTTTCCAATCTTTGCGATCGACATTCCTCGATATATTTGGGATAGGAACGAATATCACTTCCTAGTGGCACCATTATGATTTTTTTCCCCAGTAATCTTAACAGGGCCAGATCCAGATGGTGAAGAAAAGGCATCTTATGATCGCCTAATTCAAATACGTTGAAAAACGTTCTGCAGAATAAGAATATGAAAACGTCGTATGCTCGTAGGGAAGTACTGAATTCCTTCAATCTTTCAAGCGCCACTCTGGCTTGATTATTCGATCGGAATCGTTTATCGTACATTTCATCG
>CAYFHS010000011.1:0-121937 GCA_964342815.1 uncultured archaeon | reverse complement strand
TTTATCTCCCAGTAGCCCTTATCCCCGTACCACTGGAACAAACCGTATACGTTAACGGTGTCGTTCTTAGCCAGGTCATCCACTTCCTGGCCGTATACGGTCAGGTTGATGTTGAATGGCCCCACTGTATCGTTTACGCCGAATATGTAATTGTAGTTGCTGCTTTTCGTAACGACAAAAACACTCATGAGCTTTACCGATTTATCGCGGTACGCGCTGTTAGTGGTATTATCGAGAAGGGTGGCTACATCGGTCTCAAGGTAAGAGTACTCTGCTGGGCCGCCAGAGCCAAGCTTGGTTATTTTATCACTGGTATCCTTTCGTATCTTTATCTCCCAATACGCACCTTTTTCATAATAGATCACCTGTCCCTTCACTTCTACGAAATCACCTTCATACACTGAGGCGATCCCTCCCTGCGCGTCGAAGTCGGTGTATACGATAATTTCATTACCGCTGCCGTCGCTAATGTTGAATTTATAATTTTTTGGGTTCGCTCCCACCGTGGCATTTGCTATTTTCACAGCTTGGTTCTCGTGCGCGTCGAGATCGCTCAACAGTTCTGCAAGTGTCACCTCATCGTAAGTATCCACGGTTGCGCCGACAATTGTTATATTGTCATCGGATTCTTTACGTACCTTGATCTCCCATTCGTCGTAGAATTTTACGAACTCTCCTTTAACGTCGATCTTATCGTTCAGGGTTATATGGGGTGCATTCACGCCGTATTCGATATAAACCAAAAGATTCACTGATGTGCTAGCATCGGAGATATTGAACTTCCCGCTAATGTATTTTGTAGTAACTGTGGCATCCTTGATCTCCACTAGTAATCCGCTATTGGCATCAGGATCATCCATGAGTTGCTTAACGGTGAGTGGTGTATATTTTACCGTTTCCTTTCCTGTAACCTTGACCTCGTCATTCTCCCCTGACCGTATCTTTATTTCCCAATACTGGTTCTGGTACTGTTCGAACATCCCCTTCACATCAAGAACGGTACCCGATTCCAGGCCAATATCTTCATCATATCCGTAAAGAGTGATTGTCTCGGAAGTGCTAGCGTCGCTTATAGTGCACGAATAATCCGTCTTTATGCTGATAACCTTGACGTTCTTTACTTCGACGTCTTTCCCCTTGTAGGAATAGGGTGTCTCGATCAATTGCTTTATCGTATATCGGGTATAATCTCCCGTATTAGTATCATCATCAGCATCATCATCGTCTTCTTCGATCACATCAGGTTTATCTTCTTTCTCATCGGTACAACCTGCCATCATAAGAGCAAGTACCAGAAGAATGGTCAATATCAAGTATCTAGTTTTCATATCTTTACACCTTCCTTTCTCATCCACATCTTTGCAGGAAAATAATTGCTAAATACTTAATGGAACATTTCTATAAAAAATTATTCTGTAGATTGTCTTAAGACATTACCTCTCACGTTTTTCCAACAACGCGAGAGAATTTAACTTCCCACCTGTGCCTCTTTTGGAATCTCCGAAGCACCCACAAAAGGGATGGACCCAGCAACAGAGCGAAAATTACATTCCCACCCACATGAAGAATGTTGAACGGAAGCGCGGGAAGATACGTTTTCCCAATGACGGCAAAGGAGAGAGAGTCCCCGGCCGCCAGGAAGATACCCAGAGTATAAATATCGAGGATGATCCCGAATATCACACCCCAGAATACAGCCAAAATCAGAAGAGTGATCATTCCAGCCTTTGGGTAGAACCGACCCGCCAGACCAGCCACCATACCCCCTACCCCCCATGCAAATATCTGCCATATTGCCCAGGGTCCCATGGGTAAAAAGAAATTCGAAGCCATACCCGTGATCGCCCCCACCATGAATCCCATTCTCCAACCAAATACCAGCCCAACTGCAAGAATTATTACAGTACAGGGCTGAACATTGGGAATTAGCACGAAGGGGATTCGGGAGGCCGCGCTGAAACTACCCATTATCCCCACCAGAGCCAGTTCCCACGAGCTTATTCTTCGGTTCTCGAACTGGACCGTTATTGAAAAAAGGAACAGCACCATGAAGAGGATAAGAGTCAACCCCAATTTCTCTACCATAGCTTTTCTAATCCATGACGGTGTTCCCGGAAAAAATGAAAAAAATAGAAAAGCAGCCAGCCCTACCAGAAGAGAAAATAAAAAAATATCCCCAAAATATCTGCCCTTGGGCATCCACCATTTCAAGCGGGCGGCCCCCTATCTGAAGCTGTGGTTGCCTGCTTTTTTGTTCTTCTGTTACGTCTTACAATTAGGTTGGAGGAAACGCCCATGGGCCGGTCAATGGGAAAATTCCACGGATTTTCGCGCAAAGGCGACTCCCTTGATTTGCCGAACTTTCGAGCCAAGCCAACAGAACTTGGATTTTCGGATGAAGGTGACCCTGTTCGCTCACCAAACGGGTTTAGTGGTGACTTGTCCCCTAAAGACCATTTCAGTTCGCCCTTGCAGATAATATCTTCTCGAAGACCCAGTTCCGAGAAAGCTCTGGTTGCCAGATTCACCTGCGGCGCGAACAAGAGGGAGCCGGGAAGAACTTTCTTAGGTGGTCCGTCAGCAAGTATTTTTCCGTTACCAAGAATTATAACGCGGGTAGCGTAGGTGGTTACGAACTCGACATCGTGGGTGGCCACTATGGAGCTTAGTTTTCCGTCTCGCTTCTCTTTCAGCATTCCTGTCAATATATCCTTCTGGGTGTAATCCATTCCTCTGGTGGGTTCGTCGAGAGCAAGAAGCTTTGGCCGAAGGGCAAGAATTGAAGCAAGAGCCACTCTCTCCCGTTCACCTGTCGATAGATCCCGCGGATATCTGTCAAGAAGCTCTTCTAGAGATAGAGATTCGATTATCCAGGCAATATGCGATAGATCCACCTTTGCTTTATCGATCCCAAGAAAAATCTCTCTTTCGACGGTTTTCTGGTGAAGGTAGTCTGAAGGGTTTTGGGAAAGGTAACCGCAGACCTTGGAAAGTTTTGATGTCAGGTGTCCTCTCGTATCCATACCGTTTACCGTCACATTCCCCCGGTTGGGTTTCAATATCCCGTTCAAGAGCTTAAGCAGCGTACTTTTCCCAGCCCCGTTCTTGCCCATGAGAGCAATCTTCTCACCTTCTCGGATAGTTAAATCCAGCTTCGATAGTACCTTTCGATTCCCGTAACTGAAATCGACACTTGATAAGCGGATCAAATTTCGCCCCGTCCTGACCGGTTTCGATCTTGCTTTATAGGTCAGTTCATTACTTTGCAGGGCTTTATGGACTATCTTCCTTGCAGTCTTTACGGTGGTGGGAGATTCATTTCCACGGGATCCCGATAAATAGGTAATGGGCGGCAGGAAAACATCATCTCTTTTCCGGGCTTTTACTATATAATCATCCATCCTATCATCGAGGACTATTTTCCCGCCCTCCATAAATACCGCCCGATCGGCGAACCGGAAGCACCTTTCCAAACGATGCTCCACGAGAATTATTGTAACTCCCCTCTCCTCATTGAACTTACGGAGGATCGCTAGTATCTCCTCCGCGCTTTTGGGATCGAGCTGTGAGGTTGGCTCGTCCAGCAGCAATATCTTCGTATCCATGGCGATTATCGAAGCTAAAGCGAGCTTCTGTTTTTCACCGCCGGACATTTCCGGTATGAACCTATTACGAAAATCCCCAATATTCGTTATCTCGAGGGATTCTTCGATCCTGCGCTCAATTTCACGGGTCTCGATGCTCAGGTTATCCAATCCGAACCTAACCTCGTTCTCCGGAGAAGTCATGACCAGCTGAGCTTCGGGGTCCTGGAACACTATTCCAACAGTATCTGCGAACTCCTTTGGCCCATATTTTCGGGTGTTTCTACCGTAAATGAACGCATCGCCGGATATTTCGCCACCGTATAAATGCGGGATCGCCCCGTTCATGGCACGGAGAAGTGTTGATTTTCCACTCCCTGAAGGACCCATGAGAAGGACGAACTCACCTTCACGAACGATTAGATCAATTCCCTTCAATGCGTCCCTCGCCTGCCCTGGATAACAGTAGCTTAACCCAGTTATTTCGACCATTTTCCTCAATCCGCCCCACCTCCCAGCGCTGGCGAAACCATGGGTGCGGCCATTACCATCAACAGCAAAATGCCTAAAACCACCTCGTTCGAACCCACTCCAATATCAGTGGTATAGGAACTCTTCATTCCCCAAGCACCCATTTGTGTGAGTAATAATAACATAAAGATACTTGGAAGAATGATTGCAACCATGGAAAGGGAAGTCGGGTTCATGGAGCGGAAGAAGTAAATGGGATTATTATTTCCGCCTCCAGCGGCGAGGCGGGTCGGCCTGCCGAATCCACGGCATTCCATGGATTCCGCAAGAGTGTTCGTTCGTTCCAACGAATTTACAAGAAGCGGGATCATCAAACGGATCCTGCTCATCCAGCGAAGAAGCCAGTTCCCCCTATCGAGGGGAATTCCTCTGGAAAGGTAAGCTTCATAGATGTCGTTAGCATCCTTGATCAGGGTGGGAAACAATCTCACTGCTATGGACAGGGCCAGTGCCGAGCGTACCGCTTTCCTGCCGAGTTTCCTTAACAAATCGTCCGGATGAACGGTCAGTGAAAAGAGTATGAAGACGGAAAGGCTCAGTACCAATTTCAACATGATTGATATTCCGAACACTATCTCTTCGAAAGTAATCCTCCAGAACAGCTTATTATCACCCTGGTTGGAGATCAGTATTGTGATCAGAAAATAAGACAAAGCGAGCACGGAAAAAATTCGGAGATACCACAACCAGTTACCCATCTCCCCCGCCCTCCAGAACACGAATGCAATGGAGAGCAAACCAAGTCCCAGCAGCACGGGGTGATTTATTATCATCACAGATACCAGTGTCCCCACTGCATAGAGGCTTTTACAGCCCAGGGATGTTGAATGGATCGAATTGTCCTTTGGGCTGTATATCGGTATCATGATTTTTCCCGTACCTCACTAGAACTCACTTGCGTATTTCCACAACACTACGTCGCCATCCTCGAGGTAATAAACATCGCTTGCCATGTTGGCAAATTCACCGTTCACCCAGTACAGCCAGTTTTTACCGTCTCTTCCATTCTCCACTCCTGCCATGGAACGGACAAATGTCCCGTAAATATATTCTGAGGTCTCCAAATCAGTACCCGCGATCTTCATGGCAGCGGCCAGGCAGTGGAGCACGGTCCCTTTTTCCAAGCTGATATTATCAAATATCCACACTGAAGAATTACTCTGCCCGGTATCGGCAGCCCATTTACCCTCCTGAAATGTCCATACGGTCTCGTTCCCTGGATTGATGGGGGCTCTTACACCGCCAAAATCGATCTTCAAGGTCAGTCCCTCGGCGGACTGCGGCAATCCTCGATATCCCACACCGGGGATTTGAAGGGAAACTACCACAGCGCATGTAAATACAACAATTACGGCAGAGAAAACAGATACCTTCATAACAGTCTTTCTTCGTGAGGCATTCAATCGGTTCCCCATCGTCTCCGACAAGGTTCCCCCGGACACCCCATCACCTGCCTTTTCAAATGGTCTTACATTACGCCTGACCATGCATACTGCAGTGAGCGGTATAATGATAATTATTGTAATGGACAGCCATTGGCCCGGCGTTTCCAACACATCCGAGCCATCCTCCTCATTTCCGCCCGGATCGTCGTTGATCCCGCCATCCTTATCACCGAATTTACCGTTCGAGATGCAATATACATTTCCATTATCGGATGCAAATACTATGCTGCCGCGGCCAATGGCGGGGGATGACAACGCCCACTGGTGGGGTGTGATCTCGTAAGTGAAATAACTGCTACCACTCTTGTCAAGGAAATAGAGTGTGGAATGATTGCCGCTGATATTTATGTTCGAGAGGAAGACAACACCGTTCGCGGTAAGCGCCGGCGAAGACTGAATTGGGCCATTGGCGCGGTATTCCCATTTCATATTCCCATCTATGAAATAACATTTCAGCCACCCTTCGTTGTTTGCCACAAATAATAAATCTTCGTCGCTGGCCGGAGAAGATATTGTTCCGCCGATATGGTCTTCCCATGCCATTGTCCCGTTCATATACAACGCCTTCAACCACCCATCCGTTACGAGATTGCCCGAATATGTTGCCCAGTTGAACATTATTCTATCGTTGACGACGAGAGGAGTTGTGCGGATACGCCCGGCTACATGATGCACCCAAACGGAAGTGCCGTCGGATGCGTTGATACAGGTGAGATTGCCCCCGTCGTTCCCGATGAAAAGCTTTCCACCGACGTATGCCGGAGCGGTGAAATATATCATATCCCCGGTATCACGAGACCAGATCATCTTTCCTTCCAAATCCACACAGTAGATGATTCCATCGCCTCCGCCGAATACCAGTTTTTCCCGGAGAAAGAGGGGGGAAGAGGTTATCCCGTACGGAGAGCTTTTGGTCTCAAAGGTGAAACGGCTGGCACCCGTTGTTGAGTTGAATGCATAGAGTTTTCCATCCGAAGAACCTACTGCCACGATATCTCCATTTACTGCGGGAGATGATAGCTGAACCTTGGAATCAGATACCTTCGAAGACCACAATATTTCACCGTTTGTTTCTTCGAGACAATATAGGGTGGAGGAATATATCTGACGTTGTCGGGCAAAATCGTATTCACCGTTGGTATAGACGTATATTCTTCCATTCACAACTGCGGGAGAGGGGTCGATCCAACCTCCGGAGAGGTCTTTGATCCAGCTTACGTTCAGCGTTTCAATGACTGTTTGATCAGAAAATCCACTGTTCCCCTCATCGGAGCGAAAACTGCTCCATTCTGCCGCTGCGGACCACGAAAACCGCACCATTATTGGCAAAATAACGAGAATTAGAATGAGAGAGAAAATAAGGTGGACCCTCGTTCTTCTTAGACCGCTTTCCGCAGTGGGAGCATTCGTTATAGTGCCTCCTTGTTCGATATTATTTATCCTGGCTATTCCCGGATTTCACTTCCGGACCATTCCCGGATTTCACTTCCGGACCATTCCCGGATTTCACTTCCGGGCCATTCCTGGATTTTATTTCCGTGCCGTCATCCGTGGTTTTTATCTTTTTCCATATCAACAGTACACTGAACAGAACCACCAGCGTTATCACGACGATAATCAGGATTATTATATTAAGGTCAGCCCCTCCATCCTCAGCATCTTCCCCGCCTAGTCCCTTTACCATGGCCAAGGGAGCGAAGATGGTCAAATGAGTGACATTGGCCCAAACCAAATTCTTTTCCTTTTCGACATCTGTGCTATCTACCCGCTCCCACTCTCCGGAAGAAACGTTCCAGAAGTAAAGTGCGAGTTTTTCCTCATCAACTCCCTCGGGCAGCAGCGCATCATCGTAGGGGATCTCAACATCCATGCACTCCAATTCGTTCAATGTGATCTCCATAAAGAATCCCAGATGTTCGAGATCACCCCCGACAGCACCGGTTTTTCCATTTGCTTCCCCCCAGTCCATAGAGCGGGCCACCAGCGTGCCGTTCCCCATAACAGTGATCTTCGCCAAACCGGACCCGTAGGAATTTTCGAGATAGAACGTTTCTTGAGTCCCAGAAGTAACCTCAAAAAGCACCCTATTGCCCGAAAATTCCCCCGCATTCTTTCGATCCAACCAAAGGTTCCTGGTCCCGGGTGACGATAAGTTGGCTGCCGTGGACACGGACGATGCGCCCATTGTGGAATTGAAATGATATGTGAAATTGTTGCGGACGTAAACCTCCGTTATCCACCAAGTCCCGTCCGTGGGATCCTGGGTCAAAGGATAGCTTTGATCTCCGATTCGGAACGATATTTCCGTGGGGTAATTATATTCGGTCTCCACGGTCAGATTTATTTCATACGTGTAATTCCCCATGTATTCTACAGCCCGTTCCGTGAGCTTAGGCTGAAATCTTTCCGGTGCCGGAAAAGGGTTTTTTGGGTTAGCAACAGGCAAGGGATATCCCCAAACAGTATAGTACAGGGCAAGAGCCATGTCCTCTTTCATGGATAACTCGCCGGCGCCTAGTTCCGCATACCGCCAGCTACCGTTTGCGAACTCCAAAACTGCCCAGAACCATTTTCCCTCACCCTCTATACCGTCAACTCCTGAAATATAGGGGCCGTAAGTGCTGTCCACCACATTGAGACCAAGCCCGAGCTCGGAAACGGCCTTCTCAAAAGCAGACAGCGCCACCACCCTACCTTTTGCATCGGATTCATTGTCGGTTTGTTGGGTCTGTCCCGTTGCCGCCCACACTCCCTCCAGAATCACGTCTTCCCATTGATAGGTCCCGTTCCCGAAATCAATCAAAATGTCGGACTTGATAAGAACGGGGTCTTTGTTTGAAGGGGTGGCTACAGGTGGTGAATCACCCCATCGATCGTAAATCCACGCAATGGAGGCCCCATCATCCATTAGAAATTGACCGGCCCCCACCGGAGATAGCGACCAGATATCGAGAGTTTTATTCCAGTAATACAGCAACCAGGACTCCGACCAATCGTCAGCGTTTAAGATTTCATTAATACCATTTACAAAAGCACCGTAATCAGAAGTCGAATAATTAAAATCGAATTCCAGAATATCGCATGCTTTCTCGGTGGCGTTGAGGGCCGAATTGTTATCCGCCGAAATATTCAAATCGCTCCAGTAATACTCGGTATTACCGAAATCGATGAGAACGTTGATGCTGAGGTTTCCCCTGGTCGCTTGACCATCTTTATTCGGATAAACGACTCTTGTTGAGCCGAATTGATTTTGTTCCGTATAGCTTACAGCTCCCTTGGTCATCAGGAACAATACGATTATAATCAGTACTGATAGTAGTTTATTATTCATGTTTGGCACCCCGATACTTCCTATGGATGGATAATCCATCCAACCGGTATAGATCATCCAAAACAGGATAAATAAAGATTTTGTCTGCATATACCCAAAAGATAAATAAGCGCTTTTCCATATTGTCGGACGCCCGAAAGGCCCTATTCCACCAGATAGATTAATGCGTATCCCGCAGGGACGCGAATAAAATAAGAAGGTGCGAAAAACAAATGTATCGACAAGGAGCCGAAGCCGAGATCGACGTGATAAATCTTATGTGTGAAGAGGCTGTCCGCAAGACAAGAGTGGTAAAGAACTATCGTATTCCCCAGCTTGATGACGAACTTCGGAAAACCCGCACCAGAAAGGAAGCGCGTCTATTAAATGCAGTAAAAGAGCTGGGAATCCTCACACCCTTCATCGAATACTTGGATCTAAATAAGGGCGTCATTGTCATGGAATACATTAAGGGCTGCCGTTTGAAGGATTTCATAGACGGCATTATTCCAGAGGACGGGATGGGGCAGCACAAACTGCTGGGAGCGGTAATGGCAAAGATAGGAATGGACGTGGGTAAAATGCATGCGAACGGTATAACCCATGGTGACCTCACCACCTCGAACATGCTCTTCTATGAAAAGGACGCGGAAGAGTTGAGAAGGACCGCAGGGAAAGAAGAGACTGTGGACCCAGCAGACATCCCCGTGTATTTCATCGATCTTTCACTTGGCGAGAGAAAGGCGATTCTAGAGAACATGGGCGAGGACCTGGACGTTTTTTTCAAAGCATTCGAAAGCACTCATCCGGCACTGATGGAATACACCGATAATTTCTGGCGTGGCTATGCATCCCGAAATCCCGGAGTGGAACAAGTGAAGGAAAGGCTGGCAGAGATCAAAAAAAGAGCAAGATATAGATAAATTTTTATTATAACAGGAATGATTGAAATGAAGATCACATTCGTAACATCGAATACTGGTAAATTAAAAGAAGTAAAGGATAAATTTGAAACCCTGGGTATCGAGGTAGTGGGGGACAAGGTCTATTACCCGGAAATACAGACTGATAATTTGCGAGAGGTCGCACGGTACGGGGCCCAGTGGCTGAAGAACCGATTGGAGGCACCCTTCATGCTTGACGATTCCGGATTATTCCTGTCGGCACTGGAGGGGTTTCCGGGGGTGTACTCGGCATATATTTATCGTACAATCGGGAATAGAGGAATCCTGAATCTGATGAATAAAAAGGGAGACAAGCGCGCGGAGTTCAGGACCGCTGCGGCTCTTGTGGACGCAAACGAAAAGATACACATCTTCGAAGGAGTATGCAAAGGTTCTGTGATAGACGAGGAACGTGGGAAGAACGGCTTTGGATACGACCCGATATTCATGCCAGTTGGGCACGAGATCACGTTCGGGGAGATGAGTACCGAGGAAAAAAACAAAATATCCCATAGAGGCCTGGCCTTCCAGGAGCTCTTTGAGCATATTAAAGAAAACCTTCCACTGGAATGAAGGGAAAACGATTCCACGATAATAGAAAAGTCCAATTTTGAAGAACGAAAAAAGGCGGAGATGGCTAAGATGGATTCATTGGTAAAGGCACAAAAAGACGTAATGAAAGAGGAAGTGGATTACCCAGGCGTCATCGGTACGAAGATACAATGGCTTCTCAGGAAAGAGGACGGGATGCCCAACTTCCAGATGCGGCGATTCACAATGGAAGCGGGCGGGATCATCCCGTTGCACTCCCACGACTGGGAGCATGAGGTTTTTTTCCTTTCCGGCCAGGGAGCGTTATTATCTGAAAAAGGCGAGAGCCCTGTGAAAGAGGACGATGCGGCATACGTGGACGGTACAAAAAATCACGGGTTCAGGAACACGGGCGATGAGGATTTCGTGTTTCTCTGTATGATACCTGTGACCGAATAGCGGTAACCTGAGGATAAAAGAGAATTTCTGAAATATATATACAAAAGGGCAGGTTGAATAAAATTTTCGTTTCCAAGCTCTATTTCATACTGCCTACAATGAAACCTAGTGACGAGATCAAAAGTGCTATCTTTGTGGTTTTCCTTGCCAGTGCCGGTGCCTGGAGCTGTATGAATATTGAATATAACATAATTCCGTCCCCCACCAGCAGGAATGGAAGATAATAAAAATTAAGCATCCCAAGCGGGAATAACGGCAGCGGAGTAATTAGGATCGCAAAGAACAGGAATGCGCTAGCGATGACCGCGGATTTCTTCTTTCCGATCTTGCGGGGTAGGGTAGTTCTTTTAAGGTCCCCCTTCATATCTTCGATATCCATGATTATCTCTCGGCCCATTATGGCGCAGAAAGCCAGAAGAGCCAATATGTGCGCGGTATTCAGCTTCAATATATCACCGGGCGGCAGAACCACGAAGCTGCCGAATATGTATGTCAGCGCAACGAGAATTCCCACCATGGCATTGCCGGCAATACCAATCTTTTTGAATCTCACCTCGTAGCATACAAGGACGCCGGCACCGATGATCACGATTATAACCGAAAGAGGACTGAAGAACAAGACAAGGAAGTTGACGCAGGCAAGTCCCCCGATGAATATGCCTATGGAAAGAGCCAGCGCTTTTCTGGGAGTGATGTTATTTGACGGAATCGGGCGTTCGGGGTGATTTATCCGATCCCCCTCCCTGTCGAGATAATCGTTCAGAACGAAACCTCCTGCACAGATGAAAAAAACGGTAAAAAAGGAAAGGATCAGGGACGGAACATACAGAATAACATCCTTGCCGATAATAACAAGCGCCCCTATCAATACGGATAATGCCGCCATAAAACTTGTCAGGGGACGGGTCATTCTAAGGATATAATGCATTCTTGCGTCAGTTCGCTCATTGTATTTATCACTATTTTACAATTAATTATCACGGTAATTGCCGATTCATTTCTATTGATGGAGAACAGAAAATGATTCCTCATACGATTTTCTGCACAATAAAAAACTCATAACCAAAATAGTCCGAATACTGTTTGTAGGTTGAGATTTCCTTGAGCGAGGTCTCGTAGATATTCAGTGCCACCTTATTTCCCACGTACTTTTCCATCAATTCGTGAATACGCACTTCCATGGGATCGTAAAAATTATTCAGCCATGAAGATACGGGTAACGGGAAATGCGAAATGAGGCGGTACTTTGCGCTTCGGATCATCTCAATATTACTGTCCACAAGCGTGATGGCGGGATATTCGTTCTCCCAGAATTCCACAACCGGCTGCGACGGGTCGGGTCTGAAAAGAACAGCTTCGGTCACCGCAAGGTATCCACCGGGTTTCAGCAGCTGACGGCAACGCTCCAAACCCTTGGCAAAACCCATGAAGTACAGCGCCCCCTCCGACCACACTACATCGAATTTCTTATGTCCAAAATCCATTTCGAGCATGGATTGGTTCTTCGGGTCGATCCGGTCGGCCAATTTTTCACGTCGGGCATTTTCCATCAACTTATCGAGAAAGGGCTGGTAATTATCGAGAGCGATTATTTTACCGTTGGAAATCCTAGCTAGCTCCAGGGTCTGCATCCCGGGACCGCATCCGATATCGAGAATCTTCGGTTGTTCCGGCAGGCCCGTCATGAATGAATAAGCTTTACGGGTCGATCCGTTATCCCCGGGACCGCCTCGCGGAAGGCCCGAGTAGAGTTCATAAAAATATTTCATGCCCTTCATTATAGCACCTGATTCGTTATATATGCCGTCTGGTTGAACACGATTTTCATTTATTTGTGTATCTCGTTTGTTATCACGAATTACTTTCAATTTTTTGGATATATTTTCTCTTTATTGAGGGCCTGCGACGTAAGAAACGCAGGCCCGACACCAAAATAAAATAAATAGAAATAAAAATGAAGGGGGCTTGCCCCTGACTTCTGCGGCAGCAGAAGGATTTTTCTATGTAAATTGCGACAAACGCTTCACGTCACCATGCGAAAGTTGGTTCTAATTGTCTTCACTGAGTTCAATTCTACCAAGATCATCTTTTTCTTCCTTTTCCAGCGGCTTCCTTTTACTTTTGACCATTACGGCAATAAAAACTGCAATCAAAATAACCACCACAACAATCAACGAAATCCAAATCCAAGTCCTTGAACTGCTATCACTTGGGATTTCAGTACTATCGTCATCAGGAGGTTTATTATCCGGATCGTTTGGATACGGGTCTAATTCTAACGGGATATACGATGTTGAATCACTTTGATTCATCCCAGGATTCCACTCATCTGGCATTCCGTCTCCGTCGGAGTCGATGGATGCTGCAGGATCGTCGGGGAAGGCATCATCCAAATCGGGAACTCCATCCATATCAGTGTCTTTTTTATTTTGCATGTCCCTAACCATTAAAGTGTAATTGATAAAATCCATTCCCCCATTGCCATCGGAAACACTCACATTCACCCAGAAAAATCCAGACATAGCTATCCCTGAGAGATATCCGCTTCGTGACTTTATCATTAACCATGTAGCATTGGTCATTAAGGACCAATTTAGCACATCATTTGTCGGGTCCTCATCTATTGCTTCGAAATAAATGAAATAATGTTCATAAGGAGTTGCATTTTTTGGGGGTGTGGTATTGATTATCGGTGGATCATTAACATTCACTATCTCCAAAGTATAGTTATACCAATCCATACCGCCATTACCATCGTCCACTGAGACCGAGATTAAATTCTGACCGACATCATCATCCGAGGGAGTTCCATACAATTCCCCACTCGTACCATCAAAAAAGAGCCAAGTTCCATTTGTCGATAGGTGCCAAGTTATAGCCCCTTGATCATCGTCATCACAGTTGAAATCAGAAAAGTAGAGTTCATCCTCAGTCGCATTTGTGTATGATATTGTAGTTATCAATGGCGGCGAATTCGTCACTACTAATGAAAAGTTTATAAAACAAGATTCGTCTGCATTAGAAGTAACAGAGATATTCACTTCATGGACACCAACATCTGAATTTATTGGTGTTCCATTAAGCCAGCCATCTGATGAATCAATAGTCAGCCATTTTGCATCCGTGCTTAGTGACCAGATAAAGACATCCTTGCTTGGGTCGATATCCAGAGCGTTATAGCGCACACTATAGAGCTCATCCTCTGTAGCTGTTATGACATTGTTAGTCGTGATGACAAGCGGGTCATTGATGTTTGAAACCACAATGCTGAAGTTATGAAAATCCACACAATCCACCAAATCAGTAGCGGAGACATTTACCCAGAAGGAACCAACATCCTTGTTTTCAGGTATCCCAAAGAGCGTACCATTATGGGTGATAGATAACCAACTTGCATTAGTTGTGAGGGAAAATATTGCCGTATTTATCGTTCCTGGGAGTGTTGAAATCTCAGCTTTATATTTTACTTCATATGGTAAATCCTGGATAGCAGTTTCTTCATCTTTCGTCAGTATGACAGGTTCGCTATAAATAGACCGCAAGTGTGGATAGGTTTTCTCATTCCCAATAACCCACACTTCTGTTAAATCCCATCCAGCATCCGTATATGTATTTTTATTCATCATCATTGCCGTTGTTTTTCCTGTGCCACCGTCACTATCTGTTTGGCCTGTCGTTTTTACGTTCCAGAAACAATTCTCCACACCACCAAATGGGGTATCGCCAATGAGCCCTCCAACTGAAGTACTACCGCTCACCGGACCAATTGCATAACAATACTGCGCTTCACCACCGAAATGTTCGCCTACAAGTCCACCAACCATTTCAATTCCAGTTGCAGATCCAATCGCGTAACAGTTTTCCACATTACCATACTCATTTTTTCCTACAAGACCACCTATTGAAAAACCTCCAGTCACAGATCCAGTTGCATAACTGTATAATAACTTGCCCTGAGAAAGGTCCCCCACGAGTCCACCAACTCTATCGTTTCCAGTCACACCCCCAATCGCGAAACAATTCTCAACCTCCCCATGAAATTGAATACCGACAAGACCGCCAACGTATTCATCCCCCGTGACATTACCGGTAGTATGGCAATTCTTCACATTTCCATAAGAGTTCCCTCCTATAAGCCCCCCTACAGAATGATATCCATAAACGTTTCCTATTGCATAGCAATTCTTCATATTTCCATTGGTGTTTTGTCCGATAAGCCCACCTACCGACCTATACCCAGACACATTTCCAATTGCAAAACAGTTTTCCACAATATTCTTATTCTCACCCACGAGTCCGCCCAAATTATAGTGTACATAATTAATCCCACTAACATTAGTGGATGTTTGGCAGTGTGACACAGTCCCAAGGTTTCTTCCTATAAGGCCACCAATATAGGAATCAGTTCCAGAAACATATCCTGTAACGGAGCAGTTGATTATTGTTCCGAAGTTGTGTCCAATTAATCCACCTACATAACCATATCCAGACACTTTGCATTCAGAGGAATTAAATTGTAATACTCTTCCTTTGCGACCAAAATAACCAAAAACACCGATTCTGTTGTTCAAGATAGATATGGACATATTCGATATTGAATTTCTGTTTCCATTATATTCTAAAGAATTAAAAATAGGTATATAAAAACCTGGTTCAGATGATAGGTCAATGTTCGCGGTTTGTTGGAATTTATAATCCTCGGATATCGCAAAAGAGAGCATATCCTTGAGATCGGATATATTTGTTATCGCGTAGTAATCAGTATTTTGTATCTTTTTCATATGATCATTAATACTAAGCTTTTTGTCGTTGTCCAACCAATCATCGAATTGCACTTTGTAGATGCCATAAGGTGTAACCAGATTTTGTTCATTTACCATTGAATAATCAATACAATAGAATGAATTTAATACTATTCCATCTATATTATATCCAACGAATCCACCAATTAGAGATCTTCCGGTGACGTTATTTATTGCATAACATTTTTCCACCGAACCATCATTAAAACCCACTAATCCACCTGCGCGGTAGTCGCCGGACACATCCCCTGTTGCATGGCTGGAAATAAGGGTGCCATTGTTTTCCCCAACAAGCCCTCCAACTATTCTATAACCTATGACATTTCCTGTTGCATAGGTTTTTTTAATAGTTCCCTCATTTCTTCCACACAATCCACCAGCTCTAATATTAGCCGATGTGTCCCCACTCGCGTGACAATTCTCAATCATTCCTTCGTTTTCCCCTATAAGTCCGCCGACATACCCTTCAGCGGACACTTTACCTGTAGCGTAGCAATTATTAACATTACCGCGATTGCCACCCATAAAACCTCCGACTTCAACACGCCCGGTCACCTCGCCTGTGGCGAAGCAATTCTTTACCGCACCTAAGTGATTCCATCCTATAAGACCTCCAATTGTCCAATCACCGAATACGGTACCTGTTGCGCTGCAGTTCTCCACAGTACCTCTGTTATCTCCAATTAGTCCTCCGACTGAACCAAAATAATTTGTATCCCAATATCCAGAGACATTGCTACCCACACTACAATTTAGCACAGTCCCTCCTACCTGGTTCATTCCCGCCAACCCCCCAACCTCCGAATAACCTATAACATCGCCATTAACTATAGAAATATTGTTGATACATCCTCCACTGCCAATACACCCGATAAGGCCAACGTAAATATCTGACGGTCGATTAATAAAAAGTCCTGCGATATAGTATCCTTGACCATCAAGTTTCCCGTAGAATTTGTTGCTATAATCATCTCCAATCGGTGCAAATCCTTTTCCAGAGTTCCAACCAGTAGTCTCGCTTGCATCAATATCATTTATAAGAGTATAGTTGGCATACAGATCCAAGTTCATATCCTGCAACTGCGATACATTCGATATCTGATAAGGATTTTCCTCAGTACCATCCCCACCTGCAAATCTGGTTCTTATGTATGGATCATTTTCACCTAGTACGATGCTATGAGACAGGAGCGCTTCCCTGTACCCCGTTGGGGCAGGATTAAAAGCGATGATAGAATATGAAGAGAGAAGTAGCAAAGTCAATGCCAGAGTAACAGCTCTTTTGGAATACATGGTAACTCCGTGATGATTGAGTTGTTGTATATTGTAAAATAAGGTTTTCATCATATATATTTTCAACGGTAGAAATCTTGATCGACCAACGATTTCGCGTATGCTTTGGAGGGTAGAGATCAAGCAGGAATCGAGCTGGAGTTTGGTATTTCGACATATGAACAAAATTTTGGAAGAGGGCGGTTCGCCCTCTTGGTCGGTGGATCACCGACCATTTGTAAATTTGAAATTCTTCTTTTAGGTGTTAACGAGGCCTGCGTTTCTTACGTCGCAGGCCTCGAAGAAGAAAACTGAGAGAGATGTAATTTCTGGAATAACACATCTCAGCACAACTGCCGTACCCATTCCCAACATCCAAAGAGACCATAATACTTAAGTAACGACAATCATATCAAACCGCCGTGGAAATAAGCAAGTTTCAAAAGATAATCGCAGTTGCTGTGGCAGCGCTGGTACTGTTCGGGGGAATCGCGTATTTTTCCTTCGGTGGTTCCCACGGCGGCATTACCGTCGATCTGGTTGATTTCGATTATGATGAGGCATATGTGGACATGCAGAACCTGACGGATATCGGCCCAAGGGTTCCGGGTACGGCCAATGGCCTCCTGGGTGCCGAGTACGTTGAGAAACGGTTTTCAGAGGCTGGCCTTGCAAACGTACATATAGAAGCGCACGAGGTCACGACCTTCGAAGTGAACCGTGCTTCATTGTCACTGATAATCTACGGCCTGAGAAATCGTGAAACAAATTACGTCCACATCAGGGATTTTGTTCTTTACCAGTATTCCGGATCAAGTAACGGAGAGATCACCCTGGATATCGTCGACGTGGGTGACGGCAGTGAGGAATCGTTTGAGGGGTTAGACGTCAACGGAAAGGCGGTAATCACGACTCAACAGGCATTACCCCGTGCAGCCGATCATGGAGCTAGAGCAGTTATCGTTCAGAATCTACGTGCGGGAAAGTCCATGGGATATCCACCATATGTAGGGGGGCTGTACGGCAGCGACGAGAACGGGGACGGTATTCCATATCCGGACGCGAATCCGAATGCCGTGGTACCGACCTGTGCGGTCTCGAAAAAGGTAGGGGACGAGATTAAGGACGCCATTAGTAACGCTAGAACCATCCCTATTCTCGGTACAAGTACAGTACGGATCCAGCTAAATTTCGACACCACCATAGCAAAGAACAATATCCATAACGTGGTAGGAGACGTGCCAGGGTCTGATAAGAACAGCGGTATTATCTATGCTATAGCACATCGGGACACGACGTACATCAATCCCGGCGCGGTGGATAACGCGGTGGGAACTGTAACCATCATGGAGATGGCGAGACAGATGGCGAAATATGATCTGAAAAAGACCATGAGATTCATATCAGCCGATGCGGAGGAAAAGGGACTGCTTGGTGCGTTCGAATATGTAAAGGCCCATGAGGAAGAGGTGAAGGGAAAAGGCATAATTTGTATGAACTTCGATATGAACGACGTGAACCTGGCCCGCGTGGACACTCTCGAGGTCACCATATCCAACAAGGAGTACCAAAATAAGCTGAGCGATATAAAGGATAGGATGTTCGAAAAGTACCCGATAATGGCTAGTAAATACAAGATCAATATTTCGGAAGGTGGCGGCGGTCCGGATGCCGCTCCGTTCATGAAAAGAGGGATCGATGGATCCTTCGCAATGGGAGAATGGGGCTCGTCAGTGGAATATCACACCCAGTGGGATACCATTGAGCACGTGAATAAGGAATCCTGGCTTCTCAGTGGAGTGATGTTCGGTACGCTGGCCCTTGAGATCGGTGGATGACAGCAGTATATCTCTATGGATTTTAGGTTTCGGTATCTTCAAAATGAAGAGGGCCTGCTACGTTAAAGTACGCAGGCCCGACATAAAAAATATTATGAATCTAAGCTAAAAGGGGGGTTTGCCCCCAAGCTCGGCGGTACGCCGAGCCATAAGAAATATCCACTACGGCTTCGTTATTATTATTATTATTATTATTATCTAATATTCACCCTTTTCAGGATCTATTTCAAACTCCCGATCCAGGTCACGTATCCTACAAACGAGGGCCCCCTTCAGCTCAAAATCATATATAACTATGGACTTTAGTACTCCAATAATTTCTCTCCGATAAGCCAATACAGCAGACTTATCATCGTTATTATTAATACCACGCTCGCCCTCCGCCAGGGAAAGCAAGCGGTCAAGAACAGCCCTCTGTGACGACTCGCGGTCCATCATCTGCGCAGGCGTGAACTTCGGCCCTCTATTACCGCATACCGGGCATTTGCCCTTTAACTCCGGATAAACCTCATTGCAGTAGATACAGTCCGTCTGAACTCCTTGTTCCATCTGAAACATGTTATTTCCATTGATCAACTTATTATTAAAGTTGGCCGCATAATTTTCGACATGAAAAATTCTATTTATCAGCTATACCTACATTCGTTTCATTTTGGGGAACGTAGCTTATAAATCCATGGATCGGGCATTCCATTCGGATATGCCGTGTCTTATTTTTAAATGTCTGCCACTTTAATGTACAGGTGGAACCGCATTTCGGACACTTCTCGCCGCATTCATTACCTTTTTCAGCCAGCTCTTTCTTCGGAACTACGGCTCCCTTCGACAGGGCGTCAGCCTTGGCATTGTTTTCTCGGGGAATCCATTTCAATTCATAAAAGTCGAATTCCGACAACTCGGCCATAATCTCTCGATGAAGTTGTTTTAAATGGGGTTTTCGTACAGCGAAAATACCGTTGACCTGGTTGATTATCAGCTTGCTGTCTCCTTCTATGCAGACCTCTTTCCAGCCGAGCTTTTTTGCCCTTCTTATACCCTTCAGAAGCGCAGTGTATTCGGCCCGGTTGTTCGTACCGATTCCAGGTAATTTTTCCGATATCTTATCGATTATCTCGTTATCATCGAATAATACAACTCCTATACCCATGGAACCTGGATTTCCAAGTGAAGCGCCGTCGAACTGGATCTTTTTCGTCATATTCATTCCCATTTAATATTTTCCTACGAATTCACTGCCCAATTGTGAAGCCGGATCAATTTCGAAATTCAACGTTGAATCAGATGAGAAAACTGCTTATTCACTCGAACTGATAACGCGGCACCTCTCCCTGACCGAAACCGCGGCCATCGCGAAATGCCCTGAAATCGGACAGGTCCCCGTTCTCGAACTCGAATACATAACCGCTGGAATGAGCCTGGGTAGCGCCGGATCCGCCCACGCGGGCATCAAATGCATTGACCTTGACCGTACCATCGTTCTTTATTACAATTTTCAAAGCGTAATAGTCCAGCATCTGATCGGTTCCCGCCTGTGTATCCAGAAGGCCGTGGCATCTCTCCACAAGCTCATTGAGTGAAATACCGAAATCCAAAAGGCGATTCGTATCATTTTGCCGGATATCCACCTTCTCGACGTAACTTATTTCCTCATCTAGCGAGAAAAGACCGAAGCTAACCACTTCCCAGTGGGTATCGTTTTCCTCCGTACAGTAGACGAAATCATACATTCCGTAAGCAACTGTCTCGTGATAGTCCGCATCCTTCCAGCCTGCACGAGAATACAGGCCGATGCCCTTTCCGGTGAATAGTACTAGCATGAACACGCACAAAAATACGAAAGTATACTTTACTATTCGGCTGAAATTATTCCTTAACCTCAGATATTTTTCGCCGTGTTTTTTCCGGTATTTCTCCGAATTTACAACCCTGTGGAATATGAATAGGATGATGAATATTAACGTTAAAATGTTAATTACAGGGTCCATGAATTCAACAGTGCCGGACTCCATGCGGCCCATATAAAAGGGAGCGAGCGGTTTCAGCTCCCAGGTAATTGTGTAGTCCAGGATGAGGTGGGACAGCATCAGAATGCCTGCATTGATAACGGTTTTTCTGTTCCTGGTTATAAGGTATACTATACCCATGATCACCAGTACCATGAGAAAGGTATGCGAGATACCCCGGTGTGCAAAGAGAAAATTCAGCCACACATATGTGCTGTGATTCACGTTGACAAATGACAGAATTATCATGAACGGGATGCTCAACAGTATGTCGAAATCAGGGGCAAGAGAGAATATGCTGATTTTCATATTTGACTTGCCCCGATATCCGAGAAAATAGGCGAGCATGAGACCGAAAGCGTAGTGAACCTGAATTGCTGGCATGTATGGTGGGGGATAGAGTGGTGCTTTTATTTGGATTTAATTCAATTTTTCATAAATTTCCCTTGATGAACAAAATTCCCCCCAATAATCGCAGGAAAAGCGCGGTCTATTTCCGCATGATTATCTTGAAACCATTGGATTTGCGCCTCTGTGACAAAACGTTCCCGCTTACGCATTTCAGATCCTCCACAGTGTAGAAGGCCTTGGGATTGTATCGTTTGACATTGGGGATCATCTCTCGGAGATTTTTCCTCTTAACAGTAATATATATTACATGAACGGGTCCCTCGTCGCTCATTGCGTCCAGTATCGTGTATTTGTATCCGGAGCGGGTAAAATAGCTCTTCAGCTCCTGTGCGGATTTCCTGGTTATCACCCTGAGTACCACAAAACCCATGGCAAGTTTTTCCTCGATCCGTATACCCAAGTAGTTACCTATGGCAAAACCAAGACCGTAGGCAATGTAATTCACCACATTTGACAGGTTCTGCATGATCTGGCCGATGGCCAGCAGCCAGATGATCACTTCAACAAACCCAAGGGCCGGAGCCAAATATTTCATCCCCTTGGATACGAAGATTATTCGAAGGGTACCCAGCGAGACGTCTACGATACGCGCGAGAACTATGAAGAGAGGAATGAATACCAGTCTGAACCAGTCTGAGTTGAAGATTTCTGCAAATGACATTTATTGCCCACCGAAGTTTGATTTCCGGCGCGGAATTTGCCCATGTTTAATATTCTTTCCGGCTGGGTTATTCCGATATGAGAAATTAATGGACAAGGGAATCGCCACGGTTCACTTTGAGCTTTAGATAATGGAAACAGGCCTGCAAAGGATCCTGAAAATCGAGTCATAGAAAATAGAATCTATTGATTGCGAATATATTGTAACCTGGGTCGAAAAATTGAGTTATTATAAATTAAAATCAAAAACCGGCAAGCAAGTTCGACATTATACGTACTTCCGCCTTCCGTAAATGTTCCAGAGTGGTCGCCTTGCTGATACCCAGTTCCCCTGCCAGTTTTTCAGGCGTGGTCTTTCTCGGATAATTGTAATACCCGTTCTTCTTGGCAGTAAGGACAATTTCTTTTTGCCTCTCCGTAAGGCTTGACAGAACATTGTGTTCCTGGTATACCCCGCGCTGGAAGATGACATCCACCACTTCGCCGATAAGTTTCGTGACTTCCAGAAATTTTTTTATATTTCCCTCATCCCCAATACAGCTGTAAACGATTTTGTCCCGTGACATCACCATTGGCGTATCCCAGATAAGATCGAGGTCGAACTGCTTCATCATCTTTTTGAACTCTTTGGGTACCTCCACCTTTACGATTCCCGTATATTTCCCGCCTTCCACTTTCAGAATATCCACCAATTTAACATTCTCCGGCAGTTCAACATCCTCAACGGCGTACCCCCTTTTCAGGCTCAATTCAATAAGGCCCACCTTCAAACCGTGCTCGAAATCCAGTTTCAGCAGTTCGAGAAGCCTTATGGAATCTATCTTTTCAAACATTTTTTTCTGCATATCTTTTATGAAAGGAAAGGGCTTTAATTCAACGATCACTTTTCTCATATTTTCCATTAAAACGATAAAACTATATAAACTACCCTCTATGAACGGCACAATATAATTCAACTTTAACGTGCATATCCCTAATAACGAACTAGAGGTGATGTTAATGAAAACGGTAGAAATTTCCGACCTGCATAAGAGCTACAAGACCGGAAGCGAGACCACCAAAGTGCTTAAAGGACTGGACCTAAAGCTAAAAAAGGGAGAGATGGTAATGGTCATGGGGCCTTCGGGAAGCGGCAAGACCACCCTTCTCAATATTCTGGGAGGGATCGACAAGTCAGACACCGGGGAAGTGGAGGTTTCAGGCCAGGACCTGATGAAAATGCATAACAAGTCCCTCCTTGGATTCAGGCGGGACCACGTAGGCTTCATCTTCCAGTTCTATAACTTGATACCAACCCTCACGGCCCTCGAGAACGTGGAGCTGGGACTTGAGAATCTTATCAAGGACAAGGCGGAGGTCCGGAAGAGGGCAATGAAGTACATGAAGTTGGTGGGTCTTGGCGACAAGATAAATAACTTCCCTCAGGAACTGTCAGGGGGCGAACAGCAGAGGGTGGCTATATCCCGTGCCCTGGCAAAGGAGCCGGCCATTGTGCTGGCAGACGAGCCCACCGGAAACCTTGACGAGGATCGGGAAGGAAAGGTCATGAAGCTGATGAACAAGCTCCAGCACGATCTGGGTATGACCTTCCTCATCGTATCACACAACCCCCGGTTGAAGCAGTACGTGGACCGAACCCTGATACTGCGAAAAGGTGTGCTTAGACTTGAAAAGCTCCCGCTTGAAAGTATGGTGAGCCAGAATGGGTCACCTATACTGGAGAATTGAAGGAGAGGTGATCCATTGGAAAAGATCAATTTGATGGTGCTGAGAAAGATCGGACGAATGAAACTCCGTACCGTGGGAATTTCTTTTGTGGTGGCCATGGCCGTGGCAACTTTCATCACGGGACTTTATTCTGCGGATGTGTTTGATCACAGCACCGAGACAATGCTGGAGAATTCCAAAATGCCGGACATTTTCGTCGAATTCTCCGAGCCGGTGAACCAGAGCGACCTGGAGTCTAGACTTATAGACCAGGACCTGAAAACCTACGATATGCGCCTCAAGGTGATGGCGTTCTATACATATCAGGGAGAGACATATCCGGCTTTCATTATAGGCATGCAAGATCCCGCGCGCCAGGACATAAATGTTATGACCCTCAAGTCCGGCCATCTCTTCGAAGCCACAGGCGAGGGGATAGTGATCGCGGGAATGGAGGCATACGGCGCCGATTCCGGTGAACTTGGCACATTCCTCATCTCAGGACAGCAGGTGGAAATAAACATCACGGGCGTGGTGAAGAACGCAGAATATGCCCTAGCCGGGTACATGGCCGAAACATCGGTTCCGGTCCCCGGAAACGTTGTGGCTTTGTACATGGGTCTCGAGGACCTTCACGGCATACTCAATGTTTCAGGAGTAAATGACCTGGTAATCATCATGGAAGACGGGCAGGACCAGGAAATTATTGTGGGTTCTCTTGAGACACTTCAGATAAAGAGCGTTACCCTTCAGAAGGATCATTTCACCGTGGTATTTATGCAGATGGGCGTGGACAAGATGAACTACATGATGCCCTTGTTTTCCGTTATTTTCATGATAGTGGGTTTTATATCCATAATGATGACATCGTACCGACTGGTACTCAACGACAGCAGGTTTATTGGGGTATTGATGTCTCTGGGCTATTCACGGGGCAAGATAGTGCGGGCATATATGCTGATGGGTCTGGTACTGGCGGGAGTGGGTCTTTTCTTTGGAATTATTCTTTCATTCTTGTTTACCTATGGCATTACCTCCGTTACCATGGATATGATCGGAAGCATCGAGATAGCATTTCCCTTATCACCCCTGCCGTTCATCCTTGGGACTATCTATACGCTGGTCACCGTACTCCTTTCTGTTGCCATACCCGTGACCCTCATAACCAGAGCCACGGTACGGGAAGCACTGGATTACAAACCCCGAAGCAAGATAACCACCCTGAAGTTCGGGCCATCCTTCCTTTCCAGAACAACGCTCATGGGTTTCCGGAACATCACCAGGAACCCTGCAAGGCTTGGAATAACGGTTCTGGTGGTGGGAATGACCATTGGTATGGCCGGTTCGTGGTTGATAATGATCGATTCGGCATGGGGTTATATAAGAGACGGTGTTGATTCACAAACCTGGGATATGAGGGCGGACTTTTTCGAACCCGTTTCCGTGGAAGCCGTGGATGAGCTGGACCCGTTCTTTGCCAACGATACAGAATATATTATTCCGTACACGGGTATAGTGGGGGCAGTAACTTATAGGACCAGTTCAACCGGCGCGGTGTTTATGGGATGTAAAGATATTGAACGAGTGCGTGATTTCCAGGCCATGGAAGGAAACGTAGATCTATCGGGGGCAGTGATAACCAATACCGTGGCGGACGAGCTGGATGTTGGTGTTGGTGACAAGGTCACTCTTGGAGTTGGCTCGGTTTCCAAGGAACTCACCGTCAGCGCCATTGTCAATGATATCGTCCAGCAGGCAGTATATACAAACCAGGACAACCTTGAGCTTTTCTTTCCAACAGAGAACTGCACCGGTGTATATATCAAAATGAAGAACCCGGAACTTACTGAAGAGCGGGCCCGGGAGCTTCGTCTGAATCCTGTCGTTACCAAGGTTTCCATAAAGGAGCAGATAGTTCAGTCTTTCGACGATCTCCTCGAGCAGGCCAACGGAATATTCTATGGATTCTTTTTCTTCAGTGCCATTATTACCTTTGTGGTGGCAGGCTCCGCAGTGATAATCTCAACCATGGAGCGGGATATTGAATTTGCCACATTGAACACTCTGGGCATATCCAAATGGCAAGTGGCCAAAAGTCTTCTTGTGGAGATGGCGGTCCTCGGTGTTTTTGCTGGATTGATCGGTGTGCCCTTTGCGTACCTATTTGCCAAGTTATTCGCCATTGTGATGGCAAAGATACTGTTCACCTATCCGGTTGTCTTCATAATGGGGGCTACCTTAATAACGTTGATTTCAGGTATTGCATTCGTGCTCCTGTCCTCCACTATTCCCATAAGATATGCAAAAAAGGTGGACACCGAGAAGACCTTGAGAGAGAGAACTGCCGGGTAATAATACCCAGGGGATCTAAAATAAAGAGGGCTTGCGAGCTCCAGCAAACGTCCGCAGGCATATCCGTAGGGACGGTAGTCCCGAGGATGCAGCAACGCCGTAAGTGTTGCGGAACGTAGTGGGCACTTGCCGAGGACGCAGTTGCATCTTTGATGCATCCGTAGGGTAGCATCCCGAGGATGCAGATGCATTTCCAATGCATCATAGCGAAGCGTGCAACGGAATGCAATGGGCGCAAGCCCGAACCAAAAACAATAATGATGTGGAAGGAGGCTTGCCTCCAGGGTCGGCGCAAGCCCGATCCAAAGATTATATTACACCATGGCATTCAACAGCTTGTCCATCAAGACGTTTAAATCCACCCTCGTTTTTTGTACAGCTCATATCCCGTGTCCAGAGCATTGATTATCTGTTCTTCAAGCTTATCGTCCAAAATCCTGATGTGAAAACAAGATTTGCCCTTCTTGAGTTTCAATAACTCCGGTTCGAATACTTCCTCAAGTTCCGTATCGATATAGATCGGCATGTAATAGAACCCTACGTAGCTGCTTTGAATGATCAAACCGGCGAAATATGTCTCTTTTCTCTTTCTACCTAAAATAACAACGTCTTTAAAGGACCAGAGGTCGTACTTGCTGTCCAGATCAAACTTTGGTTTCAGTGGATCCTCATACCGTTTCAAAATCTTCTTCAACCTGTTAAAGATGGGTACCAGTTTTTCCTGCATGATCATGCATACGCTCAAGGATATAAATATTTTATCACCTTGCATCCTTGACCTCTGCACCAATACTGATGATATCTTTCAATATCAGGTTCCACTGACAGCCGCCAGCAGCTTGTCCTTCAGCTGCCGGATATACCATCGGAGCTTTTTCTCGTCACGGTTCCCCAAAAAGCAGTTGCCGCCGTTGGTATAGATATTATAATGAATTCCTTCAAGTACCTCAAGAACTCCTTTGGTGGTCATGCCCGAGCCGTTTTTTATATCACTTTTTTCGATCCGTTCCAGTTTTGGGTTTTCGTCGTCGTAGGTATAGAAACTGGCGAGTTGATTGGCGATGAACAGCCGGTCCGCCCACTGCGCAAGCTTCGATCTTCTGTAGTCATCCACGTCGAAATCGCGACCTGCCCATATTCTATTTTCCGTCCAGAATATATCCGCCTTTTCTTCATAGGTGAAGGTATCGAAGAACGGGTCTCGTCCCATGTCCTTCGTGATAAGCCAGTCGGCCAGCTTACCGAATCTCTCACGCCCGTACAGAATCACGCTCAATGAAGCCGCCCCCCTTTCTGAAAAAATCCGATTCTATTTCTCGTTTCTTTGTGTTTGTTTCTCGATTTACCATTTCTTTTTTACCGCTTACGTTCATTTTCTCACCTCTGCTGTAAGCAATCACTAGAGGGAGTGGTAAATATATAAAGGCTGTAGGGGGGTGAGTGAAAGTAAAATTGTTGTATCTCCGAAGTACATACCAAAGAGGACTTGCGAAAGAAAGTGTCAATTTATGATGCTTGGAAGAGATAAAAGTACCAATTCTCGATAAAAAAGTCTAATGAACTACTGTGGTGGATATAATGTATCCCACTGCCGGAGTTCATCTCTAACCTTCTTAGCTGAAGAATCGCGATCAATAGTCGTTATCCCGGTGGGGACCGTCCAGGTCACCTTCGTTGTTGTATCCCTTCTCTTCCCAATAACCTTCGTAATCTATATCATCGGAAATTTCGATTTCCGTGATCCATTTTATCCATTTGTAACCCCACTTGGATTCAGCTACGAGTTGGAACGGGAATCCTCGCTCGGGTGGAATGGTTACATTGTTCATGCCATAAGCCATAAGTATATCATTATTGTAGAAGTACTCCAAAGCAAGAGACGTTGAATAACCATCATATGCTTTGAAGATAATGACCTTTCCCTCGTCAGTCGCATTGGCCAATTCTATAAGGTCTCTGAGCAGGAGTCCTTCCCAAAGGATAGTTACGCTCCATCCCTCCACACAGTTAAGGGTCACTACTTTTCGGTAATGCGGGGTAATCTTCAAGACCTCATCGTAGGTAAGGACCAGCTCTTTATCAACTAATCCGGTTATTTTAAGTCTATAACTGCTTTCATTGATATACTGGGGTCCCCTGATGGAATTTTCCCGAAAATCGTCAATGGAGCCAAGTTTCTTGCCCTTATATTCTCTCACTTCCACGGTTCCAAGGTCAATAGTATCATCAACATCATCCAGGTCTCCAATGTATTCACCAGGTTTTGGATTGAGGTAACCTGAAAGCGCCATAATTAGTATTGTCGCTACGACCAAAAAGAAAATTCCAAAAAACTGAATAACTCCCCTCGTTCTTTCTTCCATATAAATTAATTTATGGTATTATGGGTATTTATGTTATTTGCATTTCCTTTTTAACATATGTTAACTTCTTCATTTTAATAATTCCAATGTCTGGTTTCATACTCTGGATCGAACCGATAATTTCTGATTATTTTCTTCATTCGGTTCTCGGATAGAAGGTCTGGCTAAAAAAACATAAATTATAATATCGATTATGGATTTTCCATAAGCAATATTGGATGGGTCAGGCATTGCAGAATTTGTCCCTTTGACAGAAAGTCAAAATCCCAAACCAATGCGTTATTTCACCAACAAGATATATATCGGATAATGGGCTTATAATATCGGTCGGGTTTTGATGCTCGAAATCTTTGTAAAAGTGGTTAAAAATGGACAGAAACCCGGTTTATTTGCCGATAATAATAGCGATTATCCTATTACTCACGTTCATCAACATGCAAGTTCCCGGTACCACCGGATACAATTGCGACGATGATAACAAGGGGGTCGATGACACCCATGAACTGTCGTATCAACAGGCGCAGATAATACTGCGAAACGACGGTTTTAGGCGAATTTCGGATTTTCTTTCCGGGACCGACAACATTTGGGGAAAGAGCTATCTCAATACTATGAAAAGAGGCAGTTCGGATAATGACGATCCCACGGTATGGAACGGCTCCATCAATCATTTTATGCATCCCATTAACCACGCCGAGTACGACGGGTTCTGGGAATTTGTGCTGGAACCGTCCTACCAGGCCGCACAGTTTTGCTCGTATAAGTTCACGGACGCCCTGGTGAGCTGGGGCGACGGCTCCACCGACCAGCAGTTAAGCGACGCCATGTACTCTCTCGGCTGGGCCGCTCATATGGTACAGGACCTCTGCGTACCCCATCATTCTTTCGGAGCCGGCGGCGGACCGGTCTATTCCGCTCACACGAGCTATGAGAATTGGGTTTCCGATAACGACCATAATTATCTGGTGGAGAGCGGGGGTATCTATTATTCGGACCTGCCCGCAGCAAGCTCGTTATACCAGCCAGTACACTTCGGGGAGGGTCCAGCGAAATTCGTGGATTTCAATGCGCACGAGAGCCTCAAATATTATCTCTACGTGAACGACGCTATATGGGAGATCGATGACGAGAACTATGAACTGGAAACGGTTCATGACCTTCCCAACGATCTGGACAGTTCATGGAACATAACATACCATGATTCAGAGTATATTCAGATAATTTTTGACCGTATAAGTCTGGACCTTGGCGACCACCTGTACATACACGATTCATCGGGAAATCTGAAAAAGGATTACACCGATATGGACGAGAGAAATGTGGATACCGGGGAGATAGCGGGTGAGACCCTGAAATTGAGGTTGGTCACGGACAACATAAATCCGAGTTGGGGATACAGGACGGAGAAAGTGTCCATAAACGGACAATACGGTGACGAGTACGGGTTGGTAACAGAAGCCCAGTTCCCACGTGCCCAGAGGACAACCGCCGGGTTCATAAAATATTTTTTCGACCGAATAGACAAAAATAATCCTGCGGCTCCCGAACTGATCGGCCATGGGTGCGGGGACGGATGGTCCGGTGAAGATTCTCCGTATGTTTCATGGGATGAACCGTGGGACGACCTTCCTCTTGGAATCGAGAAATACGAGTACCGTGTAGGAGAGAACGGCGACTGGGTCGAGGGTGAGAGTCCGGTCTATTTCGACGAAGAGATTAACACGACCCTTTTCGTTAGAGCGTATGATGCAGTGCACAAGACCGCTACCAGTTCAATTCCGATCCGTATAGACAGAACAAAACCCACTAATCCCGACGGTGCGAAATCAGCAGGTCATAACATATCGGAGTGGTCGAACAACAATACAATTCGTATAAATCTTAGCGGCGCCGCGGATGAACTCAGCGGTATCGGGGGCTACAGCTACCAATGGGATAACGGATTGCTCGAGCCGGATATGATCGTAGAAGCAAATGCCTCGAATGGAATTATCAAAAGTTCGGAATTGGCTGACGGAGAGTGGTATCTCAATGTCAAGACCGTGGACCGCGCCGGGAATTGGGCCGATGGTTTTTACTCTGCCGGCCCCTACCGGATCGATACTTCGGCGCCAGGCATACCCTTACCTGATGATAACACGGAAGGGTGGTCCTCCGACGACACGCCACTGTTCATATGGTCTGCACCAAGCGACATCAGCGGTTTATCGGGGTATTATTACAAGATAGACGGATTTCCGTGGACATTTTATAGCTCGACGTCGGTGGAACTGCCGCCGCAGGCAAGCGGGGAGCACATATTTTACGTGAAGGCGGTGGATGGGGCCGGGAATATCGGAGATAGCGGAACTCACGTTTTCTCTATCGACACTGATGAGCCGGATCTTGCAATTTCGGCTCCGGCGAACGGTGAATGGCTCGGCAACGGCACGGTGGAGGTGAGATGGGAAGGAGGGGACAATTTTTCCGCTGCTCGATACGAGATAAAGCTGGACGATGATGAATTTTATGGACTGGGGAGTGCTGAAGTAGAGAGTCTTTACGATCTAAGCGAAGGGGCGCATTCTCTCAGAATACGGGCCTACGACGGGGCCAATAATTCTATTGAAAAGACGATTTCATTCAACATTGATTTGACGCCGCCTATTGAGCTATCTCTAAGGCTCAAGGGAAGGGAAAAAAAGACGTTCTCACTGTCCATCGATCTGGATGTGCACGCTATGGACGAAGCTTCGGGTCTGGGCGAAATGTGCTTCAGTAATGATGGAACGTCATGGAGCCCGTGGGAGAATTGGACAGGAAGGAAGCGGGGATGGAACCTTTCAGAGTACGGCGGCAACGTTCGCGGAGGTCAAAAGACGTTCTATTTGAAGGTACGGGATAAAGTTGGGAATACAGCTGTGACCGATGCAGTTGTAGATTACTATCCACCGCTCTCCCGGATTGAAGCTGTTAGCAGAGAACTAACTCTCAAGGGCGGGAAATCTCACCAGTTCGAGGTTCTTGCGTACGACGTCAATGGCGAGCCCATCCCCGAGGGGGTAGTTTTTTACAAATGGGACGTGGAAGGCGGTATAGGAAATATCGATGAGAACGGATTCTTCACCGGGAGAAAGAAGGTTTTGATCAGTACCACGGGAAAGATAACCGTATCAGGGACCTTCGAAGGTGTGACCGCATACGATCATATCGAGATCACTCTCGAAAAAAGCACTGAAAGCTCTCAGACCTTCGGGACTAATGTTAAGGGTGGAATGTGCATCATCATTCCCGTTATATTGGTGCTCTTTATTGGTGCATGTTTATCGATCTTTTTTATAAAAAGACGACGAGGTAAAGAGAAAATAACAATCGAGAAGGTCACGGCGGATGAAATTTCTTCCAGTATGCAGTACGCGAATTCCATTGGCTATAATGATGAATTTGACCGGGAAAAATCGATATCGGGAAAGTATAATGTCGAGAACGAACTTGACGACACATCGCTTTTCTCGGAAATACTGGGAGATTATAAGGAACGGTAGCTTTCAATAGAGGAGTCCGTCGTTTTCCAGGGGTCGGCAGTCTCGTGGGATAAATCTCGAATGGATAAGAAAAAAATGAATCAATCATATATCCCGGCAATGATGTCCCTGCAACCGCGCAGGTCGTCGATGAGACCGCTCCACTGAGGCAGCACGGTGCAGTATTTTTCCTCGATCTCCTCGATGGCATCCCTTATCTTGTGATGCAGGTACTTGTTCGCCTTGCCGCCGAGAACCACCGCCAGAATGACCCACTGCCCCTTGTTTATCACTATGCTCTTGTCCCCAAAAGTGATATTTCTAAGGGTGAATTTCGACTCGTCCTGGAACGCTTCCTTGACAAAATCCTGTATTACCACCAGCATCGCGCCCAGAATATCCACGTCCATGCTGGGTTTCAGGCGTCTGGTTGCATGAGCCACCAGGCAGCCGTTGTTGTGCATTAGGAAAATATCCTCGATGAGTATTTTCGAATCGACCCGCGATATCTTATCGTCCTTGCCCCATTCCACTGCATTGGACATGTTTCTCGTAAACATTATGGCGTTCTTGAATTTTGAAAATGAGTCGCCACGCTCGGTCTCGGGAGCAATTCCGGTGATCCGTTCGAACTCTCCGGTATCGAGCCAGACACCGTCGCATCTTGCACACCAGTCGATTTCGGTACCCCGCACGGTTCTGATATCCATGGGGAAATCGCACTTTGGGCAGGTCAATCTTCTATGCAGCTGCAGATCCACTCCACTTACCTCTTCCAGCTCGCCCCCGTCCAGCCACGCACCGCCGCAATTCAGGCACAGGTCGATCTCAACGTTCTCGATCTGCTTTGAGGTCATAGCTGATTTGCATATCATACAGCGCATTTATACACACCCTGGAATAATATACAGGTCATATACCGCACTTATACTTAATCCTTTCTCAGAAGTTAATCGGAGACTTTTTTATTTTCCCAACGTTCTTACACGGTGTTTAATCAGACGAACAAATCCGCCCTGCAGGAAAGCGCTTATTATACCGTAAATCATCTTGGTCGTAAGTTTGGGATAAACATAGATAAACACATCTTCCCAACGCGGTCGGAATTTATCCTTGAAGAAGAATTCGGATTCAATGGGGTAAAGAAAATCGATCCGGCCCTTGAGGGAATTCATCAATTTCGTCGCTTTCCCATGTTCCCGTATTTGCGGGTCCAATCCAATGAACGGAACCATTCCTAAAAAGAGATTCTTTGCGCCCTCGCCATCCAGATTTTTTATAATTTCCACCAAAAGTTTTTCATTGACACCGTTGGGTGCGTCTCGCCTCCTGCGCATGATATCGGTATACCATCCTTCCCTGGATCTTACTGGATCGAGAATGACGAATCCCTCAATTCGGTTCTTTGTCCGTGCGGTAAATATCCTGCGTCCCTCAAGCCGGTTAAGCTCCATAGGGGCCAGCAGAAAACCTAGCTCCGGGGTTTTTTTGTCCTTGAGCCATTCATCCGATATCAGATGAAATTCGTTTTCCATCAGCGGATCTCTTTTACGTTCCGGAATATACTCAGAAACCAATATTCCCACATTATTGGCATGGTTGAATCCTCTTCGGACATTCTCCATTGCGTTCCCCTGGAGAGAAAATCCGGAAATATCAACAACTGCCTCCTCGCCGAACTTTATCACCGCATAGCCAGCGGATCTTGCGGACCCGCTCAACCTTTCGGAACAGCCGAAAAAGCAAATCTTTCTCTTTTGGGTCGATGAATGATCGATAAATTCCGAAAATAGGTCTTTGGCGTCGCTCACGTCACATAAGGGTTCGCCCGGTACGAGAAAGGAACCGCCTTTTTCCAGATATCCCAGAAATCCTTTCACCCCGGTCAGTGAAAAATGAGTGAGTTCATCGCTGGCCATGGCTCTCGCAACAGGGACATACCCGTATTCATCCAGCAGTTTTAACCGTACCTTGCGTGGTACACGGCTCATTGAGAAGACCATTCCATTGAGGCTAATAAAGTTTTCTTGTAAAGTCACTACTTTGCAAGTTTGGCGAGCCCGTTTCACTCTGGACAATCAGAGATTGCCCTGATCCCTCAATTTCAAGATGAAATCTACGGGCTCCAGAGCATTAGTATGCTCCTGCTCCTTCGGTACTTGCGTACCGACAGGTGGTGGAGAAACAAGTTTCTCCGATATTGCAGAACGAGTTCTGCTAATGCTCGCAATAGTGATTGCTACGCACCCCTAGCAGTATCTTCGATATTGCGTCGGGAGCCAGTGTGGGTCGCCTTTACGTGTAAAGCCGATCCATTCTGGCTCAACTTTACCAAGAAGTCAGTCCAAATGTTCCTGACTTTACGTGTAAAGACGGGAATACCTGGACCGTTTTGACAAGTTTGGTGAGCCAGCATGGGTCACCTTTACATGACAATTCCTGGAAAAATATAAATCGTTATCTTCGGTTCCCTTGCCTTGTGGAAATAAATGTGCGAGCTCTGCGAATAAATGAAATGGCGGCCGTGTCACAGTTGATGGACCGGGCGTGGTCCGCCGACTACGGTGAAGACGGGTATTTTCGGTATGAGCCCGGGATATTGGAAAGGCAGTTCGAAAACGAGGAGGGGTCCGTATGGCTGGGAGCGTATTCCAAAGGTAAACTGGTAGGAGTGAACGTATCCTTCCCGAGAAAAATTAATATTCTGGGTACGATATCGGAAACGGCCATTCCCACATATCTATCGGTTCTGCCGGAATACCGTAGAAAAAATATCGCATCCATCCTTGTAAGAGAGATCGTGAAGCGGAACCAGCGGGTGGGAATAAAAAAAATCCTCCCGTATTTCGACGATGAGGGAATGGGGAGCTCGGTCTATAAAAAATGTTATCCCCGGATGTTCCCATTACACAGCGGCAGTTGGCTCGGAAAGATTATCGATCCGGATTCCTTTTCCGAAAGGGTGGGCTATGATATTCCCGCTCGTAAACTCGTTGGAAAAAAGATGAAGATGGGGTTTCTGAGTAACAAAAAAGGTGGAATCACAGCGCTCATTAACAGGGCTCTCGAAAACGTATCCGCCATTCCTTCAAGCTACCCCAATGATGCTGTCCTCGGTCCTTCGGACGTCTCTCGGATTCTGTACCTTTCCGTCCCTTGCTTCAAGTGGGACCGCATTTGGTCTCATGACGAACTACGCAGAGAACTCGGCGATCCGGATTCCTTTACGGTGGGCCGCATTCTGAATGGTAAACTACTTACGGTAATGCATTTCAAGGTCCGAACGCTGGTGACCAGAAAATCGGTAAAGGTTGCCTGGTTCGACTGGCTGTACGGAGAAGAAGGAATAAAGAAAAATCTTCTCACTGCCATCGCCGTGGCGAAGGAGAGTGGAGTTGTACTGTCCCTTGTTCCGAAAATGGGTTATTTTTCCACAATCCCCTTTCTCAAAGCAGGTTTCATTCCATTTCCAAAAAGGTTCGGGCTCCACTGCATTTGCCTGGATGAAACCCTACTGGCCCCGGTAAAAAAGATACGTTTGGACGTAAGATAAAAGAATTCACAAAATTTTATTAATTCTCCCGGCTTACAGAAAAGTCGTGTCCTGGCATACAATATTCGACAGATTCGGAAAAATTCTTTTTACCGCTACCGTGGGTGCGGTGCTGTTAAGCGAGGTTCTCGTAAACGGCTCCGGGAGATTCTATGCTCTGCTGTTGTCAGGGAGTGTGGGTTTTATTGCCACCACCCTGCTGAACTATATTTTGAAAGCGTTGATAAGGAAGGAACGAGCACATGGAAAATGGAAACCTGGCGGAAAAATATTGGATCCCCTTGCAAGGTATTCCCGGCCAAGCTACCACACCCAGCTGGCTTTTACCATGGCCTTGATCGCAGGGTGGTTCTCCATTCGGATCCACTGGATATTGCCGGCGATACTGGGCCTGATGACCGTTGCTACTGCCTATTCGAGATATGCTCTCAAGGCCCATGATCCGGGCGACATAGCCCTGGGGGCCTTTATCGGGATAGTGGTGGCCGTACCTGTTTGTCTTTATCTAGTGGATATAAATTCGAAAACTGCGGCTCTGGTTTCCCTTGCCCTTACCGTGTTATTGTTTTTGTGGGTACCTCATCGGGATTTTTCGGGAAAATAATTGGAAAAAAAGTAAATTCAGGTCAGTTCCTCCTTGGACACATATTCTTTCGTCATCCCCATCTTCACGAACCAGTGGGTTCTATTATCCACATTCTTCGAATCAATTAGACCCTTATCGGCAATATTGTTCACATGGTACCTGATAGTCCGTGGTTTTTTCCCCAGCTCCAGGGCCAGATGCTGTATCGTACTCCCAGGTTTCTTCCTGATGACTTCGAGAATTTTCTTCTGTATTGGCGTCATTGGGGAAAGATCCTCATTCATCCATTGGGGATAGAAGAACTTGAAATTGCCTTCGTATTGTATTTTGATCATCTCGGTTTCTCGCAATTTTCGAATATGATGCGTTAAAGTACTATCGGATATACCGAGCTTTTTCTTTATCTTCCTGTAGTGTACGCCCGGATTTTGATTTATATAGGCAAATATCGTATTCCGAGTCTCATTTTCCAGGATAATCTTCTTATTCAATCGCGTATAAATCACCAGAATCAGAATACAAAAGACAAGTCCAATACCGATAATTATGATTATCTCTATGTAAGATTCTTCCTCGGAGGCAAGGAATGGTTTATCGTCCATCCCATCCGGAATGCCGTCGCCATCCGTATCCGGATTATTCGGATCGGTTCCGCGTTCCAGCTCTGCGATATCGGTTAGTCCATCACCGTCAGTATCGATAACAGAAGTGGGCGGCCAGAAATCCTTCGGATATGCCGACGGATTTGCTCCGGCGGCGTCGCGGGCAAAGTGCTGTACGGTCTCCCCATTGGAAGTAGTGGTTATTGTATATGTTGCTACACCAAAGATATCGATCAACTCGTCGTCCTCCACGTCGATCTCTTCCTTAAGCATTTTCAAATCCTGAGTGAGAATATTCAGGACCAACGTGTAACCGCGATCCTCGAGGTTCCAATTCGGATTGAACTTGAAGTCGTAATCTATGGAGGATACTCCTGTCCAAACTCCATTTATAAAGGTGAACATGTAGAGATATTCGAACATCTGATTCTCGAAGTTATCTTTGGTTATAGCAGGTTCCGAAAACTGCTGGTCAACCTTCGTCTCCACAATATAGAAATAATAATTTGCCGCTGCATTATCAAGCTCATCCACCAGTATCTTCCCTTCAGTGGTCATTGTCAGCCGGAGGTAGTGTCCATCCTTCTCCGCGGATATCGATTTGATATTGACCTCGTTGTAATCCCCCACAGAATAGGTTTTCTCATTGGAACTGCTCATGGTCCTTACAGCGACATCATCAGGTGTTGAAACACCATCGTAGGGATTCGTTGATCGATCATTTTTATGCTTGATGGAATCATCATCTCCCACCCCGAAATAGTTCGTCATGTCCACAGGATCTATGACAGTAACATCGAGAAAGGTGGAGTTATAGGCTCTGTTACCGTATTCGTCTTCATCCGCAACATTCAACGTCACCCTGTAATCTCCCTGCTTGTTATAATTCACCAGCCACATCTTGTTCGATGCATCCGTATCGTTGGTGTAATTTCCATCCATGTTCTTGTCGATCTTATCGTAGAAATCCCATCTGTAAGAGAGATGATCCGTCTCCGAACCGTCTATCACACCGTTACCGTTCAGGTCATCGTCGGGATCGTAGGAACCTTCCGCCGAGAGGGTTAATTTCTGCTCGACGTAGGCAACGCCGTCTATCAACCCATCGACCTTCATTTTCACGACAGGGATGTAATTAAGATATAGGTGAAAGAAATCTGTATCATAGGAACCGTATGGATCGACAACGGCAAGGGTCACGTTGTATTTCCCGCCGCTGCTGAACGTTCCCTCCACGCTCTGCCCCTTCTTATCCCAGTTTTCAAAGTCCTCGGGAACGCCGTTGGAATTATCGAAGTCCCAGTAGTATTTCAGGTTGTCTGTCTCGGATTGGTCGATCTCTTTATTGTTGTTGAGATCGTCATCTGGATCATATGACAGCGTATTTTCAAATTTAACATCAACGCTCTTGCCGAGCTGCAAATTAGCATACACATTATCCCAAACCTCAGCAACTGGATTATGGTTCTCGGTGAATTTAAGCTCATATATTCCTCCCGTACTGCCCTGTGGTGATTTCACCAGTATATAGTATCGACCGGTATACGGGGCTATCAAAGTGACCTTCTTCTGGTCTCCTGACCCCGAACTGCTTGCTACGAGAGTATCTGCGTCCATTTTTCCAGGTACCCCATTTACATCCCGATCCCTGTGAACATGCATTTGGAAGTTTGTCGTCGTAGAGTGCTCGAGAGAGAATAGGTAAGTCTTGTCCATGTCCAGATTCACGTAAAAACCATCTACCACGTCTGGTGATGTAAAGGAGTTCTTATGCGGAATGTCCCTGGAGAGACGAACTGCCGGTTCGGCCAATGCGCTCATTGCCCATTCCTTCCCCGCTATATTGGGGGACGTTGGGTCTGTGGGTGCGTTGGTCGCCCAATCCCCGGTCTTCGGATCCCAGAAGTACGATTTGCCCCCCTTATCTCCCTCCAGGCACTGGAGCGCCAGGTGCTGGGGTCTAATCGGTCGGAACTGTATGTTGTAATCATCATCCACCATGAGATATTCGTCTTCGGAAAAGAAAAAATTCTGTGTCTTTTCGTTACCAAAGTTGAATCCTGTGATCTGGTGCTCGACAAAAGCATCACTATCGTTGCCCAGGCCGTCCCTCTGCACCAATACCTTCCCGCTGTATCCGGGTGCGTCGCTGAGATTGAAGGTCATCTGGATCCCCGTTATAAGTTTCACCTCGTTGTCGGGATTCTCTATGTTCAAACCCGCCTTCCTGTAGCTCTGGGAACTCATGTACCAGAGATCAACCGCATCGATAAAATTGCCGGTAAGTCCCGGGTCGGCAGTTGGGCTGGTCGCGTTAGCGGTGGAGGATGCAATCATGATCGATATTACCGTCACCAGGGTAAAAATAGCCATTTTCATGGTATTACGCCCATTGGAAAATTTGCTTACATTTATTAAATAAGTTTCATCTCCTATATAACCTCTTTGGAGTAAGATTGACCGTAGAATTAAAATTGTGTATAATGAAAGTAGGAGCTTATTTCGGCAGTGCCCCGAAATGCATTGAGTACGGTTGCTTTTGCGGGCACCCTCCTCCGCCACCGTACTGTGGGGGTGTTGGCTGTTGTTGCGATATAGTAGGAGCTGATATCTGCCGATGGGATGAAGGGGGGGTCGGAGCTCCTATGGAGAAACCGGAATGTGTACCGGGCTTTGTGATGGTGTATTCCCTGTAACCGTTTCCCACCCCCTTTTTTTTCCTTATCATCAGTATCACCATGAGAATGACCACCAGTCCGATGACTCCTCCCAGCACTGGAAGGATTATCCACAGCATGCTGCCCCCGGCGATATCATCCTTATCATTTTCGGGAGGTGGGGGAACAAAGGGCGTAGGCCAGAAATCCTTCGGATACCCGGAACTATGCGAACCGGCGGCATCGCGGGCATAGTGCTGAACTATATCCCCCATGGAAGTAGTGATGATAGTATAGGAGGCAACACCGAACACATCGATCAGTTCGTCATCGTCCAGGTCGATCTCTCCCTCAATAGCAATCAATTCCTGGGTAGGGATCTTTATTACCAATGTGTAACCGTCATCCTCAATAGTCCAATTTAGCGTGAATTCGATCTCATGATCAATTGTGGACGCTCCGGTCAATTCTCCGTTAGTGAAGGTGAATCGGTAGAGATATTCGATCCCCATATTCTCGAGGTTATCCGTGGTAATCGCAGGTTCGATGAACTGCTTGTCCACCTCTGCCTCTACCATGTATAAAGAATAAATGGCTGTTGCTTCATCCGGCTGATCAGCCAATAACTTCCCCTTCGTGGCCATGGTCAATTTCAGGCAGTCTTCTTCTTCCCGGGCAGTGATGGCGTCTATATTTATCATGTTATACCCTCCCACGGAGTAGATATTCCCCTCGCTTCCCCTCATGGTGCTTACTGCTACATCATCCGATGTCGTTGTCCCGTCGTATGGATTCGTCGAGAGGTCATGGTCGTGCTTCACGATTTCATCAACTTCCTTACCGAAATACTTCATTATGTCAATGGGATCGATGATACTGATATCAATATAGGCGGAGTTGTGGCCCCGGTCACCCGGCTCCGGATCATCCCAGACATTCAGCGTCACTCTGTAATCTCCGGGCGTGGTATATTTCATCAACCACATCTTGTTCAAAGCATCAGTGTCGTTAGTGTAGTTTCCGTCCATGTTCTTATCAATTGTATCGTGGAAGTCCCAGCCGTATGAGAGATGATCAGTTTCAGAACCATCTATAATCCCATTTCCGTTCAGGTCATCATCGGGATCATAAGTACCTTCCGACAAGCAGGTCAATTTCTCCCCAACGTCGGCGGTTCCCTTAACCAATCCCTCGATCTCCATCTTCACCACCGGGATATAGTTCAGATACAGGTCGAAAGTGTCCATAGCATACGCGCCGTAAGGATCGACAACTGCAAGCGTAACCGTGTATTTCCCGCCCTTGCCGAACCTTTCCATTACTCTCTGCCCATTCCCGTCCCAGTTGGCAAAGACCTCTGGCACATCGTCGATATGGTCGAAATCCCAGTAATATTCCAAATCATCCGTCTCGGACTGGTCGATCTCCTTGTTGTTGTTCAGATCGTCGTCGGGATCATACGACAGCGTATTTTCAAAATTCACAACAATACTCCCGTCTAGCATCAAGTTCGCATACATATCCTCCCCTGCCACCGCAACAGGATTGCTATTCTCGGTGAACTTCAGTTCGTATATGCCCCCTGTACTTTCCTGCGGTTTCACCAGAATATAGTATCGCCCCGTATACTGAGCCCCCATGGTGAGCATCTCAAGAACCCCGGAACCCGAACTGCTCGCTATCAGGGTATCGCCATTCAATTTTCCCGGTATGCCGTTCATGTCACGGTCCCCGTAAACGTAAATCCGGAACTTTGCAGCGGGAGAATGTTCCAGAAAGAAAACATAGGTCTTGTCCTTGTCGAGGTTCACATAGAATCCGTCAACAAGGTCAGGTGAGCTAACGGAGTTCTGGAATGGAATGTCCATAGAAAGACGGCCAGCGGTTTCCACCAATGCGCTCATGGCCCATTCCTCACCCACTATGTTGGGAGAATTGGGACTTTCGGGTACGTTCGTTGCCCAATCTCCTGTAATAGGGTCCCAGAAGAACGATTTTTCTTCCACTCCGTCCCCCTCCAGGCACTGGAGTTCAATATGCTGGGGTTTCGTGGGTTGGAACTGTATATTGTAGTCATCGTCCACCATGAGATATTCGTCCTCGGAAAAGAAAAAATTCTGCGTCCGTTCGTTGCCGAAATGGAAACCCGTGATCTGGTGCTCGATAAAAGCATCGTTTCGGTTGTCCAAATTGTCCCTCTGGACTTTTACCTTTGCGGAATACTGAGGAGCGTCGCTGAGGTTGAAGGTCATCTGGATACCTGTGACGAGCTTCACCACGTTGTTGGGATTCTCGATATTGAGACCCGCTTTACGATAGCTCAGGGGACCAAGATACCAGAGATCGACGGCATCTGTAAAATTACCAGCAAGTCCCGGCTCGGCGGTTGCGCTGGTAGCGCTGGCGGGGAATGATGCAAGCCCCATGAATATCATCACCATTATGGGAAAAAATATCTTTCTCATGCTCACCACCTTTTAAATTATTGTCCTATTAAAAAATACATTTCACCCCCTATATAAGCTCATTGGAGTAAGATTGGCCGATGGCCGAGAAAAAATCGTTTATGACCAAATAGTGCTGATTCCGCTATAGCGGAAGCGCCCCGAACCGCCTATGACGCCGGTTATAATCTTCGATGGCATTCAAAAGATCCGGGGGTCCGAAATCCGGCCACAGGACGTCTGTGACATATATTTCCGTGTAGGATAACTGCCACAGAAAGAAGTTGGATATCCGCAGGTCCCCGCCGGTCCGTATCAGTAGGTCGGGGTCGGGAAGCTCCGGATCATATAGATATTTTCTGAACCCGTCCTCATCCATTTTCTCGATCAAAGTGGGATCTTCGACAGCGGATCTCGCAAAGTCCTTGATACCGTCCAGCATCTCCCGCCTACCACCGTAATTGATTGCGAGAGTTATCATCAAACCCGAATTTTCCCTGGAAGCATACATCACGTCATCGAGGGATAATTTTACCACCTTGGGAATACCTTCCCAATCGCCGATAACGTTGAATCTGATATTGCGGTCCATCATAAAGGGCAGTTCCTTGTGAAGATATCTAACGAGAAGGTCCAGAAGGATAAAATCCACCTCGCTTTTCGGGCGTGTCCAGTTCTCGGTGGAAAAAGTATAGAAGGTCACGTATTTTACTCCGAGGTCGTCTGCGGCTGTAACTATCTTCGCCACGTTGGCAGCACCCGCTTCGTGCCCGCGGGTTCGCTCTTCATAGCCGTGTTTACGGGTCCACCTGCCGTTGCCATCCATTATAAAGGCAATGTGGGCAGGTATTGTTTCGAATTCTGTCACAGGCCCATTAAGTCGTTTTAGATATTTTTTCTTTGTCCTTGGATTCTGCTGAATCGGCCTTTCGGGACCGCGATTCCGCGAACATTGTCAAGCTACAAAGCCCAACTTTCTGTCGAGCTTTTCACCATTGACAATATTGACGATGATACTACAAATAGGGGAAAAGATGAATTTCAGTAATATATCCATAACATACAAATTCCGATCTCACGTTAAAGGTCCAAACCATTTGGTAAGCACATCAATTGAGTTAGTTAAAATTTACGTTTTACCGTTAGTTAATTATCTCTAAAAAGGGCCTGCGACGAAAGAAACGTAGGCCCGACCCGATAAATCATATACTAATGGAATATATTTCTAATTTCCTATTTGACCAATAGGTGTCTTACTTTCCGTTATTATATTAAAAGACCATCATGTCTATTAAAAACTTCGAGCAGGCCTGGGGGGAGCGGCCAGGCCAGCGCAGAAGTTGGGTGGGGGCTTGGGATGGCGTTACTACACCAAATATATCTTAAAGGGGTGACATCCACCCCCCTTTCTGCCGACATTGCCGACTTATCATTACATGTATTTTTTAGATGACTCGTGAAACGTCTGACGAATTTTGAACTATTGTTGGTAGAGAATTGTCTACAAACGTACCTGGAGGTAGAACACGTTGGGCGAATACCTGAAGGTCTGGAACCGTAAAAACTATATCCAAAGACGTTGATGTTAATAAAGTAATGAATTCATGACTTGAACTATTGAAAGAGGCATAATATATGATGAAATCGAAAAAGAAGAAATATGCTGCAATTTTTATTGTAGTGGTATTATTGATCACGATATTCTCGGCCACACATTTTTTCTCGGACAAAGAAGAAAATAATTTAATTGTCCATCCTGAATATTCGGTGTCACTCAATACAGAAAATCAATTTCAATGCATACATGTCAAAAACGTTTTAGCTAATTTTGAAGAAGGTAACATCACCTCAATTGATGTTAAATTGGGATTGCTACCCGGATCGGTTCCATTGAACATAAATGATTTAAAAATATATTTTACTTATATCGACCGTGAGGGGAATAACCAATTTGAGGATTATATTTTCAATTCATCATATTATGAATTCCTTGTTAAGGAAATGAATATAATAGATATTGAGGATCGTGATAACAAATGGGAATCAAGAATTATTACTCAAAATACAACAATAACATTAAGATTCGATGGAAATTTCAATCCTTCTATGAAAGGAAGTATTAGGTTTTTTTTACCTTTGAACAGAGTAATTCATATTGATATAATAATGCCTCCATTTATTACATCCCCTCCGCTCTACTCAAAATATTGGGGCATGACACTTATCAATAAAACGGGATTAATAGATTACCCTAAACCGGCTCTTGAGGATTGGATCGTGGAAAATACTACTGTTATTGAAAACCAGGAGATTCTGCTAGACAAAAATATGATCGTGTTAAAGGGTGCCAAATTATTATTCGAAAATGTGACAATCAAGGTGAATGAATCAAGTCAAAAAAGTTACGGAATATTCGTTAGTGAAGGTGGGGAACTCAAGGCAAACAATTCCTCTATTTCTTCCATAAATACTTCAAATGTGAAAAATGAATGGTGGTTTCCTCGATACGAAATAAATGTTTTTGGTAACATTTCTCTTAATAATTGTAATCTAAGTTATTCTGAAGGGTTGAATATCTATGGGGGACTCGCGGAGTTTGAAAACTGTTCTTTCTATAAAAACTCATTAATTTGTTCTTATACCAATATGACACTCTCCACAAATAAATTTTATTCATGTCAGAGGATTTCCTTCGCTTATGGATTTCACATATTAGAAAATAACATTTTTGATAGTACTCCTGTATATGGTTGGGGAGAGGATTTAATGGTTACAAAAAATATATTTTGTAATAGTGGATCCGGACTTCGATCCTCTTTTAAAAAGTCTCATATAATAAATAATAAATTTTTATATTTAGAATTTGGAATTCAAGTGAAGGGCCTATCATACATTTTAAATAATGAAATTAACCAAAATACAGGAGTATCAATTCTGATAGATGGTCCCTGTCTTCTAAAAAATAATTCACTTATAGATACAGGAGACATTTCTATGATATCGTATCTTTTTCGAGAATCACCATATGTCTTTAGGGCAATAATTGAAAATAATCTGCTGAAAAATGTGAGTGGCGGAATTTGGTTTAATAATAACAATATATACATGAATAACAATGAGATAAAAGGTAGTGGATCTGCCAATCTACATTGTCAAGGATCATCAATAGTAATTGTCAACAGCAAAATCAATTCCGAATTGGATTGGGGATTAACAGCAAGAGAAAGCTCACTATTTATAATAAATAGTTCAATCGATGGTTATTATGGTTCTTTGGAATTAGATAACTCTTCAGCAATGATAATTAATAGCACCATTTTCTACCATGGTAAAGGTAAATATGAGAATTGGGAAGGAGAAATGAGAGATATAGTTCAGTTTTCCCTCGAGAAGGATTCAAGCATTAAGATTAAAAATACTGATTTTGATGAAGATGAAGTATTTTTCGATGATTACAAATCAAAACTTGTCCAGCCCCACAAAACTATGCAAAAGGAAAAACCTCCCCTTAGTTGGAGATTCTATGCAAATAGTATTCATGTAATTACGGCAATTGCCATAATCTCAGTTCTCACATGGGTCTATATGCGAAGAAAAAAGGACAAATCAAAAGATAGATAATAATCGAAAGTTTTCGATATTTGGATCGGAAACTTCATCAGAGTCACCTCATACACAAGCTCCTTCTACGAAATCAATAATTCCATCGACTATCCCCGCGGCCACCTTCGGATCCATCTTCATGGGGACGTGCAAAAAACCGTATCTTATGTTCCTCTCGACGCAGTACCGACCAAGAACGTACATAGAGAAGTTGCAGACGTAATCCCCGGCATTGTAAGTTATCCGGAGACCGGGACCCGCAGGTATCTTTAGACAAACATGAAGTTTATCAGGACCGTCCGGATCAATTTTTTCCGCCACATCGTCGCGGGAGTTTCTTCGGCGGTTCACCGCGGTTCGCTCGATTCGTATCTTACGGGCCCGGGGATGTTGGCCCATGCCGATGACCACATCGGGGGCGTTCTCGCGAATCTCCCTGAGGAACATCTCAGAATCGAAAGCCACATCGAAAATCTTTGTTGCGAGATTCTTGCGGTCTTTCAAATGCCCAAGGACCTTCACAGTGATGTTGTCACGCCATTTTTGGTAAGGGCCAAAACCGTGTACGAGTATTTTCATACCTAATCCTCATTCTCAACTAACCGCTCTTTAACACCTTTCTCCATCTCACACGCTTTGCAGGTTTCCTGTGACGTTGGCTGATCGCATATTACGCAATTATTCAGCTCGGAAGGTTTATTCCTATCTGCCATACATCTGTATATCTCATCGTAGCTCCCCAGCAGCCGGTGTCGGGTCCCCGGTGTGTTCTTCTCCACCTTGTTTACTATCTCTCGGAAAAGTCCCCTGTGCGCTGTGGCGGCATAAGGGCATTCGGAATCCTTGAACGGAATTTCATTAAGATAAGCCCACAGATAGGTTTCCTTCTCCGGAATGGTCCGAAGCGGCATTATTCGGGGAACCAGTCCCGGCAGTACTCGCCTGTGAGGTCCCATGCGTATCAATCGAGCTACGTCGCCGTTGAACACGTTCATGGCTATGGACTGCGCCATATCATCGAGATTATGTCCCGTTGCAAGCACGTCCGCCCCCAGCTCCATTGCTCGCTGGTTCAGGCATTTTTTCCTCCACACCCCGCAGTAAGAGCACGGCGTCAACGGCTCGGCCATCCGGGATGTTTTGTCCATGGTCAAACCGACTACGTCTGAAAAAGAAATGATCTCATGAGGTACGTCTATCATTTCGCATAACTTGCTGGCGGCTGAAATGTTCGGAGGCCGGTACCCCTCTATACCCTCGTCCACGGTAACGGCCGTTAGCTTGATCTCGGGATTCTTTCCCAGTATTTCCTTCAGCGACCATAGTACCGCTGCGGAATCCTTTCCCCCGGATACTGCAACTGCTATGTTCCTCTTTTGACGGAGATCAACCTGCCACCTAATCTCTTTACGTATCCTTTTTATGAAAAATTCATTGAAATGTCTTTTACAGAGATGGGCGCCGCTGTACCTGATTAAAGTAACGGCATCTTTTCCACACCTGCTGCACGATATCATGTAACCACATATCATTAAAGATCAGTAGAAGAAATCGACCTTCTTCCCAGCAAATTTCCGGTCTATGACAGCAGGAACTTCACCGGGAGCAACTATTCCCTGCTCGGTAATTATACCAGTTATCAGCGATGCGGGGGTCCTGTCGAATGCAGGGTTCAGAATTGTAACACCGGGGAAGTCCCCCGGGTCTGCAATCTCTCTAGGATCTCTAAGCTCGATCTTGGTCTCGATTCCGCTACGGGTGCGGGGTGAGAACTTGAAAGTCTCGGCAACTGTATAAAATGGCACCCCGGAATCCCTGGCCGCAAGAGCTATCTGCCACGTGCCAACCTTGTTGTAGAGACTGCCGTCACTGGCTACCGTATCCGCACCCACCATGACAAGGTCTGCATCCTCCATATACAATCTAGCCGCCGAATCAACCAGCATATTCACTTCTATTCCAGCGGCCGCAAGCTCCCTTGCAGTGATCCTCCCCTGATACCGGGGCCGCGATTCCGTAGAGTGCACTTTTACCGTTTTCCCGTCGTTATGGGCCCGTACAATGCATTCGACGGCAGCAGTTGAATTGCAATGGGTGTGTACGGTGTAATCCTCCTTGATGAGTCCCGCTCCGAAACGGGTAAGCTCCGCACGGGACTCGAATGCTTCCCGAATAAAAATATTCGCGCCTTCAATGGTTTGGGACAACATAACATCCAACTTCTCCTCGGGTCTCACGTAATTGAGTACCGATAAAAGCGCGTTTTCGAGAGATACCGCTGTAGGTCGGGTATCGTACAGTAATTTAGCAGCTTTCGTTAACGTTTCATAATAATCTGCCTCGTCGTTCGAATATTTCTCAGCAAAGAGGCGAAGTGCGAAGGCGCCCATTCTCGCGATCTTGCCCGCGCCCCGTATCTTCATATTCTCGATATCCATGGCTACGTCCAGATAGTTATCGTATTCGCTTTGAGGATCTTTCCCGCTCATATCCTACACCTTTATACATATCATGTCGCAACAGGACACAAGCCCTGAAAGTTATAACATCTCGTGTATCTTTTACCGTCGATCGTGCAGCAATTTATTCATATGAAGCCGAATAATGCAATTTAACTCAATTACATGTATTGCCGAAATTATTGAATTCTATCCGTCATACCAAAAATCAGCCTCTTCATTATCGTCGAGTATTTCTTCTTCCCAGAAATCAACGTCCCCTCCATCCAATTCAAATTCCTCTTCTTCCTCCTCAAGCTCTGGTTTGTCATCTTCATCTTCCCCTTCATCCTCTCCATATTCCCTTTCATCCTCTTCTTCATCCTCATCCTCCTCATCCTCCCCATCTTCTTCGAGGAACTCAGGCCGGTCATCCTCATAACTGCGGTCTTCCTCCATGAAATCGATCACTTTTTCTTCCGCATCATCGAACTCCAACTGGACATCCTCATAACTGCGGTCTTCCTCCTCGTAATCGATCACTTCATCTTCCGCATCATCGTAATCCAGCAGGTCACCCTCATCAAGGTAATCTTCCTTACGGGACTTCCCTTCGCGTTTCTTCTTTTTCCTACCCCTCCTCTTTTTCACCGGGGGTTTGTATCGGCTCCAGGTCTTTTTCTTACCCCTACCCACGGGCCCAGTGTCCCATTCGATCTTGTTATCCCTCTCCGGCCTGTATCGTCCTCTTCGTTCTCGTCGATATCTTCTCTTCACTGGTTTGGCAGACTCAAGGTCATAATCTGTGACAGTCCAAGTATCCCACTCGCTTATTGTATCCAGCTCCTCCCACTCGTTCGTATCTTCCATTTCAATCGTCTCCTCCCGTATTAAAGACTTCCCCCAGGTCATTTCATCAGAAGATACTTCTTCTGCCCAATCTTCATCGGAATATTCAATTTCAGCTTCATCTTCAGTTGCCTTTTTCCTAAATACAATGTATATAATAACCGAGAAGAACAGCAGCAGCATTACCAGTAACAACATTATGGTGGGAAAATTATTTTTCGCCCATTTTCTGAATTTGTCCACGCTTCGCTCGGACTCGCCATCATTGGCAGAATCCTCATTGGTTGTATCATCCGTATCCTGGGGAATATCCGGCCTTACAACCGTGATGTTCACGCTTCCTGCCACATCACCGAAACTTGCGGTTATAATACGCCTGCCGGATCCCGTGGCAGTGAAAGTTCCATTTATTATTGTACCGCCCCCATTAACGGACCATACGGGGGTGAAGTTTATCTCGTTACCATCCGAACCATACCCTTTTGCAGTGAATTTTATTGACTCGCTTACATTGATAATTGTTTCATTTTCCGATGTTTCATTGGAATGAAGCTCGATCCGGTGCAGCCCGCCCACGCTTATGGTGGCAGTCCCGCTGATACCTGAAGCATTGGCGTACACGGTCCATGTTCCCAGCTTCGATGCATAGAATTCCCCATTGCTTTCTATGCTCCCGCCCCCGTTCACGGACCATACTGGTTCAATGTTAACTGAAAGACCGAATTTATCGAGACTTTCAAAAGTGAAAGTAAACCATCCACCAAGGGGGACGCTGGTGGATTTTGGGGTGATTATTAGAGTATGAAGCTTCCCATCACTTACGGTGAACGTTGTGCGACCCGGCACCCCGGAAACATTTGCATATACGTACCAATTTCCGTCTGAGCTAGCTGTAAAAAGCCCGTACTCGTCGATGGTCCCACCGCCGTTGACCGCCCAAGTGGGATTTATCACCAAATGCCCTCCGGTTTTGTTTATTCCCTCGGCATTGAAGTGGATTGTTCCACCGATAAATACTATCTCGTTTTTGGGAAAGATATCAATGGATTTTAAATCCGCCAACACCGGATCATCGTCGTCGTCATCGTCATCATCGTCACTTTCTTCCTCCACCGTTATAGTCATAGCATCGGTGGAACAATTCAGCTCTCCGTCGGAGGCTATGAACCAGTAGGAATGCTGTCCCGCCGCCAAAGGAGTGTTGTAGACATATTGCTTCCCGTCGGAATGATCGGTATCATTGCCGTCTTTTTCATTCATTCCATGGCCCACCCCGTCTATTACAACTTCGATCAGGGAAGGCGGTGCGTTATTGCTGTCGAAATAACTGCTGGTGAAATTGTACGACTTTCCCTCGTAACCATAAACCAGGCTAACTCCGCCGTGCATCCGTGGAAAAAAATTGAAAGTGGCGCTGACATTGCTAAGTACGGGAGTCATACTATTATTTGTGCTATTTAGAAAAACCTTGTACTGTATCCATTCCCCCCGATTTTGGTGCCCGCTGATCGCACTTCCTGATATGGCGTAGTATGAATCAGAGCCAAAGGGACCCGAGAACGCGTTTGAAATACACTCGGTCATGGTTGTACCGTTCCTTATTTGAAACTTGACCGATGTGTTCTGCTCTGTTGTGGCATTCCAGCTAAGCGTTTTCCATATTCCATCTGCACCGGCATTCATGGGAGTGGAAGTGGCGTTCCCGGAACCGGTGTAGTTCCCCAAGACCTGTTCGAGGGTGAGGTTACCTTCCGCGTCGATAGTGAGGTTCATATAGTCCCAATTGTCGAAGTCCGAATCCCAATAAGCTTTCCAGTAATCATCCGCAGCTGCGCTGCGCGAAAAAGAAAAATCGGTATTTCCAATCATCTGAAAACAGATCAATATGACCGGAACCAGGATCAGTATTGAGAAAAATGTGTCCATCGGGCGCCTTGTAAACATGAATATCATCCCATGAAAGTGATGCAAGGGAGTATATCTTTTCTTTTACCTTATTATATTTCTTTCCAAACTATATATCTTACGTATTTTTATAGTTAGCGCGGCCTTTTTCGTATTATTCAAAATCGTTTTTACTCAATTGACATGGAGGGGGGAAAGGCTTTTTGCATGGGTGCTTTCCTGCCCGTAAACTTTATTACACTCCGTGCGATATCATATCAGAAGCAGGTCTTGATTAAAGGCCTCCGCTTTACTGTGTGAAGAAGGTGAAGTAATGGGTATCAACCTGAAAACACTGCTTGAGCCAGAGACAATTTCTCTAGATGAGCTATCGGGAAAGATCATAGCTCTCGACACTTACAACATGATATATCAGTTCCTAGCCTCCATTCGATTGAGGGACGGACGACCGCTCACCGATGACAACGATAACGTGGTATCTCACCTCATGGGCCTCCTTAGCCGAACCTCCAATCTCCTTGAAGCCGGGATCAAGCCTGTGTTTGTCTTCGATGGTGCACCACATCCCTTGAAGGAGAGCACCATTACGTACAGGATCATGAGGAAGAAAGAGGCAATGGAGCAATGGAAGGAGGCTCTTTTGGAAGGGGACATGGAAAGAGCGAGATCGAAGGCGCAGCAGACATCCCATTTCACGCACGAAATGGTTCGGGAGACAAAACATGTTATCGAACTCATGGGGATACCCTGGGTGCAGGCGACATCGGACGGGGAGGCACAGGCCAGCTTAATGACAGCAAAGGGTGAAGTGTATGCTACTGGCTCGCAGGATTTCGATTCCCTGCTGTTTGGCTCCACTACTCTCATAAGAAATATTACCATGTCAGGGAGAAGGAAGATGCCTGGTAAACGGCATTACAAAACGGTGAATATCGAGAAGATACGGCTCTCAGAGGTACTTGAAACCCACGGCATATCACGTGAACAGTTGGTGGACATGGCCATATTGATAGGAACCGATTTTAACGAAGGGATAAAAGGGATCGGCCCAAAGAAGTCATTAAAACTGATAAAGAAGCATGGTAAACTCGAGGATGTCATAGCGGAAACAGGTTACGAGATAGAGCATTACGAAGAGATCCGAAACATATTTCTGAACCCCGAAGCCAGCACCGATTACGAGCTGATATGGAAAAGACCCCAGATCGACCGCTTGCTAGAACTCTACATGGACGGACACCAGTTCACGGAATCCACAATCAAAAAGTATATTGAAAAGATAGAAGCAATCAACCCTGCCCACAGGCAGATTCGGCTGGATTTCTTTTAAGGGATTTATGCCATTCGCAATCCATTGACCTATTCCTCTATTACGATTCTTCCCATTTCTTTATAGCTCGTGAGGATCATCAATACTTTGGAGTCGATGACGCCCGGAAGCTTCGATACGTCTTTCATGATAAATGACATGAGTTCCTCGGGACGTTCGAATGTTACCTTCAGTATGATATCTGCTTCTCCCGTTACCAGAAAGACATCTTTTACATGACTCACTTTCGAAAGGGTCATTGCAATCTCGTCGCCTTTATCGGCTTGTACCTGTAAGACAACCAGCGCTCTCACGATTTGTCCCTTGTAATACTCCTCGATAAGCGATTTGTACTTTGACGAGTCCTCTGTCAGCTTGTCCGCCATTGGGTCACCCCTTTACTGTTTTCGATGCAAAGACATTTCGGGTCATCCCGGATATATCCTAATTAATCTCCGAGATTTCGGTACGATAGCTTATTTTTGATCACTGAAAATAAATGCTAAACGACCCCCCCCCGGGTGTTTATCAACAGTATATACCGTTACTTTTTTATATAGATTTATGTCATAATGCATTTTATTTCCGGGTGAATCTCGATTCATCCGGTTTACTTGGGGTTTTGACATGGAGCGATTGTGTTTCGGTACAGCGGGGATTCCTCTCAGCACAAAGAAGAGAGGGACTCCCGAGGGAATAATGAGGGTAAGAGAACTGGGACTTGATGCCATGGAGCTGGAATTCGTCAGAGGCGTCAGAATGAGTGATTCATTGGCGGAAAAAGCCAGTGTGGCCGCACGGGAAAGCGGGGTCGTTCTCACGGCTCACGGCCCCTATTACGTCAATCTAGCCTCGGAGAAGGACGATGTGAGAATCAAATCCATGGAAAGAATATTGAACACGGCAAGGATTTTAAAGAAGTGCGGCGGCAGGTCCATCACATTCCACGCTGGTTATTATTACGAGAATGACACAAATAAGACTTATGACATCATGAAAGAGGCCCTTGAAAAGGTTGTGGAAACACTAGCTGCGGAAAATAACGATGTCAGAGTATGTCCCGAACTTATGGGAAAGATAAAATCCTTCGGAAAGCTCCCCGAGATACTGCGCCTCTGCGAGGAGATCGAAGGCATTCACCCTTGCATCGATTTTGCACATCTTCACGCTCTAAACGGCGCATACAATACCTACGAGGATTTCGCTAATGTTTTCGAGGAGATGGAGACAAGACTGGGTGCTGACGAATTGAAGAATCTCCACATACACATCTCCGGTATCGAATACGGCCCGAGAGGGGAAAAGAGACACCTGGAGCTGGAAAAATCGGATCTGAACTACAGGGATCTGGTAAAAACCATGAAGGATTTCGACTGTGCTGGTGTGGTGATCTGCGAGAGTCCCAGTATTGAAGACGACGCGTTGTTATTAAAGAATGAATACATGAGTTTGAGCATTTAAAAGAAAGTCAGTCCCCTCAATAATTTTATTAAATCACTGTTCATTTTCCATTTATTTTAGACATACAAAGCATCATTTTTATAAAACCACATATATCTCTGGTAAAATGTTTTTTATTCTACAGAAAGTGAGGTATGGAAATGAAAAGAACAACAGCGATATTTATCTGGATTATTCTCGTTGCGAACAGCTTACTTGGAATTCTGGCAATCGTCCCCGATCAAGTTGACGGGGAACAGGTGGACAGCAGCACCGGGTGGTTCAACACCGGCGAAGGTGCAATTTCCGTAGATACCGGGGATTTCGACCGGGGTAACGGCACCGATATCGTTACTGCGAACATCGAATTGCACAATGTATCAGTTTTTTTGAACAAAGGCAACGGCCTGACTGTTACCAATTACTCGGTTGGTAATTATCCACGGTACGTCGTTGTGGCGGATCTCAACGGCGACGGGTATGAGGACCTTGCCGTGGCCAATGCCGGCAACGATTCGGTGTCCGTTCTCCTTAATAACGGTTCGGGAGGCTTCGGTAACCACACGGAATACGCGGTTGGAGCAGCCCCCTGGAAGATTGCAGTGGGTGACGTGGACAAGAATAACGGTCCAGACATTGTGGCTTCGCTCTACGAGGTCGGCCAGGTAGCAATATTGAAGAACAACGGAGCCGGGGCTTTCGGAGGTGCGATTCCGTTAGGGGTGGGGCAGAACCCTCAGGGAGTGGATGTGGGAGATATCAACAACGATGGCCATCTCGATATTGTCACTGCCAACAAGAACGACAGCAAGGTCTCGATGCTGCTTAATAACGGGGCTGGTGGTTTCAACCCCAAGATTGATTTCAGAACATCCAACAAACCCAACTCCGTTACTATTGTAGATATCAACGGGGACCGGTTGGGGGACATAATCACTTGCGGAAACGATAGGGTCACCATCCTAAGATTCAACGGAAACGGGATTGTTCGGAACGAGAACCTAGTAGGAAGGGGAGCCAGTTCTGTAACGGCTGGAGACGTCGACGCTGACGGGGACATGGACATATTGACATCTAATGAAAACGATCATACTATCACAGTCCTTTATAATGACGGGGACGGGAAATTCCGAAAGAGCATAAACTATCCTGTGGGCACGTTTCCAAAGGATATCAAGGTGGCGGATATGGATGCAGATTCCGATATCGATGTTGTTACAGTTAACTACTGTTCATGGAACATTCATCCCTTCGGTACGCCGTACGTCACCATCCTGGCAAACAACGGTTTGGGCAGTTTCTTCACGGGTAGAAGGGATTTCGCTCTAACACAGAAACCTAATAAATTCGCCTTTGCCGATCTGAACATGGCTGCATTCGGGCTGAATCTCGTTGTGACTAACGGGCTTCAGATCACAGTAAAGACGGACAATTTTGTGGGTTTATTCGGAAACCGTACGAACATTGCCACACAGGGGGTACCGACATCACTGGTATTGGGGAATACCGATGCCAAGAACGGAGATGACATTATTATAACGATAAAGGGTCAGAAGCTACTGAAGATATATCCCAACGGGGGATTCGGTAATTTCTCAAGCGCAAACAATCTCGTACTGAACGGTTCAACAAACGATTTAAGCTACCTCAAGGAAACTGCCAGGATAGTTGTAGTAAACACTGAGCAGGACAATATAAGTGTATATGATACCGTAAACGGTGTGGCGGTATGGAATTCCAACCACACCACCATAATAGGTCCTGAGCGAAGCGAAGTGGGTGACGTTACGGATAACAGTTTTTCTGATGTTGTAGTATCAAATGGTAAAAGGATAACGGTTTGGCGTGCGGACGGAACCGGCGGCCTCGCACTGAGTGATGATTATGCTATCGCCATAGATGCCTTTGCCGTGTCCGATCTGACGGGGGATAACCGTGCGGAGATAATTGGTGTATCCGAATCCAATAACAATATGGAGGTCTATTACAATTCAGCGGGGCTATTTGGGGCTAATAACAAAAGGACTTATACCACCGGAAACAATCCCTCCGCAGTTGCCGTGGGGGACGTGAACGGAGACACATTCCCGGATATCGTAACCGCCAACAAGGAGGACGATACGGTAAGTATATTCATTAACAAGGGTGACGGGACATTCGGCTCCCGAACGGACTATACGGTTAACGAGGAGCCCTTGGAAATACAGCTCGCTGACGTCGATTTCGACGGGAAGCTGGATATCGCCACCCTTTCAGCCGTGGGTGGCAAGTATTCCATAACCGTTATGATCAACCAGGGAGAGGGAATATTTCAGGAGGATTCGGACAGCGATGGATTTGCAGACGACCAGGACGATTTTCCAATAGATCCCACAGAGTGGCTGGATAGCGATTCGGACGGATACGGGGACTTTTTCGACGAGCTTCCATGGAACCGGTTGGAATATGTGGATGCCGACGGTGATTTCTTCGGAGATACGTTCTCAGATGCATTTCCATCAGAGAAGACACAGTGGAGGGATTCGGACGGGGACGGTTTTGGAGATAACGTTCCCGGCTCGAAGGTTGTTATAAGGGGAATCCAGTACAACGTGGTAACCGGTGACGAATTTCCCTATGATCCTCTTGAATGGGTGGACAGTGATGGTGACGGTTACGGTAACAACAGGGACATGTTCACGTATAACAACACCGAGTGGAATGATACCGATTACGACGGACATGGGGATAATGCCGATGTTTTCCCGACGGACCCACTGGAATGGGTGGACAGCGATAACGACGGATACGGTAACAACAGGGACATGTTCCCTTACAACAATAGCGAATGGAATGACACCGATTACGACGGACACGGAGATAATTCCGATGTTTTCCCGGTTGATCCCCTGGAATGGGTGGATAGCGATAACGACGGATACGGTAATAACAGAGATATGTTCCCGTACAACAACACAGAGTGGAACGATACAGACAGCGACGGACATGGAGATAACAGCGATCTGTATCCAGCGAATCCCTTTGAATGGATGGACAGTGATAGCGATGGTTACGGTGATAACGGGGATGCATTCCCTTTCGATGGTGGTGAATGGAATGACACCGACGGTGACGGACATGGAGATAACGGCGATGTTTTCCCGCTGGATCCCACCGAGTGGCTGGATTCGGATGGGGATGGAGTGGGTGATAACAGAGATGCATTCCCCCAGGACATCAACGAATGGAGGGACAGCGATAGCGATGGACACGGGGACAATAGCGATCTTTTCCCTGCGAATCCCTACGAGTGGATGGACAGCGATAGCGATGGATACGGCGACAACGGGGATGCGTTTCCTTTCGACGAGAACGAATGGAACGACACCGATGGTGATGGACATGGCGATAATGGCGACCAATTCTTGAATAATCCGGGCGAGTGGAGGGACAGCGACGGCGATGGAGTGGGGGACAACAGCGATGCATTCCCGCAGAATCGGAACGAATGGAAAGATACCGACAGCGACGGTTACGGCGATAATTCTGACCGTTTTCCGAAAAATCCCTATGAATGGATGGACAGTGATAAGGACGGTTACGGGGACAATGGTGACGCATTCCCATTCGATGGTACCGAATGGAACGATACGGACAATGACGGGCACGGCGATAACAGCGATATCTTCGTGGACGATCCCTACGAATGGGAGGATTTCGACGGTGACGGAGTGGGTGACAACCGCGATGATGACGACGATAACGACAATATCAGCGATATTATGGAAACCAGCGCGGGGTACGATCCCCTGGACAGCAATTCCACGCCGCCGGATGCAGACAGTGACGGAATTCCCGATACACTGGATAACGACAATGATAACGACGGGGTTCTGAATGATGATGACGCATTTCCCTATGACCGGACCGAGCGGTCGGACTTCGACGGCGACGGAATAGGGGATAACGCCGATACCGACGACGACAACGATAACACCAGTGACATCAATGACGCGTTTCCGAAGAATCCGAACGAATGGGCCGACAATGACGGCGACGGAATAGGCGACAACAGCGACACAGACGATGACAACGACGGTTATTCGGATGCCCTGGAGATAGCGGAGAAGACGGATTACACAAGTTCCTTATCGACACCTCTGGACACGGACGGTGATCTGGTCCCGGATTCCTACGATACAGATGACGACAATGATCTCATTCCCGACACATCGGATCCGTTCCCCACCGATCCCAACGAATGGCAGGATACGGACGGCGATCTCGTGGGCGACAATGCCGATACGGATGACGACAATGACAATATATCCGATGACATGGATCTTTTCCCGCTGAATCCACGGGAGATAATCGACACGGATGGCGACGGAGTGGGTGACAACACAGACCAGGATATCGATGGCGATGAGGTAGTAAATTATCTCGATGCCTTCCCGTACAATGCCAACGAATCTAAGGACACGGATGGCGACGGCCTTGGTAATAATGAAGACAGCGACGATGACAACGACGGTGTGCCGGACATGGATGAACCTGCAGGTTACAGCTTCGACGCTTACGGGACGAACCGGTCGCTATTGTTCTCCGAGGACCCACAGGAATCCGGTGATTTCGACAAGGACGGCACTGGCGATAATGCGGACCCCGACGATGACAATGATGGGATCCCGGACGAGGACGACAGGTATCCGAAGGACGCCGAAAGCGGTTGGATCCAGCTTTTCAGCTACAAACTGCCTACGAAATATATTTTTAACTTCCTTGAAGTGCTGGGATTGTCGAGCCCGATACTGATCGGTCTGCTGGTTTTAGGTCAGCTCTGGAAATGGCGCAGGTACCATTTTATGAAAAACGGAATCGAAGCGGCCGAGACTCGTAAAGAGATCGACCGTTTCTGGGATTCACGTGCGGACCTCATGATAAACGGCGGCGTGGTGGACGTCCGAGAGGCAATAAAGTTGAAGGACCTCTTCGATAAGAGAAGAAAGAAGATGAAGAAGAAGCACAAAAAGAAGAAATACAAATATTGGGAAGGCATGCAGCCGCCCATGATGCCAATGGCAGAATATCCAATGGGTGAAGTTAGCCAAACGGAGGAGCCGGGAGAAGCGGACCATGCCCCACAGGCTGATGATTCACCCGACCGGGAAGTGATAAATGATGAAACGACGGTGAAAATACCGAAGGAGGAGGATTCACCGGGAAACGAGATTATCGAAGAGATCCCTGTGGACGCTTTCGAGGAACCGGAAGTGAAGGAAGAAATAACGGTGGAGAAAGGTATGGCCCAACCCCCGGAACAAGAACCAGAAGTGAAAGCGGAGCCGGACATTCCCGAAGAAAGTTCCGAGCTTGTTTTCGAGGAAGCAACGGACAAACCCGGGGGAGACACGGGAAGTGATTGGGGTGAAGTGGATGAAAACCCGGCAGATGCTCTCGAGGAAGAACTGGAGGAGGAAATGTTCGACATGACCGAGAATTCAATAGAAGCGGATGAGATCGGAGAGGATGAGTGGGGTGAAGAAAGCTCGCCGCCGACTTCGATCGAACAAGAACCGGCAGCGGAACCGTCGGACACTCCTCCGCCACCTGAAGCTCCACCGTCCGATGAGATAGATTTCGATGACCTGATGGATGAGTTGGGTTAGTTTCGTAGCAATAAGGTTCACCGAAGCGGTATCGATGCTGGGTGAATAACGCCTAGCAACGATGGATTTACTGAGCTTGAATGCTACTTGGACGAGTGAAATCCTACCAGTCCGTTTATATCATAGTTATGCGAAATTGTCGAGATAATAACTAAAATTTACACTATTCTTATATAATAACAAAAACATAGTACCATAGTACGTTCACCAAACGAAACGAGGAATCCCATGAAAATAGTATATTATTCTGTAATATGCCTGATAATTGCATTGTTCGTATCAATAGATTCCGTGGATGCCGCCGCAGGAATCGTAAACGGACAATTTGACAGTGACAATCTTTATTTACTGTATGATGAAAATGCGGCCCCGGACCATTTCCTCGATGTAGATGATGAAAATGTGATAACGCCCGAATATCATTATAACGAGTCGGCGCTCCTAGTGCCCTCCGGAAGATTTGAACTGGCATTTCAACCCTACGGAGGTCACAACAGCGACGCCGAATACGGTAAGTTGTACCTGAATACGTCATCGCTGTGTGAAGTTTTCATCCATCTTTCTACACCTAATGAGATCAATAGTTGGAATGTTCGATTACATGAGGTAAACAAAACATATAATGAATCCATCCAGGCAAGTACGATAAAGCAGGAACCTCGTGGAGGCACTACCGATGTCAAAGAAAACGGGACCGATATGTATTATTGTTCATTTACCCTGGACAAGGAGATGATAGATAATTACCTAATCCTTACCATCGAAGTGCAGCTGGGTATTAGCGTTCAGCAACGTCGCCATGATATCTTTATATTCACTGATGGGTCCAGTTACGTGAAGGTCCCGCTTTTAAGGGACTCGAATGAAGATGGTATCCCCGATAAATACGAAGTTGAGGATTTGCCCGATGATAACACAGGAGAGGATGACGATTCCGATGAGGATAACGATGATAGTACCCCTTCGGATGATGATAGCGATGATGATTCGAATGACAAACCCGATAAACAGGAAGAGACACCGGGATTTGATCTGTCGTTATTGCTTTGGGTCATTCTTGTTATTATGGTTCTAATTGTTGTTAAACAGCGTAGAATCCTCTAAATTCAATGATGATCTCTGAAAATTATCGATCTAATACATAATTAGATTGATTGAGAAAATGTATTAATCCTTTTCATTGATATTAGTGTCACAATGTATTTTGGAACGTTGCTATCGTCAGAAAATATTTACTAATCTTGAATAGTGTTTTTCCCAACTTATCCAACACCGCCCCATGACAATTATTTTATATTACTGCGCGTTTACACTCGGGATTCGTCCCTTCGGCAGGTGTGATCATATGGCCAAAGTTGTACTGGAACACGTTACAAAGAGCTACGGTAAATTTCACGCGGTTAACGACGTTGATCTGGTTATCGAGGACGGCAGTTTCGTGGTTCTGGTGGGTCCCTCGGGCTGCGGGAAATCCACTACCCTGCGGATGGTGGCGGGACTGGAGACTCCCACCAAGGGTAGAATATATATCGACGGCCGAGACGTTACCGATCTCGAACCGCGAGACCGCAACATCGCAATGGTCTTCCAGAGCTATGCTTTGTACCCGCATATGACAGTATTCGACAACATGGCCTTCGCCCTCAGAGCAGGATATTTCGTCGAGGGAAAGCGGAAAAAACGCTACCCAAAGCGTGAGATCGAAAAACGCGTGAACGATGCCGCCGAACTGCTTGGAATAAGCGACCAGTTACAAAAAAAGCCGAAACAGCTCAGCGGCGGACAGAGGCAGCGGGTGGCTCTCGGGCGCTCTCTCGTGCGGAATCCCACCGTTTTCCTCATGGACGAACCTCTCTCCAACCTCGACGCAAAGCTGCGCACCAAAATGAGACAGGAGTTGAAAAGGCTTCACAAAAAGCTGGGCGCCACGATAATCTATGTTACACACGACCAGATGGAAGCCATGACCCTTGCGGACAAGATCGCCATCATCGATAAAGGTTTACTCAAACAGTACGCGCCGCCGCTTAGCACATACAATAAACCGGCGGATTCATTCGTTGCCACCTTTATAGGCAGCCCGGCAATGAACATCATTCACGGTAGCCTGACCCCGCACTCACAAGGATATTTTTTCGAGTTTGAACAACAAAAATTCGATCTGCCCCTGAATGTTGCCAAGGCGGTTTACGAGGCAAAACTCAGCTCCACCGACGCAAGTTACGGAATACGTCCCGAAAACGTTATTGCAGTTCCTGAAACAGGCGAATCTCCAGAAGGAAATATACCCGGAACCGTTTTCGGGCTGGAAGCCCTGGGCAGCAAAGATTATATTTTTATCCGCACGGGAGATACCGAAATATGCGCCGAGGTGAATGCCGACCTTGGTTTTGCCATAGGAGATACGTGCCAAATAAAACTGGCCAGCAAGAAAGGGCATGTGTTCGACAACAAAGGGAGGGCAGTGTATTGACCGGAAATTGTTTCATCCGTTTCTTTGCCGTTGGGGTGATCCTGTTTCTCCTGGTTGGAACATTGGGTATTTCGGCCCCGGACCGAAGCAGCCCTGCATCCTTCGTCCGCCCGAATATTTTCTACACATCCGCATCCGATATGCCGCCGTCTGAAATGGATGATTCAGGTGACATACATAGAAACGGTAATAACATTTCCATCGATGGCGATTTCCGCGACTGGACCTACGACGATCTCATCTCACTGGACCCTTCCCTAACAGACCGCTACAACCTCGAAGACGGCAAGGACAACAGCCGCGATCTGCTAGCGTGCTACGCAAGAGCAAACACCGAAACGCTCTACCTGAGAGCGGACCTTCTGGACCTCGAATACGAAGCCGAGGCCGCATATCTCGACATTTATATATTACTGGATTTCGCCCCGGGAGGCCAGGAATGGCTCCCCGATTATATCGAGTGCAGGACAGACAGCCCCTGGGAGCTTGCGGTAGCCCTGTACGACGCTTCGCATTATGCCGTCTACTATCCGGACTGGTCCACGCACAATTCCACCTTCTTAGATGCCAAATATCACAGCCAGTATGATTCCGTGGAGTTCGCTCTGGACATGTCCGCACTTGCAGACAACGGATATATTCATCCAGCGGAGATAAATTTTCAATTCTTTACCACCAAGGACGGCACCAATGGCGGCGCAGGCGAGATCGCCGATAAGGCAGACGTCGTCGATGCCGTACCTGATTGTCTGCCGTGGGAGGACGGTTACATCAATGGTACTGTATCAAGGGAAAATCCCGGTACCAGGGGAACGGCAAAACTCGGCATTTTCCACCACGGAAATCAGTTCCTGAAGAACGTAAAGGATTTCATAAGGGATTCCTCGGGTCTCGGTTTTGTACGAGTCCCTGAGATACACGAGAAATGGGGCGTACCTGTGAATCTTCATGTGTCAGGAACCCTTGCCGAGGGTGCCCAGTGGTTCGACCCCGGTTTCAACGATTTTCTACGGTCGTTGGTGGACGACGATATCGTTCATATGGTGGGCGGATTCTATGACGAGTACATACCCCAGTACCTGCCGGAATCCGTGAACCTATGGAGTATGGATTACGCAAGAGACATGATAGAATATTATTACAACGACTCTGCGTTACCGTTCTGCTGGATGCCGGAAAGGGTTTTCTGGGACGGCTACGAGACCCTGGTCAAAAAAGGCGGCTATGAGGCCGTGATGGTTGACACGGAGGACGGCTTTATCTGGTATGGGGAACCCGAAGGATATGTAAACGAGCACAAGCTCTACGAGGAAGATAACGGCCTGAAACTTCTTTTCATCAGCAACAGGGGAAGGGGAAGCGCCCCCGGAAACGTCCAGGAACAGTTTCACAACAATCACGATGGTGGACTTGCTTTCGGCCTTCGGGAGAGTTTTATTACCCTTGCACAAAGTCCCGACCAGGAACAGTATTCACTGTACATGGACGACTGGGAAAAGACCTGCGGCAACATACCTCTGTGGGGCGGTGCCGAATCTGTGGACCGCTACGAGAACACAATTGCATGGATCGCCACACATCCCTGGATCTCGGCCCAGCCTATGGAAAATTTTCTGGATTGGACCCCGGAAGGCACCGTCGACGTGGATGACTGCAGCTATTTCTGGCTCTCGGGAAAGACCGGTAGCCTTAACCATAAAGACAACTCCGGCAACATGTATGATGCCTGGTATTATGACCCGGAAAACGAGATCACTCACGATTCCTATTATGATTTCATTCCGAAGGACTGCACCATGAAGATGGGCGACCACTCCACTCCCGGAACCATTCTTGGGGATACATGGGCCCTGATTTCACATATCCAGAACGAAAGTCCTCTGTATGAACTGGCCATGAAGACATTCTGTAACGGCCTGTACGAGACGGCGTGGTTTGAGGGTGAATGGCCCGACATTTATATACCATACTGGCAGAAAGAGCAGGCGGCCCATGTCCGATGCGCCGCCGTTTATTATTACGCCAATGAGTGGTTTGAATCCACTTCCAAGAGTACCGAAATTTCTGTCGTAGACGTGGATCTGGACGGGGCAAATGAATATATAATATCAAATGAATTTATTTATACAGTTTTTGAGGAGAGGGGCGGCAAGCTCGCCTATGCCTTCGACTCTCTTGGCCATCAGATAGTGGGAAATACACCTACGGGCTGGCTAGACGAGGGGGATGCTATGACCGATGCCGTCACGTCTACCACAACAAACAGTCATTACAACGGCGATAATATGGGTGCTGCCGAAACCCCGGGAGAAGAATACCTCGAAGGCAGCAAGACCTTTTCATTCAGCGACATGGGGAGCGAGAACGACATTTACCAGTCCCATACTGATGCTGAAGCGGGGACCGTGACATTCTCGTATGAAGGCATATCAAAGACCATGAGATTGAACGGAAATAAAATAATCGCGCATTATTCGCTGACCCGGGGAATAGAGGGTGGTTTGGGGATTCGCTTCTCATTCTCCCCCGATCTTGCCGCCATTCTCGAAGAAGGGACCGGCGAAATATCTGAGATCGGCAGTCCCGGTGGCGATTACTTTGGTTGGGACAACGGCGGGGTGGTTGGTGCAGTGGGTCTATCCGATTCAATTGAATTATCTGGAACTGGCTCCAATATCGCCTGCAAATATCTGGAAATAGAAGCACAAAAGAGCGAGTTTACCATAACTGTCCACATCTCGAAGATCGATGTTGCCATGGAAAACTCGCCGCCAATAGTTACTCTCGCAAGCCCTGGACCGGGCGCGGTCATCGAAAAAATCCCGGACGAGCTGAAATGGAACGGTTTGGACAACGACGACGATACCCTGGAGTACAGAATATTGCTGGACACATCCTACCCTCCCAATGCAATTTTGGCCGAAAACGTCACCAGCAGGAATTTCACCATAACGAAAGAGCAGAATCTCTCGTACGATATAAAATACTACTGGACCGTGATCCCCTTCGATGGTATTAACAGGGGAACCTGCGCCAGCGGCGTGTGGAATTTTACTATCAAAAAACCATCTCAGGGCAGCAATGATACCATTATCTCCGGGGATCGCCCAATGCTCAACATAAGCTCTCCAGCCAACAACAGCGAAGTAAAAGGAAATTTTATAATTGAAGGGAGTACTGCTGCCGATAATCGATCTATTCTATCGATGGAAATAAAAATTAATAATGAAAATTGGTCTAATATCACCGGGGAAATCAATTCGAATGATGACCTGAGAACATGGAAATACACTTTCAATACAGGGGGATACCCGGATGGACCATTGAATATTCGTTTCAGAGCCTTTGACGGGCTAAATTTTTCTCTTCCGGTCTTTCTCGTTCTCCAAGTGAACAATACATGGGAAGGTGGAAATGACGGCTCGGAGGACGATGATGATAACGACGATTCCAGCGGGATGGTAGATGACGATGATAATGATGATGCAGATGATGATGCGGATGATGATGACGATACAGATGATGATGACGATACTACCACCGACCAGGGAAGGAAATCGTCAGTCAGGGGAAAGATATGTTTCAACGTCACATTCTTTTTCGTTGTGCCCATGCTGGTGATCATTGCCGTGGGTGTCGCCATGGAGGTCATGGTGGAGAGATACAGAAACCGGAAAAAACACCTTGAGAAAAAGGGGGACGAAATAGATGAAGCTGGGAAATGAAGGACGGAAAAATATCTCCGGATATGTTTTGATTATTATTGTGATATCACTGGTTATGCCATTCCTTGCAAATATGAACCCGTCGGCCCACGCGGACTCTTATAATTCAATTACACCTGACGGGGACCTTGGCGACTGGGCTGCGGACGAGCGTATGGGAACAGATGCAACAAAGGTCTTTTATCTCACATGGGATGACGCAAATCTATACATCGGTTGGGACGGTACCGACTGGAGTACTGACGGTAATTTATTCGTGTATCTCAATACCAGTTCGGGGGGCAGTTACAGCTCCATTGACTGGGACGGTATTCATTCGCTACCCTTCGATGCGGATTATGCTCTGGCAGTGGATGACTCCGTCTACTATGATCTACGGGAGTTTTCCGGAGGCAGCTGGAACGTGATTCGCGACAATAATAACTTCGGATCACCAGCGCCGCATATCGGTTGGAGCGGAAATCCCGTTACCGAGATCGCCATAAACAGGACTGTAGTAGACCTTGATTCCGGTCTCGATATAATGATCTTTGCCCAGTGGGAGGAGGCCGTAAACGTTTGGGCATCGTTCCCAGTGGGTAACCCGGCAAGAGGTGCTGGCAGCGAGGTATTTACCCATTATTATCATATTCCTTCAATTACCGAAGGTATATCTCCAGATACGATTGAGATAAAGGAAAAAACCGGAGGGGTGGAACCCCGCGAGGACGCATTGAACCTCGCCATAGTGTGGCACCAGCACCAGCCCTATTACAAGAACGTTCTTACCGGCAAATATGAAATGCCATGGGTGAGAGTACACGGATCACAGGAATATCTGGATTCCCCGAAAATACTCATGGAGCACCCCGGCGTAAAGGTGACTTTCAATATCGTGCCTTCTCTCATGGAGCAGATCGAGGATTACGCCAACAACGACATCCTGGACCGGAACACTCTGTGGCTTTTGAAAGGAATTGGGAATTTGACTGAGCTTGAAAAACACGAGATGCAGTTCGAATTCTTCTGGGTGCCAAGCTGGCAGTACAACCTGCCAAATGAAGCCTCGCGGTACTATCATTACCTGCATAACAAAACCATGCACAATCTCACCCCGGAAACCATTATGGACGATACGCTTCTTCCTGACAATGAACTCTTCGATCTTATGGTTCTTTATCACCTCTTCCAGATAAGTCCCTGGTACGCTGAGGGTCGCTATGACATTGATGAGCGGGACGATACGATCATGGTCCTCTACGACAAATTCGGTGGATTCACCCAGACCGACCTCGACTACATTCTGGCAAAACAAACAAGCATGCTGGACGAACTTTTGGGAGTATATGCCGAGGCCCGCGACGCGGGGCAGGCCGAGATCATAACCTCGCCGTACTCCCATCCCATAATGCCCCTTTTGATGATGCCGGGATGGTCGAACGAGCAGGGACGTTACATCTACAAGGAGGCATGGTACCAGGATACCGTATCACACATGGGAATGGCCAAAGACATTTACAACGAACATTTTGGAGAAGATCCCGTGGGTCTCTGGCCTTCGGAACAGTCTGTCTCGGAAGATGTGATCGAACCCATTGCGGACACAGGTATAAAATGGATGATATCCGACGAGATGGTGCTGGAAAAGAGCGGCTTCGAGATAAGTGACAACAATATATTATGCAAACCCTACATAGTTGAGAACAATGGAAAAGAAATAAAAATAATCTTTCGGGACAGGGTAATTTCAGACAGGATCGCTTGGCAGTACGGAAAGATGGATGCTTCCGCCGCCGTGGACGATTTTCTGGATTACGTGAAGGGCGTAAGAGACTCACTAACGGATCCCGGTTCCTCCCTCCTGACAGTGGCTCTGGACGGGGAGAACTGGATGTTCATGTCCTTTGAGGAGCGTGACAACGGCAGGACCTTCATGGACGAACTGTACGGCCGCCTGGAGAACACGGACTGGATCCGCACTGTGGGTGTCTGGGATCACATTCAGAACCACCCTCCGAACCCAGCTACTGATACCATAGACGTCCTTGCCCGGGACTGTCCAAACGGTGCGGGCTCCTGGATCGACGGTACAATGAGCACGTGGTCCGGTGAAGAAGAAGAAAGTTTAGCATGGGAGCGTTTGATCGCCGCAAGGGAACTTGTTGTTACTAGAGAGAGGGACAATCCCTCGGACCCTGCGCTCCCCGCCGCGTGGAAAAGCATTTTCGCCGCCGAAGGGAGTGACTGGTTCTGGTGGTACGGGCTGGACCAGGACAGCGGGTACGACGAGCTGTGGGACGAGCTTTTCAAGGTTCACCTAATGAATGTATATACGTCACTTGGCGAGGAATTTCCCCCGTACCTGAAAAACCTGTGGCTTCCTCCCGAGATTCCTTCGGTTCGGGCAAGCGACGTCATCGATCCGGGTATAGACGGTTTTTCAATACCCGGCGAGTGGGAAGGTTCTTACCGTTTTTCCGACAGGGACGATGAAGCAGTGGATGCACCATGGGACATAAGGGAAATGAACGTGGGTTACAGTTCAAGGAATTTATTTGTAAGAATCGATCTATCTGAAGATGACCTGAAATACATGTGGAAGAACGAGGACGCGGATATTTCGCTGTACGTGGGAGCGCCAAACGCCAGAGACATGAACATCTTTTCCACAAACTACATAACGAAATACGGCAAGGCCCCGCTGAACTACCCGGCAAAACTGCGAATCAAGCTGCTCCCCGGCGAGGTTCTGAGCAATGGAAGAGCGAAGTTTGCCGTATACGAGGCCGATGGAAAGGAAAACTGGGTCTATAAACTGGATCTGACCGGTGATACCGTTGCCCTGAACGACGCAATCGAATGGGCCGTCCCCTTCAAAACTTTGGGTCTTTCCGCCGGCGACGAGTTCCGGCTTCGTGTAGTTACGGCAAACGCTTCCTCTAAGACGGAGCATGATATAGCGCCGAAACTGCCCATGTCCATAAGAATACCAAGAGACATCTCACCCGAAGTTGTTCTTCTATCTATTCCGGATACTTTAGGGGACGAAACGGGTGACGGCGATTACAGCTACCCTCTAGCCAGCGATTTCGCGCCCCACAAAGGGCTCTGGGACATAGTTTCCACCGAGATATCGGCAACCGAATATGATCTTATTTTCAGGCTGGAATTTGCCGAAATGACAAACGTATGGCACATGAGACAGGGATTCTGTCACGAGATAATCCAGATATACATCGACCAGGATCGGATCAGCGGGAGTGGAAATCTCGAAATGTTACCAGGAGCCAACGCAGAAGTTACTCCGGATTTCGCATGGGAGGTGGCTGTTTCCGCAACCGGCGACGCTATATTCGTACAAAAAGAAACCGGAGAAAAGCTTTCGGCCGGGTGTGAGGCAAGCGGGAACGAAGAAACAAAAAAAATCGAGATAATTGCTTCGAAATCCCTTGTAGGCAGCGACGTAGCCGATTACGGTTATGTTATAGTGGTAGGGAGCCAGGACGGTTTCGGTACGGGTAAATTCAGAGATGTGGATGATGAACCGGGCGTGTGGACCCTGGGTGGAGGAGCGGCCCCAAATGCTGCTGACGGCAAAGACTACGATCCGGGTATTATCGATGCGGTACTATCCGAAGAAGACGAAAGCAAACAGAGCACGATCATATCAAGTTACAGCGTGCCGGAGAAAAAATACGCCCGTATACCGGGTATCGAGATACCTGAGATGGAGCAGCAGATATTCGGAGTCAAGACCAAGGGACAGACCGCTTCCGGTGCAATAATTGGCTGGCAGACCACGAAGCCGGGCACTTCCATGGTGGAATTTGGTACTTCCGCCACTCTCGGAACAGCAACGAACGAGGATAAAGGGACCAACACTTCTCATACGGTAATACTTTCGGGACTCGCAGCCAATACCACATACCACTACAAGGTAGCTTCCCGCGACGGGGCAGACGGGGACTTATATTATTCAGACATATTCACCTTCAATACCACCGCGTCCATGGATACGAACCCCCCAATGATAATCCTTCCGGGAGCGGACATGCTAAACGAAACGGCGGCTGAGATACACTGGCTCACCGATGAACTGGCGACCGGTCTTGTGGAAATTGGTGAGTCTGAGAATGAACTTGCCTCCGGAGGATCGTCCGACGGTTTCCGCAAATCCCACTCGGTCACAGTCACCAGGCTGGTTCCTGGCGCAAAATACTATTATCTAATACGTGTGGAGGATTCATCGGGAAATCAAAATTCCACGCCCATCAGATCTTTTCTGGCTGCAACGAATGACGATGATGGAAGCGGTTCATGGCCGGGTGATGAGGGAACCTTTACTGAAAAAAGTGTGGACGGACTAACATTGAAATACGGAACGTACCACGCACAGACCTTCGACGACCTGAATACGGATGATCTTTTATCTGTAACCGGCCGGATCGGTAACGCATCTGTGGATGTGCTGGTACTGGAAAAAAACGAATTTCTAAAATATGAAAACGCCTTGGAGACAAACGATTATTACAAATTTTATTCGGATCCCTCGCGGTTTGCCGTCCTTGGAAATATCGCGTTTTCCTTTAAAATACCATTGGACGGAAGCTACTCCGTGGTTTTCGATTATACCGCGGCACCCTTGGGCGGTGGAATGCCCGTGCCCGGTGTGAATGCAACTGTATCCTATCAAATTACAGTGGAGCGTGGCTCAGAGCTTCAGGGATTAAACGGCGAAAACGTTAGCTGGGGTGCGTACCCGCAAAAAATCCATCAGCGTAGTTTTACCCTGGCGGAAAACAGTTACGGTTACGTGGAGCTACCCGACTGCAAAAAGGGCGTTCGGGTGCATGTCGAACTTACCGTCGCCAGCGGAAAGGTGGATGTTCTTCTATTCGACGATTCGAATTTCCAAAATTATAAATTTGAAAAATCACCGGACGTAATAGAATATACCTTCCTTGAAGCCGCATCACGCCTGAACGTGGGCCAAGTGTCCTACATATTGATAATACCTCGCGACGGCAGCTATTTTCTAGTGGTGGAAAACACACCGGACCCGCCGGGTGGAGCCAATGCTGGTGACACCGTAGACATGGAATTCCTTGTTGCATTGGACAGTTCCGGGCCGCCGCTTCCAGACAATATCGATGCCTTGTCCGAAGAGACAAGTGTTGAGATTCCACCCGAAAGTGATGGGACGAATATATTTTTGTATGTTCTGGTCATAAGCGGTATTACCATCGGAATTCTTGTGATATTTATCATGCAGGTCTCAAAAAAGATCCGTGACGAGCAAAACCGGTTGGAGAAGAAAAAAAACCGGAGAAATGGAGGGGGTGATTAGAGTGAGACTGAAACCTTTCTTTACTATCATCGTGATCTTCATTACAGTTACTTCCATGACCATGTGCATGGGAAAGCAGGAGGGAGAAACAATCCGGACCGGAATCGACATTCTGAGTATAGATAATGGCAATGTGACTGATGATGATGGTGATGGAGACGACGGTATCGACGGCGGTCCTGCCGGGACCGTGAAACTTGTGTTCTGGCACACTTTCCAGTATGCTAAAGAGGTCGAACTGATAAAAAAAACCGTGAAGGATTTCGAGCGGGAGAATCCCAATATCAAAGTGGATGTGCAGCAGCAGACATATTCGGACGCCATCAACAAGTTCAGGACTGCCTCCATTGGCGGTATAGCACCTGATGTCATGAGGGTTCCCAACGACAGGTTGGGCGAACTGGCGGTCCTGGGCCTCATCGCCCCTCTGGACCAGTATATCAGTGTTACAACTCTCGACAGCTTCGTGCCAATGGCCATGAATGCAATGAAATACAAGGGAAGCCGTTACGCCCTTCCCGCATCCTACGATTCCATTGCTCTGGTGTACAACAAGGCCATGCTGTCACAAAAAGGTTATGAGGAACCGCCTGCCGATCTCGATGAGTTGGTTACCATGGCCAAGGCCCTCACCTACGGGGACAAGCACGGTTTCGTCATGCCGATAACAGACGCTTACTGGTGGTTCATGTTTCAGCACGGCTTCGGCGGTACGATTTTTAGTGAAGACGGTTCTCCGACCATATACTCGCCAGCATCGGTTGATGCCACAAACTACATTTTCGATCTCGAAGAAAAGCACGGGGTCATGCCCAAGGGCGGGGCGGAGAAGAATTTAATGATGAGCCTTTTTACAGAACAGAAGGCGGCCATGATCGCCACGGGCCCCTGGAATATCGAGGATATCAAAGCGGCAGATATAGACCACGGTATCGCGACGTTCCCGAAGAACCCTGCAAACGACAGGTACTGCGCTCCCCTGGTGGGGGTTAAGGGCTACGTGATCTCCAAGGACTCTCCGCACAAGCTCGAAGCCTACCGGCTCATCCAGTACCTGACGTCGCATAAAGTGACAAAGGGTTTCGCTCTTGTATCGGACACGCTTCCCAGCGTCAAATCCGTTTACGGAGAAGAGAAAATTATGCAAAATGATGTGATACAGGGTTTTCTGGCGCAGGCAGAACTTGGCCAGCAGGCCCCCAGTCGCCCTGAGATGTCCGAGATTTGGGGACCCCTTACCGACGCCCTTCAACTGATCTACAGTGGCGATAAAACGGCTGACAAGGCTCTCGCCGACGCGCAAAAGGAGATCGAAAGCAAGATAGAGGGATGAGAACAAGCAGAAGGTGTCGTAAATGAAGGATGAGGGGAATCGTGCCGGGCTGCAAAAAGCGTTACCACGCCTCATGGCACTGATTCTCCTTTTATTGGTCATTGCTATCCCGCTGGCCGGATCCGAGCCGGGCACTGCAGCGAGCCGCGCTGACAATGCGTCCGTGGAGATTAGCTCGCCGTCCCCTTACAGCAGTATGTTCGACAACGTTATTAACGTTAAGAACATCGAGATTAGCGGGATAGCGTTCTCTCCGGACGGAATCTCTGCGGTGCATGTCAGGGTGAACGAGGGGGAGTGGAAACTATGCGACGGAACTTCAAAGTGGAGCTGCACTGTGGAACTGCCGGAGGGAAACGTCAGCATTAAGGCCCGGCTCACAGAAATTACCGGTGCCAGTACTACTGACAAGGTGAACGTCAAAACCGATAGAACTCCTCCCGAGGCAGTAAAAGGACTCACGGTTGAGGTGGGTCTCATAAGCGGAGAGGTGCGGCTTGTCTGGGACCCGTGGCCAGAATTTGATTACGCGGAGAGCAAGGGACCTGCCATACCCCAAAGAAATTCCCTGAAAATCTATATAAGCCAAGGGGACCAGCCGGACAAATTATCCAATATGCAGGTCTACGAGGAATGGCAGGGTATGTTGGATTGGGAAAACGAGAGCGAGCGGCTGCCCGAGATATACGAACGGAACATCTCAAACCTTGTAAACGGACGAAAATACTGGCTTGCTGTCACCACTCTGGATAAATACGGGAATGAGAACCTGACTCTCGAAGAAAATGAAACCTTGATCAGTGCAATACCTGTCGCGCCTCCCGAAGCAAGCAATATCTGTCTCGCACTGGCACTACCGGTTTTTCTTGTTCTCATCATAAGCATAGTGCTGCTCGTCGCGGCACCGGGAAAAAGGTTAAAACGGATACGGGAAAAGATCAAAGACCCGCTGAGGCCGTATCTCTACGTTGCACCGGCAGTTCTGGCCCTCGCGGCCCTGACCTTCTACCCCGTAGGTTACGGATTCTACATATCATTCACCAACATGGGCGGGGGTCATATATTCGAATACGATTTTATTGGTATCGATAACTATGTGGACATATTCGGCGACGATATCAAGATGGACAAGTTCTGGGACGTGACACTGAACACATTTGCGTGGACAATAGTGAACGTAGCGCTTACCATGGTCATCGGCCTGGGCCTCGCACTTCTACTGAACAATAAAAAACTTCGGGGTAAAGTACTGTACAGAACGTTTCTTCTTCTACCCTGGGCAATGCCAGCCTATATCAGCTGTCTTATCTGGAAGGGTATGTTCCACCACGATTTCGGAGCGGTAAATCACATTATCGGTTTTTTCGGAATGGAGCCGATACAGTGGCTGGACAAGATGCCATATGCGTTCTGGGCCTGCGTTATCACAAACGTGTGGTTGGGCATCCCTTTCATGGTGATGGTGTTCTCAGGGGGTCTCAAGAGCATACCGGATGACCTCTACGAAGCGGCAAGAGTGGACGGGATCTCGAGATGGCAGCAGTTCCGCCATATTACACTACCCCTTCTAAAACCAACTGTGATACCGGCGTCTCTCTTAAGCTTCATCTGGACCTTCAACATGTTCAATGTGATCTATCTGGTTACAGGCGGCGGGCCGGGAGGCAAGACCGATATACTGATCACATATGTATATAACGCTGCCTTCGATGGCAACGATTACGGGTTCGCGGCTGCCTATTCCGTCATTATATTTTTCATGCTCCTGAGTTTCAGCATCGTTTACATGAAGATAAGCAAAGCCGGGGGTGAGGGAAAATGAGCGGGGGAAAAGCAAAGATCGGGGAGCGCATCATCTCATCCATTGCGCCGGACAGGGGTATCGTACGGGCCACCTCCTTCGGCCTTCTTCTGATCTCATCCATGTTACCGCTCAGCCTTATTTTGCTCATCTCGGACGTATCATTGACGGCAGGGCCCATCTTTCTTGCGGTACTATCGTTATTGATCTTCGTATCGGCTCTAGGCGTCCTGCTGCTGTGGGAGTACAGTAGATTACTAGGCCTGGCCATGATGCTGCCGTCGTTCTACATTTACCTGACTCAAGCCCCGGGAGACCCCGTAACCCTAATACATTTCATCATCACGGTTTTCACTTTCTGGTATCTGGGCCGCTACGAGGTAAAGCAGCATTTCACTTCCCCGTACATAAGAATAAAAAGTACACCCGTAATTGTTAAAATTTCAGGATTCATCCGTTCGCTTTCCACTCACTTCATTCTTTTCATTGCAGTCCTCATAGCCACATTCCCCGTGATCTGGATCATTGGGACGTCGCTGAAACCTGGTAACAATTTATTCGACCCTGAGCTGCAGATATTCTCCTCTAACCTTACTTTCGAGCACTACCGAAACGTTATGTTCGAGGAGAACTTTCACAGATACCTCATAAATTCGTTGATATGCGCGGCGGGAACCACTTTTCTCACGATATTCCTGTCAACCACCGGGGCTTACGCACTCTCGAAATTCAGCTTCAAGGCCAAGAAATCAGTTCTGCTATCATTCATCGTTGTCCAGATGTTTCCAGGCGTGATCATTATCATTCCCTACTTCATTCTGCTGAACAACCTGGGTCTTCTGGACAGCTATATAGGTCTCATCGCCGCCTATTCTGTGACGGCACTGCCATTGTGCGTGTGGACCATGAAAGGTTTCTTCGATACAATTCCGGACGATCTTATCGAAGCCGCAAGGGTGGACGGGTACTCGCACTCGCAGATATTCAGAAAGATAATGCTGCCATTGGCAAAACCCGCAATAGCGGTGACGGCGCTGTTTGCTTTCCTGAGCGCCTGGAACGAGTACGTTCTCGCGTATACATTCATGCAGAACGAGGAATACTACACGCTGCCGGTAAAAATATTCATGTATATCGATGGAAGCTCGCAGCAGTGGGGCACCTTCTCGGCAATGTCGGTGCTGGTGTCCATTCCAGTGGTGGTAATGTTTATCGTATTTCAGAGGTATCTGACGTCGGGAATGACAAAGGGCGCGGTGAAGGGGTAGCGGCCGTTCCGATGGTGTTCAATTTCATCCAACCTGATAGATGATGTTTAGAATGGTGAAGTATCCATTTGCCGTAAAGTCAGGAACATTTGGACTGACTTCTTGGTAAAGACGTGCCAGAATGGGACGGCTTTACACGTATACTCTAGAATACAAAAAACCATAACCATTTAGGTTGCTGCTCGGGTTTTACCTGGACGGTTTATTGTTAAAACGGCCGAAAAATAAGAAACCATCCTTTTCCTTATTGCTAGCCCAGCTTGGACTATTCTTTCCTTACATTCTTTCAGAAAGCCCTTAACTAGGAAAAAAAGGGTCCAGTTATCAGATTCGGACCTCGTTCGGTCGATCACGCCGATCTCCGCCAGAGTTTTAAGTGCCACTGATGTTCTCTTATTACCCCAATGGTATTTTGACGACATGTAAGCATTAATGATCTGCTGTTGGCTAGCAAAGCCGTCAAACTTGTAAATCAGGACGTGAAGTAATAGTTTGGATTCTTCCTTCGTGATCCTATCGGTTTGTTCTCTTTCGATTTCTTTTAGTTTTTTTCTGAATTCATTCAATTTATGTTTCTTGTTTCGCTTGTTCATTATATCAATCCCGTTTTTCTTTTTGATGTTGATCATGGGCAACGGAATTCCCTTGACAAACGGACAAATGTTCAATGGGTATATAACAGTGAGCAGGGGGGAGGGAGGTGAGTGAAAGTAAAATTACATCAGTACTGGCCGCGAATAATCTTAGTGAAAGTAAAATTGGATTTGAATGGATACAATATCATAGATGATGGAACATTTGTTCAATCAGATAGAATACATTTATCTGGCAGTATGGGGAACATTTGTTAGGTAGTTAATGAGGACATTTGTCGATAAAAACCATAGATATTTCAGTTTATCCAACCAAACAATCTCCCGATGGCATCCCTCAGCATGAATTCAGAAACGTTCAAGCGGACAGAATCAATCGTGCAAGGTCGCCGAATACTAATTCCAGTCTACCTGTAGTACGACATTTTAAATATTATCGCTATGTATATTATTCATATGGCTCAAAAAGGGAATCACGGTCTATACCGGAAAACATTGGTATTGCTCGCGGTATTCCTGGTAATCCCTACCTTGATAAATATCGGAGTAGTGAAATACCACCCGAAAATGGACATCGGCATCATTCTTGTTGACGACTGCAACATTACCTACGCGCATCTTGCCAAGGAGGGGTTCGAGTATCATAGGGAATATTTTCGATCCAAGATAATCACAGATTATCGTTTCAACTCGTCGGGTGTGAAAGTACAGGATAATCTTTCGCTTACCACGGATTTCTTCGATGAAGGTCGTTCGGAAATTCTTACTGATAAGTACGAAGTGGACGTGATTCTATATGTTACCGATAAAAGAATAAACAACTGGGAAGACCGCAATGGTGGTGCATGGTGGGGTCAAGCCAGTGTGGAGACACGATCTGCGGTGATGACGGTCACTTCGTTTATGACCGGCGACACACACGATAACGAGAGGATTCGATCCATTGCAGTACACGAAGTGGGACACCTGCTGGGATTTATCCACCCGCCGGTCAAGCAATCGGGATCAAATATTATGAACTATGCGGATCCCTCGCGAACGCTAAATTTCAGCTCATATCATGACTTCAAGTTGCCGTTCCATCTTTTAACGTACAAGGCGGGAAGCGGGTACCGATTGGGATTCGGAGACAGTGGGCGGACCTTTAACATGGCGTTGATTAAACTTCTCGCCGACCTCTTTTTCCTGCCGTATCTTATCGGTTTCGGTCTTGTGTTGATAAAGTTCATAAACGTCTTCGTTAAAAAGGAAAACATACACCGGGCTGCCGTTGGAATTACAGTTTCTACAGGGTTTCTGGTCCACGTAATAATGGTTCACAGCTTCATGGCGATAGGGATTGTTTTGATGATAATGATGCTAATAGCCTTTGTTTATTACCTTGGAATGACGGTGGTGATGAAGGACATTGAAAAAAATCGATGAATAATTCTCGGAAGAAAATAATTAAACTGCAGGAAAAGAAAGATTCTTATCACTTATAATTATCGATTATCCTTCCCAACACCCAAGTAAACAAACCCCTTTCCTTCCACCTCTTCCTTTACGTACACGTTCCGCCCATCCACGAACACGTTCCCCGCCATTAGATCTCGGACTTTTTCAAGGTACAGATGCTCATACTCATTGTGTCTTGTGACGATCACGAGAGCATGCGCGTCTTCCAATACCCCATAAAGGTCCCGCTCGATCTCCACCGGCGTGGGCTCTTCGTCACGGACGTGCGGGTCATGAAGCCTTACTTTCATCCCTTTCTCTATCAGAAGCTCAATAACGTCTTTCGCAGGAGTGTTCCTGGTGTCGTCGCTGTTCTCGAGAAATGCGTAGCCCAGAACCGCAATTTTCGCTCCCTCTGCCGGAATTCCCGCTCTTTCAAGTCCCTTTTCCACCAGCTCAGCCGTGTGGACCGGCATGAATGTATTTATTTTTCTTGAATTCACAATTACCTCGGGAGTGAAGCTGAACTTCCCGTAGTTGTTCATACCCCATATCAGAAGCCACGGGTCTTTCGGCAAGCAGTGGCCGCCCACGCCAGCTCCGGGTATGTGTAAATTTCGCACCGGATTCGCCGCCGGGTTGGACGGGTCGTACGGCAGAGTATTGACCAGTTCTCTGACTTTGAACGCGTCAACTCCCAGAGACTCGCAAATGAGGGCAACTTCGTTTGCAAAGGCTATGTTCACATCCCGATAAGTATTTTCCACCACTTTTGTTATTTCCGCCGTAAGCGAATCGGTGGCATGGCGCGGGGCTTTCACGATATCCGCATACAGTTCCATACCTCTTTTCGTGCTTTCTTCAGTGGCCCCTCCCACGATTCGCGCGAGATTGACAATATTGTGGATAAGCCTCCCCACCATAACCCTCTCGTAGGCGAAAGCCAGAAAAAAACCATCATCCACGGCCTTTCCTGACTCGTGCTCCAGTATCGGAAGAACTATGTTGGAGGTCGTTCCCGGGGCCACAGTGGATTCGATGACCACCAAAGGTTTCCTGCTGCTGTTTTTCAAGTACTGCCCGGTAGTGGCAGAAACCTCCTTCAGCGACAGATAGCGGGGGGCATGGTCATGGTCGGTTGGGGTTTGGACGTCTATCAATACAAAATCGGCGTTCATTATCTCTGAATAGTCATCGCTTACCCGGAAGTTTTTTTTCTCCTTTACAACCCGGTGAATCAGCTCTCCCAGTCCGGGCTCATTTCCTCCAATGGGATTCAATCCGCTGTTGAGATGGTCGATCTTCCACCCGGACCGTTCGGAACGTCTTTGAATTCCTACCACCTGGTACTTGCCCGTGTCCGCGAACAGCGCAGCCGCCGGGATACCGACATATCCCATACCGATAACGACCATCTTCTTCATGCCTGCATCTGCCATATCAAAACCCCTTTTCGGTATCAGGAAAATGCTATAAAAAATATTTGGGAAAAACGGTGGAAAAGCCCGGTCCGAGTTGATTAGTCCGGTAACAACCGGATAAATTATTTTACTCATAAGAATATTCGTTCGTCGAATGATCGCCGACATTTACGAAGGAGCAGTATTCCGGCCGCCTTCAGAGGCGTACTGCCTGATACTCCAGGCCACCATCGGCTGCTCATGGAACCGATGCACCTTCTGCGTGGCATTTACCGATAAAGAGTACAGGGTCAAAAGCCTTCGGGAGATCCAGCGGGATGTGGATAAAATATTTCCGTACTACGTAGACGTTCAGCGGATATTCCTCGCCGACGGCAACGCTCTGGCCATGCCCACCGAGGAGCTTGCGTCGATACTGGACTACCTTTATGGGAAATTTCACATACTCGAGAGGGTTTCTATTTATGGGGGGCCACTCGATATACGAAAAAAATCCGTTAACGAACTCAGAAAATTGAAGGAAAAGGGTTTGGATCTTGTTTATTTCGGTTTAGAATCCGGGAGCGACGAAGTATTACGAAAAATAAAAAAGGGTGCAAAGTCCGCTTTGATGATAGAAACTGCCAAGAAGGTGAGGGAGGCCGGGCTGAAACTATCGGTGATATTCATACTGGGACTTGGCGGGACCGAGTTGTCCGAGGTTCATGCAAGAGAGACTGCAAGGGTGATCTCTGCGCAGGACCCGGAGTATGCGGCAGCCCTCACCCTGATGGTTGAACCCAACTCGGAGATTATAAAGGAAGTACGGTCTGGTAATCTGACCCTGTTGAACCCACAGCAGGTCTTGGAGGAATTACACAGTATTGTAGAAGGGATCGACGTTACAAATACGGTTTTTAGGGCGAATCACGCATCCAATTACGCCCCTATCGGGGGTGTTCTGCCGGTGGATAAGGAAAGAATACTCGCAAATATCGATAAAGCAATGAAGAGCGGGAGATTCAAACCGGAATTTCTCAGGGCATTATAATTAAAAAGCCTGGATCGTGGAGAGGATAAAGCAACTATGGGGCGAATTATATGAAAATAAGATATCCTCGATATATCCATACTATGATTATTGCATTCTTATTGCTCACGATTTTAATAATTCCCATAAAAGCATATCCGCGTGAAAGAATAACCGAATTCTCTAATGAGAACTCACGGGATGAAACTCCTGTAACCACTGTTACCGTAACTGATGATATCTTGCAGGATGAAGTGAATCGACTAGGTATAAACATCGGAGCGCGGTCCAGGTGGGGCGATTCACTGACCGCTTTAAAGAACCTGATATCCAATCCGGGATTCGAAGCTGCCTATATGTCTTCCAACATCCTTCTCCGCTCCGATGGCAGTAATTCAACAGCAGTGATGCAGGATTTCTGGAACGGTAGCTGGAACAACGATGTAAGCGGAGCCGGGCAGCCAGCAGATTTCTGGACCGGAGGAGAGTACGAGTTCGTTTACGGGAATGCGAAAGGTCATAATGGGACCATTGCAGGTTTTAACTATACAAAAGATTCCCAGGCAGTATCCAGACCAACATTTGTTCTGGACCATTCTTTACCAGTGCCGAATGACCTGGATGTGATGATGGTCAGAAAAAAGTTCGACAGTAATTATTTGTTGACGATAAACGCCAGCCCGGCAAGCCCCTGGAGCGTAAGCGGAGATGGAGATATTCTTTTCGAGCCGAACGAGAACCGGCCCGGTACTCATGGCGAACAGTCGATACGACTTGGCACCGATACCCGTCTGGCATATTACATGGACACGGCCTACCGCGACGGGGATGTCACCGGCGGAAAGGGAGTCATCGTAAAAGGAGATTGGAACATATCACTATGGGCCAGAGGTGAGAATGATGGTGACAAAGTACATGTAGAACTTTTCCGGGAAGGTGTATGGCCCCCGTTTGCATCTCAGACTTTTACACTTTCAAATTTCTGGAAAAAACACACAATTAATTTTTCAGTGCCTGTTGGCCTGGATGAAGACAAGGACTACGCCGCAGGTGATTTCAAAGGAGCTTTGGATCTGATAGTGGAGACGCGAAATCTCGGCAATGGGGGTCGAATTTGGCTGGACGATATGTTCCTGGGTAAGAGAAATCAGACCAACCCGACGATCTTCAGCGATACCGTGGTCAGCCATTTAAAGGAGCTGAATCCGGGAATCCTGCGTGGATGGTACGGACAGCTGGGGATCAGCCTCGAGGAATTCACAGACCCTTCGGCCGGACGGCGAAACCAGGGATATCGAATAGGAAGCAGGAAGGCGGAAAGCCTCTCGTATTCAATGCATGAGTTTCTGGAGCTTGCAAACGAAGTCGATGCATCTGTTTGGCTGGTAATACCTCCCACTCTTTCTGAGCTGGAATTGAGCGAGCTGATAGATTATCTGGCAGGTCCGAACTCTACTCCTTACGGATCAAAAAGAGCGGCTTCGGGTCAAATCGATCCCTGGACGGAAGTATTCGAAACAATAAGGCTGGAATTCGGGAACGAACTGTGGGGCGGCGGCAGCGGTTCGGATCCCTTCGGCGGTGCATCACTGAACGGCGGCATACGTCTTGGAAGCATAGCAAATGACCGTTTCGGCCTTATGCGCCAGAACCAATATTTCGATCCCGATGACATATAACTGGTCATTGGCGGCCAATCCGGTTATTCCGGGAGACAGGTCGAGATAGAGGCATCGAGCGAGAATCATGATTGCACGGCACTTGCTCCTTACTATTACGGAAGCATCCCAAGTTATTCCTCGACGGAGGGGATCTTCGGCTCTCTATATGCACTTCCAACCGAATACACCAATGGAGGAGCTTTCAAGGAAGGAGTTGACAATATAAGATCAGGTGGGCACGATACAGAGCCCGTGATATATGAGATAAATTTCCATACCACCCATGCCACCGATCCACCGGAGGACGTACGTAACAAGGTGGTGGCCGGACAGGGAGGCGGAATTTCTCTTTCGTACACCATGCTCACTTACTTGAAATATCTGGGCATAAAGGATCAGACCGCGTTCTCCAGCTGGCAGTATTCATACAGGTACAATACGAACCCAAGCGAATATGTGAAACTTTGGGGTATGCTCCGGGACCTGGACCGAACTAAAAATAAGAGACCAACATGGTTATCTGTTGAGATCGCAAATAAAGCTATATTCGGCGATATGACTCGGACAGTACATTCCTATGACGAAGCAAAATGGGTACAGCTGCCTATAAACGGCATATCACAGCAGATGAATGTTTCATATGTTCATTCCTTCGCCTTCAAGAATGAAAAGAACGGGTCCCTTATACTGTATAACCTTCACAGAACCCTCGATCAGGTTGTACGGCTCGACGTCGAGACAAACCCTGGGTCTGCGGCAAAGAAATATGTGCTGGCTTCTCCGGACATATATGATCACAATGAAGGAAAAGCAGAGAACGTTTCTATCGCTCGGTACGATCTGGACGATTTTACATTTAATTACTCGCTGACGCTTCCACCTCATTCCATCACTGTTCTCACGTGGAAGGGCAACGTACCCCCTGTTGCGAACTTTTCATATGACCCGGTAACTCCGGATGTTGATGAAAAGGTTCTTTTTCGATCGACATTCTCGGATTCCGATGGTACAGTGGTGAACTGGACATGGGATTTCGGGGATGGTAGCCAGAATATCTACGGTCCGAACGTAACGCATAGATATGCGGACAACGGAAATTATACCGTCAATATGCGGGTAAGAGACGACGGGGGGACCACCATTTCGGTAGCGAAAAATATAACAGTTAAGAACTCACCACCGGTATGTCATACAATGGAGGACATCGAGGATTACGAGGAGCGTTATCTACTATTTACTGGATACGGCAACGATACACCGTCGGACAGGTATTCTCTACTATACAGGTGGGATTTCGGAGACGGAAATTCCACCGACTGGGAAAACAATGCCATCGCCGGTCACGCGTACCCGGAAAAGGGAACGTACGAGGCAACCCTGTTTGTAATGGATGATGAAGGACTTCAGGCATACGAGTTCATGAACGTCACGATATTAAATCATCCACCCATGGCACAGATAGATCCTCTCCTGAACAATACGACGATAAATGAAGATGAGATTTTTCGATTCGACGGTACCGGGGACGATTCCCCGTCCGATATTAATTCTCTCATGTACCGATGGAAATTCGGGGACGGAAATATCTCGAATTGGGCCGTTGACGCAGAAATTAACCACAGCTATACACTTTCAAGCGAATACGATGTAGTATTCCAGGTAAGGGATAACAACAACGATACCGCAAATGCCAGTATGAATATAAAAATCGTTAATGTGGCCCCATCGGGTGGTTTTACGCCCAAGAAAATGTTGTATGTCGAGGATGAAAGAATAGTAATCGAGGTTGAAGATATTTACGACACACCCTCGGACCTCCCCTCGTTGAAGGTTGTCTGGCTTGCGGATAATGTCGCCGTGGGATCCGGCAGGAACGTATCTTTTTCCATCCCCCTAGCCGGGCCGGTCATAATATCGATGAATTTAACTGACGACGACGGAGCCTCTTTCAACAGCTCTCAGCGTTTTATCATACGGAATATTGCCCCCCAGGCTCATTTTTCGGCTTCGGCTCAGATAATTTCTGCAGATCAGGTAATAGAATTTGATGCGGGTAATACGTCGGATACCCCCTCGGACCTAGATTCCCTCAATTATACGTGGACATTTGTCGATGGCTCAAAAGCTTACGGGGATTACCTGGAACATCGTTTTTTGAAAGAAGGAATTTTTTCCATTGAATTGAAGGTAACCGATGATGACGGTGAGTCGGATACGTATGAAATGGTCATTACCGTAGGGAATATTAATACGGATGAGGGTGACTGGACCGCGGATAAAGGTATGGGAAAAAATACGTGGTTCTTAATTTTATTCATCACAGTGGTTGTCTTGATCCTTATTGTGGGGATCGGTCTTTTCCAATACTACAAGAAACGAGAAGAGAGATCGGCTACCGGAAAAATCGAGAAAACCGAAGAGGAGGTCGTCGAAGAAAAAAGTGGAAAAACGGAACTGCCTGAGGAAATTGCCGTGGTGGTGAAAGAGGAATATAAAAGGCGGAAAAAGGTCAAAAAGATGAAAGGTGTGAGTGAGGTGGACGAAATGCCCACGGAGGAAGCGGAGCTGATCGAGAAGGTGGACGAAATGCTTACAGGGGAGGAAGATTGGATAGAATATGAGGCGGACACCTTTGTAGGGGAGACTGGATGGATCGAGGATGAGAAAGAAACCCATGCTGAGGAGGAGGGACTGATTGAGGAGGTGGATGAAATGTTCACAAAGGGGGAAGGGTGGATTGAGGATGTGGACGAAATTCCTGAAGAGGAAGGAGAATGGATCGAGGATGAAGAAGAAATGGATGATTGGACTGGAGAGGGGGAAAGCTTCGATATGGAAGATGGATGGATTGAGGACGAGGAGGATGAAATTCTCACGGGGGAGGGATGGATAGAAGAAGTTGAAGAATACATTGAAGAATGGGACAAGGTGATCGAAGATGAGCCCGAGGAAATTGAGGAATGGGGTGAAATGCTCGAAGATGAGCCCGAAGAAATTGAGGAATGGGGCGAGGTGGACTACGAGAAGGAATATGACAATGTTTGGGTGGAAGAGGAATGGGTTGATGATAGTGAATTAGAGGACTGGTTTTAAGAAATCTTGGGTTAAGGCTATTTTGAGGAAAATGAGGATAATTGTATATTTATTACGATTTTTTTCTTGAATATTCATTACAGTATAAATTGGATGTAATCAGAACAAAATTTTAATAAAACAGAAAGATTGTATTTATTATAATATACCACAAAAACCTACAAAATTCCCTTGATTATTATCAAGAGGTAATCAATTATGAATGATAATCATTCCTTATTTGGTAGGAAAAAACAAATTATGCTTACAAACTCCATGGTATTATTGTTCCTTTTTAGCATATTTCACCCGGTATTTAGTGATATTTCACTTGCTAATCCGGTGCCATACTCTGATGATGATGGGAATAATTTCGGACCGCTCCCATATGAAAATACTTCCGTTTATTTGCAATCTGAAATAATTGATGTAACTATTGCTAAGAAAGCATATGTCGAAGCATCTTATACCTTTGCTAATGATAATTTTACTAGTACTACATTATCTATTCTTTTGCCTTTTTATTCAAGGCCTTCTAATTTGGAACTGTATATGAATCAATCGGTATTATCATATTCTTGGGTCGTTTGCCCATTTGATATAGAAATATCTCCAGAAAATAGAGATACTGGGTATCAAAATTGGGCAAAATCATTGGATGCCATTTTTTTTACAATAACAATTCCAGGTAATGAATCAATGACGATTATTACAAAATATAAAAGGAATTATCGATCAACAAGTTTTTCATATCTGGTAGGAACTTCAGTTTATTGGCACCATAATATTGAATCTGCAACATTTATCTTTAGAATTCCTGAAGATGAATATGGATATGTTGAGGCATTTGGAGAAGATTATAAACATTATGGAATTACAGAGAACAGAGAATTTGAAACCGAACATAAAGGAGGATATGTCATAGTGTCGATAACATATGAAAATTGGACATTTAGAAATAAGGCGATTTCAATTTTATGGACGAAACCTTCTGAGAAAAGTTTTAAAGAATCATTGTATAATCTAGCTGTAGATCGTCCAGTATTTGCTGTTGTTTCATGTGGCAGTTCGCTTATTGTTTTACTCATCATATTATCAATTGTTTTGTATAATAGGGATAGAAAAAAAGAAAAAATGATTCAACATAAAGATGAATCAAGAAAGTAAATATATGCTTCGATTTGTTTCAACTTTACTTCATGAAAATTTAATATAAACCGCCCGTCCTCATTCTATCGATCTAGACCGACCGTGAGATTGCACCATATATTTCTGCACAAAACTTCACCGTTTCACTTTCACGTTCCTACCAATTTATATAAATAATTCTCCGGACAATAAATAATTAGGGGTGAAGTAAATGAGATATTGGATCAAAACACGAAAAATCTGGCTTCCCCTGGTATTTATGGTATTTGCCTTGCAGCTGGTCAGCGTATCCTTTGTAGCTGCGGGCCAGGAGATATCGCCGGAGCTTTCGAATCCTAAAGACAATAGTCTCGCACCAACTGCCACAAAAGAAGAGACTAAAGAAGATTCCATATCTCTCTCATATATATTTATCGGCATCGGTATTCTTTTATTGATAGGGACGCTAATTTACGTCTATAGAAGCGTAAAAAGAAGATAGTTCGAAAAAACTCGATAAAATATTACATCACCAGTGGGAAAACAAGATAAAGCGCGACTATGGTGCCCATCAACGCCTCGCCCACGATGAGGCCAGTTGCCATCATGTAACTCTGCAGAAGAGCAAGTGTCTTTTCCCTGTCGCCCCACCCCAACTCCTTGGCCTTTGGTTCCAGATAATATTTTTCCCAGAGATCCCTAGCCCCCCCTCCCACGAGAAGTATTAGACCCAGTCCCAGAGGAAAGTACATCCCAAGCCCGAAAGCCGTTCCCATTCCAATGAGAAGCTCCACGAAAATTCCTATTAGGACCCCCAACAGCAGCAGCCACCATGAAACGTTCCCCGATATAAGGACCTGGACGAACTTGGCAAAGGCGTTCGCCTGCGGTGCAAGAAGATCGAGATGAGCGGGATGGTCAACGGGTAGTGCCAGACCTCTCGAGAAGAGAACGGCAAAGAATGCCGCTATGGCCGCCCCTGGAAGAATCCCCAGGGTCACTGCCTTCACCAGATGAAATGGACGGTTCCCGACATATCCTCCCACCTTGAACATCAGAATTATATCGCCGCTCATTGATATGGCGCCGCCAAAGACGGTAACGCCGATTATTGAGAGAAGAACGATTGTTTCATTACTGGTATCCGTGAGATGCAGTAGGTTTAAAAGCTTGAAAGTGAACACGATCAGCATGAGGACGATGAATGAAGTTGCCGATACCGGCTCCGTACCGCATTCTCCCATAACCTTCACCGCTATGGCGCCGATAAAGAAGGTCGTGCTCACCAGCAGAAGCGACAGAAAGAAAGAGTTCAACCAGTACCCGCTGGACAGACCGAATATCAGAAAGACGGAAAAAAAGGTGACTATAACCATTATCTTGATGTGGGACACTGGCCACTCGTACCATCCCCTGTTGGGTACGAAATCCTTCTGTACCGTTTCGTCACCTTTGGTCTTGAAAAGATCCGCCGTTGCGGTCTTGAAAACCGGCGCCATCTTTATGAGGCCCGTGAAACCGCCTCCCAGGATGGCTCCGATGGCTATCACCTTGGCAATGTTCACATTCGCTGCTTCTGGTGCGATCATTGCGGCCCCCGAAATGCCTTCGATGGGGAAGCTCGAAAGGTTCACCATATTGTCCAGAGTTGGTATATAGACGGGAAGATCGAACAACACCGCAACCGGTATGATTATAAGCCATGAAACCAGGGTTCCCATTGATATGATCAGGGCCGTTTTGAATTTCATGAACCATCCTATACCGAACTGGATGGGCATCAGGCTGAAATTGACAACGGTGTATTTCCCCAGGACTGGCGTGGTGGCGGGCAGGGTCAGGTCGCCGTGATTATAGAAACTGCCCCCGAAAATACTGTCCAGAAGGGGTTCTCTCCCGGCGCCAGCGGTCTTGAATAGAGGGAAATCCTTGATAAAGGTCAAGACCATGGTTCCCCCGATCCACACGGTGACCGTTTTTATGGATCTCATTGCCTGGTCCTTCGCCCCGCTAGTCACGTCCTTGGCTATGCTCATTAATTGTACGAATCCCTCGAATGATGGCGTGGGAAGTGGGTCTTCGACTAACCATATTCGTCTGAAAATAATGAAGTAGAAAATTCCCAGCAAACCCGCGATAACAGTGGCAAGAAAAGCCGCGAAAAGCAATCCTGTCGAGGGAACATAAGTCAGGAACCCACCTCCCGTCTTCTCGTAGGTGGGAGACATGGCAAGTAGATATATCGCCGGGAACGAGAACACGAAGCCCACACATATCATGGCGGCCCCGTTGCCTGCTGTGGCGGCGATATTGAGCTGGGGAGGATCCCACTTGAGTGCAAGACCCAAAAGGTAAATAACGTACCAGGAACCGCTGACCACCATCCCAACCTTGAGACCCACATACTGGTTTATCATGGCGAAGAGAGAACCGATGATGATGGATATTATGACCATTTTCCAGTTCCACTTGGAAATTACGAAGCTGTTCTTCCGGTTCTCTTCTTCCAGGTACTGTTCGCAAACACCCGTATTGAAATTCGCGAACATCTCGGGATCGAGAGACCTCAAAGTGCCTTCTTCGATCTTTTTCAGCCCGCCGGGTGTAACTGGTTTCCTGTATGCGGACTTCAAAACCTTACCCATCTAAAAACCTCAGATTTACGATAAAACCTCAACTAGCCCAGTTGAAAGCTTCGTCCTCATCCTTTTCCTCAACGTGACTGATTCTCTGCCCGTATTCGTCGAACATATCTTCATCGATTCCAAGTTCGAATTCTTCGTCTTCCTTCTCATCGGGCGTCCCTTCACCCCAGCCCCACTCCACGGCATCATCGATGAATTCTATATCCGAGCTTTCCAAGTACTCCTTGAACACGGCCCCGTATCCAGTATGAACAAAATCTTCAGCTTCATCCACATACCGCCCCTTCTCGATAATCTCATCAAGAATGGCCATTTCTTTCTTCTGTTTTTCCAATTCCGCACCCAGCTTCGCAAGTGACTCCAAAGGTTTCTCCTTATCCAGGAAACTGTAAATCTTTTTGCGGTATTCATTATCCCGCTTCTCCTTGGCAAACCTTCTGCTTTCTTCTTCGGCGGCGATGATCTCGTCTGCGGATTTTATCACTTTCTTCTTGTGGAACGTGATGAAATACAGTGCGATCAGCAGGTTGACGATCCCTGTCAATATGAATACTACTAATCCTACCTCGAAGCGACTTCCATCATCATCCACCCCGGTCTCCAAGGTCTCAAGTTCGATGTCCCGGACCACATTCTCATTTGGAAGTACGATTATCTCGTCGATATAAGTCCTGTATCCGTCCTCTATCACCCTTACATCATACTCTCCCTTGGGCAATATGATCTCGTAAAAGCCATTCTCATCTGTTTTTGTGCTATAGAATAAGTCCTTGACCTGGAATTCAATTTCCACACCCCCCTCCTGTTTCCCTGAAGGCAGTATTACCCTCCCTTCCACGTATCCGATCTTTCTTTCGATATCCTTGATAAGAGGAATTGTTATAACCGTCGTGTTGGTATCATTGATATAAAGGGTCGTCCTGTATGTATCATATCCTTCTTTCCTTAAAGTGATCAAATATTTCCCCGCGGCGAGGTCAGGGATTTCAATGGTACCTGCGGGACCCGTTTCATACCATCCCTGGCCTTCATATTGTGCCGTCCATAAACTTGCATTGGCGGCCGGGGGTATTATAATACCGGGAACTTCGAATGATAGAAACTTCAGGGTCACATTCGTCTCTGTCACGAAATTATTCAAACTGTCCTGCACTATAAGGCTGAACTCAGTTGATGGCATCGGAAGAAGGGTAATGTTCTCTATTATTGTAGTGCCCCCCTCTATCATCACCTCGTGATCTATTGCCCAGTATCCCTTTTTCCATATCCCAAAGTTATTGATCCCCTCGTAAATGCTCTTGAAAGTCACTACACCGGTTTCGTTGGTTGTCAAATGAACGGGCCCTCTTGAAATATTCACGTTCGTCAACGGGCCGGACGGGCCCATTGCTACGAATGTGACGGTCCCCAATGTCGAGCGCGGCTGCACAGTTACGTTGAAGGTCGTATTTACCCATTGAGTGTCGTCCGAGACCCGTAGTTCGAAATGGAACGTCCGTACCTGATGAATGGTGGGGGAAAATACAATTCTGCTGTCATCATGCGTCAACACGGCACCTTGTGCATCACTAATGAGTACTACATCGAGCCCATCGTCATCAGGATCACGGACATTAACAGGTATGACCAGTTTGTCACCCTGGTAGATGTCGATGTCCTCAATATCATCCAGAAGCGGAGGCGTGTTTTCCACAAGCGCCTTGCCGGAAACATAAACATCGCTCCAGAACTCACCGTCAGACACTGACAAAGTAAAATACCATTCCTGCTCCTTGGTAGTAAAGGAAGGGGCTACCATTGTGATATTGTCCAGCTCCGCCTGTCGATTTCCATTCATGAACCATGTCAGCGTCCGGTTCATTTCCACATCAAACTCATCCCTGTCGGAGAATGTCCAATTTGCTTCAAGCGTATCCTCCGTTAGCGGGGAAGAGGGTACAAGCACTATCGACTCGGCCTCCGGAGCTGCATTTAGCCGTACCTCTATTATTTTCGTATTCTCCACTGCGAAGACCTCATGAATATTTTCTCTACCGTAATAAGTGGTTCTGATAGTGTTCTTTCCGTAGGATGAGTTCACACTGTCATTGGCGATCCGGCCGTGGGCCAAAGAGACGTCCCTTACAAATCCGTCATAATCCACTGTGAATTCTTTAGTATAGGTAAGCGAGCTGATCTCAAAGGTCTGCCAGCTAATATTGGCCCCATTCTTTTTAACTATATGAATATCGTGAAAACCACCTTCGATAACACTGGATGCATCGTCTATATTTACCTTGTCAGGATATGTGGTAGTGTTCAACAAGGTAAGGTCCGATGTTTCGACATCCAGAAACATCTCCACTGGAGTGGCAATGGTCGTATTCTTGCATATAAATGTGGAATCGTCGGAAATAATGGAGTTCGTTAACGGCCCGATGCTGCAGCTTTCAAGATCCCCCCGAGAGCCGTCCATGAGAAATCCGTTGCTTGCACCGAGGCCGCCGCCCTGTATGATTAGGCCGCTAATATCAAATATGGAGCTGTTGGAGGCGGAAATATAGGTATTGGCGGTTCTGAAGGTGGAACTTGTTATCACGGCACTGGATTGATTTAAAGATAAAACCTCGTCACAACCATCAATGGTGGAGCCGTTTATGGTGGGAGATACAGCTCCCGTACAGCTTTCCGCCTTCAGGGCCACCCCGCTATTGGATATCTGAGAATTGCTGACGAGGAGGCGGGAATTTGTGATATTGATTCCGTATTTTTCGTTATCCCGGATCGTGCAATCCAAAAAGGTTGGATACCTCGCAAGGAAATTTGTGTTCAGACACTGAATCCCTTCCACATTATCGTAGATCGTCGCCAGTTCGAATAGGACATTTGAAGCCCCAATCGCATACACGCCTATGGTATTATCGTAGATATTGCAGTCCATCACGGACATCCGTGTAGAGGTTGCTAATATTGAGAGGCCAATGCCGTTGTCGTGAAAATTGCTGTATTTTATAACCGGTGAGCAGCTTATTATTGTGATACCGGTTTGAGATGAATTGAAGGTGGAGTTTTCTATTCTTAAGTTGGACGATTGAATGAGCATTCCATGTAAACCAACTCCGTACGAGGTATTCACACCATATACTTTGGTACCCATGACAGAACCGCGAGAACCTGGCCGCCACCTGAATGCATACCCCCCGTTATAGGCAAAACGGGTCGGAGCTGGAGCGATGGTACAATTGATCAGGTTCAGTTCCCCTTGATTGAAAACATCGATAATGGGTTTGGCCGATACGTTCGTGCCCATGAACAGAGTTACATTGGTAAGGTTCAATGTCGCCCCACCACGTACAGCGAGAGAACCGTTGGTCAATATTTTCATATTGGAATATTCCACACTATCTCCATCTTCGATATCCCATAACGCCTCTGTGGTGAATATCCCGTCACCTGGAGTTAAGTCGGTTCCTGTTCCATCATCTTCGGGCGGGTTCAATTCGGAACTCACTGAAAAAGATATCATGGAGACCAGTATGAATAATATGGAAAAAGTGGAAACGGACTTCCGGATTCCTGTTCTTGAATGGGACAGGCCCTCATATTCCTTGAATCTGGTAAGCGGGAATGAGCGGGAAAGCTTCGATGTTTTCATAACCTCAACCTCTGCTTTTTGGTAGCAATGAAGAGAGCGCAGATACAGCCGAATCAATACACAGCTAACATTATGAATAATGCTGCGCGGCGAACGGCTAATGCAGATTAATAATCCTCTTATATTATATACTTTGGTATATTCTTCCTTCTTCCTTTTTTATCGACATCCTTTTGATGCTGTGCCAACATAAGATACTTCCACCTAAGCCTTTTTGAATACGTGCTGCTCTGGCCAGTACTGGGGCCTTTGCTCCACAAACGCTCCCGTTTCTTCCAGCAGGTGTGCTGTAAGATGCATGCCAAAAAGTATTAGGATTGCAGAAAACCCACCCTGGACCTGCTCGCACCAACAAAGAGAAAGAGGACCTGCGACGTGAGAAACGCGCGTTTCATCTCGGTGTACCTTCGGCACACCTAACCTGCTTGCAAGTGTGCAATCAGACTACGCAACACCTACGGCGTTGCTGCTCCCGACGCAATATCAAAGATTTTGCTAGGGTTCGGAGAAACTCCGTTTCTCCATCACCCTCGGAAACAATAGTTTCCTACGGGCGCAGGTCCGATCAAAAAAATAATAATAAAGTAAAGGGGGGCGTCGGCCCCCATCAATCGAAAATAGGGAATCATAAATGAAATTTCGGAATTTTTCCACCTATGACTTAATTTGAATGGTAATGTATCATCTTGCTTAAGGAATAGATGAAAGGGATAAGTACGGCCCGGTTAGTTCCGAGAGGAGCAACGGGGAAGAGCATCACGATGGTACAAAGTAACTAGCTCGGATCAATCGTCCTCCCACTCTTGCCTTCTTGGATCGGAACAACATAAATATTTCGTAAAATCATCGCATACCCGCAAGTCGTTATGGAGAAATCATGAAGTGCCTAGTTTTTTGAGAAAACCAAAATGACCTAATTAGCTTCGTTTACCAATAAAGAAGAGAAGAGTGTGTGAGTTTTATCGTCTATTGGCATTAGAGCGATTTTATTGAAGTTTTGTAATTTGTTTTTAATAGGTTGAAAAAGATTTTTTTTACTTTTTCATTCAGTATTATCCTTATGCAACTCCCATCATTAAAATGGATTGTAACATTATACTCAATTCCTTGACTCCAATTTATCAAATTCATAGAATGGTACTCAAAATTTTGAATTTTTTTTGCTATTATCTTGTTCCATAGTCCCACAGTAGTTTTAAAATATGTGGGGTATACCTCAATGTAATTTGGTCTCTTAATTATTTTTACATAACTGATAATAAGCGAACCTATTAAACCAAATAAGATATAAAGTCGAAAATACCACGAATAGTCATATATTAACATACGAATTTCCCCTACTACCAACATACCTGAGAAAATTATTAATAATAATGTCCAGAACATTGGACTATACCGATGTATCTTACTGGATTTATATATGAATTTTCCATTTGCCAGCATCAACACCATCACACTCAAAAACTTTTAAAATTGTAGAATGGATCACTGTGGTATCCATTATTTTGAAAGTATATATTACTTATCGGTTAGGGTTTCAGCGTAATAGATCTACAATAATCACCTTTTAAACCAGTTAATTTCTGTGAAATTGCCTGATGTAGTATCTTTCTCTTTAATGGGTATATTATTTTGTCTTGCCTCTTTTTCTAGAATCTCGATAGATTTTAATGATAATGCTAGAGGGTAGCCATGTTCACCTTTTATTAAAATACCAATCTTTTCACGGGGATCCTTTGAAAACTTATAAACTTTTTCAATTTCATTATATTTTATCCATCTTCCACCAAAACCTGTTGCTCGTCTGAATAGAGTATCTGGAAAAAATATCATCTTTTTTGTTATTATTATAAAAGATGGGTTGAGAAATACGACTTTCATGGTTACAAGGATTAACAGAGGAATCGCGATCGAAATAGCAATCCAAAAGGCTATTGAATTATCTCCTTCATTTGAGGCATTGGAGAATAAAGCAACATATATTATTAAACAAATTCCAATAAAAAATACGCTTAAAGGGATGTATGAATTAAATCGGTTTTTTGATCTATGTATTTCATCAGGTTGTTTTTCCACCATTATCTCTCCAATAATTGATATTAAATTACTGTGATTCAGCCCTCTATCATATTGTTACTCTTTCTACTTATGATATCTGATACAACATTTAAACACTTACACTGAAACTCACATTTTATGAGAATAAAGCCGATTCTACTCCGTAGACTCAGGCAAAACAAGAGGTAAACGAAATCCATTCTTGACATATGCCATGAAGAGGACTATGCTAATTTGGTCTGCACTTCATGACTCTGCGCTTCTCGGGGGACTCCGCCCCCCCGATACTCGGAGCTACCGCGTCCGCATAACTCGCGGGTTCTCGGCTCACTTCGATAGCACTTAAAAGAGGCCCGAATTGTGGTGAATTTGCAGTCTTCTCACTCTAAAAATTTTCGCTAGCTGTAGCAGAATTACTACGCTTACAATTGTGGATAAAACAATATAATAAGCAGAGATTCAGTGAGGTAATGTTAGATTTGTAAATTCCACGCTAAACGCCATCCATTAAACCCGATTTTTTGTTCTAAAGACTGATTTTTCCCACAATCTTTATAGTATAACCACATATTTGGCCGAGACGGTTGTTTGTGGTCACTAATTTTCAATAAAATAGCACATATATATGATAAAGAGGTTTTACAATGTCAAAGAAAAGCATTGATGGTAATACGGCGGCAGCTCATGTTGCTTATGCATTCTCGGATGTGGCCGCAATATATCCCATAACCCCCTCATCACCTATGGGTGAGATAGCGGACGAGTGGGCGGCTTATGGCAGGAAGAACATTTTCGGACAGGTACTAAAAGTAGTTGAGATGCAGTCAGAGGGAGGGGCCGCAGGAGCGATACACGGCTCACTTGCGGCTGGAGCATTCACCACGACTTTCACGGCCTCCCAGGGCCTGATGCTTATGTTGCCCAACATGTACAAGATAGCGGGAGAGCTTATGCCTGCCGTTTTCCATATAGCCGCCCGATCGCTGGCAATGGAGGTTCTTTCAATATTCGGAGACCACTCCGACGTAATGGCAGCGAGACCATCCGGATTTGCCGAGATTTGCTCATCCTCCATTCAGGAGATAATGGATATTGGGCTTGTGGCTCATCTTTCCACACTCAGAGCATCCATTCCATTCCTTCACTTTTTCGAAGGCTTCAGGAGTTCTCACGAGATCCAGAAGATCGATGAGATCTCATACGAGGACATGGCGAGACTTGCGGACCTGGAAGCTATCAGGAAGTTCCGAGCCCGTGCTCTCAATCCCGAACACCCTCACATGAGAATGGGAGCCATGGGACCCGACACCTATTTCCAGGTAAGGGAAAGAAGCAACGAGTTCTATGAGCGGGTTCCGCAGATCGTCCAGGAAGAAATGGACCGTGTTGCGGCGCTTACGGGAAGACAGTACCACCTATTCGATTACATGGGACACCCGGAGGCGGAAAGGGTCATAATATGCATGGGCGCAGGCTCGACAACCACCGAAGAAGTGGTTGATCACCTTGCCGCCCGAGGAGAAAAGGTGGGAGTCGTCAACGTTAGGTTGTACCGCCCGTTCTCGGGTGACGACTTCTACGCCGCAGTCCCCAAGTCCGCACGGAAGATAGCAGTGCTGGACCGGACAAAGGAACCCGGCGCCTACGCCGAGCCGCTCTTCGAAGACGTCTGCACCGTTTTCCAGCAAAAGGGAGATAACAGGAAGATAGTTGGCGGCAGATACGGTCTCAGTTCAAAGCAGTTCACGGCAACCATGGCAAAAACGGTCTTCGATAACCTGAAGCTCGACGAACCAAAGAACCACTTCACCATAGGTATAACCGACGACATCACCCACACTAGTCTCACATTATCAGATAAGATAGATACCGAGCCGGACTCCATAGTGAGGTGCAAGTTCTGGGGAATAGGAGGAGACGGTACGGTGGGTGCTAACAAGAACGCCATCAAGATCATCGGTGACAACACGGAGAAATACGCCCAGGGGTATTTTGAGTATGATGCAAAAAAATCAGGTGGCGTCACCCGTTCTCACCTGAGGTTCGGGGACGTACCGATAAAGGCTAGATATCTGGTGGACACTGCAGATTATATTGCGGTGCATAATTCATCTTACGTGGAGAAATACGACATACTGGAAGGCATCAGGGAGGGCGGCATATTCGTGCTGAACTCGCATTGGGGCCTTGATGAGATGGAGGCGAGATTCCCGGGAAAGCTCAAGAGGATGATCGCTGAAAATAAATTAGAGTTCTACAATATTGATGCCGAGGCAATCGCCAAGGAGGTGGGGCTGGGCCAGATGATCAACATGGTAATGCAGACAACCTTCTTCCAGCTTGCAAACATACTTCCCGTGGACGAGGCAGTGGCTCTACTTAAAAAGGCGATAGAAAAGACCTACAAGAGGAAGGGAGACGAGGTTGTGAACAAGAACTACAGGGCTGTGGATATCGCTCTGGAGCGGGTTCGAAAGATAGAATATCCCAAATCCTGGAAAGATGCCCCCGACGACCCGTTCGTTATCGACGAGAGCAGGCCCGAGTTCATAAGGAGGATCGTTGACACCATGTCCAGCCTGAAGGGCGATACGCTGAAGACTTCAGATTTCGAACCAAGCGGCTTCTTTCCATCCGGAACCTCCAAATACGAGAAACGGGGGACTGCAGTAAACGTACCTCGCTGGATCGCCGAGAACTGCATACAGTGCAATCAGTGCGCCTTCGTGTGCCCACATGCTTCCATTAGACCGTTCCTGGTCACCGGAGAAGAGGCGGAAAAGGCCCCCGAAGGTTACAGGGGACTACCAGCTGTGGGTAAGGACTTGAAAGGTTACGAATTCACAATACAGGTGTCGGTTTTGGACTGCCAGGGCTGCGGAAACTGCGCGGACGTTTGTCCCGGCAGAAAAGGAGAAAAGGCTCTTGAGATGAAGACGTTGGAATCACAGCGGAAACTGCAGGCCCCGCTTTGGGATTACATGGAGAACCTTCCGGTACGCCATGGCAACACGAATAAATATTCCATCAAGGGCTCCCAGTTCCGAAGACCGCTGTTGGAGTTCAACGGAGCGTGTTCGGGCTGCGGCGAGACCCCTTATGTTAAGGCCGTAACACAGCTTTACGGGGACAGGATGATCATAGCAAACGCAACGGGTTGCACGTCCATCTGGGCGGCTTACGCCCCCAGCGCGGCTTACTGCAAGAATGAACGGGGTCACGGCCCCGCATGGGCAAATTCCCTTTTCGAGGACAATGCGGAGTACGGCTTTGGTATGTATCTTGCCACATCGGCGAGAAGGGACAGGTTGGCCAATTACGTCAGAAAGGCCATAGTGGATAACAAAGTAGATGGCGAATTCAAGGATCTTCTGGTGAACTGGCTGGACGTGATGCACCTTGGAGACGACTGCAAACCGGTATCCCTGAAGATACAGGAGTTCCTGAAGGAGAGGTCCAACGACGAGACGCTCGGAGCAATTTTCGACGAGAAGGACATGTTCACCAAGCCGTCCCACTGGATACTCGGCGGCGACGGGTGGGCCTACGATATCGGGTACGGCGGTCTTGACCACGTGCTTGCCATGGGACAGGACGTTAACGTTCTGGTGGTGGACACCGAGGTTTACTCTAACACCGGAGGACAGTCATCCAAGGCGACACCCATCGGTTCCGTGGCGAAATTCGCGGCTTCGGGGAAGAAGACCACCAAGAAAGACCTGGGATTGATGGCAATGACATACGGCTATGTTTACGTTGCATCCGTGTCCATGGGGGCAAACAAGAATCAGTTCCTGAAAGCCGTAAGAGAGGCCGAATCCTATCCCGGCCCCGCTCTCATCATCGCATACGCACCGTGCATCAACCATGGGATCAAGGCAGGCGGCATGGGCAAGTCCCAGGAGGAGATGAAAAAGGCCGTGGACGCCGGATACTGGTTCCTCTACAGGTACGACCCCAGGCTGAGGGCGGAAGGAAAAAATCCGTTCCAGCTCGATTCCAAGGAACCGTCGGAAAGCATAAGGGATTTCCTCATGGGCGAGATACGATACCACACCCTGACACTGTCGTTCCCAGACGAGGCAAAAAAATTACACGAAGCCCTGGAAGAGGACCAGAAGCTCCGATATCAGAAATACAAGAGAATGGCTGATTAGAATTTTGTTATCAGAGTAAGCAGGTCTCGAGATGATACCCGAGACCTTTTTTTTTACGAAATAGAATACAGACATTGTTACAATGGATATGCTGGTGGATGGAGTGAGTAGGATTATGAATAGTTTTATCATAGTTCGAAATTCGTCCACATTCAATCATGTTCCCATTTTTCACTCCAGGCGGCCATGATGTCCAGCACCGGGATGAGGTCTTTTCCTTGTCCCCATCGATTAGACAGCATGCGCCTACATGGCATACCCGGTCTCTTTCAATAGAGCCAAGGAAAAACATTCACAATTCTGCATTTCCCGCAACCGGCTTCCCATCCGTTTTCGATTCGGGTATACTCGAGAGCACCGTGACATCTCATGCATTCATTCGGTAGTCGACCAGTAAAATCACATCTCTTGCACTGGGCCTCGAATCCCCGTTCCGCAAGAGTATATTCCAGGACTGCCTGGCAATTGTTACATACCGAGTAATAAATATCTCTAGAGGATCCCGTCTTACCTTTAAAAATTACGATTTCATTGATCTCCTTTATGCTCTTCTTGGTTTTCATAGATTTTCTGACGTAGTGCATTATAATAAAAATCAGGCCGGGAACCGAAAGGAATATACCTCCGAATAGGAAGAAGCGTAATTTGAACCAAAAGATATCCAAGGGAATGAGTAGTAAACCCAGTGGAAACGCTATCGAACCGAAACCACTCAGATCGTTAACTATCTGAAATCCTTTCTTTCGATTTACGAGGAGATAAGCGGACAGGAAAACGAGTCCAACGAAGAAAGAGATTAGACCTACAATCAGCATTACACGACTCTGAGTATTAAATCGCCGGCGTCCTTTGCCACATAGTGCGCATATATCCGGTCACCGTCTCCCGAGACTACCCCGACTATCGCTATAGTGTCTCCATCCAGGTAGCAATTCTTACAGTTCCTGTAGAATATATCGTGTCTTCCGGGTCTTATCGATTTTATCTGGGACATGTCAACGTTGATCGATGAGGTACCGTTGCTCACTATGAATTCTGAAATGTAATCGAGGTCGGTAGACTCCCCGCCGGAGGACCTTTGCCTTTCCTCCCACCATATCACATTCTTACTGTCCGCTTCGATCCTTCCCTCAATCATTGCAGTCTCGCCCGGTTCGAGATCGCCTATTTCCTTTCTGGGAGTCCTGCTTACCTGCTCCCCTTCGATTGATAACGCCGAGAAAGTGATGCCGAGGATAATAAAAATAAGACCGCATACCAGCAAAGCCATAAATCCCTTATGCTTTTTCTTTTTCACCATATTCATACCTCTAATTTATGTTTTTAGTTCTGAGCGGATCATTTAGCCTTCTTATCAGCATCGTTGATTATTTTCGTTTCAATCCATATTTGCATTCTTTCTTAAAGATATTTCTTTATTTTTATTTTTGATTCGGACCTGCGCCCACTCTGTTCCGCAATACCTTCGGCATTGCTGCGCCCTCGTGACGTAACCCTGCGGGCGTTTCTTTCGTCGCCCGTAGGCATAACCCGTAGGCACACATGCCGAGGGTGCGGATGAAACTTGTTTCATCCAGCATTGCCGAGGGCTCAGGTGTGACGCAGTTACACCAGAGTGTAACGGGAGCAGGTCCTCTTTGGATAAGGGATATAAGTTACCCCGAACAATACACTGCCACTTACGAACTCCTTTCCCGTATCACGTCAGCAATGACTATTTTCCCGATAAACCGAACTGTCAGCAGTGACACCAGAACTATAACGACCACTATCATGGCCGCCGTGGCGATAAAGCCCAACCACGAGAAAACCAAAGGCAGGTCGAAACCCAGGTCCGTGGCCGCCTGCATCAGGTAGCAGACGAAATATATGAAAAAAGGAATATCGGGCTTAGCTTTGAAAAAAATATCCAAAGATCAGACCCGATATCAGTAGTATTATTCCTAGTTCCTGTTCCCGCCGCCTCTGTAGGAATCCCGGCCTCCGCCTCGTCCACCACCGCCTCTACGATCTCCTCCGCCCCTTCCACCGCCACCTCCGCCCCTTCGGCCTCCTCCCCGTCTGTCCCGACCTCCATAACCGCCCCGGCCTCCGCCTGGAGGGCCTCTGCCCCTTTTTGGCGGTTCAACATATCCTTCGGGCTTGGGCAGAAGTGCCTTTCTCGAAACGTCGATCTTGCCCCGTTCCTTCTTTATGACCTTCACCTTGACCTTATCACCTACATTCAGCACTTCCTCCACCCGGCCAACATGACCCCACTCGATCTCTGATATGTGGCACAGTCCGTCCGTCCCCGGTTTCAGGTTTACGAAAGCGCCGAAATTCATGATCTTTACTACCACGGCCTCTTCAAATATATCGCCAATTTCAACAACTCGGACGATATCCTGTATTGTCTTTACAGCTTCATCGGCACTCTCCGAATCCGTGGAGGTGACCATCACCATCCCGCTGTCGACTATATCTATCTGTACGCCGAGATCGGCAGTTATCCCCCGGATTATCTTTCCTCCCGGTCCGATAACCTCTCCGATCTTTTCGGGATCGATCATGAAATTGATGATCCTGGGAGCGAATTTGGATAACTCGGCACGGGGCTCGGAGATTACACTCTCTATGGAATCGAGAATCTCGTTCATAGCCTTTCGCATCTGCGGCATTGTGGCTTCAATTATGTCCGGAGTGAGTCCGCCGGTCTTTGTGTCCATCTGGATGGCCGTGATACCGTCGCGAGAACCTGTGAACTTGAAATCCGCACCCCCGGGACCGTCTTCGAGATCCTGGATATCCGTAAGGACCTTCCATTTTTTTCCATCCGAAGCAAGACCCATGGCGATTCCCGCAATAGGCTTCTTGATCGGGACTCCCGCATCCATCAGGGCAATGGTCGACCCGCAGGTGGAAGCCATGGAAGACGAACCGTTGGAACCCATAACCTCACTGACCACCCGCACGGTATAGGGGAAATCCTCTTCATGGGGTATGACGGGCACCAGTGCCTTCTCGGCAAGAGCGCCGTGACCGATCTCGCGTCTGCCAGCTCCCCTGATGGGTTTTACCTCGCCGACCGAGTACCCTAAAAAATTATAATGATGGAAAAACTTTTTCGACGCATCTGTTTCCATTGACTCGACTGACAGATCGTCTCCCGGGGCCCCAAGAGTCACAACGGATAATACCTGGGTCTCGCCTCTCGAGAAAAGCCCGGAACCATGAGTTCTTGGTAGTAGACCGTTTTCCACAGACAGAGTTCTAAGCTCATCAAGTTTCCTTCCGTCAACACGTTTGTCCTTTTCAAGAATATTTACCGTTACCTGCTCCTCTATGAATTCGAAAAAGAAATGATCCATTAATTTTTTCAGATATTTTCGTTCTTCTTCCTCGACGTCCTTAGAGGCGGTCTTCTTAGTGGTTTTCTTACCTGCCTTCTTTCCCGTCCGTTTCTTTACGAACTCGTCCAGCAGCAAGGTCTTAAGGCCGCCAAGTATCTCCTTTCGCTCTCCCTTGGAGCCTTTGGGAGTGTTGAACAGGTACTTGTCCAAATGTGGGATTGCTGCTTTCTTCATCTGCCCCCAAACCTTCAGATCCTCCTTGGAAAAACTCCCCCTCATAATAAGATCATCCAAGGATGCCTTTTCAACACCTACCTTCTTTCTAATATCGTCGATGAACTTAGCCATGGGCCCCATGACCTCCATAGCCTTTTTGAAGGCTTTCGTTATCTCCTCATCGACAATATCGTTCGCCTCGCAGTCCACCATTATGATACGCTCCCCATCACCCATGACCGTCAATTGCAGGTCGCAGTATTCCAGATCGTCTGCTATTGGGTTGACGATAAGATCCCCTGTCATCAGTCCTATTCGTACACCTGCTATGGGACCGGCAAAAGGGATGTTGGATATATGCAAAGCCGTGCACGCAGCAATCATTGCCACTATATCGGGCCGATTCTCTTGATCGAGACTCAAAATCAGACATGTGACCTGGATCTCATTTCGAAGATCCTGGGGGAATAGGGGACGCAGCCCCCGATCTATCATCCTGCCGTTCAATACTGCCTCTGTGGAGGGTCTTCCTTCACGCTTCATAAAACGCGGACCTTTTATTCTTCCCGCCGCGAAATATCGTTCCTCGTAATCTACCATCAATGGAAAAAAATCCATACCTTCTCTAGCTTTTTTCGACATGGTTGCCGTTGCCAGCACCATGGTTCCTCCCATCTGCGCCGTTACCGCAGCCCCTGCCTGTGCCGCCAGTCTACCGTGCTCTATTATCAGTTTCTCTCCCGAAAAATCAATCTCAAATCTCTCTATACTCATATTATCACCTTTCTTCTCCTTGTTATTCTGGAAAATCAGAATCTCCTATTCCCACCTTCCGTTGTCCGCTCCTTGTCCACTTGGACTTTGAAAAAAATTCTTTTAGAACTCGCTGTCATTCGGAGCTATTATTGTTTTTGGTTTTCGTTTTCTTACCTTTATCTTCGAGCGCATTATATCTTAAGATGCATAAAAAGACTTCCCCTTGTTTTACACCACTCCGTGATTATTATATGGGTTAATTCAAGATACTTCCACTCTCTTGTTTTTTTCCGAAGCCTGCGCCTGTATCACTCCGGTGCTCGCTGTGCTACGCAATAACAAGTTGTTGCTGCACCTGCGCCCGTTTCTCTCCTGTGCACGCTTCGCTACGATGCATTGGAAATGCATCTGCACCCTCGGAAATATTATATTTCCTGCGGGCGTTTGCCTGGGGGGCTCAGGTCCTTTTAAAAAAAGAGGAAAACATGGACAATGGGGCGAAAGTAATCCAGAATAGCACACCGTGATTATTATTTCGAAATTTCCGAGTAGTTTTAATATGAATGAATCCCATCCAGGGAATTATGTGTGGAATCTTCGGAATAGTATACGGTACTAGAAATGCAGACATGGGAAAGATACTCCTTGAGGCGGGCCGCAGATTGGTTTACAGGGGTTATGATTCGGTGGGAATCGGGGTGGTGGACGGTAAAAATACCGAGCTGAGAAAAGATGCCGGAACCATCGAACAGGTGAGCCTGGACCACCAGTTCGGCGAGGTCGTCGGCGAGCGCGGCATCATACAATTACGCTGGGCAACGTTCGGAAGGCCCTCCAGAAGAAACGCCCAACCTCATTACGATTGTGACGGCGATATGATAGGTGCTCACAATGGTAATATCGTCAACTGCACCCAATTGAAGAATTTATACAAAAGCGAAGGCCATGAGGTGCGGGGATGGAACGACGGGGAGATGGTGGTTCACACAGTGGAAAAATATTACGATGAGAACGGAGGTGATCTCAAAGCGGCGATAATGCGAGGGGACGAGGACCTTCACGGTGACTATGCCTTTGTGATAACAACCATCCATTCGAATGAAATTTATGCTGTAAAAAGAGGAAGCAGCCTTTATCTCGGTGTGGGCGAGGATTTCATATGCTGCAGCAGCGATCTCCCGTCGATACTTCCACTGACCAAAATGATACTACCCCTGATAGATGGTGAGTGCGTCCGCTTCGACGAGAATAAATTTGAGATATTTTCAATAGAGGACGGAAAGGAAATCGCCCGTAAACCAAAAGAGAGCGAACTTGACCCGGAGACGGCCACAAAAGGCGGGTTCGACCATTTCATGCTAAAGGAGATATACGACCAGCCCAAAAGAGCTGAGATGCTGCTCGAAACTCTGGAGGAATCCGATTTCGTTGACAGTTTTATAGAACGTATCGCCGAAGCAAGGAGGACGTTCATCGTTGCATGCGGCTCGTCGCTGAACGCGGCCATTACCGGATCGTATTTCTTCAACAAGTTCGCAGGAATGCCGGTCATACCGGTCATCGCCGGGCAGTTCATAGACAACTACGGTTATTCGATCACCGACGAGGACTGTGTTATCTTCATCTCACAATCCGGGGAAACAAAAGACGTAATAAACGGCTTGAACTTCCTTCGCAAGACCGAAAAAGGAACCCTGCTGGGCATCCTGAACGTGCTTGGCTCCACACTAATGTTGAACACCGACGTCTATCTTCCCCTAGTCTGCGATCTCGAGATAAGCGTGCCGGCCACAAAGACGTTCACGAACCAGGTGATCCTGCTTTATTTCGTGGCCCTTAAACTGGGTAAGCTCACTGGAAGGCTCTCGGCAAGGCGGTCCCGGGAATTGACAAAAGAGCTGCACACGCTGCCTCACCTTCTTGCCCGAACTATCGAGCACGTGAAACCAAAGGTCAAGAAACTGGCGAAGAAACTGCATGGGACGCAGGATTGCTACTGTCTCGGGTACGGCGTTTGCCACGGTATCGCCCTCGAGGGAGCTCTGAAGATCAAGGAGATAACTTATGTCCACTGCGAGGGGATGTACAGTTCCGAGTTCAAGCACGGCCCCCTGTCCATCGTTACAGAGGATTATCCCATAATATTCATTACCACCCCGGAGGACACATATATGATAGTGTCTCACATGAATGAAGTATCCTGCAGAAAGGGGCGTGTAATAGTAATATCCGAAGATTCCCGCTCCTTAAGGATGAACAGCCATCATTATATTGCAACCCCACGGGCGGGACCTAACCTGAGTCCGCTCATCAATATTATACCGATACAGCTTCTGGCCTATTTCTGGGCAACGGAAAACGGGATCGATCCGGATTATCCAAGGAATCTTTCCAAAACGCTGACGGTGGATTAGATATTGAAAGGCATTAACTATTGAGTTCACGCGTTCCAATAATTCCAAAAAATTTAAATTCATCCGGTGCCTGAACATTTTTTCTTCATTCGCATTAAATGAGAGGAACCCACATGGATAAGGAAGAAATTCTTTCAGTGGAGATCGATCACATCGACATCACCAAATTCGACAGCACTCCTCTGATGGAATCTTTCAGAAACATGGCATTTCAGGCCCGGAATCTGGCCAATGCCGCCGAGATATACGCGAGGATGATCGAGGAGCCCGACTGTACCATAATCCTGTGTCTCGCAGGCTCTCTATTCAGCGCCGGACTTAAAGAGACGGTCCGCAAACTTGTCCGGTGCAACATGGTGGATGCCATCGTCTCCACCGGCGCAATAATGGTGGACCAGGATTTCTTCGAAGCCCTGGGTTTTTCCCATTACAGGGGCACGCCCTTTGTGGACGATGAAATGTTGAGAAAAAAATCCATAGACCGGATCTATGACACCTATATCGACGAGGATGAACTGAGGATATGCGACATGACGGTTGCGGATATCGCCAATGGTCTTCCGCCCCGCGCATATTCATCCCAGGAATTCATCCGGAAAATGGGCAGGTACCTCGATAATGTTGGGAAGGATAACGGCTCGGTGGTTCTTGAATGTTACAGAAAAGATGTTCCCGTATTCGTACCCGCCTTTTCCGATTCCTCGGCAGGTCTAGGCCTGATACATCACCAGAGCGGACGCGGGAGCGAAGCGAAGGTCACCATAGACAGCGTCAAGGATTTCCTCGATCTTACACGGATAAAGATCTCCTCGGGGGAAACGGGGCTGGTCATGATCGGAGGCGGAGTTCCAAAGAATTTCGCTCAAGACATAACGGTGGCATCAGATATTCTGGGCGAAGATACAAAGATGCACAAGTACGCCGTACAGATCACAGTTGCCGACGAGAGGGACGGGGCGCTTTCGGGCTCTACTCTAAAGGAGGCGCATTCATGGGGAAAGGTGGACAACCATTATGAACAAATGGTGTTTTCAGAGGCAACCATCGCCTTCCCGCTGATGGCCAGTTATGTTTATCACAAAGGTGACTGGAAAGAAAGGAATGAGAAAAAATTGGCGAAAATGCTCAGGTAAGTGTAAAAATGATACCAAATAAGATTTTTTTCACCAAAGGTTTGGGAGTCCATAAGGAAAAACTCGCATCCTTCGAACAGGCACTTAGAAAGGCTGGGATCGAGAAATTCAATCTCGTGAAAGTATCCAGTATCCTTCCTCCAAACGTGAAAACCATCTCGAAAGACGAGGGTTTGAAGTTGGTTCAACCGGGTCAGATACTCTTTGTGGTGATGTCGGAGAATTCCACGGATGAAGCGAACCGGCAGATATCCGCTTCTCTTGGTATCGCGCGACCTGCCAAGGGGGGTTACGGTTATCTCTCGGAACACCATGCATACGGGCAGTCGGCAAAGGTTTCCGGTGATTACGCTGAAGACCTTGCCGCAACCATGCTGGCAACCACACTGGGCATAGAATTCGATGTTGATCAGGCCTGGGACGAAAGAAAACAGATCTATAAAGCATCCGGAAAGATAATTACGACAACCACTGTTACTCAATCCGCCAAAGGAGCAAAGGAAGGACTTTGGACCACGGTGATAGCCGCCGCCGTTTTCGTAATCGACGAGTAGACCAGAAGATCAAATCCCATGAGTATTATCGAGAAAATGAAGTCTTTTTCTGTTAAATGATTTAGATTAATTATATAATACAGACCGTTATTGGGGATATCTACAGATCAATGAATACCGTGATTTGTGAACTCAAGGAGGAGTAGAATATGCAGAAATTCGAGATATGGAAATCCGGCAAGAACCAAAAGTGGTATTTTCATCTGAGAGCGGCAAATGACCAGGTCATCTGCTCGAGCCAGGGTTATACGACAAAACAGAACTGCGTCAAGGGAATCGAATCCGTCAAGAAAAACTCGCCCACCGCCGAACTTTTCGAGATAGAGAAATAGAGTCTTGATGTCGGTAAAGCGATTAACTTGGCAGAGTGACAAAGACGGCTCCCATGGAAACTTATCAGACATTTTTTATCCACTTTTCTATTGAAAATGGATATGGAGCTGAGTGATAGCCACTGCTGTGTTCTTTTTTCCGCGGCAACGAGATTTTTTTCCATCATAGCACCGGTAAAACAGCCAATTAGCGATCAAAATATTACGGATAGGCACGTTAAACTCCCGTCGCCTTTTCTGAATTCCGACATCTCCACCACGATAGTTTCAAATCCCTCATTTTCGATCAATTTTTTTGTATGGGGAAATCCTTTTGGAACCAGTACTTTCCCGTTGATGGACAGGCAGTTGGCACCATAGGCCTCTCCTTTGGGAACTATGATCTTCGTGTACCGGGAAAATGCCCCTCTATCGAAATGTCCCGGATATAATAGAATTACGTCGTTACCAATGTAAGTGCATGCGGATTTGAGATGTAATATGTTCTCGGTCTTGACAGGTATTATCCGATACCCGTCCTCCGAGATAAACGATCTCACCTGTTGAATCCCATATTGGTTGGTGCGTCTGGATAAGCCAATATAGACTTTTTTGCCAATTTTCAATACGTCCCCGCCTTCCATGGCGGCAGGTGCTTTAATGAAGCAGATCTTTTTGTAGTCTGCCAGTACCTTCCTGATTTCCAGTGGTTCATGGATCCGGGATCCGATCCCCATGTATGATATTACTGCCTTTCCTCCGAATACCACTGCCGTATCTTCCACAAAACAGCAATCGGGAAGCCTATGGTCGGCCTTTACTCTAATTACGCTAAGACCGAGCCTTCCCAATATTTCGCAGTAGGCTCGATGCTATTCCTTTGCCAATTTTACGTCGATCTTTTCTTTAGAAATTCTAGTCTTGATACACTTGTCATAGGTATTCGGCACACCCCGCACCACCGCGTACTTACTACCGGAAATATTCATCATACAGGCAGCTACTTTTCCCGTAATTAAGATATTTCATTCTTTGATTCTGAAGATAAACCTGCCAAGAATAAATTATTGCCTTGCATTTAAAGGGAACGGGGGTGAATCCCTCCCTTTAATGAAGGCGTCTGCCCTGCTGTTCGGTTTGAATCAATGAGTTCTCGGAGTTTATTAATATCCAATTTTCTTTTAAAAAGTGGTGGTGATCCGTTCCGGTTTCCCGACAGAAGCTTTTCGAAGGGCTGTTTATCATTATTGATATAAAAAATTCCCAGAGGCAGCTTGTCCTGCTGGATAGCCTTTTCGAATGCTGAAAGGCGGTTTCGGGGATCGTGTTGGTCATGGAGATAGTAAGTGTTTTCATTGTACCACTGGTATGTATTGATCTTATTGAATGACACACAGGGATGCAGGATGTCCACCAGAGAATAACCCTCATGGATGATGGCCTTTTTGATAATCTCCACGGATTGCTCCTGGTGTCCGGAGTAGATCCTTGCAACGAAGGAAGCGTCCAGGGATATTGCAACGGCCAGGGGATTGAAGGGTTCGTTGATGACGCCGTCGAATTGAAGGGATGTTACCATTCCCTTGCGGGTGGTGGGTGAGGCCTGTCCCTTTGTGAGCCCGTAGATCATGTTATCATGAATTATGTTTGTGATATTCGGGTTTCTTCTGATGGTGTGAATGAAGTGATTGCCTCCCTCTCCGTACATGTCACCATCGCCTGATTCTGCAATAACGGTGAGGTTTGGATTGCTGGCTTTGATTGCCGTGGCCGGCGGCAGTGCCCGGCCATGCAGTCCGTTGAAATAGTTGCATTCCATGTACTGGGGGATCTTGGCCGCCTGACCTATACCGGATACCATTACGAGCTCAGAGGGAGATATAGAAAGTTCGTTTAAGGCTTTTTTAAGTATTTTGAGTATCCCGAAATTTCCGCAGCCGGGGCACCATGCGATGTCTATGTTTTCCACATCAAAGGGATTTGACATTCAGGCCACCTCCTTCAGTGCCTTTGATATCCGGTCTACGAGCTCTTCGGGGGTGAACTGCATACCGTTGAATTTAGTGATCAGGTGCTGTGTTTGTATGGCATAGTGGCCCTGAAGAATGCGTGAGAACTGTCCTGTGGCGTTACCTTCTATGGATATTATTTTTTTAGTGTCGGATAAGATGGCGATAGCGTCATCGGGAATTGGGAATGGTTGGGAAAAGTGGAGCAAGGTGATGTTTGGGTTTGATAGCATCTCCAAGGCTTTTTTTACCGGATTTAAGGTGGAACCCCAGCATATCACATAGATGTCTTCTTTGTCGGTTTCCGGCGAGAACCTATATATGCTGGGCGGCAAAAGGTCGGGTTTCATTGTCTGAAACTTTTTAAGGCGTTTTTCTGTCATTTTGATGCGGAGCTCAAGATCTTCGGTGATCCGTCCGGATTCGTCATGCTCGTCACTGTCAACAAGGACCAGACCCTTGCCGTGTGATGGAATACCCCGGGGAGATACACCGTTTTGTGTGAGAGCGTAGCGTTGGTACTCTTTTGTTGTTTTTATGGTGTGGTGTACTGGTTTTTCGAATGGCAAGCCGAGTTCCGGGATGTCATAGTAAGTATCCATGGTGTACTGGTCCGTAAGTATGAAAACTGGAATCTGATATTTATCACTCATGTTGAACGCGTGCTTTGTGAGGGTGAAAGCCTGGTTAAGCTCGCCGGGTGCGAATATCATCCGGGGGAACTCTCCGTGACCGGAGTAAAGTGCCATTTCAAGGTCCCCCTGCTCTGTTCTTGTGGGAAGACCGGTCCCGGGTCCGGGTCGCTGTGCCAAATGGACCACCACGGGAAGTTCGGTTATACCTGCGAGACTGATCCCCTCCTCCATCAGGGCGAAACCGCCTCCGGAGGTGGTTACCAAAGCCCTGGCGCCGGCATACCAGGCCCCCAGAGCCATGTTGATGACGGCAATTTCGTCCTCGGCCTGTTCCGCTATTATGCCGAATTCCTTCGCATGTCGGCTGAGGTATGTGAGTACTCCTGTTGAGGGAGACATAGGGTAAGATGCAATGAAATTGCACCCTCCGGCGATTGCTCCCAGACCAACCGCTTCAGACCCGTTAACCAAGATGTTGTTGGAGGTTTCGGGGTTTGGGGTTAGCTTAATCGAAAGCTTGTTTTCGGAAGAAATTTGAAGTCCCATGCTGTATCCGTGCTTGGCTGCTTCCAGGTTCTTCAGGACGATATCAGTGGTTTTTTTAGAAAATATGGTTTTTACGTTTTGGTTAAGGATGTTCTTTTCAATATTCAGAATTCCACATATTATACCTGCCAAGATGACGTTTGAGTAGTATGCCGCTCCCAGTTCTTTTGAGAACTGTGCTATGGGAGCGGAGATGATGGTGTATTTTGCGGAATCAATATGCTTGGCCACCGAGGTGTCAGCGATTATCAGACCGTTCTCAGACAGATAATCCTTCATTCTATTGGCTGAGGCGAGATCCATGGGAAGAAGGAGATCACAGTATCTGGACATGCAGTTTACGGGCCTTGAGGAAACCCTTATTTGGGTGGAGTTACTACCTCCTCGGACCCTGGACATGTATTCCTTGGTGGAGAATATATGGTATCCTGAGAGCTTTAAGGCCCTAGTGAGGATATGCTCTACCGATTGGATACCCTTCCCTGCTTCTCCTGCCAGAGTTATTGTTATTATTTGGTTTGAATTAGTTTGCAAGGTCGCACCCACCTGGATTTGATTGATTATCTGATCGGATTCCGTACACACAAAAGATAGTCTTGGTGTAGAGGATGCTTATTCATTTTTCAAATTCGTCTGCTTTTATGCTGGAGATCTCCCAACCGGGATCGAAACGCGCGTGGCAGTCGGGGCAAATCAATATAACCTTAATTCTACCATTACTAGTATCGAATGACACGTGGAAACCGTCGGAATACGCGCACTTTGGACATGTGTAAGTTCGGCCGTCAATGGACAAAGCATCTATCTTCTCATCCATTCATTTTCACTTCCATTTCAACAATTATTACCATCTGTAGACAAAATATTCGTTTATCGAGTTAACAAACCAACTATCTCATCAATATCATTTATCGGCCTCGAACAAGTCGAATTCCTGCAAACATAGGCTGTGGTCCGACCCTCCAACTGGTCCATGTCCCTTGTAAATCCTGTGATCTCATCGAGGTCCGCTCCCCGTCGTCCCGGGGTCCTTAAAAGCACCGTCAGATTGGGTATATATATCTTTCTGATGGAATCGATCATATCTTTTGTTTGTGCAGAATCGGGATCGCCTACTATAACAACATCATTGGATTCCAACAGGATCAAATTCAGTCCAACCAAGAACTGGGTGAAGGCAGACGGATTGCGCGTGATGGATTTTGAAAAAGATTTTTTCAATTCACCGGCCAATTCTTCAAACCTGTTATTTCCAGTCAATCGGGCCAGGAGAAGGAGATTTAAAAAGGATACCGAGTTCCCCGAGGGAATTGCGCCATCGTAGAATTCCTTTTCCCTGATTATCAATTCCTCCCCGTAATCGGGAGTAAAGTAGAAACCACCGTGTTCTTTATCCCAGAAATGTTCGATCTGGTGTTCTTGTAATGTTATGGCCATCTTCAGATATTTCGTATGAAAGGTTGCCTCATACAGTTCGATCAGGCCCCATATGAAGAATGAGTAATCATCCAAATATCCCGGGATGGTCCTCTCCTCGGGATAAGCGTGAAAGAGAGCCAACGTATTGTCTCCAATTTCAGAGATGATGGATTCGGCCGCCTTCATCGCTGCCCTGATAAATCTTTTATCGGAAAGAAGCACGCCCCCTTTGGCGAAAGCTCCTATCATGAGACCGTTCCAATTGGTGAGTATCTTATCATCTCTTTTCGGACGGATCCTCCCGTTCCTCTCTCTCAGCATCTTGTTCCGAATATCTTCGAGATTCTCTGGCACTTCCTTGGACAGGCTGTCACTCGAGCTGTCCGTGAACAATAGATTTTTACCCGTTTTCATTCCAGACGATTCTTCTTTATAGTTCCCCTTCGCTTGGATATTATAAAAGGATTTGCAGATATCTGCTTCCTCGGTGGGCAATAACTTGTCGATCTCGCTTTCTTCCCAAACATAAAATCTCCCTTCCTCCCCCCCGCTATCCGCATCCTCTGCCGAATAGAACCCGCCTTTGGGGGATGTCATATCTCCGAGAACGTAATCCAACATCTCCCTTGCGGTGTCCCCGTATTCCAGCTTTCCAGTTGCATGGAACAATTCCAAATATACCGTGGATAGGAGAGCCTGATCATAGAGCATCTTTTCGAAGTGGGGTACGAGCCATCTACGGTCGGTGGAATAACGGTGGAACCCAAAACCCAGATGGTCGTAGATCCCGCCGTGTCTCATATTTTTCAACGTGTTTTCCACCATTGAAAGAGCTTCCCTGTTACCCGTTCTATGCCAGTACCGCAGTAGAAAAAGCAAGCTGTGGGGCATTGGAAATTTTGGTGGAGAGCCGAATCCTCCGAATTCCCTGTCGTACGTTGCTTTCAGGTCATTATAACATCTGTCAAGTATCTTTGGATCGACCTCCTCACCGCCCCCTCCTTCATGGCGAGAGGACAGGATGTCAGTGATCTCATCGGCCGTTTCAAGAATCTCCTTTCTTCTCGTTCGCCAATAATTCGAAATCCTTGGTATCAGGTCCAGCAATCCCGGTCTGCCGAATCTGCCATGTTTTGGTATATAGGTGGCCGCAAAGAACGGTTTCCTGTCAGGTGTCATGATGATGGTCAGCGGCCATCCCCCGCTTCCTGTGATGGCCTGGCATGCCGTCATATAGATATCATCGATATCGGGTCGTTCCTCCCTGTCCACCTTGACCGGGATGAATGCTTCATTCAGGGCTGCTGCAACCTGTTCATCATCGAAAGATTCTTCTGCCATCACGTGGCACCAGTGACAAGCTGAATATCCTATAGAGAGAAAAACGGGTTTCTCCTTTTTTTCCGCTTCCTTGAACGCTTCATCACCCCAGGGATACCAGTCCACAGGGTTGTGTGCATGCTGGAGCAGATATGGGCTTCTTTCCCTAATGAGCCGGTTCGGTTTTCTTTCCGGATTTACCATTATAGCGCTCCCCCATTCTTTTTGGATCGATTCAAAATGTATATACTGAACCGTATTGCATAATGGAACACCGGGAGGTGAAACGGCTTCGCTAAACATGACCCCGATATATCCGTTTCACTAATTCTTCCCTAAAACCACATGGTTGCGTCTGCATCCAGCGCGAGGTCGTTCAGGGTTCCAGCCCCGACTATCTTCACTCCAGGGATCAATTCTACCTTTTCGAGACCCAGCATCTGCTTTGAAGCCTCGCATGCATATATGGTTATTCCCATATCGAGAGTTTTCCGGATCATCTCCGCGACACTGGGAAAGGATCCGAGTTTAATCTTCTCGGCTTCACCTGCCATCAATATTTTTAACCCCGTACCGAGATAATACACCTCAGCTTTGATATCCATCATCTTTGCGGTCTGCGCCAGCACCAGCGGCGAATACTGCTTTTCAGGGCTGTCTGTGGTCTGTACATACAGAATATAGTTCTCATCTTTCATTTTCTTTTACCTCCTTTATACTATCTTTTTCGCTATTATTTGAGAAATATAATTACAGTGACAATGTCATTTCATTCGTCTGATAAAAAATGTCAATATCGGCCCCTCTTTTTCAAATTTCGATATCTCGTGACCGGTTCTTTTGGCCCAGCGCTTGATATCTTCCTCGGCAGCCGGATCGTCAGCTATTACTTTCAATATTTGACCTATCTCTATCTTATCGATTTCCTCCCTCGTCATGGAGATGGGCAAAGGACAGTAAAAACCCACTGTATCCAGTTCAGCGTCGGCTGTGATTTCCATGGACATTTCGATACCTCCTTGTAAGCATTCAGAGAAAACTTCATTGAAAATATATTCGATCTCGGTTTTTGTGCCCCGGTTATCCCGGAACACATATTTTGATAAGCAAAGAATAATCGATTTATTAATCTATCCAATGTTTATCAATACTTTTGAGTACCCCAATAGCTTTGTTAATATAAATCGAAATTTCAAAATTCATTGTAAAACCTGTGTATCTTATCTATAAATTATTTGCAAATCACTTGCAAATCAGAGGTCATATTGCATCGTTGAATGATTTGCCAGTATCAAAAGATAGCTTCACCTTGAGACTTTATAGATTGGTGCTGAGAAGAGCCGGGCGGCTCAAATAGTGTTTTGAGAATGACCGGTAACGGATTATCGTGTAATATATAACGAAAGGACATCGAGAAAAAAAACCGCCGGGGCGTGTAAAATAAAATTGTAGATTGGGACTCTTGAACGTGACCCAAAAATATTCAGGGATGCTTCAGGAATGTCCCGTTCCGGTATTCCTCGAACGCGGTGTTCAACTCCTCCTGGGTATTCATAACTATGGGGCCGTACCATGCCACAGGCTCCTCCAGGGGTTTTCCCGAGATCAGAAGGAATCGAAGACTATTTTTTCCGGTTTCGATCTTTAATTGATCGCCATCCCCGAATAGGACAAGATTCTCCTTTTCGATCATCCCGGTTCGGTTCGTATCGAAAAATCCCTTACCGTCAATAACATAGGCAAATACCGTGTAACCCGATTTGATCTGATGGACAAATTCCGTATCCGGCTCCATGCCTATATCGAGATATTCCGGGTCGACCTCCATATCGCTGACCGGTCCCTTAACGCCCTTGACAGTTCCGCATATAACTCTAATTTTCGTTCCGGGGGCCGCCGAGACCTCCGGAATCTGTTCACTTTTTATTTCCTGGTACCGGGGCAGCCCCATCTTGCGGGAGGCCGGCAGGTTGATCCACAACTGAAATCCCCACATGAGCCCCTGGAACTGTTTTGGCATCTCCTGGTGTACAATCCCGCTTCCGGCACTCATCCACTGAACGTCCCCGGTCTCGATCACCCCCTTGTTGCCAATGCTGTCCCCGTGTTCTAGCTTTCCATGGAGCATGTACGTGACTGTTTCGATTCCCCTGTGGGGATGCCACGGGAATCCAAGTATGTAGTCGCGGGGATCTTTCGAATGAAAATCATCCAGAAGCAGAAACGGGTCCAGCTGTGGAACCTGATGATAGCCAAAGGCGCGTTTCAGGTGAACCCCCGCTCCTTCGATGGTGGGCTTGCTTTTCATTATTTTTCTGATTTCCCTTAGCTTGATCATGCCCCGGTCCTCTCCATGTTTTGAGGATTGTTCATCTTCCTTCGTCGCAGGGTTCGTCCTCATCATTGAACCTTGCGTGTTCCGCAGAGCTGCCGGACTTCAGACAGGTATCGGCCACCTGGGATTTCATAGATTTTTCGCAGCAGAAATTAACGGTCTCACCGTCTTCTTTCGATACGGTCTTCCCGCACTCTTCACAGTAGTAGACTATCGGCTTATCCATTTTCATTCCTCATTTTCGTTTATTCTTTTAAAATTATATTGTTTTATTTGGTATTTTATCGGATATAAAAGTATGCCTTGCATGTTCGAAAAATATAAATCGGATGTTTCGGAGTCAGGGTATGAGGAAATTATTAGAAGTACGCGGCGTATTTGCAAGCAGGCATCTACTCACAATAGGAGCTGCTTTTTGTGTAATTTTCGTATTACATTCTTTGATTCTAAACAAAATAAAACTGCAAAGTAAAATTATTACCTCCCTTTTGAATGGAATAAGGGGGGGTATGTGTCTCCATAGGTAAAAAACGAGTCTCATAATCGATTGCTCAAGATCGTATCATGGTCAGGACCATTTTGAATCTCTTAACCGCCCTTAAGGCATGCGGCTCATTTGCAGGCATTATTATCATCTCGCCTTTTTTCATATGATTTGATTTCCCGGAGATGACAATATCCGCCTCTCCATCAAGGAGATGGACCATGGCATCAAATGGTGCCGTATGCTCGCTTAAACCCTGGCCTTCATCAAAAGCAAAGAATGTTACGGTCCCGGTCTTTTTTTCGATCACGGTTTTGCTCACTATTGCCCCTTCCTGATAATCAGCGAAATTGTTTAGCATTACCTGCTTTGCCATCAACCCAGGATTACTATTTTCAGTATCATCGTTCATATTCGTCACCAGCCCGTTAGACCTGGATGTAATTCACCTTTAAGTTTTAGCCTTTTCTATACTTTAAGACATGAATTTATAACCCATAGAATCTCAGAGGTGCCCTCAGAAGTGGCAACTATATCATCCATCAAACCCTAACTAGTAATGGGTTATATGAAACGCCATGTAAGGCTAATCACGAAAGTATCTGCTATTTGGTCGCAGCCAGATAGACCGCATCCATTTCCATTCCCTGGACGGCGTCCACATAGATCCGGTCGATTCTGAATCCCGCAATACGGGCGGCTTTGCTCACTTGGCCCGGACGGTATTTCATGGCTACAACATCGGCCTGTCCGCCGTAATCGATGCATCCTTCACCCTCCCAGGTGGCAACGAAAAGCTGTCCGTCAGCCTTAAGCACGCGATACCACTCAGCAAAACATGTGAACATTCTTTCCAGGTCAACGTGGTGGAGCGCGAAGAAGTTGAGGACCGCCGCACACGAATCATCCTCCACATGATAAAGTTCACCCATATCACCTTCAGTTATGATGGCAGCATCACCCAAGCGTTTCCGAGAGATAGCCACCATTCTCGGTGAAAGGTCGACACCGTAAAACTGCCGCCCGGGAGCATATCTGTCCTTGAGCTGCTCAAGCATATGTCCGGAGCCGCAAGACGAGTCCAGGATCGTACCATCGAGATTTATTATGCCTTTCGCCAAGCCGACAAGAATCTCAGCATACATCGGAAGATTTATTTCTTCCTCCATCATAATGTTGTACGAATCGGCGCTCTCGTCATAGAACTTGCGAATTTCCTCTGTAGATGTGATTTTCATCGTCTCAAGTCTCCAAGTTCTGTAGAACCTAGAAGGGGTGATTGTTGCTTTTTTGTCCGCTCAAAAGATTCATTAGTAATTTGCTTGTATCATCGAATTCGTTTTCTTCGTCCATGGGGGTACATCACCTAATTATGAATCATTTTCTTTATCGTTATCAATCATCCGTAAAAAATCTCCCCAACTCAAATCAGGAAGAAATTGAAGATATATCTTCTCATATAAGAAACGGGCAAATTTATGGGAATTTATTTGAAGTTTTCCACTAGCTTTTTTACTCGATGAATCAAAATTATCTGGATTGAATGAAATCCCACATTCTTCATTTTCACCATGCTCAATTTTGCTTGGATCGATTTGAATGTCAATATCATCAGGTATTCCCCCAAGGTCATTTAATTCAGTATCACCTTTTATCAAGGGGCGATTTCGTTGTTGAAAAAGGTCAATTATTCGTTTAAATGCCAAATGTATATTTTTTAGATCTCCAGATTCCATTAATGGTCCAATTTCCTGAGCAACATCCGATAACTCTTGCATGTAAATTTCGTCAGAATGACGATCATAATCGGACCGATTGTCCTTCTTTTTTTGATTATCGGTTCTGTGAAACGATCCCTTATCATCATTGATTGTAATATGAAAATCTCCATCTTTTGTACCTATTATTGATCCTTTTTTTGTTTTAGTGAGGAAAAGTGGAATCTCAACAACCGCTTCTTTTAGTTGTTCTTCCATTGCTTTTATACGTTTTTCTTTTTCGTCGGTCACTGAATCACAATATAATTTTACGGTTTATAATGTATATAACACATTTCCTGTGATTTTGACATCCGAAAATAAAAGAACCTCCAAGATGAACAGTAATCGCATCCTTCCCTGTGGCCTTTATGGATGGTTTCTGTAGATGAATAAGGGGATTGAAGCTGGACAACGGCCGGCCCCAAGATGACTGCTTACAAGGTGGATAAGCTTTTGACCGGTAAGAAATGGTTCAAATATCGGACCTATCCCCACAAGTTCATAAGGATTCATAGGGATTGGAGTTGAGAGGTTTATATCAATATCTGTTCCTTACAATATGGACAGAATCTAGGGGGTTTTGGAAAATTCAATTCCTCTCCACAATACGGACAAATAGATATTCTCTTCTGTGATGCTCCGCCTATGGATGAACGTTGGATGATACTATCTTTAACCGTAATTTTCTCATCTCCAACTTTACCAATCTCAATATGTACCGGTGAAGATTCTTTTGTACTTTGTTCAGACAAGTCTTTCTTATCAAGAATTTTTTTAATCTTCCGGTTAATTCGATGGTCATCAGTATTAGTATGACCATGTTCTATTAAAAATTCAGCAGTACATTCAATACCACAAAAAACACATTGTCTATCCTCAATGTCGATTATTACAAGTTCATCAGTTCTTTCAATTTGTTTAAATGCACAATTTCCACAAATTTGTTTACTACAATTTGAACAATGAAATACATTGTAATAGGATTCAACCCCAATTGTTTCACATATTATCGACTCACATTCAGGACATTTTTTAGCCTTAACGTAACAGATCTCCTTAATTTTCTTATCAATTCTTGAATCCTCGGAAGAAAAATAACCATTATGAATAGCCCATTCCGATGCACATTCAACACTGCAAAAACTATAATCGATTTTATTATGCCGATATTGTATGATTCTCTCCTTAGTTCCTAACCATCCTTTAGAATGTCCCTTTAAAAAGCAATCTTCACAACCCGATTTACCACAATTCCCACAGCTATAAGATAGAGTCCAAGAAAGGCTATTACTGCAGTTAGGGCAGTGTTTCCCCATATCACACCTCCAAAATCAATTTGCTTGTGTTAGTCTCTACTTACATTATAGATTTTACTCTATATTCTTACATGAAATTCTATTTCTACCCTCTCCTATGGCACTATGCTAGTGATCTGGAGCCTAGCCGGTCCTCATACATGTTTTGATACCTCTGGACCCATATTTCATGTCCCCAGATCTTGTAGCGGTTGTAGTAACGGGAATTCTCCCTTTATACGACAGGCCGGGCATTTTAATGGTATTGGTATTTCTTCAGTTTCCTTTATCGTGAAATGCTTCCAGCAATCCGGGCATGCCAATTCGAGCTTCTTCACTTTTTTATCTGGTATCTTCGCTTGTGCTTCTATTTTGGGTTTACCCTTTACATAGCAGTAATAGATAATAGCACCTAAAAACGACATGAAAAATATGATAAAAAACCAGTTTTCAGTCAATTCACGAGTTTTTGCATCTTTATACACTACAATTATAAACCATCCCCATACAATCAAGTAACTAAGGTGAGCAATCCAAGTTAGAAATATTAGACCAATAGAAACATCGTCAAATATTTGTACCAATAAGCTAACAATTATTTGTTGTATTATATAAAAAATAGTGCAAATGGTAAATATTCTGAATTTTGTTGAAAAATCCATGATACACAATTTTGAATAAAGTCAACTTATTATTTAAACGTTGGTTTTGTTATTCACGTCGACAATGGTCAGGATGTTCTCACCTATTGTCATCATGTTATTGACTTCTTTATTCTTAGCATCACCCGATTAATTCTCGTTCTCATCATTTGTCTTTTAAAAAGTCCAAAATTAACTGACTTGCTTTGAGTGAAAAAGAATTGGAAAAAACTGGATGGAATAATTTATAAACACCAAGTGAAGATGTGTTAAATACCATATCAGAGGATAGGACAAAAGTAATCCGGTGTTCCGGATAAAACTGTTCTCGGGTACCTCTGACATGGCACAAAGGCCGGACTCGGAGTGCCGAACCTTCTTCTTTTTCAATAATTCTTAAATACCCTTGCTGTATTCCCAATAATCGTGATCCCATGTCTTTCTGTATGAATTGTGGCTTCAAATTACCTGATGGTGCAAAATTCTGCTACGAGTGCGGTCATAAGCAGGATGTGTCAAAAGAAAAAGATACGTCTCCTCTTTCATCACCATCCGGTGGCATACACGACAGTGTAATCACAGGTGGTCGTGGTGGTGTACACATCGGCGCTCCTGCGGTTGGGGGAAGTCTGCATATCGGAAATAAGAAGAAGGAATGCCATAATTGTGGTAACATTATTAGTTCAGACAATAAGAGTGTGAAATGTTCATTGTGTGGTACGAAATATTGTGAAACCTGTGAAGGATATTTTCGTGAGGGGAAACGGTCTTACGGTGAACGACCACTTTGTGAAAAACATTATCTTGAACAAAAATTGAGAATCGAGGCGGAGAAGAAAGAACGGATTGAACTTGACCATTTACGCAAGGAAAAAGAAATGGAAGAAAAGGAATTCATCAGTTCATTAGGCATGAAGTTTAAGTTGATTCCTGCAGGAGAATTCAAGATGGGGAGCGATAATTGGCCAAATGCTAAACCAGTTCACAAAGTCCAAATCTCCGAACCTTTTTACATAGGTGTTTATCAGGTTACACAGAAGGAATGGAAGACCGTGATGAAGGGAAATCCCAGTCATTTCACTGAAGATGATCTTCCGGTTGAAAAGGTTTCTTGGAATGATTGTCAGAAATTCATTGAGAGACTCAATCGTTTTGAAAATACATATAAATACAGGTTACCCACCGAAGCAGAATGGGAGTACGCTAATCGTTCTGGTAATACTGGTAAGTACTGTTTTGGAGATAGCATAAGCAAATTGAATCAGTATGCTTGGTACAATGAGGATTGGGGGAAGGGTCGCACTCATTCTGTTGGTACTAAGAGGCCAAATAAGTGGGGTTTACACGATATGCACGGTAATGTTTGGGAGTGGTGTCAGGATTGGTATGAAGGGGATTATTATAAGAACTCCCCAGAAAAAGATCCACAAGGACCTATGTCTGGTTCGGCCCGAATTTTTCGTGGAGGTGCCTGGGGCTTTACCGCCGACAGTTGCGAGTCGTCATTCCGCAGGTGGTTTCCCCCTGACTCCCGCTACTTCTATATTGGTGTCCGTCTCGTGAGGACTTCCGACTGATCGCTGAAAGGCACCGCATGTATGTGAAACGATTTTGGAAGTATCTCTTGATGTTATCCTCACAATCGTCGAGAAAACCGTTTAAACCCTCCAGAAGCTCTCGAAGATGCCACGGAGCATAGGATTTAGGAATCGAACTGCTTCTCCGTAAAAGTGACTGAGTTTACCGGAAATTACTTGCAGAAAATGTGATAAATTCGTCTTTATTGATACTGGGAAAGTAAATTCCATATACGTCCAATACGCTTTATGTTACTGCAAGATTACGACAAGGAGAATGGACCATGAACGACAAAAAGAAAGACGAGAAAGATATTGATTGGGATGCGGTCGAAGCCTTGGAAAATAAGATAACTGTTTTTACAAAGAGAAAGGGAAAGTCAAGTTCAAACTAACAACTTCGGTATGCACCGATCATTACTCTCTTTCAATCCCTGACTAACCTTTTTCTTATTCGGTAATTCTTAAATATCCTTGATGTATTCCCAATGAAAGTGATCCTATGCCTTTTTGTTCAAAATGTGGTAGTGAAATATTCGAGGATGAAACTTTCTGCAATAGCTGTGGAGCAAAGTATGTACCCCGTGAAAGAAGAACAATATCTTCTGTGTCCTCATCACCTTCCGGTGGGATCCACGACAGCGTTATCACGGGTGGTCATGGAGGAGTTCACTTGGGTGCTCCTGCAGTTGGTGGGAGTTTACATATTGGGGATAAGAAGAAGGAATGTCATAATTGTGGGAACATAATATCCTCAGTAAACAAGAGCCTTAAATGCTCGATATGCAATTCCCGTTTTTGTGAAGATTGTGAGGGGTGGTTTCGCACTGCCAAGAGATCGCGAGGTGAAAGTCCTTCATGTAAAAAACATTACCTTGAGGAGAAAGAACTTAGTGAACGAGACATCCGGGAACGTCTACGCACTGAAATGTTACAAAAAGAATTCACAAATTCCATCGGTATGAAGTTCGTGAAGATTGCTGGTAAAAGCTACTATATGGGAAAGTATCAGGTAACACAAAATGTATGGAAAGCGATTATGAGCTCCGATACAAGTTATTTTAAAGGAAATAATCTTCCAGTTGAAAGAGTATCCTGGAACGATTGTCAAAATTTCATTGAAAAGTTGAATAACAAGGAAGGGACTTACAAGTATCGTCTTCCTACGGAAAATGAATGGGAACATGCGTGTAGGGCGGGGAGTAAGACGAAATATTGCTTTGGAGATGATGTGCGGCATTTAGGGAAATACGCATGGTATCACGATAATTCTAGAAATAAGACACATGTAGTAGGGGCAAAAAGACCGAATAAGTGGGGCCTGCATGATATGCATGGGAATGTCTGGGAATGGTGTTATGATAAATATGACGATACGGGCTCCCGGGTGATACGTGGTGGTAGTTGGAATTACGCCCCCAATGGTTGTGAGTCTGCTTCTCGACTTGGGAGACGACCTGACAGTCGGTACAGCCTCATTGGCGTCCGACTTGTGAGATCATCCGACTGATGCACTATTTCTGAAGGCACTCCCGAATACCCACCTTTCCACCACTACAAGGTATGGGGACTTATTAGGATATATTTTCTAAAAATCAGCCCATAATAAAATAAATTCTAAATCCAAAACACAATGGGCCTATTCTGACGTAAACCGGGCGGTTCACGCCTTTACGTCCCATTTGCTCTTTCCAATCGCAAATAGGCCTG
>CAYFHS010000010.1:0-122378 GCA_964342815.1 uncultured archaeon | reverse complement strand
CAGGGACACTTCCCGAGGGCGCAGCAATGCCGAAGGTATTGCGTAGTATAACGCGAGCCGTCAGGGTCGTCAAGGATTGTCTAGCTGAAAACCTCGACTCCCGCAGGAAACCCTTGGGTTTCCGAGGGTGTCCGCTGTGCTCCGCAGACCCCACTGGCTCTGCTACACCTTCGAAAACCTGCGGTTTTCTGCAGGTGAAGTGAATTTACTAATTCACGATTCATTTTGTAGAGACTTGACCGTACCCTGTTTGCGGGGTAATGTTCCCGCAAATACAGATGTATGTACCCATACATCAGGAGCGTGCAAGTCACTCGAGCCCCAAATGTCGTCAAGATTTTCACCATTGACAATATTCCTCTGTTTCATATATAAAATAACGTTCTGGAATCATTCGGTGAGGAGGGCGAACCGGCAAAATGTTTGCAGTGAAAATGCTCATAACCAACGACCTTGCCCAGATCATCCCAGCGTCCTTCAAAAATTCAGCAGAATCGGTCCCTCCGGGTTCGATTCTGCGAACATTATAAATTGGTCAAACTTCGACGTATTGTCAAAGTTTGACCATTTTATAAAATATTGTACAAAAAAGACCCAGCATCACGACGTATGTAAATCCCGTGGCAATCAGGCTTTTCGAGTGGAAATCGAGAGCGGTCCCGAAAAATTTGTTCTTGGTGACCTTTCCTCCGTCGAAATCAACGCTTGAGACCTCATCGAGAACCAGATGCGAAAGAAAACCCAGGGCGCCGGCAACAGCGAGAAAGAGTCTTACCTTGAAAACGTTCCCAAAGTAAAGTATGTAAATAATCTGCCCTACTATTATCAGCGCAGGTATGGAATGGAACATTCCCCTGTGAGTGGTGAGCTGACTGAATATAAATTTGGCAATTATCCTGATGAAGAGATAGGCGCCGCCGAAGATTGCCGTAAGATAGACCATGTCGGTGAATCCCCGTTCCATCAATGCCGTGATGATCAAGAAGGGTGAGATGGCGGCGGCGACGTTGAAAACCTCCTTCAGGGGCGTGCTCTGATCGTGGTCCAGGTCAGGTAGTAAAGCGGCGAATGTCCCCAGCATGCAGGCCAGGATACAGTAGATAAGATCGAATCCCAGCAAAAAATAACCAAAAACTCCGGTCACGAGAGCCACGAGATAACCGAATATCAGGTGCTGATGATAATTACCCATGTTAGTTCCTCATGCTTACGGGTATTATTTGTACTGAACGCTCCGTGCGGAAAAAGAAAACTTATTATGAAACTGCCAGCATCTTGTTTGCCAGCCTCAGCGCACCTTCCACGTAACGAATGGCCATATCGAAATCCTTGCTCTCCATTGCTGGCTTCGATTTAACAACCAGCTCCTGGACCTTTGAAGTATCCTTACCCAGCTTCTTCAACTTGAATATCTTCTGCTGGGCCACTTTCAGTTTCACAACCAGCGCCTTGTTTTTCAAAGCAGCTGAAAAGGATGGAACGCTTTCTTCAAGCAGTCGGAGTGCATCGTTGAGCTTTTTCTTCCTCATATAGTCCTTTGCCCCTATCACGGATGCCGCCAGTTTGTCCGTAGGGAAGTTCCGGAACTTCCTCGTCATGGTAATGAGGTTCTTCCCTTCCTTGTACAGTTCCAATATCCTCTCTAGCTTTTCTATTCGATGAATTATGGAAAGACTTCTCTTGGCTGTGACGTAGGCTTCCGTGTATGATCTGTTCCCGAGCTTTCTCTTGGCATCCGCCAGCAGTTCTTCGGATTCAGGGTAGATGAAGTCGAATGTTTTCAGCCCTTCCAGCATTTCCTTCGCTTTTTTGATAGCGTTGCGCGCATCCTTTTTTAACTCGCCGATAGATGAATCTATGCTCAGTGTAACGAGAAGGTTTTTCGCATATTTCTTTGCATCGGTAAGGATGTTCGACGCTTCTATGTAATCCTTCTTCAATTCTGAGATGCTGGCCTTCTCCATGAGTCTCTCAATGTGGGAGGTATCCAGTTCGTTCTTCTGTGCCTTTTCCACCATGGATTTGACCTCTTTCAAGGTCTTCCGCGCGGCCTCGAGATACCGCGGGTCCTGTTTTCTTAGCGCCGATAGTCTTTCGGACATCTCCCGGAGGGATTCGATCTCATCCAGCGTGCTCTCGATGTGTTCGAAAGATGTCTGAAACTGTCCCGACTTTAATGAGACATCCGCCCTTCGAAGTATGTCCTCCACGTGGGAGCTGTCAACGCTCATATCCAGTCCTTTCAGTAGTTCCCTCGTGTCTTTCATGTAGTTTGATATTATGCTTTGGCAGGTCTTGTCCAGCTTCTTCATATTGCTCTTTATGATACCCACCACTCCAAGGTAGTTCTGGTTTTTCATTTCCCTAACTGCATGGTTGAGAGCTTTTTTGAATTTTGACACGTCCACCTTGACGGATTCCGCCAGCATGATGTTCGAACGGAAATGATCGAGAGATTCCTTGGAGCTGTGATAGAGATCTCGTTGTTGACGTATCTCGGTGGTCCTGGCACGGTTTCTCCGATCCTTCATGGTTTCCAGTATTTCGAGAGCCCTCTCGTTATCGGGTTCTCGTCTCACGATTTGGTTCAGCAAATTGAAGGCGTCTTTTGTTCTGCTGAGAGCAATGAAAGACATGGCCTTGTCCAGCAAGATTGGTATGTTGTCGGACGAGAGTTCTATTGCCTTGTCAAAGCAAGTGAAAGATTCACCATATTTATGAAGATTGAAAAGAGCATTGGCCTTCAGGTGCCATGTTTCCTCGTTCCGTGATTCGAAGCGAATCGATTGATTGAAACATTCCACAGCCTTTTCGAAATCACTGTTTATCATCATTATCTTGCCCTTGCCCGCCCACGCCTGATAGTTGTTGGGATTGGTCTCAAGTGCCGCGTTATAGGCCTTCAGCGCTTCATCCAGTTTATCCATTCTGAAAAAAGCGTCTCCTTTGGTTGTCAATGTCTCTTCCCACCCTTCCTCCTTGTCAGCTAGAGAATAATATTGTAAAGCCAGCTTGACGTTTCCCATCTCCTCGTGTATTTGACCTACCTTGAATATCGCATCCCTGTGCTCGGGATCCAGCTCCAGAACCTTCTCGAACGCTTCCAGTGCCCGCTTCGTGCGGCCCAGAACGTAAAGGGAATTCCCCTTTCGGTACCATGCTTCAATATTGTCAAGGTCGATCTTGGTCGTCCAATCAAAACACCTGATAGCTTCCTTGTAGCGTCCCAGTTGCTCCAGTGCTTTGCCTTTTAGGAACCAGGCATTGGGTAATTTCTTGTTCAATCGTGTGGCTTTTGTATAACAATCAATAGCCCCCTCGAAAACACCTGATTCATCCAAAAGACGCCCCTTTTCCAACCATGCTTCGCCCAGGTTCGGATTCAATTCGATGACCTTATCCAGTGTCTCCTCCGCCCTCTCCATGGCTCCCACCAGGATATATACCCTGCTCTTCCCCAACCAGAGAGCAGCGTGATCTCCGATCTCTTCAATTCCTTTTGAGTAGGTGTGAAGAGCTTCCTCAAGGTTTTCCAGCTTTACCTGGATTTCCCCGACACGGGTCCAGGCTTTTACAAACTCCTTGTCAATATCAATTATTTTCTGAAAACAGGTAAGAGCTTCGGAATAGCGCCCCAACCTGAACCAGGCTTTCCCCTTGTAATACCATGCCTCGATATCCTTGGTGTTATCTCGTATCTGATGATTGAAAAAGTTTATCGATTCGGAATAATTTTTTTTCCGATATTCTTTCTTCCCATCTTCCAACCAAACTTTATTCTCTGGAGACATGCGGTTCTCTCCGACAGTACCTGATTCGCTGTCCTTTTTTAAGGGTTAAAACGTACCTGTCTTATGTGGCCGTAGGTTATATATAGTGAATTACTTATAATTTTGCGTATTTTTCCATTAGTGTTTCTCATATTCCAATCTGGGATTGCAAATTTTATATCTGTCATGGTAATTGTCGAAATCACGTGGTGAGGACTTGCTCGAGGAAATAAAAGAAATAATGATCAAAAAAAAAATCACAATAAGCGCAGCTGAATCCTGTACCGGAGGAGGTCTGTCATCCCTGTTAACCTCACTACCGGGAGCGTCGAAGTACTTTATCCTCGGTACTGTTACTTACACTAATGAAATGAAATCCGTCATATTGAACGTTGCTGCCGACACTATAGATGACTGCTCCGCCGTATCCCACGAATCTGCCAGAGAAATGGCCGACGGAGTGAGAAAAATATCCGGTTCCGATATCGGTATCTCCACCACAGGCTATGCCGGCCCGGATGGTGGTGTCGAAAAAGATCCGGTAGGGACAGTTTATATAGGATTCGCCATAGAGAATTCCGTGGATTCTATTCGGCTGAGCCTTCAGGGAAGCCGGAAGGAGATAATTAGAACCGCCTGCCGCAGTGCCCTGGGAATATTGTATGAAAAGTTGGCCAATATATAGCGACAGAATGAATAAATAGATGATAGAAATAAGGTTATCAAAACAATTCGGGGATAAAATTGTACGTGATACGGAACTTGTTTAAAAGAACGGGGCGGACACTGCTTACCGTTACAGGTATATCGCTATCCATTGGTCTGGCGATATGCATCTTTTCTCTGTCCGCCGGTATCGATCATTCGATACATACGATACTGGAGGAGACCGGTGTTGACGTCTATGTGGTTCCAAGAGGTGTGCCAGTGTTCCTTCAGGACTTTTTCCCGCCAATGAGTGAATCACGGAACATATCCAGATCTCTTCTGGCAAACCCTGAAATAAAGGCTGCAGGACCCCGATTGGTTGACAGTATTTATTTGACCGGTAAAAGCCCTGAGGATTTCAGTGAAATATATTCGAACAGCTCCCCCGGACTGAAAGAATCCAAGATATTTCACAGCATAGGTAGGGGAAGAGTCCCGGAAATGGATGGGAATTTCGGTGGCGAGTCAATAATAACAGGTGAATATCTACCCACTCATGGCGATCCGTTCTACCAGAACGGAACATATGGGGGAGGAGTAACCTCATCACTTTTCACCCACGAGATAGTTTTGGATGTGTACCTGGCTGAACTGCTGGATGTGAAAGTTGGGGAGCGGGTGTTCGCCGCGAAGAATCCTCCACAAACCGAAGGGGAAATCTTGGACTGGTCTAATCGGACCATATACTTTGACGTGGTGGGTATTGTGACAGAGAGCTATGAAGGAAGCGACATGCCAAGTTGTGTGCTCCATCTAAGTGAAATGCAGCTCCTCGTGGGTCTCACACGTTTTGATAGTGCCACGAAGATATTCGTTGAAGTCGAGGCGGGTGCGGATGCGGACAACATTAGTTATTGGATCGAGGAAAAATCAGCTTTCGGCGTTGAACTATCGGCCTATTCGAGCGAAGAGCTCGAGTCGGACCTCCTTGATTTCACCGATGTGATGAGGAGTTTTGGCGGGATGATAACCATAATCACAACGTTCGTATCCATAATTTTCGTTGCAACCATCGTAGTAATATCCATAAAGGAAAGAACTGGAGAGATCGGGATATTAAAGGCAATAGGTATCTCCACCAGAAGCGTTGTATTCCTCTTCTTTACAGAAACCATAGTCCTATGCATACTGGGCTACCTGCTCGGCTTGTTGCTGGGGTTCATAGGAGTTCATATAGTGGATTACATGGTTATAAGCTCCTATGATTCTCTACCTCAGGGCCTTGTAATCACAAAAATAACCATGGGAGTGCTGGGGAAAGTTACTATTTTCGCCTTTCTGATCTCCATACTCGGAGGTGTGGTACCTTCCTATCTGACAACACGGGTACCGCCCATAACAGCTATAAGGAGGGTCTGATATCTTTATTGGTTCCATGTCAAAAAGGCCGGGCCGCAATATTATGACCATCCTCGCTGTAATGATATCAACTTCACTGTTGATATCCATACTTTCCATTACGGAGGGAATGAGATCCCGCAATGCCGCTTCCATAGAGACTGGGAACCAGGATATCATCATTACATCCATGGGATACAAGGGAGGCATCCCCAAGGGCCGGTACGCCGTTGAGAGGTTGGAAAATGATACGGTAAATATTTCATTCGCCTCGCCCATGCTTGTATCTTCGCTGGGTCTGAGATACCAGAATAAATGGTATCCCGTGATGGCTATCGGCGTCATCCCGGAGAAGACGGAACAATTCCTGGCGGGGGATAGGTCAATCCGGCTGTTCGGGCTGGAAATGAAGTTCAACGAATGGTTCGAAACACCAGGTGACCCTCATTACAACGATTCTTATAAAGGTGAATATACCGGAGAGATATTGATCAGTGACAATCTAGTGGAGGGGATCGGGACCCAAAAAGGAGATGTTTTTTCCGTTGGGAGCGAAAACTTGGAGGAGAATTTCACAATAAGCGGGACCTTCAAATCGCCTTTATCTGGCGGGGGGATATTCGGCAAAATATTCCAGGGAATCCTCGTCATGCATCTCAGTGAACTTCAATCTCTGGTGGGCGCACACGTGGTATCCGACACAGGCGAGATTGAGGACAAGGTCACATCAATAATAGTCTCGGTGAGGGATGATAAAAAGAACCCCTCCAAAATCGACGACATTGCACAGGATCTTAGAGCCGATTACTCCTTTTACTCTGTCCTCACCAAGAGCGATCAGTTCGCCAGAGTGGAGGAACGAAGTGATATAGCGGACATTTTTTACACTTCTGCAGGAACCGTGTCTCTAGTGATCGGCCTGCTATTCGTAGCCTGCATAATGGTCATTAACATTTACGAACAGCAGAAGGAAATTGGTGTTTTGAGAGCCATCGGCATATCAAAGAAAACTATTTTCAGTAAAGTATTTCTGGAATCATTCACACTCATCGCTGTGGGGGCCTGTGTTGGTATCGTTCCAGGTTATTTTGGTTCGGATTACATCAGCGATTTTATGTGTGCAAAGTACGGGGTGGAAATGGAAATAACCTCGTTCAGTCTGCCGTTGGTTGTTAGATGTATTCTCTACGTCATTATTATCGGCTGTCTATTCTCATTCTATCCTGCCGTTAAGGCTGCCAGGTTAGAGATTATCGAAGCCATGAGGAAACCATGAGATTTGAACTCGATTTTGATGATTATCATGGAAAAATCTTTCCCGTTTTAGACAATTATTTCAGGGCTAAGAAATACGAAAAACGAAAATACTAGTTCGGCATACGGTCAGAATATTCCAAAGGTGATGCATCCATGGAAGAGCCGCTCGTCACAATCGAGATATACAGTGAACAAGGGGAAATGGTGAGCCGGGTCCAGTCGGATCTCGGTGGTATTAGAGAGTATCGTGCACCTACATACAGCGAAATGCTTAGAGAACTGATTACAGATCTTCTGGAAGAGTTCGAAGACACCATACTCTACTGATTTTTTCGATTTATTCTCTACTCGTATCAGCCTGCATTCCATTGTCGATTTTAATAAAGTCTGATAGAACCGGTTCTTCAAAAAAATTCAAAGCCGCGAACATTTCATCTTTAAATGCAGATACCGCTTAATATATAATAAGCAACATATACAACATCGTTATATCCTTAGATGCTTCCATGTCACCAGCAAGGTTTGAGACGGATGGTGTTCGCGAGGGAATCGACTATTATAATTACCTTGCAAAGTTCGGAATCGATCTCTCCCTCGATAGAGTTCGGGAATTGCTGAAGATTTTCGGAGATCCTCACCGGCAATTCACAACTGTTCTAGTGGGAGGAACTAATGGTAAAGGATCGGTTACAACAATTCTTTCTTCCCTGCTCACCGGGTCTGGTTATAGATGTGGGCGTTATCTGTCACCTCATATTTTCTCATTGGATGAACGTATAGGAATAGATGACAAACGAATATCATTGGACGAACTTCATCAAGGAATGCTTGAGATCCGTGACAAATCACGAAGTCTTGAAATACCAATTACACAGTTCGAGGCCATGACCGCATTGGCTTACATCTATTTTTCCAGAAATGAGGTTGAAATAGCCGTGATAGAAGTGGGAATGGGGGGGAGGTTCGATGCAACCAATGTCGCAGAGCCGGTTATTTCCATCATTACCAACGTTACCCTTGATCACACAGATCATTTGGGAAAGACCGTGGAGGCTATAGCTCGTGAAAAGCTCGGCATCACAAGGAAAGATTCGGTAACGCTGCTGGGCCAGTCACCGGACCAGGACGGATACGAGTATCTGGAGAAAAAATCGCGCGCACTTTCTTCTATAAGGATAGTGAACGGTAAGGATTTCACGGTAAATATAACTGAATCCCGGGGTAATTTCACCACATTCGATCTTGAGCTTCTGCCTGAAGGAAATGAGAATCCATTCTCACTTCGTTCCATGCAAGGTCTCAGGGTGCATGGTGGCCGGTATCAGGCCGTGAATGCTTCTCTTGCCGTTATCGCCTTAGAGGTTTTGGGCCGCAAGGAGGGATTCGTTGTTTCAGCGGAACATATTCGCCAGACCTTGAGCGGATTTTCCCTTACGGGCAGGTTCCAATCGGTATTGGAGTCGCCCCAGATGATACTGGATTGCGCCCATAACCCGTCGGGAATGGGTGAGCTTGCTAGGGCCTTGCGTTCATTGCTTCATGAGAAGAGAGAAATTGATTCGCAGCAGGGTATTAATTTTCATAGAAAGATCAACTGGATCTGCAGTTTCATGGGAGATAAGGACATCACAGGAATGTTAAGGGAGATATTCAGTGTGGCAACCAATGTATTTATTTCGGAATTGCCCCTTGAAAGAAGTGCAAAAGTCAAGGATCTTGCGATGATAGCGGCTGAAACCATTGCAGAAGGGGAGAAAGAAATCGGCGGTGTAGCTCGGGAAAATAAAAGAGTGAGAAATTACAGTGTGTTTTCACGACCGGAGAATGCAGTTAAGACCGCGCTTATCAACACCACAGGATACGATATCCTGGTCATTGCCGGATCCATTTATTCATTATCAACTTATGTCGATATGTTAAGGAAATACCGTATGACAATCGAGATATAGATTCGCACGATGCGAAGTTCAAGAAGGTTGGGTGGTAGTAAATGCCTGCAAAGAGCGTTGAGAAACGAAAGAACGTAAATTTTGAATGGTCCACCGAAGGACGGGACGAAAAAGGAGAAAGCCCATACCCCGTATTCCGTCTCCCGGCCCTTAGCCTCCAGGAGGCTGAAGAATATCTGCGCCTGACTGGCTGCAGTGAACAGGGCCTGGGTATCATGAAGAGTAAATTCATCCACGAGGTTCTCAAGGTTCCGGACATCACTGCAAGGGAGGCTATAATGCTGAAACAGGACATGCTGTCACTTGGGGGCGAGGCTTGTGTCGCCGAAAAATCCTTGAGGGACCTGGATAGCAGAGGAGACGTCGTCCTCGAGGGGACTCAAAAACAGCTGGTGAAACTGTCACGCAAGCTAAAGGCACAGCCGTTCTCACTTCCATCCGTGGGCTCGGGAATTGCGGCGTTGATGGAGAGCTTGGAAAAAAAGGAAAGATGTACATTCAGAGCGGGAGGACGAACTTTGGGATTCCCGCCTGCAAAGGTGATGGGTATACTGAACGTGACACCCGATTCCTTTTCTGACGGAGGTAAATTCCTATCAATGGAGACCGCCTTGAATCAGGGATTGAAAATGGTAGAGGAAGGTGCGGATATAATAGATGTTGGCGGCGAATCATCACGACCCTTCTCATCAGCCGTGTCTGTAAACGAAGAACTGGACCGCATAATACCTGTAATAGAAGAACTCAGAAAGAGAACCGATTGTCTTATCTCCGTGGATACATACAAAAGCGAGGTGGCCCAGAGGGCTCTGGAAGCAGGGGCTCACATTGTCAACGACATCTATGCCTTGCGCTATAATGAAGATATGGCCGAGGTCATTAGGCAGTACGATGCCAGTGTCGTACTGATGCACATGAAGGGGACACCGTCAGACATGCAGTCGGATCCCCATTACAATGACGTGATAAAGGAGATATATCTATTTCTATTGGATCGGACCCGTGAAGCCGTGGAAGCCGGGATTCCGAAAGATAAAATAATGGTTGATCCCGGGATAGGTTTTGGCAAGCGGTTGTGCGATAATCTTGAGATCATACGATGTATTGGCTCATTTTCATCTCTCGGCTATCCTGTGCTCATAGGCCCATCAAGAAAAGGTTTCATTGGTCAATTAACCGGAAGGCAAATGGAGGAAAGACTGAGCGGGACGGTGGCTGTATCGGCTCTTGCAGCATTTGCCGGGGCGGACATGCTCAGGGTGCACGATGTCGGGGAGGTTATTTCGGGTTTGAAGATGACTGACGCGGTGGCAAATCACATGGACCACAGATGAGGGACACTGAAACCATTGGCACTCAAAGCAGATATTCTCGCACAACACACCCAAAACCTTTTATTATAGTTAATCGGTATAACGAGACTGTCGATTCCATACCATTAGTAAAATTCTAACACATTTTATTACCTGACATTAAATTATATGACGAACTAGATTATTCACACCAAAAATATGACAGAGGTATTCAGATGAGCAATGATGCTTGCAGTATGAAGTTCAAAGCCTTATTCATGGTTGTTTTCCTGTTCCTATCCTCATACGGACTAGCTGCCTTGGTTTTCAGCAGTCCTTCACCGAATGAAAGCCGTTCGGTCCATCCACCGGGTGCACCAGTGAACCCAACCCCTGCCAATAATGCCAAGGGATTGGTGGGTGATACGGTCAGCTTGCTTTGGGCGCAACAGGCAATATACAGGGGTGATCACAAGGAAATAGACCAAAGCTGGGTCAAAGTGTCAACTGAAGGGCCGGTTTACAGTGACCAGGCACAGGCAAATATATATAACGGCGCTGTCGCAGGAACCTCGCTCGACATTCCCCTTGTAATGGGAAAAACCTATTACTGGGCCGTAAAATCCCATGATGAGGACGGCTGGGGTCCCTACTCGGATTGGAAATTCTACACTAACTCGTATCCTGTTGGAGAGATTCTTACGGTACGCCCGAATCCTGCAAGGCAGGGTGTCGAGGTTGAGTTCAAGGGAAAGGGCGAGGACCCGGTGGATGGAGATTCCATAGTACAGTACGAGTGGAAATCTTCCATCGACCATGTCATATCGGAGGAAAAGAACTTCAAGATATCCGATCTATCAACGGGCTCGCACGAGATAATTTTTCGGGTAAAGGACAGCAAGGGATTATGGTCCCCCGAAACGGAGGACTCAACCATAACGCTGAAAGTGACGGAGAACAGCGATCCAACAGAGCCCGGCCAGATACAGCCCGTCGAGACCCATTCTCTTACACCGGACATCTCCTGGTATCCCTCCAGTGATGAGGAAGATGACGATATCACATATCACTTGACCATCGGGACCACCTATCACGGGAGTGATATAGCATCGGTTAGCACCAGCCAGGCATTATATTATCTGAATAACCAACCACTGAAATACTCCGCCCAATATTCGAATGGAAAGAGCGAAAATGTTTATTTCCTGGAGATATATGCTGATGACGGTTTCAGCGGAAGGTCCAGGACCGTAGAGCACAGGTTCACCGTGGTCAACTACCAACCCCTGGAACCCGTACTGTCCATCACACCCAGTGAGCCAACCATAACCCAGAACCTGGAGCTGGAGATTACTGAAAAGTCCAAGGATCCCGACGGAGATAATGTAAAGGAAACGATAGAATGGTATCTGGACGACAAGATAAAGAAGGAATTCTCGGGTAAATACGTCATCCCGAAAAGCAAGCTGGAGGCTGGGCAGAGGTGGGAAGCAAGGGTAACGCCCAACGATGGGATCATTGATGGCGTCGTGGGCATCTATTCTGTGGAGATCCAGAACACACCGCCGGAAGTGACAATAAGCCATCCCCGTGAGGGACTGGTAATAGACACCGCCACCGAACTGCTTCTGGATGCCAGCAATACAACTGATGTTGACCCAAAAGACGGCCCGAAATTGAGCTTTTTCTGGAAATCCGATCGGGACGGAGACCTGCAGACAGGGGAAAAGGTGTACCATAAGGCGGGCCTCAGCCTGGGGGAGCATACCATCACGGTTACGGCCAGCGACGGCACCAATACAGTAAAGAAGACAGTCACTATCTTCGTGGAAGAGGTGAAATTCCCAAAGATCGATGCATGGATATTACCCATAGGGGACGGGAAGCTTTACATCGAGGAAGATGTGGATATTACGGTACAGGTCAAGAACAGTGGGACCGGAATTGCAACGAACGTGGAAGTGATCCTCTACAATAACAAGATCAAACCGAACGAAGATGAGATGCAGAGTTCTGAGATAATAAAAAAATGGAAGATCAGCGAATTGGGGGTAAATGCTGAAAAGGTACTCTCGTATGTCTGGACGGTTGAGTCCGTAGCCAATCTTCAGCTTCAGGTGAACGGCGAGGATCTTCATTCCAGGCCCTTCGATACGGTCACAGGTGCGGTGGGGGGCAATGGTTCACAGACCCAGAAACTTACTCCTAAGGTTCGGCAAACAGACACGGGTAGTGGGGGTATCGACACCTGGGTGTGGGTTGTAATTGCCGTTTTTGTAGTGATGTTCATAGGCGGCATTGGATTTTTCATATTCTACAAGATGTCCTCATATGACGGAGACGAGTTCGAGGAGGAAACCATGGGATACGGGGCCCCTGCACCTTATGGAGGTTATACCGATCCCTACGCTCAACAACTTCAGCAGCAGCTCGCGGCCCTTCAGAACATTATTACCACCTACATGCCGCAGTACAGCTCCTATGCCTATGGCCAAGGTGCTTACCCGGCTTTGCCTCCAAGCAGCGTTGGCGGCGGGAGCATGCCAATGGCACAGAGAGCCCTTCCGCCCGGTCCGCAGCCTTATCAGACATACACTCCTCCCGCTTTCTACAATCCTTTCCAGACAACTGTATCCCAGGCACCGCTGGCCCTTCCACCTGCGCCTTCCGATGCAGCTGCCGCCGGACGTGTATCGCCAAGCGAACCAGAGCAGCCTGGATTCTTACCCTATCCCTCCTATTCGCCGTATTCAATGCCTGGAGCACCTACCCCGGGTGCCTTTCAACCTGCTCAGCCCGATTACGCACTGGGGCCGGAAACCGGTAAGGCCGGTTACGGTTTTCCATACGCACCCACGCCCTACTCAGTTGGCGGCGCACCCCCCGTAGCACCGCCTTCTCCCTTCGCCGCTCCTTCGGCGTCCGGTTATTACGGTGAAGGGGGTCAGGAGAACACGGGTGAGCTGGAGCCGGCGGGTGTGGGGCCGGCCTATGGCGGTACGCTGGACGATATTTTCAAAAGGGGACTGGACGATGTCGTGGAAGACAAATTGGCCGTCATCGAGAAATATGAATCGGACGATAGTATACCGGTTATCAAACCTGAGTCACCCAAACCCGTGATAATTACACCAAAGGAAACGGTTCTCTGCCACATCTGCAGGGCACCTATCAATGTTACCAGCAAGGAGCGCCCATTCGTCACCGTATGCGACAGCTGCGGGGCCGCGGTGGAGGTAAGTTGAATTTCCCAGAGAATCTCCAGAGAAAAAGTTTTATTTATCAGCGGTGGAATCGGGGGAATCCCATGACGGAAGAAGCAAAAAAGCGATTTTTCGTAGGAAAAATGATGTTCATTCTACTGCTGGTCCTAGGTTTGGGCATTTATTTTACTTGGGTTTTTATAGCTGTGGCTTACGGGGATGTATCACTATGGAACGCGCTGACGGACGTGGGATTATACGCCATCACCATAGTAATCGTGCTTTTCGGTCTCTTCGGATTACTTCTGTACAGGGCCAGGGAAAAAGAGGCACTTGACGAGGAATGATTTTTCATTCAGTCGAAAAGTGTGTCGAGATCTCCCAAAATATCATCAATGTCGGATGAAGGTTCTTTTTTTGTTTCCGGATCAGATTTTGTAGCATCACCATCGTCCCTGGTCCTCTCGTCGTTTTGATCTTGAGCAGGTGATTCCGCTACCATTTCATTCACCCCTTCCCCTTCGGATTTCTTTTCATCCTGATCTTCAGCAACTGGATCATTTACTATTTCCTCTGCGACATTTACATCCGGCAGTATCGACTCATTATCTATGCGATCGTTCTTGTCTTCCTCGCTATCGGATATCACCAATTTCTTATCAGGAACAGAGGTAGTAGTAGATCCCCCATCCTCTGACTCTCCAATACCCTTTTCCCTTATTTCATCCATTATCCTTGATGCGTCGTTGAGATGTTCTCCACAGAGAGAAAAATCACCAGTGTTCAATGCACCCTTGCCCCTTGTAAGAAGATCGATGACAGACGTCATATCATTACCTTGTTCCTGTAATTCCTTCAGTTCCTTCAATATCAGAGTGGATCGATCTACTAGTGCACCGTATCTCTCCCTGATCCCATTAGCCATGTTCTTGCTTTCCCGGATAGAGTTCGAAGCCTTATCGAATTTTCTATTTTCGATCTCATTCCTTGAGCGTTCGAGGATCTCCAGTGATTCGGTCACGTCTATGAATGAGGGGGCCTTTTCGAGCATTTCCTTTGTTGCGTTGTATTCTTCGAGGACGGTTTCTCCCTTACGTTCATGATCAAGATCATCAATGTCAGCCGGCGGGAACTCATGTGAGGGCGGGGGAGGTAGAGGTGACGATTCTATGGGAGGGGGTGGAAACGGGGTGTCTCCCGGGGGTGCAGGCGGTGCAGGTTGAGATACTTGTTCGTCCCGGATTTCGGGAAGAACATACGATTGGCAAGATCCACACCAGAAGCAATCGTTATCCGGATAATAATCAGAAGGATTACCACAAGAAGTACAGATGGGAGAAGGCACAGGGGGGCTTTGTTTATCCGCATCATCTTCGTCAGGAGGCGATGGTGGTAGAGCGGTGGTTGTGATTTCAGGAGAGGTATCCACAATAGGAGTTTCCTCTATAATCGTTGTATCTTCCGCAGGGACCGTGTCCTCAAGAGATGATGTCTTTTCCTTGGGTTTCTTCCTGACAACCACTAAGATGATAAACACGACTACTATGATCGCCAACAGAATAAGAGGTATGACTATCCAAACGGGTAGCTGAGAGCTTGAATCAGAATCCTGATTGGAGGTATCGTCATCGTCAGTATCATCGGTATCGTCGTCGGTATCATCATCAGTGTCATCTTCTATGTCGTCATCATCTGTGTCGTCATCATCTGTGTCGTCGTCCTCTGTGTCGTCGTCCTCTGTGTCGTCGTCGCTAGTATTCCATACGATCACAAGAATGTTCAATGTATCTTTTGCCCAATTCCCATAATCATCGGCGACTATCAGTGATATCGAAAAGTTTCCGAGTCTATCGAAAACGAAATATTGGATCTGTCCATGGAGACGAACGTGATTACCCTTGTATACAAAAGACCAGGTATAGTTGACCACACCTATGTTATCGGAACTATCAGACCCATTCAAAACTACTTCATCCCCAAATCTTATACTCATGTCATCTCCTGCATCGGCAATGGGAGCATCGTTGTCCAGTACAATAAGCTTTGTAACTGATGACCAATTCACATTACTCGCGGTATCTTCGAAAAGGAAATAGTACTCCAACTTTGTTGAATTCGAAGGTATAACAATTGTATTCTTCCAGAACCCGGTTTCGGTCAGATTCAAGGGGCTAGAAAAACGATTCGATCCATCGAAAGTATAATTAACTACGGCAGACTCAATACCAATATTATCCTCCAGCAAAACCGAGAAGGTGAAATTGTCACCGGTTGTAGTCTCGTTTGAGGTGTGTTCTATTAGTAAGTTCGGGGGATCATTGTCATGAATGATCAATGTTCGAACATCCGTAAAATTATGATTTGAAACATTGTCCACTAAATAGAATTGATATGCCAAACGGGACGCCCAGGGTTCTATATTTATAGATAAAAACCATTTCTCATCCTCAATATTTCCCATACTCAAGTTGAAATAGCTTTGGAAATCAAAAGTATAAATGACATTTACGGATGAGAGATTGATGTTGTCAGTAAAATTGCAGGAGAAGGGGAACTCATCTCCGGTGGTTGGAGTTAATGGGGTATTGTCTTTCAATAATGTAGGTGGATCATTGTCCAAAACAGGAACAACTTGTTCGGAACTAAAAATGAAATTATTGGAATGGTCAAAGACATAAATAGTATAGGCCAGATTTGAGAGATTGTGATCAAACATAATAATTCCATGCCAGAAGTCATCGTTCCTTATGAGAGACAGGTTTCCAGCTCGATTTGAATAGCTCCAATTGATAAACATAGAACCAACTTCAATATTATCAGAAGCACTAATGTTGAAATGAAAAGCATCCCCGGTAAACCCAATATTCGGACTATTATCCAATTCTATAAACGGCTTGTCGTTGTCAAATACAGGAACGGTTTGCATTGAGCTTTTTAAGGTATTATTTCCAATATCTTTGACATAGATAACATAACTCAGATTTTCCAAAGCATGATCGATGTAAAAAATTCCTTTCCAAAAACCACCGATCCGATTTAAAGAAACATTACCACCCAATGCGCCGTGAGTCCAGTTAACATATGCGGAATAAATACCAAAATTATCAGCACAGGTTATATTAATCTCCATAGTATCGCCAGTAGTACCGTTCTTTTGGCTATTCTCGTCTATCAATCGAGGGAATTCACGATCCGTCCTAATAAATAGCAAGGGATATCCATCCCGACTAAGTTGGGTTCCATCAAGCTCATATGGAGTATTCCATACATTTCCGTTATTGATGGCCGCCGGATACCTGAGGCGGTAGTCAATCCAGAAATTCCCCTCGCCGAAGGTAGAGTACCTGTTATTGGTACCGTTATCGTTGGCCTGGATATTACCCTGATTATTGTAAAGAAATGTATTATGGTAGATAAGGTTATTAGAAGACGTGGTCCGGATGTTTATACCATAATGGGTATTGGTGTCTAACGTGTTGTACGCGATATAATTAGTCGAGGATTTGAGCAGATCGATCCCATCGTGATTTAAGTTACATGTGTTGTTTTCAATGTTATTCTTATTACTATAATCATAGAGGTATATGCCTGATCTGTTGTTCAAATTACATATGTTATAATATAGATTATTATTATCGGAATCATGGAAATAAATGCCATAATTTTCATTCGAATTGCAGATGTTCTTGCTTAGGTTGGAGTATTCGGTTTCGTCCATAATTATACCAAAATTATTCAAATTGCATGTATTGTTATAAAGAATCGAACTATCTGAATATTCTAAAGATATACCACTGTACATGTTTGAAAGGCATATGTTATTTTCAATGATATTAATTTGCGACCAATATAGTTTGATCCCTACGTAATTCCCATTTGTAGTAGTGTTAGAAACAGTTATACCATTTGAATATGCTAACAGTACACCATAACTTGAATTACTGAGGTTTTGATTGTCCACAACCACTCCATTAGATTTTACGATGATAATCTGACCCGCACCTGCCGGAACTTTGCCTCCATTTTTATTCTTCCAATAATAAACAGGTTTTCCATTCACGATGTTTGTATTATCAATCGAATGGGAGTCCCAACGAATACTGCTACTACCGGATATCGAAATACCGTTATTATTCATTATATTGTTAGAAAGGGTGTTGGAAATGGATGAAGAAATATCAATCCCGGCCCTGTCGTTGTTTTCCAAAATGTTCCCGATGAAAATATTGTAATCAGCAGATGAAGCAGCTATACCGCTGGATGAATGCAAATTACAAGTGTTGTTGAAAAAAGTATTCCAATCAGCATTACTGAGAAAAATCCCCGAATTACGATTCGAAACGCAAGTATTGTTTACAAGAACATTCCTTTCAGATCGATAAAGGTGGATTCCTGTAGCGGCATTAGACACACAGGTGTTGTTGAAAAGATAATTGCGGTGAGCCCTGGAGAAATACATACCATAACCATTAAAATTTAAGGTGTTCCTTAAAATGTCATTATAAGTTGAAGCATCAAGTTCAATGCCAGTAAAAATGTTGGAATTGCATGTATTATTATCAATTTTGTTTAAATGCAAGTTGCCGAGATAAATTCCACCTCTGTTATTTGAATTGCAAGTATTGTTGGTGATAGTGTTATTATTTGAATTATCCTCAACAGAAATGCCATATTTTTGGTTCGATGTACAGGTGTTATTGAATAGCTTATTTTTTGATGAAGTTTTCAATGTAATTCCATGTACTTTATTTAATATACAGTTATTATTTTCAACGATGTTATCATTACTAGATAAGGACATATAGATGCCATAATTGTTATTCGAATTACAGGTATTATTAAAAATTGTGTTATTGCCCGCATCGTTAAGATAGATGCCATAATCGTTGGAACTGCAATTATTCTTTTTTATGTAATTAGGTCCGCTTGTGGTAAAAATATATATACCCCTTTGATTCAAAATACAAGTATTATTGTATATCGAATTATTCTTTTCGTTCTTACCCTTTGATACCACCAATATCCCATATTTATTTGATTTACAATAATTATTCCTGATTATGTTGTCGTCTCCTCGACAATTACGCCAACTAGAACTTAGAAATATTCCAGATTCACTATTTGAGGTGAGGGAATTATTAAAAATATCATTTCCACTTGAATGATCTATCTGGAGGCCATCTCTCATTGAACTACAATTGTTACTATAAATCGAGTTGTTGTTGCTGTTTGAAACTAAATAGATACCATATGAATTCACGATATTGCTAGATAGAGTATTGTTGTATATTTTATTATAATTTGAAAAATACCACAACTGGATCCCCAAAGCAGCGACTTTACACGTGTTATTATAGATCGAATTATTCTCCGAGTTTTCAATATACACCGGATACTTTTGTATCGAGTTGAAATTTGAATCACATATCGTATTATTATCGGAATTATTCAGAGATATCATATTCAAATAGTTCGAATTACTCGTAATGTTTCGGATCAAATTCCCATTTGAATAACCTAGTTGAATCGCTTTACTCGCGTTACTTATATTCTGATTCTCCACGATTACATTGGTACAATTTGCAAGTATCACCTGCCCTGCTCCCAGAGGTATTGTTCCCGAATCCTTGTTCTTCCAGTAATGCAGGGGGTTTCCATTTACGTTATTTGATGTGTCGATATTATGGGTATTCCAATGCTCAACGGCATCTCCTTCTATGGTGACATCACTCTCGGTAAGATTGTTCAAACGAAGTGTGCAATTTTTCGAATTTAAAAGAATTATACCCTCATAACTCTCATATCTGACGTTTGAATTGCATGTGTTGTTTATAAATTTATTATCGTTTGATGAATCGACCCGGACACTATACTTGGTTGAATTTATTATATTATTGGATATGGTATTGCTATGAGATGATTCAAGTTGAATTCCGCCGGTAGCTGAACTGAATAAATTGTCTTTAAGAGCATTATTTGAGGAATTTAATAAGATTAGAGGATAACCAATTGAGAAGGTGTTGTTAATTATTATATTGTCTTTGGCTTCCGTTAGGTAGATACCTTTAGCACTATTTCCGAACGGTTGTTTCGAGGCAGTATTATTGCATATTGTATTGTTATTGGAGCTGTTAATCCAGACAGCATTGATATTGTTTTCAAAAAAAGTATCATTTATTTTGCATTGCTCTGCATGATCGACAATAATTCCGTATCCCAACCAATGCGCAGTCTTAATCGTAAAACCACTAATATTCACCCAATTAGAAGTTATTTTTACTGCATATCCTCTATTTTGACCGTCAATAATAGTTGGAACGTTCCCAGCGCTGATCAGGGTCAATGTCTTATTGATGATGACACTTTCACGATAACCTCCACTCCATATTTTGATAACGTCACCAGGATTTGCAGCATTAACAGCAGCCTGGATGGTCCGATGATCTTTGTTACCCTGAAAATCGACCTCTATGACTGCTGCGCTTGTTTCGAATAGTGGACTTAAACGATTTAAAAAGGGCACCTCAATTACAGCGAGAACATTCCCTACCACCATCAGCCCAATCAGTATAATTACCCACCGTTTGCATGTTATCATGTTTTACACCAAAGTTGATAGGTTGCGATAAGCATTATCAACATAGAGAACGGGAGATATAAAGGTTTTTTTACCTCTTTCAATCTAAAAAATCGTTTCAAAACGGGTTCTCGGTGTAACACGATGGACAGCGTGTCGAGGTCAGAAATGGATTATCAGGTTTTTCCAGAGTTCTTCCGCACCCGGAGCAGGTCATGCCTGGTTCGGCAGTTTCCGGAAGATCCCCGAACATGGATGGTCCAAAAACGGGTCCGAAGGGCATTTCCACGGGAGCCAGCTCCTCGGAGGACCCTTTTCCGTATGATTCTCTTCGCTTCAGCTCGTCGCTGCACTGCTCGCAGACGTCCAGGGCCTTTTCGTACTCACCCTTTCGGGTAAGATTTTTTATGTTGTCGAAGAGAGAATGAACTATCCCCACTTCCACGTTATCCCGCACCAGCTCGGATAATTTTGCCTGTATATGGGATATCTGCTCTACCAGCTTTTGGTAAAGAGCGACTCTTGTATCCAGTTTCTTCTTCGATTCCGCAAATGAGGTGTTGGCATTCCCCGCGTCACCGCTGTGGCTGAAGGAATCCGCCCGGTCCAGTTCCTCCCGCACCTCCTTGAGGATAATGCCCTGCAGTTCATACTGCTTTATTTCAGTATAGAGATCATTGATATTCGATTGGACATCCCCGATACTTAAAGCCCCTTCACTTTCATTTACGAGAGTTTCAGCCTTCTCGATGCACCGCTGAAGGTGTTTGTCCGCCATTGACCAGTTGTCCCTCTCCACGTAACCCATGGCCAGTTCCACCTCCCTCTCCAGAAAGCTGATATCCTGTCCCCTCTCCGTGAGCAGGTCAAGCAGGTCCTTTGCCCGGGCCGCTCTTTCCACTATGTCCGGTTTCTCAGGTATTTCCGCTTCCGCGCCGCTCTTGTACTTCCCGGCTTTCAGCACCGCAGTTTCCTTCGAAATGTCCAGAAGCTCCTCGGAACTGCTAACGGTCCCTTCTCCAAACATACTTCCCAGTGGGACCAGGGCTTCCTCCTTTGGGATCTCTTCTATATCGTCTACGGGCTCGGGAGGTTCCTCGGGAATATCGTCCCTGGCCTTATCTCCACCAACCGGTATCTCGGACAATTTTTTCTCCAGCTCCTTTATGGCAGCTTTGATATCCATGGCAATGGTGTATGCAATGAAGAACTGCTCTTTGGCAAGAGCTCGTTTTCCCGCCACCAGATTGTCGAACAAACCGGGGCCCTCAACTCCCAGTTCCTCGATCTCGCCCTTAAGAACGTCTATGTTCAGGAACAGATTGTCGATGATGCCGTAAATGGCTGCCTCCAGTTTATCTCCTACCCTTCGCGCGTTCACGAGATCGCCGCTTGCGATCAACCTTTCGATCTTGTCCATTGCCTTGAAGAGACCCTCGACATCCTCCCCGCGTCGGGTCATTTCAGCGAGAGTCTCCCCCGCTTTGTTCAATCGTTTATTGAGACCATCCCTAATGGTCGAAACTTCCGCTTTCCTGATCTCAACCTTCTCGGCGACCTTGTCTAGTATTTCCAGGGATCTTTCGTAGTTCCTGTTGTCGAAGTTCTCTTGTACGATGATGAGACCGCTGGTTATATCGTCCACCTCGTCACCCAGACTCGGGGACATTTCCACGATCTCCTTGATGTTCTCGAGCTTCTTGTTTATAAAGTTTCGATATCTGACGTGAATTTTCTCCTCTATTTCGTTTATCAAAGGTCCGCATTTTGTGAATTCTCCTTCATCACCGTATTTCTTGAACCTTTCATACATATCGGTAAGTTCGGGAGTGTCCAGTTTATGTAATCGCAGCCCACCAAGAAGTTCGCCAATCCTTTCCCGGCGCTTATCATAGGAATTCTTCCCGTCATGTTTCAGTATGGATCTGATCTTTTCATAGCACTGCTCCGCCTTCATGCTCGCCTCCCCGTACCTTTCCGCATTGAAAAGTTCCGAGGCGTAGTCCATGATCTCCTGTATCCGAACAGCTTTTGCCGAATCCATTCCCACCTTGGGATCCGCATCCTTCATGAGATTCTTGCAGCGGTTGAGGAGCGATATGCAGTACTCGCGCCTGACGTACCGGTCCACTTTTTCCATTTCTTCCTTGATGGAATCCAGAACATCAATGGCCCTGGGGTATTCTTCGGAGTTGTATTCGATCTTCGCCCTGGTTATTGCCTCATCCAGATCAGAAAATATCTTCCGTTTATCGAAATGATCGGGGCATATGTCCTTGAGGTCAAGTATTCTCAGCCTCAGGTTCATCATTCTCTCACGGGCGTTGGTGGATAGTTTGAGTTTCTGAATGTGATTGGTCAAGCTGGTAGCTACGTCCAAGGCCCCTGCATAATCGCCTCTCTTCGCCGTTTCCTGCGATAGGGTCACAAGCTGTTCCAGCTGTGAAATGTCCATTTTTGAATCATACCCTTTAAACTCGTCCAGTTTGTCCTGTGCGGCTCGAAGCTCGGATGCATATTTTATGAAAATCTGGAGAACGTTCTTGTTCACTGCCATTGCCTGCGAGAGAAAATCGTAACAGGTAAGCATTTCACCCCTATCAAGCTCACCCTGGGCAAGTTCCAGAAGGATGTCAACATCCATCATGTCCATCTCCAGGTCCGCTCCTATACGGACGGCGTCGAGAATCTCTTTGAACCTGCGGGAATACTCGTTCTCAAGTACAGTTCTTACTGAAGATATACCCTCATTACAGCGCGTGTGCAGGTCTTTCCAGTCTTCAAGGGAGAATACAAGGCTCCGCTCACCCACGAGACTTTCCAGTTCATTCCGGTTTGCTTCATCCAGTACACCAAGCTTTATTGCTATCTCGCAGTAGGACCGGAACGTGGTCAGGGCCGTTACCGACTCGCGAATTATGGTTATCTTGGTCTTGTGCTGAAGTACCCCGTTCATCTTGTTGATCCTTGTCTCCACCTCGGAATACTCCTGCTTCTTCAAAAGGTCCTGAGCTTCCACAAGCATAAGTCTTTCAGCGGTTACATCCCGGTTAACCCCTGCGCAGGCTTCGATAAGGTCTGCGATGATCTCAAGGTTCTGCTGGCAGATCTTTCTCCGTTCCAGGTTGAATTTTGCCATCTTTTTCACCATGATAGAAGGATCGAATATTGTCAACGGTGCAAATCTCGATGAGCCCTTTGGGCTACTCGATATTTGTAGCTTGATAATGTTCGCTGAATCGTGAGCCACAGGAAGCGATTCTGCTGAATCTTTTGATACATTGTCCTTATTATATAAGTAGATAATACCTTTTTTCGGTTTTTTCAATGAAGTTTGTAGTATTTTTTTCTTGCAGTAAGCGTATCGCAATGTAGAAATAATACCTGTGAAGTAACTATCGGGAGGAGGCAAAGGTGATGAGGAAAGACACCCTCAAATATTATTCTGGTCATATTTTTCGAGGGAATGGGGCCGGCTTTGGTGAAGGCACTGTTGCAGTGGAGGACGGGCGGATTGTGGAGGACGGCCCGCTGAAGAATTTCGGAAGTATCGACGGGGTGGAAAACATTAGGAATACCATTATCGCACCTCTTTTCTTCAATGCCCATACTCATCTAGGAGATTCTTTCATCACGGACCCTCCGGAAGGCGGACTGGAAAGAATGGTGATACCGCCGGATGGTTTGAAACATCAGTGTCTGAGAGGTGCTGAAAGAAAAACTATCGGTGAATCGATACTGCGGGAACTTAAATTCATGACAAATTCCGGGACCGGATTCTTCTGTGATTACAGGGAAGGAGGGATCGAAGGTCTGGATGCCATGAATATTGCGAAAGAGACTGCAAATATATCGGGTATTGATGTACCTGCGGGATTGGTTCTCGGAAGACCGGAATCGGGATTCGATTTATCCGAATTGAAAGAATTGCTGGAACTTTCCGATGGTGTGGGATTGAGTTGTCTTGAGGATTTCGGCCTCTCCGAAAGACAGAAAATAACAAGAGCGGTACGGGAACGCGGGAAACTTATCTCGGCTCACCTGAGCGAGGGGGCGCGTGAAAGACCTGAACCGGCGTTGGAATGTAATGCCTGGCCACTTATACACCTTGCCTGCGCCACCGACGAGGACCTCCGGAAAATCGCGGAGGCTAAACTTCCGGTGGTTGTATGCCCAAGGAGCAACCTGATGTTCTCCTTGCTTCCAAATGTCTATAGAATGATCAAGGCCGGAGTGGAGATCATGGTGGGGACCGATAACTCGTTTCTTACCCGACCGGATATGCATGCGGAGCTGGACGTTCTGTACAGGACTTTCATGCATATGAACCGAGGCGATATCGACGGGATCGCCGCACTCTATCGTTCGGCTCTTGGAATCCCACTTCTTGAGTTCGGCAGGAAGAATGGAAGTGGGAGCGTCAAGGAGAAATTCCAGGCGGGCTATGAAATAGCAGTGAAAGGTTTTACTGAAAGCGGACCGGCCTCATACCAGGCGCTGAATAACTACCTGGGGGCCACAGCGAAAGAAATTGAATATTTTTTACTCAACCGGGCATCGGCCATGGATATAATAGATGTCAGTAACGGCTAAACATTTCTTTCACGGTTGGTTTTAAATTATTTTTTACATACGTGATACTTTCTACAAAATGGCTCGTCGATCAATACAATGGCTCGCCGCCCGGATCGCTCACCAAAGCAAACGAAAGACAAAAAAAATATACTCAGTAATTGTTTTATCGTATACCATGACCTCCGAGCCCAAACCTTCATCATATAATATCGACCCGAAAATATATAAAAAATTCGATGAGAGAATGACGGTGTTCGGACGAATGCTTCATGATGAGAGTGCGGATTATTTCGGGAAGGGAATGTACGATGAGATCGAAAAATTTTTAGCAGAAGATCGTAAAGGATATTCTCGGCTGGATCATGCTAAGGTGATGGGAGCGTGGACTGCCTATGATTATTTTGACGCAGCTTTCTCTTGGGAAGAACTTACCGATGCAAATTCGGTAATGAATAAACCGGTTTTGGAAAAATATTCAGTGACGGACAGGGGAGAAATGAGTGAAAAATTAAAGGAAACTGCCAAATTCTACGGCGCGTCTCTCGTAGGGATCGCAAGGCTCGATCAAAGGTGGATTTACTCGAGAAAACGGAACGGGGAAAAAATCGAGATACCCCATGATTATAAATTTGCCGTGGTAATGGCCATAACTATGGACCCTGTGGCAATCAGCGCTTCCCCGACATTCAAGGCTTGCGCCGAAACCGCCATTGCTTATTCGAGGATGGCATTTTGTGTAGCTTGTACGGCTGAATATATCAGGAGTCTGGGCTACAGGGCGATTCCAATGGGCAATGACACTGCTTTGAGCATACCCCTGGCGATCGATGCGGGTCTTGGACAGCTCGGACGCAATGGCCTTCTCATCACAGAAAAGTACGGATCATGTGTGCGACTCTGTAAGATATTTACCGATTTGCCGTTGAGCCCGGATGAAGTGATAAAACCCGGACTGGCCGAGTTCTGTAAAAAATGCAACAAATGTTCCGAAGCGTGCAATGCCGGGGCCATCCGGAGCGATATGGAGCCGTCATATGAAATTTCATGCCCTTCGAACAATGCCGGGATCATGAGATGGGCCGTGGACCAGGATAAGTGTTACAAGTTCTGGATAAAGAACGGTGGGGATTGTTCCAACTGCATTGCGGTGTGCCCTTTCTTTCCAAAAACAGATCGATTCGTGTAATGAAAAAATGATGTTTGCATCATAGTGATGATTATCTGAAATCCCTGCATTTTGGTGACACAAGAGCATACCTCCCTCGAATATCATTATTTGTGTATGTGAAAACGAAGGACATCACCTTTTTGGGAGCTGTTACCATAACGCTCGACATGCTTCTTCATCTGGTTGGTGAACATAAACCTATCATCCGGGCTCAGCACGTATTTTTTTTCGGCGTGTATCATCACGTAATTTGAGTTCTTTGCATAGAACCATACGGTCCCGTCTCCCTTGATCGAGAAACTTCCGGTAATGGAGAAGAGGCCGTTATTGCCCATCTTCTTTCTCAATTGTGTGAACTTGAAATCCCTCTCCTCTATACTGGTGATGGTATTAACGGGGATCGTGATGGATAATATCGGTCTTTTAATTTTTATGACCTTTTCCGAAACGGAATAACTCCGGGGGGAAAAAGCCCAGGTCCCTACAAGTATTGAAGGGTAGAGAACCAATGAAATAGCGGTTGTAATAAAAAAGCCCGGTCCAAATCCCTCAAAAAAGTAAATCAAAGCAGATGTTCCCACCCCAATAAAAATAAATAAAATCACAACAAAGTAAGTAATTCTTTTAACGATCTTCCCGGAACTTACTTTATATTCGATCTCAAGTACATCGCTCATTGCTAAGCTAACAGCCAGGCAGGTATAAAACCTTTCATCTGAAATATCGGGTGAATATAATTTCGTAATAATATAAACATTACCACCATACGAGCAACGAAACAGTTAATTTCTTTCTCTAAGTTTAAATATAAGATATGACCAATTGCTGTTGGATAAAATTCCCCGGAAGGTCTGAGCTATGAATGATCGAATGATGCTGAAAAATATCAGGGGTCTGGAATTTTACGGATCAATGGAAGATTGGAAGCCAAAACAAAGTGATAAAATTATGATCCGGGATTTTATCAGATTTTTGGAAGTGCATCCGCCACTCTACAAACCGTTCAAGGTGGAAGCCCCACCTGGGATTGAGGAGATCGTGGTGGAAATCCGGAGAAAGATCACAGAACTGCTAGCCGATCCAGAAATCGACGATAGGACTGCGGGAATACTGAAAACCATGAGGGGCGCATTGAGAAAATATCTAGATACCACGCAGAATATTAAGGGCAGAAAGTACATCCGCGATATTATATTTCCACTGATCGAATTGAGGTCCGTTATCGGTCTGTGCGTTGGAATTCTTGCGGTAATGTACGTCATAGACGTGGATAAGAATCTGGCGAGCCTGATTCCCATAAGCAATGATGATGGAACTGACATGGGATTCGCCGGAGCGATTCCCAAGATTTGAGATTCTGAATTGAATTCAATTATTTCGTGCCTTACGGGGCCTGCGCCTCTTGTTCCAAGGCTTTTTTTTAGCGCCATGTGTAAACCGTTTTGGTTTTGATTTTGGTCTTCGGAATTTTTCGGCAGCTGTAACATTCACCTTTTTTACCTCTGGCAGATCCACTTGCTCGATGGCGAAGGATGGATACTTGGCCACGATCCGCGAGAAATACTGGCGGTCAAAATTGGTCAGAAGATTGATGACCTTTCCCCGTTCGCCTGCCCGGGCAGTCCTGCCGATCCGGTGCACGTAATCGTTGGGAACGGGAGGCATATCGTAATTGTATACGTGAGACACATTCTCGATGTCCAATCCCCTCGCTGCAATATCAGTGCAGACCAGGATGCTTGACTTTGAGTTGTTGAACTGAGTGATGGTCTTGGTCCGTTGGCTCTGTGTAAGGCCGCCGTGAATGGCGATGGCTCTGTTACCGTCGGCCTTCAGATTTCTCGAAACCATATCGGTCATCCGGCGCGTATTGCAAAATACCATTGCAAGATCCGATTTCTCTTTTTTCAATAAATGTGATAAAAGCGATATTTTCATCTTTTTACTGACATTGAAGTAAAACTGCTCCAGCTTGTCCGGGTCCACCATTTTCTCGGCCATGACCTGGGTGGGCTCTTTCATGTGTTTATCCGCAAGCTTTTTTATCTCTGACGATATGGTGGCGGAAAAGAACAATGTCTGCCGATCTGACGGACAAAACTTTATGATCTTTTCAACATCGTGAATAAAACCCATATCCAGCATGCGGTCCGCCTCATCCAGAACCAGTGTCTTTATACGAGAGAGATCGCAGGTTCCACGACCAATATGGTCCAGTAACCTCCCGGGTGTGGCAACCACCACATCAGTTCTTTTCAATAGCTTTATCTGATTGCCTATGGAGACCCCGCCGTAGACTGCATTGATATGCACTTTTCTGTTGCTCGTTATAGCAATTATGGCATTTTTCACCTGCTCCGCCAGTTCTCGAGTAGGAGTCAGAATGAGAGCCTGAATTCCCTTTTTCGGGATAATATTTTCAATAATGGGACAGCCGAAGGCAAGTGTTTTACCTGAGCCAGTTGCCGATTCGCCAATTACATCGTTTCCGTCCAGGATCAGTGGTATCGATCTCTGTTGTATGTGCGTAGGAGTAGAAAATCCTAATCGTTTAATGGCTCCGGACAGTTGCCGGCTGAAGCCAAAATTTTCAAATGAGTTCATCTTATTATTCCTCTTATTAATATTATATTATTGAATATTTTCCAACATTGCGAAGGGCGGGAAAACAGGTATCTTGTATATAAACTCGTGGTACCATATCCTAGCTTTGGCAGTTGAGAGGCTCAATTATTCCTTGGGGCCCCGCTAATTTTATTCGAAAGTTTTATTAGAAAATCGCCTAAAAAACCCCGTTTCAAGTGTTTTAGTAGATTCTAATGAACAACAATATCTTTGGTCATTCTCCGAGCTTTTCCAAGTAAGATCAAGGAAGCAGAACTACCAAGCACCAGAACCTATAGGCCGTGTTTTCCAAATTCTCCGGATAGCTCTCGGAGAAATCTTCCATGGATCTCCGGACCGATCATGTTCGCACAGCCTCCAATTTCATTGTATTTTCTGCATATCGTTTCTTCTTTTCAATTAGCCATTTGGGAAGAGTTATTCTAACTTCCACAACACCGGGTTTGTCACCATAATTCGAATATTAACCCCTCATATGCGGGCAAGTCCGATGAGCCCGCTGGAAACCAAAGGTTTGCGAGGACTCAGACGTATCGATACAATAAGCCGGAGCCTGACGGGTAACGTCCCGGTAGAAATAGAAACAGATGTTTCAAGATGAAATGGGAGCCGTAAGAGTCGTCGAGATTTACCCAATTGACAATATACAGATGAATTGAACAACAATTATTAATAAGTGTAGGAGTTATTATATTCACCAATATGAAGATTCGAGAGATTATAAAACTTATTGAAAAGGATGGATGGTATATGATCACCCAGAAAGGGAGTCATCGGCAATATAAACATCCGGAGAAAATTGGCCGGGTAACCATTGCAGGTCACCCTGGCCATACGTTGGCTCCGGGAACATTGAACAGCATCCTTAAACAAGCTCGAATCAAGAAAAAGGAGTGAACGCATATGTATCGATTTCTCATAGTCATCGAAAGGGCGAATGGCAATTATTCCGCCTATTCTCCAGACCTGCCGGGTTGTGTCGCAACGGGTGAGACATACGAAGAAGCTGAGCAAAATATGTATGAGGCAGTCGAGATGCATATTGATGGGTTTGTTGAAGACGGAATACCCGTGCCAGAGCCCACTTCGACAGCCGAATTCGTGGTTTTAAGAGAGAAGATAGAGGTTTCGGCATAAGCCGATTTGAGGCTCTCTTTCGAAAGTTTGTCAGAAGCACAAATCTGCTGATTTAATGATCCAACTTCGGCATTGAATTGAACCTGAGATTCTGGTTTCGAGCTTCTCGGAGCAATGGTGGCGTTAGGTATTTGTGCTGCAATATTGGGCTGGAAGAAAAAGAAGTAAGCGAAATCGAGCTTCCGGCATGATTTGACGATTTCGAATATTCGACTCCCCACAATTAATAATTTATTTGTGAAGATGATTATTTCCTGCTGATCATACCAATGGCTTCTTCCGGACACATCGCCGCACAAAGGCCGCACCCGAAACATTTTTCCCCGCGGTATACCAATCTGCCGTCAATTATCTCTCTTGCACCGAACTGGCATCTCTCGACACAGGTTCCGCAATCAATGCATTTTTCCCCATCGTTCGAAGCAACAAACTTCGAGCTGATCACATGATCGGAGTACCCGAAGCGGAGAGCTGCACTCATGGAATGGCAGCAGCATGAGCAGCACGAACATATCTGCCCCACCTGGTCCTCACCCTCGAAGGTATATGCCATATGCACCAGACCTGCTTCATAGGTCCGCCTCATGGATTCCAGGGCTTCGCTTAAGGAGATTTGCTTGGATCCGGTTGCCTTTACAATTTCTCGGGCCTCGTCGTTCAAGCTCAAACATCCGTCCATGGGCTCAACGCATTTTCCGAATTTTTTCCTGCAGTCGCATTCACCTTGCGCTATAAAGTCCGCACTCCTCAGAATATCTTCCAGTTCATTCATCTCTAAAATTCTTTGTCTGCCTGAAAATGATACGTTCACGGGTATGGTTACGACCTTCATTTTTCCGACATAATGACGCTCCAGCTCTTCTTTTGTCCAATCCATTAGAGCACTTCCGGAAACATAAACGATCTCCTAAAACAGTCTATCAATGATGGAGTTCCGCGCGTATCCTCCTTCCATATTATTTTTCTAAAAGTCGTATGAATTCATCTACTGATAAATCGGCGTCCTAGAGAATTTTTCGTAATAATCCGGGCTTTATTACTTTGTGTAAAGGAATCGTAATTGGGTTGTGGAGAGGATTATCTAAATCTTTCAAACGCAAGTGGCTGCCCCGTTGTCTAATCACACAATATCCTATCTTCACAAGGACCTTTACGAAAAGCTCACCGGAAATAACCGGTAAACGCGGGCTCATACCTCCACCATTACCGTGGCAATAAGGGACCTGGACGGATCGGGGATTTCTTCACTCTCCTCCTCGATATCCTCTATACATAGAAGTATTGCCTCCCTAATATTCGCTATAGCTCCCTCAATGGTGTCTCCCTGACTGTAACACCCAGAAAATGAAGGACAGCTCACAACATATCCACCGCTGTCATCAGGTTCGATTATCACTTTATAATCGTATATTTTCATCCTATCACCGATATATAGTTAAAGGTTTGCCAATTTATTAAACTTCCGCTTAGCCCTTTCCAATTTTGTGCAGGCAAGCTTCATAGACGACCCGATTTGAGAGTGCAGAAAAAATCACTTTACACGTATTTCCACCTTGTATTCTCTCTCCTTGTCCCGTTCCTCACCGATCTTCCGCATGTACCAGCTCTCGAGAAATGTCCCGTAGGTTTTTTTCACGAATTCGTCAACCTTCTCCCCGTCCACTGTCCCGTAGGGAAGTTCTAAAAATCCTTTCTGGTCCAGCTGGGTGTCCAGATATTTGTGATAGGCCCGTAGTACTAGAGAAAATTCGGGTTCCTTGTTATCGCGTAACCTGCGTCGGATCTCTATCCTGAAAAGAAGGTTTACAGCCAGAACGTCGGACAGCTTCGGCATAACCAGCTCGTATTCGTAGACGTGAGGGTATTTATCTTTTTTAATTCGAACGGGATTGAGATCATCCTTTTTGGCCGCCGACTTTGGCTGACCGTGAGGCCTCAGCTCGAAGTGCGGAGCCGGTGAGATCCCGAGCTTTTCGTTTGAGTTGACCATATCGATTATATTGCGGGACCGGGCCTCAACCACTTCTTCTATACTACTTACTATATCCAATTCCTCGTTCCGTTTGCTATCCCGCTCGTCTATGACCGCCTTAAGCTCAGTTTCTTTTTCTCGGATTATTTTTTTTATCTCCTTTTCCCAATTTTTATCGTTCTTTATCTTGGTCATCTTTTCACCGCACTCTCATGTGATATCCAAACAATAGATCTCCACCGCCGTACTTCCCTCTCCTGCGTCTCTCGCAAAACCCGTTTTCTTGAGCAGTTTCTTCTTTTCCTCCACCCCCGGATCGCTGGCCATTAATTTTATCTTCACCGAATTTGCAAAGGATCTTTTATTTTCCTTCCTGCCCATTATCTTTATGAACTGTGCAAGCAAAACACTCGCGAGTTTTTCGTCCCTTCCCCAATCGTTCACATCGAAAATTCCTATCTTGACCTCGTTCGTCGTAAATCGGGTATATGAAATCTTTCCATAGATGTTCGCCTTGAATATCTTCTTCTTCCATTCCGGTATCTCCCGTTTTGGTTTTACGATCTTTGGTCCTTTTGGTGCCCGGGTTGCGCGGCCCGCGAATCCCATCATCATGACCGCATAAATGAAAAAAATGATCGGAACAAGTACCTTTGGAGCCCGTAACAATTTTTGATTTCGTTTGTACTCGGCCTCCCGGTCCCGGTATAGCTCGAAAGCGTTCAGCGTCATGTTCGTCCCAACAGAAGTGGTATTTTCCTCCCGGTTCTGGAAAAGGATCAACAAATTTCGGTTGTAAAACAGATACGAAAATATCTCAGCGCAGGCAGTGAGAACGAAAATAACCGTTCCGATCAACGCTAAAATGAAATGGTCGAATAGGGCAAGGAGATATAAGGTTCCAGTACCGCAACACAGCAGTGGGGCGATGATTGTAATCGGGATCGATTTTCTCGTAAATGAGAAATATGCAAAGAGTCCGGAAACAGCGGTGGCCGGGAGAAGCAGAAGAACGAAAAGCCAGCTATTCAGAGTATTTATGATGAGTAAAAATACGAAAAATAATAATAAAAGGCTAATGAAGAAGGATATGAGGGAAAACGGTGGAACATAGCGGAAAACATCATTCGATTCATAGCCGATTTCCATGAGTGTTTTCCTTAATTTTCTGTGTCTCAGCAATTCTATAATAAATCCCGCTACAGCAGCAAGTAAAAAGATACCCAGGCCGATGAAGAAGAATGATAAGAATGGAGGTTCGTTATCGACTTCAAAAGAAATTCCTATTGACATGTTCGTGGTCTCGATCCCAAATTCATACTCTCCGTCATCCAATTCGGTTGAATCGAAACGGCATCTCCAGAAGCTTGTGATGTAACCTGAGTCCGGGTCGTATTCGTCCCATGTTTCCGTTTCCATTCCCGCGGGATTAGTAATTTTCCCATTTTTCAGGATATTCATCTCTAATGTGCGGAGACCCGAGAGAGTTGTTTTGTTATGCAGTAAAACTACTTTTCCTTTTACTTTCACTTCGTCTCCGAAAACCATCGTTCGCTTATCTCCAAAGGTAAAGACGGATTGCCCTTTTCCAATTGAATTCACCACGACCGATATGGAACTTGTTACCTCGGTCCTCCCACCATCGTTATCGGTGACCGTCAGACGGACGGTATGATTGCCAATGCCGGAAAAGGTATGCTTAACTTTCTTTCCCACTGCAGTTGTGTTATCTCCAAAATCCCATGAATAATCGCTAATGTTGCCATCGAGGTCGAAACTGCCCGCTGCATCGAATAGGTATTCGAACCCGGCAGCCATCTTGTTTGATACGGTATATATGAAAGCGGTGGGCGGATTATTATTTACAGTTATCTTCACTACACTGCTTTTCTCCGCAGTTCCCCCCGATTTGTTTCCCACTTCCCCCTGAAAATAGTATGTACCTGTGGAAATTGAGTGTGAAGTATGATAATCGGCCTCGAAATGATCTTCGGCAGTACGGACGGGCAGCTCAAACCATGTTGAATTGTCGGGAGAAAAAAATATGTCGCACCAAAGCCCCTTGATGTCGTTGTCCGTGAAAATCGTGATCAAAGCTGATTCAGCCCGAAAAATGGATTTTTTACTAACACGTATCTCTGGCAGGTCCGCTGCTCTTGACGGACTGGTGAGCTTACTCTGCTCACCCAAGATGCTGTCCGATTTTTTTATCAAACCCTCATTGAATAATGTTGTAACTACCGGCGTTACAATAAAAAATAAGACCGCCATAATAGATATTGCCAATCGTAATGATACCGGAAACCTTCGGTCGGGGGAAAGATTTGGGACTGAAACAAATAGCAAGGGTACCACTCAGCTTCAAAATTATAAAAGAAATTTTGATAGTGCTCAATAGAAATACCGAGTGATTATATTAATTTTGTCCCAATACTTCATCATCTGACGCGTCCATCCAGCTTTAGCCTCTTTATGGCTATCTCGGCGACCTGACTCAGAGGATCGTACACGTCGGATACCGGTGGGCAGTATGAGAATTCAGCGTCTGCAATATCGCGGACGGTCAATCCCGCCGATATGGCGAGAGCGAGAACATTTACCCTCCAGGCGGCGCCCTGTTCTCCTATGGCCTGTGCTCCGAGAATCCTGCCGTCGACGCCGTCCACAACAATTCTAAGGACAAGCCTCGTGGCACCGGGCATCCAGTGGGGTTTTATAAGGGCCTTGGTCATTATTCCCTTCGCATTTACGAACCCCGCCTTCTCTGCCGCTTCCAGGTTGTAACCCGTGGCCGAAACTTCCAGGTTACCCACCATTGAAACGAAAGTATTGCCCACCCCCCTGTACCTCGCGGAGCCGCCTGCAGCGTTGGTTCCGGCGATGGTGCCCATTCGATACGCCGACGTTGCCAATCTCATACTTGCCCTGCCGCCGTCTATTCTCGAGAAGGATTCGACGCAGTCTCCTATGGCATAGATTCCAGGAATGTTAGTTTCCATCCTTTCGTCCGTCACGATACCGTTTCGGCTTACTTTGATACCGCATTCCTCGGCCTGCCGGACCCGGGGTCTCATTCCCACCGCCATGACAACTATATCACAGGGTATAGTCTCCCCGGCAATCTCCACCGATTCGATCCATTTACTTCCGTCTATACGGTCGATCCCCTTTCCAAAATAAGTCTTAATTCCCAACTCTTCCAGTTTTTCTATAATAAATGAACCCATCTTCGGGTCAAGGTCTCGGGGGAGCGGCGGGGGTGTTCGCTTGGTAACATGAACTTCAAGTCCCATGGTCTTAAGTGCCACGGCAATCTCCAGCCCTATGGCGCCTCCCCCTACAACCACAGCGGTCTTATTCTTGGACGCCAGGGCTGCGGTGTGGAGCTTTTTTGCGTCTTCGAGATCGCTCATGAAATGAAAACCATGTCCGTAAAAGTCCTCGGCACCTGGTATTGGCAGATTGATGGGCGCAGCGCCAAGGGCGAGCACCAGTGAATCGAAAGTAACTGAAAATTCTTCGCCGTTTACGTTATTTCTTAGCAGGATTTTCCTCTCTTCCGGAATAATTGAAAGTAATTCATGCGACAATAACTTCGATACCTGCCGGGTTGAGGGAACAGTGTGCTTCAACTCATCGAGGTCCTTCACCATACCCTTCAGTGCAAAGGGCATCCCGCAGGGGCTGAACATGTCGTAATCCCTTTTTTCGATGATTGTAACATGAGCTTTTCGGTCAATACTGGCTGCAGACTTGGAAGCATAAAGACCCCCCACTCCAAGTCCCACTATCACTATTTCCCTGCTTGTTTTACCTGAAGTCATTCCATCTCACCCAATTTGACGTTGAGGGCCAAAAAAACTTGAAAAAATTATATGTCCCAGTGATCCAGTTTCATTTCGTTAAGATCATTTGCGGATTCTGCAGACTTCCCGGAATGAGGTTCGCGGTCCTTTTCGGCTAAGGGTTCACCTACTGACACACCTTGCTTGTCCAGCGGTGACTTTACAGGTGAGTCTTCTTTCTCATCTTCCTTCCCATCTTCCTTATCTCGCACAAGCACTTCGGATTGATCCGATTTCGAGAATTTCATGGGATTGCGGAAATCGAAGATATCATCCATAGATCGCTTCTTCCTGTCCCCGGATTGACCATCATTCGGTTTGGTACCGGTATTGAGATCATTGCGTGTGTTCTCGGGAAGAGAAAGCAGGTCGTCATCACTTCCATCATCAATCATTTCTGTTTCTTTGACGCTGTTCGGATAATAATCCGCATTTTTTTCTCCCACCCCGAAATCCCATGCCCTTTCGTTCTGCCACCCGCCTCGTTCAGTTGATTCAGGACCGATATATTCTATGGGGTGCTCTAGTTCATGGGATACATTATTTCGAAAAGTATCTTTTTCCGCAATACCCGGGGTCCGTAAAGCTGACGACGGGTCCGGTTCAGCTTTTTCTTCCACGTGCTCATCCGGTGAGAGATCCCTGACTTCTTCTCGTACTTTTTTTCGTTTTCTCACCAGGATCATAACCACGATCAATCCTGCAATGACCACCATGAGCGCAGCCACGATTCCGTAGAACGCGGTGGGTTTTTCAACACGGTAATTGTTCATAGTCTCAAAAAACGAGTATTCATCGATCTCTATAATCTCTTCGCTTGATGCCTCGTGCCCTGCTTCATCCCGTACACGTAGCTTGATGGTATATCTACCGGCCTCCGAATACGAATGCGTCAATTCTTTTTTCATCGTCCATCGGGTCTTTTCTCCATCACCAAAATCCACGAGGTATAACAGGTCTCCACCGCAATCATCCTTGGACCTACCTACCTGTATACTAACTGTATCATCTATCTTGGCCTTTTCCGTGGAGATCTCCAGATATGGTTTCGGCTTTTTGGAATCATATTTAATAAGCAGCTTTTTTTCCTTTTCTCTGTTTCCCGACCTATCCTGGGAGAAGTATACAAGTGTGTGAATACCCTCCGGGATCAATTCAGCGGAGATAGTACCGGAGTAAATCTCGCTCTCGGTGAAGTTCTCGAAATAATAATATGTGGCCGTCGTATCCTTCATGGGCGAGATCAATTCTATGTCCAGTGAGGAGTACCAATTTCCGTTCCCATTGGGTTCTTCAGGGTCCAAAAAGACAGTTGTAGTAGGGGGTGTTATGTCAATCATTAGGATACTGGACATTGTGTCTCCAACATTCCCTGCAGGGTCCACACCGTAGTAGGTGATCTCCACCAAACCCTCCGAAAGCGGTATGATAATATTCCCGTCGTATTCGTGAAACTCCACATTGTCCCAACTGTAATTTATACTGACGTTCTCTTCTGAAGTGAACATGATCTCGGGCATCGTTACGTAGTACCTGCTCAGTCCATTGGGATGCTGGGGTGTTATAGTGCAGGTGACCTCCGGAGGGATTGTGTCCACCTTGAATTCATAAGTCTTTTCCTCGGCAGTATTCCCCGCGGTGTCCAGACTGTAGAAATGAAGAACGTGAATACCTTCGTCCGGTTCGAAAGAACGTGTGTACTGTTTGTGTCGGCTATCATCGAAATAGTAATAGATCACATCCTCTTCGTCGGTAGACGAAAGCATTATGGATGGAAGTTCTGAATACCAGTTCCCGGCTCCATCGGGAGCTCGGTCAACATCTATGGACACTTCCGGCGGGGTCCTGTCGATTCGTAACTCTTCCACCTGCATTTCTTCAATGTTACCGGCATCGTCAATGCTGTAATACTGGATCGATATCTCACCTTCTAATTTCAGTGAGAGAGGAATGGAATACACTCCAAACGGTGCCACCGGTTCACCATCCTGCAGAATACGATAAAACGTTTCGATATCTTCTTCTCCCACCGTCAAGGTAACATTGGCAACCGAATTATACCAACCTCCGGACCCTGTGGGATCCTCCGGATTCACCTCGATATCCGTGACCGGCGTGTTGCTGTCTACCCGAATTATGCTCGTACGTGGAACTTCCTTATTCCCCCAGTTATCCTCCGAGCAATATCGGAATGTGATCTCACCATTGGGTACTCTGATAGGTTTACTGTAAGTTTCGAAATCATCTCCATTCTCATCCAATGAGTAACGGATTACGGCCCATTCCTCGCTGGCAAGACTTATGGTAGGCGTTTCGTTGTACCATCCGTTCAGCCCGTCCGGCTCATCGGGAGATATTATGCACTCGGTGATGGGAGGCACCACATCGATAAAGGGGATAATAGTCCCGTACGTGTAGTAGTTGGGTTTAGTCACCGTGACATCCGCGGAACCTTCCACCATTGGATTGTTGAATCCTATAAAGCCCCCGGAACTTGTCTTTCCCCTCATATACTGCCCGCTTCCCTGGATGCATACCTGTGCTCCCTGAATCCCGGACCCAGTGCCCGTATCCTTTACGCTAACGTTGATCCTCTGTTGGGTAACTGTGACATTCACCTGGAACGTTTTCGGAACTTTAGTCCAAAGTGGTACTTCGGGTTCTCCCAGCATGTTGAGTTCCAGCCAGCAGGATTGGATCTCCCCTTCGCTCTCCTCGGTGTCCGGAAACCAGTTACCGAAGGAATAGGCGTAATGATCTTTGGCTTCGGTATGAGCGGAGCCGATATGAAGATTGTCCAGACCGAGCTGGTAGCAGAGATCCTCCTGCAATCCTCCTGCCCCGTAAGTATAGGAGTTATAACCGATAGCTGCAGTTGCACTCCTCGATGAACCGATGTACGCGATTGCCCTGTTCTGGGCGTTCTCCGTGAAGGTCTCGCCTATGCAATCACCGAAATTCTGGTATCCACATCCCGACGGGTTGTCGAACCAGGAGGTCATGCATGCCATACCGCTTACTAGCGGTTTCTTCCGCCCGTTCGTGAGGGAAGCCACGTCATTATTGTTTAAGAGTACCTGGTTGCCGCCGTTCTGGCACCACACCGTGGGTCCGCCATGATCGATGAAATTCACATAACCCGCACCACTGTTGAGAGAATCTGTGAGGTCGGACTTCTGGATGGTTCCACCGTTCTCATATAGTTTATCGGTCTCCTGAAAGGCAGTATTGAGGTATTTATCATACAGGTAATCACACTGGGTTGCAGCATCACCAGTCCTGTGGCTGTCCGCACCGATCAGAACCAGCTTTTCCATCCAGTTCCCTCCGGGGGGAGATTTTTCGTAGTCTATCACGCTTTGGGCCCAATCGCTCATCCTCGTATAGGAACTGATTGCGATCCTTGAGAGATAGACGTCGGCAAGTATGTCCTTTATGTCGCCATTCTCGCCCCAGTAAGCGTCGCCGTCTGCGTTCCAGGTCCGATCGAGACATGCATAGTATTGATCCGCAGGTATCCAACCGTCATCCCAACCCTCATAAGGAGAGGGATCCTTGCATAGCCTCACTGGGACGTTGGTGTAATCGCCTGCGAGAAGGACGTACGTGATCCCGTATTGGTCGTGCATATCTTTAATGAAATTCTTGATCTTCTCGGGATTATCACTTCCCTCATATGAACTGTAGATACTATCGGTGGTTTGTATTTCACAGGGAATCCCCTTTTTCGTCTTCCAGGCGGCAAGTTTCTCCAGGGGATTGGCAAATCCGGAAGTTGTTATAATAATGTAATCCGGGTCCGGACCATCTCCTGAACGGGTCGAGCGGGTCCCCTTACTGGTTGAGCCGGGTATTACTGAGGCTGCCTGGTCCGACTCTCGGGCCTTTGAAATATAGGACTGCGTCCCGATTTCGGAATCCCCATCGAACTTCACCTCGACCCGAACACTATCATAGGTCATAGCACGGTTTATAGATGGATTGAAGCGCACGGGGAAGAGAGCTAGGGAATAGGACCAGTATCGGTAACCGTCTTTCCATACTCCGCCCAGAAGCGTTATTTTGTAATCTTCGCTGGGTAAAAAGATATTTGAGGCATATGCTGATTTATCGATGTATTCGCAGCTTTCGCTCGCATAGGGTGAGCGGGGCTTTGGGGACGGTACGAGATTGAGAGGAAAATAATCTATCCCGGAATATTCAACCTCTATAGATTCCATAAGATGCATGTTCTCGATGGTGATTATTTTCACAGGGACTCTTGGGTGGCCTGGTAGCGGCATGGCCAAAGTGTCTTCCATTTGAATGGTATCGTAAATTTCCCCTGCATATTCTTCTTCACCAAAGATGGGCGGGGGAAAATCCATATCTATATTTTCCTGTAATATTCCTTTAGTTTTAGAGTTTATCGATGCTATTAAGCCCACTCTGGCCTCCTGCCGGGTTTCGGCATTGGTGGAAGTGCTGGAAAAAGGATTGAACAGAAATATGACGAAAACTGCAAAGAGCAAGTTCATAACGAAACGGTTCATTTTTATTCACCTTTCGAATGAGAAAAAAGCGTTTTAAAGAAATTATGACATTTATTATAATGATTTCCGGATTATTTATATTTTTCAGGTTATTTCCTGACTATATCTACTAAATTCAAAAATCATTGAAAATATTTCAATATGGAGGCGGGGGATATCCACTGCGACCCGTAGGGGGAGGTGGATATGTCGAACGTGGTGGTGGGAAATCAGAGTGCCCCCTATGAAAATGGCCCACTGATGCTCGGCTCTCATCTACTTCATCGTCCATTTCGAAACCATGTGATCCATGCTGAAAAGCTTCATCTCGTTGCCGGTGGATTGCAGTTGAGTAATCGGCCCCATACGGAGGAGTAGGTGACCGTTGATCCGTTTGAGTATTGCGGTCCATAGATTCATGGTGTTGAATTGTCGGGATTCCTGCGGATGAATCACCCACATCTGATCTGTGAGTTTCATCCTCGGGAGGATGAGGAATGTTGGATATCGAGGTTTGATTTCTATTTTCCCAGAGTGCTTGCGCATTTTCTTGATTCTTCTTCCTTCTTTTTAAAATGATAACGATGGTTAGGGCAATAACGAGAATAACAACTATGATACCTATGACAAGTAATTTTAATCCGAACCCTCCAGATACTGGTTCCGTGAAGTCATTAGAGGTGGATCCTGATTCGCCTGACATTAATATTAAGTTGTTTAAGTGATAAGCTTCTTCTAGTGAAAGGTCCGGATCCGATATATCGATATCATCGTAATATCCTCCGAGAATTGTATATTCCCCGGGTGGAAGAAACTCCGGTATCATTAGATTGCAGCTTATCTCACTACCTGAAAATTCCAGGTTCTGGATCATCAAACCTCCACCTCCCCACTGCGACCAGTTGAAATCCTCCTCCCATTTCTCTATATCGCTGAAGCTGTTGACCGGAGCGGGTATCCATGTAATGAGAGGGCATCCCCTGTCCGGTATCCCCTTGACCGTTACCTCTGTAAATCTGCCCAGTGTGACGGGGTCCGCATCTATTTTTATGGTTGGTTTGTTAAAATCCACATTCAAGGAGGCGTCCACCTCAATCCAGATTATGTCCCTGTCTGAGGAATACTCCTTTCCATCCAAGGTATTATTTCTATCGCTCAAGAAGTTACTGTAATAATCTCCGCTCGCCACCTCGAACTCGGCTGTGATATAGCCCGAATTTTCCATCGAATTGAAGAAGGTCATGTTGAACTCACCGTTAACATCCGTTCGGGGCGACCCGAAAGCGAATACCTCGGTTTTGCTATACAGATAACAGTAGATTTCCTTGTTTGATATTCTCTGGCCGTTCAGATATGCAATGCAATCCACCTTGTAGGGAGGACTGCCAGAGATATTACGATTTTTTATTATCACGTCCAGTCCGCGGAGGGATGGGGCATCCAATTCATTTTCTTCCTCGCTTTCCCTAATCATTATGTCCCCTGAAAAAACCTGAATCTTGCCATTGGCTTCTACCTTACCTTTTAACTCCAGATCAGTCGTGTCCTTGTCATAGCTTATTTCGAAGGTGGCCTTTCCCGATCCGTCGGTAAGCTTTTTAGCCTCATTAGACGAACGCCGATCCTTTTCCCATTCAAGGCTAACCTCGGCTTTGCCGAGAGCCTTCCCCTGAGAATCAGAAACATAAATGTCAAAATTCGTTATTGTTTGTCCAACGGTATCCTTGCGATACCATACGGAAAAGAAATCCATGTCGATTCTCTCAGAATCCAGACCATAATAAATATAGTCATCAAATCCCGCCACTGCATCCAATTTTATTTCACAGCTCTCTGCGATGGTGTCGGGCACATCGAGAACGATTTCATATACCCCTGTTTCAACTTTGTCATAGGGCAGGTCAGATTCGACATCGTCCATATTATCATAATCAAGTTCATATTTGATATCCAGATCATCGGCATCCGTGAGTATATTACCCTTTCTCACTTCTACATGAACGGTTATGGAATCTCCGGGAAAAGCAGAAGGAGGAACGTTCTTTATCTTTACCTCGACATTATCATCCTCGCCACCTTCAAGATAAATCATTTCACTGACTTCATCCGTGTTATACTCAATATCTTCCATATCGCTCTTTCCGTAGGTGGCTTTTGCTTCCAGAAACAAGCTCTTGAATTCATCTGTATCGCTGTCATGCACTTGAAAAAAACCATCGTATCTACCTGTGGCTTTTTTTATCAGATCGATATCTCGTTCGATTTCAATGAAATGGTTATCCCCAAGGGTGCAATTTGGTTTATTATCCGGGCTCACATAGCCTCCCCTATCAAACACATGAACCGTCACCTTGGCGGTTTCGCCACCCGAATAAGTTCCATACCTATCAAAAGTTAATAGAATTTTCATGCTGTCATTATCGGCAGCAACCGTTGGAAAAAGAAATAATACGGAAATCACCATTACTGCGATCAAATAACACCTTTTCTTCATTATCATCACCAGGTAAAATATTCTGTTAATGTATAACGGTCTGGGTATATTATGTTTTCGACCATTTCAGATTAAAGGTTCAAACCGAGAATCTCCTTTGAATGAATCCAGTCAAATTAGTTTCAAGATTGATGCATATTTAGACGATAATTATTTATTCTCCTTAATACAATATTATTTTAACACATATCGAACACTAATCTAACATCGGGCTGAAAAAATTAGCTCCATGACGATTTACGCCTCTTTTCTTTGAGGGCACGGGGGAGATGAGAAATGTCAATAGATAAATTTCGGGTAAAGCATAGCTGGATCAGTCTATTGGCCGTTTGCGTTCTTCTCGTCCAACTCTTATCCTTCACAATTCATCCCCCGGTAGCGGTCTCCCCGGAGAGATCGGGACAGGTCCAATCAACAGTCTTACCCGACGTTCCGCCCTACTACACACGCTATGGAAATAAAATTGTTGAGAAATTTAAAAATCTCAACAATATCGACATAAGCAACACATCCTGCACCATAAACACGAAAGCAGGGAAGATCACTTTCGAATCAAGTAAGTCCATTTCCCCGGCATATGTTAGCACAGTGAATATGAACACCCGTTCACACGGAGGCGGCTTTTCCCCCATGGTGGATGAGTACTGGTATCCACAGTGGTCGGGAAATACTATCTATAGGTACAACAGCGGATATTCGGGGCTGGGGCAGTTCAATAATGGCGAACGGCAGATGATGCAGGTCTGGTCCGATGTCGATGGAAGTTTCTACGGAGCCCATTGGGGATACAATACTATTAAAAAATGGGCAGTGGACCCCGGCAATTGGCAAGTTAGACAGGTCTGGTCTTTCAATATAGGGTCCACCGCGGGATCGGTAACCTGCGATAGTCAATTCGTTTACGCTATGCGATGGCATGACAGCCAGGTCAGAGTGCTTCGAAAGAGCGACGGGCAGAACGTGAGGAACTTCAATATTGGCGCAACCTGTTATAATTACGGTACCATGGCCTATGCCAATGGCATTTTGTATATCGGGGGATACAATCGCGATCATAGAAGGGTCGGTATGTTCAATCCAAGCAACGGTAACTATCTGGGAGATTTTCGGACTAATCGGCACATATACAATATGGCGTACAACGGGGAAGAGTACTGTGTGTCGGATAACGGCAACTCGGTATCCAAATATCGGATTTCTGAAGGTAACTCCTACTTCGGCGACCGTGTGGATCCCACTTCAAAGATTAGGTACGTTCAGTCGAAACCGCTTTATCAGGGAAAACATACTATCGGAGCTGTTAGACTCGACGTGGTGGAAAGCAAACCCCAGGGTACGAGCATAGACTACAAGGTTACAGCCGATGGTGTGAACTGGGAGGAGATAACCCCAGGTGAAAACCACATTTTTACCATAAGGGGGCGAAGCTGATGTGGAATGCCACGCTTACGGCTGAAGATGTAGATGACGGACCCATCATGGAAGAGATCACAATCGAGTTCGACCTGTTCAGCGAACCGGAGCCATACGCCCCCAGCTCTACAACATGGCAGGGAACCAACATTCCAAAACTCGAATGGAATTTCACCGATCCCGACAAGAACGACATACAGTCGGATTATCTCGTGGAAATCTATGACAATGAAAGCATGAATGAAATTCGGTATAACTCATCATGGATAAATTCTTCATTCTGGGAGCATACGGTCAATGAAGCACTCAACGATGGTGTTTATTACTGGAGGGTGCAAACAAAGGACGGATACCACGCCGCAAGCAACTTTTCAGTACTTAAGAAAATCATGATCGATGTCACGAAGCCAGTTGGAAATATAACCATAGAGGAGGATGTGCTATCGGTCAATGATAAATTGGTCGAACTACGGATCAATGCCTCGGATTACGGCAGTGGTGTGGCTGACATGCAGCTCATCGGTGACAGGGGAAACGAGGGACCCTGGGAGGAATATAATACTGAGAAAAAAATAGTTCTTTCTCCCACTGACGGACTGAAAAAAATCAGTGTCAGGTTCCGGGACCATGCCGGTATAATCTCGAAAGATTTCAATGATACGGTCTATTTCGATCTCAAGGGACCATACGATGTTATAATTTCATCTTCCACCCACCCCGAATCCCTGGTCTATTACAACAGCACGCTCCCGGTATTCTCCTGGGAGCCTCCGTATGTGGTTACGGGTATCAAGGGATATTCGTACACTGTGGACAGCACTCCTCTTACGGAGCCTACAAAAGTGCTTTATTCCCCTAACGGGGACCTTACCGGAACATATGCAGGTGAATTTGCCGGACTCGGGGAGGGAACCTGGTATTTCCATATCACACCCTGTGACGTGTACGATCAATGGGGTAATACCACCCATTTTCAATTCAACATCGACAGCGTCCTTCCCGTGGTTTCCGAGCTTGTTCCATCTGTGAATGTCTGGTTCGGGACCACCAGTGTAAGAACTGAAGCAACATTTTACGACAGAAACGGCTACGGGCTCGATACCAACAGTATTGCCTACTCTTTCAGAAAGAGCGGGGAGGGAACATTTTCGGGTTGGAACAGCGACGGGATGGATTTTGAAATACTGGAGGACGGGGAAGAAGGTTATCCCGTCAAGGTCAGGGCATGGACCGATATCGTGTTCAATGAAGGTGACCGGAATGCTGTGATATGGCGTGTTTCCGATATGTCCGGCAACGGACCGGTGAACAGCGAAAAGCGGGCGGTCAAGGTGGACCTAACCGCGGTAACCTTTTCCGATCCGATCCCGGATGATGAGATATCCACGGAAACTACAGTGTCCGCAGGTATCACGATCACCGATATGGGCGGCAGCGGTGTGGACGGAAAGACCGTAGAGTATTCCATATCCGCCTGGGGTAACGACGATGAAAACTTTGTCAACTGGACGGGTATGAGCAACAACATGATCAAAGAGAGTTTGAACATATTGGTGGATATTGAGTTTCAACCGGGTCGTGATAACTATATTAAATGGCGGGCAAGGGATGCAGTGGGAAATGGTTATTCAGTGTCCGAAGCGAGCCAGGTATGGATCAACTCACCCCCGGAGCCTGTGATCGACGCGCCATATGATGAAGAGATCTTCGTGGAAGGTTCTTCAATTCGCCTGAGTGCCGAAGGGACCAATGACAACGAGGAAGACGAGCTTGGTTACTACTGGGTGATAAAGGGAAAAACAAGCAAGAAGATCGTATTCAGAGGATACCAGAAGGAGACACAGGCAACATTGGATCAACCGGGTAAATACCTGGTCTATTTACACGTGGACGACGGTTATGGTTTCAATGAAAGCGTGAAGCTGGATATTGAGATCGAACCGAAACCTACCGGAAAAGAAGCTGAAGTGAGATGGGAGGATACTACTGACACCGACGAGGACTCGCTGCCGGACTGGTGGGAGAAAATGAACGGCCTTGATCCAAATGATTCCCATGACGCGACCCAGGAGATGAAACAAACCTACAAAAGGGAATTGGATGAACAAAAAGGCGCTAAAATCACGGAGGAAGGTCTGCTCTCAAAATACTGGTGGGTTCTGATTATCATCGGTGCACTAATTTTAATAGTGATCATCGGTATCGTTGTTGTGGCAAAAAATAAGCGGAAGAAGGAAGAAGAAACGGAAAACGCCATGCCAAATCGAATAGCTCCGGAGAGACCGTACCCGGTTGGAAGCAGGGATTTTTACCCACCCCAATATTCGCAGATGACAAACACTTACCAGTCACATCCGGCTTATGGAACACAATTCTCGAGCTGGGGATCCTCAAAAGGGGCGAACACGCAATTCGGGGGCCGTCCGGATACTTATCCTCAGCTGCCGTCTGCCGGTTCTACGGGGCCCGGACATATGCCTCTTGCCCTTCCCATGGCTTCACAGGTCCCTGTAGCGCAGCAACAGATCTTTCCCGTACAACAACCTTCTAATGTAATTTCTCCCGTGACTCCTTCAATCCAGCCCGCTCAGCAGGGACAACAGTATGAACAAGTGATCAGCTCGCCGACCCCGCCCCAATATTCTTTACCTTCTTTCACATCGGAGCAAGGTACCATAAACCTAAATCGATTGGCACTTCCCCCTGCAGCGGGGGATGAGGAGATGAAAAAAACCTTCGAGGAGCCAACCTACCCTTCGGAGACTGTGGAATCACTCATACCAATTACTATGGTCCCGGAGACCACTGCAATATCACCCACAACAGCATCGCCGGTTGAACCGGAGCCCATCAACGTGTCCAAACCCACAATAATAGCACCTCCATCAGCCTCACAAATTACATCGGATCCCACACCAGTCTCTGAAAACCCCATTATATCTCCCCTAACACCATCACCCATAACGCTTGACCCAATACCAGTCTCTAAATACCCCAATATATCTCCCCCAACACCAACACCCATAAAACCCGAGCCCATAAGTATGTCCAAACCCACGGTAATAGCACCTTCATCACCGATAACACCTGATCCAAGACTAGTCTCTGAAACCCCCATTATATCTCCTCCAACACCATCACCCAGAACACCTGAGCCCACAAGCATGTCAAAATCCACGGTGATAGAACCTCCAACACCATCACCCAGAACACGTGAGCCCACAAGCATGCCCAAACCCACCGTGATAGCACCTCCATCAGCCTCACATATTACACCCGATCCAGTAACCGTTTCCGGATCCCCAGTAATATCTCCCCCCTCACCCTCAACAAAATGGTCGGAAGCCCAATCCGGATCGGTCGCCCCTGCTGTTTCGCCTCCTGAATCAATGGAATCCCATGCTGCTCCCCCCATGAGCACCGAGGACGATGTTCTCGACGATATTTTCGGTCCGAAAACCCCCAAAACCTCTCCGCAACCGCCCCCAAAACCTCCAGCTCCTTGAGTGGTTTTTAATAAAAAAACTGAATAAATATTTCTCTCTTTTTTTTAGACCTAAATTCAAATATCAAAATAAATTAATTTCGAGGTAGAGATGAAAAATATATAAGTACGAAGAAAGATAAAGCCGATCTATAATAAATTTTGATGGTCTCACCAAATAATTTTAACGTGTATTCGGACCATCATTTCTCACACCGGTGTCTTAGGTGATTGCATATGCCAATTGAGTCTTTCTTCACTGAAAAAGGTTTGTTGAAACAAACGTTTGCTTTTGTCGTATTTATCATGATGCTTCTCCTGGTTTTTCACGGGTCATCCATTGAAAGACCTAAAGATACTGTTATCGAAAAGGTCTTGGCCCCGGACGCGGAGTTATCCGGCACGCGCTTTGCGAATCGAGTTGTGGAGGATTTCAACAACTACACCATGGTGGACCGGTCCAACACTACATGCTCTGTTCGCAGCATGGACTGCCGAGCCTATCTCTGGGGCAGCAGCCCTGTGATCCCGCCAACAAACGAGGGATCAATGAATATGGATACGCGTTCTCACGGCGGGGGATTCAGCCCGAAATATAATGAGTTCTGGTATCCTCATTGGTCGGGAAGCACCATCTACAGGTATACCAGGGCCGGGCAGTATTTGGGTACTTTCAATTCCGGGTCGAACCAGATGATGCAGCTCTGGGGTGACAAGGACGGCACCTATTATACCGCGAACTGGGGGAACCGCAGGATTTACAAATGGAGTGACAGGGGAAACAATCAGATATGGTCATACAACCTCGGCAGCACGGCGGGTTCCGTATGCTGTGATGATACCTATGTCTATGCAATGAGGTGGTATGACAGCAATGTTTACGTTCTAAGAAAGGACAATGGTCAGCATGTACGAACATGGGGTATAGGCGCCACATGCTATGATTATGGGACCATGGCTTTTGCCAATGGTATTCTGTATATCGGAGGCTACAATCGGGACTACCAGAGAGTGGCAATGTTCACCCCCCACAACAATCAGAAGATAGGTGAATTCAGGGTTCAGACGAATATCTACAATTCTGCATTCGACGGCGAGAACTACTGTGTATCATCCAACAACGCAAACGTCTTGAAGTATAAGATCAGTGACGGAAACGCCTATCTCGGTGATGACGTTGAACCTCCAACAAACATAACACATTTCCAGTCCAAGATACTTTACGATGACACCAAGACAATTGGCGCCGCCAAGATGACCTGGTACGAGCACAAGCCCCAGGGTACCGATGTCGAGTACAAACTGACCCTGGACGGGGTGAACTGGGTCAATATGAAGAACGGAACCACCCACGTATTCAAACACCGCGGGTCGCCCATGAGGTGGAACGGCACCATAAAGACCAACGATAAAAGCATCAGCCCTTACATCGACAAGGTGGTCATCGACTACGATCTCTTCAGCAGTCCCCAGCCCCATCTACCAACATCCGAGGTCTGGCAGGGCACTCGAACACCGAAGCTTAAATGGAATTTCACAGACCCTGATAAGAACGACCACTAGTCCGAATACCAGGTTGAGATATTCGACGATGAGGAACTGACCAATCAGGTTTACAATTCGTCATGGGTGAATTCAACTTTTACAGAGCACACCATCACCGAAGCGCTGGAGGATGGCATATATTATTGGAGGGCTCGAACCAAGGACGTCTATCACGTCGCCAGCAATTACTCGGTCATTAAGAGTTTCAAGATCGATGTGACGAAACCCGTCGGCAACATCACCATAGAGGAGGATATCCTCTCTGTTAACGATAAACTGGTCAACATTGCCATTTATGCCTCGGACAACGCATCGGGCGTAGCAGATATGCAGATCATTGGGGACCGGGGGAACGAAGGGCCGTGGGAGGAATATAAGACCGAAAAACGTATCGCTCTCACCCCTCTCGACGGCCTGAAAAAGATCAGCGTGAGGTTCCGGGACAACGCAGGTATCGTTTCCGAGCTTTACAACGATACCATATACTTCGATCTCAAAGGACCCTTCGATATCGATGTGACCTCTCCTACTCACCCTAACCAGCTGGTGTATTACAACAGCACGCTTCCTGTCTTCTCATGGAACCCACCCTATGAAGTGACCGCCATAAAAGGATATTCCTATACGGTGGACAGTACCCCTCTCACCGAACCCACCAAAGTGCTTTACAACCAGAACAGCGATCTTACGGGAACCTATCCTGGGGAGTTCGCGGGACTGAGCGAGGGAAAATGGTATTTCCACATCACTCCCTGCGACATTTACGATCAATGGGGTAATACCACCCATTTCAGATTCAACATAGACAGCGTAGCTCCGGCGATCTCCGAGATTTCTCCATTGGACGGCGAATGGTACAGACGCACCGAAATCCGCGTCGAGGCCACCTTCACCGACGCAGACGGTTACGGTCTGGATACTGAAAGTATTGCCTATTCATACCGGAAAAGCGGCGAGGGAACATTCTCTGGATGGACCGGTGATGGAATAGAATTCGATGTACTGGAAGAAGGTATCGATGACAATCCTGTGAAGGTCACGGCATGGGTTGAGCTCGATCTAGTAGAAGGGGACAGGAATGCCGTGATGTGGCGTATAAACGATATTTCAGGGAACGGACCCATCGAAAGCGAACGGCATGCGATCAAAGTGGACCTTACCCCAGTGACCTTCTCCGACCCGCTTCCGGCCCATGACGAGGTATCCAAGAATACCCTGGTTTCAGCAGGTCTGACCATCAGCGATACTGGTGGAAGCGGTGTGGATGGAAAGACTGTGGAATATTCGATTTCCGCATATGGGGACGACGAGAAATATTTTATAAACTGGACAAATCCCAACAACAATATGGTAAAGGAGACCCTGGTGATCCTGCAGGATATAGAGTTCGTACCCGGTCGGAACAACTATATAAAGTGGCGTGCGAAGGATGCGGTGGGGAACGATTTCGCCGTGTCCGATGCAGTCAGGGTCTGGGTCAATTCTGCCCCGACGCCGGTCATCGCCCTACCATACGACGACGAGAAATTCGAAGAAGGCGCCGCTGTCCGCCTGAATGCCTCCGGGACGGAGGACAACGAGGGGGACGAACTGAGTTATTACTGGGAGATAAAGGGCAAGACCAGTAAAAAGATCGTTTTCAGAGGCTGGGGGCCCGATGCAAGCACAGCACTGGATCAGCAGGGTAAGTATTCGGTGTACCTTCATGTGGATGACGGACTCGGCTTCAACGAGAGCTTAAAACTTACCATTGAGGTTACTCCGAAGCCCACCGGTATCGATATTATAAAACGATGGGAGGATACAACTGACAGCGATGGCGACGGGCTCCCGGACTGGTGGGAGAAACTCAATGGGCTGAATCCGGACAATCCCAACGACGGTTCTGATGAACAAAAGGATCTTTATCGAGTTGAACTGTCAGAACATATGGGTGCGGAAGTCGGGGAGGAAAACCTCCTGTCGAGGTACTGGTGGGTTCTTCTTATAGTGGGCTTTATCATAGTGGCTTTGATCGTTGGAATAATAGTCATTGTGGCGAAAAAGAAGAGGAAGGAAGAAGAAGAAAAAGAGATGGAAAACGCCTTACAGCAGCGCTATTCTCCCGAGCCGTATCCAATTGGTTCCAGGGATTTCCATAATCCGCAGTATTCCGAGATGTATGCTTCCCACCAATCTCAGTCCGCGTACTCTCCCGCTTATGGAAGCAGTGGTGGGTGGGGAAGCGGACAGGAAAGAAGTCAGCCAAATTATATGAAGTATCCCATGGCACAACTGCCACCTGCAGCAGGTGCTAGCCCTGTACCTGAAAGACCCGCTCTTCCAATGTACACGGGACCGGCGGAAATACAGCCCGTGCAGGACATGGCCATTCCACCTCAGAGCCCTATAACCACTGCACAGGGAACCGAAGCTCAGTCAGCTTCACCGTCTTTCACCCCGCCAGCATACAGCCTGCCAGCGTTCACCTCCGAACAGGGGACTCAAAACCTCAATCTCATGGCCCTTCCCCCTGCACCTCCCGAGGAAACATCCCCAGGGGGGCAAATCCCAATTGCAGGCGACGGAACAAGTGGAAAAGGTTTGCCTGGCGCATTCGAGCAATCAGGTGCGGTGCAGCCTATCTACATACCGCCTTTACCGGGAATCAATTCAACACCCTCCCCGGAAGCGCCCCCTACGCCCGCTCCGGCGGTACCGGTGGAAGGCGGTTCGAGTCCACTGGACAATATCTTTTCGTCGCCGCCCCCAGGTTTATCTTCTCCCGAACCTCCGGTACCGGATATGGTTTCTCCTCCTCCTATCCCGGGTATTCCGCAATTGCCCAGTATACAATGTCATGGCTGCGGCTCCATGAATCAGGTTATGACTGCCGTACGACCCACCACCGTGACCTGTGTTTCCTGCGGCACCCAGATATATCTCGCACAATAAAATTGGACGGCGATCTCGGCCTAACCCTATTTCAATTGATTTTATTTTCGAAAAAAAGCAGTCATTCTGAAATACCATCATTAATGAGCACGCAACATTGATGACTCTCCGATGCCTTACAACTGGTTAAAGTTCACTCTTATGACAACATATTGAGAAAAAATGAAATATCTTGTTTACCGTGTTAGTTTTTAGTTGGTCTCTATGAGGTTTTCAGATAAAAATAAGACCAGATTGATGGTTTCCCTGCTTTCCATCACATTACTAATTTTATTTCTTAACAGTTCCTTTCCATATAAGAGCGATCCGATCCCAACCGATGCCTTTGTGATCGCAGGGTACGATAATGCGGGAACTTCAGGCGAATCTTCTTTGAGAACGCGCTACGGAAACGTTATTGTGGAGGATTTCGATAACGCCGAAGGGATCGACCTTACAAATACCAGCGCAGGAGTGGATACCAGCCGGGGTATCGTGTTTCTGGGAGGGACGGAAACATTCCCCGGAAAGCTCATTTTCACAGCCATGGACAATGCCCACAATGGAAATATGGGTGGTATTGCAGGAGCTGATAGTCTGGTCAACCAGAATGCTGCGCAGCAGGGATTCGGGGCCTCTCGCTGGAAGGCAATGCTGTCTTCATCGCAGCAGCACATGAAGGATATCATACCTGAGCCTTATGCATCCAACATGCCAATAGTAGACCGAAACAAGAACGCCATGTATAACAATTGGAACCGAATATTTCAGGGTGACAATCCAAGCTGGTCCAATGGAGGATATTTAAGAACCTTTGTTAACCGTGAAGTGAATGAGAATACCGGTGCCAATCCCGATTGGTCGGATGCTGACGGCTGGACAGGCTCGAATGTAAGAGGACAATTTGTAAACGGGCAGACCTGCAACGATTGGACCAATGCAAACGCTGTTGGGATGGCCACGGAGCTGGACGGGCGCACACCGCTTCGGGAGGAAAGCAATCATCAAGGTTCCCAGACTTTGGCCGTTATGGCAATTGAGCTACCTGGCAGCATGTTCTCCGGCGACAAGAAGCTGGGATACATACATTCCCACATCATTCACAATAAGATGCCGACCATCGGGGCAGCGAGAATCATCTGGTATGAGAACACACCGCCTGGTACCAGTATCATCTACAATATGACAGTGGATGATGAACACTGGGTGACCATGGAGAATGCAACGAACCATATATTCGAATTCCAGGGATCAAAGCTGAGATGGAACGCCACCATGAGGACGAATGATCCGGAGATATCTCCAGCGATATACAAGGTAATAATAGAGTATGATCTGGTGAGCCAACCGGAACCGAATAAGCCGAATTCGGAAGTATGGCAGGGTACTTCGACCCCCACTCTGGAATGGAATTTCACAGATCCCGATAAAGGCGATCACCAGTCAGATTATCTCTTGGAGATCTATTCGGAGCTAGAAATGAACACAATGGTCTATAACACTACTTGGCTGAATTCTACGGAGCCGAAGCATGTTCTCGTTAAGGAGTTGGAGGACGGGACGTATTACTGGCGGGTTAGGACAAAGGATATCTATCATGCACCCAGTAACTTCTCCATTCTCAAGAAAATATTGATCGACGTTACGAAACCGATAGGTAATATCACCATTGAGGACGGAGCTCTTTCTGTGAACGAGCAGCTGGTTGATATTGCCATTAAAGCCTCCGACAACGGCAGCGGAATCGCCGACATGCAGATCACAGGCGACCGGGGGAATGTCGGGCCCTGGGAAGAGTTCAAGAGCGGGAAGAGAGTCTCCCTGACACCCAAGGATGGTATCAAAAAGATAAGAGTAAGATTCAGGGACCACGCAGGCATCGTTTCAGATGAGTTCAACGATACTGTTTATTTCGATCTCACGGGACCCTTTGATATTGAGGTCAGCTCTTCCACACACCCGGACGATCAGATGTATTATAACAGCACACTACCCGTCTTTTCATGGGACCCTCCGTACGAAGTAACGGGAATAAAGGGATATTCATATACAGTGGACAGTACGCCTCTCAGTGAACCGACCAAGGTCCTCTATTCGCAAAACAGCGATCTTGTAGAAACAAGCCCGGGCGAGTTCGCGGGGCTGAGCGAGGGAATCTGGTATTTCCACATTACGCCCTGTGATGTTTACGATCAATGGGGGAATACTACCCATTTCCAATTCAACATCGACAGTGTCCCCCCTGTTGTTTCTCAGATTGTCACGTCAAGTGGGGATTGGCATGGAACTACGGAGATATTATCCCAAGTTACATTTCTGGACCCTGAGGGTTTCGGTCTGGATGAGGAAAGTTTGGCCTACACTTACAGAAAGAGCGGTGAGAACTCTTTTACAGCGTGGACGGACGACGGGATAGAATTCGAGGTATTGGAGAGAAGTACAGAGAAAAATCCATTGAAGGTCCGAGCTTGGGCCAGTATTGAGTTGAACGAGGGAGCTGAAAATGCCGTCATGTGGCGTATTACCGACATGTCCGGAAACGGCCCGACGTTAAGTGAAAAACTGCAGATCAAGGTGGACCTCAGCCCGGTGACCTTTTCCGATCCACTTCCCGCCTTCGACGAGGTTTCCAGCGAAACCTCCGTGTCCATTGGTATTAACATCGACGATTCCGGAGGCAGCGGTGTTGATGGAAAGACCATCGAGTATTCCACATCCAAATATGGTGATGACGAGAAATATTTTATAAACTGGACCAATATCAATTACAACCTGGTGAAGGAAACCATGGACTTGCTCATGGACATCCAGTTCGAACCGGGCCGCGATAATTATGTAAAATGGCGGGCGAAGGATGCAGTAGGGAATGGTTTCGCCGAATCCGAGGCTTTCCGGGTATGGGTGAACTCGGCCCCCGTCCCCGTTATAGATCGGCCGTATGATGGAGAGACATTCGAGGAAGGCAGCATCATTCACTTGAATGCCACGGGAACAGAGGATAACGAGGGGGACGAACTGAACTATTACTGGGAGATAAAGGGGAAGACCACTAAAAAAATTCATTTTAAGGGTTACGGTATCGGCACCCAGACGACACTGGCTCAGGTGGGTAAATATCTACTCTATCTTTATGTGAATGACGGTTACGGTTTCAACGAGAGTGTGAAACTGACTATCGAAGTGACCCCGAAACCCACCGAAAGCGAAGTGGAGGAGAGGTGGGACGATACAACTGACAGCGATGGCGACGAACTTCCCGACTGGTGGGAGAAGTTGAACGGCTTGGACCCCGACAACCCAAACGACGCCACAACGGAATCGAAAGAAAAATACGATGCGGAACTCAGAGAACATCAAGTGAAGAGCGGCCCCGAGAAAAGTTTGCTATCGGATTACTGGTGGCTACTTGTGATCGGCGCGGCCGTTGTGATAATATTGATCATCATGATAATCATCATAGCTGTGAGAAAGAAAAGGAAAAAGGAAAGAGAGCAGAAGGGTGAGCTGCCCAGGCTGCGGGCCTCACAAGGTTCGTATCCGCCTAGCGTTGGGGCATACTACCAACCACCGCATTCGAATACGGCCACTGGATACCAGGCCCAAGCGGTTTCCGGGACCCCGTATGGGGGTGCGACCGGATATGGCCAGGGGAACTTTCCGCAATCCGGTGGGGGTTATGCTCCAACTACCAGTGGACAGATGCCATCTTACCAAGCCCCATATGCAGGAGGAGGGCAACAATTACCTTTAGCTGCCAACCAATTATCACCCACTGGTTCAACTTACAATCCCCCGGCCCTGCCAGCACCCCGGGTGGCACAAATCGGAGCGGCACCCCTCTCACCTGGCATACCCAATTATTCCCTGCCTGAATTCTCAACCGAGCGTGGTACTATGAATCTCAATCGCATGGCCCTGCCTCCGGCCCCGGAGGATGAGACCGGTACTGTTGGTGCCTTCGATCCGAGTACGGCCATGCCTGCGCAGGAACCGCTGTCGTTCGATGCTCTTCCTGGTACCATGGCGGATCCACAACCGGTGGCTCCCGTGCCGGAAATTCCGCCATCGGTTCCGTCTTCATCTCCAGCTGTACCGCAAGTGGTTCCCCGTTCACCGCAACCGTTGATTTCCACCGCAAAAAGCGCGGACGACCTGCTGAATGATATATTCGGTCAACGTCAAAGCGGTGAGCTACCCCTGCCCCCTGCTGAACCGCCCCTTCCCACCCAGTCTCCCCCAGCACCGGAGATTCCGCCAACTCCATCGCCCCAGAGCATCCCCTGTCACGCCTGCGGGGCCGTGAATCAGGTGACCACGAACGTACGACCGGCGGTTGTGATCTGTTCTTCCTGTGGCGTGCAGGGATTCGCCGTTTAAATTACCCTTTTTGTCTCTTGACATAAGGATCGATTCTATTTAGGGACAGCCCCAAGAATGTTTTGTCGCTGACATGAGGTTCTTGATTTATTTGCTTTGATGTCGTGTAAATAATAGTGAATTTTAGAAATCTAAAAAATTCGAAGTAGGAATATAAAAATTTAAATGTAGGAAAAAAGATAGAGTATTTCTTAATTGGGATTCGATTTCCCGCTTAATAAGCTATATCGTAATCTTTATTTTTACGATAATTTATACGTGTATAACAAGGTGGTAGCATATGCCAATAAATTTCTTGATTGAGAAAAAAATGGGTTTTTCAAAACTAATATCTTTCGGTATCTGCATTCTGATGATCTCCATTGTATTTCACTCCACATCATCTGTGGAAGAGACAAAGAAATCCGGGGTTTTGCGACCAGAGCTTCCTGAAATCTCCGAGTCAAAAACTCGTTACGGCAATCGAATTGTTGAGGATTTCAACAATCTGACGTATATCGACAGCTCCAATACTACAGCTTCAATTCGCACAATGGACGGTCGGGTTATGCTGTGGGGTAGCAGCCCCATAATCCCGCCTACCTATAAAGGCAGGATGAACCAGAACACACGATCACACGGTGGCGGATTCAGTCCTAAATACAATGAGTACTGGTATCCCCAGTGGGCCGGGAGCACGATCTACCGGTACGACATTAATAACAACTATCTGGGCTCCTTCAACAGCGGAACCGGAAATATTATGCAGCTCTGGGGAGATAAGGATGGGACATACTATACTGCAAATTGGGGAAATGACAGAGTTTATAAATGGTCCGACCGCGGCAACAACCAGATATGGTCGTATCACATGGGAAGCACCACCGGAGGCGTTTGCTGCGATGACAATTACGTTTATGCAATGGTTTATAACCAGAACCAAGTGAGGGTTCTCCGAAAGGATAACGGGCAGCATGTCAGAAATTTCAATATAAACGGCAATCCCAGGGTGTACGGGGGTCTTGCCTTTGCTAATGGTTTATTATATGTGGGGGGCTATAACAATAATATTCAGAATGTTGGCATCATCAACCCGGCCAATGGCGCTTTGGTGGGACAGTTCAACGTTCAGGAAAGCATCTACAACATGGCTTTCAATGGGGAGGAATATTGTATTTCTGCCAACAACAACAACCCACACCGTTACAAAATATCAGACGGCAACGCCTACCTCGGTAACGATATCGAGCCTCCCACGAATATAACCTATATACAATCGAAAATACTGTATGATGAGGCCAAGACCATAGGAGCTGTGAAAGCCACCTGGTTCGAGCATCTTCCCCAGGGTACGGAAATCATATACAAGTTAAGTGTTGACGGGAAGAACTGGATAACCGTTGAGAACGAAACGTCATACATTCTAGAGCACCGCGGATCGGCATTGAGATGGAATGCTACAATAAAGACCGATGACAAGAATATCAGCCCGTACATAGACAAGATCATTATCGAGTATGACCTATTCAGCAATCCTCAGCCCCACCTGCCCCAATCTCATATATGGCAGGGAACCCAGACCCCGAAACTGGAGTGGAACTTCACTGATCCGGATAAGGGCGATTACCAATCAGAATACTTGGTGGAGATTTACAACGATGAACAGTTGAGCAATCAAATATACAATTCCTCATGGGTGAATTCCTCCTTTACGGAACATACCATATCGGATTCATTGGTGGATGGCGTATACTTCTGGAGGGCGCGAACAAAGGACAACTATAATGTCGCCAGCAATTACTCCTACAAAAAAAGTTTCAAGATCGATGTGACCCGCCCCGTGGGCAATATAACCATACATGAAGGCATTTCCTCGGTAAACGATAAACTGGTCGACCTGGCCATCCATGCCTTCGACAACGCTTCGGGCGTTGCGGATATGCAGATCATAGGTGATCGGGGGAACGAAGGTCCCTGGGAGGAATTCGCCACAGAGAAACGTTTCGCCCTCACCCCTCTCGACGGGTTGAAGAAGATAATTATTCGGTTTCGGGATAACGCGGGGATCGTCTCGGAGGATTATAACGATACTATCTATTTCGATCTCAAGGGACCTTTCGATATCGAAGTGACCTCTCCAACTCATCCGGATCCCATGGTGTATTATAACAGCACCCTCCCGGTCTTCTCCTGGGAACCGCCGTACGAAGTGACCGGTATAAAGGGATATACGTATACCGTGGACAGCACGCCTGTCACAGAACCACCTAAAGTGCTTTACAACCAGAACAACGATCTTACGGGAACCTATCCCGGCGAGTTTGCCGGGCTCAGCGAGGGGACGTGGTATTTTCATATAACTCCCTGTGACATTTACGACCAATGGGGCAACACCACTCATTTCCGGTTCAACATAGACAGCATCGCCCCTGTTATCTCCGGATTTGTTCCGACGGACGGTGAATGGTTCAGGCGCACCGACATCCTTGTGGAGGCCACCTTTGCCGATGCTGAAGGTTTCGGTCTGGACACCAATACCATAGAATATTCGTACCGGAAGAGCGGCGAGGGAACATTCTCGGGATGGACGTCCGACGAAATGGAATTCGAGATATTGGAGGAAGGTATCGATGATAATCCCGTGAAGGTCAGGGCATGGGTTCAGCTGGGTCTCGCGGAGGGTGACCGGAACGCTGTATTATGGCGCGTAAACGATATATCCGGAAACGGCCCCGTTGAGAGCGATAGGCTTACCATCAAGGTGGACCTCACCCCGGTGACCTTCTCAGATCCGCTTCCTGCCAATGATATTGTATCCATAGATACCATGGTTTCCGTCGGCCTGACAATCAGCGATGCAGGCGGAAGCGGTGTGGATGGAAAGACTGTGGAATATTCTATCTCTGCATTTGGTAACGACTCGAAATATTTTGTCAACTGGACAAATGCGAACAACAACATGGTAAATGAGATCCTCGTAGTTCTGATGGACATTGGGTTCGAACCAGGGCGGGACAATTATATCATGTGGCGTGCGAAAGATGCTGTTGGGAACGGATACGCCGTGTCCGAAGTTGTCCGTATCTGGGTCAATTCGGCTCCCTCCCCGGTAATTGCCTTACCTTACGACGATCAGAAATTCGAAGATGGCGCCACAGTCACCCTCAGCGCTATAGGGACGGAGGATAACGAGGGGGACGAGCTCAGCTACTACTGGGAGTTAAAGGGGAAGACCAGCAAAAAGATCGTTTTCAAAGCCTGGGGGCCAGATGCCAATACCACACTTGACAAAACTGGCAAATATCTGGTTTACCTGTATGTGAATGACGGCCTCGGCTTCAACGAGAGCATAAAGCTGACAATCGAGGTTATCCCCCAACCCACAGGAAACGAAGTGACGAAGCGGTGGGAGGATAAAACGGACAGCGACGGCGACGGGCTCCCGGACTGGTGGGAGGAACTCAAGGGCCTGAACCTGGGTAACCCCAACGACGCCACCGATCCACAGAAAGATCTCTATCGCAGTGAACTTGCAAAACATCAGGGTGCGACAGCTGTGGAAGACGATTTTCTGTCGAGTTACTGGTGGATCCTGCTCATTGTAGGCGTTCTCGTAGTGCTGATGATAATTGGGATAATCGTAATAACTGTGAAAAAGGGGAAAAATGAAGAAGAGGTGGATAATGTGGAATATACCCCTCAGCAGCGTTACTCTCCTGATCCGTACCCAATGGGTTCCAGGGACTTTCACTATCCGCAGTATTCCGAGATGTACGCTTCGCTGCAATCTCAACCCGGATATTCTCCGTCCTATGGAACCGGTGGTGGTTGGGGAGGAGGGACGGGAGGGGCGCCTGTTAATAATTATCCACAGGTACAGCTTCCACCTACGGCAGGTACCGTCCCGGATCCTCATCGACCCGCACTCCCCATGAGCACGGAAAGTCCCATGGAACTACAGCCGCTCATGGACCTGACACTACCTCCCCTGGACCTTTCATTGATCGCACCGGAAATGGGAGCTCAACAGGAGGAAACATCTGAAAATTCCCCTGAATATTCTCTTCCGGTGTCTACCTCCGGACTGGGCACTCCGAACCTCGATCTTAAGGCGCTTCCTCCTGCTACCGGCGTGGAAGCGGCCCCAATTGATCAGGTCGATGCCGAAAGCGGCTTGGTAAATGAAGCCGGAATGGATAACACACAGGACCAGCCCGCCGTGGACGGACCCATATCACCGGCACCGGAAACGGAGGAAAGCGTTCCTGGCCCCCTTGAGGATATATTTTCCTCCCTGCCGACAGAGGGAACTACAGAATCCGAAATGCCTGCTGAGTCTCCCGTAGAGGAAAAAACCGAACTGCCCGGCGTTCAATGCCATGCCTGCGGTTCCATGAACCAGGTCGAGACAACCGAGCGGCCCACAACAATAACATGTACTAACTGTAGCGCACAGGGATACCTTGCAGAATAATTGCGAAAATATGAAATATTTCGTATATCATGTATTATGGTATTGGTTCACATGTCTCATGAGATGAACGATAAAACAAGTACTCTGCGAATTGTGCTGATCCTTTCCCTAGTTTCTTTTCTCTCGTTCACATCCATTCTCCGTGTTTCATACAGATGGGATCAAAGCAGTGTAGAGTGTTTTGCCGGTCTTTCCAATGTTTTTCCCAGTGAATCCGATACGTCAAAAACAAGGTACGGCAAGGTCTTCATAGATGATTTCAAGAATGTAGATTTTATAGATTTCAGCAATTCCACCGCTGGGATGGACACGTTCCAGGGCAGAATACTTCTATCCGGAGCAGGAGGCGCTGGAGGCTCCCCAACCGGTCATGTCAGTCTTGCAAACTTCAATACCGCTATGGGAAGTATGTTCATCAATACCCAGGCCAATTTCAACAACCATCCAAACGGCGCATTGCAGGCAAACTTCTATGCAGGGATAGGTATAAGTTCTATGACCTCCACCAGCGGTAACGTCCAGAATAGCGCAGGGCCGGGCCAAGGAAACCAGGGTGGGGCCATTCAGGGCGAGGGACCGCATCAAGCATCGGGAATGCTGACAAACATAGGGCCGAATTCTCAATTTACCATGACCTTTGGCAACGCCCAGTCGGGAGTCGGGTTCATGGTGGTTGACAAGTTTCAAGGAGGAGGTATGAGACTTAAAGGCTACTCCGGTGTGCAGGGAAATGGAAATCTCATCGCAACGGCCACAGCGCCAAACAATAACTATCAGAGGAACAACATGGTATTCATGGGAGTTACTGACGGCGGGGTCAATTCCATACGATCGGTGGTCTGGAACATACCTAACAACGGCGGCGACGTGGTGGGTATCGACGACATACGCTTCGGAGCCACAGGAATTATGAACAACCGGTCTCACGTGCAATCCAAAGTTCTGCATGACACTCTGAAGGCTGTTGGAGCCGTTCGGTTGACCTGGTATGAACACAAACCACCAGGGACGGACATAATCTACAATATTACAGCTGACGGGGAGCACTGGGATACTGTAGCCAATCATACCAACCATGTGTTTACGCACATCGGTTCCCAGTTGATGTGGAATGCCACTCTCACCACCAAGGATGAAGAGGTGACGCCTTACATAGACAAGGTGGTGATAGAGATAGACCTTGTGGACGACCCGGAACCATTCGCCCCGAATTCCCACGAGTGGCAGGGTAGCAGCACCCCCACCCTTGAATGGAACTTCACCGATCCAGATCCCGGCGACCATCAATCGGAGTATTTCGTTGAAATGTACAGCGACGATGAGGGAACTGACATGGTCTTCAACAGCTCGTGGAAAAACTCCACTACCCCAAAACATGTTGTTGAGGATGACCTGGAAGATGGAACGTATTTCTGGCGGGTGCGGACAAGGGATATATATCATGCGTCCAGCAATTTTTCAGCCTTAAAAAAGATCATGATCGATGTGACCAAACCGGTGAGAAACATAACTATCGAGGAAGGTGCCCTTACTGTGAACGAGCAGTTGGTAGATATCCGCATCAATGCCTCTGATAACGGCAGCGGTATTGCCGACATGCAGATCATCAACGACAGGGGAAAGGATGGCCCTTGGGAAGAGTTCAAGACAGAAAAGAGGATTTCACTCGTACCATCGGACGGCTTGAAAACTATAGGAGTCAGGTTTCGGGACAATGCGAGCATCGTTTCGGAAATATTCAACGACACAATTTATCTTGACCTGCTGGGTCCGGATGAGATCAATGTAAGCTCCACAACACATCCCACGCCCGAGATGTATTATAACAGCACGCTTCCGGTCTTTTCATGGGACCCTCCCCGCGAGGTGGGGGGCATCAAAGGATACTCTTACTTGGTGGATCCCTCACCCCTTACGGAACCCACAAAGGTTCTCTATACCCCGAACAGCGAAATTACCGGGACATTTGCAGGGGAATTTTCCGGTCTCACCGACGGCACTTGGTTTTTCCATATCTGTGCCTCCGATATATACGATCAGTGGGGTAATACCAGCCATTTCCGGTTCAATATCGATACCTCTATCCCTCTGATCTCCGAAATGGGGCCCGACAATACTGTTTGGTACAACTCCGGCAATGCGCTGGCAGAGGCCGTCTTTACTGATATCGATAGTTTTGGTCTGGATCTGGAGAGCATCAAATATTCATACAGGATATCCGGGGGAAACTCGTTCTCATCCTGGACCAATGACGGAATGGAATTCGAGATACTGGAGAAGAGTACCGAGAATAATCCTGTGAAAGTTCGGGCTTACGTGAACATCCCCCTGTCGGAGGGCAGCGATAATACAATAAGGTGGAGAATAAGCGATCTGGCCGGCAATGGTCCGGCTCTGAGCGAGAAATGGTCCGTTAAGGTTGACAAGAGCCCGGTGACCTTCTCCATGCCGGTCCCGGAGACCGAGGAAATATTTCTTGAAGACATGCTGATCTGCGGCATAACCGTCTCAGATGCCGGAGGCAGCGGTGTTGACGGGAAGACAATAGAGTATGCCGTATCCAAGTACGGAGAGGATAAAAAATATTTTCAAAACTGGACCGCCATCAGTAACCACATGGTGAAGGAGTCCATCGACGTTTCATTGGAAATACAGTTCGAGCCCGGAAAGGATAATTATATCCGGTGGCGCGCGAAGGATGCCGTGGGGAACGGCTATTCAATCTCTGACACCTACCGCATATGGATCAACTCGCCACCGGTTCCGTCAATCATGAAACCTTATGACGGAGAGACATTTAAGGAAGGTTCCATCATACAGCTGAACGCCTCCGGGAGCGAAGATAATGAAGGGGATGAACTAAGCTATTTCTGGATCATAAAGGGGAAGACCAGCAAGAAAACTGTGTTCAAGGGACATGGTCTCGGCTGTCAGGCGGTGTTGGACCAGCCAGGCAGATTTTTAGTTTACCTTTACGTGGATGACGGTCTGGGTTTCAATGAGAGTGTTAAACTGGGCATAGAGATCGTGCCGAGACCCGTGGATGAAGATGACGATGATGGGAACGTTTGGGACGATACCATTGACAGCGACGGGGATTTGCTGCCCGATTGGTGGGAGATAGAGAATGGCCTTGATCCCAACGATCCTAATGATGCTAGCCAGGAAAAAATGGATGCCTATGAGAATGAACTCAATGAAAAGAAGTCCAATAACGCCGCTGAAGATGGCCTGCTGGCAAAATACTGGTGGCTGTTGATCATCATCGGATCTCTCATATTGATATCGGTGATTGCCGTTATCCTGCTTGCCGCAAGTAAGAAAAGAAAGGAGAAAAAACAAATCCCGACCCAGATCCCGCCCCCGAAATCATTCCATCCATACCCGCAGGGTCAGAACCTGGGCTTTGCACCTTCCGGGTACGCTCCCATGGGTACACCGGGATATGGTGGAATGTACGGGGGCCGCAACCCTCAGTATGGGGCCGGCGCCAATCCACCATTAGCACTACCTCCGGGTCCGGGGGCTCCTTACTCGGGCTCTCCCAATCAAGCAGGGATGCCGGGAAGCTGGAGCCAACAGCCCATAAGTCCCGGCCTACATACCTTGCCGCCCAGCGCTCAAACAGCATCAAGTTCCGCGCCCAATTATCTACTTCCCTCTTTTACCACCGATCAGGGATTACAGGATATGAACCTCTTGGCACTGCCACCTGCCCCCGAGTACGAAGATGTTACATATGGTACCATGGGCAATGACCCCATCGCGGACCATAACCCGTCAACTGCAGTCCCTGTACCTGAAATAGTAGCACCCTACCCCGTACCACCGTCATCTCAGGAAATACAATCACCTGCCATACCGTTCCCTGATGTCACACCTGAAATAGCAACACAATACCCGACGCCGGCACCGGAAATAGATCCATCAGCGGTCGCCTCCGGAAATTATCCTGCACCGGAAACCGCTGCACCGTCACCCATGCCACCATCTTCACCGAACATTGTACCCCCCGCGGTTCCTCCACCAATCACCTCTGTGGGAAGTGAAGCCAGTTCCTACGATGATCTTCCAGGCATACCTGCCGCACCGTCACCACTGCCGCCGGAAGCACCGCAGCCTCTCGGGCAGGAGCCTCCTGCAAGCGGCCAATCGGTATTCTCAAACGTACAATGTCATGTCTGCACAGCTATGAATCTTTTGACCACCGCCGAAAGACCCACCATTGTTACCTGCACCTCATGCGGAGCCCAGGGATTAGTAACAGAATAGATATTCCAGAATCTTCTTCCCAAGCATGACTTTGTATTATCGGTGGAAACATAAAGAGAAAACATAAAATATATTGTATACCGTGTAATCGTAGATGCATAGCAATAATTCTTCGAAACATTTACTGTTCACGCGAATAATTGTGACGGCGATATTATTACTTTTTCTTTTACCTGCCCTCCAACAATCGAAAGTGGATAACTCAAACGGCGAAAGACGGTCTCAAGCGGAGATCGCCGTTGAGCGCTCGCCTGTGGATCCCAAGACGGAAAACCGGTACCAAAGGGTGATCATAGAGGATTTTAATAATTTTACAGGTATCGACCAGTCGAATACATCGTGCGGCGTGGATACACGGGAAGGCCGTGCAAGTATTTCCAGCGGTTTTCTGTTTCCCGGTGGGGGAATGATACTAAAACTTGTACCGACAGGAGCATATTTGGGTGATAATTCATGTACCCAGGTTTGCGATACGACTACCAGTGGAGATGGAAGCGGGAAGTTCGTATGGCAATGGTGGGGCGGTGGAGGAGGGTGGAGGCAGAATACCATCAGCGGAGTGAGATTCATGCGGGGGAACGCCGAGCTATGCAGTGCGATACCTCAGAATCCGCGAGGGCCGGGCAACTGTATTCCATTCGGTTCGGGTGGCGGGTACGGACCGCATCAGGGATTCGTTTACAAGAACATGGATTCCTTTTCGCTGCAGAACGGCGACCAGGTATGGTTCGACGTAACGAGACCAAACGACGCCGACTGCATATACAATATGTTTCTCGGGCATACCATACAGAACGGCGGGCGGGACATTGACGGTAACGGTTATACCCAGATATGCTACGCGGCCAATGGGGGTCGGGGCAGCGCTCCAAGGGGTGATTGGATGCTGAGATTCACAGTAAGCGGTATCGCCGGGGGTGAGAACGCCGAAATTGGATTCTTACAGTCGATCCCGCTCTACACGGAGCGTTTCACCATCGGTGCCGCAAGGATGACCTGGTATGAGCACAAACCGCAGGGAACGAATATCGTCTATAACATGACCGTGGACGGAAAGAACTGGGTAACCATGCAGAATCATACGAATTACGTATTCAAAAACCGCGGCTCACGCCTAATGTGGAACGCCACTCTCACCACCGGTGATAAAGAAATCACGCCTTATATCGACAGGGTGATCATAGAATACGATCTGGTAAGCGATCCGGAACCCTTCGCTCCGTCCTCGGTAAAATGGCAGGGGAACAGCACACCGACATTGAAATGGAACTTCACAGACCCCGACAAGGGAGATCACCAATCCGATTTCATTGTTGAGCTTTACAGTGACCAGGAAATGAATGATCTCGTATACAATTCGTCCTGGGTCAATTCCACGGACTCTGAGCATACCGTGAGTGAGCAACTTGAGGACGGCGTGTACTACTGGCGGGTAAAAACGAAGGATGTTTATCACGCCTGGAGCAATTTTTCCGCCTTGAAGAAGATTATGATCGATATCACGGAACCTCAGGGAAATATCACCATAGAAGAAGGCGCGCTCACCGTAAACGAACAGCTGGTGAACCTGAAGATCAACGCTTCCGACAACGGAAGCGGAATAGCTGACATGCAGATAATCGGAGACAAGGGGGAGGAGGGGCCATGGGAGGAATACAAGACGGAAAAGAGGATCGCGCTTACACCCACGGACGGTCTGAAAATGATAGAGGTCAGGTTCATGGACCACGCAGGCATCATTTCCCAGAGATTCAACGATACCATCTATTTCGATCTCAAGGGACCCGGGGAAGTGATGATCACCTCGCCCACTCATCCTGATCCTGACATGTACTACAACAGCACTCTCCCCGTATTCTCATGGGAACCGCCGGACGAAGTGGCTGGAATAAAAGGTTATTCCTACATGGTGGACAGCTCGCCTCTGACCCAACCAACGAAGGTGCTCTATACCCCGAATAACCATCTTACCGGGACATTTGCCGGTGAATTCTCCGGGCTTGCCCAGGGAACCTGGTATTTTCACATAACTACCGCGGACATCTATGACCAGTGGGGTAATACTTCTCATTTCCGTTTCAATATCGACAGCGCCCAACCCATTTTCTATGAATTAAGCCCCGAAAAGGGTAATTGGTTCAACGAGACGACCATACGTACCAGTGTGGTCTTCGAAGATGTTGAAGGGGTCGGCCTGGATACCGAAAGTATTCAATACGCATACAGAAAAAGCGGGGAGGGACGGTTCTCACAATGGACTGCTGAAAAGATGGAATTCGAGGTTTTGAAAGAATCTGCCGGGAAAAATCCAGCGCAGGTCCGGGCGTGGGTCTATATCGAATTGAGCGAAGGAAGTGAGAATGCCGTAAGATGGCGTATAACCGACCTCGCAGGCAACGGCCCGGTTGAGAGCGAAATGCTCTTGCTGAAAGTGGACCTCACACCTGTGGTATTCTCCGCACCCGTTCCTGGAGAGGACGATGTTTCCAACGAAAACTACGTATCTTGCGGCATCTCCATCGGCGATATTGGTGGAAGCGGTGTGGACGGAAAGACCGTGGAATATTCCATATCCAAATGGGGGGGGGGCGACGATAAATATTTTATCAACTGGACGGCTTTGAACAGCAATATGGTGAAGGAGACCATGGACGTATTTCTGGATATAGAATTCGAACCAGGTAAAAATAATTACATCAAATGGCGGGCCAGAGATGCCGTGGGGAATCCATCCAGCAGCTCCGATGCCTATCGAATTTGGGTAAACTCTCCGCCGGTACCCGTTATGGAGAGCCCCTACGATGATGAAACGTTCCAGGTAAATGCCGTCATTAGCCTGAATGCGACGGGTAGCAAGGATAACGAGGGCGACGAACTAAACTACAGCTGGGTAATAAAGGGAAAATCCAGTAAAAAAACCTTCTTCAAAGGTTCCGGTATGGAGTTGAAGACCTTTCTTGAAAACGAAGGGAGATACGTAGTCTATCTCTACGTGGATGATGGTCATGGATTCAACGAGAGTTTGAAGATTAACATTGAGGTGCTGCCCAAAACCCTCGGGGACGAAGGCCCCGATGATCCTGATGAGGTAGTTGACAGCGACGGCGACGGGCTCCCGGACTGGTGGGAGATCGAAAATGGGCTGGACCCAAATAATCCGAATGATGCCACACCCGATGAAAAAAAGGAATACGGAAATGTAATTGATGAAGGCAAGATGGGGGCGTCCTCCGGAGAAAACCTTCTATCAAGGTACTGGTGGGTTCTGGTTATCATCGGTTGCATAATATTGATCATGATCATTGGCATCATAGTTCTTGCCAGGAGGAGACGGAAAAAGAAAAAAAGGAAAGTTCCGGTACCGCATTATCCCACCGAGCGACCTTATCCCGCGGGAGGCAGGGATTTTCACCACTCCGGTTACCCGGCGGGACCCCAAACTTACCAAGCTCAGGGTCAATACCCCTCTGGTGTGAGAAGTGGATGGAACACAGGGGGAATTCAATCTCCAGGCGTCAGTGGATTTCTTCCCCAGACCTTTCAACAGCAAAGACCGGCTCTGCCCATGCATACACAGACCTCAATGGCGTATTCACCCACAGCCCCCGCGCCTTCATTGGGAAGCCAGGAGCCAAATCCGCCCCAGTACCAACAAAATGTCAGTCCACAACAGGTGCTACCTGGCTACACCCTTCCGCCCATTAGCACGGACCAAGGCACGCAGGATCTCAATCTCATGGCGCTTCCCCCAGCTCCGGACGATCTCCCCATGTCCCAGGCGGAACCGACGCAAGCGGCAGCCCAGGCATTCGTGCCTTCTGCCGGTACGGCTTTTATCGCACCGGATCCATTCCCTGTTGAAGCGGCAGTTCCTCCGGTTTCCGAGCCTCAATTGAGCGTGCAGGACCTCTTTGCAATTCCCGAACCGGCTGCACCGCCGGCTGCGGGCCCACCATCAATAGACGACCTTTTCGATACCGCTACGTTACCCCCGCTTCCCCCCACAGAACAACCTATATCCCCTCCCCCGCCTGCGGCGGAGGTGCCAGTTCAACCACAATCCGTGCAATGTCATTCCTGCGGGGCCATGAATCAGGTCACAACAAATGAAAGACCGACGGTGATCACATGCCCGGTCTGCAGTGCCCAGGGGTATATCTCAGGGTGATCTTTGCGTACAGCCGCTCTTCAAGAGACAATTCTGTTTGCCCAATAAATTGTGGATAATTCATGATTTTTTCGGGGTAATAAATAATTATGATGAAGGTCTCTATATGACCCATCTTTTCAAATACTAACGGACATCAGAACTTTTCTCAATAAATGGAAAATTAATCCGGAATGGTGATACGGTAATGGAAATATTTCGGGATACAGCCAATCGACGGAACGTTATTCTTGTTGTGGGAATTATTATCCTTATGAGCTTTTCGACTCCCCTGTATTCTGGTATCGACAATGGAGCGGAGACGAATTCCAAAGTTGTCGTTCTCAATTTGGACCGGCCCGAGGAATCAGAGACGGATACTCGCTACGGGAATGTCATAATCGAGGACTTTAACAACAGGACCTTCATCAACCGGGAGAACAGCTCGTGCCTTGTGGATACTTTCAACGGAAGAGCAGTCCTCTCGGGAAATTCCCATAATACGATGAAATTCAAGTACGATGCTACAGTCAACGGAGGATGCGGGGACCGGTCCCAGTGGTTCACTTTTAATTTTGGTCTGATGACCTGGGACGAGGCGGAGGAAATGGCCAACATGTACGGCGCCCAGTTCATGGGAGCGCCTGATTTTAACCACTACGGGTACAACGCACCCTACGAACAGCATGAGAGATGGGTGGGGGATAGGGACGCAAACACTGCATATACCAGCACTAACAGGTGGAACAGTGTTAACACCAGGAACAAGAACGAGCGCCATTACTGCGTGCTGGCCTACGCCAACGGAGATACGCCGGGATTGGGACAGTTCGGCGACAGCAAGGTGGTGAACGGCAAGCTCTATTTTTACAAGGATTACGGGACTATCTCCGAGAGACAAGCCTATACCTACTGCCGGCAGAACGGCGCCAGGCCCTTGAATCCTTATCTGTTCGGCATCAATACGCGGGCGCACATGGTGGAGAACCATCCCTGCCACGGCAGCGTCCAGTACAATGGAGCGGGGACCTCGTCGGACGGCAGTTCCAATCATAACTACAAAGGATTCATAGGATACCACGTTACCGCAAGCTCCTCGAAATACGGCACAATTCAGTCAAATCCGCTCTATATGAAATGGCCCACTATAGGGGCTGCGAGGATAACCTGGTACGAGTACAGCCCCCAGGGTACCAATATAATTTACAACATGACCGTGGACGGAGTAAACTGGGTAACCATGCAGAACGGGACGAACCATGTTTTCCGCAACCGCGGGTCCCACCTGATGTGGAATGCCACCTTCAGCACCAACGATGAGGATGTTCAGCCTTACGTCGAAAAGGTAATAATCGAATACGATCTGGTGAGCGATCCGGAAACAAGCGGACCTCCATCCCATATTTGGCAGGGTACACGTCAGCCCGTACTGGAATGGAACTTCACCGATCCAGATAAGAACGACATACAATCTGAATATCTTGTGGAAATATACTACGATCAAGAACTGATCTCCCAAGTCTACAACACATCATGGGTGAATTCATCCGATCCCCCTTTTACGGAACATACGGTCCAGGATGAGCTGAAGGACGGAGTGTACTACTGGCGTGTTCGTACCAGAGATGCATATCATGCTTCGAGCAATTATTCCATGGTAAAGAAACTGATGATAGACGTGACAAAGCCTGTGGGCAATATAACAATAGAAGAGGGAGCGCTCTCGGTGAATGAGCAGCTAGTGGACATCGTAATCAATGCCTCGGATAATGGCAGCGGAATAGCGGACATGCAGATCATAGGGGATCGTGGAAACGTCGGGCCCTGGGAGGAATACAAGGGAGAAAAGAGGATAGCACTCACTCCCACCGACGGACTGAAAATAATACGAGTGAGGTTTCGGGATCATGCGGGGATCGTCTCCGAAGATTTCAACGATACCATCTATTTCGATCTCATAGGGCCGGACGAAGTCATGATTTCATCATCCACCCATCCGGATCCGGCGATTTATTACAACAACACTCTCCCGGTCTTCTCCTGGGAACCGCCTCATGAGATAACGGGTATCAAAGGATATTCGTATACTGTGGACAGCACTCCTCTCACCGAGCCTACGAAGGTACTTTATTCCCCCAACGGCGGTATTACAGGAACATATGCCGGTGAGTTTGCAGGGCTTGGAGAGGGAAGCTGGTATTTTCACATAACACCCTGCGACGTGTACGATCAATGGGGCAACACCACGCATTTTCAATTCAACATAGACAGCGTACTGCCCATAGCATTCGATCTTTTTCCCATGGGCAATGAATGGTTCGGGAGCAGCGTAGTAAGGACAGAAATTACATTCTACGATAATGACGGTTACGGCCTGGATACCGATAGTATTGCTTACTCCTACCGGAAGAACGGTGAGGGAACGTTTTCGGGCTGGAGCAGTGACGGGATGGAATTCGAAATAATGGAGAATGGAGAAGAGGGATATCCCGTTAAGGTCAGGGCATGGACGGAGCTGACGTTCAACGAGGGGGACCGTAATGCAGTAATGTGGCGTATTTCCGACATGTCCGGTAACGGACCGGTATACAGCGAAAAGCGGGCGGTGAAGGTGGACCTTACGCCGGTGACCTTCTCCGAGCCGATGCCGGATGATGAGATATCCACAGAAACTACCGTATCCGCAGGTATCACAATCAATGATATGGGCGGCAGCGGTGTGGACGGAAAGACCGTGGAGTATTCCATTTCTGCGTGGGGTGACGATGAGGAACTTTTCACTAACTGGACCATTATCAACAATAACGTGGTCAAGGAGAACCTGATAATATTGATGGATATAGAGTTCGAACCGGGTCGTGAAAACTATATAAAATGGCGAGCCAAGGATGCCGTTGGGAATGGTTTTGCCATGTCTGAGGCGAACCAGGTATGGATCAACTCACCACCTGCCGTGGTGATCGACGCACCCTATGATGATGAGACCTTCGTGGAGGGCTCGACAATTCGTTTGAGTGCTGAAGGGACCACAGATAACGAAGAGGACGAGCTTGGCTATTACTGGGTGATAAAGGGGAAGACCAGCAAAAAGATCGTTTTCAAAGGTCACAATATGGAAACCCAGGCGGTACTGGACCAGGCAGGCAAGTATCTGGTTTATCTTCATGTGGATGACGGTTTCGGTTTCAATGAAAGCGTGAAGCTGGAGATCGAGATCACGCCAAAACCCACGGGAAAAGAGGCTGAAGAGCAATGGGGTGATACCACGGACAGCGACGGAGATAAGCTTCCGGACTGGTGGGAGAAAATGAACGGCCTCGATCCCAATGATCCCTCCGATGCTACCCCTGAGATGACAGCAACTTACGATTCGGAAATCAATGACCGGAAAGCAAAGAATACCCGCGATGAAGGGCTTCTCTCAACGTACTGGTGGGTCTTTATCGTTATAGGCATCATCATACTGGCAATGGTCGTCTTGATAATAGTGATTGGCCGCAGGAAGAAAGATAAAAAGACTGACGAAACACTTCCTTCTCAGCAATTTCCACCGGAGTTTCCATATCCAGTGGGGGATAGGGATTTCCACCATCCCATGTATTCACCCACGGCCCTCCCTCCACAATCGCAGGGCCAATACCAAACAAGTGGCGGTGGTTGGCAGGGAACCATGGTACCTCCTTATGGCTCTCAGAATGCAGTTCCGGGAGGATTTCCGCCTCCGGGACGTGCCCAAGGAATGCCTATCCTCCCCATGCACTCGCAAACATTCACTGATCAAACCGGTCAGATGGGCTGGCCCGCCGGCCCTTCATCTACGGTTCCTGGGATCGCTCCATTTCCACAGCAGCAACCAGCCGGTCTCCAGGCACCGCCTATTCAACCTGATTACTTACTTCCCACAATGACAACCGACCAGGGTGTCCAGGACCTCAATCTCATGGCACTTCCCCCTGCACCCATGGAACCTGGGACATTCCCCCCGGTTCAACCTGCGGGACTTCAACCGGATATAGGTTCATTGGATCCCTCGGCCCCTCTAATACCGGATACAACGGGAGCACCGGGGTTGGGAGAAACGATCCCGGGATTAACAACGGGATTCGAGCAGCCCGCTGCACCGCCGGTTCCGCTTCAGGTACCATCGGTACCCCCTCAGGTCCCGCCATTGCCTCCACCTCTTCCCGGACAAGCGGCAGGTGCAGCACCCCTCCAGTCGATCCAGTGTCACATCTGCAGTTCAATGAATCCTGTGACCACCATTGAGAGGCCCACCATCGTCACCTGCAGCTCCTGTGGAGCGCAGGGGTATCTCGCAGAGTAAAAAACAATTTTGTCTAGGCCGAGGCCGGAGAGATGTATGCTATAACGCGGTCGTCATCATCCCTTCCCACCACTATCAGGGTGATGTGACGGTTCCAAATCTTTTTTCTCAGTTCGGTGATACTGCTCCGACCCCCACTCTTCCCGAGACCGGATTGTTTAAAACTCGCCAAACGCACCATTTCCTTGTCGAGAAAAACATCCTGATTTTGATCACCTCTGAAATCGACAGCCATTTCAAAGGTGATACCATCGATCACTTTGGTTACTTTTCCCCCGATGTAGTCGGTCATGAATATATCCTCTGTCTCGCTCCTATTTTACATATTTGAAAATATTGTTAAAAGAGCGAAATTCGATTGGAAATCGCTCTTTTCATAATGTTCGCGGTGTCGCAACTCGCAGAGATAGATATCGCTGAATCTAATATAAAATAATTGCTGAAAGAAAAGAAAACAAAGGGCGAGAACGAATCAGGTTCATGCCCTTACGAGTATTGTTCCGTATATGTAATCGATAGCCCTTACAGGCCGCACGGCGATATCCACCCTGACTATTCCCTTGGAGATGTCGTCATCGGTGGCGTACACATCAACCTTGTAGGCCGGGTCCGAGCCGTCCGCGCTGGGCACTATCCCCCCGTCCTTTTCCATCTGTATGAAGAACTCGGTGATCTTCTCCTTCAATGCCGCCCTCCCGGTCATGTTGTTGAGAGTCCCAATAAAGAGGTCGCCAATCATTTTAGTCCCTCTCACGGAGCGGTCCGCCACTCTCTGCACGGAAATCTGTTCAGCGGAAGTGGCGATCCCCTTCTCAACAATTATTCCCCGACCCTTTTTCACTTCCAGCGGCAGAATATGTGAGGTCAAGAGCTTTTTCAGCGATGACGGCGAATATTTTCGTTCCAGCCCGGTTATGCCGCTGAGCGTTTTGAAAGTGGGTGATTCATAGTAGTTCAGGTTTCCCACGAGACCTACTACCGCCCCCAGAGCACCATGAGGCGCAATGTACACGAAACGGTCGCTAGAGAGCGTGTTCGTCTGCTTGCAGATATGGTCCACTTCATCCTTTTCCGATGGGAAGTTCTTTGATGGCGCCGCCTCACCGAAACCAATTCGGTTGAAACAGTTCACGCTCATCATGGAGCAGTGTGCCTCTATGGCAGCGTAAACCTTTTTCGGTAGGGTCTTGTCATCCCAGTTGTGAATGGATGCTGCCACTATATCCACGTCATCTTCGCTCTCCAGTTTCGATAAAGCGTTCTCGTAATCAGCAGGCGTCGGATCCTTGGCCCCTGCCAATGTCGCTTCGATGTCCGCTGGAATTGAGACTGCCGCCGGTTTTGCATCCTTTCCCTTAGCACCCCCCTTCTGGATAACGGGTTTCAGCTGAATTATATCCGATCGGGCGTTGATAATATCTGCAAAGAACCGATCATCTCCCGGGTTCACTCTCAGGTTGTCGAAGAACTCCGACGCGTTTCCGTATGTAACGGCAAGGGAAAACATATTCATCGTCCCCTCATCGTCCATCTTTCCCTTCACCTTGGCCGCGATCTTGTTGCCCCAGATACCCCTGGCCCTGGCAGTTATCACTGCAATTTTACTGCCCTTTTCATCGTTCAGATCGAGTTTGGCTGCCTTTGCGGTCGAACTGTGCACCGGAGATACCACAACATCGGAGATACCGTTCTGGAATGCCTGTTTCGCCTCCGGTATTGTAAAGTCGATTGCCTTGCCGAAGAAGTCTTTCAATGCCTTGTACGAACTGGCCCTCTCCAGCGGCTTTGGCGTACCATCAATATTGTCTTCTGTGATCCCGATCAATCCAAAGATGCCTGCGGGATTCAATTGTCCCACGACAATTTCTTTCACGACCTGGATTTCCACGCCTGGTAATATGAGTGTCATTTTGTTTCCTCCTTTTTTTTTAATCTGTACTCTATATTGAAAATTGCATTTGAGATAGTGTTAATAAACTTTTCGGAGTGTTATGGATATTCAGGCTACTTTTTTGAGAATTTTTTTTACTATTATATATAAAGGTTTCCTGGAAGAGGAAAACATATAAATAGACGATATTATTAACAATTTCATATACCCCATCTAACCCATCCCAGATACCGGCATCTTACAAGATAGTCAAGCTACCTTGTAAAAGGTTTGGGAATACTTTGTGAGAAGTTACGGGATCAGGCATATGAGGTAAATTGATTTTAGTCGAGCATTATATTGAGAATACTAAAAGGATGGCAAAAGATTTAACCCAAATCGCCTATCTGGAATGACTGAAATGGACTCTTCTACAAGCAAACTCCTGACAAAAAAGTACATCCAATACTACAGTATTCTACGTGAGGAAGTCAAACGTCAAACTGGCAATTATCCTAAGGAGTATCGAGAGGATATTGATAAAAAAGGAATCGAAGAATTCTTTAATAATTTCCAAGAAGATGACAAAACGATCAAAGAAATCGCAATTGAACTACTTAGTAAATTGATTTCCCTACAAGCTCTACCAAACTTGAATCATCGTACAACCATTGTGTTCACTAGAGTGTATCTACTTTCAAATGATGTATATCTGCACGAGTATGATGATCAGAAATGGAATTACAATAGGTTCTCCGAAGAATCAAAACATGCCATACTCTCTGAAAGGAGTTTATTGAAACAAATAAGAAATGTAGACAAAAAAGATAAAGAATGGTTCATGGAAAATTGTTTAGGAGAACATTTAGCAATGACGAGAGAATACTTTGACAAACTAATTCAGTCAGGTAATCCCGTAGAAATACCTCGCAACTGCTTAAAAGCAGCCTTTTCCAATGGAGATAGTCCGTAACTATCTAAAAACCGGTCATACTCTTCTTCGGTCATGTTGGTACTACCTTCAGTAGAACTTTTTTTAAAGATTCGATCTACCTACATGTCTTTCTGTCAACCTATCTATAAATACGGCTTATCAATATATAATACTTAGTACTTAATTCAATAGAGAGAAACCTATAACAACTTCGGACTTGTACTCTTGGAATCCCCCCTAAGACTACGGAATAGGTCAAGATATTGGATAAAACATAGATGATTATTTAAAGTTACGAGATAGCCTACTTTTTTATATGGAGGCGCGATTTCTTCAAAAGATTTATATAATACTTAAAACCAATTTCATAGAGCCCACCAGCCAGGGTCCGCATGAAGTCGTAGACGAAAAGTGATTCTGCGCTTCACCTTATCAAGTCAGGGAGAGAAAGGTGAACACGTAGGTGAGAAGTCCATGGACCTGAACGGAAATCTGTGCAGCGGGCAAGCCTTCAAGGTCATTCAAGATGACCCAAAGGGTTTTGAGCGAATTTTGGCATATCTTATGTATGAAAAGTCTATAATATCTTTCGATGATGACGGTAAACGGGTAAATTATTACCTGGATATGGTTCGGGATCTTTCGAAAGGGTATCACGTCTCAATGACGGGAAATTTTGAAAAAATGGTGGCCATAGTTTTCGAGCTTGTATTCTCCCGCAAGATCGATCCGTGGAACATCGACCTGATCTCCTTCGGCAGAGAATATATCGCCCGGCTTGAGCGTGAAAAGGATATCAATCTTATAACCATCGGGAAGGTGGTGTTCATGGCCTGGGGCGTTCTCGCAGAAAAGAGCGAGATAATACTTGAGGAAGCCATAAAGTCCCAGGAAGAGGAAATGGACAATCCCATGTACGGGGACGCCGAATACCCCTATGACGGTCTCGATGACAGGTTCGATAATGCGTTGGCGCCAAGAGATGAAGCCCCAATAACGGAGATGGTATGGAGGGATGCCAGCCGGACAGCCACACTGCTGGACATTGTTGAGGCACTGGCCGATGCGGAAAAGGAAGCCGCGGTGAGAAAGATCATTGAGGACAACCGCCTAAGGCTTAGAGAAGAAAATAAAAAGGCCGAATCAGAAATAAACGTTTTCGAAAACTCGCACAAGGACAATATTGAAGAGGATATGGCCATCGTTTGGGCTAAGATAAATCAGTATAACGGTTCCCCCATACGTCTTACGAAACTATGCGATTACCACGACCGGATGGACGTCATTACCACGCTGATATCAACGGTTCATCTCGCGCACAGAAAAAAGATATCACTATGGCAGAAGAACTTCCCTTACGGGGATATCTACGTACGTAACTTGATGCGCAAACACAGCAATTAGGGTGAAGAAAGGTGGATGAGATACTTCTCGTGGAAGCCTTATTGTTCTCATCGGGCAGACCGTTTTCTCTGCAGGAATTGGGAGAAGCACTGAAGCTGGAGCCGCAGACCGTGCGAAAATATATCAAAAAGCTCAAAGGACTGTACGGCAAGAGGAATACCGCTCTCGAAGTGGCAAAGGTGGGCAGCAAATACTGCCTGCAGGTAAAAAGGGAATATATAGGTAATACCAGCCGATTCGTAAGGACGAAGATACCTCCCAAACTTTTGAAGACTCTGGCCTATATAGCCTATCACCAACCGGTAAAACAGAGTACCATGGTACACCTGATGGGGACGCGGATATACAACGAGGTCAAGAAGCTTAAGAAGCTTGAGTTGATCCACCGGAAGCGAAGCGGTCAAACTAAGATACTCACAACTTCATCGAAATTCCCTGAATATTTTGGCATAGGGACTTCGACCAGGGAGGGTATAAAGAATTGGCTCCGGGAAAAAATGGGAATGAAGGATGAAGAAATCCCGAGGGGAGAAGGAAGCCAACAGGCAGAGGCGGAAAACAATCCTGAAGTTGGTGAAAACAAACCTGTGAAAAAGGAATGTGAACCCGGGGGGGACGAACTCCCCCCGACAGACGAAGCGTTGCAGGAGGAAGAAGGCGAGCTAGTGACTGATGAATCACAGAAGACGGAAGTGGAAATGCCAGTTGACAAGGGAGATCAAGAGGAACAGGTTGCAGACCAGAGAGAGAAGGAGAAGACAGTAGAAGAGACTGATTAGGATATGCTTTCATAAATATTCTCCTCAAACCCTTCGAGATTGTAATTTACAGTTTTCAAATTTATAATTATCGTATCAAATGGAATTTGGGACCAACCTCATTTCAATCCATTCAATATTGTCTAATATGCGAACTTCCACAATATGAAATTAGATTATTTTTCCATGATCCGGGGGGTACTCTCCATTTTGTGGTCTCCCAATCGTTCCCGAGCGACCTTTCGAACAGCCACAGAGAAATGGTCGATAACCTCGCCCATGGGACTGTTTTCGATGGCCCCAAAGGCATTTTTAATCTCAGGGTGACATCGGTGAAACGCTGGTGACAAGGCGTGGAAAGCCTCGATGATTTGCTGGTGGTCCCGGCAAGCCGCCTCCCAAGCGATATCACCACCACTGAAGTTGTCGTAACAGTCCAGATTCTGCCCCCATGACCGCACCGCGTCGCGCAATATCTCCAGCTGACTTTCGTCGTTATCGGTTGGCATAATTCCAGATGTCATGTAAAGATATATAGTATTGGATTGTATAAATAGGTGTTTACAGGAGATATACTCAAAATCAGCAGAAATTACCGATAAAGTGATGTGATAAACAATTCCCAAATATTTTATAGAAGGGGGGCCATCTTAGATTTTCATAGATAGTACCAGCACGCAAATGATACTCAATATAACTAGAGGTGAACACATATGGCTACAAAAACAATCGGTCCTTTTCTTATGGTTTTCATACTTTTAGGAGTAAGTTTTACAGGTATGATCATGTTCATGCCTGCAGCGCAGCCCTCTTCCGAGTTACGGATGAATTTCAATCTTGCTAATTCACATGCTTCGTTCGTGGGAGAATCCTCCAGCGATTGGTCAGGGTTCTCCGTGGCGGGAGCCGGGGATGTGAACGGTGACGGGTTCGACGACATATTGATCGGTGCGAAAGGCAATGACGAGGGTGGCGACCGTACAGGCCAGACCTACCTCATATTTGGCAGTGAAGCCGGATGGTACGCGGATTTTGATCTTTTGAACGCCGATGCATCATTCATTGGAGAAGATAATGTCGACTTTGTGGGAGCTTCCGTGGCTGGAGCGGGGGATGTGAACGGTGACGGATTCGATGATATTCTACTTGGAGGGTATTTGAATAACCACGCGGGAACCGATTGCGGTCAGACATATCTCATACTGGGTAAAGCCGACGGGTGGACAATGGACTTCGAAGTTTCCAACGCCGATGCATCGTTCATCGGAGAAGATGAGGATGACAATTCGGGATATTCAGTTTCCGGGGCCGGTGACGTCAACGGAGACGGATACGACGATATACTCGTGGGAGCGCATCACGATGACGAGGGAGGTTACTGGTCGGGACAGACCTACCTCATATTCGGCAACGATAGCGGCTGGTCCATGGATGTCAATCTCACCAATGCCTCCGCATCATTCATCGGCGAGGATGCAGGCGACCAGGCCGGTTATTCGGTGGCGGGGGCCGGCGACGTGAACGCTGACGGATTCGATGATTTTCTAATCGGGGCTCTGGGTGATGAGGACGGCGGTTCCAATGCGGGCCAGACATACCTCATTCTTGGAAAAGCATCCGGCTGGACCATGAATTTTGAACTGACGAACGCATCAGCGTCTTTCATCGGCGAGGATTCAAGTGACTACTCGGGAAATTCGGTGTCGGGTGCCGGGGATGTGAATGGAGACGGATACGATGATATTCTTATCGGAGCCTACAAGGATGAGGACGGGGGTTCTCAGGCAGGTCAGATCTATCTGATATTCGGCAAACCCGCCGGTTGGGCCATGGATGCTGATCTGTCCAACGCAAACGCATCCTTTCTGGGAGAGGATTTAAACGATTGGGCAGGTTTTTCTGTGGCAGGTGCAGGGGACGTGGACGGTGACGGGTTTGACGATATACTTATCGGTGCTTACCAGGATGAGGAGGCAGGTAGTGATGCCGGTCAGACATATCTGGTATACGGCAAAGAGTCGGGCTGGTCAATGGATGTCGAACTCGCGAACGCTTCAGCATCATTCCTCGGCGAGGATAGTGATGACCGTTCCGGTTATTCTGTTGCAGGAGCGGGGGACGTCAACGGAGACGGATACGACGATATTCTGATCGGTGCCGACCGGGATGAAGAAGGTGGCTCCCAGGCAGGCCAAACATATCTCATTTTCCCGGGAAGCAGACCACCTAAGCCCAGAGGACTTTCCGGAAAACTTACAAATGACGGAAATTCCATTGAATTATCCTGGAAACCACCGGTCTACTGGAATCGACCTATAATAGGTTATCAGGTTTACCGATCTTTGGATGGAACGAACTACAATACTCTCGCTTTCGTTTCAGGAAATATTGTTGATTACGAGGACAACGATATTGAACTCGGCCAAAAATATTTCTATGGTTTAGCCGCAATGGATGGAGACAGTGATCTTTCACCCATGACAAGTACGATATCATTTTATTACGAATATGACACCGACGGTGATGGGATTGGTGATTCGATAGATTCGGATATCGATGGCGATGGTATACAAAACATATATGATGCCCATCCGGACATGCAAGATGAAGAAATGTGGAGTAGGCGTGATGTGGACCTTGGAGATTTCGGTACTGGCTTCATTGGAGAGGATGCTGGCGATTGGGCCGGCTATTGCGTGGCGGGAGCGGGTGACGTAAATGGAGATGGATACGATGATATTTTGATCGGGGCCTACAAAGATGAAGATGGAGGCGCCGAAGCTGGACAGACATATCTCTTTCTTGGTAACTCATCAGGGTGGTCAGGTAATACAATTATTTCAAATGCCGACGCCTCGTGGTGGGGCGAAAGTGCATACGATTATTCCGGATACTCGGTTGCGGGGGCGGGAGACGTGAATGGCGATGGATACGATGATATTTTAATCGGAGCATATGGTGATGATGACGGCGGTGCCCTGGCCGGCCAAACATACCTCATTCTTGGCAAAGGATCCGGGTGGGAAATGGATGCGGACCTTTCCGATGCAGATGCATCCTTCATCGGCGAAGGCGGGGGTGATAACGCCGGAAGACGCGTGGCAGGGGCCGGAGACGTTAACAATGATGGATACGATGATATTCTGATCGGCTCATACTGGAACAGCGGAGGTGGAGGGACGGCGGGCCAGACATACCTGATCTTCGGGAAATCCGCAGGGTGGGAAATGGATGTGGCCCTTGCGAATGTGGATGCTTCTTTTCTGGGAGAGAACGGTCTGGATTATTCTGGTGGCGCAATTGCCGGAACCGGGGATGTGAACGGCGACGGATTCGATGATATATTGATCGGCGCCAGCGGAAATGACGAGGGGGGAAATAGTGCAGGCCAAACCTATCTTATTTTCGGGAGCTCATCAGGATGGATCATGGATTTCGAGCTTACAAACGCCAGTGCGTCATTCATCGGAGAAGCGGCTGACGATACTGCGGGATACTCGGTTTCGGGAGCTGGAGACGTTGATGGAGACGGATACGACGACATTTTGATCGGTGCAAAAGGGAATGACGATGGAGGAGTGGGTTCGGGCCAGGCGTATCTGATCTTTGGCAAAACATCCGGATGGGTAATGGATTTTAATCTGACAAATGCCAGTGCTTCATTCATCGGGGAAGATACAAATGATCTGGCGGGCGATTCCGTTTCGGGGGCGGGGGACGTCAACGGTGACGGTTATGCTGACATACTAATAGGTGCCTATGGAGACGATGACGGGGGATCAAGCGCCGGTCACAGCTACCTTGTTTTCGGCAAGCCTTCGGGTTGGACCGCGAATTTCGAGCTGAGCAATGCCAGTGCTTCATTTATAGGGGAAGACGCTAGCGATTTTTCGGGGCGTTCCGTTTCCGGCGCGGGAGATGTTAACGGAGATGGATATGACGACATACTGATAGGTGCTTATGGAGATGACGACGGGGGAGGTGAAGCTGGACACACGTATCTTATAAATAGGAGTTATCTACCGCGGATAAGCGAGCTTTCATTAAATCTTACCTCAACTGATCCCGGGATCAATCTTTTCTGGCCCAGCTCATACGGAAGTCCGTTTTTTACAGGTATATACCGCGGACTTGCCCCGAGCTCACTCAGCCGGCTGATAAATGTAACCGGTATGAATTACACGGACCTGGATATTACTGCCGGCGTAACATATTATTATTCGGTAGTAAACGTATGCCCGCTGGGAGGCGAATCATTGCTATCGCCCATTGAGGCCATGGTGGCGGACTCCGACCTTGACGGAGATGGGATAGGCAATCTCGTTGACAGCGACGATGACGGAGACGGGGTACCGGATGGAGAGGATTATTTTCCGCTGAACGCCTCGGAATGGCTCGATAGCGACCTCGATGGTATCGGTAATAATGCGGACGGTGACGACGACAACGACGGCATAAGCGATGGTACCGACCCTTATCCCTTCAGCAACATAAATGATATGAATTCGGAATTTGGCAACATCACCGATAGCTTGACAAGTATCAATAACACCGTAAACGACGTCCAGAATAGAATCATAAACATACAATCCAACCTATCGTATATGAACACCAGTATCGTTAATATAAAAGCTGACCTGGGATATTTGAATTCAACCATCCCCTCCTCATTGAACAATCTCACAAGCCAGTTATCAGGCGTAAATGTAACTCTTAGCCGTCGTATGGATAATATCGAGAACAACCTTACGGGGATTGACACTAACTTGATGGCAGAATTGGCGCGGATTAATTCGTCCTTGGCGGAGGAGATCAGGAGCAGGGTATCGAATATTACAAATGATATGTCGGGATTGAATTTCACATTTACCGAAAAGTTTACGAATCTATCAAGCAACATTAGCACGGAACATAATGCTTTACGCAATTAGATGGATACGGTTCTCAGTGAGATCGATTCGAATTTAACCACTGTAAATCAATCATTAACCGCTCAGATAAGCGGCCTGGAAACCCTGACCATTGATTTCTATACTTCTTTGAAGACAAATTTGACCGGATTGATGGGGAATCTCCTTTCCATGGAGAACAATCTCAGCATCCGCAGTGGTGTAATAAATGATACCCTCGTGTTATTGTCTTCGACAATGGTCGATCAGCATAATCTCACAAAGGGAATTATTCTCGATAAACTGAACGAATCATACGAGTTACTCGGTGATCTCGATGACAATATCACGGACCATGATTCCGATATCGAGGTATTGCTGGCTGAATTGACGGGATTGATCGGGACCGGGAATAACCTGACGGATGAACAGCTCATGGAGAATATATCGGGTATCAGAGATGAACTCGTCTCAATTACGGATGATGTGACCGTTCATGACGCTTCAATTCGGGTAATAATATCAAACCTGTCAACTCTGCTGAATTCTCTGAGCACGCTGCACCTGTCGGAATTGAATGAAGGAATATCCAGCATGATTTCAGAAATTGGCGATCACGACAGCTCTGTCCAACAAGAGCTATTACAGGTCAATTCCAATATTGGAAATTATTACAACGAGACCATTGAACGACTAAATAGAATAAACCAGAGCCTTGAAAGACTGACAAAATTGGACCTGATACTGGATCAACTTCAACAACTGGACCAATCTCTGAGTGACACCGAGAACGAACTAAGCGCTGACATAGAGAAATTCAGCGGGGAAGATGAGGACAAGGTCGAGATGAATCTTTACCTGCTTGTGGGGATATTAGGACTTTCGATCATAATAATACTGATACTCATCTTCAGGAAAAAACCGGTAAATCCTCATCCCCCCGCAAAAGATGAAATGAATGTGTCAAAAAAAACCGATAGAAAAAAGGATCACAAACCGGCTCGAACCCCTAAAACAATAAGTCTTTCAAGAGAAGCTGACGATACAGATTACCAATTGGGAAATGAATCGATGGAAATCGAAGAGGATGATGAGATCGAAGAAGAGAATGCCGATGAAAATGATGAAGATGACCATGGAGAAGATGAATTCGAAGAATCCGAAAAAACGAAAATATTATCTGAAGCTGCCGATGAGGAAGGGCAAAAGGAAGATGGACCTGCAAAAAAAGAGGAGCAAAGGGAAAGGGACGAGCGAGAATTATTAAAAGAGATGGAAGAACTGGGAGAGTTTGCCGAACTGACCGAATTAGAAATTATAGATGATGAAGAAAATGATATTGAACAAACGGATGATCTCGGATCCCCCGGAACCGATGGAGAGACGGACTATTACAGTTTTTAGCTAGATCCGGAAATCATTTCCTTGGTATAGTTTATGGGTTGCGGTGCTGTAAGATGCTCAATAATCAATAATAAAAATATGCAAATTTCTACTAACCGTACATGCTGGGCGAGGTGTGTTTTCTCCGTTTCGGACCCTCCACCTGGGCTCTCATCATCTTTATTTTCATTTCTATATCTTCCGCTTCCTTGTACAAGGGCTCCACGTCAATTCCAATGTTCAGTACCGCCTCGTCTATGGCTTCGATGACTTTCGCCGCAGCTCGGGCGTCGGGGTAATCAGTTCGTGTCTCTGCGAGAAGCGAAATAACATTGAAGCCTCTTCTTTTCCCCTCGTTCAATAGAACACCCGCCACACCCGAAATCACTCCTTCCGAGAAGGGCATTATCCACTTGTCGTTAAGAAGTTCTCTTGCTTCCTTTGTGGAAGCGATTCCGTAAACGTCAACCTGCGGTCTTCCTCCCGGCACCGGGCCTCCATCGTCATCTTGTAGGTTTTCCCCTGTTCCCTCTTCTTCTTTGAGCAGATCCCCTTCAGCGGTATCATTTTTCCCCTCATCCACCTTTTCTAATTTCCCTGTTTCAGCAGGGTTCAACAGGTCCATGGACAGCATGGCCTCCACAATTGCTTTTTCCCCGCTTCCATCGTCTGATTCACCCTGTCCCTTCGATATCATGCCTCTTAATATCTCGTCTTTGTTGAAAGACGCTTCAGCAGCCTCATCCGTATCTCCCGCTCTTTCTATGACGAGTCCTTCCGGGGATACAAGGACCCCGCAGTTCTGTTCAACGATCCAGTCCAGAATGGTGCCTGCAATGAGTTTTATCAACTTTGGCGGCGGTTGGAATTCGGAGATGAACACCACAATGAGCTTTTTCTCGTCATCTTTATTCATTATCTCTCCACCGTATATCCTCACAGGGTTCAACGGCTCGGAGTCCCTCACAACGGATACTGTGGGAAAATAGATCGAATCCATAATACCTATCTGTTTAAGATTGAGGGAGCTGATGAGATAATTAGCGCAAATTGTGGATACAAGCCCAACGCTGGGAAAACCATCAATGACGGTAGCACCGCGGAGGTCCAGTCTCCGTATCTCGTAGACCTTGATATCTTCCATGTTCATCACCATGATGGGCAGTATTAATTGAACTATCGCCCTTGTGTATCTGCAAAACTATCCATAGGCAATACGTCGCTTTGAATACTATTTTCGATAATATACGGCCAGAGCGGAACGATATTACAATTTAGTTAAAAAAAGTTTTGGTACGAATGTTGAATTGTAATCTCCTTTTTTCCACCTTGCAATCCCAAAATACAAATATACAAACAAGTCGTATAATCCCCCTTCTCTCTTTTTATTCGAATCGTGATATAATATTGTTATCCCAATATGAATCATTGTCATAAGGTGGATGAAAACATGAAATTAAAGACAAAACTGCTTGAGAACCAAACCAAAATGGCATTGGAAAGCGTAAAAAAACTTGTAAAATGTACCGAGGAATATTATCTCGGGGATACAATAAAAGTAAAAAAAATTCAGCTTGAAATAAGCTCCATCGAGGATCAGACCGATTCCATCAAAGAAAAAGCCCAACTTCACTGGGCCAGCATCGAGAGTGATTTTCGTACGAAGAGTTCAGCTCTCGAATTATCTGCCAGAATAAGCCTTATTGCGGATTATTCAGAGGATGTGGCACTTCTTTTAATCATGCGCGAGGATTCCATACCCACCAGTGCATGGGTCGATTTCAGTAAGTTCATGGAAGTTGTTCTGGATAGCGTTGAAAAGTTTCAGCAATCCATCGAAATGGCAAGAACCGGCGAGCGAAAAAAATGTTCGGATTGTGAGCATTTCATTAAAATGTATGAGGGAGCCGATATGGGCTCCTGCAGCAAGATCGATGAGAACCGGTACATACCTGGCTTCAGGGATAAGAACCAGGGCTGCGAAGTGGAAGAAAAAGAATCGGTCTATGAACTTTGCCAGGAAGTGAGCCATGCTGAAGACGAGGCTGATCGTTTGGAGCGAAAACTTCGGGGCAAGATATATCGCGAGGAATTTCCTCTGGGAAGCATACCGACCATGCATTTTTTAAAGATAATCGAAAACTTCGATATGATCGCAAACACGGCGGAAGAATGTGCCAATTTTTTAAAAGCGATGTATTGATGATCAACGTGACTTCAACCCAATACCGATCTATACGCACGCATTATATTTTGCGTGAAACTGCTCCATTTGTATTTCGAAGCGTTCCTCTGGGCACTCCCGCTCATTTCCTTTCTAAGGTCCGGTATTGTACGGATATTGATGAAATGGGTAGATAATTCCTCAGCCATTCTCTCATTTCCTTCTTCAAGTTTGACAACGAGAGCCCCTTCTCCCGAAATCTCCATTAATGCTCTATCCGAGGAAATTATAGTGGGAAGCCCAAAGAATTGCGCCTCCATAGGGGGAAGACCGAACCCCTCCTTTAGCGACATGCAGGCAAAAACAGACGATCCTCCGTAAAGAGCCGCAAGGGTTCCGTCATCGATCCTGCCCGTGATAATAATGTTTTTACGAAAAGGAGAGACGCGTATGCGGTTTTTTAATTCTTTGCCATTATAACCCCATTCTCCAACTATCACCAGGTAAATGTCATCCTTTCCCAAATCCTCACAGCACATTTTATCGAACGCATCCACAATGACTCCGATGTTTTTTCTGGACTCCAAAGTGGATACTGTCAGTATTATGAAGGGTTCGGGGGAGCTTATCCCAATATTATTTTTCCATAGAGAAAAGTCGATCTTAGTTTCGCTTTTGAGATGATCGCAGCCGGGGTAGATCGTCATTATTCGCTCAGTATCCACATCAAGTAACTCGGCAACCTCCACCTTCGTGGAATTGGATGGGACAACAATGAGGTCCGTGTTCGATATTATTCGGGGCAGAAGATATTTATGTTTCAGTACCCGCTCTTTCGGGTGAAGCGCCGGATGCGTAAGAGGAGAAAGGTCGTGAATAGTCAATATCTTTTTTGAAGAGGACCTTAAAGTAAATCCACCTATTTGAGCCGGATCGTGAAATATGTCGAATCCCTGTTTTTTTTCCCATAAAGGGAGAGTTAGATAATGCCAGAATGATCCTTGAAATTTTGACGTTATTAATTCTTCAGGTACAGCCATACTTGCCATCATTTCTTTGTTGAATCTGATGTCCTTCACGTTTCCGATTGAATTATAAACCTTCCGTGGTACCGCCAGATTGCTAAGTTCGCTGGTTTTGGTCTCAAGAAGCCCTCGTATCAGCTCTCTCGCATATAAACCGCAACCGCCTCTCTCCATGATGCTCATGGCATTGATCAGTACCTTCAAGGAAATAATCCCCCTTGTTAAAAAACGGAACTGATATAAGTTGATTGCTTATAATATATTGTCGTTGAGGAACTATATTATCGGGATGGGACAATACCCTTTTGTATTTTTATTAATCATTGCGGCTTCGGTGGATAGAGCGTGAATGATCCAGGGAAAACGTAAATAATCCATTCGATCAAGCTCATATTTTCATTAGCTCTATGCCCGACGAGAAGTCGAAGTTTACACTTGTGACAAGCTACGCGGAATTGTAGTCCAATAGGGACCGATTCAGCTGAACTTATACACAAAAGTTAATATATCATTTCTAACTTATCACCGTTCCAAGGCAACATCATTCTTCTTCTGAATGATGGGTCAAATAATAAGGGGACCGGTTTTATCGGACTTTATATTGACATTTTGCATTTATGCTGAGTTTACATGGGAGGATTCCAAATGACAAGATCCTTGGCACGTGACATATTGACAAGAAAGACTAGCGAGGTTAAAAAGGCGCCTTCACCAAGCCCTGTAAAACCGCAGACCATCATCGAGCAGTCCGGGGCAGGCATATCGGACAAGGAATTGGACGATATAGCCAAAAAGCTTAAACCCGCTATCAAGATCGTTGGATGCGGAGGCGCAGGGAGCAATACTATCAACAGGTGCGTCGATGCGAAGATTTACGGGGCAGAACTGTATGCGCTTAATACCGATGCCCAGCATTTACTTCATATCAAATCCCCTCATAAACTGCTGATCGGAAAACGTACCACCAGGGGTCTTGGAGCGGGTTCGCAACCCCAGATAGGTGAACATGCAGCTGCGGAGGAGGAAGATGAGATCAGGCTTATCCTCCAGGACTCGGAAATGGTTTTCATTACCTGCGGTATGGGTGGCGGAACCGGAACTGGCACTTCTCCATACGTTGCGAAGCTGGCTACAGAGATGGGTAAACTGACCCTTGCCATCGTCACGTTCCCCTTCTCCGCTGAAGGCCTCGTGAGGAGGCAGAACGCGCAGTGGGGATTTGAGAAACTGAAGGAAGTTGTTGATACGGTCATAGTGATCCAGAATGATAAGCTATTGAAGATCGTTCCCCGAATGCCTCTGAATGCAGCCTTCCAGGTTGCTGATGAGATTTTAATGCAGTCCATCAAATCCATTACGGAAATTATCACAAAAACCGGCCTGGTCAACCTGGATTTCAATGATCTTCGCAGCATTCTTCGGGGCGGCGGAGTGGCCATGATCGGACTGGGCAAGTCCGATAGCGATGAGCGTGTCAATGAAGCTGTTGAGGAAGCGTTGGGTTCTCCACTTCTTGATCTTGACATATCCGACGTGGGCGGAGCGCTTGTGAACGTTGTGGGTGGAGAGGATATGACGGTATCCGAGGCCGAAAAGGTCGTGGAGCTCATAAGTGAGAAGATCAATCCTCAGGCCCAGATAATATGGGGCGCACGTATAGAGCCGCAGCTGGACAGGACCATTGAGGTAATGGTAGTCTTAACGGGGGTTATTTCCAAGCATGTTGGCGGCAAGGGACAGTCCCTTAGACCGTTGAAGGAATTGGGATTGGACTTCATCAGGTAATGTCCCGACTGTACCATAATCTTGAGGAATTGAAGGTATTTTAATGGATATCATAGAAAAGTCTCTTCAGATTCAGAAGCGGATCGAGAGCCGCACCAAGAATCTCGGAAAGGGAAAGTACGGTAGAGTGCTGAAAATGGCAAGAAAACCTAATCGGGAAGAGTACACTAAAACTCTCCAGATAACGGGGGTTGGGTTGGTTATCATTGGTGCCATGGGCTTTTTGATATTTCTCATCTGGGAAAAACTGCCCCCGCTGATCAGCGATATGCTGGGATTGTAATTAGAGAGAAAGGCTCTGGTGAAAATATGTACAAGGGGGATGTTGACAACATTATCGATACCTATGACTATCTGAAACTGAAGGAACTTGAGGAAAAAGCCAGGTATATCGTTGCCATTAAAACTGCTATCGGACATGAAAAGGATGTGGCCAATAATCTGGGGGGCCGAGCCAAGAGAAAAAAGGCCGAGATATATTCCCTTTTATCCCCACACCGTCTTAGAGGTTATCTCCTGGTCGAGTTTGGATTGAACTACCAGCAAATTGAAGACATGCTCAACGATCCCCAGCATCACGATCAAGTACTGGAAGAACTGGAAGATCCCAGCCTAATAGCCAATGATGATTCGGTCGTGGGAAGGGTTATCCGGGACCGCCTGTCAAGCCTCCTCAAGGGATTGAAACACGCGCGGTCCGTGGTGTCCGGTATAACTTACATGTCCGAGATCGAACATTTCCTGTCGCCGCCTCCGGCCGTTTCCGGTATCGAGGTTGGAGACATCATAGAAATAATAAACGGTCCCTTCAAGGGTGAGAAAGCAAGGGTCTCGAAAAAGGACGAAGGCAAGGAAGAGATCACGGTGGAACTCTTCGAAGCCATGGTCTCGATCCCTGTAACCATCAAGGGTGAATCCGTTAGAGTGATTGAGAAGGAGACAAAATAATGCCAGTGACCACGATAGAAGCCCTGGTAGAGGGTGGGAAAGCATCCGCGGGACCGCCTATCGGACCTGCATTGGGCCCCCTTGGGCTCAATATCATGAAGGTGGTAAGTGCCATCAATGGAAAAACGGAAGCCTTCAAGGGAATGAAGGTACCTGTAAAAATAAATGTGGATACAGCTACGAAGGATTTTACAATATCCATAGGCACACCGCCCACCTCATCGCTTGTATTGAGCGAACTGGGAATCGAGAAAGGTGCCCAGAAATGCAGGGAGGAGGTTGTGGGTGACCTGTCCATCGAGCTTCTTGTAAAGATTGCCAATATGAAGGAAGATTCCCTGCTGGGTAAGAATCTGAAGAATCGTGCCAAGGAGGTACTGGGGACCTGTGTTTCCATGGGTGTCACATGTGACGGAAAGAACCCAAAAGAAGCCATTACCAGTATAAATAAAGGACTTTACGATGATAGATTGAACGGATAAAGCACAAAGCAATTTAATTTAAAAGTTAAAAAATAACTTGCTGTAGGAGAGGTTAATACTCGTTAACTACAGGGAGGTAATGTTCATGGCGGAAGAGACGAACATAGATAAAATAAAAAAAGCACTGGAGAGCGCTCCCAAGAGAGGTTTTCTGGAAAGTGTGGAAATTGCCATCAACCTCAAGGATGTGGACTTGAAACAGCCCAAGAACAGGATACAGGAACAGATTATTCTTCCTAAAGGAAGAGGCAAGGCCATGAAAGTGGTCGTATTCGGTTCCGGGGAGTTCGCATTAAAGGCAAAAAAGGTTGCCGACCTTGTTATACAACCTGAAGAGATCGATGATCTTGTTAAGAACAAGAGATCGACAAAACAAATGGTTAACCGACATGATTTCTTTATAGCGGAAACGCCCCTGATGCCCGTGATCGGTAAGAGGATGGGTATAATTCTTGGCCCCAGAGGTAAAATGCCTCAACCCATTCCTCCCCAGGCAGATCCGGCCCCTATAGTAGCTTCTTTAAGGAACAAGATCCGGATCAGGTCCAAAGACAGGAGGACATTCCACGCCCCAATAGGAACCATAAAAATGAGCGCCGCCGATCTGGCGGCGAACTACGAAGAAATAATCAAAAGGGTCGAGGCCCATCTCGAGAGGGGTCTCATGAATATCGATTCGATCTATTTAAAGACCACGATGGGCCCTTCAATGAGGATGATGTGAGGTGGTGGATATGGCACATGTAGCGGAGTGGAAAAAAAAGGAAGTGTCCGAGCTTACGACCATGATCACTGAGTCGGACGTCGTAGGCGTAGTAGGTATTCATGGAATCGCTGCCCGCCAGATACAGCAGATGCGGGCTAATCTCAGGGATAAGGCGGTCTTAAAGGTGGTGAAGAACAAACTCCTCAAGATAGCGATAGATGAGACCGAACTCGATAATATCGAACAATTGAGCCAATTTATTGATGGCCAGATAGCACTGATCATCTGCAAGGAAAACCCATTCAAGCTCTTTCAGATTCTGGAATCGACGAAGACAAAAGCACCTGCCAAGGGTGGAGAGATATCACCCATGGACATAACTGTGGAAAAGGGTGAGACCGCCTTCAAACCGGGGCCGATCATTGCTGAACTGCAGAGGGCTGGTTTTCCCGCGTCCATCGAGAAGGGAAAAGTGGTCTTCAGGAAATCCCAGACCATCGTAAAAAAGGGAGAGATAATACCCGAGAACGTTGCTGCCATGCTAACGAAACTGGAGATATACCCTATGGAAGTGGGTCTTCAGCTAAAGGGCATCTACGACAACGGCGAGATAATTCATCCGTCATCATTGGATATCGACCTTGATGGTTTCGAAACCAACTTCCGGCATGCCGCGGGAAATGCTTTCAACCTGGCGGTATTCATAGCATATGCGACGGATGCAACCATCATTCCTCTGATACAGAAGGCGCAACGGGACTCGATATCAATCGCCATATCCCAGGCCATCGCTACTCCCAACACCATCTCGCAGATATTGGGGAAGGCTTACGGGAATATGCTGGCGGTGGCATCGAAGGTTTCCACGGACGCCGTGGATGATGAACTGAGAAGCGCTCTCGCAGGCCAGGCCACCAAAGCTTCTTCGAAAGGACCTAACATGGAGCCGGTTCAAGAGGAAGAAGAAGAGGAAAAAGAGGAAAAAGAGGAAGAGGTTTCCGAGGAAGAGGCGGTATCCGGTCTTGGTGCGCTCTTCGGTTAGAAAATAACGAATAACGAGTAATTATTTATTAAAAAATGAAAAGGAGGACCCGAATATGGAATACATATATAGTGCGATGTTGCTTCATTCTGCAGGGAAAAAAGTAACCCCGGACGCATTGAGCAAGGTATTGAAAGCTGCTGGAATTAGTGCCGATTCATCCAGAATCAAGGCACTTGTGGCTTCCCTCGAGAACGTAAACATCGAGGAAGCCATAAAGAGCGCTGCTTTCGCTGCACCAGCGGCTGCTTCCGGAGGAGCTGCGGCCCCTGCGGCAAAGGCTGCGGAAGCACCAAAGGAAGAAGAGGAAGAGGAAGAAGAGGAGGTTTCCGAAGAGGAAGCCGTTTCCGGTCTCGGAGCACTCTTCGGATAGTAATTATCCGTTTTCCTTTTTCTCTTCTCTTTTTTCTTTTTTTTTTAATTTATTCTTTGAGATAATTTTTTTATGGGAGATATATTTATATAAGCCCGATTGCCTTATATGATTACCCAAGTTGTATAAGATGCCTAATACGTTCTCATGCAATCTGAAGGTATTACAGAAATATTATTCATTCTGCAGGAATGTGAACCTATGTTCAATTACAGCGTTGCAATCATCATTTTCGGGATTTTCCTTGTGATCCTCGAAGCAGTGGTACCGGGTTTCTTCATTGCCATACCGGGAACCGCAATAATAGTCTTTGGAATACTCTCGTGGATCCTCGGCATCGAAGAAGTGATCACGAGCTGGTGGGGATGGACCATTGTTCTGGTATGCACGGCCATTGCTGCCATTCTAACCATCATGATCTACAGAAAAATCGCACCTGTCTCCGAACCCGAGACCACCACATCGGACGGTCTTGTGGGCAAGATTGGTATCGTGACCAGAGAGACAGACCCGGAACGCCCTACATATGGAAAGGTAAGGATAGGATCCGAGATGTGGTCCGCCGAGTCCACAAAGGTCATTCCCAAGGGCAGAAAGATAAAGGTGATCGGATCAGAAGGTGTTCACATAGTGGTGGCATCATTGACAGAAAGAAAGAGGTGAGTAAATGAAGGTCAAAAAACGACTAATGATCGCAGTAACTGTTTTGTTCGTCCTGAGCATTGTCTTTATGGCAAGCCCGGTTATAGCGCAGGATGATGACGACGACGCCACTACCGAAGATGACAGTGGAGCTGATGCATAGACTATTTGTTTTATCAGCCTGGGCATTGTTATCCTTCTGTTCGGCCTGGTTGCACTGATGAGATCTTTCAAGATAATCCGGCCCTACGAACAGGGGTTGCTGGAAGTACTGGGTAAGTTCAAACGCAGGTTGAACCCCGGATTCAATTTCATACCCCCCTTCGTGTCCACGGTCCACAAGCTCGACCTTCGTACCCAGACCTTGGACGTACCGCGTCAGGAAGTGATCACCAAGGACAATTCACCCACCAATGTCGATGCGGTGATATATATCAAGATCAACGATGTGAAAAAGGCATTCTACGAGATCGAGAATTACAAGGTGGGCACCATTTTTCTCGCTCAGACCACCCTTCGCTCGGTGATAGGCGACATGGAACTGGATGAGATTCTCTCGAGCAGGGAATCCATCAACATTCAGCTCAGGGATATTCTGGACCAGGCCACGGACCCCTGGGGTGTGAAGGTCCAGGCGGTGGAGATTCGAGAGGTAGACCCTGCAAGAGCAGTAAAGAAATCCATGGAGGAACAGACCGCCGCAGAGAGGGAGAAGAGAGCGGCGATCCTCAGGGCCACCGGACTGAAGAAGGCCGCCATTCTGAACGCTGAGGGGGGCCGACAGTCGAAAATATTGAATGCCGAAGGTGTCAGGCAGTCCAAAATACTGCTTGCTGAAGGAGAGAGAACTGCACGAATACTGGAAGCCCAGGGCGAGGCGCAGAAACTTAGGGTGTTGTCCCTGGGAGCCGCAACACTCGACCAGAAATCTTTGACCGTTCTTTCCCTGGACGCCATAAAGTCCATAGGGGACGGACAATCCACGAAGATAATACTGCCTTTCGAGATCACGAAACTCGTTGAAGGGTTGGCGGGGTACATCGGGAGCGGGACAAAGATCCCTGAGCACAAACTGTCCGATCTCGATGAACTGGAGAAGCGGATAGGTTCCGTCAATAGTGTTCTCGGAGACGTCCCCACCTTTGACGAGGTTACCTCAGTCGAACCCATATTGGAGGAACTGTCCTTGGATTTGGCCCCGGCAAGGAAGGTCAAGAGATTACACCCTCTAGGAAAGTGATGCCCCACAATTTATGATCAATACATATGGGGAATGATTTGGGTTCTTTAGGGATGCCGATCGAGAACTTCGAAGAACAACACCAGAACCGATAATTACAGTATATTTCCACCGTTCAGGAGGTGACAAGATGTCAGAAGAGCCCATGATCTTTATAGGAAAACGACCGACCATGAACTATGTTCTCGCAGTTATGACCGAGTTCAATTCTGGCGCCAACAGGGTGGTTATCAAGGCCAGGGGCAGGGTCACTGCAAAGGCGATAGACGTGGCCGAAATAGTAAAGAACCGCTTTTTGAAGGAAGTGAGCATAGAGAAGATGCAGACCGACACGGAGAATTTGCCGTCCAAGGATGGTCATATGGTTAGCGTTTCTTCTTTAGAGATAACTTTGTTCAAGGCATGATTTTCTTTTTTGGGGAGGACGCTGGCAATATATTTATATGTCCCCGAGTGATTATTCCTGCAGCCCAATCGACTAATTAAATCCATCAGTGCGGGTGTGGTGTAGCCTGGTATCACTTAAGCTTGCCAAGCTTAAAACTCGGGTTCAAATCCCGGCACCCGCACATTTTACGACCAAAGGGAGAGAAATGTGGGGGTGCAGTCGAATCTTGATTCGACGGAGCAAAGCGGGCACCCGCATATTTTTGACCAAGGGGAAAAAATGTGTGGGGACAGCAGAGCCCGTAGGGGCCTGCGAGTACCCGCATTTTATTCTTTTAGTAAATAAGTCCTTTTTAACACCCACCACCCGGAACGGGATAAGCACATGGAAATAAAACCGGAAAAGACCGGAGATGCCACCAGAAAAAGACCACAACAATTGATCCTGGCTACAATAACCCTGGCCTTGATGATAAGTGGAATCGCACTGGGCGGTTACGGTTACAACGAAGAGATCTCGATCCCGAAATGCCTTTCATGCCTCGGATTGACCCCGGTGAGTGAAGTGGAATTCCGGTTCGAGACGGCAAACGGGGCAGCTCATCCGCAATGGGTTCTCGACGAGCTGGAAGAAAAAGTGGTTTTCATCGACTTTTCTCTAAAATACGGCTGCGTTGCCTGTGACGAGATGCTGCCCGTTATTCAGGATATCGAAGATGATTATGAAGACGAGGTCGAGTTCTTTTTGGTTTACTGGGGAGAGGACCAGGAGAAGGACAAAGCGTGGAATACTTATGATTTTCAAAATGGTGAAGAGCATGAGGCACCGACCTTTATCATAATAACCCTGAAAGAGGACGATGACGGCGAGGTAAAACCATACTACGGTGAAATAGTGGGGAAAACGCCCAAGAGCGAAATGGTAGGGCATATCGACTATGCTTTGGAAATGTACCGACAGGCGGAGCTTTATAAATTAACCCACACCGATACCTGGGAAAATTAATCTCCCAGCTCGTCCAGGCTTGTCTCAAGGTCTTCAATTGATATGTCGTCGAGATCGATATCAAGATCCATTTCATCATCACTTTCGATCTCGATTTCATCAAGGTCCAGGTCATCAAGGGTAATATCGAAATCCCCTTCGGATTCCTCAGCCTCATCCTCGGGGGCTGGTGGTTCTTCAGGTTCTTCCGATGGTTCTCCCGCGGATTCTTCCTCTAAATCTTCTTCAGATTCACCCTCTTCGTCCTCACCGAGCATGCTGGATACCATCATATCCAGAGCACTCAGGGATACTTCGTCGTCAAGGTCGTCAAGATCATCAAGGTCGAGAGAGATATCGTCGGTCTCCTCTTCCAGCTCCCCAAGGTCCATATCTTCGATCTCTTCCTCCGAAAGGATTTCGGGTTCCAATGCCGCAACGGCCGCTTCTTCTGGAATTTCTTTTGTGGTTCGCATCATCGGTGTTTCGAAATCAGCACCGCAGGCATCGCATTTTTTCGCATCCGCGCCCACAGGTTCACTGCACTCGGGGCAGAGGAACTCCTCCTCTATGTGTTGTTCGACCACTTTTTCAACAACCGTCCGTTCCGGAGTTTCGAAATCGGTGCCACAGGAATCGCAGAACGTAGCCGTTTCCTCAACTGTATCTCCACAGTCCGGGCAGGTGAATTCCACCATCTCCTCGGTTTCTTTGGGTTTCGAGGACCAATACAGCTCCGCCGTGGAGTAGATCAGCCACAGCTTTCCGTCCCTCTCGTCCAACGCCCATTCCATCTCCATGTCCTTTCCGAAATGAGCCTCGATCTCCTTTGCATAAGCGGCCAGCTCAGTTACCTGTTCGTCCGAAAGAAGTTCCGTTTCGAAGTCTTCCGGAGATACTGGCACCTCCTCGACACCACCCTCCGGTTTCCGGGTAAGCATGATTCCCAGGGGTGTGATCTCCCTTTCCTCGATTTCCATCGTGTCTTTGTTAACAAGGTAGGAATGGGGTTTGACCTTCTCTTCCACAACGTACTCTCCCAAACCGTAGGCGGATTTTATAGATATCAGCTCATTGTTTCCATCCATGGGATCCAGGGTACACATGGTACCGGCACCCTTGGAAAATACCATCAATTGTACGATTATTGAAATTCCTTCGGTCTTGTGATCGATCTCACCAAGCCGCCTGTGTAATATAGCTTCGTCGGTAAACGTCAGTGAGTAACATTCCTTTATCCTTTCTATGACGCTTTCCACTCCCTGAATATTGAGATATGATCGTTGGCCGCTGGCGAATAAGTCCTTGGGAATCTTATCTTCATCAACCGATAAACGAACTGCCATAAAGGGATCTTCCTCAAGTTCTTCCTCGGGTTCTTCCTTGGTTTTTCCCTTAATTTTTTCCTTACCTTCACCCATGATTTCCCTGTATTTCACCACTAGTTCATCATAGAATGACCTTATGAATTTCTCAAACTCAGGGTCCATTTCGGTTTTTAGAACGGCATAACGGCATTGTTTTCCGATCTTCCCCAGTAGCTCTTCATCTTCAGGGTCTTCGAATTTCGCGATCTTTTCATTTAATTTTTCGGAGAGTGCTTCCCCGGACATGAACATCTCGAAGGCAGCTCCGGTGGTGGTAAAGCCTGGCGGTATGGGAACGCTTGTCTTTGTTGTAATTTCACCGAGACATGCAGCCTTATTTCCGGTAAGAGCAACATCCTCGAGAGAAATCTCGTCAAGCCAGAGTATCGGTCGTTTATCCTTATCCAAGAGCATCTTTTTCTCTTTCGAACGTTTTACAAGAATCAGAACAACTATCAATAATACCAGAACCGCAAGAATTATTATTCCGATTAAAATGAAGGGGTCCGCGCTGTTGCTTACCGCAGGGGGATGGATCTCGACCTCTTTCCACATCGTTATATTCCCTATATCGTTCATCCTGCCATCCTCGCCGGCGGTGACTCCGATCCGTTCATTATAATCCCTGTATCCTTTTCCTACCACCGTTAACAGGTAATTACCCTCCGGCAGTCCGGTGGATCGGTATTTCCCCGGTTCTTCTTCATAAAGCTCGAATTCCGTCCTGTTCTTTTCTCCCTTTAGGACCAGATCCATTCCCGTAAGCGCATCGCCATTTGAATCCACCACTGTGAACACGAGATAGCCGTATTCGGACTTCTTTTTGAGGGAGAGGTTCAGCCATGTTTTATTGCCGTCACCGGAGATGATTACTTCCATGGTCTGCGTTTGATAACCATCGGCTTTGAGTGTGAGAGTATAATTGCCGGGATCGAGTATGATGTAGAACGAACCGTCAGGTGTGATGACCGTTGTGTAATGCTCGGTGAAGTTTTCTGTGACCTCGATTGTATTGTTGTCGATCCATTTGTAATGAGTGAAATTGGCTGGAACGCTGCTGTTGTTCCCCACGGTGTAGTTAAAGGTGGTCTTGTTAATCCACGTGATTATTATTTCGGAGTCAGCGATGGGAAGTCCGTCCTCGTCGGTAATATTACCTATGAGGATACCCCAGGGGGCAGGGGCTTCCGGTTCGATCCATTTCTGGAGGGCGACCTGGTGCATTGTGGTCTCGTTCAATCTTATCTCCACTTCTCCCAGATATCCCTCGTATCTTATTCCACCATAATCTTTACCCAACACCCTAACGATATGGATGCCTGGGTTCAGTTTTCTGGATATTTCCCCCGAAGATGTATGTTTGTAAACTTCGGCATCGATCCCAATATACGCATCCTTCACCGGTACACCGGTCTCGTTTCGGACCCTCACGATAAGAGTACCGGTACTGACCGGAACCTTTATCGTTGTGAACCTGAATGAAAATTCCTGGATGATATTACCTGCAAGATCGCTGAGATTGGCACTGATATTTAAGATATATGTGTGAAGATACGCCAGCGATTCCGTGAAATTCAGCGTTACGGTGGTGGTACGGTTCACTGCATCATCAACTGCATCCAGATCGAATTCGATCTCGTTATTACCGCTGTCCAGAACCACAATTGCGCTCTCTATGGTGTTATGATCGACAAGTTCGGAAAATACCAAGGTGTAATTGGAGACAACGTCCACATCACTGGCCCCGTCAATTGGCCAAACATCAGTGATCGTGGGTGGAATGAGGTCTCGTTTTACAAGGAGAGCATATATTCGGTCCCGGGGCGGATCAGTTTGATTAAGGTATATACTGTTGTTTTCCCCGTCCATGACCGTATCCTCAAGTTTAATCCACTTTCCATCGGTATCATTGTAATAAAATAATCCCAGATCTTCCTGATAAGTTCCTGGAGGAAAGGCATCCTCGGAATATTTGAACAATATCCGAGCCCATATGATCCGCCCCTGTCCGGTCATATTTACCGTGGCGAACTGCCCCACCGAATCCAGATCATGGGATATATTTTCACAATTCACAGGTTTCGTATTATTGTGTATGAGGAGCACTTCCCCGCTTCCTCCATATTCTCCCTCCAACCACACCGATGTCGGTTCACCAGAGTTCTCGTCAATATTTCTAACTCTGTAGATAACAAGTGTGGAGTTTGTAGATGCACTGCTGTATAGATCGGAAATGTTAACAAAAATCCTGTGCGTGCCCGGCTTAAGCTGAGAGCTGTTAAAAGATAATGAACTGGTGCCTAGGTGCATTCCGCCGTCAATGTCGATACTGCCTGAAAGATTAGACGAAATGTTGAAAAAATGAACTTGCCCCGCGTCCGCGTCTCCGAATCCGACATGGAAGATCACGGATTCACCCTTAAGGGCAAATTCCGGTGCTTCTGTTATGCTGACCGTAGGTACATTATTGTACACATCGAGAGACAAATCCTTCCGGAGGTTCATGGGTTGGAAATTATTATCCAGGACTATTTTCACAGAGGTGGTCAGCGTGACGAAACCCTCCTTGATAACACTAATCTCCACGCTATCGCCACCGTCCAACTGGAACCAGTAGAATCCACTGGCATCGGTTTGTGTCCAGCTTGGAGAGGCTTCATCGATAGAGCCTGAAACACGAGCGAGCTTTATGGGTTTTCCGTCGAATTTCGAGCTAATGTAACCGAATAAGGCGGGTGTTTTTTCAACAACCAATCCATAAACGAAAATGGTTTGGTTATTATTGGTAAAATTCATATCCAGGGTATTGTTTCGCTGTACCGACACCCTGATATCATACCGGGCGCCTTGCACATAAGGTATGGTGAAATTGTGACTTACGTTACCTGTCTCATTCCTTGCCAGTGACAGATTGTATACTTTGAGATTTTTCACCATGATCCTGCCGTTCACTTTGGTTGTGATATTGAAGGTCACGGGAACCATGTCCCAATCCCACGTCCCTTCGTTGGCGATCACAGCATTTATCCTTAGGATTTCACCCATGCGGAATACATTATCATCAGATGGTTCGGTTATTTCCTTTACTGATATATCCGTATGATTGTACATTACTATGGAACCAATACTCCGGTTATTCTTCAAATCCACATCGGTGGGAAGCACAGTGTCGAAGTTCAGCCGGTATGTGCCGTTTTCCGGAGCCAGGAAATTCCAGTTGAAAGTGTGACTGTCCCCCGGTTGAAGCGTCGCCCCCAATATCTTTGTCTGTGTGAACTTGTAGGACAGGTTTTCGGTGTTCGTAACGGTCATCAATACTTCTGGATTGATTTCTGGGACGTTTCCGAAATTCTCTATAGTTACGTCGAAGGATGCTGTCTCTCCTATATGGAATGGAGCTTTCGATATGATCCTGAAATCGTCAATATAAAACCCGTCACCCTGGACCTGACCATCACTGGAAAAGAAGAAGCGGCAGGACAGGTTACCGTAGAAATCCCCCAGAGGAAAGTTTTCTTTCTTCCATGCCAGTGTGGACCCGGTATATTCATTCAAAGTGGTCCATGTAGCTCCATTATTGTTGGAAATCTGAAAACTCATTATATCGTTCAGCGAAAAATTCGTGGAATACCACACCCAAAACTCAATCTCGGAACCCCACGGGATATTCTTCAGAAGCGGTGTTCGAAGCCAGGATGAAGTGTTGGGAGAATAATTCCCTTCAAGGTTGGTACCCCAAACGTTCTCCGGGGAATGACTCATCATAGGACCCGATACTGGCATTCCCCTAGCCCAATCGTCATTGACCCCGCCATGACTCCAGGCAGGATCGTTGGGACCTTCGAAAGAGGCGGAATTTCGTATCTCCTCGTTCCGCTGCGTTACCATTACGGTTCCCGTGGTGCCAATATCATGGTAATTTAAAACATTCAACTTCCAAGTTGTTATATTATTGCCGTCCAACTCATCGTTATGCAGTGTGGACTTGAAAATTATAATATAATCGGTCTCCTGGGCGAAATTATAGGCATCCGAAATGATGACACTGTTGTTAGGCTCCAATTCCTTGTTCACCGTATTCTGGCGGTCAAATGCGGTCTGTGTAATATTGACCCGCAGATCATCAAGATAAAATCCTCTGAAATCGTCATTATCTGAATCGGAAAAGACATAAAATCCGATCTGGACCTTCTGGCCGGCATATGATGAGATATTGATATCATTCCATATCCAACCGGTGGAGTTCCCGGTATACGGGCCGTCGATTTCGGTCCATGAAGCGTTCGCGGGATCAAGTGTGGTATCATTGTTGATGAGCAAGCGGCAGTAGTCATCTCCGGTCTCGAAAGAATAGTTCATCCAGAAATCAACACTTGCATAGAAAGAGTCAGCGAGGTCTATTGTTTGGTAAATGATGGCCTTTGTGCCGTTGTTATAATGACCGGATTGCTCGCTGCCGAACCACCAGCTCGTATTGGCGCTGTGATTACCCGGAAACGAATTGCTGGAATTGACCATGTGCCAGAGATCATCCCCTTCCCAGGAAAAGTGCTCCCAAGCGCCTGTGCCGTTTTCCATGTCATCGTTTAGTAGGGTTACGTTGTTACCGCTCGAGTGACCCACCTTTATCTCGACGTCGAATGATTCCTTGGTATTTCCGAGATTTCTGGCAGTGGCTCCGAAAGAATGAACACCTGTTGAATAATGGGATTTGACGTTCAGGCCCTGGAACGTTAGGGATTCCATACTGATATCATGCAGGTCGTCTACTTTGATAGCGAGAGTGGTGAAATTATTTGCCAAGTAGGTATCATTTTCATAGAGAACGGTTACGTTTATCGTGTAATCATCCTCAGTGGCCGGGGTGTTCACATTGAAGGAAGCAGTAATGGTTTCACTCCGATTAACCGTGGTTTGAACTCTGGTGGATTCCGAATGATCAAGGGCTCCCGTGGAATTTCTTATCTCCAGCCGGACGGTAAAATCGGAGAGGTTCAGATTTCCGGTATTTTTTACTGTGGCATTGATACGCATTGAAATGTTGCTGTTCGTGGGAGTCGATCGGTTCAGTTCAATATTGGATGCTTCAAGGTCGTACATGTCCCAGACCCTAATTCGTTTTGTTGAATAGTTGTTATTTGTATTTTGATTTTCGTCGGGCTCGTGGGCGGAAACGTTAATCGTGTAGTTCGCGTAACTTATATTTCCCGTGTTCCATTTATCGAATTCCACGCCCGCCAGCTCACCTTTTTTAAGTGTCAGTTCTTTTTCGTTCAGAAATACACTGGTATCGTTGTCGTCGGTTATGTTCAAAGTTACATTGAAGGTTTCTTCTTTGTTACCCAAGTTCTTCAGGGTACCGTTCACGATCAGGCTGCTGTTTGTGTTGAATATGTCAAATCCGTCCCACGGGTCGATAATTGTGAAGGAACTGACAAGTTTATTGATTTCCGCCGATATGTCCACTGTATTGTTCACAACCAAAGGCTGATGCGAATAATTGTTCGAAATATTGTTATCAAGGTCCCACATTATCGAAATATTGACCGTATATATCCCTTCAGCGGGGGGAGACCAGGCAGGTGTAAATGCGATTTCAGTTGTATTTCCAGCACTGAGGTTTATTTTCTGATCGGTATCATTGTAATGATAACCTTGAGTGCTGTTTATCATGAGATATACCGACACGTTATTGGCCAGCATGTTTCCTTCGTTGCGGATGGATGCGTTAATGAATATATTCTCTCCTTCGCCGTATGGTGCCATTCCGCTGAAGCTCACGTTTTGAACCGCGAGATCGTAAACGTTCGTAATATTGATAGTGATATTTTTAAAATCGTTTGACCGGTTCTCATCTACCTGCAAATCGGTGCTAACGTTAATGTGATATGTTCCCTGAACATTCGCCGCCCATTTGGGAAAATCGAAGTCCACGTAAGCCCGTTCTCCGGAGTTAAGCTGGATGCCAAATTCATCTGACGAATATATTAAATTCATATTCGAATCGTAAATGGAACAATTCACATCAATGTTTTCCTGTCTTACGCCCATGTTCTTCACAGTGGAATTTACAGTATATGTACCGGTGGGAAGAGTCCCTCCATCAATAGGAAAATTTACTCCAATAACTCCCGCATCGTCATTAAATACGTTTCTTTCGAGCACGAAGAGCATTGAATCATTGGCGTCGCCGAAACATCCTATAATCGCATCACCTTTTCCATCACCATCGGGATCCCCTACGCATATGGAACTGGGGGCAGGTGATATGTTCGATCCCAGCGGTCCGGATAGTACAAGTTTGTCATAACTGTTCAATAAACCAATATTACCTGACACGTATTCATAATCATATACTCGGTAATTGTGATCCGCTGCAACGAATATATCAGCTCTCTGGTCCACATCAGCATCCTCTATGAAAATATCCCATATTTCACTGCTACCTAGTTTGTCCAGCTGTCTGAAAGTGATATTGGCAAAGTTGTTCGGCGTATTGATGACGTACAATTCACCGGTGTTAGTACCGGATACCAGCTCCTCCCTTCCATCCGAATCGATATCCACGGTCTCGAGAGAAAGAACATTTCCTGAGGCATTTCCCTGATTCATCTGGTAGGGTTGTAGTAACGCCGGGCTATATGCATCTTGGGCTATGTTCTCGAATACATATATCGAGCTGTGATTCAGCTCACCCGCCGCCACATCCGTTTTCAGGTTAGAATCAAAGTCACCTGTGGCAACGGAATAAACCGGATGATCCGTTCCGTAGTGAAACTCCTCTGCAAAATGATATGTCTGGTTGAAACTGTAGATTGTTACGCCCTGGTCCCATCCTACGACCATTTCATTCTTGAAATCATTATCCAGGTCCCGTATCTCAATATCTCTCACAACTCCCCCAAGATTGCTTGAATTTGCAAGTGTGAAATTATCGCTGCCGTTGCTTTGGTTCCACTCGTATATCCTTAGCTGGTTGTTATCGCCCCCGGTGACTATCTCCAGGTCGCCATCGCCGTCCAGATCACCATAGGCTACGGCATAAACTGTGGAACCCCCGGTATCATTTGAATACACTTCAGTATAGCTATTATCTGTTCCATTAAATTCATATATATAGAACCAGCCGCTTGCGTCGCCCACCACGATCTCGGACAGGGCATCGTTGTCCAGGTCCAGAAAGCCCCCGGTAGTAAAAATATCTCTGGGCTCTTCTCTCAGAGTGCTGTTCAAATCCGTTTTATTACTCCATACTTGATGAAATAGATTCTCACTGTCCAGACCTGATATCTTGGACATACTTGCGCTTGCTTCGTTCGCGGGATCCGTGAATGGTGGGATGCCGTTAAGGCACATTACACAGACAAGAATAATAGACAAAAGCCTATAGGCGGGACCGGTTGTCGCCATTAATTCACCTCAATTACAATAATGATTAGGTCATATTTTCCTTGTTTTGGGCGGTTATTCCGTTATGGAAAATCGTATGGTTATAGGACCTTAATATCCTAACGTTCATTTATCATATATTAGCATAGGCGTCATTTTCTCGTTATGACGTAATCTTCTATAATCCACATTCATACTATATATTTCCTTTGCCAAGGGAGAAGATGGGATTTGTTTTGGAGCATTTTCGCAGTGGACGTTGGGATAAAACGGCGATAAATTCAATAGGCATTGTGATATTATTCCTTCATGCAGGCGAAACCGGAAACAGCGTAATATCAACTGGTAAGTTTATAAAAAAATTTCCCAATTCGATCCAATTAACAGGGTCCGAATTTACCGGGAATCCGGTCTCTAAGGTGATGTCATGGATAAGGACTTTAAAAATCGCAAAAAAACGTGGGAAGAGAACGTACTGGGTAAGGTGCTGGCGAGATTCCCTGAAAGGAAGGGTGAATTCAAAACTGTCTCGGATCAGTTTATCGAAAGGTTGTACACGCCTGAAGAGTTGGAAAATATAGATTATCTCCACGATATCGGATTTCCAGGAGAATGGCCCCACACAAGGGGAGTTCAGCCAACCATGTACCGCGGTAGATTGTGGACCATGAGACAGTACGCCGGATTTGCTACGGCGGAGGAATCGAATAAGCGCTATCGATATCTGCTGGAACAGGGGCAGACCGGATTGAGCGTAGCTTTCGATCTCCCGACGCAGATGGGATACGATTCGGACCATCCCATGTCTCTTGGCGAGGTAGGCAAATGCGGTGTTGCCATTTCGTCCTTGTCCGACATGGAGGTATTGTTCAGGGACATTCCTTTGGATAAGGTTTCCACATCCATGACCATCAACTCCACTGCCATCATACTGCTGGCTATGTATATCGCCGTAGCCGAAAAACAGGGCTTATCACCGGAGAAGTTGTCCGGAACGGTTCAAAACGACATCCTCAAGGAATACGTGGCCCGAGGAACTTACATCTTCCCGCCAAGAGAGTCCATGCGCCTGATAACTGATATATTCGAATATTGTTCGAAGGAGCTCCCCCGATGGAATACCATAAGCATCAGTGGTTATCATATCAGGGAAGCAGGGTCCACGGCGATACAGGAGGTGGCCTTCACCATTGCAAACGGAATTTCTTATGTACAAGCCGCCATGGACAAGGGATTGGATGTGGATAAATTCGCCCCTCGTCTTGCCTTTTTCTTCAATGCGCACAATGACCTTTTCGAGGAAGTTGCAAAATTCCGTGCAGCCCGAAGATTGTGGGCAAAGCTGCTGCGCGACAGATTCGGGGCAAAGAATCCCCGGTCGTGGCTCATGAGATTTCACACCCAGACCGCCGGGTGCAGTTTAACAGCCCAGCAGCCGGAAAACAATATCGTCAGAGTAACGATCCAGGCCCTGGCCGCGGTCCTGGGTGGCACCCAGTCCCTGCATACGAATTCCATGGACGAGGCTCTGGCTCTGCCGGGTGAAAAGGCTGTGAGGATCGCTCTTCGGACCCAGCACATACTTGCACATGAAAGCGGGGTAACAAATACTGTTGATCCTCTGGGCGGCTCCTACTTCATAGAATCCTTGACCAACGAGATCGAAAAGGGGGCCGTGGAATATATCGATAGATTGGAAGGAATGGGTGGCGTACTTTCAGCCATAGAAAACGGTTATATTCAGCGCGAGATTGCCGAAAAAGCTTACGGATACCAAAGGGATGTGGAAGAAGGAAAAAAAATCATCGTGGGTGTGAACAAGTACGAGATAGATGAAAGCACAACTCTTGAGACCATGAAGGTAGATCCCTCCATCGAGAAAAAACAAAAAACTCAGCTGGAACGGCTGAAAGCTGCCAGAAACAATGAAGAGGTGGAAAAAGTACTCAATAGGCTGGAGACGACAGCCAGAACCGATGAAAACTTGATGCCGATCATTATAGAGGCGGTGAAAAGCTATGCCACCCTGGGGGAAATTAGCGACGTGCTGCGGGACATTTTCGGAGAATACAAGGCACTGGAGCTTTTTTAAAAAAAAGGTAAGGAGGACAATATGGTGAAAAAGATAGATCATCTGGGAATCGCTGTGAAAAATCTCGCTGCTGCTATCGAAAGATATGAAAGTATACTCGGGCTCGCTTGCTCCGGTATAGAGGAAATAGAGGAACAGAAAGTAAGGGTAGCCATGATCCCTGTTGGAGCGGTGAACATAGAGCTGTTGGAATCTACGGAACCCAATGGACCGGTCGGGCGTTTCATAGAACGAAAGGGAGAGGGATTTCACCACATGGCGTTCCGGGTAAGCGATATTGATAAAGAAGTGGTGAGATTAAAGGGAAAGAATGTGCGATTGATAAACGAGGAGCCAAGGATCGGCGCTCACGGCGCAAGGATCGTGTTCATACACCCCGGAAGCATGAACGGGGTACTGGTTGAACTGGTTGAGAGGAATTGAAGAGCTCGATTCTCATAATACGAATACCCACAACTTTTCAACCAACCCTACCCCGGATACGGCCACATCATCAGCAGAAATCCCACAGACCGGTCTGTTTCACCTTGTCGTTGTTAAAAAGAGATTCTATCGCCTTTTCGATGAGTTCGATCCTCTGGATGGTGTATACCGGGAGGTCATACCTTTCCGCCATCTTCTTTGCGGTCTTGATGTATTTTTCCACCATACCCCTGTGAACCGTCATGTTGATAGTTTTCGCGCCGCAGCTCAGACAAGCCCCCATAATGGGCGGCCTTCTGAATGACATACCGCATGATGAGCACTTCATCTTCTGACGCGAGAAGGCGTTCAAGTTACCTATCATATCAGGCATGAAATGCGATTCGATCACCTTAGCCGCAACAAAGGAATCATTCACCGCCCTGATCATGGTGGCCAGTTTCAGCTGCCCGTCGATCTTCGCGTCCATGGAGCCCAATATCTTATAGGCCGTGGTGGTCACCCCTTCCGATATATCCTTTGTGTCATGAGTGAAACCGAAACCCTCATACTGGGCAGGTGAAGATATACGCTCGGCAACCTTGTTCATTATATCATCCACCTCCTTGGGGCTTTCCTGCCGCACGGCGGCTTCGAAGAATTCCACGGGATACCGATTATGCACGTCGATGTTATGGGCTTCCTTGTCGATCTCCGACGGGTCCAATCTGGTGGAGAGAACAAGCGGGGCGTCCATCTGGCCCCCAATGGTCCCGGGAAGATATGATTTGGAAAAATTCAAAAGGCCGTCAAGAAGAAGCATGAGACAATCTTCATCACCGTCACAGTTGCGCCTTTTTGCTGCGTGATAGAATGGATGGGCGTAGCCCACCCTTGCGTCGCCGTAGCCGATTATTCTACCCAGTACTCCCCCCGATGTGTGAGGCGCAAGACCCACAACCAGATGTCCTACCAGATCAGCAGCCACCTCGAGATTGTAAAATGCCGGCTGTTTGTAGAACCTCACCAACAGCTCGTCTATGAAATGCGTTGCCCTGAAGAAATAATCCATACCTCTTCGGGAGCATAGAATATCCTGTACCTTAAGTTCCAGCAGCTGATGGTCATTCTCCAGTTCCCTCCCCTCTATATCGAGTGTGTATCCCAGCTTCCGCAGCTTTTCAACGGGTGTGTGGATCTCCCGCGGTCGGAAATGGGTAAGTGGAACATCGGTCATATCAAAACGTATTGTACCGTCCTTGAACACAAAAACCTCGTTCTTTGCCCGAAGCAAACCCTTCTCCAGGGGTTCCGGAGTTTTAAACTTGCTCATGAGCCCCTTTACACCCTTGGCTTCCGGTGCCGCGCCCATACCGAGGTTCTTCCTCGCTTCGCCGTAAATGGTGTAGAAATCCAGTATCTTTTTTTCTATCACCACCTCCCCTTTGTGTACTGTATGGTTATTACAGACCGGGCATACATACTTGAAGGTGTACTTACCGCATTTGGAGCAGGATCTACGACCGACTTCCGCTGTGAAACGGCGTACCTCGTTTGCCTTCTTCAAGGACCGTCTGTCGGTACCGGCCGCTCCCAGCGGAAAAAGGCAATGAACAGCCGGTTTCATCTTTCTCTCATTGGCCTTCTCAGGACGTGCCATTCTTGCCCCAACACGGGTGGGTGCCCGAGGATATATGTCAATACCGGACAATCCCCTGATGAGTTTCAGTGTAGCGCCCCAATACTTGTTATCGTTAACCTTCACGTAATGAGCCTCATCCTCATACTTTAATTCCTTTTTCGCGCTCCACTTACGGACAATATTCTCATCATCTATCTTTACTCCATAATCGGAAAATACGGATTCCCAAGACGGGGGTTTGGATATTTCACCCTTTTCGCCAATGATCAATCCCAGGCATTTTACAAGCGCTTCACCGTATTTATCTAGTATGACCGTATCTTCATTTTGTTCATGGAGAGCACCGAGAACGCATAATAACTCCTTTGCTGCGCAACTTTCGTCACCTCCATTCATCATCAGCTCCAGCCGGTGGTTTTCCTTGGTTTCGCGTGCCATTCTTCCAAGTTCCGGCAGGTCTGCTGAACCGGGGGGTGTCAAATCGGAGCCACCGGTGATCTTGCCCCTTTCCGAAATGTAACTACCCAGAAAATGCAGCGTTTCCGGGGTAATGTCATGATAGAAAAGGTTGAACGCTGGATTAAGCGGAATACCAAAATGAGCCGAGAGAAAATATGAATTTGAAAAATTCGTATCCAGCAATCTACCGGAAATATCACGAGTATCTTCCGCTTCAATGCCCGTATCCATTAACTTTTCTTCGAGAAGCTGCTGCCACCACTCCTTGGCAAATGAGGGAGGCATTAGCATATGATTGTTCTCGGAAAACTCGCCAAATGGGATCAAAACTTCACCCAGGTCGATAATGCGCGAGATCTTTTTCTTAAGTTCTTTTGCCTTATCGACCGAATTAACCTGCAGCAGGGAGCCGTTATGGAGCTCGACCATAGGGCCTTCTATGGAATCGCAGGGTGTGATCGCTCCAGCTTTTCCGGGGAATTCAATTTTCACCTGGGTCCCCACGGCAAGGAACTCTCCTGCAACTAACATGGATGCAGGATGGATAGCAATTGCCGCAAGGCCGCAAGTCCGTCCCCTACCGTACCTGAGCCGAAAACCTCCGATGGCACTTGGCAGCGAAAGTACAGGACGACCAGCTATGACGTCTCTCAGATATTTCGTCTTGGGGATCGGTGTGTAATCGAAAATTGTGGCAGGTCCCTTTTTTTCCACCTTCTTTTCCTTTTTGATCAATTTTGATATGAAATCCCAACCCTCAATGCCAAGAGCGTCCACAAGTTTCTTTATCTTTTTTGCTTTCTGGCACAATCCCTCTGCCATTACAAGGCACAGGCCTCCCCGAACCTGATTGGTCTGAACCCGTTCCAGGTTCCGGTATCCCGAAACCTCCTTTTTCTCGGTCCCGTCCCCGTCGAGGCATATGGCGCAGTTCTTCACTATATTCTCGATCTCCTCGTCCTTGGGTTTGTATTGAGAGGCTTTACGGAGATGGAATTCTTCTTTGTATCTTTCGATCTCATTTTTCCTGACCTTGAACCTGCCGATTCCCATTTCACGGCGAACCACATCCGCGATCAATACACCCACCGCCTGTCCCGTTCCACCGGCTGAGCGAATTGGACCTGCAAACCCGATCTTGAGGTAGTCCGAACCATCATCATTCTGTCGAATGGATACCTCGCTCACTCCTTCCAGAGGAGCCACCAGGACTCCTTCTGTGATAATGGCAAGACCTGTCCTCACGGCCTGGTCCATGGCCTCATCCTTGGTTCTGAACTCACCTGTTTTCACAATATGCTTGGCAATAAGGATGGCCACCATTTCTCGGCTCGACTGTTTTCGCGTCATCTCTCTTATCTTTTCTGCAATTCCTACTGGGCCAACGAGGTTTTCAACCCTTGACGCAAGATCTTCCGCCGGCGGAATCTCCACGTCTATCTCCGGATCGAATCCTTTGGCCCTGGCCTCCCTGGCCACAGAATAACATGCCATGCAGTGATGATGCATTTGTGAAAAATAACTTTTCATTTCCGGACTGCATGCCGGCCCCTCGACACTTCCATTTTCCGATTTTGTTTCCATTACTTGCCACCGATCATGATATAAACACTATTTCACAGGGAATAATTATAATTTTGGTACGGATAAAAAGGCAGACGGGATCCTGGGAAACGCCATTCCATTATTTTGCAACGGTACCCTTCCTCCGTTTCATAACGACAAATACAGCCACTCCTATAAGGATAAGAGGTATTAGTATCATCAAAAGGCCGCCGGTCCCACTGAATAAACCGCTCCCCTCCTTCTCCGGGATAGATACTACCACGGTCAGCTCCGAATCCTCTTGGACCACTAATCGTTCGGCTCCAATAAGCTTACCCGAAGTTGCTTTGATATCGTAACGGCTGTGCATGACATATGGAAGAACCAGTTCACCGTTCCCATCGGTGATACCATTTTGCGCTGCGCCATCTTCAGTTGATATTATTGAGACTTCTGCACCGGTGATAACGTTCCCACCCTTGTCCTTTACAGTTATCTTCACCTCTTCCACGGGTCCGAAGGTGCACCACGGTTCAGGTATTATGTCGACAAGATCATCGAAAGCGTATTCGGGGTGCTCTTCCTCCAGATCGCTGACCAGAAAAGCCTGTCCGCATGTGTGTCCGAATCTGGCCCAACACTCGAACCTTGAGGCCAATGTTTGATTCGTTATTTTACCATCCAGCGAACCCCACGGATATCCCGATGCATTCTCCACATGACCGCATAGAGTGTAACTACTGGGGCTATTCTTTTCCTCCACGGTATCGTAATGATCACTAAGTATCTCCATACCATTCTCGATTGTTATATTACCATTATGCTCTTCGTAGAGTTGTTCGAGCCTAACATATCTCGGATAAGATCCGTGATCCCACCCCTGTATCGCATTCATTTCCGCAGCGACCTCGGGGTCCCAGGGATAGTTGCACGAACCCAGGAAACCGTCTTTCGTCCGGGCTAACTCCCATTCGTTCGCACCCAACTCCAGAATGGCCACCTCATTGGTCTTGGTATCCGCCAGAAGATAATCCCCGCAGTAGGCTCCGTTCGTATCGGTAAGCATTATATCCTTGAAATCGTCGATGCTGTTTGCGTACTGGGCAGCCCTGCGCAACCGAATGAAGGAAGGAACGTTCCCCCAGTTATATGGTCCCGCGCCCAGGGTGGTCTCGCCGATCACCAGTCCCGCATCGTTCATGTACCACTCGGTACCACTCCAGATCATTCCCGCTGTGACCTCCATCATTATTCGATTTCCCTTGTCCGGGACAATATCCACGAACACGGCATGGGCCGGTGAAAGATAGAAGGGCATCCACAGCGTTTGACCGATGACGAATTTACCATCCTTGGTAGCGCTTCCGGTTGCAACGAAGGCAGAACAATGATGAATATTACCGTCAAACGGAAATTCCGTACCCTCATTTTCCGCTTCCGTACCGGTGCTCAAAGGCAAATCTAGGCGTGCACCCACAGCACCCGCCCGCCACCAAAGATCCCACATTGAGTTCAGAACAAGTATGTCCAACCAGTCGACCCTGGCTCCAAGAGGATTGTTAACACCCTGGGAAGCGGCTCCTTCTGCGATGCCTTCTATCTCCGTTCGTTGCTCCTCGGGGACAAAATACCAGAAATTAACCGCTTGCAAGCGGCACTGGTCCCAGGTATACCCGTAGCGGTCCTCCGTAAGATGAGCATAGGCAGACATGGAGCGCGTGACCTTGCTGGCAAGGTATTTGCCGTGATCGTAACCAATAGTGTAAGGATCACCTTCGAGATGTAGGTAAGTAAAGCCGTTCTTTTCAAATAAACAGACATCTTCCGTTTCCTGGCCTCTGGCCGGCAGTACGCTTTCGTGTAAGATGATCGTGGGGAGAACGAGTAGGATTAATGTGACTATAACGGTTACAAGGGAAAGGACAGATGTGGTATTATACTTATGGTCTTGTCTAAAATACCTGCGAGCGGGGACACTCATAACAAGGAAATTACAATAACGATTAATCAATCTTTTTATGAAAATCCGCTTTTATCGGATTCTCTTGAAAACTGTCCCGTTATTGGTATCTTCGAGAATCACACCCATTTCTTTCAGCTTGTCTCTTATGGTATCGGAGAGAGCCCATTGTTTTTCCTTCCTAAGTTCTTTACGTAGCTCGATCAACAATTCGATAAGGCCGGTCTCGAGAGTAGACTCTTCGTCTGCAGCACCAAGTGATTGAGAGTTCTTAATCATCTCGATGGACAATCCTAAAATACCAAGCATGTCGCAGTATATAATAAATGCCGATCGGATAGAGCCTTTATTGATCCTTTCCAAAACCGCTCGGTTGATCTCGCGGGTCAGCTCGAAAATGGCGGCTATGGCACGTCGGGTATTGAAGTCTTCATCCATGGACTCTCTGAATTTATCCCTTGCCTTTTTCGCTTCCCGAACTATATTCGATTCTGAGTTGGGGGCCTCACCGCCACCGATTTCCGGGTTCAGATATCTCTCTACGTTAATGATAGCTGTTTGAATCCTCTCCAGGCTCCGCTTGGCTTCCTCAAGATGTTCCCCGCTGTAATCGATGGGCTGCCGATAATGAGTATATAGAAAGAAGAACCTAACCACGGCCGGAGAATATTTTTTCAAAACCTCGCGGATGGTAAAGAAGTTCCCGAGAGACTTTGACATCTTCTCATTGTCGATCCTCACGAATCCGTTATGCAGCCAGTACCTGCAGAACTTCTTGCCGGTGAAGCATTCCGACTGCAATATCTCGCTCTCGTGATGTGGGAAAATAAGATCCTGTCCGCCCCCGTGGATATCCAGCGTTTCCCCGATAAATTTCATGGACATGGTGGAACATTCGATATGCCAACCGGGACGTCCGGGTCCCCAGGGAGAGTCCCAGGAAATCTCACCTTCCTTGGCTCTCTTCCAGAGTGCGAAATCCTTGGGATGGTCCTTCTCGGGATTTATCTCGACCCGGGCTCCGTCCAGCATTTCATCCAGGGACTGGTGTGTCAGCTGCCCCACCTTGTCGAGAGCCTTGTAGATCGAAAAATACACATTTCCTTTTACGTTGTAAGCAAACCCTTTTTCAATTAGACCTTTTACCAGTGCAATCATATCATCTATCGTCTTCGATGCATACGGATGGTGGGTCGCTCTCATTATTCCCAGCATATCCATGTCCTTAAAGTACTCGTCCACATATAGCTGGGCAAATTCCAGTGGCGGTATACCTCTCTCTTTCGAGCGAGCGATAATCTTATCATCGACATCGGTGAAATTCTGTACGTAAGTAACGTCGTATCCGATATTTTCCAAGTAACGGCGGATCACATCGAATGCCACGTATGCTCTCGCATGACCCATGTGACTTAGATCATAAGTGGTAGGTCCGCATACGTACATACCGATCTTTCCTTTCTGAAGGGGTTCGAATACCTCCATCTCTCTACTGGATGTATTGTACACTTTTAATGCCATATTATCTCCGACTTGATGCAGTAAAGATGAAGGTAACCTTACGAAAGTATAATTTATTTTTCGTGATAATTTCCAAACATGGTCAGTGGGAGACAACCTTTTTCGAGTGCAAATCCAAAAAGTAATACAAGTAAAATGATATTTGGGAATTTTGGAAAACCTTTGAAAATCACAAATTTCCAACATGTAAATCACATTTAATAGGAATGATTCATTCGCCGAAGATAATAAATACATCCTCGTATAATTGATTCGCAAAAACTACAATTAATATACAATAATTCAAAAAAAAGGAGCAACAGAGGTGAAAAAATGGGAATAAAATTAATTGCCGGAATCGTTCTGTGTTTAGTAGCCGCCGCAGGTGTGGGCGTAGCTATTTATGCGTGGGGCGAAGAAGCTGACGCGAGAGATACCTATAATACAAAAAGCGATGAACTGATCGATCATTATAAAAATGGTGGGCTGGAAGCGGGTGCAACCGAACTGGAAGCTTCACGCTCCGATGCCCTGGATAATGCTGAAAATATCGAGAGGAGAGGAGGCATCGCCATGGCGGTTGCCATAATCCTTGCAGTGCTCGGGGTTATGCTCATCGTTATTGATGTGATGAAGGTAAAACTTCCCGGGGAAGAGGACGAGACTCCCGCTGAAGATTAAGTATAAATGGATCTGTTTCCCAGGAGAGCCAAACTTATCCAAAAGAATCATTCTACCCTGAATGTACGAGCAGGTGGGTTATAACCTCACCTATCTCCGCCAGGTCTTCCGTATGCATTTGATCGGGAGCGGATGCGTCGTAAAGGATATTCGCTGAGCCAGGGATCTCATCATCACCGGCCCACATGACGATTGTTACCGCTAACCTTGGGAAGAATTGAAATTCAAAACCCATCTCACCGTGATCTACTTTACGGCCCCCAAGTGCAACGGCACGTTTTTCAAAAGCACTAATGTCATCTCCGAATGTTTGTGCGATAGGTTCTATGGCGATATTTCTGAAGGCACCATAGAACACCATGCCATTAGGAAGTTCGCGGTACGAGATGAGTCTGTTCCGGAAAGGTCCGGGCCGGGAATTGGCGAGATAATGGAGTATCAATACTGCCATACTTCCCATGACATGATCGTCCATTTCATAGGGATAATACAATATTCTTTTTTGGGGATCCAGGGTAAATTTCTTGCCCAACACGCTGACGCTGAAAGTCCCGTGGTCCTTATTATATTCCGCCATTGCATTTTCGGCAACAATGGATGGATCAAGGCTCGATAAGTTTTCCAATCCCACACATATCGCCGCATTGAAACTCTTCAGCTCATCAAGTTGCTGTATGCTCATCATACTCGTGATTGCAAGAGGGGGTTTTATGATTTTGGTCCGGAATTATGATGCAAATTAATACCTAAAAGTATATTATATCCTCAGATAATAGGGAGCTGACGTTGTACCCGAAAGGTGATCGCGTGAAAGCTGTAATACTGACTGCGGGAGAGGGTTTGAGAATACGCCCTTTGACAAATAACATGACAAAGGGAATGATCCCAATAGCGAACCGACCGATCCTTGAACATATTGTCCACGCCCTTTCCAGCGCTGGAATAAAGGATATCATAATGGTGGTGGGATACAAAAAAGAAAAGATACTCAGTTATTTTAGTGACGGCGGGGAATATGATGTCAATTTGACCTTTGTCGAGCAGGAAAGGCAGTTGGGGACCGCGCATGCGCTGGGCAAGGTCAAGCACTTGCTCACCGGTGAGTTCGTGGTTCTTCCTGGGGATAACTATATTGAAAGTCTAACACTTAAAGAACTCTTCAGCCCCGGCAGGGAACCTTACAGGGTAGTTGTGACCTCGTCCCACACTCCCTCTAAATACGGTGTGGTTACTCTCCAGAACAATTTTATTCGAAAGATCGAAGTGACCCCTCGGTCCAGTGAGGACCCGAGGCATTTTGGTATTCAGCATACTCTCACACATTCCATGTGGCAAAAGGACATTAGAAGGTCCTCGGATCTGATCTTCACCTGTATTTGCCGGCTGGATCCCCGCATCTTCGATTATCTGGAAGAGATGCAGGGTATTGAAAAGAACAACATGACCGGACTCATTGGATACATGATAGACAAGGGAATAGATATTGAGGCAGTAAAGACCGATGTCTGGTTTGATGCAGTTTACCCCTGGGACCTGTTATTCATGAACAGCCAGGCCCTGACGGGATTGAAATCCAGCAATGAAGGCGTGGTGGAAGAAGGGGCGTTCCTTATGGGTGACGTATCAGTGGGAAAGGGAACTGTTATACGGTCCAACTGCTATGTCCAGGGACCTGTGCTTATCGGCGAAGGTTGTGATATCGGGCCAAATGCTTGTATATACCCGTCCACGTCAATTGGTGACAATGTTACCGTTGATGCTTTCACGAAGATCAGCAATTCAATTATCATGGATGACGCGGCAGTTGCTCCGGGGGGTATTATAGAGAATTCGGTACTTGCCTGCGGTACCAAATGCAGTCCCAACGTCTCCACACAGATAACCGATATAGACATGGGAATCAATAAGAATATGGGATTTCCCAATAGTATAGGATGCATTGTGGGGGAGGATACCGTGCTGGGACATGGGGCAGTAATCGACGGAGGGGTTGTTGTTGGCTCCGGCTGCGCAATCGATGCGTTCGTCCAGGTCAGAGATGACGTTCCGGATGGATCCCGGGTGGTAAGGTAAACGGAGGACGGATCATGTGCGGCATAGTTGGTTATGTAGGTCCGAAAGAAGCATTAAAAGTGCTTCTTCCTGCTCTGAAAAGGCTCGAATACAGGGGATATGATTCAGCCGGCATTGCCGTGATCAACCGAGAGGATATTGAGCTATACAAGGACAAGGGACGAATCAAGGACCTTGAAGGAGGTCTTCCGGAGATCCATGGGAACATCGGCATAGGTCATACTCGCTGGGCTACATACGGGGCTCCATCGAAGAAAAACGCGCATCCTCACACGGACTGCAAAGGAAATTTCGCCATCGTACACAATGGGATCATAGAAAATTATATGGAACTGAAAAGAGAGCTTATAAAAAATGGCCACGAATTCGTGTCGGACACGGATACGGAGGTCATAGCCCATCTGCTGGAAGAGCATTACGACGGTGAGCTTAAGGATGCCATTGTAAAAACGGTCGGCAAACTAAAAGGCTCTTACGCCATAACTGCCATGCACAGGGAACATCCGGGGGAACTGGCGGTGATGAGAGACCTGAGCCCACTTGTACTGGGCGTTGGTAAGGGCGAGAATCTTGTGGCTTCCGACATTCCGGCTGTGCTGGGCCATACCAACCGGGTCATATATCTTAATGACGGCGAGGGAGCATTGGTGCGGGATGATTCAATCGATATTTTCGACCGTTCCGGGAAAGAATTGAAGGCTGAGATCGCAAAGATAAACTGGACGCTGGAAGACGCAGAGAAAGGCGGTTACGAGCATTTCATGCTGAAAGAGATATACGAGCAGCCCCAGGCGATCCGCGAAGCCATCCTGGGCAAAATGAAGGAGAACGGAGAAGTATTCGTATCACCCATTTTGAACGAAAAGATAGAATCCATAAAGATCATCGCCTGCGGTACATCTTATCATGCAGGACTAGTTGGAAAATACATCATATGTCATCTGACAGGCATCCCCTGCACGGTGGAGATAGCATCCGAATACAGATATCTCTCGCCAACGAGAGACAGTCCACTGGAAATATTCATTACCCAGAGCGGCGAAACCGCCGATACGCTTGCCGCAGCAAGGGAATCGGTCCGCAGGGGACTTCCCACCCTCGCCATAACCAACATTCTTGGATCCTCCATTACCCGAGAAGTAAACGACGTCGTCTTCACAAACGCCGGACCGGAGATCAGCGTGGCAGCTACCAAATCCTTCATAGCGCAGCTGGTGGTCTTTTACCTCATGGGCATACAGCTGGGGCAGGTCAACAGCAACATAACACCTTCCCAGGCAAACCATCTCTACAAATCTCTGAGGAAAATGCCGCGGGCGGTGGAGAAGATACTCAGGGACGTGGACAAAATAAGGAAAATAGCCGATGAGATATCGTGTGCCACAACTGTTTTCTTCATCGGCAGGAATATTAATTATCCAATTGCTCTAGAAGGAGCTCTGAAACTGAAGGAGATATCATACATCCACGGTGAGGGGTATCCCGCGGGAGAGCTGAAACACGGCCCGCTGGCGCTTCTGGACAAAGATAAACCTGTGATCGCCATTGCTCCCGATGATTTTCTGTATGAAAAGATGTCATCGAATATCGGAGAGGTCATGGCCAGGGATGCACCGGTGATATGCATTGTTTCGGAGGACGATACGGAGATGGAGAAATATGCGAACCATGTTCTAAAAGTTCCAAAAGTAGAACCATTACTATCCCCGATACCCATCACGGTTTTGCTTCAGCTATTGGCATATTACTGCGCTCTGGACCTGGACTGCTCCATAGACAAGCCAAAGAACCTCGCAAAGAGTGTTACTGTTGAGTGATCGTAGAAACACTATGTCGATCAATAATTTCTTGAAGAGGCCTGCGACGCAAGAAACGCAGGCCTCGTCTACGAATCAAACAACATTATATTACTAAAGGTCGGCCTTGTCCGCAGGTGACTGAAGAACGAGTTCTTCTGCACCCTAATCGAATCTCTGATTCGATGTCGGGGTTACGTCCCTGCGGGCGCAGGGGTGTCTCCGATACCCCGGAGCGAAGCGGGCGCCGACCGTGGAGGCCCTGGCCTCCTCTTCTTTATATTGATTATCTAATCGAAACTACACCAATTTCTCTCAATAAATCTAAATCCCAAAAAAAACTGAACTTTAAAACGATATTTTTTATATCCATAATACATTTCTACAATCCATGGGTAAAATTGTCCCTTTCGACTTATTCATCGGGTTCTTGTCATCACAGGTAACTCCCGAGCCAGAAAAGGAGAAGGTGAGGGGGGAAGCAACCCGACAGAAGAAAAAAGGAAAAAAGTTGATTATCATAAGCATTATAGTTTTTATACTGTTGATAGTTGGTGGAATAGGAGGCTATTTATGGCTTTTTTCACACGAAACTTCATATACACCTCAATTTCCTGGCGATTTCAACTGGGTTGATATACAGCCAGGTACTTTCATCATGGGTAATTCAAATGGTTCTTCAAATCAAAATCCACCACACCAGATAACGATTTCTAAAGGTTTCCAAATGTTAAGATTCGAAGTAACGCAGGGGCAATGGGAAGCGGTGATGGGGGAATGGGACTATGGCTCATACGGGAGAGGTTTGAGTGCAGGAGTAGGTGAAAATCACCCGGCTTATCGGGTCTCATGGAATGACTGCCAATCGTTCATTTCCAAGCTAAACGAGCTTGATTCGAACTATACCTACCGATTGCCAACAGAGGCAGAATGGGAATACTGTTGCCGTGCAGGGAGAGAGACTGACTATAGCTTTGGGGATGATGAAGAAAAAATAGATATGTATGCATGGTATGGTCTAAATTCAAAAGGTAAAACACACCCAGTTGGTGAAAAGTTACCTAATGACTGGGGTCTGTATGATATGCATGGTAACGTATGCGAGTGGTGCCAGGATTGGTATGATAAATATTATTATGAGAACTCGACTAATAACGATCCGCAGGGACCAACATCGGGTTCTAATCGGGTTTTTCGTGGTAGTGACTGGAACCAAAATGATGTTAAATTTTCCTTTTCATCTCGGAGGAACGGTGACTCCCCCGACGCCGTGTTCATTATCATAGGTTTCCGACTCGTCCGGGAGGAAAAATAATACTTCGTTATGTGAAGCGGAGGAATAGCCATCCCAAGCCCCCACCCGATTCCTGCGCCGGCTCATACTGGTCCATTTGCTCCGCAAACGGCCCTGTATCTCCCGCAGAAATCCCTACGGATTTCGGGGGAGCAGGGCAATTCTAGATTGCCCGGAGTTATACGGGCTTCCAGCAGGTGTGCTGTAAGACGCCTCACCCCCAGAGTCTGCTCGGAATCGTAGGTAATCAGGATTTGAATTTATTGTATGTGTAATTATTTTATTGGAGCGGGCCTGCGTTTCTAACGTCGCAGGCCCTCTTTAAGAAAAAAATATAAACTCCAAGGAGTATAAGCAATATCGAATAAATTATATTATAAAAACACCCGAAATATTTATTCTGCGAGAATTTCGGGATTAGTGATAAATAATTAAATCGACAATACAACTTATGCACCTAATTAATGAGAAACATTTGTATAATTGTCGAATCGAGCATGTGCATACAGTTTAAATGCTAGCGAATGAAATAACGGGTGACCGATAATGGAAAATAAAAGCGAACTAAGATCCCTTAGGACCGAGAACGATATTTTCGCTCCTTCCGAGGCTTTCGTTCAAGGGGCGCATATCAAGAGCATGGACCAATACAAAGAGATGTATAAAATGTCCGTGAACGATCCCGACGGGTTCTGGGCCCGGGAAGCCGAGGCCATGACCTGGTTTCGAAAATGGGATTACGTTAGAAATTTCGATTTCCGAACGGGGGATATCAAGTGGTTCGAGGGCGGAAAGTTGAACGTCAGCTACAACTGCCTCGATCGTCACGTTGAGAACGGACACGGGGATGATACCGCAATAATCTGGGAAGGAAACGATCCTGCCGAATCCAAAACATTCACCTACAAGAAATTACTCGCAAAGGTGGAACGATTCGCAAACGTCCTGAAATCCAGAGGTGTCAGTAAAGGAGACCGGGTCTGCATCTACCTCCAGATGATCCCGGAACTGGCCATATCCATGCTCGCCTGCGCCCGTATCGGTGCCGTACATTCCATCGTGTTCGGAGGTTTTTCGGCCGATTCGTTGCGTGATCGGATCAACGACTCGAAATGCAAGCTTCTCGTCACCCAGGACAGCGGTTACAGGGGCGCAAAACCGCTGCCTATGAAGACTACGGCAGATAGAGCTGTGGAAGGAACGCCATCCATAGAAAGTGTCATCATCGTAAGGAGAACCGGAGAGGATGTCCCAATGGGTGAGAAAGATTTCTGGTGCCACGAGGAGATGGAGAAAGTGGAAGAAAAGTGTCCGCCGGAAGAACTGGATGCAGAAGACCCACTGTTCATTCTCTACACGTCGGGCTCCACAGGAAAGCCCAAGGGAGTGCTTCACACCAACGGAGGTTATCTCGTATACGCCGCCATGAGTCACAAATATATTTTTGATTACCACGATGGGGACATATTCTGGTGTACTGCCGATATCGGATGGATCACTGGACATTCCTATATCGTCTACGGTCCTCTGGCGAACAAGGCAATAACGGTGATGAACGAGGGAGTACCCAATTATCCGGACTGGGGACGGTTCTGGGCCATAGTCGAGAAATACAAAATAAACATTTTCTATACGGCTCCCACGGCTTTACGGGCGCTGATGAAGGAAGGCGACGAATGGCCGCAGAAATACGACCTTTCATCACTGCGGCTGCTGGGCACCGTGGGTGAGTCTATCAAGTCCCCCGAATGGCTTTGGTACCATGAACTTATCGGCGGGGGTAGATGCCCCATCGTTGACACCTGGTGGCAG
>CAYFHS010000009.1:0-128685 GCA_964342815.1 uncultured archaeon | reverse complement strand
ACGACAGCCCAAGTCTCGATAGTGATGACAGCCCCAACAGCGGAACTACAGGTGACAGTTACGTTTTCGATGTAAATGCGACTGATAATATCGGAGTTGCAAGCGTTAATGTAACCTGGTCTCATGGAGGTCTAAGTGGAAATGTAGCAATGAACAATGACGGAGATGGTACCTGGAGTCTTACCATCACCCTCGACCATAGTCTCTCTAATCTAACCTACTCGATCCAGGTGAACGACACCTCCGGCAATTACACCCGAAATGCGACAGAGACAATCCCTGTCTATGATAACGACAATCCGAGCCTCGCAAAAGACGACAGCCCCAATATGGGTACCACTGGTGACAGTTACGTTTTCGATGTAAATGTGACTGATAATATCGGAGTTGCCAGCGTTAATGTAACCTGGTCTCATGGAGGTCTAAGCGGAAACGTAGCACTGAACAATGACGGAGATGGTACCTGGAGTCTTACCATCACCCTCGACCATAGTCTCTCTAATCTAACCTACTCGATCCAGGTGAACGACACCTCCGGCAATTACACCCGAAATGCGACAGAGACAATCCCTGTCTATGATAACGACAATCCGAGCCTCGCAAAAGACGACAGCCCCAACATGGGTACCACCGGTGACAATTATGTTTTCGATATCAATGTGACAGATAATATTGGTGTAGCCAGCGTAAATGTAACCTGGTCTCATGGTGGCCTCAGCGGAAACGAAGCCATGAACGATGACGGAGACGGCACCTGGAGCCTTACCATCACCCTCGACCATAGTCTTTCGAATCTTACTTACTCGATCCAGGTGAATGACACCTCTGGCAATTACACTCGAAATGCGACGGAGACAATCCCTGTCTATGATAACGACAATCCGAGTCTCATAAAAGACGACAGCCCCAACATGGGTACCACCGGTGACAATTACGTTTTCGATGTAAATGTTACTGATAACATAGGGGTTGCCAGTGTAAATGTAACCTGGTCTCATGGTGGCCTTGGCGGAAATATTGCCTTGAACGATGACGGCGATGGTACCTGGAGTCTTACCATTACTCTTGATCATAGCCTTTCTAATCTCACCTATTCGATTCAGGTAAACGACACTTCTGGAAATTACACCCGAAATGCCACCGAGACCATACCGGTTTATGATAACGATAATCCTGCTCTTGATAATGACAACAGCCCCAACACTGGCACAACTGGAGACAATTTTCTTTTCGATATTACAGTATCAGATAATATTGCAGTCGCTAGTGTGAATGTAACCTGGTCACACAGTGGTTTAAGCGGAAATGTTGCATTGAATGATGATGGAGATGGTACCTGGAGCCTCACTATTACTCTCGATCACAGTCTTTCCAATCTAACTTACTCTATCCAGGTGAACGATACCTCCGGAAATTTCACAAGAAATGCCACCGAGACTATTCAGTTATCTGATAACGACAGCCCAAGTCTCGATAGTGATGACAGCCCCAACAGCGGAACTACAGGTGATAATTTTGTATTCAATATTACCTTGTCAGATAACATAGCAGTTCCAAGCGTTAACGTTACCTGGTCCCATGGTGGCCTTTCGAGTAATTCAGCCATGAACGATGATGGAGATGGCACCTGGAGTTTGACAATTACCCTGGATCATAGCGTCAACGACCTGTATTATTCAGTTCAGGTGAACGATAGTTCAGGAAATTATTTCCGTCAATCACAGCAAACCGTTTCCGTCAGTGATAACGACAATCCCACTCAGGTAAGCAATGACAGCCCTGGAACCGGCACAACTGGTGATGCTTTTACATTTGACATCAATCTAACTGATAACATAGGTGTAATAACTGTAAACGTAACTTGGTCTCATGGTGGCCTGGGCGGAGACCAGGCAATGAACGACGATGGTGATGGCACCTGGAGCCTGACTGTTAACCTCGATCATAATCTTGGTAATATGATATACTATTATATTGCTAGGGATAATGCTGGGAACTCACTTAATAGTGGGATCCAGACCGTAACTGTAAGTGATAATGACAACCCCGCCCAAAATTATGACAACAGTTCAAATATGGGAACCACTGGTGATTCTTTCATTTTCGATATTGCTGTGTCGGATAATATTGCCGTGGGAAGCATCAATGTCACCTGGACCCATGGGAATCTCGGGGGCAATAAAGCACTGAACGATGATGGAGACGGTACTTGGAGCCTGACAATTACCCTCGATCACAGTCTCAATAATTTTAACTATTCGATCCAGGTGAACGATACCTCAGGTAATTTTATCCGAAATGCGACGGAATCCATCCCTGTTTACGATAATGATAATCCTGGCACGGACAATGATAACAGTCCGAACAGCGGTTCCACAGGGGACAATTATGTTTTCGATATTACCGTATCTGACAACATCGCAGTTGCCACCGTAAATGTTACGTGGTCTCACAGTGGTCTTGGAGCTAACGAGGCAATGAACGATGACGGCGACGGTACTTGGAGTCTCACAATAACTTTGGATCATAGTCTCTCCAACCTAACCTATTCGATACAAGTAAACGACACTTCCGGTAATTACAGTAGAAATGCCACAGAGACCGTTCCAGTATATGATAACGACAATCCTAGTCTAGTGAACGACGATAGTCCCAACAGCGGTACTTCAGGTGCGAACTTCGTTTTCGATATAACTGTGTCAGATAATATCGGGATAGGGAGTGTTAACGTAACTTGGTCCCATGGGGGTCTCGGAGGAAACGAAGCAATGAATAACGATGGGGACGGTACTTGGAGTCTGACTATTACACTGGATAACAGTGTTGGAAATTTAACCTATTCGATCCAGGTGAACGATACTTCCGGGAATTATTCTAGAAATGCCACCGAGACAGTTTCTGTAGCCGATGACGCAAATCCGACTCTCGATAATGACGATAGTCCGGATAGCGGTACCACCGGTGATAATTATGTTTTCAACATTACAGCTTCCGATAACGTAGCGGTTGTAAGTGTGAATGTGACATGGGCACACGGGGGGCTGGGTGGAAATGTAGCAATGAACGATGACGGAGATGGAACTTGGAGTCTCACGATAACTCTCGACCATAGTCTCTCCAACCTAACCTATTCGATTCAAGTGAACGACACCTCGGGGAATTATAGTAGAAACGCCACCGAGACCGTTCCGGTTTATGATAATGACAACCCGAATCTAGATAATGATAACAGTCCCAACAACGGTACCACTGGAGATAACTATGTGTTCGATATCACAGTATCTGATAATATTGGTGTGGCCAGTGTAAATGTTACCTGGTCTCATGGTGGTCTTAGCGGGAACGATGCAATGAACAATGACGGCGACGGAACATGGAGTCTTACTATAACTATCGATCACAGCCTTTCCAATCTTACTTACTCGATCCAGTTGAACGACACTTCGGGGAATTACACACGAAATGCCACCGAGACCATTACAGTATATGATAACGACAATCCCACCCTTGACAATGACAACAGTCCAAACATTGGAACCACCGGCGATAATTACCTTTTCGATATAACTGGTTCAGACAATGTAGGGATCGGAAGCGTGAACGTAAGCTGGTACCATGGTGGTCTGAGCGGGAACGATGCAATGAACAACGACGGTGACGGTACTTGGAGTCTTACCATAACCCTCGATCACAGTCTTTCGAATCTTACTTACTCGATCCAGGTAAACGACACTTCCGGGAATTACAGTAGAAATGCCACCGAGACCATCACAGTATATGATAACGATAATCCAAGTTTCGCTAAAGACGACAGCCCCATCATGGGTACCACCGGTGACAATTACGTTTTCGATGTGAACGTGACTGATAACATAGGAGTGGCCAGCGTAAATGTGACATGGTCTCATGGTGGTCTGAGCGGAAACAATGCCATGAACAATGACGGCGACGGAACATGGAGTCTTACCATTATACTTGATCATAGTCTCTCGAATCTAAGCTATTCCATCCAGGTAAACGACACTTCTGGGAATTATAGTAGAAATGCCACCGAGACCATCACAGTATATGATAATGATAATCCAAGTCTCGCTAAAGATGACAGCCCAAATATGGGAACTACCGGTGACAATTACGTTTTCGATGTGAACGTGACTGATAACATAGGAGTAGCCAGCGTAAATGTGACATGGTCTCATGGTGGCCTGAGCGGAAACAATGCCATGAACAATGACGGTGACGGTACTTGGAGCCTTACCATCACCCTCGATCACAGCCTCTCTAATCTAACTTATTCGATCCAGGTAAATGATACTTCCGGGAATTACTCAAGAAATGCCACTGAAATGATCCGAGTATATGATAACGATAATCCGACTTTGGATAATGACAACAGTCCGAACAGCGGCACCACCGGTGATAACTATGTATTCAATATAACTGTGTCCGATAATATTGGGATTGCCAGCGTAAACGTTACATGGTCACACGGTGGTCTAAGCGGAAACGAACCCATGAACAATTACGGAAACGGAACCTGGACTCTTACCATTTCTCTCGATCAGAGTGTCTCGAATCTAACGTATTCGATCCAGGTGAACGACACTTCAAGTAACTATTCTCGAAATGCCACTGAAATCATTACGGTTTTCGATAACGATAATCCTACCCTCGACAACGACGATAGTCCGAACAACGGTACCACCGGGGACAATTTTGTTTTCGATATTGCCGTTTCAGATAACATGGGAGTGGCCAGCGTAAACGTAACGTGGTCCCACGGCGCTAGAGGCGGAAACGAAGCCATGAACAATGACGGAGATGGCACCTGGAGTCTCACCATTACTCTCGATCATAGTCTCTCCAATCTTACTTACTCTATCCAGGTGAATGACACTTCCGGCAATTACACTCGAAATGCGACGGAGACAATTCCTGTTTATGATAACGACAATCCGAGTCTCGTGAACGATGACAGTCCCAACAGTGGAACCACCGGTGACAACTACGAATTCAACATAACGGTGTCCGATAATATTGGAATTGCTGGCGTAAACGTAACCTGGTCCCATGGTGGACTGAGCGGGAACGATGCAATGAACAATGACGGTGACGGTACATGGAGTCTTACCATAACTCTCGATCATAGTCTCTCTAATCTTACTTACTCTATCCAGGTGAATGACACTTCTGGTAATTACACCCGAAATGCCACCGAGCACATTCTTGTATATGATAATGATATTCCAGGTCTTGCTAACGACGACAGCCCTAACAGCGGTACTACTGGAGACAGCTATATATTCAATATTACAGTGTCCGACAATATTGGAGTTGCCACTGTAAACGTAACTTGGTCTCATGGTGGTCTCAGTAACAACGAGGCCATGAACGATGATGGTGACGGTACCTGGAGTCTTACCATAACTCTCGATCATAGTCTCTCCAATCTTACTTACTCGATCCAGGTTAACGACACTTCCGGTAATTACAGTAGAAATGCCACAGAGACCGTTTCTGTAAGCGATAATGATATACCGAGCATTGTGAAAGACGACAGCCTGAACAATGGTACCACTGGGGACAATTATGTTTTCAATATTACTGTGTCCGACAACATTGCGGTTGCGGGTTTAAACGTTACATGGTCCCACGGAGGACTTGGCGGAAATGAAGCCATGAACGATGACGGGGATGGAACGTGGAGTCTCACAATTATTCTCGATCACAGTCTCTCTGACCTTACTTATTCGATCCAGATTAATGATTCTACAGGGAATTACCATCGAAATGCCACCGAGACCATTTCGATCTACGATAATGACGATCCGAGTATCGATAATGACTCCAGCTCCAACAGCGGAACCACCGGTGACAGCTATGTATTTGATATTAGGGTAACAGATAATATCGGGGTGGCTAGTGTAAATGTAACTTGGTCTCATGGCGGGCTCAGCGGTAACACCGCTTTGAACAATGACGGAGATGGCACCTGGAGCCTTACCATAACTCTCGATCATAGTCTTTCTAATCTTGTTTACTCGATCCAGGTGAATGACACTTCTGGGAATTACAGTAGAAACGCCACCGAAACCATCCCCGTTTTTGATAATGATAATCCCAGTGTTAATAACGACGACAGTCCCAACGGCGGTACCACTGGAGATTCCTTTGTATACGATATCACAGTATCTGACAATATTGCTGTGGCTAGTGTGAATGTTAGCTGGACCCATGGTGGTCGGAGTGGGAATGATGCCATGAACAATGATGGAGACGGCACCTGGAGCTTGACTATAACTCTCGATCACAGCATCGCTGATCTCACTTACTCTATCCAGGTGAACGATACTTCAGGGAATTTCTATCGTAATGCCACCGAGACCGTTTCGATATCCGATGATGATAATCCAATTCTAATAAACGACAACAGCGCCAACAGCGGCACTACTGGGGATAATTACGTGTTCAATATTACAGTATCTGATAATGTCCATGTTGCCGGCGTAAACGTAACGTGGTCACATGGGAATATTAGCGAAAATATCGCTTTGTCCGATGATGGTGATGGAACGTGGAGCCTCACCATAACCCTTGATCATAATCTATCTAACCTGACATATTCGATCCAAGTAAATGACTCATCGGGTAATTATAACCGAAACGAGACCGAGACCATATCGGTTTCAGATAACGATTCACCTCAATTGATAGGGGATGACAGTCCATTCACTGGTACGACGGGGGACAACTACACCTTCAACATCAGCGCAACAGACAACATTGACGTGGATGTTATTTTCGTGAACTGGACCCACGGAAATCGAAGTGGTAACCAGTCTCTTGAAAGAGGGCAAGGATATTGGTTCCTTTCGATTGTGCTCGATGATGATCTTGGAGACCTGATATACAAAATATTCGTGAACGACACTTCCCAAAATATTGACATAGGTCCGCAGTGGAACGTGCTTATTCAAGATAATGACGCGCCCTTGTTCGATTCTGACTCAAGCCCTGCTGTCGGTTACACCGGGGATTATTACCGGTTCAACATAACTGCTTCCGACAATATCGACGTTCTAGAGGTAAGCGTGAATTACAGCCATGGGAAGCTGGGTGATAACGTTTCTCTTTTCCTCAACGACGGTTACTGGTCTACTACAATACTTCTCGACGATAGTCTCGCCAACTTAAACTACTATGTTATAATCTCAGATACGTCTAATAATTACAACCTCAGTTCTCTACTTTATGCTGCAATGATCGATAATGACATACCTCTTCTCCTAAAGGACAACAGTGGGAACACTGCAACCACTGGGGATGATTTCCATTTCAATATTAGTGCCTTCGACAATATTGGAATTTCCGCCGTGCATATCAATTATAGTCACTGGGCAGATGGAGGCAACGTTTCACTGAATAATATAGAAGGATACTGGCATAATACGATACGGCTTGAACACAATTTGGAGCTTATCACTTATGTCATCCATATGGAAGATACTTCAGGTAATATCAATAAAAGCGGCTTAAGAACCGTCAAAGTATATGATAATGATCTGCCTTCGCTAATAAGCGATGAAACCACCGGTGACCCCACAACCGGCGATCAATACATGGTTCTTCTGGATGCCGGGGATAACATAGGAGTTAACTCGGTGACCTTGCGGTATACTTTTGATGATACCAATTACCACATTGAACCTATGATCCCGAACATCGAAGATCTGTGGTATGTAATAATAGATGTGCCAACCGACGCAAATTTCCTATTATATTTCTTCCATATCAGGGACAGCTCTGGTAATTACCTGAACATCAGCCAACCCCAAAAGACTGTAGAAGACAATGACGCACCTTCGATTAATGAAATATTGATGGGACCCCCTGAGACCGGCGAGATTCTTGACATCACCATCAATGTTTCTGACAATATGGATGTGATTTCGGTATCATTGAGGTATTCTTTCGACGGTAGTGAATATCTCTTATCAGAATTTGAATATAAGTCATTTGGCATCTGGACAAGCTCTATCCGAGTTTCAAATGCAGCATTGTTCATGAATTATTCCTTCGTTCTTCGAGACCTCTCATTGAATGAACATACAAGTGAATATTTCCAGATAGAGGTATATGACGTCATTGATCCAGTAGCCAGGGTCAAGGGTGATATCATCATCGATCAACATAGGACGGCATTTTTCGACGGCGGGGCAAGCACTGATAATTTGGATATCAAAGAATACATATGGACCTTTTTATATGATGACATTGAACAAGAGCTGAATGGAACGGAAACCTTTTTCAAGTTCGATTCGGCCGGAAGGTATCTTATTACTCTGAAAGTCAGTGATTTTTACAATAATTGGGATTTGAATCATTTCAATGTCACCGTAACGGACACCACACTACCTGTTGCTGAAGCGGGAGATGACGTTTACATTGCAGTGCATGATAGGGTCTGCTTCAATGGAACCGGTAGTTCTGATAACTTGGGGGTCGCCGAATGGTCGTGGTCCTTCTTCTACGGGGGGGTGATCGTGGAGCTTCACGGTAATCGAACGTGTTACACATTTGATAATCATGGAGATTACCTGGTCAATCTTCGAATCCGCGATGCTGCTGGTTTGGAATCAACCGACAGTTTAACGGTCTATGTAGGTGTTGTGATCACAACCGAAATCGGTGAAGGGAACGTTACCGAAAAAAGTATCAAGGATCAATTCGGAAATGTAGTAGCGAATGTAAGGGTATCTGGAAACGGGACGCTTTATGTGAAAAAGATGGAATGGAATGAGGTTAGTTCGAAGGTGGACCGGGCAACCGGTAATACACTGGATCTGGGGCTTTTCCTTGAAATCGAGCTCGAGGAATTCGATTGGATCTACATTGAAATTCCCTATAGCGACTCCGATATACCCCCTGGCGTGGATGTGAAATCAATGAAACTGTACTTCTGGAACGAGTCAGCTAGCAAGTGGGAAGTAATTGAGAAAAGTGGGGTTGACTTGACCCGGAAAGTTGTCTGGGGTAACATTACCCATCTTACAATATTCGCCCCATTGGCGGTGGTGGAGGAGACCGATGTTGAAGAAGGTCTCTCATCGAGGACGGTCTTATTTGCTGCGATTATTGTTGTATTAGTAATCATGAATATAGTTTTTATTGTTATGGTTTTGAGAAAACGAGGTGGTGCCGGGGATAAATCAAAGGATGAATTGGGGCCCGATGATGAACCGCTGGAGGTAGAGGAAATAAGTGCGCCAATTTGTGCGGAATGTGGAGAGGAAATCCCTGATTACAGTGAGTTCTGCCCGCATTGTGGTGTGGCAGTAGAATCAGAAGAAGACGAAAAAGTGATTAAGGACGATGAGAAGAAGGAAAAGAAAGAAATACAGGTGGAGGAGAAAAAAGAAGATAAAGTTGAAGATAAAGATAGGAAGAAAAAAGACACATTTGTTGATGCTCCCGAGGAAAAGAATGTATGTCCCGAATGCTGGGAAGATCTTAGTTCCGGGGATAAGGTTTGCATTCATTGCGGCTATACACCCCTAACCGATGGAGAGCCGGAGTCGGAAGAGGATGCTGCGGTTGATGAGGAAAAAGAAATAATTAAACCGGGAGGAAAGACAGCAAAAGAGATAGATGAAGTATTCGACGAAATAGAGGATATCTCAATGGAAGATGCTGTTCAAGAAGCCGCTGAAAAGGTATTGGAGCAAGGAGTCGCATCCGAAGAAACCGAAAAGATCATTGGAGAGCTGGCCGCCAGGGTTGTGGATACCGGCGAAATATCCGAAGATGAACCCATTGAATCAGTTGATGAAAGGTTCCAACCAGTGGATGAGCAAGCTGATTCTGCCTGGTCCGAAGAAACTCTTGCTCCGGAGAAAAAAGAAGATTTGGATTCCAAAGAACCTGAATACGGCCTTGCTATAATCGAGGAGGAGAAAACGGTCTTGAGATGTCCTGATTGCGAAGCTTTTATCACACCCGGTGACAGCATCTGCGTTTCTTGTGGTGCTGAACTTAGTAAATGGGTGGATCAGCTCGATCGCTTGGGAGCGGAATTGGATGAACTGGATATGGAGGAGGAAGAAGAAGAGAGTGGAAAGGTGGTAGGTATGCTCGAAGAAGCGATGGAATCCGCAAAGGACATCGAGGTGAAATTATTCGAAAATTACGAGATAGAATATCAATGTCCCATTTGCGAGAATATCGTGGAAGAAGACACTTCATTTTGCCCCAACTGCGGAATACGATATGAAGACGAGAAAGCTTCTCTCTCCAAGTGGACTGATGATGAAGTGTCACTAGGGTTAAAAGGCCGCTATCTAGAAGCTGACGAGGATTATGATTTCGAGATCATATTCAATCCACAAGGCAGTGAAAAAAACCGATATATTACTATCTCCTCACCGACCAAAGAAAAGCCATAGTCAACACTGCACCAAGAACGATGATACCAGCGACGGCCATAATCCAATAGGCGATGCCGCCAATTACCCCCGAAGAACCTTCGATTAACACGGGTTTTTCGATACTATTGTCCTGTTTGTCCTTTTCCACTATGAGGTTATCCGGGTCAATTATCACCTTTAGCCTGCATTCCGTAATATCAGGAACCTTCCACGTGAAGGCCACCATTTGAGTATTTCCCGCAAGTACGGTACGAATTGGCATGGTGGCCACGGCCAGTCCGTCGACGTAGAGACGGACCTGAACATCTTCCGCGCGGATATCCCCTGTGTTTTTCACCTTGACCATAACCGATACAAGCTGCCCTGTCTTAATTGTGTCGGGAAGCTCGATATCACCTACAAATGTGAGATCGGCATTCCGTACGCTTACCGTTGAACTTATTATCGGGAGATTGAGGCCGGGAGAGCTTATGCATATCGAGCTTACATTGAAAACAGCATCTCTCGCAGTGGCATAGCGCGGAATCTCTACGGTAATCGTAACCCAGGCCGCTCGCTTTCTAGGAATTCTGAGAGTTATTTCATTCTGTAAAAGAAGTTCTTCTCTCATGTTGCTAGGTTCATAGGACTTGGAGTGATCAAGGTAAGTTACGTCCACAGTTTTGGTGAAATCCACATATTCCACATTTTTGATGCTCGAGGTCTGTTCATCCATCGATACCTCTGAGAAGAATACTGTCCACGGCTTCCTAATTCCCGTTGCCGGGTAGAGGTCCAAAGGGATGTCCTCGATATTGAGCTGTATTTCATCCCAGGCATTTCCGTTGTTCTTGACACATATACGAAATAGGGCAAAAGCCCCCGGTTCGGTAATTTCCATTTCTCCGGATGAGAATAGCTCAACCGATGACTTTCTACTTACCAGTACGGATAGGAAAAGATATTCGAAATTCTCCTCGCCGCTGATATTGACAATTATAGAAAACGGGTCGAAGCTCGGGGTTTCCGGGATACCGTCCGCGAGAGCATTACCGGAGACCGTTATATCCAGTCGCATATTAATTGTCTGGAACGGCTCAAGGGTAATATAGTCAACAGGGAGTCCCTCGAAAAGAAAGGTGAAATCCCAGTCCATTTCTAGCTGGAGCATGAAGAAGTTTGCTCCAGTCAAACCATTGCCAAGATTGCTCACTGAGAAGTTCAAGGAGATTTTATCACCAGGATCCAGATTGTAATAATCGGAGTCCTCCAAGGAAGCACTAATTATACAAAAGCGGTTCACAATAGTGGTGAGGTAGACCGAATCCACTACCTTGTCCACCGAAGGCATATTTACTTTTACTTCCAGAATGCAGCGGGAACCTTCTAATGCGCCTTCCGGTGCAGTCATTGTCACAGTAACTGTCTTACGCTGTCTGGCCTGCAGAATAATACTTGGAAAATCCACTGTAGCGGTCCATCCCGCGATTACCGGACCAAGTTGGACCTCTATATTTTCCTTACTGTTACCATTATTCCTGATAGAGACGGTGTAACTAACGGATTTCCCTGGGTCAACGTATTTTATCGCTTCATCACATTCTATCTCTACTGCGCGGAAAGCACTAACCTCAGCAATTAGGTCGTCGTCATGTTTACCCTTGGCATCCTGGCCGCTAAGTTTGGAGAGGTATGACTCACCTACAGCAGTAATTATTGCGGTCTCCCCTTCCTTTGCATCTATTGGAGGTGTGATGAAAACGGTCACACCCGTGGTATTTTCCTTGAAATGATATGATGAAAGTTCGATACCCCGCAAAGACATCTTTTCGTCATTAAACACCCAACCGGGATTGTGCTCGGTGTCTACGTTCATCTTCCAATCGCTGGGTACCCCCTGAAATACTATTTCATAAGTGTCGTTGATATTGCCAATATTGTTGATGCCGAGAGTGGCCACCGATGTCTTTCCAGGGTCCACGGTTATCTTTTTCTGTTCGTTCACATCTGTCTTTACAGCCCAGTTGACATTGAAACCCAGGTCCACCATGATAACATTGGTTGATTGAATTGTATCGGTTGCGTTTTCAGGGTCTCCCACCGAAGTCGCGGTAACATTGATCAAGGCGTAATCACCATCGGTGACGTTCGTTATTGGGGCCGTCACGGTAAGCATCACGTGTTCGGACTCTCTTTTACCCAGTTCCCCTGTTTCTGATTTATCCAATGATGCTGTCCAGTTACCGGGCAATTCAGGTATCTCGAGTTTTATCGTATCCGCTCTGAGTCCAAGATTCCAGACCTCTATCTCGAAGGTATGGGTCTCTCCGGGCTCGTAGATATAGACCAGGGGTTTGGGAAGACCGCTGTGGGGATCTTTCTCACCGGGAATAAGAGCTACTTCATAGGCTCCAGGCGCAAGCCAGTCTATTACGCCCAGACCGAATTCAGCATTGTGTTCATCCCAGAAATCTTTTTTTCCGTCATCGTCGCAATCCCCATCCGGTGTACCCCATTCATACCACATATCTCCAAATACATTAGAATCCGTAATCAGCACCGCTTTCCCGGCGCCGGTAGCGTTACCGTTGGGTAAAGCGAGGCAGGCCGGTTCACCGTAAAAGTTCGAACTTCCGTCGGTATCTGTTATTATTACCGGCCTCGATTCTTGTGGATTCTCATAAGTGTAAGCGTTTGAGCAATAGAATTGAACCGTGGGAGAATATTGGGTTATCTTCCATATTTCATCGGGATCGTTCTGGTAATTGGGCGCATCATTGGCAGGCATGTTGTCATCCCCCGGACCTGAGGCCGGAGGTCGATCTTCATAGATGATCCAATAGTTATAGGGTCCTGAATAATCATTATTGTCGGTTACCACGTCATGTGCCCACCGGACGTGAAATCTCCAGGCGATATCATCCATGGAATTTGCGAAGTTGGAATGATCTGCTATTAGAAAGAGACCACCGCCACCTTTGACGTACCGTTCTATGGCATCGATCTCGCTGTCGGCATACCTGTTGAAGGAGCATGGGATAACCAGCACGTCCACCTCTTCTAGAACGGCATCGGTGACGATTTCTCCCTCATTAAGAGAAATTACCTCATAATTATTATCGGTGATGAAGTTATGCCCCTGTCTCGACATACCAACGGGATCCCTTAAAACATCAGCAAAATCACTGTATCCCCCTGCACATCCACCCACTGATTCGTCCGCGTCATTTGCGGGGTCTGCGGTGTATGCGGGGAAATGTGCATCATCGAACATTACGGTGACTATATCGAGGTCTCTCGACGATCGGGTGTCACGAACTATTTTTTCCCCGTATTTGCTACTGGTATTTACCATATTTTCTTTTTCTGAACTGATCTCACCAGCTTTGTCCACTTCCAATGCTGGGTGCATCACAATATTACTCAACAAAATGCTAAATAATAAAAAAATTGCAACTGGAGAAATTACGCGCTTCATTTCTTTTCACTTCCGGGATTTTCCCTATTTCATATTATAATATATCATATTTTTTATTGGGATGACGATAATAAATCAGGTTTGGAAAAATCCATCGCCTCTCTGAAATCTGGGGAGAACCTAAATAGGATTATCGTAATCTGGATAATGGGATTCCGGAGGTGTTGTGTTGAAAGCGATGATACTGGCCGGAGGTATTGGGAAACGGATGTTCCCGCTCATAAAAGCAAAATGCCTCTTGAAATTCATGGGGAAGGAACTGATTTTACACAAGATCGACGTACTTAATCAGGCGGGTGTGAACCGTATTGTAGTGGTGGCAAGTCCCACAAACCTTAACGAATTAAAGGACCTCCTAGGAGATTCCGTTGAATTCGCCGTTCAGGAAAGGCCAAAGGGAATGGCGGATGCTATAATGTCGGGTGCTCATCTTGTTCGCGGAGAGGAAGTTTTGATCATCAATGCAGAGGATATTCTCGAATCAATTGGGTTGAAGTCCATGTTGGATGGACCTGGGGATTCACAGCTTATCGGATATCAGGTAGATAGTTATTTCCCAGGCGGTTATTTCATTCTCGAAGGTGACCGGATCACAGGAATGATTGAAAAACCAGGAGAAGGAAATGAACCTTCGGATCTGGTGTCAATAGGGGTTTATCTTCACAGGAAGTTCGACGATCTTACCCACTATATCGAAAAGGCATCAACATCCAAGGATGATGTTTACGAAGTGGCAATGGACATGATGATGAAAGCTGGATACGATTTCAGAGTGACCAGATACACCGGACCGTGGATTCCATTGAAGTACCCATGGCATATTTTCGACATCAGGGATTACCTCTATTCGAAAATAATCAAAGCACACATCGATCCTTCGGCAAATATACACGAAACAGCAATTATAGACGGAAAAGTCGTCATAGAAAAAGGTGTTAAGATTTTTGAGCATGCTGTTGTAAGGGGGCCCTGTTACCTGGGAAAGGGATGCATTATTGGTAATAATTCATTGGTTTGGGGAGGGACCCATTTGGGGGAAAGAAGCGTCGTCGGTTACTCAACTGAGCTGAAGAACACCTTTACAGCCGATAATGTTTGGTTCCACCAGAATTACGTGGGTGATTCAATCATCATGGATGATTGTTCGTTTGGGGCAAAGACAACAACGGCAAACTATCGCTTCGATGAGAAGGACATCCGGATTCGGATAGATAAAAGTATGGTGGATACAGGAAGGGATAAATTCGGTGTGATCATGGGACAGGGAATTAAGACTGGTATTATGGTAGGTCTTATGCCCGGTGTGCGCATAGGATCCGGATGTTTTATAGGCCCGCACGTACTTGTTAACAATGACCTCCAACCTGGTAAGTCTGTGTTTATAAAACAGGAACTAATAACAATGGACAGCTGGATTACCCTGAATACCAACCGTAAGGGCTTGTTGGAGAAAATCGGAAAGAGGGAGTAATTCTGCACTTTAAAATAACGAAATATTATTTATATAGAATCATGCATAATGAAACTTCCAGTACATAAATAAATGAATTTCAGATGGTGTTGAAATATGTCATTAATGATGGAAAAGTTACAATCGCTTTTGGGGCGAGAGATTGCAGTGGTCACAATTGACGGTTGCACTTTAAAGGGTGTTCTAGAGAATTTTGACAACGATACGGTAATTCTCCAGGACGTAAAGGAACTTTACAAGGTCGAACTTAAATGGGACACCCCCAAGGTAAGTCCCCACGCCGAGGGTACGGACGCCACATCTTCTGTTGATGCATATGGTGTTGTGGACACCAGCAAATTGCGGTCATCACTGAAAAGGGTGCTCATTCGCTATATGTATGTTATACAGATATGGCCCTGGGAACTTTCTGACGCGAGAAGGGATATCAGCCAATACACCTTACTGTAATCCTTAAGGCTAATCGAAGATTTGGGCGCCCCCTATGGAGTGAACCGAGCTTGAATTATTCTTAACTATGCTCGGTTCTGCTATTTCTCAGTTTATTTGTAGACAAGAAAAGTATTTATTGGTTTCGAAAAGTCCATTTGCTATCTGCTCTTGATTGTATTATGTATAAAAGGCATTTTTTTAGCAATGACTCCTATGAATAACAGATAGATAAAATATAATATTACCTAATCCCATTCGGGCCTATTCGATGGGACTGAATCATTGTACAGAGACGATAAAATGGAAAAGAAAAAGGAAAGATATATTTTCCCAGAGACGCTGGCGGAAGCGTCAGAACTGCTAAAGGGAGAAAACGTGCTTATGATATCCGGCGGAACCACCTTCAGGTTTCGGAATCTTAAGAATTTTTCTAGGATCGTCGATATCTCGAGGATTGCCCCAGATTCAATCGAGATTAACGATAAAGAAATAATTCTTGGTTCTATGGTGAGGATTGGGGAGATTCTTTCACACCCAGTACTCAACAATGTGAATTGTGGTATCCTTGCAGAGACTGCTTCGAACATCGGTTCGACTCCCATCAGAAACCAGGTAACCCTGGGCGGGAACCTGACTATGATATATCGATGGTCGGACCTTCCGGTAAGCATTCTGGTTCTTGGCGCCGAGATTATTACCGTGGAGGGAAAGAAATCTAAGAGCTACTCCGCGGAGGATTTTTATTCCAGTAATCCCGTAAGAAGATTGGAAAAGGGTGAGATAGTCACAAATGTGGTAATTCCCGTTCACGGTAATGATTATTTATTTTCATTCAAAACCTTCAATAAAACAAAGGGGGATTTTGCCGCAATCAACGCGGCAGCCGGGTATAGAAGGGGCGCTGTTTTCAGTGATCTCAGAGTCGCTATATCCGCCATAAGCAATCTTCCCGTACGCATGTCCGCGTTAGAGAGTGAATTGGAGGGTCGGCCAAAAGATTTAGAGGTTATTGAAGAAGCGATCAATAAATGCCTTCCCGGTTTCAAGGTTTCTGATTTCAGGTACGGGGCCGACTATCTCAACCAGGTAGCAAAAGTGATGCTGAAGCGGATTCTTCTCCAAGGAACCACCGAGGTGAGCGTATGAAATTGTATGTCACCGTTAACGGAAAAGAAAAAACTTTCAGGATCGGAGCGGAGGAAAACCTTCTGGATGTTCTCCGGCGCGAGGGTTACAAGGGGGTAAAGCGCGGCTGCAGGAAAGGCGACTGCGGTGCCTGTGCGGTCCTCGTCGACGGTAGGTTATTCAATTCCTGTGTGCTGCCGGCCATGAGCGTTACCGGGAAAGAGATCATCACCATCGAGGGGTTAGGCACCCCCAATGAACCGCACTTACTGCAGAAAACCTTTCTTACGGAAGGCGCTGTACAATGCGGTTTCTGCACTCCGGGTATGCTTCTTGCCGTAAAAGCCCTGCTCCATGGGAATGAAGACCCTGATGAGAAGGAGATAAAAGTAGCTCTGGATGGAAATCTCTGCCGCTGCACAGGATACGTGAAAATTATAGGAGCCGTAAAAAAGGCGGCCCGGCTCATTCGGGAGGCGAGTGAATGAGCGGTGATAACTTGAAAGTGGTTGGACACAACGAGATTAAGGTTGACGGACTCGGGCTCGTTACCGGTCTGGCCAAGTACACTGCAGATTTGGCTGATACAGACGTGCTGCACTTGAAAATGCTCAATTCTCCGTATGCACATGCCCGTATAAAAAAGATCGAAACGTCGCATGCAAGGGATCTTCCGGGAGTAGTTGAGATATTTACCCATGAGAACGTCCCACGGATACCTCACACAACCGCGGGACAGGGATATCCTGAACCTTCGCCCTATGACTCTTTCATATTGGATCGAAAGGTCCGTTTCGTAGGAGACAGGGTGGCTATGGTTGTGGCGGAATCGGAAACCACTGCCAAGGAGGCCCTTGGACTTATCGAAGTGGAATTTGAACAACTCCCTGCTGTACTCGACATGGAAGAGGCTATGAGAGAAGGTACGCCTGTGATTCATGATGAGGAAGAGGCACGAGTGATCATACCGGTGCCCTATGATCCAAAAATCAATCTTGCAGCGAGTGTGGGAATGGAAATAGGGGATGTGGAAGAAGGATTCAGAAAAGCCGATGTTATTGTTGAGGATGAATATTATGCTCATTACGCGCAGCACTGTCCCATCGAACCCCACATATCATTGGCGATTCCAGATCCGGACGGGAGAATTTTAATTATTACTTCTACCCAGGTCCCTTTTCACGTAAGACGTATAACAGCCCAGGCCCTTGGTATTCCTGTGAAGAGGATTCGTGTTATTAAACCCCGTATAGGTGGTGGTTTCGGAACCAAGCAGGAGGTACTTCTGGAGCCTGCGGTGGCTCTTGCAGCCCTCAAGATAGGGAAGCCTGTAATATGCGAGCTTAGCCGAAAGGAGGAATTCATTTCATCCCGGACCAGACACCCCATAAAGACCGTCCTGAGAACAGGCTGCACCACTGATGGTGAAATTACCGCTGTTGATATGCACTGCCTGTCCAACACCGGTGCATATGGTTCCCACGGGTTGACAGTGGTTTGCAACTGCGGCTCCAAAGTACTCCCCTTGTACAAGTGCGATAACGTCAAGTTCCTTGGAGAAGCAGTATATACCAATCTGCCGGTTCCCGGGGCCTACCGGGGCTACGGCGCTACACAGGCAGCCTTCGCAATGGAATGCAATATGAACGAAATGGCAAGAAGGATCGGGATGGACCCGCTTGAATTCAGGAAGAAGAATCATATCGATACGGGAGATACGTCCCCGATCTTCGAAGCCTTGGGAGAAGGGGGTGAAGGAGTCCCTCAAACCGTGGAGAGCTGCGGCCTCGACCAGTGTATCGACAAGGGTGCCCTAGAGATAGGATGGAAAGAAAAATGGGGACGAAACCAAGGTGACAATAAAATAAAACGAGGCATAGGTGAAGCTTGCCTCATGCAGGGTTCGTCGATACCCAAGATCGATATGGGTGCGGCCAGCATTAAAATGAACGATGACGGGTCTTTCAATCTATTGATCGGGGCCACCGACATTGGGACCGGGTCAGATACGATACTTGCCCAGATCGCAGCGGAGGAGATGGGTTGCAGTACAGGAGATATGATAGTGTATTCTTCGGATACGGACATGACCCCATTCGACGTGGGTGCTTATGCCTCCTCCACAACATATCTAACAGGTACTGCTGTGAGAAAGGCGGCTGTGGAAGTAAAAAAGCAGATAAAAAAGGTAGGAGCCAAGATGATGGGTGTATCTCCAGACCATGTGATGACGAAGGATCGCAGCGTAATCTCTGTTGAATCGGGAGAATCAGTCTCCTTCAAAGAGGTTGCGCTTCATTCTCTTTACATGAGCGATCAACACCAAATAATGGGTATAGCCTCGCATATAACCGAGAAATCGCCCCCGCCTTTTGCCGCACATTTCGTCGAGGTTGAAGTTGACACCGAAACAGGAGAAATAAAATGCCTGAAATACGTCTCGGGTACGGACTGCGGGCAGGCCATCAATCCAAAACTGGCGGAAGGACAGACCGAAGGTGCGCTGTTGAACGGTCTCAGCTATGCCTTGACGGAAGAGTATATCTTTAACGACCAGGGGCAGATGCTAAATCCCAATTTCAAGAATTACCGGATCTACCGGACCACGGATCTTCCGGAAATAGTATCATTCCTTGTCACTACCCATGAGCCAACAGGGCCTTATGGAGCAAAAAGCGTTTCCGAGATTGGGATAAACGGTGCTCTCCCTGCAATATCGAATGCAATATACGATGCTGTGGGGGTGCGACTTACAAAACCCCCGTTCACCGCCGAAAAGATACTGCTAGCGCTCAGGAAAATTAAAAACATCTAGCCTTTGTCAGGGAAGGTATAGCTCAGAGAAACTATTCCGTACAAATCAGAGGTGGTTTTTCTCGCGAGGACCTTGCCCTCATATACTATACTGACCGTCAGTTCGTAAATGCTGTCATCTTCCTTTTTTATTGTCACGCCGAAGGAATTCCCCGTGAGATAGTATCTTCCAAAAGCATATCCTTCTACACTTTTTGCAGCTTCTTCGTTGGAAATGGTACCGCTCCATATATTTTGATAATCGATAAGTACTTCCACGTCATATTTTTCACTATTCAGACAGCCTGTGGAAAATACGGCTGGGACGATTAAAAGGACCGCAATGAGTGGATAATATTTCAAGCCTAGGTTCATTCTTACTCTCCAATTGTTATTCCTTTCCCCATGACATAATCTGATTCGATAATAGAAATAGAGTCTTATAAAATTTAAAAAAGTAATCCTCGGATTCGTCCCAGTGATTATCATGAACAATTTTAACTATGCCCGAATCATAATTCAATAGTAATCATCATCCAAGTCGAAATTATCTTCATAATAGTAGTCATCATCCGGACTTTCGTCCTCTTCGTAATAATCCTCATCTCCACCTTCATCATCCTCATAGTAATAGTCATCATCCCCACCCTCATCCTCATAGTAATAGTCATCATCCCTACCCTCATCCTCTTCGAAATAAAGGTCCTCGCCCTTCTTTTTTTCATCTTTGAAATAAAAGTAGTCATCACTACGGTCATTATATTGACCTTCCTTGTAAGGATTGATCTCGTATTCATCGTAATGATGTGAATCATCTTGATCCGTGGAATACCGACTGCGCCGACCTTCGCTATAGTCATCCCTTCGAAATGCAAAACGGTTATCATCCCCTCTTTCCCGCGAATGTCTTCGTTCTCCTCCTCTTTCACGACGTTTTCTTCTCTCCCTTACACCGCCTCTACTTCTGCTAACACGATCATCATCATCGTCTATCATGCGATCTCTTCGCCTGCCTCTGTGGTGAGAATCGGGTTGGGACCTTCGATCCCTTTCTGACGATCTCTCACGGCCTGAATGTCCACCGCTATCATAGGTATTTCTGCTAGTTCGATCCCTCTCTGCTGATCTTTCTCTTTCCCTGCGTCTCCTCCTTCCTGATGGATCAAATGGTTCTTGACCACTCCCCCGTTTTTCATTCTTAACTGACAATCTCCCGAAAAAATCTCCCGATTTTCTTTTACGTTTTATAAGCAGAAAATACAAAGCAAGAATCAATATAACGGTCAATATCGATACCAAAAGATAGGTCATCCAGATCGGAGTTTCATTTTTCCGGGATGATGACAATTCACCCTGATAAGCACTTCTGGTGCCGAATTCTAATAGATAATCGTCTTCCATGGGCCCTCCAAGGAGGCATTTTGCACCATTGTCCATTACCAATTTATAGGAAGTATCGAAATCCAACTGTTTTACCGGTACAATGGTAATGTTGTTATCGCCTATACCCTGAATTATACCAATCTCCAGTTCTGTGTCCTTCGGGCCGAGCAATCTCAATAAACCTGTAAGTTGCGATGCATCCGGGGCTCTATTGAACTCGATTTCGATGCTGTGCTTGGGATCAAATCCTGAAGTATTCCTGATAGAGGTGGATATAAGTTCAAAGGGGGATATAACTGTGAAACTAATATTGATACCGCTGACTAATCTATTGGTATAGATGTCCGTGAGTTCAGGTGATATGAGGATAAAATATTTCATACCAAAATGAAGGGGGGCTGTGGGTATGAAATAGATCTGTTTTCCGTCATTGGAGATATTTATAATTACGGAACAGCTCGAATTATCTTCGCCTTTTATCGAAGTGTGAATATCAACGAGGGTTCGGTCCACCGGCCCGGAAAACCCCAATTCGATTATTGTATTGGGCAATACATCGGTTTCTTCAGGGCCGGGATAAGCCTTAATAAGATGAAAACCTCCTGAAGATTTTACTGAGATAGTAAGTGAATCGGTGGACCATTTTCCACCTTCGTCAGTCACCTTAAGCAGAACCGGGAATTCGCCGGTTCCAAGGAACGTGTAGCTTGGTGAAATACCGCTAAGGAGTACATCTGTACCGCCCTTGTCTTCGAAGGCCCATTCATATTTTGTAATATCTCCCTGTCCCTGGGTCCCTGACGCATTGAAACGGACCAAGGTACCCTGGATCACCACTATATCGGGTCCTGCATCGGGCACGGGAGGAATATCATCAACCATGATAATGCGGGTAAGATTTTCCTTCATTCCAAGCTCATCCTCGATTGATAGAGTTACCGAGTAATTTCCCCGTTCATTGAAGACGTGCTGAACCTCTACGCCTGTTTTCACGCTTGGGTTCCGGTCACCGATATCCCACTGATATAATACGATATGACCGTCCGGGTCTCTGGAATCTGCAGCATTGAATATAACTTTACGGCCCGGTAGCGGAACTGTGGGTACAACGCTGAATTCGGGTTCTGGTGCCTTATTGATCACGGTTAAATTAAGGGTATCAACACCCATGCTTCCCATATTGTCGATGATTGAAAGTGTAACTAAATAGCTACCCGGTGAGTTGTAAACATGGTTAACGGAGATGCCGCGCGCTGAGTTCCCGTCGCCAAAATCCCAGATGAATTCATCAACAGTTCCGTCCGAGTCGAAACATCGATAGGCTGAAAGAATTGTGGGTTGTCCCGCGAGGGTGGAGATGTCTGAACCTGCGTCGGCCACTGGCGGAAGGTTTTCCACCACAATGGTAAGCTGGTCTATGTCCTTCCCACCTTGATCATCGGTGACGGTCAATGTAACATAGTAAACGCCGCTCTCTAGGTATTTGTGACTCACAATAATTCCCGTTTTTGTCGTACCGTCTCCCAGATCCCATTTATATGATACAATGGTACCACCATAGTCAATGGAAAGCGAAGCATTGAACTCGACGACGCCATTGAAGTAGTGTGAAGTACGATTGTACCGGGCCCTGGCCACTGGAAGTCTGTTCGATATAGTTATCTCATGCAATATCTGGGATTCACTATCGTCATCATCCCTTACCTTAAGCAAAATATCATGAAGGCCCAATGTGGTAAAATTGATCAGTTCCAACGATCTGTAAGAATAAATGATCCCGTCGATAATCCAGGTGTGGTTTACAATCTGTCCGTCAAGATCAAAACTGACGGAGCCATCCAGATACAGCGTTTCACCTGAATACAGAGTGTCGGGGGCCGTTAACTTCGCCACGGGAGGCCGGTTGACGATGTTGATCGGAATCGATACCTTAATGCTGACCGAACTGTTGTTGTCGGTGACATTCAGGGTAACGGTGTACTGGCCGTCATCGCTGTATTCATGGGAAGTAATTCCGTCAAAGCTCCCGTCAGGAGCAAGTATATCGGATTCGATATATTGAGTACCGTCTCCAAAGGACCACCAGTATTCCACTATAGTTCCGTCGGTGTCCGTTGAGTTGCTGGCATCCATCAGCACCGGGAAAACTGTGGAAGCGTTCACCGGACACCAGATGGAGGCTGTTGGGGGTACATTAACCATGGGTCGAATATCATTTCTGTTTAAGAGAGATCCGGGAATTACGTCTTCAGCGCTTTCATCTCCCTGCTGTAAACATGCATAATCATTGGTACCGGAAAACTCGGTTCTGCCCATCTCATATTCAATTTCCATAAATGGACTGGAACTTAGTATCAATCCGAATAATGTGAATACGACCATTGTACTGAACAGCAATCTATTAAAACGGATCATCGAAATATTCATTGAAACACACCCTGGATGCTAACGGCTTATCAAGCTTTCTAATGAAATTGAACACAGATTCATTTTATTCTTGATACATAGTTTTCCATATATATATATTTTAGAACAAAACTCGAACAATTTATAATAAGTATGAATTTAAGCAAAGTAAATCCCAATAATCTACTTCCTCCAAGGTATCTATTTCCGAATCGTCGTCCAAATTGCTATCCTAAATACTAATAATTCTCTCCTGCTCTCAATCATCCTTTTCGTATTGTTAACTTTTAGTTAATAAAAAGTAAACTTAAATTGTGGATATGCTTCCAAATTGCATAAGAAGACCTATGCAAATACCATATTGTCCAAGCCAGAACCAAAAAAATCTTACTTTCACTCACCCCCCTCCTTCACATTTATATATTAAATTAAACGTTTATCATATTCGTCGCGGGATTTCCGTTACCCGCGTCACACGAAAAAGAATAACGGCAGAAGATGATCGAATGGATAATGTAATCGAGAAAGAACGTAATAATAGAAAACGAAAGGGCAAGGGACCTGCTCCTGTCCTGTATAGTGAAAATGAATCAATTGAAAAAATACCGTTGAACGACGATTTGCCGCTGGAAGAGTTCGTCAAAAAAGTTCTGCATTCACATAGAGCGATAATAAAGGCATTCAGGCTTCTGGATCTCCAGGATTCCCTTTATTTGTTGAAAAGCAGCGATGTAGTTCTATTTTTTAGAAACCGGGAAAAGAGACTGCGCAGGTTGATAAAAGGTTTTAGGAATAATTGTTATACAGTCCCTTAGACCCAAGCGTTGAATTGGACCAATTAATATTGGTGGATTTATATCGAAAACTCCGAGTCTTTTTCAAGTTTCAGCTCATCCCTCAGAGTAGCCAGCAGGTCATGTTCGTCATCATCGATGATGCCGTCCTCCAGAACCTTCATCATGGCATCCATGTAAATCTTGACATTGTTTCTCCTGCCTTCGCGGACCTCTTTCTCCAGCTTTTCGTGCTCTTCCTTGCCGAAACCGAGTTTTTGTTTTAATTGGTCTAGCTCGTCCTGTTCCTCCTTGGTGACAACCCCGTCGGCCCATACCTTTTCCAGACAAGATTTGTAGACATCAACGTCCTCGTTATGGGATTCTTCATCCCACTTTGCCACGTAGCCCTTGGGAACTACCTGGGGCTCGGATATCTTTTCCTCCGCTATTTCCCGGTGTATTTGCGGAACCTTCTTTTTAACTTCCACCGCGGGTCCCATCATTTTTTTGGCAATTTCGTTTGCAATGTTCACCGCTTCCACCGATATGTCCACTGCTTCAAGATAGTTATCCCCCATCATAGCGTTCCTGGCCTCGAGGAATCTATCGAAAGCTGCGCCTATGTTCACTCCCCGGTCCCTGTGTTTAACAAGCTTTTCTTTCGTCAACAGCAGCACGTTGACCGCATATTTGTACAATACGGATTTCGCCGATTCCTTCGAATGCTGTGCTAGCTCAATCGCTCGGCTGAGCTCACCCTTGTTTACAGCATATTTCGCCTGAATGAAGAAGTTTTCAGCTTCCCGAACGTCACCGTTGATCTTTCTTAAGTCGTCCATGAATTTCCTTGCACTGATAAGGATGTTGTTGAATTGCATTATCTGGTCTTTTCCGGGAGCCGTGCCTACGGGGACGGGCATTTCCTTCCTTCTGAGACTTGCGTCATATGCATTTCTCTCCCCCTCATTCAGAAGTATATCCTTTGCATTGTTTAGCTTCTTCATCTCCTCGTTGGCTACCTCTTTCAATTTCGGTCCAAGATTCGATACCTTGTCCGGATGATACATCAGGGCCATTTTCTTGTAGGCTTTTCGGATCTCCTTGACCGAAGAATCCATTGGAATATCCAGCAGTTCGTACAAATTCGTTTCTTCCATGTGCAGTTCACCTTTGCTCTCGTTATTATTGACTTATTTTCTCTAGAGCTTTAACAGTTATTTCATTTATCAAGAACGTTGTCAACTCAAGGCATTCGGTATATCGCCCCTCATCGCTTTTAGATTTTGCCTCTAAATATCTTTTTGTATAATTCTCTCTCATATCTTCTTGAGACAGCTCACCAACACAATTCTCAAGTCGAGAGAGGTATGAATATGATTTTAAGCGGGTAATATCTTCACCGGCAAGTTCCCTGGCTTTCTGAAATAATATGCAAAAATTTTCTTCATCACGACGCATAATCATATTCCTGCATTGGGTAAGATATTCCCGTGTTTCCATGAATATTGCTTCATTGTTCTCAAGAAATTCGAGGTCTTTTTCGAATCTATCAAGTTCAATTTTATGATTCGCGATTATCGATGTTAATTCGATTTCGTCAAGACCGCGTTTGAACAGTTCACCTGCCTCGTCCCAGTTTTCCTTAAGAAGAGCTGCTCTTGCTTTTTCTCTTATGATATGTAGTGAATTGACGGGGATATTTTTTTCTTCAACCTTCTCAATTTTAGCTGAGAACAACCTGTCCAGGGCATCCAGATTCTCTTTCATATACGAATTGTATGCGTTTTCGATCTTCTTTTCCAATTCACTTGTTTCCTCTCCAATCTCTCCCCCCTCGTTCAATTTATTAAATATACATTCAATTTCTTTTTCAGCGGAAGCTTTATCCAGAAGGTTTGATGGAATTCGATCCATTTTTTCTTTTAACTGCTTTATCCAGCCCAGCTCTTTCTCTCTATGTGAGGAAATCTCACTTTCATGGCACATACTGATCACCTCACTGAAAAGTCGCGAGGCAATATCCAGCTTTTGCTCATCTCTCAATTTTATCGCCCTCTCATACAGTATCTTGATATTTTTTGTATCTATCTCCATTTCAGAAAGCTCAAGGAGACTGCGTCTCGCTTCTCCATAAAGTTTTGTTACTTTCCCCATCTCCCTGCGTTCTATATAATCTCGCAGAAGCTTTTCCAGTTCATCCGCAAGCTCGTTGGCTCCAATCTGGTCTTTATTGTCCATCAGTTTCTCAAGTACAAGAGCACCTTTCACCAGATCATCATCCACAATGTCGTTCTCTCTTAACATTGTTTTAATCGATACAACGCGAGATCGCAATTCATTATTTTTATTCACTTTGATTTCTTCCTCTTTCCCCCAATCGATTTCTACCGTCCCACTAGCTGCTTTTCCAATTTCTCTTTCGTCCCTTTTTAAATCATCTTTGTTGTTCCTTTGTGGCAGTTCGGCAGGATATTCTCTATCCCCAGGTTGTTTATTATCGGGAATTTCATTTTCTTCAGTTTCGTCGTCATCATAAAGAGGCACTAGAATAGGAAGATCCTCATATGTTTCGGTGTACCTTCCTTGGTGTGATAAAGTTATTTTTCCGTTTACCTTTTTTTTTCTCCGCGCAGCATCCACTTCCATTCCTGTAATTATTTCCTCGATCATCTCCCCATCACTTACGTCAACCAAAAGCGCAGGTCCATCGAGAAAATTATACATCTCGATTATTTTATCCATCTTGATTATGAATAACTGAACCTGATCGTAATCCTTATCCTTCAGAGCCAACCGACATTGGCTGTACAATCTTCTCAAAGCGACAGTGTTCATACCTTTTTTGACCATCTTTGCAATCTCTTTTTCAATTTGCAGAAGGCCGTTGTGAATATTGTCCATTCGGGTGAGAATTTGACCGGTCTCCTTTCTAATAAATAAAACTTCTTCTTTAGCTTCGGCCAGGTTCCCCTTTTTTAGAAGCTCCATGGTTTTTTTTATATTCTTGTTGAAGGAATCAACCGGGACACCGATCTTTTTTAAGAAGTTCATGGAATTATATACGTTAAGTAACTGCCCCTTGATTTCTTGTACGTCTACCACGGATATTCTCCATTATTAAAATGATTAAAGGTGTTATCAGAACTCATAGGGTTCATCATTTGTTCAGCTAGAACGGTTTTCATCATATAACACCGGCTCCGTGGGATATGAGATTATTGCATTGTTTGATCGTCACGGATTCAGATATTCAATTTTTCAAAGAACACCTTATCATAGAAGACCTCAATGCCATTTCTTGTGATGGTATACGGATGAATTCGCTCATCTGTGAATTCACCTCTCATCTTACCTATACCGATGGCTCTTTCCCTTCCCCCGGGAGTGCGCGTGAAATAGAACCTGATTATACCTGCGAGAGTATACATCTGAATGGAATTAAAACGTTTGTTCACATCATCTAAAAATAACACCGTGCAGTCTTTGTGAGATGACAACGCACTCATTAATCTAAGTATTCGTCTCCTTGCTTCGATTTTCGGCTCCATCAAGGTGATCTTCTTCAGAGAATCGAATACTATTCTTTGGTAGTTCTTTTTTGCGAACATTACCGAAAAAAGGTTCTCGAAATATCTGAAATTCTTATATTCCGGGGTCTCCATGACGTCAACCAGATCTATACAGAGAAGGTCTATTCCCTTAACATCCCAATCATATAATCCTGCATTTTCTTTCAGCTCTTCTTCAATTTCACAGAGAGAAACGAAAAGGACATCTTCATTATTACTCAAGCCTTCGCGGAGGAAGTGCAATCCAAGTGTGCTCTTTCCGGATCCCGGTGGTCCGGTTATCAGATAGTTCCGTCCGGAAATGAGTCCTCCTTTCAATATCTTGTCCAGACCGGATATGCCGGTGGATATCTTATCCATTGTCCCATCCTCCGTTATCATTTACTAGGGAAGCATTTTAATGTTTGTCACGTAGAAGCCATACGACCATTCAACTTAGTTAAATCGACTCTATGGAACCGGTTTCAATTCCGAGAGCTTGCATCCTATACGGGATAAATAGATTACGGTCATATGTATTAATTATCAACTATTATTGATAAGTTGGTAGTAGATTATGTTGAAATATTATAAATATTGTGATTGGATTGATATTATCTCACTGCTATCCACTGCCTTTGAATACCGTAATAGGATTTCTTCGTTTAATTCGATAAAGTTATTTCCCCATGTATATATTTTCAAAATTCGTTTTGCCTGTTTTGGGAATCCGGTAATATATAAGGCTGCACAGAAAGCCTCTAACGTGGATAATCGAAACGGTTTACCCCAGTAAGATGGATTGGCCGCTAAAAGGAATGGAAGCGCCCGTGATTCGTATTTCGTTGTTAGAATACGTTTTGAAAAAATTCTTTCGGCATCCCTCCAGGAACAATCGATTATCCCTATGCCTCTTTTTTGAGTATTCGGTCTGTCCGAGGGAGATAGAGCCGTAGTGGCATACGGATGAAGAAGAATCGTCCGGGGCGGAAATTTATATATCGTTTTCACCTTTTTAGCCAAAGAGAAGCGAAGCAATTTCTTAGCCGAGCATTTTTTTGGATCATCCCCTTCAAGGTCAACAATCCACATGGGGATTTCATCAGAATTCATCCAGTTCATTTCTCCCTATTTTGGATCTTTTTGTATGCTTGCTCCAAGCTATGTCTCAGTTCTGCAAGAGTGCTTTCGTTGACCAGCATGAACTCTGCCAAAGAAATTAATATTCCAAGGCCGTAACCCAGTTCTCTTTCATCTCTTGCCTTGATCTCCTCTGGATTCTTCGTATCGTCACTACGTGATCTTTTCATGATTCGTGAATGTCTGGTGCGCGAGGAAGCATGGATTGCTATTATCGACGCTTTTTGAGAAATTTTGTTTTCAATAGTGCTTAATTCGATTGGGCTTCTTACACCGTCGAGAATAATATTTTCAAAGTTTGATTCTTCAATTTTTTCTGCAGTCCTTTCAGCCCAAACCGCCCTGCCGTGTTTATCTCTTAGCCGGTTCGCGAGATTTGCTAAATTCTCGGCATTTGGTTCTATGCCAAGTGTATTTGCCTCTTCCCTTACCGCGTCACCCAAGCTGAATATGTAAAATCCTTTTTCCCTGAAAAAATCCACTGCCTCACCTTTTCCTGAAGCCGGCATACCTATAATCGCGAGAAGCATCACAAAATCACATCCTATTCTTTGCTGCAGTCATTCTTATATTGATCTCATTATCTAGTTACATCATTAAAATTATTTTGCCTCGGATTGGAATCTCACTGAAAAGTTCACCACTACCGTGCGATTTCAGATTCTTGTCGGGAAGAGAATAATCGAAATATGATTGACAAGGGTGAAAGTATCTAATCATACCAGTATGGGATTATCGGGATATTTGAAGGAAAGGATAATAGCAGAGGAAAGATTTTTATATCTTCACTTACTCCATATCTATTGGATTTGCGAGACCCGCACAAATTTTAATCGGGTGAACTAGCGAAGAGAGGTTTCAAATGTTGCAAAAGGAAATCCTCGGATTGGAAGTAACAGATGCCTTGTTTTTGTTCGGTATACTCTTGGTGTTTCTTCTAATATCTTATGTGATCATACAGGCCATTATCAGGAAGAACACCATAAGAACTCAGATTCGCCTGGAAGAGATCGAGAACGAGAAGATGAAGATGAACATGCTTTTCAAGAAAAAAATGCAGGAAGAACTTAAGGATGCAGGCCTTTTTCTGACCAAGGAAGAGATGGACCACGTGGATTCGATAAAGTTGGACAACTCGATACTTTCACGCAAGATCCTGTATAAGATGACCGAAATGGAACACAAATCCAAGAGACTTGAACTAGGCGTTAAAAAGGACAGGTTTGATAAAAAGCTTGAGATGGTAGGAGAGTATGAAAAAATCTTATTCAAATAGGTCCGGTTGAAATATGGTGAAAAGTTACAGATTGTTATCAATGGCGGGAGTAATATTGGGTATATTGGTAGTTGCGACCTCGTTAATCTATTCTTTAATCACATATGATAAACTTGATATTTATAAACCCGTACTATATGCCCCAATTGTCATTGGATCACTTCTTTTAATAATAGGAATCCTCCTCCACTTTGCAGCCAACAAGGCTGAGCAAAGGGAACGCGATGAGCACGATAGATCCGGATTTAATCTAGAGACCATCATTATCAGTTATGCTGTGGTAAATGAGCACCCAAAGAAGAACCTTAAAGATCTTCATTTCTATCTCTTGAGCGAGGGAATTGCGGAAATTTCTCTCAAGGAATTGAAATTGATGGTGGATAAAGCTATTTTGAATGTGAAGATGGACCTTATAAAACCTTCATTAAAGGCGAAATTGTTCACGGAAAAGGGTGAGTTGAGAAAGTATCAATTCGCCTCGGATTTTTGCCCGAAATGCGGTGTTTACAAGAACTACCACAAGGAATGCAAGTTCTGCGGTTACCACGAGATGTCGAAATGATCATCATACCATTTGCGTGATGTCGATTATCTCTCTTTGTTTTTCAATTATCTTTTGGATTCCCGATGCGGCCACATCAAGCATTTCGTTCATCTGATCTCTTGTAAATGGATTTCCCTCAGCGGTTCCCTGCACTTCGATGAAATGCCCCTTATCGTTCATAACCACGTTCATATCCACTTCGGCTTTGAAATCCTTTTCGTAATCGAGATCCAGTTCCACCTTACCATCAACTATACCAGCACTGATGGCAGCGATATAACCTTTTAAGGGATTCTCGGTAATCAGTCTTTCCTTCATCATTTTCCTGATGGCAAGCCCTAGAGCTACGAAACTACCGCTTATGGAAGCGGTTCTCGAACCGCCGTCAGCCTGAATTACGTCGCAATCGATCCAGATTGTTCTCTCCCGTAACTTTCTCATATCGATACAGCTTCTCAGCGATCGACCTATAAGTCTTTGGATCTCCTTTGTCCTCCCGCTTATGAAGGTCCCGGTCTCCCGCTTTTTACGGTCTTGGGTGCTGCCCGGAAGCATGGAATACTCGGCGCTGAGCCACCCGTTCCCACTTCCATATATGAACCTCGGTACCCGTTCCTCCACTGTGGCCGTACAAAGCACCTTCGTATTTCCTACTGATATCAGCACAGATCCAGGAGGATGCAGTAGATAATTCGGAACGATCTCTATAGGTCTCATCGTTCCCAATATATCTTTTTTGGGGATTGCTTCTGATGGGATAACTATTTCGTCCATTTAATCACCAATATCTGTATAAATAGTATAATTACAAATCTACAATTGAACGGATATTCTATTTCCTCCGTGTTTGAGGTGTGGGATATGTAACGTAGAGGCCATTACTATTTGTTAAAAACCGTATATGAGCACTTTCCGCAGGTCTTTCTGTCTTTATGCTCTGCAAGGAATATTCCTTCTCCACATTTAGGACAGGATTCTTTTTTCCTTAATACTTTGTTTCCCTTCACTTGATAAAGTTTTGGAACCTTGACGTTCTTTGTCCTTCCCATCCTATCACTTCTTTTTCTTCTTGGATTCGCCGGTTTTCAGATTGTTCCTTTTGAGTATGTGCTTTTTTTCGAAATAGAGAGCATCTTCTTTCGATTTGTACACCTTTGCATACCCCTTACTCTGAGGGAGCCCGAATTCGGCTTTAATGTTATCGACGACTATCTTATCTTTGGATGTACCCATGTCCGAGACAAGCTGAGAAATCACTTCGCTTCTCTTGGGGGTGGCCTCGTTCTCGTGAGTTATTTTGAACCGAATCTCCTTTCTTTTGAGCAGGCGGTTCTCTTTTTCTTCCAGTACTTCAATCTCCATCTGAATCCTCCATCATTTCAAGGAAATTTATCATGGTTTTTTTGAGTTCGTTATCGGGATACACCGCAACCATACCGACATTTGGCTGTCCATAGAACAGCACAGTGTTACCGGGCGCATGGACAACCGCTGGCATCAGTAACAGGTCCTCTTCCCCATCCACCTCTATTAGCAGAGTCGGATTTATGGGGAAGTCTCTTTCCATAGCCCGTTTTACAACCGTGTATGCCTCATCAGATACGGTTCCCGGATCATTAGTGATGTTATGTTTGTTCGGGGTCATGGACCGGATCGCGTCTGCGTTTGCAAAGGTCCCCCGACATGTTTTGTAATCTACAACTGCAATATCCATATGGATGTCGAATCTCAGCAGTGTGTATGTGACCATATCTCCCACGCTCACAACGGGACTTCGATCCCGAATAGCTTCTATTAAGGAGGCTTTCGTGGGTTTTGTGATGAGTTTGCCAAACAGTCTTTTATATTCGTTTCTTAGTTTTTCAGTCAGTATGTACATTGTTTCTTATAGATAATTTCGGTGACATAAGGTTTTGTATGTTATTTTCGCTATTTGTTTCATGAAAAAACGGTTAGATCATCTTACTTTAAGAGCGAACTTTCCGTTGAAATTTACCGACATCTTTTTGGCGATACGAGATCTCGTATGATCGATTATCACGAGATAGCCACTCCAGTCCGAGGAAATCTTTCCACCGCAATGGGGACACTTGTTCAATTCCGTAAGAGCCTGGCAATCCTTGCATCCTTTCAATATCTCGGCCATTCGCTTTCAACCCCCGATTATGTTATTTTTTTTTCCCCTTCCGTTTAGATTTCTTCACTTCCGCCTCGACCTTTGTACCCTTCTTCGCAGCCTCAAGCTCTTTTCGGGCTTCTTCCAGCCATTCCAATTTTCCTAATCCCGGTTGTCTCATAGTAAGACCGATTCTGCTCTCATTCGGGTTTCTTTCGTTTATCTTGTACGTTACGATCCTTGCTCTGATAAGATCTCCAACCTTGATCTCCCGCCCGGTTTCCTTCCCGATCAACCGCTCGTTCATCAGGTCCACATCCACGTGATCATCCATTATCTGGCTGATATGCAGAAGCCCTTCGAGCGGACCAAACCGCACAAAAGCACCGAATTTCAGCACCTCGATTACAACTCCATGTACTATTTCGTGTCGAGGCGGAGCAAATATTAATGCACTATATTCGACCCTCTGATAAACGCTACCGTCACCGTGTACTATATGCCCCTGTCCGATAGGTAAGACTTCCGAGATCGAAAGGGTGAGATTCCTGAATGAGTCGATGGTACCCTCAAAAGTGTACTTTGTCAATTCGGTAATAGTACTATCATAATCTTCCTCCAACTTTGATGGAGGTATGCGAACAGTATCTTGTTTACTGATGATCCGGTACATGTGGGACAGGCACTCCTGATTAGTGTTTATATATTGGATTGAACACAATATGGGTAGGGAACAATTTTGACGGGTGAGTTACTTTATTATTTATATTACTTTGGTCCTATATGGCAACATTATAATGCTTTATAGTAAGGATGAATTTCAGTGTAAACGAATAATTAAATTTGTTTATCTCGTTTGACACGTTTACGAATCCATCTTAACAATACACGAACCATCAGAAAGAATATAGTCAATATGACCACTCCTATGATGAAACCGATCATAAGCACCATGAACATCCCGCTTTCTCCCTTGTATTCCTCCGGTTCGATAACGAAAACTGTGATTACCTCTTCCTCTACCCATAAGTTCTTTTTATTGCTCACGGTCTTATTTGCCGTAATCCGGAGAATGATCTTGTATTCACCGAGATCCGCTTCCTCACCAATGATAATGTTGAGGTAAGAGCCTTCATTTCTGAAACCAGGAATCTCGAAATAATCTTTTTCCAATTCGAAAAATATCTCAGGATCATTATTATTTTCAGCTATTACAATAACTTCCATGCTATAGTTGTCCTTGCTGTTACCGGAATTGACTATTATAGGTTCGATTCTGTAAATTCGATCCCTATTGATGGATATGTAAGACGGGTGATACTGCAACCAAAAATGATGATAGGTTTCCATTTTCGCAATAAAATCCTTCGAATTAAGTTGAACGGTACGACCACTTTGTGAGAGCTGAACAGTACCCGTTACGTTTATTGAAAATTCCAGTTCAGCAGGAGTTTCCTTCGGTATAATTACCTGGACTCGAAAATCAACATGTTGGGGAGAAAGACGGGTTAAGTAAATAATCTCCGGATGAATTTCTGTGTTGCAAATATCACTGATAGCTCTTAGGTTGATCACGATAGAGGTCTCTACCCCCCAATCATCGATGGTGATATTTCCATTCATATTGGCGTATCCTTCGACCTCATTATTCTGATACTCGGCGTATGCGATTTTTCCTTTCAAATCGATCGAAGCGCGAAATCTCGAGTCGGACTGTGCTTTGTGTTCGATTTTTAATATATCCTCCCCCTCGGATGGAAATATGATGACATTTACCGAGAATAATAAAATGAATGTAATATTCATAGGAATGATTATTGCTCTTTGGAAGGCTACGAATTTACGCATATTAACACTTTTTCTGTTGATGTGATATCAGCCAAACGTCTTTGTATAATCATATCTTTTATATAAATTAAATACTTGCTTTAGAAAAATCTAAACCGGTAAATTCGACATCTATGGAAAACCGTAATCGTAAAATAAATCCCAAATAAAATTATTAACTGCCTAGATTAAACTAAAATAAATTGAATGGATCGAAATATCATATCCAATATTTTTAATAATAGGGCGACCTTTTGATCAGCGTGAGACCATGAAGACACCGAAGAAGATATTGATCCCCATAGATGGCTCCAGTCCCTCTAATAAAGCCTTTGCAACAGCCATGAAGATTACAAAATCACTCAACGGCGAAGCCACGGTCATATACGTGATTGATTCCAGTGTTCGTCTGCCTCCCCCTTTCGAGAGTGTGGAGGTATCCACAGTGGTTCGTCTCGTTGAGAAAGAGACGAAATCCATGGCGAAATCTTTGTTGAAAGAGTATGTGGACAAGGGCAGGGAAGTAGGCGTAGAAATCTCTTCTCACCTAGCAAACGGCAACGTGGCCAAAGAAATTATTAAAATCTCATCTGAATACGACCTTGTTATTCTGGGTAGCGTAGGCCAAGGTACCCTGAGTTCCATTTTGATGGGTTCAGTTGCTGAAAAGGTTACCCGATACGCAGAATGCTCGGTAATGGTTGTTAGGTAAAGCCGACCTATAATGGCTCACCAATGTAGATGTACCTACGGAAGTATCCTCAAGTTACATTGCACTTACCCGGGTGTTACTGGTCAAGCCTTGTCAAGCGGTGACTTTACGTGTAAAGTCAGGCACATTTGGACAGACTTATTGGTAAAGACGTACCAAAAAGGGACGGCTTTACACGTAAAGCCGACCCATTCTGGCTCAACTTTACCAAGAAGACAGTCACTTTGTTCCCGTCTTTACTTGACAAGTCACCACTTGTCCTGTATGGTGAGCCAGTATGGGTCACCTTTACAAGTAAGGGTCTAAACAACTAGACCATTTTAATCTTAGTGTTTTTTAAATTTCTGGGACAAAGATATTTAATGATTGTAAACTTTTCGCCACTTGCAAGTTTACAATGGTGTGGAAATGAATTCTTTTATATCAGCCATCCTAAGGAAGGGCCTAAATGGGGAAGGAATCAACCGGGAAACGGCCGAAAAAATTGTCGACATTTCAGGGGAAGACCTCTGGGACCTTTTTTCCGCGGCGGGAAAGATTTCCCGCAAATTCAGGGGGAAGGAGATAAGTCTGTGTACCATCGTGAATGCCCGATCGGGCCTATGCTCTGAAGATTGTAAGTTCTGTGCCCAGTCAATCCACCATAAAACTGATGTGGACGTATACGATATCATGTCTCCACAAATCATTGTGGAAACGGCAAAAGACATGGATAAAGCAGGTGCTGATCGATTTGGAATCGTTACCTCCGGCAAGGGTATTGGGCCAAAGGAGATGAATGCTGTCCTGGAAGCCGTATCCAGAGTCAAGAAAACAACTGGATTGGAAGTATGTGCCTCACTGGGAGTATTATCCTATGAACAACTCGTGAGTCTGAAGGAGGCGGGGTTGACAAGCTATCATCATAATATTGAAACTGCTCCGTCGTTCTATAGTACAATTTGTAGTACTCACAGATATGAAGAAAGAGCAGAGACCGTCCGAAACGCAAAAAGAGCAGGATTGTCGGTTTGTTGCGGTGGAATCATAGGTATGGGAGAAAACTGGAGCCAAAGGGTGGAAATGGCATTCGCTCTAAGAGAGCTTAATCCGGACTCGATCCCCATTAACATACTTAATCCGGTAATGGGAACGCCATTCGAGAACCGACCCACAACCCCCCCGTTGGAAGTACTCCGGACCATATCTCTGTTTAGATGCGTCAATCCAACGAAATCCATAAGGTATGCCGGGGGAAGAGAAAAAAATATGAATGAACTGCAGGCTTTTGGATTGGTGGCTGGATTAGATGGGATGCTCACAGGTAATTATCTCACAACAACCGGGCGAAATCCCGAGGATGACAAAAGAATGATCCGGAATATGGGTCTTGATCTCAAACGGGGGTGAGTTGATTGGATTTCTCCCATGAACTCGAAAAGATAAAGGAAAAAGATCTTTATCGAAAGATGCGTCCGTATGATTCACCTCAAGGGCCAAGAATTATTCATGCCGGCCGAGAGATAATCAACTTTTCATCGAATAATTATCTTGGAATTGCCGGAAGTAACGAGCTCGTAGAAACTACCAGTAATGCCTTGAGGAAGTGGGGTGTTGGAACAAGTGGTTCACGCCTTATAGGGGGGACCACTCGGCTGCATACCAAGCTTGAGGAAGAGATCGCGAGGTTCAAAGGAGAAGAGGCCTCACTTGCTTTTAATTGTGGATATATGGCAAACGTTTCAGCCATACCAATCCTTGCCGGAAATAATACGATCTACTCTGATTCAATGAACCACGCCAGCTTAATAGATGGGTGCAGGTTGTCACGGGCCGGGGTGAAAATATTTCAGCACGGGGATATGGACGATCTCGAAAAATGTATTGAAATATCCGGGGAAGGAATGATCATTTCAGACGGGGTTTTCAGCATGTCCGGTGAGGTGGCTGACCTCACAGCACTCAAGAGAATTGCCGAAAATTACAATTTATTATTGTATGTCGATGATGCCCACGGAACTGGAATTTTAGGTAAACGGGGACGGGGAACCGCTGAACATTTCAACGTAAAGGTGGATGTGAACATGGGGACGCTCAGCAAGGCAGTGGGTGCTCAAGGAGGGTTCGTTGCGGGCTCAGAAGAGTTGATGGATTTTCTTGCGAATACGGCAAGGGGATTTATTTATTCCACAGCATTTCCGGCGGCCTGGGCGGCTGCCGCTGTCAGAGGATTGGAGTTGTGTAAGCAGGAAAAAAGACGAAAAATGTTGTTTAACAATGTGAACTATTTGAAAGAGGGGCTTGATTCAATGGACCTCGGTGCTGATCTGACCGGGATACAAACACCGATTATTCCAGTGGTATTGGGAGAAAACAGTATGGTTCTCAAGGTATCCGAAGCGATGTTCAAAAGAGGTGTTTTTTGTCATCCGATCCGATATCCCACGGTTCCCAAGAATAAGTCGATGCTGAGGATCACATTGATGGCGACACACAGTAAGGAGGATCTTGACATCGGTCTTCAAGCGCTTAAGGAAGGATTGAAGGAGGTGGGACTTTGAACGGTGTTTTTATTACTGGAACAGACACCGGTATCGGAAAGACCATTGTTACAGCGGGTATAGTAGGCGCATTGTCAAGAAGGGGTATTACGGTTGGTGTGATGAAACCAGTCCAGAGCGGTGGGATTTTTTCGAACGGCAAACTTGTCTCGGAGGATGCTGAGATACTTATAAGAGCATCGGGTCAGAAAATACCGCTTGAGCTTGTCAATCCATATTGTTTCAGGCCCGCTATGTCGCCCGACCTTGCAGCCGGAACCACCGAGGTTAGCATTGATCGGATAAAGGAGCGGTTAATCAGGATCGCCCGAAATGTCGATATTGTATTTGTGGAAGGTGCCGGCGGTATCGCCTCACCTCTTATCAAAGGTAGAACAAATGGTGAAATAGCCTATGAGTTGGGTCTTCCGGCCATTATCGTTAGCCCCCAGAGATTGGGGGTCATCAACCATACCGTTTTAACGGTGGAATATTGCCGAAATCTGGGTGTCGAGCTGATGGGAGTAATATTGAACAATCCGGATGAACATGACCTAAATCCCGATAGTGAAAGAGTACGTCAAACCAATGGGGATCAGATCCGGGTTTACGGAAAAATAAATATCCTGGGTGAGTTACCGTTTGTGAAATCCGTAAAGTATGATCGCGGTCTTGCTGATTTGATTGAGACAACTATCGAGCATGTGAATCTCGACTGCATTTTGGAGAAGATATGATGGACCTTATAGAAATCGATAGAAGATACATCTGGCATCCATTCACCCAGATGAAGGAATATGAAATGGAAGAACCGCTGATAATCGAACGGGGTGACGGTGTATATCTAATTGATGTTGATGGTAATAGGTATATAGACGGCGTATCGTCATTATGGGTCAACATTCACGGGCACGCCCATCCCGATATAAACCGGGCGATACAGCGGCAGGTAAACCTGATTTCACATTCAACCCTTTTGGGGATATCAAATCGTCCCGCAGTGGAGTTGGCGAAGAGATTGGTCGATGTCGCTCCCGCCGGACTTACAAAAATCTTTTACTCGGATAACGGCTCAACATCGGTTGAGATAGGCCTCAAAATGGCATATCAATTCTGGCAGCAGAAAGGTTTTCAGCGGAAAAAAAAATTTCTATCACTAAGTCAAGGTTATCATGGAGACACTATCGGTTCGGTTAGCTTAGGGGGAATCGACCTTTTCCATAAGATATACGGCCCGCTTCTTTTCAAAACAATAAAAGCACCTTCGTATTCCTGCTACAGATGTGAGCTAGGTGTGGAATATCCATCTTGCGAAATGGCTTGTGCTGGCGAGATGGAACGATTGATCGAAGAACATAGGGGAGAACTGTGTGCTGTAATCTTAGAACCGCTGGTACAGGGAGCTGGCGGGATGCTTACAGCCAAGCCGGGATATTTAAAGCGGGTGGCTAGAGCATGCAATGAAAATGACGTTCTTTTGGTATTGGACGAAGTTGCAGTGGGAGTTGGCCGTACCGGTAAGTTCTTTGCTTGCGAGCATGAATCGGTAAACCCGGATATATTATGCTTAGCAAAGGGGATTACAGGGGGTTATCTGCCCCTGGCGGTAACCATGACCACTGAAAGGATTTACGAGGCTTTCCTAGGTGAACATACCGATTATAAAACGTTTTTCCACGGACATACCTATACGGGAAATCCCGTTTGCTGTGCGTCAGCAATTGCCAATCTGGACGTATTTGAAAAAGAGAATACACTTGAAAACCTTATGGAAAAAATCAATTTTCTCGAAAAATACTTGGAGAAGTTCTGGGAACACGAGCATGTTGGTGACGTAAGACAATGCGGTTTCATGGTTGGTATCGAGCTAGTTTTGGATCGAGCTACTAAAAAGAAGTATCCTTCAGGGGATCGAATTGGGGTTAAGGTTATCAAAGACGCAAAAAAGAACGGTGTTATAATAAGACCCCTCTCCGATGTGATAGTCCTTATGCCTCCGCTTTCCATAAAAATCCCAGAACTGAAACGTCTTCTTGACGTTACTTTCGATTCCATAAGAAAAGTGACTGAAGGTGAAATTTATGAATAAACCGGCAAAGGATTCATCTCCATTATTATTCGCCGATGCCACATCCAATCTGCAAGATGCAGATTATGTTATACTTGGAGCTTCTTATGACGGAACGGCCTGTCACCGAAAAGGGACTGCTGAGGCGCCCTATACCGTACGGGAAGAATCTTACAATTTCGAGACATATCGTTACAGGTATGATGTTGATATCGAGACAATCAACCTCTATGACATGGGGACCATCGTCCCCCTTGATTATCTCCACCTAACCGCTGAACTGCGACGTGCAATGAGAGAGATACTCGAAAATGATTGTTTTCCCATAGTAATTGGAGGGGAACACAGCATATCTCCAATCATCGTGGGAGAACTTTATAGTCATCGTACGAAAAAATCGGGACCCAACCTGAAAGTTGTCTCAATTGACGCCCACCTGGATTTTCGTAATGTGTACCTGGGCGATAAAAATTCTCACGCCTGTTCCTTGAGGCGTATCGGCGATATTATCGGTTATAAGAGGACTCTTTGCATTGGTGTCCGTTCCTTTGAAAGGGAAGAGGTAGCTGATGCTAATAAGCTGGGACTTAAATGGATCGACAGCTTCACGGTAAGAGGGTCCGGCATAGAAAGCTGTATTCGCGTGATAGAAAGATTCATTGAAGATTCTCCAGTCTATTTGACTTTGGATATGGACGGCATCGACCCGGCTTTTGCCCCGGGTGTGGGTACCCCTGAACCTTTTGGCCTCACTCATTGGGATGTATTGAGGATTGTCGAGGCTCTATCTCATACTCTGATCGGTATGGATATTGTGGAAATATATCCTCCATACGATAATGGGAACACTTCGGCCTTAGCATCCAAATTGATTGGTGATATGATCGCCGCGAGGCAACGGAAGAAATAAAAAATTCAATGAATCTATGTTTGGCTAAGTAGAAATGAGAGTACAGATTATATATATTGTAATCCATATCATAATTTAAAATCGGATCAATTTTTTTCTTATCCGTAGGAAACTGCAGAAGACTTTTTTTCTGCTGTTTCTGAGGATGCCCATTTCATTCCGGTCAATCAAAGATTGCCCTGCATCCTCGGTCAACTAACGCGTTGGACGAGACGGAAATGTTCCTGAAAGGAATATTTCCAGTATCGGGAACGAGTTCCCTACGGATGATACCCACAATATTGTGGATTATTCATCGATCCGCATCATGGGGGGCATTCGTGGCAAGTAAAAGAAAACAGAAGGACATGAAGCAGGAAACACCGTTTGAACTGGAAGAGTTCGATGAGAAAGAGTATCTGGAGGAACAACTTAGGATAGGCAAAGGGGTCTTCATTTCAATGGCATGGGCGGTGGTTGTGGGAGCTATGACATTTTTCGTCTTTCAGATGTTTCAGGATACCTGGCAATATATTTTCATTCCAGGTTTCTTCGGTGTACTGGCGTTGTATCTCATATTACCTAAGTTCAATGTAGACCTCTCCATCATACCGAAGAAGAGTTGGTTCAATTTTGTCTTTTCCTTCGGACTGACCTGGCTTGCCGTAGTGGTTATATCGTTGAATCCGCCTTTCTCTGATTTCTCGGGACCGTCGCTTGACGATCGGACGCTGGAGATTCAAGAGTACAATCCTGCAATGTATGTCAACTCGACCCCCACGGTCAGGATTCGTGCAATGATCAAGGATAACTACGAGGTTTCCTCTGGGAAGGTATCAATTAAGTATCCCGGTGGGAGCGATTCTATGGTCGATATGGAGAAAGAGGAAGGCAACGGAAACACATATTATTATAACATTCCCAAGAATGAAGTATTAAATATTATGGATCTCGGATTGGAAATAGAATATACCATAACCGCCGAAGACTCCCATGGGAATAAAGATGAAATTTCCTCAAGTTTTCAAATCGTCGCTAACGGCAAACCTGAGTTCAGCGATATAAACAAAACCAGACCCATAATTGAGTCGAACGGGATCAACGGGATTCAGATAATACTCGGCGACTATGCTACTTTCGAGGAAGTATATTTCACCATTGATGACGATACGGACGAGAAATACCATTTCCAGCGAGGGGATCCTTTGAAGCCCGAAGACAGGTATTATTATTACTATTTCGCTTCCACTGAAGATCTGGAAAAGGGACCTTATTCTGTTACTGTGACAGCAGTGGATGCAGGTAAAAATGTAATAACACGCAATTTCGATTTTACATTGGTAAAAGATGGTGCCAACCTTAATGATGATGAGGGAGGTGGCGGCCTGATGCCTGGTTTCGGACCGTTGGAAATTATTGGGGTTATTTTCATCAGTTTTGTAATTATTCGATACGGTAAGAAAAAAGGATCTAGTTAAAGGCTCCGAGGGTCTTTTCGAGGTCAGTCCAGGGTTGAATAAATCCATAACACGGTAGGGTGATTATCTGGAAGATAATGAGATATCTCAAGAGGATAGTAATCAAGAAGAACCTATCGGATCTGGCACCAGAATACGGAAAAGCGGCTCGAAAAAAAAGAAATATATTTTTCTTTCGATCATTATATTTTTACTTGTTGGACTCACTTTGGCTGCTGTATTCCTCTATCCGTCCAAACCCGAAATTGAGATCAAATCGATGAGAATTGTAGGTATTGGTTGGGATGACGGTATCTTAATAGACCTACCTACGAGTCTGCACATCGAAATGGATTTAACCGTAATCAACGATAATGTTATGGGTGCGGTAATTGACAAGGTGAAAGGAAAAGCGTACCTGAGCGATAACGACGATCCTCAAGAAAATGATTTTATTGGGGATTTTTCCGTAGAAAAGCCATTCGAAGTACCGGGCAATGGAAAGGTGGACATCACTGTCGATTTCTACTTACGCGACCTGCCATCACCAGTAAAGACTGCAAAGATTATCGATAGCGAGACAATATTTTTAAGGACCGCGGGAAATGTTTACTTGTCACTGTCATTTTTCGATTTCAGCATCCCGTTCGACGAAACCGAGAGGATCTAAATATGCTCATCTGGTTGATTCTCTTTCAATTCTAAAAAGTACGTAACGTTGAAATCCCAAAATAACGCTATAATGCCACAGGTGTAAATATTGAGAAAATATTTTAGTCACATGTTTTGTACCCTCCTCGTTACTACTCTCGTTCTTTCTTCCATGCCAATAAGCGCATCCGGGAATTACTTCATACAGCATTACGATTGGGAATTCAAGGAATCCGGTTTTCCACCTGCTAAGTGGAGTTGGGACCTGAATATTTCTATGGACCGACTTAATGGATACCGAGAGTTTTCCAAAAGTAAGAGAAGGAATTACGGCTATATGATCACAACCAAGGACGAAACTCTGTTCAAGACAGCCGAGCGTTTTGGAAATGCAAGCCAAAAAAAGGGCTATACCGGTCAGACCGAGCTAAGTTTCGTCTTATCGTTCGTTCAAAGCCTGGAATACACTTCCGATAAGGTTACTACCGGATATGATGAATATCCGAGGTTCCCTCTGGAAACTCTTGCCGATATGGGAGGAGATTGCGAGGATAGTTCCATATTATTCGCTACAATGGTTATCCTGATGGGTTATGATGCAGTTCTTTTGGTTATTCCGGGAACCCTCGAAAATCCTGGTCATATGGGCGTCGGTGTCAGTGGAGAAGGGCTTTCAGGCTCTTACGTGAGTCACGATGGAAAAAACTATTATTATGCCGAGACTACCGGACTCGACTGGAAGATCGGAGACTTGCCCCCGGAATACGAAACTTCCGAAATGAGGGTAGTGGAGTTCACGGGTGAACAGTATGATCCCATGGCCGATGATGATGTGGCTTCTTTGCTGGAAAAATTCATTGACCAATACCCCGAGAGGTTCGCTTTGCTTGTGGTCTGCATTATTATTTTGATATTTTTGATCTATCGCTTGCTCAGCAGGAACATGGCGGCCCACAGAAAGAACCGATCAGAAGATTTCTTTCAGTCGAGGACCGGGCCGCAATATACTCCAGACGATTTTGAGACTAGGAGTCAATCTGATCCAGATAGTTTATTGACCAGGGAGAATCCCGGCTCGTTCTTTTACGATCCCTCTAATGACAATGTGTTCAACCGGAGTATTGAGAATAGATCCCAGACAGATCAGGCTCGTTGCCCCTACTGCTCCTCCAAGCTCAGGAACACTGCTTTGTACGATGACGGGTGGTGCGACAGGTGCGGTTCCGTAACGGAACCAGATTCAACACGGATATCAAACAAGTTAAATTTTCATGGTTACGAGGATTTCGATTATTAGGTTTATGAAAAACCGAATATTTTTGTGATGATTTTCCCTGTGCTTTTCTGGGATGATGAAAAACATCAGAAAAATCAAAATAGCATATAATATCAATGTGGTTTGAGAATAATGGTGGAATTGGTTTTGCTTAAAATTGATGATACTTACAGAATAGAGAAATCGCGGAGGCGCTTGATAAATGGGTAGTCCAGTAGTAGAGGAGATCGACCGGATTTTGAACGGAAAGGATATTGACGGACTTCTGACGTTGTTACAGGATGAGAATATGATGGTGAGGGAAAAAGCAGTGACGATTATTGGGGATACGGGTAATCCCCGTGTGGTCAGGCCTCTGATCGAACTTCTCCGAAACGACCGTGAATGGAGAGTGCAAAAAGCCGCTGCCGAAGCTCTTGAAAAATTTGGTGATAAAAGGGCCATCGAGCCGTTGATCGAAGCTCTAAAAGACAAGGACAAACTGGTCCGTCAGGCAGCTCAGGAGGCTCTTGCACATGAACCTCGTGCAGTGGACCCCCTAATACAACTGCTGGAGGACAAGGACCGAAGTGTCAGGTGGCAGGTCGTTTCATTATTAGAGGTTCTGGGTGATAAAAAGGCGGTTGAACCTCTCATAAAGATGATCCGGGACCCCGATCAAAACGTCCGCAAAACTGCAGTAAGGGCACTTGGAAGATTGATGGATGATCGAGCTGAAGCTCCTCTTATTGAAGCGTTGAAAGACAAGAATGAACAAGTTAGGGAAGTTGCCGCCACTGCATTGGGAAGATTCAAATCCTCGAAAACCATCGAACCCCTGATGGGACGATTGGGTAGTGATGAGACTCAGGAGGAAGTTCGCGATGCCGCCAAGGGTGCTCTCATGGGATGTCGTGAAAACGCCATCAAACCGCTATTGAATGAGATGATCGAGGTTACTGACGGGATGAAACGGGACAATATAAAGGAGATACTCGAGCATCTTTTCCAGCAGTTTTTGCGATTCGAAGATGCTCTCTCAAAACCGAAGGTGAAAAAGAAGAAAGTGATTCGAGCGATCAAGATTCAATCTGACAATGCAGAAGCCGAAAAAATACAACAAACAGATAATGAGAGTGAATCCTTGGAATCAGGCGCCGGGGATAAACTCGAAACGAAACCCGCAAAAAGTGAGGATAAAGTTTCATCCGCTTCTCTGGAAAGAACGGCCGACGTCCAGGCGAAACCTGTTCCGGCAGTCAGCAAAAAAGCTGCAAAGGCGAAAGAAAAAGAAAAGAAAGCACCCGCAGGATCCGTAAAAGGAGAGAGCCCTCCCGACGATGAAGGAGGTGATGTGGTGGGGCGTCTTGAAAAACTGGTCGAGATGAAAGAAAAGGGATATATCGACGATGCCGAGTTCAAGGAAGGGAAAAAGAAACTGCTGTGGGGCTGAATGGAACGAAACTTATAACCGGTTGATCCAATGACTGAGATGTACGATATTATTATTGTTGGCGGCGGTCTGGGGGGTCTAGCTGCCGGTTCCTTTATGGCGAAGACCGGCAGATCGGTCCTGGTTCTTGAGAGACACAAGATTCCCGGGGGATACTGCACCGATTACCGACGGGGAAAATATCATTTCGACAGTGCGGTCCATTATCTTGGTACACCGAATATTTTCCGCGAGATTTTTACCGCACTGGGTGTAAGGGATATGGTGACTGTGGCTCCAATGGATTCTGAGGGATTCGACGTCTACCGGTTTCCCGATCTGGAATTTCACGTTCCCTCAACACCCGACGCATTAAGGTATCGCCTGCTGGAAAATTTTCCCAGGGAGAAAAAAGGGATCGAAAAGTATATAATAACACTGAAAAAATTTGTTTCTCTTTCGGAGCATATACGATACGGGCGGACCGCTGGTTTCTATCTGGGTTTTCCCTTTAAATATACTCGGTTGGTTCCGTATATGAAAGTTTCACTCAAGGATTATCTCGATAGTCTTAGCTCAGATGTTCGACTCAAAGCGGTAATGGGAGCCCAGTGGGGGATACACGGGGAGCCGCCGTCCCGCGTACCCTTGTTCGTTAGCCTCGGAGGAACCGCTCACTACCACGAAGGTGGATGGTATCCAAGCGGAGGGACCGGAACCATATCGAAAGCCTTCGCCGCTGCGCTAGTGAAATTCGGAGGTGCCGTTCGAACAAAATGCGAGGTTGTAAAAGTCCTCACTGAATCGCGGCGCGCAACCGGTGTGGTGCTGGCGGACGGCGAGAAGATTATGGGAAGGGCAGTTGTGATGGCCGGGGATCTATGGGACGGATTCGAAAGATTACTTGCCGGAGCTCCCGTAAAAAAGAAATTAATTGAGATCGTGAAAAGGACGGAGCCATCAGCATCAATGATACATCTTCACATTGGTCTCAGTTCCGTTCCCGAGCGCTGGAAATGGAAGAGCTGCAATATATGGAGCTATCCCGGCTATGATTTCGATGAGATCCACCGCGATATGAAACGGGAGATACTACCGGAGAAATTATCCACTTTCACCTCCGTCAGCTACAGAAAGAACCCGGAATCTCATCCACTTGGGAAGGGTAAAGTCATGCCCTCGGTCACTGTTCTCGGGATAGTGCATTATAAGCATTTCAAGCCGTATATGTCGATGACTGGGAAGAAGAGGACCGAGGATTACATAAAACTTAAGAAGAGGATCGAAAAACGATTATTAAAGGAAGTGGAAAAGATTTTTCCCGGAATAACCGAGAGAGCAAAATATATCGAAGTAGCCACTCCATTTACTCAGTACCGGTACACTTTGAACAAGCTTGGAGGTTCCTACGGATTTGCCCGGACAACGGATAACTGGTTCGTGGGCAAACCTCCCTGGTATCATCCAATGAAGAATGTTTGGTTGACCGGGGCCAATGCTGGCTTCCACGGAGTGATGGGTGCTATTCAGGCGGGGATCGAAACGGCGAGCGAGGTGACCGGGGAAGGGATTCGGAAGTTGCTGGTGCCATTGAAAGTATGAGAACATATTGGAAGAGTATATGACAGAGGCATTTCTTCCAACTATATGGGTTTCCATCCGATATTTGTGAAGTGATTGCAGTTCTCGCAGTAATACTGCTTGTACTTTAGTACATATACAATTGGACCATGATGGTATTTCTGCTTCCCACATCCTTGCATGTTGAGATCGCTCATAGGGATGAGATTATCGAATTCGATCTTCTCTCCACCCGCATCGTACACAAAAGGACCAGGTTCTGCATCTTCTCGTAGGACATTCCCTCCTCCCGGTGGTTGAAAGACTGTTCCTTTTGGCAGATACGTATTACAATCCCTGCAAAACAATTGGTGGTATCTTGGGATCTCCACAATGTTCGTTCCCCCGCAATATGGACATTTATCAATATAGGTATCTGGACCTGGATCTGGACCTGCGTAACCTTTGGGCATATACGCCTCACAAAAATCGCACCGATACTGTTTTAATTCGGATATATACAACAAGGGTCCATAGCAGAAAATGCATTTATCCTCAGCTGGTGAGGGGTCGGCAGGATCTGGGACGGTCGGATCCCCATCCGAGTAGCCTTCCTCTTGCAGTTTTTCCCTTGGCGGACCATATCCTTCAGGTAGATAAATCCCACAAATCTTGCAGAAATATCTGTCGTATCGTTCGATGTACTTAGTATCGTTTTGGTGGCAGTACGGACATTCTATATGTTCCGGCAACCATCCCCTAGGCATGTAGGAACGACAGTCTCTGCAGTACCATTGATCGTACACAGCTACATAGACAGTATCATAATGTTCACAGTCTGGCATGATTATTTTCCTCCATTTATTAGTAACATCCTAAATAAAATAAGTTAATTAATAAACATATTAGAGAACACAAATTTTGTTCTCCAATGAATACATTGAAACTCCTTATACTAAAATGTTTGCTAAAAAAAACCCTTTTCAATAATGTGAGTTAATGTTTGAATCGTTTTAAAGCAGGGATATTGTCAAAATCTCTTTATGCAGTATATATTATACAGAGTCGTAGTGATATTTATAAAGGATGGTTTCCATTAATACATGAGCTTCAATATTCCTATGTGTCCAAGGAGATGGGGATTGGTTCACTTCATATGAATCAACCGGGTTTCACATTTTTTCCATGAAATGATGGCCTACTGGTGAAAATATGCGACGTTTTACAGTGTTTTGCATCCAAATACTGCTTCTGTTGCTTCTATTTGTCCCGTTAGTGTCCAACGGGACATCCCAACTTGATACAAAGGTTATCCGGCGATTAGACGAAAGGGACTTTTTTTGCAATGAAGTAGAACGGCAGAGGGATTGTATCGAAAATGACGCTTTTGGTGGTGGTTCTTGGTTCGATGATTTTGGATTTGACGAAGGTGTTGAACACACTGAAAACACCAAGAATGCCCTTGGTCGGATTGTCCTTTCGGATTATGAACTAAATCCCGACCCAAACTGCACCGGGCTATGGCACTTCAACGAAGGATTGGGAAATACCGTTTTGGATGCCAGCGGTCTTGCTCACACAGGCACCGCCCACGGAGCGAGCTGGACCAACGGTATAAAGAAGAAGTCACTCACATTCGACGGTCAGGATGATTATATCGATATAAAAAATAACACCTTTTTGGATAATGGAACGATAGAATTCTGGTTCACACCCGGGAATAATATTGACGCAGATCGACCTTTAAGAGAATCCTTGATCAGCAGCGGCAGGAACTACATTGGGTTCGGGAATTTCTCCGGTGAGTTGGACGACAGCAGGCTGTATTTTCGTATAAGTCCCAATTCTTCAGTCTCCTCAGACTTGATCTCCCAGAGGGATAACTGGATATCGGGAGAATGGTACCACATTGCAGTGACCTGGAGTGAAACGGTACAAGAGATATACGTCAACGGTATACTTGACAACGCCACCTCCAAAACGTGCTCGGGGGGTTGGGGTGCGAATCTAACCATAGGGGCAGAGAATATTCTAGGAACTGCAAGATTCTTCAAGGGTGACGTTGACGAGGTAGCCACTTACAACATCCCCCTTATCCCCGAGCGGATAATGGAACATTCTAAACGTTATCATGACGTCGGTCGAATCATATCGGAGACTATAAATCTACCAATAAACGCCTGCTGGGAATCCATCCATGTGAATAAATCAGAGGGTCGGAAGACATACATCAATATATCCGTTATCGATGTGTTCTATAATGAGGTCATCGAGGGATACGAGAACCATTCCATGAGCACCCTGACATTAAAGAATCTTCCCGTGCCTTCAATCAGATTGGAAGCATGGTTCTCTGGAAACGGAGAGAACACAGCCATTCTGGAATCTTGGGGAGTGGAATGGAACTCAACAAAAACAATGAGCGATAGTTTCTTGGGCAATACAAAAAGCAATGCGGAAGGGGATTATCGACTCTCTCACTCCAGTATTCATCTGGCTCCGAACGAATATATTCCAGACAATGATACACTAGCCCTGTGGCATTTCGACGAAGGGATCGACTTTTCCGTGGGGGATGCAAGCGGAAATGGGAACACCGCCATCATCCGGGGGGCGAACTGGACAGAAGGTGTTATGGACTATTCACTGGAGTTCGACGGTATTAATGATTTCCTAGAGGTCCCGCACAATAAAGGGATAAATCCTGTGGAAGATCTATCCATTTCTGCGTGGGTAAATACATCCGAAGCGACTGGCGAACAGCAGATTATCGTGGACAAGAGGAGTGGGGCTAAACAAGGATATGTCCTGGCGCTGGATGCCGAGGGAAATCCTTTTTTTAAAGTGGGTGATGGGACTGACGAGTGCCGTGTGATTGGCAATTTAGACTTGAGAGACGACGAATGGCACAGTATAGTTGGTACTTGGGATTCCCAGGGTGGAGTGAGTGTACTGTACGTTGATGGAATACCCGTGGTCACGTCCGTGAAACACGGCTTGTCGAGTATATTTAACAACAATTCCCTGAGAATGGGAGCCGCAAGTTATACCGAAACTGACCATCTAAAAGGATCCCTGGATGAGATCTTGATCCTTGATAGAACTCTATCATCCCGGGAAATACTTGCCATCTCAAATCGGGTGTGCTTAAATGCAACCCTTCGTTCCAATACAATAACGACACCAAAAAATCATACTCTGGACTTTCTCTATTTTAAAAGATATATTCCGACGAACTGTTATCTTAACATCTCCATTCGTGACGCAGAAACAGATGAGATCCTTTTAATGGATGACGGTAAGAAGCCCCAACCATTTAATTGGGCGAATCAAACCGATCCTTTGGCCCATCCGTCGGTATATTTATTTGCGGAATTTCAATCAGACGGCTTTGATGCCCCGGTACTATTTTGGTGGGGCATTAACTGGAGTGATAGGATCATCTTCCACATTCCATTACTGGTAAGAAATATTACCAATGTCTCATTCGAGGAAGATACCTCGTTTAAAATGGATCTCGATAAACATTTTCAGGATGCCAACATCCCACCGCTTACTCTAAATTATACAGTTCAGAATCTTGTAACTAATCCGAAGATAGCCGCAGAGATGAACGGTTCTTCGCTGCTGTTACGGTCGAACTTTCAGAACTGGACGGGGATGGAGCGCTTTCTTGTTACATGTATAAATGAAAAGGGAGCTGTTGAGGTCTCAAATATATTTTGGGTTAATGTCACCGATGTGGACGACCGACCAATGTGGACGCATTCAATTCCGGACATTGTCATAGAGGAGGATCACAATTCGACACCTGTGGATCTATTCGATCATGTGGTGGATGCTGAGAAAGATGATTTCTGGTTCCAGCATAGCATTGATAACGCAAATATTTCCATACATATTTCCAATAAGACAATGGTAATTAGACCCGCAGAAAACTGGTCGGGTGAAGCCCAGGTCAAACTCACGGTTTACCAAAGAGGGAACAGTTCTCTTTATTCGAACACCTCTTTTAATATTTCGACTCTACCTGTAAATGATCCTCCATTGACCACCATGCTCTTTCCAGTCAATGGGACTATGCTGGCCGATAACAAAACGACATTTAATTGGTACTACGAGGATAAAGACGGCCCCGAAGAACCCATCTTCTATGTCTATGTTTCCAGATTCTTGTCGGAGATAAAGGAGAGAGCCGCCTCGGCTCTCCATATCACGAATAAAAGTTACCTTAAACTTGATTTGAATCACAGTGTCTATTACTGGACCGTGCTCGGTAACGACGGAGTTGATATTGGTACATGTATTAACGGGTACTCACAATTTTTTATAGATCAGGAATCTTTGATACCGGATGTGGAATTATACATACCTGTCGATGGTACTAAAGTGAATACTACAAACACAACCCTGATATGGCATTATGATGGAATATATCGCAATGTCGAATACTTGCTATATTTCGGCTCTTATCCTCTATGGACTTCCATGGATGTAATTCAAATAAATGGAACCAACTCAGAAAATGTTAGTTATCACATAACCGGTCTAATAGACGGAGAAACGTACTACTGGTACGTAATACCGAGAAAAGGAATTTCGGAAGGCAGGTGTATCTCGGGGATATGGAAATTCACAGTGGACTTTGATTATGAAAGGATTACGAATATCTCGGTGATAACCAATACATCAGAATTCAATCTGAATCCAGGCAAGAATTATAACTTCACTTTTACATTGACGAACAATGGAAATGAAAACGAGTCCGTAACGCTGGATCTGGAATCGGGTATCTTTCAAGGCACCCTGGATCTCCAACCGAAGATTTTCGTTTTATCCCCTGGAGAAGAAGTTTTTTTCCGGTTGGAAATATCCGTACCGGAATATATCAACGTCGAGAATTATTCCATAAGTATAGTGGCCAGAATTTCTTTCAGGGATGCAGATGATTATGAGTTATCCTATCCAATCACGATAAGGATCATACCTGAAGAACCCGGTGAAAACGATGAACTACCTACCGAAGAACCAATGTTCAAAGAAAAGCTCGGCCGATGGTTCCGGGAGTACTGGGAGCTGAGTATAGCATTGTTATCGGGTTTCGCGTTCCTGTTTGGCTACCTGAGGTTGAGAAAGAAAAAGGGAAAGTTCTTAAGCTTGAGACGGCAGATTGACAATATATATAAAAAGCTCTCCGATAAACCTGAGGAGGCGATTATCTCTCTTGAGAGCTTCTCTTCCAACCTAACCAATTACATGGACAAAGAACAGATAACGGATAATCAATATATGATACTCGAGCGAAAGATAAATGATTATATTCTGGATTTCCGGGGTAGTGCCAGGCTTATACAATTGCGGAAAACCGTTAAGAACCTTCCCGTTACCGTTCGGCAGAAAGTGGTTGAGATATTGGAGGATGGAAGGGTAACAAGGGATGAGTTCGATTCCTTCGAGGGGCTTCTGGAAAATGAGGATATTTCCGATGGTGACCGAGACATACTTGGAAAATTCGTTGGGCAGTGGCTAAAAGAGGATACGGGTGAGGATGTCGAGGTCGAATCCGGAGTAGGGGGATCTAAGCCAGGCATAGAGGAAGATGACCAATTCATCCTGAAATATACCAATGAGTTTGATGACATTAATAGGAAGGAAACAAATTTTCGCTTAAATCAAGATTTGACGCCTCTTTCACCCGAACCAGGGGTCCAAATCCCTAAACTGCCTAGTGATAAGAAAAAAACATTATTATTACAAGATCGAAGCGAAAATGAAATTAAACTTGACGAAGAAATTAACAATTCGAACATTCTCACAGAAAATGGGGAAATGGAGGAACTTGATGTACTATTTTCCCTAAATTCTGAGTAGATCCGCGTTGAAAAAGATTGCAAAAACCTAAACAGGTTTTCCTTTCTATAATATTAAGTTTAATTTTTATTGGGCAGGAATATTGGATTTTTCGATATGGATCCATGATGAGTAAAAAAAATGAGTAGCATTATCCAGATAAAACTGTATTGACACCTCAAAACGATGGGTGTGCAAAGAAATTATAAATACACATTCTGAATTCATGGATTGGCTTTACCATGAATGAGTAACGACATTCATGGTTAAACGGGTATAAGTTTGGTCCCCGGATGAAAAGATTTAATTTATTTCTATCATACTTATAAGCGAGAGATCGACCATGAAATTGAACCGATTGACAGCAGAGGAAGAATCAGTTATAATCCACAAAGGGACCGAAAGACCCTTTTCAGGTACTTATTGTAGTAATTTTCGAAAAGGGAAATACCTGTGCAGGCAGTGCGGATCTCCATTATATCTATCCGATAACAAGTTTGATTCAAAATGCGGTTGGCCCAGTTTCGACGGGGAGATTGAGGGTGCCGTGGAACGGATCCCAGATCCCGATGGTATGCGGACCGAGATAGTATGCGCTAACTGCGGTGGACATCTTGGACATGTTTTCGCGGAAGAGGGTCTTACCCCGAGAAACGTTCGTCACTGCGTCAATTCCATTTCATTGAAATTTGAACCCGATGATTCAGCTGAATCCCGTCGAGCGATATTCGCAGGGGGTTGTTTCTGGGGTGTTGAATATTACATGCAAAAACAAACGGGGGTGTTGAAAACCACCGTAGGGTATGCCGGGGGACACAAGGAATATCCGAGTTATTCTGAAGTTTGCAAAGGGATGACCGGTCATATCGAAGCCGTGGAAATAATGTTCGATCCATCAGTGGTCTCGTATGAAGACCTTGCCAAACTGTTTTTTGAGATACACGATCCGACACAGATCGATCGACAGGGACCTGACGTGGGAGAGCAGTACCGTTCAGTCATTTTTTATACGGATGACGAGCAGAGGAACATGGCTGAAAAATTAATAAAAATTCTCGAAGAGAAAGGATTTCCCGTTGTCACCAAGTTAATTAAAGCCGATAAATTTTGGAAGGCTGAAGATTATCACCAGGAATATTATCAGAAAAAGGGAACGCAGCCTTATTGCCATGGCTACACGAAACGTTTCGGGAAAGATGACTAGGGAGTAATGGACGCTTGGGCATATCATCTTGGTATGTCATCATATGAACAATTATCGGCATGTATTCTTGCTAACAAATGTCCACCTGAAACTTTTTGATAAGTGACTGTGCTGGCTCTTAGTGAAACCTTTGCCCTGCAAAAATTTCTGTATCTTCAAGCGAATATATTGTACGCCACTACACAAAAAGTTTTGGTTAATATGACAGGTAACGCCCTGTCATGCCAGGTGTGCTATGAAGTACACCAAGGTCCCAAAACTCGGGGGCATCCTGCTCATCCTCCAATGCGATAACTGGACTGATAAATGTTCAATATCATCACCGACAAATGTTCAATCTCATCCCCGACAAATGTTCAATCTCATCCCCGACAAATGTTCAATATCATTACCGACAAATGTTCAATCTCATCCCCGACAAATGTTCAATCTCAACACCGACAAATGTTCAATCTCATTACCGACAAATGTTCGATCTCATTACCGACAAATGTTCAATCTCATTACCGACGAATGTTCAATCTCAACACCGACAAATGTTCAATCTCACCACCGACAAATGTTCAATCTCATTACCGACGATTGTTCAATCTCATTACCGACAAATGTTCATTATCCGCGCTGACAAAAGTCCACTATGCACCCTAAGAAAAGTCCACTATTCACCTTGAAAAAAGTCCACTATTCACCTTGAAAAAAGTCCACTATGCACCCTAAGAAAAGTCCACTATTCATCCTAACAAATGTTCATTATCCACCCTTATAAAAATCCCTAAACTACTCACAAATCCACTCAATCCCCCGTGTAGACCGGTCTTTTTCTCTTTATCACTGAATTCAAACCCTCGTAGGCATCCTTGGTGGCAAAAATCACCGGGAGATGCTGAAGTTCCATCTCCAGGCCCTCTTTCAAACTGACCCTGCTTCCTTCGTCGATAATCTTATTCGCGAGCTTTATGGCAATGGGCGCCTTGTAGCCAATGGTCTTGGCGATCCTAGCACCCAATTCATCAAGTCCTTCATCCTTTGTGAGCATCTTTTCCAAATATTCTTCCGTGAAATAGCCCTTTATCTGTTCAAGTTCAGGTGGAAGCTGGATCTCACCCCGATTATCTTTGGTCCTGATCCCGCCTCGTTTCACCATTACGCGTATCTTTTCGTCCACTTCGCCTGCCGAGAATACATATTCCACGAGACCGATTTTCAGTGCGGTTCCTGCATCAAGGGTCTTTCCGGTGAGTACAAGGTATTTCGTAAATTCCTTCCCGATATAGCGGCTTGTCCGCTGTGTACCTCCCAGGCCGGGGTATATTCCAATACCCGTTTCCGGCAGACCCATGGTTCCCTTGTCGGTTGCCACTATGGTGTCTGCGGCCAAAGCAAGCTCAACACCTCCCCCAAGAGCAAGCCCGTCCAGTTTAGCTATCACCAGTTTATCTGAATTGTCTATTCTCCCAAGTACCTCGTGACCGTATCTGGTGAAATTGACGATATCGTTTATCTTTCCCTCATCGATCTTTTTTAGAAAGTACTGTATGTCCGCCCCGGCGACGAATGCTTTTCCGGCACCTTCGAGGACTATGGCCTTCACACCGGGCGTTTTCTCAGCCTTGATGAACTGCTCGTCAAGCTGACGGACCACCGATTCATTTATTGCGTTCATGGCCTCGGGCCTATTGATGATGATACGTGCAATCTCATTCTTTATCACAAGGTCCACAAGGCTGAAATTCCAACCCTCGCCGGTCTTCATTTGCCTGTTCAATATCTTCGGTGTAGTCAGGCCGTGCCCTTTCACGAACCGCTCAACTATCTGAAATGAGTTCTCAAGACCGTAACGATTCATCATTTCGAAGGGCCCCCTGCTCCACCTGAGTCCTATCTTCGCTCCCCGATCGGTGTCCTCCATGGATGCCACTCCTTCATCCACCAGATGTCCTGCCACCGTAAAAACTGCGCCCAGCAGACGTTCTTCAACTATTATTTCATGTGAGCGATCCACCACTCCCTCAAGGATCCAATCCTCTCCCTTTTCGAACTGCTGCTTTAGGCATTCGCTTGGACCGTAGAAATCCCCCAACTTATTCCCGAGACTCACTGTAGAATGATATGCAATGGGTACTCCTGTAACATTCATCAATAGGAACGGCCCCATTCCGATCTTGAAGACCTTTTTGGCCGTTTCGTCTATGGTGGGTATTGAGATACCTTCTTCAAGCAGACGGGTGGCTTCATTTAACCATGGCACAAAGAATCTGTTGACGGCGAATCCGGGCGCGTCAGCCACATTAATACCGGTTTTACCTATTAGGATAGAAAACAAATTTCCCCGTTCGATGGTCTGCGAACTGGTTTTTATCCCGGGTATAACCTCCAGAAGACGGTTTTTCGCGGGATGGTAGAAGAAATGCAGTCCAAGGAACCGATCCTTTCTATTTAGTGAATCTGACATTTCGCTTATTGAAAAGGATGAAGTATTTGATGCCAGTATCGTTTTTTCATCACAGATGGGGTCCAATCTCTCGAACAATTCCCGTTTGACGTTGAAATCCTCGAATATAGCTTCGATGACCAGATCCGCGTCCTTGACGCAATTTAGATCAGTGGTTCCCGTTATCCGCTCCATGATCGATTCTATCATGTCTGAGGTGAAAATCCTTCGACTGACCGCTTCAGCCAAAGTAACCCGGATGTTCTCCATTCCCCTTTCCACGAAGCGATCTTCCATGTCAATCATAACCACCTCAATACCCTCCTGGGCTATCTTCTGGACAATGCCGCTGCCCATGTTCCCTGCTCCGATTATTCCAACCTTTTTGATACTCATGATGACCACTTTCTACCTATTTCATTCGTAAATATAGTTCACGCCTTGTCAACTTTGATCACAATCGCGGCAGCTGTATCCCCTGCAGCGCACCCATCGAACAAACCGTAACCGCCGCCTTTTATTACCAGTTCCTCTATCAGTTCGATTATCAGCCGTGCGCCCGTGGGCCCCTGTGGATGACCGTATATTAGTGAACTGCCGTAATTATTCATGTCCTTCCAATCGATATCCATTTCATTGCAGAAATATACATCGTTGACCGCGAAGGGATTGTGGGTCTTTATGGCCGCTAGGTCTGAAATGGAAATGTCCGCTTCCGTGAGAGCCTTTTTGGCTGCGGGCAAGATAGCTTTTGCCATGAATCCCTTTTCAGCCCTTCCTCCACCGAAGGAAATAACGCGTATTTCGATATCTTCACGGCTACTCAATTCCGCGGCCCGATCTTTCGTGGTGACTATCATTCCGCAGTTTCCATCGGCCGGGAAGGTCTGCGTACCGAAGGAAACCGTCCCGCCGGGCATGACGGGCCTGAGTTTTTTCAGTCCTTCCAGTGACGTGGGGAATATACCCTCATCCCCTTCCACTGTCGCTAATATTTTCCTTCCTCGTTTATCCTTTACTTCAATGGGTACCATCATATATTTCTTTTGAAACTCACGGTCGTTCTTAAGGGAATCCCGGTACTGATCGTATCGCATAACAGTGATCTCTTCCTGTTCATCCTTGCTTATACCTGCTTCCTTGGCGACGTTCTCCGCGGTCTCGATCATTGCGTTTCTGGCATAAGGGTCGTTACCAAAATTGTCCATTACCCAGCTCTCTTTATCCAGAGTACCGCCAGGCGCCTGGGGGTTGGGGTAAACGAGATGTGGACCATTGGAACACCGGTCGGCGCAAATCATGATGACGTTTTTGTGAACTCCTGTTTCTACGGCCTGGGCCGCCAGCGTTACGCACTTTGCCCCGGTGGCACAAGCTTGGCTGATCATTGGACCGGTGATGTGTCCAGCTCCCATCATCCCTGCCAGCCAGGGGCCGCCGTAGAATGCCGAGAGCTGTGGGACGGTGGTTCCCAGGATAAGCTCGTCGAAGATCACGGGATCTATTTTATTTTCGTCAAGGAACCTTTTTCCGGTTTCCGCAGCGAATTTGATCGCGTGAAGGTTGGAAAAACTGCCCTGCCATCGACAGAACGGAGTGCTCCAGTAACCACCATACGGTATGTAAGAATTATTAAACGACATGTTATTCACTTCCCATAGAAACGCTACTCAATAAAAGTACTTTCCAATAGTGCTTATGGTGGAGATGTGAGAAGTTATTTTTATCAGTTTTGGCCTTTTTCTACTCCTGAATAGAAGCAGAGCTAGACTGTTGAAATAAAAAAATACACCTGCCAAGAAAAAGATGTTCGGTTCCCGCCGGAAGGTGATATATCGGGAATATCTTGCACACAGAAAAAAGGCGGGGGGAAAAAATTCCCCCCTTTTTTTCATAGGAGGTGATCCATCCGCAGGTTCCCCTACGGATACCTTGTTACGACTTAACCCTCCTTGCTGAACCCAAGTTCGAACATCCCATAGCGACATGTCCTCACTTAGACCCAACTCAGATGGTTTGACGGGCGGTGTGTGCAAGGAGCAGGGGCATATTCACCGCGGTTTTTTGAAACGCGATTACTACGGATTCCAGCTTCATGAGGACGAGTTACAGTCCTCAATCCGAACTATGACCGGGTTTCGGGATTACCTCCCCCTTTCGGGGTGGGGACCCATTGTCCCGGCCTTTGTAGCGCGCGTGTAGCCCGGGAGATTCGGGGCATACTGACCTACCGTTGCCCCCCCCTTCCTCTGACTTAGCGCCAGCGGTCCCCCTAATGTGCTCAATCTCCGGAGAGAAAGATAGCAATTAGGAGCAGGGATCTCGTTCGTTATCTGACTTAACAGAACGCTTCACAGTACGAACTGACGGCGGCCATGCACCACCTCTCGGAAATTCAGGCAAGGTCACCAGCCTGGCCCACATATAACCGTCGCTCCCGGTAAGTTTTCCGGTGTTGAATCCAATTAAACCGCACGCTCCACCCGTTGCTGTGCTCCCCCGCCAATTCCTTTAAGTTTCAGTCTTGCGACCGTACTCCCCAAGCGGCAGATTTAACAACTTCTCTCCGGCACTGGGCGCTCTCATGGAACCCCCAACACCAAATCTGCAGCGTTTACACCCAGGACTACCCGGGTATCTAATCCGGTTCGCGCCCCTGGGCTTCGTCCCTCACCGTCGGACCCGTTCTAGTCGGACGCCTTCGCCACTGGTGGTCCCCTAAGGATTACAGGATTTCACCCCTACCCCTAGAGTACCTCCGACCTCTCCCAGTCCCAAGACAGGCAGTCTTCCCGGAAGTCGAACAGTTGAGCTGTTCGATTTACCCAAGAATTTACCCGTCCGGCTACGGACGCTTTAGGCTCAATAATATCGACCACCACTTGAGCTGCTGGTATTACCGCGGCGGCTGGCACCAGACTTACCCAGCCCTTATTCCAAAAGCTTTTTAGGCTTTTGAAAAGCTATTGCATTGCAATAGCACTTGGAATACCCTCGTCGCGGTTTCCCGCATTGCGAAGTTTTCGCGCCTGCTGCGCCCCGTAGGGCCTGGACTCGTGTCTCAGAGTCCATCTCCGGGCGACCTCTCCCAAGGCCCGTACCCGTCGGCGGCTAGTGAGTCCTTTACACCCACTACGACCTGATAGGCCGCAGACCCATCCTCCGGCGCCGGAGCTTTTGGTTTTACTGCATTCCAGCCTGTAAAACCTATGGAGTATTCGTCTCAGTTTCCCGAGTTTATCCTCCTCCGGAGGGCAGGTTATCCACGTGTTACTGAGCAGTTTGCCGAGACCCTAAGTCTCTCGACTCGCATGGCTTAAACGTATTCCAATAGCGGTTGCCTCTGGCAGGATCAACCAGAGTTTCTCATGTGGTCACAAAACGTAACTTTTCCACCTTCTGATTTGGCGGACAACCAAATCTCATCTTACCTGGCAAGTGTCTGACACAAGAGTTCACGGAAGGTTTCCGGGTTTCTTGTATCTCCATAAATGTTTCCCGTAATATGAAACAGCTTGCGATCATTGCCTCAAAATCGAGTTGCTCTCGCGCTGCACCGGTTTAATTACGAGTACCCTGGGGATAACCCCAGAGCGTAAACCCGGGGATTATATTCAATCTATATATTAGTTTCGTAATCATACTTTTTTTATGTGATTTATATGAATTATGAATGAAGAAATAAAGGAAAAAATATCATATCAGAAATGTTATATATACTTTAGTTTATGATAGTGCGTTTAAGTTCAACCTATCGTAGAAGATGGAATATTTCTCAAGGTGAATCAATGAGATCCAGTAAACGAGTGTTAATTTTGACCATTGTGATGTTGTTTTTCTTCACTGCGGTAATTCCCATATTTACCTCAGCGGAAAGAGAAACCCTTAATACCCGAAATGATGGGAACGCAAATGTGACTCGGAGTGCGAATTGGAAGGCCATCGGTGAGATTTCAAAAACCATTGAGATTCCGGCCGGTGAGACCTATTATGTATATTTCGATGAAATTACAGGAACCTTGAAAGAGAAATCCATCAATTATGATTTTGACAGTCTCCCTCAAGCAGCAAAAGATGCCATCGGAATGGTACCAAAATGGTTGAAGGCCAATCTGACTCGAAAACTGATAGAGCTTGATAATGCACACGCTACAACCTACGGCAACCTGATAAAAAGTGTCAATGAACCCCTGCAGGTCGACGAGGTTGCTTTCGCAATTGCTCATACAGGAAAGACGACGTTGCAAAACAACCGTGTGTTCCCGGATATGTTCAAAACGAATGCCAAGTTCATCTACGAGAACGATCAATATCTGGATTACGTTAACATAACTGAGATCAACGATCCAGAATTAGGTGCATATACCACGTTAATATATACAAACAAGACCGGCCACCAGCTGCAATTACCCATGGAAGTGTATTATTGGTATGTGGTGCACCCTAAGATTAGCGATGAGTTACCATCATTCGTAAACCCGGACGGGGTACAGGGAACAGCACAGGAATTCCAGCAGCCCCCAACAGGTGTATTTTGGCGGGAATTTTTATTTCATCATAACGACAGTGGATATCCTCTATTGAAGGATCGTCTTGCGGGAGTGGGCGACGTATGGAGGGCAGCCCGTGCAGTTAGCGGTTGGGTGGTGGGGAGTATGGCTTTCACCAGTGACAACGAGCGGGCTATCGAGCCGGTACGGATATACCGAAAACACATCGGCAGATGCGGTGAGCATCAGGACATCGCCTGCGCGGCAGCAAGAGCGGCCCTGATCCCCAATGTTCCTACATCGAATATGGCCGAGGATCATGTTTGGAACGAATTCTGGGATGGACGATGGGTTCACTGGGATGCAAATAGTGCCAATAATATGGACCGCTGTTTCAGTCACGATAAGGATTACAGCGGGGGAAAAGACCTTTCCACGGTGTGGTCATGGGATGGGGACGGACGTACATGGTCCGTTACGAATAAATATACTCCAACATGTAACTACACAGCATTTGTCCAGGATGCTGACGGTAATCCCGTGGATAGTGCTGGTATATGGGTATTGACTGAAAATTATTATGATCCGCAATCGCTGACCTGGACCACATGGGGGACTACCAATGCATCAGGGTATGCGTCCTTTGAACTGGGGAATGTACGAAATTACTGGTCATCTGCAGAAACCGAAGCACTAGGAGAGGACCCGCCGGATCAGGGTGGAGGGGAAAGGGTTGTCCAGGTAATAAGCGGTGCGCAGATCGGAGGCAGTTATACCCGCTCTTTCACATTACCCAATGCATTTGACCTTCCTTCAATGGTATCCCGGCCTCCCGATCCGTCACCTGCCGGTCGATTCAGAATGGATATTGATTATAACGTTACCAATGCAATATACTCAGGGGAGAACCTGTTCACTAGAGACGTGTATTACGTTAGCGATCCATCCGGCTCAGAGATAGATTTCTTCATGTGTAACGGAACTAATTTTGCCAAATATGGTGCTGATGATACTTTCGATGCTTACGAGATCAGTGATGATGGGAGTTTCGATGAAATTTCATATCTACTGCCTAAGGATGAGAACTGGTATGCGATACTGTCGAATGAGGACTCCTTGGGAACATTGAAGGTAGTGAATGTTACAGCAACATTATTCAGGCGCCCTGATTTAAATGTTCTAAGTCCTTCCGATGAGTCTACACTGGGTCTCAACGAAATAATCACCATACAGGGAGCGGCCACCAGCCCGTTCATCACCACAAATGTGGAAATAAAAATCGACGATGATGATTGGGTTGCCGCAACGGATACATCTGATGGAAGCGAAGATCCATGGACTACATGGGAATACTCGTGGGACACGGAGGGAGCCGGGTTGGGTCAGCATAGAATTGGCGTGCGTTCTACGGATAGCAGCGGTCAGATAACAGCATGGTTGAATGTAACGCTTGTAGATGTGACGTCTCCCGAGTTGTCCATTACATCTCCTGGTAACAATTCGCAGTTCAAAGTAGGTACTAAAATCTTCATTGAAGGAAGCGCTTCAGATAATGTTCATTTATCTTCGGTGGAGATCATGGTGGAAGACAATCCCACCGTCGACATTACCTCTAATTACAATGGAGAAACCTGGGAGTATACTTGGGATACGGCTTTTACATTTCCCGGGACCTACGATATTACCATTAATGTTGAGGACGGGAGCGAGAACCAGGCTATGGATATGATTTCGATCCTACTCGTTGAAAGCACCGATCCCATGGTGGAAATTAGCTCTCCATGGAACAACTCGGTTTATGCAGTGGGTGAGGAGATTCTGATCCTTGGTACAGCTGTGGACAGCAGCGGGGTAATAGTGGTGGAAGCCATCCTTGATGGAAATAAGGAAGAAATCATCAATCTATCCCGATATTATTCAAATAATCAGTGGCACATGAAACTCGATACCGAGGAACTGGAGTTGGAGGAAGGTTCCCATAATATCAGTATACAAGCAAGGGACGCAGTTTCCAACATAGGCACCACGGGAATAACATTTCATTTGGATGCAACAGCTCCTGTTGGATTGATAAAACAACCTGAAAACAATTCCATATTCTCCTCGACCGAGAAGATTTCGCTGTGGGGAGAGGGATCGGATAACTTCAAAATTTCCCTTATAGAGATCGTATTCGATGATATTGATAATGTTCAAAACCCTCCCATAAATATCACTTCTCAGTTTGACGAAGAGAATGATTATTGGGAATTCGATTATTATCCAGCAGAGGGGATCCAGGACCGATTACCTTTATCAAGCGGTCTACATTCCATCTATCTGAGGCTCGTCGATTCGGTGGGATTTGATTTTATGTCCGAGCCCATAACAGTTATAATCGATGCCGAAAGTCCCTCCGTGTCCTTCCACGAGTTCAACATCCCCCTCTCGTATGAGGAATATTTATCGAAAGGTTCCGTGGAGGACGAATTGATCGATGCATTCGGGACCTACGGTGGGATTACGCTGGGTAGTGAGGCGGAACTATCCAAATACAAGAACTCATGGCAGCTTGAGGATGATGATAAGGAGTACCGCTTGGTACTTACTGAATATGGTTTGCATGTCTATGATGACGACCCTGCACCTGTTCTTTTGGGGGAGACTGTTTGGATAAACGGAAGTGCCGGGGACGATGTGGGCATATCGAAGATCGAAATAAGCATAGATGGTGAGGCACCCATTGACATTACCTCGAGTTTTCAAAATGGAATTTGGTCTTATCGATTGAACAGCGCCGGACATGACCCGGGATATGGCAATATCACCGTGCAGGTGATCGATGTCAAGGATCGGATAACCATGGAGCGAAAAACGGTGGAATTCATCTCAACAAGCACAGACACCGATGGGGACGGAATGCCGGATTGGTGGGAAATGAAATTTGGACTGGAACGCACCAGCAGCGATGGTTCACGGAATCCTGACGGAGACAAGGCAAACAATCTGAAGGAATATCTCGGCCATGACGGCAAACCTGGGAATGATGATTGGACCGATCCCACCGATAAGACCTCTTCACCAGGTATCGGAGTCGAGGGAGCTGGAACCGGGTCCGATGATGTTGGAGGGTCAGTTACCCTTATTATGATCATAATAATATTGGGGATTGTTCTTGTGGTCGGTGTCGTCATCATTGCACTGGTCCTCGTTCTGAAAAAGAGGGGAAAGAAAAGATTCGAAAATAAGGCTTATGCCATGTGGAGCGACCCCAAACTCAATGCTCACGAGACAAAAGAGCGTTTCAAAATGGATCCCGAGGAAAAAACCACATCTGTGTCGGACGATGAACCTAAACCGGAAATTAAAACGGAGGATCTTGATGATGGGGGAGAGATGAAGATCGAGGCTCTACCGGATCTGGCGTTATTACCTGAAATTAGCGACATTGAAGCAGGTGAAACGAGCAAACCTGACGGAGGTCATTTTGGAGGTCGCATGGCGAGAATGCCAGCCAGGGATCGCGGACCCACCAAGAACGCCTTATCTTCAGTTGAAGTGCTGCCTGCACATCTGAAAAGCGGTAGCACAAGTGGAAAACCTCCCGTCTGTTCCAGATGCGGAACCTCCTCCAAGTATTATTCTGATCACGATTGTTACTGGTGTGAAAGCTGTCTGGATTATGTTTCGGGGTCCGATGAAGGTGAATCCGACAAGAGTGTTGTAGTAAAATCCACTGGTTCATCGGATTTGAAACCGGCCGAAAGCAAAGGATCGAAAAGCGGAGCCGTAGTAAGGCGTCGGGTCGTAAGAAAGAAGATAGTCCGCTGATCCCCGTCACTCATCATCCGCATTCCATGAAGAGATCTGGATATCAGGGAGATACTGCTCGAAACCCAAAAAGCCGATCTCTTCGTCTTGGCCTGATTTCACCATTCTCCTTATATCGTCCACGCTGTACCTGAAATCATCCTCGAGGAGTATTCGCTTCCAATCGATCTGGTTTCTTCCATTCAAGTGTTCCAAAAGCCGTGTAGAAAAGATCAGAACCTGATAGAGATTAAGCGGTCTGTCCCGCTCTAGTTTAGCGCCGGAAAGCACTATCTCATCCTGGTATTGTTCGAATAGACTCCACTTTCCAAAGAAAGGGATCATGTGTAAAAGAGCGGGTGAGAACGGTAATTTTTTCCCATCCGATCTCTCGAATGCCAGCTCGGAGACGGCTTCGCTTAGAGGAATGATCTCCTGTCTCACGAGCTCAATATCTTCCCCCGTTTCTATAACGTAATACCACCGGGTTCCGGGATTTAATCCTTGGAAATGGGCATCTCCGCACAGGATACCCATAATATTCGCTCTCTTCGCTTCTTCGAATCTCAGGCTGATCTTCCCGTCCTCTTGGATAATATTCTCGATATTGAATAGAGCCCATTCGTCTTTATATTTACCCGCAATAAGTATGTCAGCATCCCCGATGAGAGGATAGTCCTTCAATCTCTGGATGTATTTGCTATACATATTCAGTTGCCCGGTACTATCGAATTCAGCTATTACGATGAAACAAGGAAAGTTTCTTTCCTCGCTTGTAAAGACCGCATATATATCAGGATATGCCATCCTTTTATCCTTGCAGAGCACCGGCAGCTCCGGTGTAGTATCCACAAACTGCAGATATTTACAGTTTCCAAGCCACCAGCATATTGCAGCAAACTCATATTTGGCTTGATGTCCCGTGCTTGTGAATGAAACATCGGTGAGCTCATCCAGTTCGTTTGTGACGGTATTAATATATTTTTTGACCTCAAGGTCGGTCATTTCTATCTTGTTGTGCCCATCCGATATTGTGATTGTAGGGCTCTCGCTTGCCTTTTTTACGTCCTTTGAATCATGCACGAGATCATTCCTCCTGGTTGAAAGGCTTATAAAAGTGGTTTATACCTTAGGCTTTATATTAATTTATTCCCGGTGAGAAAAAGAACGGTAGGATATGGTTTTTAGCATTAATTCACTGAGTAAAGGCTGATAATTGCATTATTATTCTTCATGATACCTTTTGAAACTGGAGCAGGTCTTCTGTTGAGATCTTCCCACCCTTTTTGAATTGATCGAAGAGTGCCTCCGCATCCTTCTTGACCTTGTCTTCCTGGACCTTCTTGGTTATTTTTTTCTTTCTCCGGAGGAGCTTGCCGATAATTTTATCGAGATCGCGAATAGGCTCCATATAGAGAGAATGAAACTTATGTTCCTCATCAGCCGCTACTTTGGACTTAACGAATTCTTTTTGTTTCTTGTCCGCCTCTTTCTGGTATTTTTTAGTTTCTTCGTAGAGCTGGATCATCTCTTCGTGGTTTTTCTGCGCTTCATTTGCATACTTCTCCACGTTATTGTGCTCTTCCTCCGCTCTTTTTCTCGCTTCACGGCATTTTGCCACCAGCTCACGGGTTTTTTCGTTCTTTTCGAATTCTTCCTCCCGTTCACGTATCTCGTCGGCGATTTTCTTTATATTTTCTATGATATCTTTTTCCTCTCCAGGTTTGAGAACCTGGGTCTGCTGGCGATGTTCAAGTTTGTTGAGATCTCTTCTGAGATTACGGAATGAATTACCTTTTTGAGGCATCATCTCTTTTTGGGTTATTGTGATTAACTTTTGTAGTTTAAGATATTCCTTATTGTACATATCCCGCGCTTGTTTGGCTTCTCTCACCATTTCGTTGGTCCGGTTTCTCTTCTCCCTTAACTCCCTGGTCCGGTTTAGGTTCGTTCTGACCAGTCTGTTAAAATGGTCCCGGGCGTCCGCTGCCTCCCGTGTCTTCTTGTTGAGCTTATCTCTACTTCGACGCCGAATTTCTCCCTTGGCAGAAAGATCTTTTCGCTTTTCCTTTAATTCTTCTATCATCTGGTTCATTATATCTTACCGGTCTATATTTTTTTAAAATAAATTCTATTCGGAGGGTAATATCCAACGAAATTTGCACACCCGAATACTTCAAGGTGTTTTTATAACTTTCGACATTAGCTTTCTTGGGCAAATCATCTGGTCCCTTACTCATCCTCCAGGGCTTCCTCGATCAATCGTTCGTATTCTTCAGACGTTATCTCACCTATCTCGAATCTTCTAGCAAGAACATCGAAGACACTCTCATCCTCACCAAAGCTGGTTTCCACAGTAGGTTCTTCATTGAGACTTTTAGATTCACCCTCATTCAATGAGCCGAGCTTACCGCTCATCTCCATGGTCGGTTCTTCATAGAGACTTTTGGATTTAGCCTCATTCAATGATCCGAGCTTACCCCTCATCTCCATAGTCGGTTCTTCAAAGAGACTTTTGGATTTAGCCTCATTCAATGATCCGAGCTTACCACTTATCTCCAATCGTCCAATATCTTTATTAAGGTCGTCACCTTCATTGGAATCCTTCAAACCACGGTAAAGCCAATTATCTTTACGTTTTTTCTCATCCAATTGATGCTGAAGAAGATATTCTCTTTCCATATCCCTTTTCGCCTTGTCTAGTTTTTCTCTCATTTTTTCTCTCTCTCTCTCAAGCTGTTCCCTGAACCGAGATTCTTCTTCAAGCTTCTCTTTCTGTCTTCTCTCCTCCTCCAGTTTATCCCTTATTCTTCTTTTTTCCACTTCCATCTCATCCATAATCTTTCTCTTCTCCTCCTCCAGTTTGTCTCTCAATCTTCTCTCTTCTTCCAATTTTTCGCGAAGCCTTTTTTGTTCCTCCAGCTTTTTTATGTTATTTTTTTCCCTTTCGATCTCCTTTCTCTCCCTTTCTTTCTCTTTTATCTCTTTGATGTAACATTTTGCACATACGGCTTTCTGACCTTTTTCCCTGGTACCTCTGAAATCATGTTCGCATGTTGCGCAGAAAAAACTACCGCAGTCGAAACAACGGATATTCCTGTTGCTGGAATTGATGGGATTCCTGCAGTAAGGGCATAGTGATTCCTCCTTTCTTCTTACCTTTCTGCCCTGATCGTATAAATCTTTCATAGTAGCCTCTCCAACCGGTCCTTCATAATCCGGCGGAGGAGCTGGTAATTCATCTTCACCATTATCTTCAATATTATTGGAAATGTTATTTCGTCTATCTGCAGAGTAACCTAATCGTCCTTTTCTCTGTTTTCGATATTCGTTGATAAATTCGTTCTCGCTAGCTGTTCGGATTACAGTTGTGGGACGAAGTCCAAGCGGTCCCATCTTCTGCTCTATGATAAACTTATTCTCGGAGGGCTCTTTTCTCGTCGCCCTGGATTCAAGCCTACTCTCTCGTTGAACTTCCGGTGGCGGAGGAAGGTTTCTTTGAACTGTTTCATCACGGGGTGATTTATATGAGGCAGAGTTTTCAATTTGACTGTTATCCCGTTCCTGAATCCTTGAATCTTCCTGCATCATAGTATCTTTTACATAGACTTTACTCTGGGCTCCTGGCACTCGTTCCTTATTCTCAAACTCGACACGTTTATTCACTCTTACGCCTGAGGCGTTTTCCCTGCTTTGATCCAATTCATTTTGCACCGACTTGATATTTGATGATCTTTCAGTTTCCTCATATTGGTATCCTGTCCTCGAATCAACGGCTTGGGCCGAAGTAGTAGTAACTGGTGTTTCTCTCTCGACAGTGGTAATTTCAGACCTTTGAGCTTGAATATTGGAGGGCTCCGCGGTCCCATATGATTCTCTTCTTCCTTGATCAAATGGCCGGACGTCATCTCGACTTTCGCGCGCTAATGTCTCACTGGAGACCGTATGCCGGGGAGGATCGAATTTAGGTTTTTCCTTTTCCTTTGATGTCAGTCCCAGTATGGCCCGATTCACCTCATACTCGCATGCTTCTTTATTTGCAAGCGCCCGTTCGTTATTCGGATTGATGCTAATCGCTTTTTCAAAGCACTTGATGGCAGATCTGAAATCCTTTGTACTACGATAAGCTAGACCCATGTTGTTCCAGGCTCCCTCGTGAGCAGGATCGTACTGAATCGCCTTCATGTAGAGCTGGATCGCACCTTGAAAATCATTCTTCGTGAACACCTCATTACCTTTATTCTTGAAAATTTCAGCTTTGTTCCTAGAGGTATCCTCAGTTGAAGTGGATGAGGATCCGGGACCGTTTAGGCGGCTAGGATTAGTATTTCTGCGGCATCCTCTACATTGGATATAATTATCCTCGTTCGGGGTCTTGCATACCGGACATTTTATCATGAAAAAACCATATATTTTCGATATTCTAGGCTAAAGGAACGAGCTTGTGTAGGGCAATATACCAATAAATCCGGGGACTCTGGTATAATTTATTAAATAGTATACCCTCAAATGTTACAATGATGAAATTAAAAGACATTATATAAAATTTTTTTCGAGAGAGACGAGATGGAAAAATTATAAAAGAATAAAAATATTATTGGGCGAGGGTTACTCACATGGCTTCGGATGATAAAAAAGTACTCCTTCTTGGAATAATCATTTTCCTGATTGCTATCGTCGGCTCTCTTATTTTCGGGGAGAACATTGAACGTTATTCGGTACTTGAGGAACAACCTTTTGACTTTTCGAATTTGGACCGAAGAGAAAGTGAGCCCATGGTGATTAATGAGCGGGTGGACGAAGGACGTGAATCCACATATCAATCGATTGTGGACGAAGCGAATGTTATGGCCATTTCTTTCATATTAACATGGTCGGACGAAGCCGATGCGGACATAAGGCACACCAATGAACCTGATACTTTCTCAATTATGGTTGAGAGCCCGGATGGTTCGTATACGGATGAATCAAAAGAGAAGAATGCTTACGGAGGAGTTGGTATTGCCCAATGTCTAATTACTCTTTTCGATATGGCCAATCCTCCCACGGAGTTTCCATTTTTAAACGGTACGGGTGAATGGAATATCATTATTTCGGTAGACGCCGGAGATCATGAACCTATAATACCAAGCCTATTTGGGATTCGTACTTTCGAAGACACGGGGAATGAATTTACTCTTGAGATATCCTATGAATATTACACGGCCTAAGAAGGGGTACGAATGTCAAAAGATGATTTTATTCCATATATCAAGCACAATACGGTGCTGCCTGAATTGACATTCAGGGCTTTATTGGTGGGTGTGTTGTTGACCATACTCATGGCTGCGGCAAATGCTTATCTGGGTCTTTACGCCGGAATGACAGTTTCAGCCACCATCCCAGCTGTTGTAATGGGATTGGCCGTACTCAAACCCATGAAGGCAAATATACTCGAAATTAATCTATCTAAATGCGTGGCCGTTGCCGGTGAATCTCTCGCAGCAGGTGTGATATTCACGATTCCCGGTCTCGTTGTATTACACCGAATGACTGGTGGATTGGCTGGATGGGCTGACCTGTGGGGGAGCGGTGGTTATTATATTCTTCTTACAATAGTAATTGCATTGATGGGTGGACTTCTCGGGGTACTGTTCACAATACCTCTGAGAAACGTTTTAATAAAGGATCTTGCCCTTCCCTTCCCTGAAGGAGTGGCGTCCGCCGAAGTTCTGAAAAGCTGTGAGAAGGGCGGATCAGGAATGAAGATAGTATTTGGGGCTCTTGGAATGGGCGCCCTTTTCAAATATATTGGCTCGCCATTCGGTTTCAGTCTCTGGAAGGAGAAAATGGAAGGTGTACTTGGCGGCGGTAAGGTGCGGATGTATGGGGGTTTGAACCTTTCACCGGCCCTGCTGGGTGTGGGATATATCCTGGGTCTAAAGATTTCAAGCCTCGTTTTCCTGGGCGGTGTTATCGGTTGGATATTAATGCTCCCACTTGTAGGAGCCGTTTCAGGATGGCCCGTGGAAGGGCTATATTACGAGCTAAACGGAGGTGGATCACTGGGATCGGTCTGGCAGGTGTGGTTCGAGAACACGCTGTACGTGGGTGTCGGGGCAATAGTAACAGGAGGCATTTGGACCCTGATCAAGATGCGGAAAGCTATAGCAAAAGGTGTTGGGGAAGCCATAAGGAGTACCACATCCAAGGGAGGGGACGAGGATATTATTCGGACGGAAAGGGATTTTAGGATGAAACTATGGTATTTTGGGGTCATTTCGATAATCGTTGGAATCGTATATTTCATTGCAACCGAAAATATACTTGCAACGGTTGTTGCAACCATCATGATGTTCGGTGCCACCTTTGTTTTTACTGCCATAGCCGGATACTTGGCAGGAGTGGTGGGTTCCTCAAATAATCCCATTTCGGGGGTTACAGTTGCCACGCTACTCTTTACGGCAATTGTGCTTATGTTACTCCCGGTCGATAAATACGTGGGTATGACAGCCACAATAATTGTGGGTGCAGTGGTATGTGTCAGCGCTGCGATTGCTGGAGATTCCATGCAGGAATTGAAGACCGGTCAACTGCTTGGAGCCACTCCGTACAATCTTCAAATTGCACGTTTCCTGGGTGTTGCCGTTGCAGCCTTTGTTGTACCGTTCGTAGTATTCATGCTGGATGATGTTTACAGCATCGGGAGCGCAAACCTTCTTGCGCCCCAGGCAACTGTTATGGCCACCATAGCCAAAGGGGTGTTTCAGTGGGATCTGAACTATTTAATGTTCTTTATTGGTGTTGTCATCGCCATAATCCTTATCGCTCTAGATCTCAGTGTAATGGCGGTTGCAATAGGTATTTATCTACCGTTTACATTGACACTACCCATAATGCTTGGAGGGATAATAAAACATCTGACGGGGATAACCATTACAAAAAGAGTTGAACGAGTTCAAGGATTGGACAATGAGAAGAAAAAAGGTATTGTCGAGAGGATTCTGGAAAAGACCGAGAATCATGGTATATTGGTCAGTTCGGGTCTCATAGCAGGCGAGGCCATTGCTGGTGTCATTATTGCGCTTCTTTATATATTGAATGTCAAACCCGCTATATTTTCGGACCCCGTATCGTGGCCCGGATTTCTAGTTTTCGTCTACTTGGGTTTTCTAATATGGTATTTCGTTGTGAGAAAACCTCTTCAATCGAAGGATATTGTAGAATACTCAAAGGAAGAGACTGATTGATCTTTTTATTTCTCGGAAATGGTATAATGACCGCCTGCGAAAGTCAGCTCGACAATAACTTATTGAATATGATACCGTTCAGGACCTGTCGATGGTACGTTTCAAAATCCACCGGACGGTGTGTCATAAGAAAGAAGAGGTTCGCAGGGGATCCAAATCGATATCAGAAATTTTTCATGCGTATGCTTGGAAAAGATAATTATTTCAGGATATATCTCGATCAACAAGGGACAAATATTTTTCGACTTATTGACGGGAAAAAGAATGTCAGGACCATAGGGGATATTATCAGAGAAGAATCCGAAAAACCCCACAATCAGTTAATTCCTAGGATCGCTGCATTTCTTACAAACATGGAAAGCAACGGTTTAATATGTTTTAGAGAAAATGTGTGAATTTGCATGTCAGGAAAGATTTTGACATTGACAACGGATTTTGGAGAAAGCCATTACGTAGCACAAATGAAGGGAGTACTTCTAACTGAGATCCCAGACCTCACGCTTATAGATATTTCTCATAATGTATCTCCACAGAACATTTACGAAGGTGCTTATATTTTAAGATCTAGTGTTCAATGGTTCCCGACAAAACAAAAACCGGTTCATTTATGCATTGTTGACCCAACCGTTGGATCGTCGAGGAAACCGCTTTGCATCCTTACTGACGCCGGAATATTCATTGGGCCTGATAACGGCGTCCTCTATCCAGCAGCCGAAATGTCGGGCATTGACGTTATATACGAGATAGCTCACGAATCCGTAATCCATGAAGGAATTTCGAAAGTATTTCACGGTAGGGATGTTTTCGCAAGGGCCGCAGCAATGATATTGAACGGTTTACCAATAGCCGAGATTGGTCCGGTATTGGATGGAATCGAGAAACTGGAGCTGTATGGTGTTGATATTACAACCGATGAGCGACTTGTCCGATTAAAATTCAAGCCGCTTCATATTGACAGGTTCGGTAATATAATAAGTTCATTGAAATGCGAAATTCTCCATGAGATCATAGACAAAAACCACCCAAATAACTTATCCCTTCATACTTTCGGGTGCAATGTCCAGATATCCAGGAAGGAAGCATATTTCGAGGTAGCAGATGGTGATTTATTGATAACGGATTCATCTTCGGGTGAGGTGGAGATCGCCGTAAGGAACGGAAACGCCGCAAAAAAACTTAATATCTCGCTCGATAGCGAAATTGAACTAATTCTTGAACTTGGATAATTTTTTTTTGTTTTTTTGTGTGCTTATTAGGGATATTTCTTCATCAACCTGCCTATTTCGCAAAAAGGGTATCGATTTCTAACGACAAATGTTATTTCTTTTGCCGATGTATGTTAACTATTTTTACCAACAAATGTTGATTATTGGTATGAACAAATGTCCTCTATTCGATCTGTTATATGTTATAGGGACAAATTAACAAATTATCCAAATTTCTAGTACCAGATTTCTCCAAATTCTATTTTACTTTCACTAATTTTTTTCATGGCCAGTACCGAAATAATTTTACTTTCACTCACCCCCCTCCCCCCTGTTTACCATTATATACTCTGTGAACATTTGTCCATTTGTTGAGGGATTTCCATTACCCTTGACCTGAAACAAAAAACGGGATTGATCTAATGAAAAAACGAAAGGTTATACAGAAAAGATAAGAGTATCGAAAACTATATCGAGTCATCGAAAGAAAATATCCGGAAAAAATACGAAAGGACGAATCAAAATTATTGCTTCATAGATTGGTTTTTCATTTCGACGGTTTTGCTAACAAGCAGCAACTTGTTATAGAACATATTCAGCGGTATCAGCACCTTCGGGCGATACCGCAAACATTGTCAAGCTACGAAACTCGATTAAATCAAGTTTCGTACCATTGACAATATGTCCTCAAGTTTCCATTGAGGCAATCGGCGCACTGCAAGGGTGCTGAAATCTTTAGCAGCAATTGGAGTTATAAAATACTGGCGTGCAAATGAAGACAAATGGACATTATTTTCTCTTGTTAAAGGATTTTATAATGAGTGCAAAGAGAGAATAATACGCTCGAAAATGGCCATCAGGGAACGAATAATTCAATTTTATTTCGCGTATTTTACAAACACCCAAATTATTATGGATAATACCAAAGGATGAGGTCTATTCCACGATAATGGAATTACAGAAATCAATTCATTTCCCAGCATTTATTTCATACCTCAATAGATATCTCGCTCCGCTCGGGTATAATTTTCCACCGCTAAACGTTCTATCCCCGGCATCCCCGGGCGAACCAACGTAAGGTGTAGTGGTCATGGTATGCGCTATGGTGCCCTGCCAGCAGATATCTCCTCCGTCTTCCCAATGATATATTTCATGAACGAGGTATGGCATTACCTCTGAGGGCATCTTGAGGAAGAATGAGGGTGAAACGGCCGGCTCCATGAGCGAATTCAAGCAGTAGAAAGTGTTATTAATCAGGTGTTTCACGAAGAGCCGAAGTACCTTTTCGCTTTCACTGGTAGATAAACCGGTAAGATCGATACCATATGTTTTATTTATATATCCGGCCTGGATGCCTGCTGTTGGGGTAACATTGAAAGTGATCCCAAATAGGTTTCCTGTTTTCAGAGTGTCGATTTGTTTATTATACAGGACTCCGAGAAAATATTTTATGTAATTTTCACACTGCCCCATCAATGCTGCTCCCCTGTGTTCTTCCAGCTCGAATCTTTTTATGTTCTCAATGGAACTTTTAAGTTCCTCAGGTATGGGAATTGACGAAATAATTCCGATCCGGACTGTAGCATTTGTCCCAAGCAGGGGTAAAAATAGATTTTCCACAGGCGCTGCGGCACTGTATCTAAGCGGAAAATCAGCACCAGTGCCCACGCTGAAATTATGGACCAATCCATTTTCCCTCATGTTGTAAGGTGAGAGTTGTCCTGTAATGGAAAAATCCGCCGGTGAACCTGCCATTCTGTAATCAAAGAATGCCTGATTCCTTATCCTATATTTACCTGTAAAAGTCATATCACCGTCGAATCTGAATAAGTACTTTAACCCCGTATCATTCGTTTCGCTATCCACAACCCCCCTGGTGATCTCAAGTGTATTCGTGGCAGTATAATACACCGCGTCGTAACCAAAATAATTAATCTTCATTTCCGAGAGTCCAAGATCATTGAGTTTTGTGGCGCTCTGGGATATATTAGTGATATAATCATTGTTGGCTGCTGCTGCTTCCAGCAATCCCTCTTCATCGCTTCGAGGGTCCGCAGCCCTGGTCATCGCCCTAGTCATATACGACAAAAAACTGCTTTTTTCTTTGGTTCCCATCATTGGTGAATGCACAATGAAATGTTGTGCAGCGGTTTTCGTATCCATCATCCAATCTGCAGCATCCCTGGATGCATCGACGGTTTCAACGAGGGCCTTAGAAGCGAAGAATGGATCGGTTGGCGTGTCTTCTTTGCTTTTCTGGAAATAGCGCCTGGTCATCCGGTAATCGATATCCTCGGTCTGCCAGCCCGATTCCAGGTCCCATCCCGAATAGATGGGGACCGGGAAATCGATGTCAAGCTGCACAGAATGGTTGTACCAGAAATAATCGTGGTCACTTAAACCTATGGAGGATAACCTGGAATTTCTAATTTTATATTTCACGTCAGCAGAAATATTGACCAACCATACCGACGTAAAACAGTCCTTCGACATTGGAAATTCAAGATCCTGAACGTCCACGAAATGGGTGCCGTTAATGGGAACTTTAATCTCAATATCCAGGTGATCGCTATCCACCGCTAGTTTGTCTGGGATTTGATCCACTACGAGTTCTTCAGAAAACAGCGAACCGTTCCGAATGGCGGTATTGCGGTCGCCGTGCCAGAACTCCCATGGGACGTTTAGTCGTGATGCACTTGTAAATGGAATATTGAAAACGTCGAGATTGTCTTGGAGACGATCAAAGGTTTCCGTTTTGATGATCTGCGCCAGCCATCCGTTCTCTTGTGATAGCTGGTCCCAAAGTGCATTCTCAGGGAGGAATTCTCTACCGACATTTCTCTTTACGAAATCGTAGAAGTCACTGTTGAAGTCATACGAGTTTCCCGATGAACCGTATGTTCCCTCATCTGTCAACTGGTCAAGACCCCCCTGACCGCCGCTTCCCTCGATTAATTCCGCTTTAACGTCATCAAGAAGTCCTTCGTTGGTCGTTTCGGGCCAACTGCTCCATCCTACGATGTTTCCGACTGCAACTGCGATACCTTCACCAAAGTCATTATTGGCCAGATTCGTTTGACCGCTATTACCGTTTTTGAGTATATCCCATATCGGTTCGGCGTAGGTTTGTAAGGAATTTTTCCAGGGTTCGTCAGACGGTGTGAGATCTTCCACAGAGCCGCTTCCGTCGTAGGATTCCCTGGGAATCATCTGCTGGTCCTGTATAGGTACTGCCACGATTCCAGTGCCAGAAGGCATCCAACCGTATAGAATGCCTGCCTGACCGCATGACCCTTTTACCGTCCATATCCAATGACTGCTCCCGAGATCCTCCCAGTTCGAAAAGGAGAACTCCACGGCATCGTCCCTTGTCCTCACTATCTCCATTACCCTGTAATAACAGTCCCTCAGAGCGTCATTACGAAACTTGAAACTTCCGGCGGGCTTGTCACTTCCGGATTCGGTTTCATGAGAGGACGTTTGAAACCGCTCCTCGGGCAACTGGGAATTTGGATTTTGCTCGTAGTTGTTCCAATGATTAGGTCCGTCCTGTGGGCCATAGGAGGAATCTCCGTTCTCGTCAAATTCACGGTATCCTCCGTCATAGAGATTGACCAGCATCTCATACCAGAGATCCACGGTCTCACTGATCAATTCGTAAAGGAAATATTCCCCCGAATCATCCGGATTCTCCGAATCATTCAGGTAAGCCCCCTGTCGGAACCAATTTTCTTTCTCTTGGGACGCAAAATCTTCAAAATCCACCAGGGCATCACTGATAGCTCCTCCGTCTTTGCGCACGATGTCGGTGAGATCATCGCTGAGGATCGATCTCCTATCCTTAGGATCTATCGAGAGATCGGTTTCTCTTTCTTCAAAATGGACTTCCGTAACGTATGCAGCATAGTCTGTCATTCCCTTTGAATTGAAGTTATTTATGTTTGAAGGTTGTTGTTTCATGCTCCGGGTCAATGCGTCCACGATAAATCTCAGAGTGTTGTAATAGGATAGACCCGCTTCGGTGTAGTCCTTGTGTTTCTCCAAGAGGCTCTCTTTCACAAGATAGTATTCATATGTCTTCTCCGGAACTCCGCTCCCCCAATCATCCCTGCATATCATCTTGTAGGTATATGGCCGTCCTTCATCCCCACCAACTCCTGGGGATTCGCCGAGAATGAGATGCCTTGCATCGGTAGTATCTCCTGGGCTCGATTCTTCTGGTCTCACGTAAGAGCGGACGTACCATCTCTTATTCGACGATGTGCTATCCGTAGCGTCACCGAAAAGATAATACCTACCGTCCACATGATAGGCATCGGTTCCCATTACATAATAATCCGGTACTCCATAACCGGGGGGCGGTATAGCAACATTGCAGAGATCTGCCCCTGAGGGAGTACCTGCCACGTCTCCTGCATTGGGCGGATGCCGATATCTCGCGTATATGTCCTTGATGACGACGCTCTCCTCCTGTTGTGTCTCGATCTTCACTATTTCCCCGTTCTCATCCCCCGTTTCCGTGATACCGAGCCATTTCCCGAACACCTCAAGCCACTTCATCAAACGATCCTTGCACCAATTTTCCGTATCGCTTTTCCCCTCGATTTCCTCCCAGTCTACTATTGGCTCGTCGAGAGTGGGGTCGAAATACTTCTCGTTGTCCCAATTCTCATCCCCTTCAGGATCCCATTCCTCACCCCAGAAAAGCTCGAGCAGTTCCCACACGAACCGGTCAGCAAAGGAAAATATGGATTGGGCAAATATTCTTCCCGGATCCAACGTTAGGTTTTCGAGATCGGTGTACAAAGCGATGAGATCCGCTGGATCGACTGAGCCGTTGTTAACATAATTGTCCATTAATTTTTCTATATCTCGGCCCGGATCATTACTGGCAGTCTGTCCTCTTGCGGTTTCCCTATCGAAATCTCTATAATAGCGCGCCTGTGTAAGCAATAGTGCCAGGTTTACAGCGATCTCAACGTCCTTTTTCGTGATCACATCTGTTATTTCTTTTCCATTATTAGGCCCACCGTATCCGCCCCCGGCATATCCGCATAATACTCGGTACTGGGCCAGGGTCGTTATCATGTACCGTATCATCCTGCCCACGGAGCTGAATTCTCCAGAACTATCGCTCTGGAATCTCAAAGCAAGGTTCTTCATAAGAGGCAAGGGTGAGTAAACGTTCTTGTTAAAGGTGGAATACTTCTCTATTGTTATATCCTCATCCATGTTATGTATTCTGTATTTTGCGTGGCCTACCAGACGGAAATAGACTGCTTTCGATGTGGCTTGAACGAATGGCGGGGCAGCGGTCTCCAATTCCGAGATAGTACTGTTGTCCATTACGTATGTTCTTCCGCATTTTATCGATTTCGTCTCCTTCAAGAGAGCGGAGGTGTTCATCTCATCGAGAAGGACGTTTATATCCCATTCTAAAATATGAATATTGAAAATTCCTTCGGTTCGGGGATATTCCTCCGAGATCAGATCGCTCAGTCTATCTCTAACCATCTCGTCAATGAGATCCAGTTCTTTCGTGTCGTTGTCGAGTGGGACGGTCATTCTTTCGCCCAGAACTTCATGCATTATGTAGTATACCTTCGTTTCCAGATCTAGCGAAGAAAGATCCTGATAACCGAAAGTGACCTTTGAAGACTCTTTGGTTTTCTCTTTACTGTATTCCTCATCCTGACCCAGCATGAAGGAGCTTACCCCTACCGACAGGAGCATGATCACAATGGCAACGTAGGCGAAGGGTATCCTTCCGTTTCGGTCGCGGCTGAATTCTCGTCTCACGTTGATACCTCCGGGCTGGTCATATATTATTATTATTATTTTATAGTTTTTTAATTAGCTTTTTTCGGGAGATCCTGCGGGGACTTTCTGTTACTTTAAGATCATCGGTATCGGCTTTTGCTTGCACCATCATTTCTCCGATCGAAGGCAGTTTTGGAAGCATCAGGGTAACAGGGATTGGTTGATCCGGCAATGGTAGAGACTTTTGTATTACATTCCCGTCAGATGATTTTTTATTGGTAGGTGAAGGTTCGGGCTCGATCCCATTATCGTCATCTTTTCGGAGTTCGATATTGCTACTCTTCTCGCCCACCGTTCCTTTCTTCCTGTAATGTACGGGTAACTTGACCTGCAGATCGATTTTTGGTTTCTCATCGGGACCGTCAGAACCATCCTCCGTGACATAATCATTGCATCCCCTGCACCAAAAACAGTCATATTCAAGTAGGTATTCAGCGGTTTCTCCGCATTTGGTACAAACTGGACCCGCGTCCACCGATGGCTCTTTGAGTCCTTTGAGACTCAGGGTCGGTTGTTCCTCGATTGATCCGATGGCCACGGGTGGTAAATCCTCAAGCGAATCATCCAGTGGTGGCAGAAAAAGGTCCATTCCAGAATTTTCAGTTTTCTCGGGTTCCTTGGGAAGGGCGCAGAAATAATCTACCTCGCTCTTCCCAGTATTTTTTCTACGTCTTTTTACCACGAAGAAGAACAGTATGAAAAGTAACGTAAATAATATGATCGCCATGGCCGCTACCGCGAAATACCATTTAATTCCTCCGATCCGCATAATATTTCCCACGTTTTCCTGCTCGTCGATTGTGAATCGGATGGTTTTGGTGCTTTCCAGACCCACTATGTCCTCCACCTTAATCGTGGCAGTGTGCGGTCCTCCAATCATCTCTCCCGTACTATACCTGAACTCCCATTCGCCCGTGCCGTTGTTTAAGTACGCCGTGGACCACCCACCATTGTCGATCCTAATAGTGACCAATGATAGTCCGTTATCATCCAGCGCTTTACCTGTGAGTATCAGAGCTTCTCCTTTCTTAAGTGCGGTATTTTTAGAATTCGAATTGATCGTTATCTCAGGTGGATCGTTATCCACGATAATTCCAATATATAAGAAGCTCGTTCTTCCAGCATAGTCTTCCGCCCTTATCACAATCTCGTAACCACCGGAATCCAGTGACGCGGTTTCCCAGATATACGTCCAGTTAAATCCATCATATTTTGCGAGAAGTGAATTCCAGTCGTTACTTTTCCAAGACAGATCAAGAGAGGTGATCTTGTGGTTATCCAAAGCCGTGCCGTTGATGATCACCGCTCCGGTTACAACTGGTAGTTCACCCACCGATATCATATTGCAATCCAATATGGGATCCGTGGCATCAACGAAAACCTCTATGGTGACAACGGCTGAATTTCCAACTTCGTCAAACGCTCTGAATGCTACAATATAATTACCCGTGGCCGTGTCGGCAGTATCCCAATGAAACAGCCAATCGCTCCCTGAGCCGCTATCGGAAATATCTATCCATTCTGTATCATTGCTTCCAAGGTTAAGATCATCGATGCTCTGGGACTCGGTTGAGATGATAATGACTGCCTCAATTTTCTCCAATTCGTTTTCATCTACTGTGGAACCTGTAAAATCGATTTTATTCCCTCCCATGATGATCTGTTCGTAATCGGAGTCGATCTTTATTTCAGGTAAATCGTTGTCAACCTCAACTATTACAGAGACCTTCACCCATCTTCCAATCCCGTCGATTCCTGAAACACTGATTGAATATTTTTCCGATTCAAGTCCGCTTGTATTCCAGTCATATTTCCAGTTTGTTCCATTTAGGGTTGGGAGCAGGTCTGCTCTAAATCCTGAACTGGTCTCCAGTTCAAGGGAAGCAAATCCTATGTCATCCGAGGCAGTACCCGATATCTGCAATGGAGTCGGTCCCCCAACTATCTCTCTTACTCCGGGTTCGATTATTGTGATTACTGGTTCTTCAACATCAATGTAGAAAAAATACTTCTCGAAGCTTTCATGCCCTACCTTGTCCACCGCTCTCAACTCAATGAGATATTCCCCCATTTGCAGTTCATCTGTAAAAAAATAATAAGTAAATAAGTCGTCCGAAACTGTATTGGTTATATCTTCCCCAGTAATAATAACTTGCCCACCCGCTACCGTGGAACCTATGTCAAGAAACAACGACACAGGACCAATGTCGTCGGTTAGATTTCCCGATAGTTCAATTTTCTCACCTTCCCGAAGAAAAGAACCGTTCTTAGGTTTGGATATTTCAACCAAAGGTGGAGCTGCGTCGATAAAAAACGAACAAATGTCGGTATCCACATCGGAGACGGAGTCCTCGATCTTCACTTCTAATGTATGCTCCCCGGCATCTAATGAGGAAGGTGACCAGTAAAATGAGAATACACCCAAAGCTTCATTGTACATTTCCATGATATCCTGCCATTCTCCATGATCTATGCGATAGCTAATTGAGGTTAATGAATTCGGAGTGAACACGGTCCCGCTCACTGGAAAGGAGTTTTCGGCTGCAAGAAGGCTGCCGCTTTGCGGGCTTAATATATCCACCACAGGCCTGGCCTTGAAATAAATATCAATTGATACGTTTACTGTTTTTGTGGTGACATAGGAATATTCATTGGAGAGGACCAGATACCAATCACTCTGCTGGTCCGATTCGAATATAATATCTTTTTGATCTTTGCGCGAAATAAGCTCATAAGCTTCGAAATGATCCCCCGATAGATAACTGTCGAAGTTTTCTGAATCACAGATGAAAGATGTGATGGATTTTCCTTCAGTATCGAATGGATACTGGATTCCAAGGCCATATGTCTTCGTCTCTTCATTCACTCCCCACTGCCGCTCACTTTCTACCATGAATGAAGAAGCTATTTTTACTGTCCCGGATCCATGTGAGTTCTTTTCCGTGACGTTTAGGCCTGACTCACCGCTGTCTGAATACTTGATTGAGTATTCATAGGTATTACCACTCCGTACGTTGATTGCGGCTTTGGCAAGCTGATCTTCCTCCTCCGGAAAGGTCCCAAGAACAGGATGAATCGATTTTATAAAGTAATCCAGTTTGTTGCCAACCTTGAACACTGCCGTACCCAGTGAATCGGTATATCCCCAAATGCACGTCCCTCTATCCGGATTATCTGTCCCCTGACTTGAAGGAGATATTAGAATTTTTGCACCGTCCACAGCTTCATCATTTTTATCAGTAACCAGTACGTTGAGCGTCCCGTAGGGAGTATACTGAAGGCTCTGATAAATACCATCATCCCCACGGATCACGTTAACGGTGGACACCTGCTTTCCGAGAGACCCGCCAGGGCCGCCATGCCCGTTGGGTGGATCCGGATCGTAGGTCCCCGGGCTGTCAATAATATTTATCTCATTGGCATCCATGTCGCCGAAACCGGTATCCCAGTTTATCCATTTCGTGTCATAGAATTCATTCCATGTGTGATCTTCGGAAAAGGTGCCCAGACCAGTAGTGGGAATCAACATTGTTTTCGCAAGAGCTCCCGTGAGAATTGTATATTGGCCACTAGAGCATTGTGTGGGATTGCGCCATATTTCCATGGGTTGTATCCAGTTCCAGCCGTTAGCGAACTCCATAAAGTTAATTGACCAGTTCCCGAGCAGCTGTACTGCATTATATATGGAAGCAGCATTCTTTACCGTATCAAAAAGGGAAGTTCCATGATCGGTATTATCTGGAAAATATGAACGCCAGAAACGCGGTGTACCTTCGACATCCACAAAATGGGGTAATTCAATATGGGTTCGGGGATAAACCACGTACCAATAATACATGTCCTTTTCTAGTTCCTGGCTGCCGCCAAAACCACTCTTGTAGATAATGGTAGTATGATCGGTCTTTTCAACAAGTTCTGAATAGTTGAGACCCCTTCCGCTCATTGTGTATATATCCTCTGCATTTTTCGCAAATAGTTCCGTTTCGTTTGTCTCGATCAGCCTTTCGAGTAGCCCTCTGTGTGAATGAGCTATGCAAAAGGCGATCTCGTCGACATAGCGGGGATCTGCGGCATTTATTATTTCCTGGGCATAAGTAGTGGAATCAGATGAGGAAAGGGTGGTGAAAGTATATTCCAGATCCTCACGGAGCCATTCGGGTACCGCAGCCAAAGCAATTTTAACAGACTCGGGGAGCGAAATCGTATTATCGGGAATGTGTTTCTCCACAAGGGCACCCACATCAAAGTCAAGGTATGCGTAGTATCTCTGGCCGGGTGCAATTTCCAGTGTTCGATTTATGCTACCAATTTTCGGAAGTTCTTCTCTAGTATTTTCCTTTACTACGCTCCGGGTATCATGTTTATTTTTTTGGGTATTGTCCTTATGGATACTGCCAGAGAATAATTGAATGGGTGCGGTTCTCCCATCATCTGGGTTGTGATCATTTGATATGTGTCCTTGCGGCTGTGTCAGTGAGGAAAGGGTGTTGTTGGCTGGTCCGACAATGAAAAATAGTATTACGGCTACAGCAAAACATATCTTGTATCGTCGTTGCATCTCGAAGCACTCCAGAGATCAATATACTGAAATACTTTCCTGATAAATAAAATTAAACCTTAGTCTTTACGGCATATAGTCAATCCGTATTCAGAAGAAACTGTCGAGCATTGCGCTGCCGCGCTCTACTTCACGGTCCAGTAGATTTTCACCGCGCCCTCTGATTTTTTTCATGTAATCCTCGTAGAGATCTATATTGACGGGCAAAGCGAAGGGAGCGGATGGTGAGGTGATCAATGCCTCTCCTGGCATCAGCATCTGTATCTCGGTCCCGAGACCAGATATATCCTGTTTCGCCGAATATGTCAGCATATCCCGGTCTTTTCTATCGGCTAGACCCAGGATAAAGAGAGTGTTGAACTGGGAAAGTATTTCCTCGTCAATGAGCTTTGGTTGCTGGGAGATCGCACAAAGGCCCACCTTGAATTTTCTTCCTTCCCGAGCGATTGTGGAAAAGATATTCCTACGTTTGCTATCCCCATGAGCAATACCTCCCAGTACCCTCTGTGCCTCCTCCATGGTAATGAGCACCGGTATGAGATTTTTAAAGTCCTCGGTCTTGGCATAAGTATCCTTGTATCTTTTGAAGACCGATCTTGCTATCACAATACTTATTAGAAGCTCCTCCGATTCACCCATGCACGAAGTATCAACCAGCACGGTCTTTCCTTCCTTCAATGAGGAAATAATATCTCCGGTTATACTTATGCTGTTGTCCCGGTGAAGCAGGTCATACGAGAATAAATTCTTTAATTTTCTTCGGATCACCCATAGAGTGCTCTCAAAGGTGTTCTCGAGATCTCTGGCCAGTTCCTGAACCTCAAGGTCGTGAAGGGAGGTAACCCAGTTGTCCCCATAGACCCTCTTCGCCGAGGCCAGTGCGTCTTTTTGGGCACCGGAGAAATCGTATAGATGGAGGAGATCATCCACCTCAATCTCTTTTGAGCTTACTTTTATGGGATTGTAGTCTCCCGTCAATTTTCTGGTAGAGTATACCTTAAACCTGTCTCGCGCTTCAGGATGTTGGTTCAATCCCAATCTCCCCTCTCCGCCCCCGTCGTAATATTCTCCATGTGGATCGAAAATCAGCAATCCTGTTGTTCCTTTTACCATACCTGACGCTGCCAAGCGCTTCATAAGGTTGGATTTTCCCATACCCGTAGTGGCAAATATACCCACATGTGAGGGAAAATCTCTAGAATGAACCCCGACCGGTATGTCAACGAGCTTTTCTCCGCTTCTCAGTTTGCCCACGTAAACGTCACCCATGAAAGTCTCAAGTAACTTCAGGTCGTCCGCCTGAGCTTTTCGAACTCCCCCGAAATGAGCCGGCATTGTCTTGGGTTTCTTGAATATTCCACCCTCTACATAACCCAAGGACTTGCATATTCCGAGTTTAAAGAGTCTTCTCTGCTGATCGCTTAGATCGAAATCGATGTTACCTGCCTCAAGGGTCAGCATATTGCCAGCGGTTCTTGCAGCCCAATCCATGTCCGACGCTTCGAATCCCATTTTGATATCGAATATCCTGAGAAGGAATTCTCGGCCTGTGGAAGGATCTCTTGCCACCAGTATCTCACCCAGGAAGACCTCCGTTCCGAAGGTGGCCCTGAAAGTTATCTCCCGGACATTATTCCCGATAATCCTCCCAATATTTTGAGTCATGGTGTTATCACCTCTTAAATTTGTAATTCTATTGTGCGTCCTTCGATAATTGCATTCCTATCTTGGTGTATATTTGTTTGAATGCTTTAATATTTTTTAATTCCTGAAATTGTAATAAGGGATCATTCATCATACTCCCTGATCAAGGACATTATGGAAATCCTGGCATAGAAATCTCCATTGATCGCTCTTTATTCCACTCTCCAGGGCAATTTTTTTCATACGGTTGTGCAGATCCTCGGCCCATCCTCTGGTAATGGTAACCTTATTATGCACGAGTGCTAGCGGATATGGATATCCCAGATAGGATGGATCGCGGCAGTATGCTGCGATTTTCCTCAATATATTTGTTTTATCTTTTTCATTTGTAAGGACGTCGGCTCTAAACACGAAATTTGAGTATGGATTGAATTTAACAATATTGACGCTGCCGAAAAGATGGCTCTGGTGCCCGTGCAGTGCACCATGGAATCTCTTTCCCACGTCAAAGCACCACATACGGTTTCCCATTGACCTTTTTGCTTCGTATTGAACCAGGGGGACGATGGCTGTATTACCCAGGGAAAGTGAACTTGATTTTGATATTCCCACAATAGATAAATCCTTCTCAAGTGCCCCTTTGAATGTTGCTTCCATGAAGGCATCCAACCGCGTAATGGTGGACCGCAGGGATCCATCAACGAGTATGATACTGCCTTTATCCATATCATCCACGAGCTTCGAGACCATCTTCATTTCCTCAATAACACGGATCCTTTGGAGAGCCAATTCCAGGTCTCTTACTTTCTTTTCGGGCCGTTCTCCAACAAAATCTGAAAATATACTGCTGTACAGATCATTTAAATTATGCTTGCTTATGAGGATTGGAATGGGCTGTGTAATTGACGTGGCTGCCAGTTCGTGGCCTCTAAAAACCATTGAGGCACTTTTATATGTTCCAACGATGAACGAAGGTCCCCTTAATACTATTGTTGAGGATCCGTCCACAGCGCCGATTTTACAAATCCCCGAGTTTTCCTTGAAGGCAGTGAACATGTCAGCATGAAATCGAGAATCTTTATCGTCTGGAATTATCGATCTAATATCCGAGATTACATCGTTCAAAGCTTTGTTCAATTTAAGACTTTTCATAGCCGAACCGCCGTTCATTGAGAAGTGGAAAGATGGTATTTCTATAATAAATCTTTGTTCCTCACCGTCATGTGTCAAAATATCTAAATTATCCAAACTATCTTGTCTAAAACATAGCTACACATGGGTGAGAGCTTTTCATAGGTTTTACCGTAAGAATAATAGTTTTCTCATGTAAATTCCTATTTATATTGGAAATAGATTTTTTAGTATCGATAAAATTCAAAATAGTAGTTTAAAAGAAATAGTATGTATGCGTAATATAATGCAATTCTTCCCAGTTTGAGGAAGGATTTTTTTACTAATCGTATTCATTGGAAATATGTCTAGGAAAATTCAATCGGGGGAAAATAATTTGGGAGACTACGGAGAAAAGGTTCAGGTAAAGGAAGAAATACCGATGGATTCTTCGGAGAAATATCGACTTCTGTACAGTCCCAGTGTGAACCTGTTGATCGGGATGGACGGAATAGTTATTAACGTTAGTAAGCTCTCTGCGAGTCAGCTGGGGTATGACGTTGGCGATGTCATTGGAAAGAACGTCCTTGATTTTGTCATACCTGAACAGAGAGAACGGGTAAAAAAGCTTTGGGAAAGGGATTTTCATGGGGATTATACACCCGGCGCGGATGTGGACGTTTATGACAAGGACGGTTCGATTCACACCATAATGTTCTCCCCTGGAGAAGCGGTTTTATATGTAGGTGAAAAACCCTCGGGTATCTTATTAATGGGTCTTGACGTCACCGAGCGGAAGAAAGCGGAAGAGAAGCTTTGGAAGAGCGAGGCGCGATACAGAAGCCTCTTCGAAGGTGTTCCTGTTGGATTGTACAGAACCACTCCCGATGGAAGTATTCTCGATGTCAATCCCGCATCGGTCCAGATGCTGGGATATCCTGACAAGGCTTCACTGCTGGCCCAGAACGCTTCCATTACTTTTCTCAATCCAGAGGATCGCGAGCGATGGAAAGGGATGCTCGAGAAGAATGATATTATTTTCAATTTTGAAAGTCAGCTCAAAAAACGGGACGGAACTCCCATATGGATAAAAGACAGCGCAAAGATTGTCAGGGATTCCGATGGCCGGGTTCTATATTATGAAGGGAGTATGGAGGATTTCACTGAGCGCAAACTCGCCGTGGAGGCTCTTCGAGAAAGCGAGGCAAAATTAAAGGAATATTCCGATCACCTGGAGGAAGAGGTTTACCAGCGGTCTAATGAATTGATCCAATCGGAGAAGATGGCTTCCATAGGGCAGTTGGTAGCGGGAGTCGCCCATGAGATCAACAATCCACTTTCATATCTGAGATCGAATTCGGAGTTGATCCAGGAACATTTGGAAAAATTGAAGGATGTTCATAGGGGTAACGAAGAAGAAAAAATTATATTCGGAATGCTGGAAAGGATGGTGGAGACGAACATGGTGGGTATCGACCGGATCGCAAATCTAACTCGAACCTTGAAACTTTTCGCTAAACCGGACGTTAAAGGAAAGGCCGGTGCAGACATCAATGATGGTCTCCGGGATACACTTTACATGGTATCCAACCAGTTGAAATATCGGATAAAGGTTCACGAGGATTACGGAAAGATACCGAATTTAATATGTAATATGGGTCATCTGAATCAAGTGTTCATGAACGTTATACTGAATGCGTCAGAGGCCATGGAGGATGGGGATATATGGATAAGGACTTGGTGTTCTGATACCGATATATTTGTTGAGGTAAAGGATAATGGAAGAGGGATACCCGAGGACCAGATCAGCAATATATTTAATCCGTTCTATACGACAAAGGACAATAGGACCGGTCTGGGATTGAGTATATGTTACAGGATCATAAAAGATCATAATGGGGAGATTAATGCGGAAAGCCAAGAGGGGAAGGGGACGACTATCACGATAATAATACCACAAAAGGAGTGTTGAAATGGATGAGAAGGACGTGACCACTGATGAAATGGTCCATGACATATTGATCGTTGACGATGAACCCGATGTACTGGAATCGCTGGAATTGGTACTGAGGTCCGCGGGGCTTTTTATAAGCAATATAATTACAGAGACAGACGGTATGGCAGCTCTTGCTATGCTGGAAAAGAAAGAATTCGATCTTGTTCTTGCGGATTACAAGATGCCGATAATGAACGGAATCGATCTTCTGACCATGGTACAGAGGAAACACCCCAACACAGTCCGGATTCTTATTACCGGTTACTCGGATATTCATATTGCAAAGGAAGCCATCAACAGGGCCAAGGTTCATACTTACATTGAAAAACCATGGGAAAATGACGACCTTCGATTGACTGTGCATGAGGCGTTGAAAAGAAAATTCGGAAGGGAAACGGCAAAGATACAGGAGGTAAACAAGGTAAAGGATGCGTTTAACCTCTTGGCCGAATACCAGGAAAAACTTACTGCGATCCCCGCGGAACACATCTCAAAACAGTCCATAATGCTCGAATTCAGCTCATCAACAGAGTTCAACAAGTTCTCGTTCGCCCTTAAAAACATAAAGAACTTGGAAATAGACGACGTTCAAATATTCGAGGACAAGTTAATTATTACAATCGATGTTAAACCGGCCAAGTTTGCATATATCCCGAAGGTAGATTGACGACTGGAAACTTGTCGGAACTTATATGAGTGCCTCTTTTCCAGATTTCGAAAGAACCCATATTTCAGCGTCCTCTGAGGGTGAACTGTAATATCCTTTCTTTTCCATTGCCTTATAAGCACCGAGATGCCGGTAGAGTTCTTTTGCAGTTAGATTGGATTTTCTAACCTCAAAGAAGAGAAATGGACCCGATATCAGTTCCAGGGCTCTCTTCATCAGTGCAGCCGCGATTCCGGATCTACGGTGTTTCCCGGCCACTGCAAGGGTGACTGCGTGCCCATTCTTCTCGAAGACCATGTCTCCCAATATCCCCGAATCTTTTTCAAATACCAGGAAAGTTACATTTTCATTTATGTAAAAGTCCTGGAAAATTGATCTTGAAAAAGGCGCTTTCGGAAAAGCCTCTTGCTCGATGGCAAGTATCGAATCCATATCAGAGGGAGTGAAATTCCGTATCATCGGATTACCTTTGGAGATGAATAATTTTACTTAAAAAGTTAATCCATTAATAAAAGCGTTTTACTTACTTTTCTTGGGCTTTCCTAAAGTAATTTTTTACCGTCCGGTTCATCAATAAATATCCCGACATGACCATAAATATCGCCAGTATCATCAATCCGTAAACACTGAAACTTCCATTAATTGCCGACGCAAGAGTGATAATAAAGATTAATCCGGTGGTTATTGCGTTCAGGATCCTCGCCCACGGTCTTGCCCGCCATAGACCCTTCGCAATAACGAGAAGGAAAGATCCCATGAGAACGAACAATATGGCAACAATAATCGATATTAACTTCAGGAGTTTTCCGAAATCCATATCCTGCGATGCACCCGACATATCTACTATGATCCATATGGCAAATAGTATCGATCCGATTCCGAGTAATAAATGAATTAGCGCAATTATTTTCACGCTTGATGGGACCTCTCTCTTCATGTTATCCCATTCGGTGTCCGTCATATAAATAATGTTCGAGTTCAAACACGGGGTGGTCCCTGTTCCTGGTAAGGGTAAGTTTGCTGTTCTTCGTGGGAGAATCCTGTACCAGCCCCCCCCTCGTTCTGAGGATAATATTCGTCAGTAAACCCAGTTTGAAGTGGCACATTCTGAGCCTGCGGGTATGTCTGGCCGGAATCCGTATTATATCCGGTCATTCCGCGGGGCGGTCGGGGAACGTCAGATTGCTTTAGTTCTCCTTCATCATCTCCACCTTTTTTCTTCTTTCTCATTAGCACCAGGATGACGATAATTATAGTTAAAACAACTAAAATCACTGCTATCAAAATTATTATCATTGTATTAGAGCCGGAACTAACTTCATTTCCATCACCACCTCCGTCGGTATCATCGTCTCCGGTAATGGTTTTTTCCAGATTCACTGTGAAATTCCATACCGGGGAGCTCCAAGAAACCTTTTCGTCGTTGATATACGGCTGCACGAACCAGTAATATTTCGTTTCATCATTAAGCTCGTCCGCGGTAAAACTCGTATCCGCAGCTTTAGTCAGGATCTCCTTTGTTGGATTTTTAAACTCGCTCAGATAGACCGAATATACAACTTCGCCCGTTCCCTGATAATCCAGATCCCATTCAAGAAGAACCTCGCTTTTGGTGATGACCTGCCCGCTCTCGGGTGATATAAGCTCAATTTCTCCCGATAACTTGACAAAGAAACTCCAGGTCATCGAAGCCCATTCCTTCTCGATACCGTTCACCACTGGCGTTATATTCCAGAAATAGGTCTCTCCGTCTTCCAGCAGAGAGGTCATGGTCTTGTTGGATAGAATGCTTGATGCGATCTTCTCCATAGTATCCGTCTCGGTACCCATATATACGTTAAACTTTAACATACCCTTACCATGGTAACTGTAGTCCCAGCGCAACTCTGTTGTTGAGCCCACTACAATATCTCGGTTCAGAGGCGATACAGGGTGAATTTCACCGGTGAACTCGATAGTGAAACTTCTTACTTCCGACGCCCAATTTCCCGGGATCCCGTCAACGAGAGGCACAACTTCCCAGTAGTATGTGACCCCGTCCTCGAGATCATTTAGCTGATAATATTTGCCCGAAATACCCGATTCCAGAACCTGAAGAGAAAGCTCGGAGCTTCCGAAATGTATCTCAAACGATATTTCTGATTTCCCATTGTAGCTGAGATCCCATTCGAGCTTGGTTGAGTTGTCCTCCAGTGTACTTCCGTCTGTAGGAGTGAGCCGAGTAATTACTCCCTGAATCTCAACTGTGAAAGTGCGGATGTCTGATTCCCAGAAACGGGGGTAACCGTCCACCAGCGGTATTACTTTCCAGTAATATTTTTCACTGTCCGCGAGGCCATCCAGCAAAAAACCATTCTCCGTAATCGATGTCGCTACAACCTCCGAGGGATCTGGATTCCCATCAGCTATTACATTATAACTGACAATACCTGAACCACTGTATTCAAGGCTCCAGTTGAGCTGTGTGGAGCTTCCCCTCACAAGCGAATTGTTTAACGGGGTGATAAGATTAATGCTACCAATGGTCTCCTCTACGGCAAATGAAATTTCTATATTTCCGGCTGTTGCATTCACATCCATCAGGTCATGATAAACAACGGTTACTGTATCTCCTTCTTTGCATTCTATCTCATTTTGTGCTTGATCACTCGTTGATGAAAGGTGAAAAAAATCTCTATATGTACCCGTGTCAACTCCCGTTTCAGGAAGTGTTACGGAAATTCCCACGGGATCGCTATCCGAGGAAACGGTTATTTCTAGGTCCTCTTTGAGCGATTCGTTGATGTTCGTGTCTTCGTCGATCACTGTTACGGTAATGGTATCTCCCAGATAGAAATTTCCTGCACTCCCGGATAGCTCCATACTGCCGGTAGTGGATCCGTATTTCCCCCAAAGACCATCGAAATAATCAGTAACGGTTCCGGTAAGAGTGATATTATTTATGAGAAGATTCGTATTTAGCTGGCTGTTGAACGCCTCAAAGGCCCAGTTGGTGCTTCCCAAGAGTACCTCATCATCTACCACCAGAACCTTTGCATGGGTATTCATGGAATCATCGTCAAGCACCGACGGAACCCCCTGGGCCAGAAGAATTTCCAGAGCGGCCATGTTATCGATGTCCACGTAATCGATAAAGGTCGTATGCTCAAGGATCACACGAACCGAAACACCCCGTAGATGGGCGTCGATAAGTTTCTGTAGAAGAGCCCTTGGTTGGGCCGCTTCAGTGATATGATACATTACGAGACAAATTTTATTCTGGGCCGAGCTGATAAGATTATCCGCTTTTGCATAGTATTCATCACATATTACCGTGGAGATCTCGCCGGTATCCGGCGGACTCGGTGAAGGATAGATAGTGGGGTTCGACCAGAGTTCCTCGAAATACGCTTTGAAATATTTTCCCAACGGAGTGGAATTGATCCTCAGGTTTGCCTCGTGATTACCAGTAGTTGATTTATGCCCCCAGTTCGTACTTCCCAGCAATACCATGTCATCTGCGATAACAAGTTTGGAATGCAGTTTCAGCGTGTCGTCATCGATCTTCACGTTCAAGCCGCTATTCTCCAGATATATCTTCGTATCTGCGTTCTCCGAGGGAGTATTATCCAGTAATATTTTTACTTCGACTCCTCTGTTATGGGCATTTATTAGAGCTTGATAAAGCTGAGAAACGGGATATTCGGGGTGAGTTGGATAGTAGATTGTCAGATACTGTAGAACAAAAATATAATCGATGGCATTATCGATCATGTCTTTGGCATTGGTAGAATAATCATCGTCAACCACTAGCGATTGAGAATTATCCAGCTCAATTACTGAATTCCTTTCTCCAGGTGTGGGTGCTCCAACGTTTTCCCAGTTATCGGCTCCGTCGGGGATCCTCGCGTATGAGACATCATTTGATGAATTATCATACTGGTAAGAATCGATGAGAGTACCGAAATCATTCAGGAGGTTCACCGTATCCCCAGCATTGTTCAAAACCACCCCCGTTTCGCTTCCATAGAATACCATAAACTGACCGGGATCGATATAAGTACCCCCCGGTATTGTATAGTAGGCCGCGCCCCCGGTAGTAATGTCATCCAATCTCCATCCAGAAATATCTTGTCTGGAATTCCCCTTGTTATATAATTCGATCCATTCATCATCATAGTAATCAAGGTCACCTGAATCGTCCCAGTCCGTATTGGGATCCGGAAGAAATTCATTTATTACCACATCCCCTGCTCTTGTCAAAGAGGAAAAGGCTTGATCTGTTTCTGCAGAGGTCTCCATTGTACTTCCGGTGGTAATTACCGTATTTTGCGTTCCCTGTAACGAGTTCCAAGTGATCGTGAAGTTTGAAACCAATAATAGGGCAAATAATGTTATCGTAATGATGTGATATTTTTTCATAGGTCATCATTCCCGGGAATAAAAGAAATGTATAATTCAAACAGTTTTTTACTATTTATTAGTTTGGGTCTCGGTGCTAAACTCCATCCGTGCAGAAGGAGGATAAAAAAAAATTCTGGAAAACATGCTGCATATCATTGGGTTTTGTTATCACAATACGATAATGATTTATATCAGAAAATGAATAATATCATATATCACTTCAATGTTGATAATAATGTTATTTAAAATGAATAAGTTGAAAATTTCGTTCATTGTAATCTGTTTCTTCATTTCTTCTGCTATACCGGTTTCATCCAATCCTTTGCCATTATTTGCGCTGTCTGTTGAAGAGGGTTCGAATCCGGTACCGGACAACGATACTCCATTGATATTGGTGTCTGAAGAAGTTGATTTTTACATCTCGGACCATGTCTATGTAACAGGAAGGTACACGATCCATAACCCTACGAATTACACTATCAATCAGACGGTATATTTCCCCTTTAATAAACAATACTACTATAACTTCGGGGAGTTCATTTATGGTGAAGAATGCCCGTATTCTATCTCTTCGTTGCGGTTCAACAATACAAATGTCCCATATGTCAACTCATCCTACAACGATCCACCGGCAATACATTTTAATGTGGCGGTGTTACCAAATTCAACGGACAACATAACCATAAGTTACGAGACATATTATGGAATTAGCTTTGAAACAAAATGTGAATTGATCTATATCACTACAACGGGGAAGGCATGGAATGGATCTATATCTAGAGCAAAATTCAATTTCTTGTTTGATAATAACTATATAGATGATCATCCGCAGGGATTGGACGATTACTACATCGAAGAGAACGAGACCATCGGACATATCGAGAAATTCGATTGGACCCCAAGAGAAGATATATCAATAACGTGGAATACAAGTGCGGGTCTTTTCAATAGATATTATTACGATCCATATTATTCGATAGAATTGGGCCCTATAATCGATGAGATGGGATTACCTATAAAGAATGTTACAATTTCTCTTAAAAATCCTTCTGAAAATATTTCTATGTATCTAAACAACAACTCAATAGCAAATGTTGTGCACACTGATGAGCAGGGACTTGTTGATTTTAAGGTTAATGAGTACGATTTGTACGGCAAAATCACCATCGTAGCTGAAAAGGAGGGATTTAATACCCTAATAATAGAAAACATTACTATATATCATAATACCTTACTTTTGGAAAATGAAACGTTAATTCAAATAGATGTTGATCCGGATAAAGATGATGATGAAAATAATTCAGTTTCGATTTTAATATATGATAGATATTGGGGACTTCCCTTGTATTTGATAGTTGGGATTATTACCGTGATCATCATATTTATTATTGTAATGATTGTCCTGAGAAAAAGAAAATAATTTTCATTACGGTTGCTGATATTCAATTCGATCTTCCTATTATTCTTTATCTCTTGTAAACTTGCTCATTTAATTGGGTTTGAGGTAAAATACTGGATTGCGGCAGGGGATTGGTTTCTGGAGGAATATACTCGGAAATTTGGGGGGATGTGTCAGGTTCTATATTTTTATATGCTGATTGCTGGATTTGTTGAGCTTGCTCATATTGTGGATAATAATCCATCTGTTGCGTGGGCGGAGATGCGGGGAGATACGAATTCACTACTTCGTTTGATACAGCTGTCTCTTTTGGCTTTTTCCCTTTTCGAACCACAAGAATCAAACTGAGGATAATTATAAAGATTAGTAATAATGCGATCAAAAGGATCCATATCCATGAATTACCGGATTCAGGATTTATCTCATTCTCTTCTGGTGTATCGTCATCATCAATCGAACCGTCATCATTTTCATCGTTATTATCATCATCAACTATGCCGTTATCGTTCTCATAAAGCCACTTTGTTTCATCATTAGGATAGGCATCGGGTTTGTATGCGCCTGATATATAGATGCCGACTTTTCTTCCATCTCCCCATGATTCAATAGCATAATTGTCGCCCCACCCGTCTCTATCCGAATCCCTCCATTGAGTCGGTTCCGTGGGAAATTCATCTAAGACCAATCCCGTAGTGGAATCATCTTTGTCAGTTCCATTGTTCCATCTATCGGGATAACCGTCCCCGTCGAAATCGAAGCTGGCTGCGGGATCATCGTGAAAAGCGTCCAGACGTAGCGCCGGATCGGATGTTGAATCTTTCTCCTTTTTTCCAGTATTCCATTCATCCGGATACCCATCCCCATCCCTATCAATACTAGCAGCCGGATCGTTGGGGAAATCATCAAGCCGAAGGGGCGGGTCCGAGATAGAATCATTTCCACTTCTTCCGACATTCCATTCATCGGGATAACCATCACCGTCCGTATCGAGACTGGCGGCAGGATCGTTGGGGAAATCGTCCAACCTCAAAGGCGGATCAGATGTGGAATCCTCTGCAGATTTCCCGGCATTCCATTCATCGGGATACCCATCATTATCGGTATCAAGGCTGGCTGCGGGGTCTATGGGATAGGCGTCCAGAGTGAGACCTTTTGTCGAGTCGTCACCACTTTTATTCCGATTCCATTCATCCGGATAATTATCATCGTCGCTGTCTGCCGAGGCCGCAGGATCATCGGGGAAAGCATCCAGACGGATTCCCGTTGTCGAATCAAAACCGCTTTTCCCCTGGTTCCAGCCATCCGGGTAACCATCGCCGTCGCTATCGAGACTGACTGCGGGATCGAATGGAAACGCGTCAAGTCTTTCAATTCCAGTTGTTGAATCCCAGATCGATTTTCCAGCATTCCATTCATCCGGAAAACTGTCGTTATCGCTGTCTCTGGATGCGGCGGGATCGGTTGGATAGGCATCGAGATATAGACCGGTTGTAGAATCGAGAGCGTCTTTTCCGGTATTCCATCCATCCGGATATCCATCACCATCGGTATCTTGGGATGCTGCTGGATCGGTTACAAATTGGTCGGAGTTGTTTCCAGAAATGTTGTCCCCAAAACCGTCTTCATCTGTGTCGGACCATTGGGTTGGGTCAAACGGAAAGATATCGAGAACCAATCCTGCAGTTGAGTCCAGTTGGTTCTTTCCGTCGTTCCATTCATCTGGAAAACCGTCATCATCGGAGTCAAGAGAACCAGCGATATCGTGGGGAAAATCATCCAAACGGGTAAGACCGGTCGTCGAATTTTCGCGGTTCATCCCTTGGTTCCATTCATCGGGATATCCGTCACCATCGGAATCAAGGCTTGCTGCAGGATCGGCCGGATAATCGTCCAGTCTTAACTTGGGATCCGAAGTTGAATTATCGGCGGATTTCCCGGGATTCCATTCGTCGGGGTAACCGTCGCCATCGGTATCTAAGGAAGCTGCGGAATCTCGTGGAAAAGCATCAATGTACTCGTATACTCCATCTTGATCCGAATCACCAGCCCAGATTAGTACTGTACTATCCTTCGAAGAAGAAGCCAGTCGAGTTCCGTCTAGTGACCACGAAACAGATAAAACGTCATTCGAATGCCCTGTAAGCGTTTGAATGCAATTCCAGGTATTTGTATCCCATATCTTTATTGTAGAATCCTTCGAACCGGTCGCCAGACGTGTTCCGTCGCTTGACCAGTCTACGCAAATTACATCATCTGAATGGTCAGTCAGGGTTCGAACATTCTCAAAAGTATTCATATTCCATATTTTTATCAAGGGATCGTATGAGCCAGTTGCCAACCAATTACCATCAGGCGACCACGAAATCCCGGTGAAACCACTTGAATCATTAAAAGACCAGTCAAAATAATCAAGTGTGCCCTTCGTTATCTTTATTTTTGCATCCCCACAGGAACATGCTAATCGGGTACCATTAGGTGACCACTCGATCTGTTGTGTTAAACCGGAGCTGTCGTAAATAGTATTAAGATTATTCCAATTGCCAGTATCCCAAATCTTTACTCCCGATGTACTCGAAGAAGCCAGACGCTTTCCGTCCGGTCGCCAAGAGACACTATAAACGCCCGATGGATGATCACGAATAGTATCTAATGGGGCCCATCTCTCAGTTTCTCGAATTAATAACCAATTGGCATCACCCACCGAACCGGATGCAATCATGCTACCATCCGGGGACCATTCAACACACCGAAAATCGGTGTTTGTCAATACAACAGTGTTCATTGAGATCCAACTGCTTGAATTCCATATTCTTAAAGTCCCATCCCGTGAACCCGAGGCAAGTTTTGACCCATCCGGTGCCCAGGCAACATCATATGTAAAGTCAGTATGTTCCGAGATGGTTTTTTCCAGTAAAAAGTAATCAGGCCCGCTCCGAGTTTCTTCAAAGGATTTCTCTTCGGATGAATAATTGTGAAGGGTAGGCGTATTAATTATTTCCATCACAAGTGAAATAGACGGTGACATTAAAATTATGAGGGCAAGGACAAGTATACGCAACCGTTTCATAAATTCCACTTCGTTGTTGGTTTTAATTTCGTATAATTTTAGTCCTATTTAATTATTACCTGACATTTATGGATATGGAGGGGGCTGCATACCCCTGCCGGGACCTTGTGGAGGTAAGGAAGGCGGAGTGACAGGTTGGTTTGCATTCGGGTATGATCGGGATGACGGGGGCTGCTGTGGGGCCGGTGTATGCGAAAATTGAGGGGGGGGCACATTTGGTCCAGCAAAAGCTCCCTGGTGCGGCTGTTGAAAAGGACCAGGCATTTGGTTCGGGATTCCGAACTGCGGCTGAATTTGAGGTGTTGGTTGAATGGAATTAGGTTGATAAGGATAATAAGAACCTGTGGGAGTAATCGAGGAATCCAAAGAGCCTCCCACACCGTGTCCCATTCCTGAAAAATTCTTATCCGAATCCTTTTCACCTTTCTTGCGAATAATAAGAAAAAGCACTATTCCAATTATGAAAAATACCACAAACAATGATATAAGTATGATCCATATCAATCCACTATCGGAACTCTGGTCAGGTACACCGTTCCCGAGAGTGGTATCATCATCTGACACATCATCGTCAATAGGACTGCTCTCGTCATATAACCATTTTGTTCCGTCCAGAGGATAAGCGTCCGGTTTATTAGCTTCAGGTATATACGCACCTACCTCTCTTCCATTGCCCCAGGACACATTCGCATAATTATCACCCCACCCGTCACCGTCACTGTCGCTCCATTGAGTGGATTCAGTGGGAAAAATATCCAAGTCCAGATCCGTGGTCGAATCGTCCTTGGACTTCTCGGGATTCCACTCATCAGGATAGTTATCTTCATCGCTGTCAAGGGATGCTGCGGAGTCCGAGGGAAAAGCATCCAGGCGTAGCCCAGTCGTCGAGCTTGATTCGTTCTCGTTAGGATTCCATTCATCGGGAAATCCGTCGCCGTCGGTATCGATGCTCGCCGCTGCATCGTTCGGGAACGAATCAAGTTGTAGAGGAGGTACAGAAGTCGAATGGATGTGGGTTTTACCAGGATTCCATTCATCGGGATAACCATCATAATCGGCATCTAAGCTTGCGGCGGGATCGGCTAGAAAAACATCCAGGTGCAGGGGTGGGATCGAAGTGGAATCCGATGCTGTTCTATTGGCATTCCATTCATCCGGGAAGCCGTCGAGGTCACTATCCATGGACGCGGCAGGGTCCAGAGAAAACATATCAAGGTAGAGGCCGGTCGTACTGTCGGATTTGTCCTGTCCGTCATTCCAATCATCCGGAAAACGGTCTCCATCGCTATCAAGACTAGCAGCGGAATCAACGGGGAAAGCATCCACCCAGCCCAGAGGGGTCGTCGAATCTAATGCGGATTTGCCGGGATTCCATTCGTCAGGAAAACCGTCCTTATCGTCATCAAGAGAAGCTGCAGGATCATTCGGGAAGGCATCCAGATGCAGACCTGTTGAGGAGTCGGATTCTTTCATTCCTATGTTCCATTCGTCCGGCTGACCGTCATCGTCGGTGTCCATCGAAGCTGAGAGGTCATTCGGGAAAGCATCCAATCTTGTTAACCCTGTAGTGGAATCCAAGGCAAATTTCCCGGGATTCCACTCATCCGGCCAGCCATCTCCATCGGTGTCCAGGGACGCGGCAGGATCTATGGGGAACGCATCCAGGTGGAGCCCCGTTGTAGAATCACCCGCATTTTTTCCTGGATTCCAATCGTCCGGGAAACCGTCATCGTCAATATCCATACTTGCAGCAGGATCAAATGGTAAGAAGTCCGGATCATTGCCAGAAATATTGTCACCGAAACCATCACCATCAGCGTCGGACCATTGTGTTGAATCGTATGGGAAAGAATCAATCTGAAGATTGGTCGTTGAGTCAGTTTCATCGCAACCTTCGTTCCATTCATCCGGCCAGCCGTCTTTGTCGGTATCCAAGGATGCTGCAGGATCAGACCGCAAGTCATCTATTCTTGTCAAACCTGTTGTAGAGTTTCCGGGCCCCATATTTTCATTCCAATCATCGGGATATCCATCATGATCAGTATCAAGGCTGGCAGCGGGATCAGTTGGAAAATCATCCAATCTCAAAGGGGGAACCGAAGTCGAATCCAATACCGATTTGCCCAGATTCCATTCGTCGGGGGAGCCATCCTCATCGGAATCTATAGAAGCCGCGGGATCATGGGGGAAAGCATCGGCATCCTCGTAAACTCCATCTCTATCGGAATCCCCCACCCAAATCATTATTGTCTTGTCCTGTGACCCTGTAGCAAATCTGAATCCTGTCGGCGACCATGCAACACTGAAAATATCGGCCGAATGATTTGTGAGCGTCTGGATGCAGTTCCAGCCAAGAGCATTCCATACTTTCACTGTATTATCTAACGAGACTGAAGCTAATTTGTCACTATCTGGCGACCATGCAACGCCATATACTTTATCTGAATGATCTGTAAGTGTCTGGATACAATTCCAATTGCCTGAGTCCCATATCTTTATAGTCTCATCCCGTGAACTCGTTGCTAATGAATTACTATTTGGGGACCAGGAAACACTAAACACATTATCAGAATATCCTGTGAGTGTCTGGATACAGGTCCAATCGTTTGTATTCCATATTTTTGCGGTTTTATCATATGAACCGGAGGCTAATTGATTATTATCGGGCGACCATGCAACACTGAATACCTCATCGGAATGATCAGTGAGTGTCTGGATACAATTCCAGCTACTGGTATTCCATATCTTTATCGTGCTATCGTAAGAACCTGAAGCAATCAAACTACCGTCCGGTGACCAAGCTACACCCATTACCATATCTGTATGGTCAGTAAGCGTTTGGAAACAATTCCATGTATCAGTGTCCCATATCCTTATCGTTTCGTCAGATGAACAAGTAGCCAATTTGCTACCGTCTGGCGACCAGGATACATCAAAAACCGATGCCGAGTGATATGTGAGTGTCACTTGACAATCCCAATTTTTTGCATCCCATATCTTAACTTTGTCATCATTGGCTGCCGAAGCCAGTTTACTTCCGTCTGGCGACCATGCCAGTCCCCCAATCTGCTGCGTGTGCTCACTTAAGGTTTCTTCCAGTACGAAATAATCAGGAGAATTTCTCTTGGAGGTTACAGCGCTCGTGTCCGAATTGAGAAATTCTACAGAGGAGTCATCACAGATCGTCGTAGATTGCGTTGAAACGACCACTGCAAATGTCAGTAACAACACCGATAGGACACGGTATAGGGGGCACATTATCATCAGCTCCGATAAATCCAAATTATACATTTTCGAGGGTTATTAAAATAAAACTCATTCTTTTTAAAATTTGTTTATCTTTTACGTCAGCCACAACCTTTCATTCCCTTCAATCGAATACGATTTCTTTATGGCTGACATGGTTTTGTTTTTTGGTAGCATATCTCCCATTCTAAAAAATATCGGACCTTGTCGTTCTACAATACGGGCAAATCTTAGGTACCAATGCAGTTCTTTTCTTACAAGTTGGACATACTTGGGATATTTCTTTTACTTTATATTTTTTTAATTCTTTAATTAGCTTCTTAATTTCTTCCCTACCTGCATCTCCAGATTGCACATAAGCCCATGGCCACTTTCGACCACCACGGTTATCAAGGATATTAAAGTGTACAAGGATAGTATAGTTATTATTTAGTTTAACAGCATTAAAACCGGCGATATCTTTCCACTTCACAAAGTCAAGCCCATCCCTAAATTTATTACATTTTGAAAATGGTTGCCAATGGTAAGTCCGATATTCAATCCCCTTACTGAAAATTCTGTAATGAAAATGCATACTTTTCTGGCAAGAAGAGGAACCCGCAAAAATTCCAAAGCCAATAAAGAATAGGCCCAATGCAATAAACGATACTTTTCTTGCGGTTATACCATAATGGAAAAAAAAGAAAGCCATTATAAAAAATAGCAAATTTAGAAACAACCACAATATTAAAGCCAAGACTTTATTTTTCTCCGGGCATTCTGGTGAAGTATGTGTTACATATCCTTTCTCCCATATTTCCGTTTTCACCAATATGATCACCTTTCAACACAGAGATTATCTCGATTACACCTTTCCCTCGGATAGTGTCACATTGGCTTATATGTTTTTAGATTCTTTGACGACCTTAATAATGAATCTCGTAAATATTCAAAAGAAATAAAAATTGACAAATTTGAAGAAGACTGGGCCGGATATATTTCTTCTAACGGAATAGAATGATCTTATCTGAAATGAATAACTCATTCACCCTTTACCGTGAAAAACCTCTTCAGCACCGGCCGGTCCAGGAACTCCGGTTTTCCGGAGAACTCCGGATAATGGGCCATGCAGGATATCCTGTATTTATCGTCCCCCACCAGATCATCCGCCTCGAACCTTTTGGTAAAGTCCGTGACTATCTCGCCCCCGTTGATCAAAAGCTGTCTGTTCCCCCGGTTCCTGCATCTGTCGTCGTCCATCTGGCATTTTATGGAACCCACGTCAACTCTCGTGGCATCCGACAAAAGGAAGGGCATTGAGCCTTTCGGAACCTCTCCGGGATGGTTGGGTGGTATCACCACCACCTCGCCCCGGTATGATAATGGTATACCCGCACACACGATATCCTTTGGAATTCCGTTCGTACCGCCCATGCGCAGAGCGGTGAACATCACCGGGAAATCCATTGACAATATCTGGCACTCGTCCACCATGAATGCGCGTGATTTCATAACGTCATCCCTTTCGTAGAATTTCCATGGATCGGCATTATTGAAATAGCTTGCTTTCCGTTTTATCCATAGGAATTTCTCCATTGCACGATCTGAAATGGTACGCGAATCGAAATTCCCCTCGTCACGGGTATCCCCCGTTGGTTTGAAATATAAAACACGCTCCGGCGGCGCCCTTCTCTCGGCATCCCTGATGGTTCTCCTGGTCTTTCCGGTTCGCATCGTTCCCGAATGTACGATCAATTTACCCGGTCTGATCTTTTCACTTATGGCTCGCTGCCTGATAGGCCTGAGAAAATCTTCCCATGGTGCTCCGGGCCTTTCCACGTGGACGTCGCATACCGGGTGGAATTCAGACCCTCCTACTATTTCGAACGGATCCACGGAATATTCCGCGGGCACTCCCTCTATAAGACGCTGGAGATTCAGGGCCGGTCTGCCGCAGACGTAGCACGGCCTGGGGTTCTTTATGATCCGATCCGAACGGCAGAGTATCTCCGGGTAAATGGAATCACCCTGTGTGTCCAGGTTCGGAAAGACGGTAATAACGTACGATCCCGCCCGTACCAATCGGTCGATAACGTCGATTATTCGCCTGTCCTCGAAGAACTGCACACCATAGATGCCTATTACGTCCAGACCGCCCGCCGCTTCGGCTTCTTCAAGTATTTCAAGAGCATTGTTTGGATCCACTGGCGTTGATCTCACCCTGCCAAATGTCTCGGCTTCCGACTCGGGCGGAACCACCATGCCTTTTGCATCGAACCTGTAATCCACATCTACCAACGGGTGAAAAATCCTGGTTGAAAATCCCAGCTCCCGCTCCCATTTTCCTATCTCGACGCTGGCCTCCCTGTATTTCGGAGTACCCACGGGACCTGTATAGCTAACAAGGGTGTAGGGAGTGGGTCCGTATGGTATAGTAGCGTCACTGGACAGTATCTTCAGCATAGCCACCCGTAACCAGCTTTTTTCTTTATATACTTTCGTTTGCAAATTTTTTAATGTACAGCTCGAATAACATTTCACCCAGGGTAATAATATAATCTCTTCCCTTGTCGCCGTTCTCCAGTTTTTCCATCCAATCAGCGGGTATGGAATTAATTCCATTATATGCTCCCAGAATCGCCCCTGTCATAGCCCCGATGGTATCCGTGTCTCCGCCAAGGTTCACTGCCATCAGAACCCCTGCCCTGAAATCATCCAGATGTCTCAGCGAACAATATAATGCCGTGGGAACTGAATTCACCGATACCTCGTTATTCCCGAGCTTGGCAATTATCTCTTCCTCGCTGGGGTTTCTATTCATGAAATCACGAATTATATCCATTCTTTCCGGATAAGGGTCAGCCAGCAAATTTGAGAATTCTAATACAGCATTCATGAAAGTCTGCCGATTTGACTCGACATCCACCCCTGGATCGAGATGAAGTGCTTTTGCTACGGCAAAGGCCTGGAGCTGTGCTCCGTTGATTCCCAGAGGATGCGAGTGGGTGATGATAGATGTTTTTCTAGCCTGCTCTAAGAGAACGGCGGTGTCTTCCCCGTACAGGAGAGCGATAGGAGCGATTCTCTTTGATGAACCGTTCCCGAAGGAACCTTCTAGGAACACCGCTTTGCTGGCCTTATCCCATTCAGATCCCTTCCTAATTCGGATCAGCGTCTGGATAGTCCCCGGACCATACCCTCTTGTTATCTCGAAATTTCTAATAAAACGCCAACTCATGTCGTCCCCATCGAAATCACGGTTGTCGATGAGCGATTCCGCCACCCCTATGGTCATCTGAGTGTCATCGGTGTAAGTTCCGATACCCAGCCGCGAGTTTATGAATCCCTCGATCTTGCTAAAACTCCCTCTTATCTTGTCGATGGAAAAACCTTCTACCGGCATTCCCAGAGCATCTCCGGTATGAATACCCACCAGGACGCCGACGAATTTATCCCTCAAAGGCACTGTACCGGTCATTTTAACGACCCTAAGGTATTTTCTTATTATCGATTGGGGATGTAAGGCATGAATGCAGGATCTCCAATTATATTAAACTCTTCCACTGTATCGCTGTGAGGATTGCCGCTGCTGCCGGTGCCAATATCCTGGACGTAATGGTTCTTTGAGTGCATCAATGCCGCGCCAATTGAATCCACAGGATTCACTTCCTTGAACGCATCCGCACCCCTTTGGTATATTTCACCTACCAGGTATCCGTACAGGTAGAGCCCGATATATGCGCCCAATATCTCGCCCGATTCGGTCGAGAGGGGTGAAAAACCACCCCATGACAGGCGCGTTGCACCTATATATGCATTCATCCCGGAGTGCAGAAAGGATAGTGAGACTGAATTGGTGGGATCCAATCCGTCCACTTTTCCCGTGACGCACGAGGAGCCGAATATTGTTGAAGGACCAAACTCCATCTCATTCACGTTTGAGGGGTAGAAACCACCCCCTACACCGGTATCCTTGTATCCGGGTGGCACGAACCAGTAGTAGAAACCGTGCGCGCAGAAAAAGATCAGGTTGGATGACTCGTATGTGGGATGCGCAACCTTGGAATCGGAGGCTGGACCGTCATGGATCGTGTCTACTGTAAATCCTCCGTGCTGGAATATGGTATCCAGCTTTGATGTAACGGTGATTGAAGTGCCCACAGGTACCTGGCTGCCGAAGGTGTTCATGGCGGAATCCTTGAAATCACTCCCCGTATGACCCATTGCAGACGCTAAAATATCCTCGTAGAAGAAGGTTCTGGCAAGCAGGGCCGACACGTCTTGGGAATCCCAGCCCAGGATGCGGCCGATCCCCAGTTCCATAGATACCGGTCCGCCGTCAATATCTGAAAAACAGTCCTCGAAACTGGCGTCGATATCGGAATAAAAGTTATCGCTTGGCAAACCGTATCCTTCACGGGATCCGTAATGTGCCTGCTGCGGATCTGACTCGTAATAATACTGTGGAACCATGTTGGTATCGGCGATTATACCCACTAATAAAGGTTCTTGGGATTCTTCCCTGTAGATATCGGCCAATCCCGGCCAGTCGGCTTGTTCAGCAACGGTGGTCCCTCGTAATCTGGCTAACAGTCCGTTCAATTTGCTTTTGACCTCGAGAGATTCGTTATTGGCAGTTTCAAGAAGATCGGGATTAAGCGATGGATCGCCGCAGTCGGGATTGCCAAGCATGTCCTCGGAATAGATACTGAAATCGGGGCAGGCATACACAATACCGTTACGGAATGCGGCGAGGTACGGTGCAAGACAGGATATTCTATCCACCAGGGGGTAATTGGGTGAGGATAATTTCTGGGCTCTTATGGTTATGGTATACGAGGTTTCCGGGGGTGGCGCGTAAGGATTGGGTTGATAATGCAGCGTCGCCAGCAGCTGTATCGCATGTTCGCCAGTGCTCTTGAATATCGGTTTTTCCGTATATCCATGTGTACTTGTGGACAGAGCTTCGTAGCCTAGTGAAGGTGAAAAAAATTGTAGATGATCCCCCTCGCTGTCCGGGTCTTCCACCATCTCCCCGTCCTTGTCCTCGTCTATGCCAAAATAAGTGTAACTTCTTTGTCCGTCCATTGCAGGGGTTCTTCCGGGAATCGGACTGTTTGAATATTTGACCCTTGTATCCAGAATGATGTTCGACCATGTGTAATCCTCGGGAATATTGAAATAATGGGTGGGTGCATTGGAATTTGATGAGGGATTCGAGGTTGAACCCGTTCCCTGGGATACGATGGTACCTGTAAAGGTTTCACTTATCTCTTCCAGTACCAAGGGAACGTCTATGTCGAGTGGATTCGCAAGGGCAATATATTTCACCGATTCCGATCCAATTCGGTCCTTGAGAATGCTTTTTATTCCGTCCTTACCCTCCATCCCGGTTGCAAGCAATTGATGCACCTGGCTGACGTTGGAGATAAAAAATGTTTTCTTGTATCCTTTGAGATTACCGCAAACAATTGTCTTCTTCACACCTAGTTCACTAAGGGTGTCCTTTACATTTTCCGTATCGCTGGTGATGATCACTGGGATATTCAGATAACTGGCAATGGGAACCGCGTTAACACCAATATTGTATCCTCCCTGGGTTTTCTCTATGAGTATAGCCCCGTCGGACGATTCCCAGAAGCTTTTTGCAGCTTCCAGAGTTGTTCTTTCCACGGAGCCCCCGTTGATCCTTATAGCGAGATTACCCAATTTCAGGTCATCTTCCACTGATTTTTCGATATTTCCCAGAACAACGGTTTTCCGTCCTTGGTAATCCATAAAGAAGCTGGAAATCGTTTTGCTTATCCCTTCCTCAGGGGTTTCATCATTAGTACCGGCGAGAAGAAGAGGTTTAGCGGTCTTTGATTGGTTTCCGTCAAAATACACGGCCAGTGGTGTGGCTGCCAGGACAACATATGGGGACGTGTAGGATGTTATTACCATGTCGTAATCAACGCTCTTTCTTGATGATCGTATTGAAAGTAAATCATCGATGGTAGCCTTGCTAACACTGCTGTCGTCGTTTTTTGGATAAAATAGCATTACACCTGCAATCACTAATAACGCAACTATCGAAACCGTAATTGCTCCTCTTATTTTCGGTCCCATCATTGTCACTTCCTGAATGAACCTAAATTGTATAAAAAAATCATATACTCTTCTCGAAGTGAGATTCTCATAGATCTGATGTTGGAGCGATCAATACGAACATTCCTCACATAACATCGCATCGCCGTCGAAACATTTTCCACATACCCATTTATTACATCCAGGACAGTAATGCAATTTTTTAAAGATATCATTGTCGCGTAATCGTGAGATCATCCGGTCCTTTTCCTCACTCGTTAAAACGAAACCATCTTGTGGTATCTTGTTCAGCGGTGTTTCGGTGAAATCAGCATAAAGTTTCTTGACACCTTTTATCCCGATCTCACTGTTCATTGTTGCTATACCGGCTCCTGCCATGACACCTCCAATGGCAAAATTAAGCCATTTTGTCCATTTTCGGTCCTTTATGAAACCAGTTTGCTTACCGCACATGTAACATCCGTAATGCATGAGAATTGCCAATTTTTTCTTCTCCATATTTATGGGATATGGAAGGTCTTTAGACAATTCGTTGAAATGCCTTTCCATGCTCTTTGACATCTCTTCGGTGAGACCCTTTAACTCGAGCTGACCCTTTCTCAGGACCTTTGCTCGGTGAGTACTTCGCTTGTCCAGCCATTCGGCTTCCTTATGGACGGTTTCCTGTACCTGGGCACCGACTTTTTCGCTGATGGAATCCCCTATCTTTTCCCCCAATCCGTCCAGATCGTCGTTAACATGGATGTCGGCTCCTATGTTGGACCTCTGAACTACACTATCGTGAATTGCAACCTTCGAAGCGCCTTTGTCTATGAGATCGCCATGAATGTGCTGCTGCACTATTGATTGTGACTTTTCTTTGATTTCCACCCTGAATTCCAACGAACCGAGCATAATGTCATGGGTCTTTCTCAGTGGTATTTTATCGCTGGGAAAAATGTCTCTCTTCTTTTTAGGCTGCCAACCCTTCAGCGGCAATCGTTGACCACCTGCCAGTATATAGGTCCCGTTCTTGCTTCCCATATCCTGAATATAGAGTTGATTTCCTTCCCAGAATATTCTGGCATGCCCTTTTCCTCCCGAAACGCTGCTGTCGAAAATTCCGAGGTCATATTTCTCGATATCCTGTTCACATACTATTGAGAATGTTTCTGAGGAACGTTTCAATACGATCTCATCGTCTATCTTTACCACGACCGGAGCCTTTCCTGGCAACCTAAATATCAACTTAGCTTTCATATCTCTCATAGGACATCGCCTTATACTGAATATGTCTTATTGACTTAATAATATTTTCCGTGAATTATCTAAGCCCAGATATGACTCTTTAAGTAAGATAACAGTAAGTTATTGGATCCGGACGGGTCTTGAACTTTTGCGGAGATCGCTTATTATGGGAGATTTCCGTATTAATTCTCGAAATCGTATCCCCACGGGGTGAATTCAAATTGCGAGGGATAATTCAATCCAAATCCTTGACTTTATCCACCTTCTCGCCATCGTAATAAACGTTTAAAGTCCCACCACTGCAATTGGTAAGAGTTATGAGAGAGAAAATATCCCCGGTATTGACCATGTCGGTGGCGCCTCGATTATTAATAAATATGATGCTTGATCCCAATTCCTTTCCCGTGCCAATCCAACCGTCTTTTTCTTTGTCTATTATATCATCATCATCTTTATCTTCCAATTTTAATTTCACCTTGTCTACCTTCGCATCTCCGATAACAACGGCCACAACGTAATTGTACGTAAACACGCCGGTTGTATCGTCCTTAAAGGATTCAGAATGCCCTGTTATTGAGACCTCATCAAGGCAGCCCATGGTCGTGGTACTAAGGCCCAAAGCCAACACGATAATCATCGCGATTATTACTTTTTTCATTTTATCACCTGTTCATCGTTTAAAGGAAATTTCCTTCTGTGAATGGAACAGTATTATTGTATTTGTAGTTTTATATTACTTGAAAAGTTAATCTCGATTTCTCTCCCACCCCCGACAGGATTCCTCGTTTTAAAGGATAAAAAACAATTCCAGAATTAAAAAGCGACAATTTTAATATATTCGTTTTACACTATATGTAAACAATGGTGAAGATAGAGAGAATTAGCCTTAACAAACAGGGATTAACGAAATTTTTCAGCCCAAACGAAGCTCGAATTATGAAAATTCTTTGGGAGTTGAACCATACAACTTCAGCCGAGATAACCCGGGAGTGCCAGGACCTTTCACTGGCTTGCGTTGCCGGGACCCTGGATAGATTGGTTAAATCCGGTTTCGCTCGAAGGGAGATCGATCAAAGCGAAAATAGAGTGAGGTACATATATTATCCTACCGGAGATCGAAACGAGATAGGAGTTAAAATCTCTGAGCGTATAATCGAGAGTCTTATAGACACTTTCGGGGATGCCACCATCGATACCCTGGGAAAGATCAACGGAAGGAGAAAGAAAAGATGAATAATCTCAGCTGCTATCTTTTCTGTATTCAGGAATCGGGAATGATCTATCCCCTTTTGCTTACTCTATTCCTTGCGATTTTATGTCTTTTCGCTTATTTTCGGAAGCGTAGACACGAATTTCTACTTGCCAATCAGACATTCATGATCTGGATGATCGCTTCAAGCATTCTTACCATGGAATGCACCATGTTTAACCTCATCTGGGCATATCTCGGAATTGTAATTATCTGCACATTATTGCTTGGAATTGTAAAACTCAGTATAAATCTGCGTCATTCGAATCTGGTCCGCTTTCCCATCGGGATCATATCGACCCTGGAAGAACATTTCAGCGTAGTAATAAATGTTCTGGATTCTCAAAAGATAAAGGCATATACCCACAGAGGTGAAATCTATCTTTCAATTGGATTGATGGAAAGGCTGGAACCTGATGAGATAATGGCGGTTGTGGCACATGAAGTATATCATCTGAGGAAAAGTCCGAGCAAATTCGTCTTGTCGGTTCTGGCATTGATCTCATTCACCTTTCTCCGACATTCCGACGAGTATCATGCGGATCGATTTGCGGCGGATATCTCCGGGGTTAATAACCTGAAGAATGCCCTCAGGAAGCTGGACGTTAAGGATTATTCCAAACGGATAAAACAGTTATCCTGAACGACTATAGAAGTAATTTTCCGATTCCGGGTCCAACCTCTCCTTGGAATCATGTACTTTATCCAAAGGCAGATTTCGTAAAGTAATAATGTTTATTAGTTTATAATTGGTTATTTTCTTGTCAAAATGAGTCATGGCGCCCATATTTACATTTTTGACGAGGTAGAAGTTGTCATCGTCACTTAGCCAATCATGTCTTCAGTGCAAACGGAAACCTCGGGTCAGAAACGAGAACCTCTCGAAATTCTGCGCCATATGCTCTATTATAAAAAAATTATGTCCGGGGTCATATTCTTCTCCCCGGACAATGATTTCAGTTATTTCCGAACTAATCAAGCATCTCCATTATTTAAGAAAATAATATTACATTATATAGTGATTCATTATTCGAAATACCAACTCCCCGCTTCTATATCGCTGGTTTTGATGACAAGTTCGTCGCCCTCAACCGTCCTTGTTAATGGCGCAGGATTACACCCGCCCTTCTCAACGTTGATCTTTTCCGAGGGAAACCTCTGGTCGCAGTTATTACACACCATATCATCCCCCTCTTGACGGTAACCTTTTTTTGCCTCATAACATACGTCACACGTATCAAATGCGGCTCGTACCACGCCATCCGAGCTTTTCAATACAAAATATCGTATAGTTACACCATTGGAATTATAAGTGTAGAACTTTGCATTAGTTGTTATATCTGCTATTGGGATCCTTACATCTCCGGAATCAGGATCCGTTGGTGATTCTTCTGAATCCTCATAGGTATAGGGATTATTATCGTCGCTTCCCGGTCCCCACCAATAATATAATACGACCACTACAAGGCTGATCAGTATTACCGAGAAAACGATGTTCATTTTCATCTTTTTTTGTTCCATTTCCAGTTTTTTTCGCTCTTCAGCTTTACTCGGTCTAACCTCGCCACCTTGACCCTGTGATCCGATTTTATGTACTATTAGGATGTGCTTCTCTAGGTTTTTCGATTTGATCGCGCAACCGCATTCCGGGCATCTATCCAACTTTTGTTGCTTTTTCTGTGGCATATATTATCACACTCTGACTATGAATTTATAACATTAACTCGCGAAACCTTTCCGTCAATCAATTCGATGATCCGATTCCCTTTCTTTGCGATATCCGGATTATGAGTAACGAGGACCACCGTATGTCCCTCGTCATTCAATCTCTTGATGAGATCAAGTACGATTTTTCCGTTCTTCTGGTCAAGGTTTCCCGTGGGTTCATCCGCCAGAAGTATCTTTGGATCGTTGATCAAGGCTCTTGCTATGCATACCCTCTGTTGCTCGCCGCCGGACAGATGGGATGGTACGTGGTGCAACCTGTGACCCATTCCAACATTTTCCAGGGCTTCACGGGCTTCTTTTTCAACCACGATGCTGTGGTAGTACTGTGCCATCATTACGTTTTCAAGAGCTGTTAAATAGGGTATCAAATGATATTGTTGAAAAATGAGACCGATATTATCTCTTCTGAATCGTGTGAGTTTTACCTGATTCAATTTCGAAATATTGGTTCCATTCACGAATACCTCTCCCGAAGTTGCAGTATCAAGGCAGCTGATCATGTTCAATAGTGTGGTCTTCCCCGATCCCGAGGGCCCGATTATGCTCGTCCAATCACCTTGTTTTATAGTTATGCTTGCCTTCTGAAGAGCTTTCGTGCTTCCGTATATTTTACTGAGATTTTTTGTGACTATGATCCCGCTCTCCATTTATTCACCCCTCAATACTATCACAGGCTCTATCTTAATTGCTCTTCTAACCGGGAGGGAAGATGCTAAAAGGGTCATTCCAATGGATATTCCCAACACTATGGGAAGAACAATCAGGCGGGGCGAAACAGAGGAATCGAACACACTCATGCCGATGATCTGAGCAAGCACGAGTCCGATCAAATAACCAAGTATTCCACCTACGAGCCCTACCAAACCTGCTTCGGTCAGGAACAACGATGCAATTCTTTTGTTCTCCGCTCCTATACTTTTCATCAATCCGATCTCTTTCTGTCTTTCTATCACCGATGTGGTCATTGTGGTACTAACACCAAGGGCCGAAGCGAGAAGGGCAACGATGGTGACAAGTAACATCATATCCTCGACCTTGCCCAACACGCTCATCTCTGCACTGACGAGCTGTTTTACGGTTTTTCCATCAATATATGGGATCTTTTCCTCTATTTCCCCGGCAAAAACATCAACGGGACAGGCATTACAGAGAGCAGATACCTGAACAGTATGTACTTCGTTGGGGCGATTGGTCAAATTTTGAGCAACCTGTAAATTTACTATGATCTGGTTATCTTCATACCCATCGGTATTTATGATCCCCAATACCTTCAGTTCGTATTCTGTTTCGTTTTGGGTATCGTCGGGTAACTGACTGTATCTGATAGTGAAGGCGTCGCCCAGAGCAAGACCCAATTTTTCAGCGACATTGACACCTACCATGCTTCCGATATTATCGTTGGGATCTTCTATCCAATCCCCTTTAATTTCCCACCAGGGGCTGATGGATTTAATCCCTGTTTTGAATGTTTTTTTATCATCGGAGGAGTATGGTTTGAGGATATCGACCTCTTTATTAAAATAGGTTCCAACGAGAACCATTCGCTGTTCATTGGCCCCTTCTCCAGATTTCACTACCTGATACAAGGAGGGTGCAAAACCAAGTATGTTATTTCTCCAGGAAATGCTCTTGATCTTCCATAGGTCACTTTCATTAATCATATTCTGCTCGGTCACAGCTCCGAATTCCACTCCGGGAAAACCGACTTCTATAGTATCCGATTTTGGGACCAATATAAGGTTTGCTCCGTACTTTCGGAATTCATGGCTGACTTTTTCGGAAATGTCCAGGGAAACAGTGAACATTGCCGAAGGGATAGCAGCACCCATGATAACCGCAATAATAGCGATTGCCATTTTCCCCTTTCTCCTCGAGAAGGATTTTCCCAGTATGGTTATGAACATTGTTTACACCTGATGTAAAGTACATCGACATTATCTAATTTAAACTTTATTATAGTTTTTTGCGGAATGGACATAGGGGACACATAACAGTGTTATCATAATACAATATTCCAGCGGATTTAGAATAGCCATAGAATATCCGGATTAACAATTCCAAGAAGAGCTAATATAATGATCAAAATAGGCTGATGGATCAGATAGATGAACAGTGAATGTTTTCCAAGAAAACTCAGCGGATCGAGAAACTTGGGACAATTTCGAATCATAACGAATTTCCGTTTTTTCTGTCGGTAAAGGAATTTTCCAAGGAATAAACCTATGAATATTACTCCGATCCATGGAAATAATGGGAAATAATCGATATCAGGATAGTGGCCATCACGAAGCCCCATCCAGAAAAGCCAAGGAATGTTAACGTGGATATTCCCAATTATACATCCAATAGTAATTGCAAATAGACCCAGGAAAAGGTTTAATACGTAGAAATCCAGTAAAAAATATGTAATAATTATAGAGAGGCCAATTAGATGCAGTATTCCGAATCTGACGTAGGCATTTGAAAGAAAGATATAGGTCACCAGGGTTATGCAGAGACCAAAACCGAAAATCTTCAATCCCCTCAGAAGATATTTGAAAAAAATGTTTTCCTTCTGATAATAGCTCAAATTCATGGAGATGCCTACCAGTAAAAGGAATGAAATTGCAATGGACCTACGGAAAACAAACCAGAAACCTTTATTGAGAGTAAAATCGATAGTATTAAAGAAATCAAGATCATAAATGAGATGAAAGATGATCATCATTATTATGGCCACGCCTCGCGCTGCATCCACTTCCCAGAATCGTTTTTTTTCGTTATCCAATTGTCCACCCCGCTTTTCACTCATCTCCCAGAGCATATTTACTTCTCAAGCCCTCCAATGTTTCCATGAATCGGTCCACCAGTCCTTTTTCTGCTGCGCCGGTTTTCCTGTTTTTTTTCTCGATACGCTCCTTGTGATAGCGTTTTACCCTGTGAGCGAAGGCTTCGGTTCGATTTCGTGCATGGGTGGTTCCAAGCCCGTCGAACACCAGGGACATCATGGGGATCTCACCTGTCTTTTCCCTGATACTGGGAAATACAGCAGCCGTTGAAGTGCCAACCATGCAGTTTAGACAGAAAACATTTAGAATACCGTCAACCCCCTTCTCAGCAAAATCAACATGTTTTGCAACGTTCAGCATTACAAGCAGTTCCGGCTCCCCGGGAAGCAGGTCCTCCACATATTTCTCGATGGTCTCCATATCCGGCTCGCCGAAGTTGCGGAGAAGACCTTTGAAATGCTTTTCGACCCGCCACAATTCCATTTTCCCAACAACGCCCTTGGCCCAGGAAGATGTCATTTCCAGCAGTTCTCTCTGACGCCAGTGTCTTTTAACCGATAACTCCGTCCCGGACAGGGCTACGTCAAGAATGGTAGGGGCGAGCCAAACTTCGCATCCCAGTTCCTCCAGTATTTCAAACAGACCCCCATTGGCAGCAGGATTTACTCTGGTATAAACGTCACCCGCCACACCGATGGCCGGTTTGGTTCCCTTGTTACGGGTCTTCACCTTCTCCATTTCGAAAACGGCATCGATTATACCGTCGTGGGCCCGACCCTGAGCCAAATTCTCCACGATGATATCCAATGCCCTGTGGTACGCAGCGTCAACTTCACCCTTTATCACCTCATATGGCCGCAGTTCGTACCTCAACCTGAGCATGTATTCGATGCCGGCGATACCTCTGCCCAGATTCAGAATGAACCATCTCCCGAAATGTTCCACGAGAGCCGGGGTGCTGGTCCCGATCACGGTAACGTCTGAACGGCCGATATCCGATAGATATCGCTCGATGGTGGGCACGTATTGTGATATCAGACATGAAGAACCGCTCAGCACCGGGAATAAATAGACCGCCCCCCAGGGCAGCCCGCCCGTTCTTGCCAGGCGCATGATGTCTCCTGCTATGAGCTTGAACGGATGACATTCCCGGCCGCCGGAAAGCTCGACCCCCAACTCCAGCACTTCGCGGTCTGGTAAAGGAAGAACCCTTGCCTCCCCTCCTGCTCCTCGGAACGCACCGGCAAAGGCGAAGGCATGATCGGAAAATTGTGGTATGATATATGTTTTTTTGCCTTTCACGGGGTCCCCCTTCGATATTGGTACGTGCCGTTTTCTCCCCTGCCACGAGAGATCCCTGCGGGTATTCAGCTCCCTCCAGCGCTTAACGCATTCCGAAAAAGCTTCTATTCGCGTGTCGAGACCCGCATCCGCACGATGCTCATCCACCTCAAGAAACAGCGATGGTTTACCATCCGCGATCTCGTCCAGAAGCGGGAGAGTAAATGCGTCGGGGCCGCAGCCAAAATTTGTCACTACAACGGGAAAATAATTTTCGTGTTTTTTTACTGCCATGGCGCTTGCCAGCATTTTCCGGTTGAAAAACCAATCAATTTTTGCGTACCTCTCGGGAAGGGGGACTTCATCAACCCGGGAGAGCTGGTCTGCCAGAACCACCTCGAATCCCGCTCGCGCCAGTTTGGATGACAGTGCGAGATTTACGAATCGATCTGCGGCGTTGTACGGTTTACCAATTATTACTGCAACCGACCGGCTTTTACCCGGTTTGATCTCAGTAACTTTTCTGTATCTGGAATATACTTTTTGCGCTTGTTTATATGCTGCTTCAACCTGATCTCTCCGGACCGCAAACTCTCCCGCAATTTCATCCAGCAGCAGCTTTAGGTTCCGTCCCTTTATATCGGGTAAAAGCGAAAACGATAATATCTCACAATCCCTGAATACAGATGATATCATGGCTGCTGCGTGCTGGACATATGGGCAGGGGAAATTATTTTCTATGCGTCTAAAGGATGGTAAAAAAATCGTTTTAATTTTTTTATTACAGAGTTCGGTGACATGGCCGAACAGCAGTTTGATGGGCAAACAGGTCTCCGCAGGCAGTCTTGCCAATCCGGCGTTGAGCTTGACGGATGTGGATCGACCGGATGTAACAATCTTTATCCCAAGTTTACTGAAGAAAGAAAACCAAAACGGAAAATATTCGCGAAACAAAAGGGCTTCCGGTATACCCATGCGTCTTCTACCTGTTGCACTTTCCACCATTTCCCGTAGCAGCATTTCCCTCTGCTGCGTATGGTCTTTGCCGGAATCAGTAGAAAAGCTCGATTCGCCATACCTTCCGCAGAGATCGCCAAAATAAAACCTTCCCGAAAGTGTATCGAAGGTGTTAACCTCGCACTGGTTCTCGCAATTTAGGCAGTTGAAAGTGCTTGAACTGTAGTCGCTTTCTAACGAAAATCCAGTAAAGGAGCTTTTCATTTTTTTTCTTTCGGCTTCCTCAGCAGCAAGTTTCGCGATTCCCAGGGCACCGGAAAGCTCAGGAACCGGATGAACTTCTATTTTGGAATCCGACAAACGAGCTTTGAAAGCTTTCACCACAGCAGCATTCTTTGCCACTCCTCCTTGAATAAGTACATTTTTACCGGGTTTTCGTCCAAGTGCCACCCTGTCGAGATAATTCTCCACTACCGCGTTCGCGACGCCCATCAGAAGGTCCGGGAGTCGTGTGTTCTGCTGAATGTGGTGAACGAGATCGGATTCCATGAATACGGTACACCGGCTTGTAAGTGGGAGGGGTGATTCCGCCGAAAGGGCGAGGTCCGCAAATTCATTTTTCAGGTCCACGCTCAAACGCACCGCCTGTTCCTGGATGAAAGAACCGGTCCCCGCTGAACATATCTTATTCATTTCGAAATCCTTGACGAGACCGTCGCTGTCAAGGGTAATGAATTTTGCATCCTGCCCCCCTATCTCTATCACAGTATCGAGGTTTTTCATGATATCATATGCACCAACAGCCTGGGATGTTATCTCATCCACGATGACGTCCGCCCCGATTAAGTATCCCACGAGTTTTCTTCCGGAACCGGTAGTTCCCACTGCCTTGATCTGCTGCCGTTTGAAATTACCTTTTAGAAATTCAAAAACTTTTTTCACAGCGCTGAGGGGTCTCCCAGCCGTAAATGTATATGCACGAGCTTCAATTCCACCTTGAGGATTTATCAGCATGGCCCCTGTACTCACTGAACCGATGTCAATACCAAGAAACAGGGATTCTTGGGAACCTTTATTGTCCCTGTTAAGCTCGAACGACTCAAGACCTGCGGGCTGATCTGGTTTGGCGGTTTGCATCTCCCAGCCGCCGAGAGAAATCCCTTTTGCTGCTTTATCCTGTGCTTTCTTTGCAAGGTTGGAAATCTGTTTTGCCGTATTGTCTTTTTGCGGTTCGTTCATTGAGATGAGTGCCGCACCAACTGCTCCCATCATATGCGGCAGCTTAGGACGGATGATCTCCTTGTCTTCGAGTTTCAGCAAGTCCTTGAAAGCGCGGATAACCCCATCGTTCAGTGCCACCCCGCCCTGAAACACAACGGGTTTGATCACTTCTCTACCCTTGATCATGGTTGCGAGATAGTTTCGGGCTAATGCATAGCAGAGACCGGCAACGATCTCTCCATTGGGTATTCCTCTCTGTTGAAGGTGAATTAGATCTGATTTCGCAAACACACTGCAGCGTCCTGCCACCGAAGGGACATTTTTTGCGCTCGAAGCCAGTTCGGAAAATACCTCGATACTCAGACCCAAGCGTTCAGCCTGTACATCCAAGAAGGCTCCCGTTCCAGCTGCGCACAGTTCATTCATTGAATAATCATAAGGCCCGTTCTTGTCGGCATTGATGAACTTGGAATCCTGACCCCCTATCTCTATAACTGACGTTCTGCTTCCCGCCGTCCTGGCAGCAGCAACCCCGTGAGCAATTATTTCATTTATAACTTCCAAACCCAGAACCTTTTTAACTATCTCCTTTCCGCTACCTGTTGCCAGAGATCCATGGAATTTTTCAATATTATTTGGTATAATAAACTCGTCTCGTATCTCTCTCGACAGAATATAAATAGCTCTCTTCGGCCAGCCGTGTATTCTATGGTACTTCCACCATTTGATCTCACCTTGCCTGTCCAGAATGACCGCGTCAAGACTGACCGAACCGAGGTCGACGCCCAGATAATAACGGTCTTTCATAGCCTCACCGAGGTTAAATTGTTTATTATTTCGCCATACGCTGGATCCAACCGTTTTCTGTATCGAGCATTACCATATCCCCGGTCTGTATCATCTTAGTGAGGTCATCCTCAGGTAGACATCCAAGTGGTATTCCAGCAAGTATTGCACCTTCCACAAGGTTGTAATCAGCCATCTTTAAGTTTATTATGGCTGCGGGTTGCAAGCCAAGTTTGGCCAGTGAGATCAGGACTACACAACCACCGGAAGAACCTTTCGTCTCGGGATAGATCATAATCTTTCCGGCGATTTTTCTACCATAATGCTCGTGCTCTTTTGCTATTATCTCCGAGGTGGCCATGTCAACGTCCCCCATGAAGGCAAACGACTTCTTCATTACCAGGGCTTTACCCTCGGCAACACCCTTGACCACTCCCTTGCATCTTATCCGTTCCGTAAAATCCTCATCGGTAATTTCAATCACCCCATCTGCCGTTCAGAGCGGCCTTGATACAGTTCTTTCGATCGATTAATAAAGTTTCGCAGCCAATTAGGTCTTTTACGTACCTCGCCATCTTTCCCGACTCTGTAGCCATTACCTCGATATAGGGTGTCGCCAGTCCGTAGCTCTTACAGGTGCTCGTTCTCATGTGGGATTCCACGGGGCATGAATCACAAACAACCTTGCCTCCAGCAGCCTCAATCAACTGTGCATAACCCTGCCATTGGGCAGCATGCTTTGTCATACGGTTCGTGCATACCCATAACTTCACCCCCTTTGCGATCTTTTTTCCCTTGAGCATTAATGCCACTTCTCTCAATTGCTCGAGGTTATAATGAGGGCATCCAAGTAGAACAAAATCAACCACTCCGCCGTCAATGGTACTCACCTGTTCTCTTGCATCTTCAAGGTCGGAGATGTCAACCGTAAAGGTTTCCCCGGGATAATCGCCGTGAAAAGCGTCCTCCAAGCTCTTTGCCTCGGCTGTTACTCCCGGGATATGATAAAGGGAAACGGACCCGGAAGTGGCGAGAGTTGCACCCATACCTATGATATGTTCCTGTTCTTTTGTAAGAATCCGATCCAGAACGGGAATTTCGCTGCCCACAATGGAGCCAATATGTATACCTAGGAGATTGTAGTCGAGGAATGTCCGAAGTTTTTCTTTCTCAATATTCATTTTAAACAAATGCGTGCCCTTTCTATTCTCCCGGAGCATGTAACCCATCTCGGGGTATTTACCGCAAACCGCGGAGAATTTTGTAAATATACCTCCCCGATTCGTCCAGGCACCGAGCATTGAATTGTAATAGATAACCGCCGACGATTCAACCGATGCAATGTATGAGTTTTTGGGTGGTAAGAAACCCAAAAGATACGGTGTGCAGGTATAGGTACCCAAGACACCCATTTCTTTGTGGGGCTCTACCACCTCATACTGTTTAATTGCGAGTTCCTCCGGTACTCCCATTTCCTTCCACTGGTCCAGGTCCATGCATAATGTTGACGAAGTCGTTGGAACCGATACCCTGGGTCTTTTTTCTGCGTATTCTAAAAGGTCTTCTACACTCCCTTCATATATGGCCATTTCGGCGGGATAATGGACGTATACTATATCCAGAAGCCGTTCTGCATCGAAGGCTTCCCCGAACTTTACCATGTAATCAATGGCTTCCGCAACGGTTTCGCCCTTATCACCGGAAAGGTTTTTCTCCTCTTCTTTAGTAAGGTACATATATTCACCCGAATTATTCGCTAAGTTCAGTAGGAGGTATCCCACACAAAGCTGTATTCACACAGGCTCATCCTCAAGCATTTTTTTATATTTTTTATTGACATAACTCTTCACGATTCTTTCGAACCTTCTCTTCTTTTCGCTTGATATGTTGAAAACAAGTCGGTCGAACTTTACAATCTTTTTTATCATAATATCCAATTCTTCTCTTAAGCCCTTCCGTTTTCTTATTCCAAAAGTATCGCGAAAGGTCAGCCTGCTGTCTATCAAACCGAAGTTTTTTGGCATTATGTCGAAGTGGTACCCTTTCTTTAAAACCGAGTGGGATATGTCAACCATGCCGCAGAACATATTTTCCGTATCTCCCTGATCGAGATCGACTGTTCTCTGAAAATAGAATATCGGCCTCTTCTCGGTTCCCTTAATTTTTATAATCTTTGGTACAGGTACACCGCGAAGCTTATAGAATTCATGATCCCGCAGCAGGTTTGTTCGGGTTGGTTTGTAGCCGTACTGCTCTATAAAATCTAGTTCCGAGGTCTTCCTCACATATTTTTTTACTTTTTTCCTTCCAACTATGGCTGTACTGTAACGGCCAATGGTGAAATATTTGTATATTTTATATTTTAAATAAATTGTAGCATGGGGAAACCTCTCCTTAGCTTTGGCTCTAGTCCAATTAATCATATCCTGCACAGGCTTGGAGAGCATCGGCTGATGATTGGCATGTTGCTATTTTACCCTAACGGTGGAATTTGTATTTTGCCGAATAGCGCCATCACGAAAAACCTGTTTTCTATATTATTGATAAAGATAAATTGGTTATATAATATCGATTTATTATTCAATTAGGTCTGATGTTCCGTAAATTAAATTCCAGGGCCTATTCAGTTCAAAATATGAACTTTACGTCTCTCGAAAATTAATTTGATGAACCGTTGGGGGGGGATTATAAGGAAATTACATGTATTGTATAACCTTCTTTTGATTCTTTAACTTTCCAACAACATCCGTTATCTATATATAATCATAGCACGATGTTTTTTTCCCAATTCCAAAACGTATGGGAGTTGAAAATTGAGGTATAATTATGAACGAACAGAAAAAAATTGAACTACAACGTAGTCTTTATATTAAGATTGGCATTTGGATCGTCCTGTCAGCGCTTATATTAGCCGGGTTGGTCGTACTCGTTGGTGTTGCATTCGAGAAGATAGGTGGTGAGGAGGCAGTCATCAACGAAGTGGTCTTTCTCCCGCAGCAGCACGATAACTCCAGAGGAACATCGACGTTAAGCTACTCCATGGCCGCAAGATATTCGGATGGGAGTATCGGAAATTTACCAGAGATCGATAGCATATCAAATAACGGGGAACTGATCTTTTCAGGCGATCCTGTTGATCTTGAAATGAAAAGTAAAACACAATCTAGAGGAAATGCGGAAGAAGGAGATACCTGGGATCTCAGTTATAAAGGTTCTCCGGAAGATTTTAAAGTCCCAGTTGGCGGTGTTTATCAGTTTGAAGTTTGGGGGGCACAAGGTGGTCCAACGCAGGGAAAAGGGGGATATTCCAAAGGTAAGCTGGAAGTTAATGCCAATGATACAATTGGTGTTTATGTGGGTGGTAAGGGTCAGAATAGAGGAGGTGGATGGAACGGCGGAGGGACGGCGGGAACAGGGACGGCTTACGGATCATCATACGGCGGCGGAGGTGGAACGGACATGCGGATTGGAGGTAAGGCGTTAAAGGATAGGGTAATAGTGGCAGGCGGCGGTGGTGGTCAGGCAGCTAGTGGAAGGTATGGTGCAAGTGGAGGAAATGGTGGTGGAGCAAGCGGTGCTAGAGGTGGTCTTTGGTGCTGTGGAAATCCTGGCGATGGTGGTACTCAGAACGCCGGTGGAAGAGGTGGCCAAAGAAGAGTTAATGCCTGTCGTAATGGCGGTAATGCATCACTGGGCCAAGGTGGTAACGGAGCAAATGCCTGCTGGTATCAGGGCGGCGGTGGCGGTGGCGGAGGATTCTATGGCGGTGGCGGAGGCTCTGACGGTTGCGGTGGAGCAGCCGGCGGCGGGGGTTCCGGTTACGTCGGTGGAGTAAGCGAGGGTACGACCTCAAGCGGGGTTCAATCAGGTCATGGAAAGGCCAAGATAACCCTGATTGAGAAAAAAGGAGCTTCCGCGGAATACGGTTTCAAATACAAGGACGGTACTGGGATATCAAAAGAATTTTCCTATACTGGAGGGCGGCAATCATGGGTTGTCCCCAATGGTACAAATTTCATCGAAGTGGACGCCTACGGAGCTCAGGGCGGTTCCGGAGGGAAGGGTGGGCAAGTCCATGCCCGACTTGCGGTGACCCCTGGAGAAACACTATATATATATGTAGGGGGAAAGGGAGCCGATCAACACGGAAATCGTTCTCCAGGATGGAACGGTGGAGGCCAGGGAGGTTATTCGAATTACAGCCGACACGGAGGCGGTGGCGGTGGAGGGACGGATATTCGGAGAAACGGCACAGGATGGGGCAACAGGATACTGGTGGCTGGTGGCGGTGGCGGTAAAGGTGGTGGTAATTATCCCGGTGGCGGGGGCGGTGGAGGCGGGGGATATTATGGAGGTGGCGGAGGAGGATCTGGTATATCCCAATGCTGCGGTGATTATGGTTCCCGGAACGGTTACAACGGCACGCAGGGTTCGGGAGGGAGAGGTGGTGATGCTCAAGATAGATGTCGTTCCTCCTACAATAGCAGCAGCGGCAACGGAGGAGTCGGAGGAGGTACCACTGGCGGTACAGGTGGCAGAAGCAATGGAGGCTACGGTGGTAGCGGTGGAACTCAAAATGGTGGCGGAAGGGGTGGATCAAGGGGAGGAGGATGTAATGCCAATTATATTAATGGTGGCGGGGGTGGTGGTGGAAGCAGCTATGTCAAATCCGGCAGCCAGGATGTTAAACATACCCAAGGGGTGCAAAATGGTCACGGAAAACTAAAGATCACAACTCCACCGGAAATTCTTGGTGTTTATTACAAAGAGCCATTTTCCGAGGAATTCAAAGAGTCTGAATTCGGTCCGGCGTGGAGTATATACAGCAGCGATGGGGAAAACGCTCGTAATGAGAGAATAAACACCGAACCTGGAATGAATGAGAAGGCAAAATATACCTTCACCAACTGCAACGCTACCCAATATTACGGTCCAACGCAGGGTCAGATCAATTCCTCGTATGCGAATACCAATCTGGCTGGCAAAGTCACCATCAAAAGACGTGGGATCCAGGAATGGGTTATTCCGGAAACGGGAACTTATACCATCCAAACCCTGGGAGCCCGGGCCGGTTACGGTACACGTTACAATGACAATGGCGGACGCGGGGCCAGTATGAAGGGTGATTTCAAACTGAACAAGGGAGACCGATTGAAAATACTGGTCGGCCAGAAAGGTGGTAATGGATATGGTGCAGGCGGTGGAGGCGGAGGATCATACGTAGTGATGTCGAATAATTCTCCTCTGGTGATCGCCGGTGGTGGAGGCGGAGGGCAGTATGGTTCAAGTGTTCAGAATTACCAACATGGCACAACGTCAAAAAATGGGCAGAGCACGAACCGTAGGTCAGGCGGCAGCAACGGGTACGGAGGTCAGGGTGATAGGGGAGGCGGAGCCGGTGGTGGGGGTGGTCTCCTTGGAGACGGGGGCCGTGGCAGTTACGGGAATCCGGGACGGGCATTCGTGAACGGAGGTGAAGGTGGAAGACATAACTACTATGGATTTTCCGGTTTTGGCGGCGGTGGCGGAACTCACGGCAATTCAGGTGGCGGCGGCGGTGGTGGGGGTTATTCGGGTGGGGCTGGTGGATATCATAATGCGACATGGGGCAACGGCGGAGGAGGAGGTTCCTACAACAACGGCTCAAACAAGAGCGATTCCTCGGGAGTGAATAATGATCATGGGAAGGTTGAAATCATTCTTTACGAGGAAATCCCGGACCCGGGTTTCGATGCCTATGATCCCGAAGAGCGAGGTACTACATGCTGGGTCATGGATACTGGAGCCGGTAGAGGGCCGAACCTGAACCAGCTGCTGCTTCACATCGGTTTGGATGCTGGAGAAGATTCAGTAACGAGCCTGAAGCTCTCCTTTGCAGCGGAGATTTACGGGAATACCGAGGTCATGCCAGCTAATTTCGGAAAGAATATGCTGCCGCATAATTATGACGGTATTGCAGTGAGCATTGACAATGAAAACTGGTACCGGGTATGGCAGCCCAATGCTGCCGCGAAATGGTCTTTAGTAGAGAACCTGGACCTGTTGAATATTCTTCCAAATGGATCCGTTGATGCTAAAGAAGACCTGTATATCCGATTCCAGCAATATGGCAGTGGAAAAATAAAAAATGAGGGAATACTGTGGGACGAGATCTATCTTGAATCCAGCTCTAAAGTGCAGTACATCTTCACTGTACCTCAATTAAATATTGATTTCGAATACGAGCCCGATCCCTTCACCATCTTTGCCGAAACTCAGGGTGATCCGGATTCAGCTGCCGTGAAAGTTACGATATCAGGCTCTACCGGTTTCGACTGGAACAAAGGCGGTGGTGGTTCGCGGGCGGAACCGATAGTGTATAATTTCTCCAACTGCGGGGCCACCCAGTACCGTGGGCCGACACAAGCCCAGGTCAATTCAGCATACTCAAATACCAATCTGGCGGGACAGATCACCATCAATAGGCGTGGGATACAGGAATGGAAGGTGCCGAAATCCGGGACCTATACAATGGAGACGTGGGGAGCTAAGGGGGGAGACCAAAAGGGTGGAAAAGGAGCCCGGATGAAAGGTGATTTCGAGCTGACCGAAGGAGAGACCATAAAAATACTCATAGGACAGAAGGGTGGAGCTTATCGTTCTGGTGGCGGCGGCGGAGGAACCTTCATAACAAAGAACGATAACACACCTCTTATAATTGCCGGAGGCGGTGGTGGCCAATATTATTACAATTCAAATCACCCCGCCAATATTCACGGCACAACTTCAAAGAACGGCCAGAACAATAATTGGGGGCGTGCCGGCGGGCGAAACGGAGGCGGCGGCAGTGGAGAATCCCGTTCAGGTGCCTCTGGAGGCGGCGGACTCTCTGGCGACGGAAGTCGGGGCTCATACGGTTACGGTGGGAGAAGTTTTACAAACGGGGGTGAAGGACAGAGGGGAAGTTCATACAGCCAGGCTTTCGGAGGTTTCGGAGGTGGAGGTTCTACACACGGGAACACCGGTGGCGGCGGCGGTGGTGGCGGTTACTCCGGCGGTGCTGGTGGTTACCATGACCATCACCGGGGAAATGGCGGTGGTGGTGGGTCATATAACGATGGAGAAAATCCCAATAACTCCAATGGTATTAATTCCGATCATGGAAAGGCCCAGATCACATTTATTGGCGGTGGCGATCCAGTTGCTCAAGAGGTTCGATTCACTTACGAAAAGGCGGATGGGCTGATCATTGACGGTGATGAAAATATTGACAAGGTAACTTGGTCCTCTGCAGATGAAAACGAAGATGATTTCGTGGCCGATGGAGACGAGTTTGAGATAGAATTCGATCTTTCGTCCCCGGATGGTTTTTACGGCAGTATTGGCCCTGTTACGGTAACCTATTATTCCTGGGATGAAGATGAGATCGACCATGTGGTGGATATACCCAACCTCAGGATCCAGGCATTCTCGTTTGCAAAATTGGAAGGGGATGTGATAGCCAATAATGGGGCAAAACAGAATGATCCCGGTTCGCTTCTTACAATGGAATCCTATGACGACCAGGATCCACCGGGCGTCATGCCTGCTCAGGAGTTTAACAACTGGCGCGCAGTCAATCTCGGCGATAGTGTTGAGTTCGTTAACGTAATAGACAATAGAACAGGTCAGCCGTACCCCCACAAGAAGATGATCAGGGTTACTGGGGGAAAACCCGGTGATAAGGGGACAGTTTTCGTAACTCACGTGGCATCCGGTGAAGAAGACGGGTATTCCGTCACTTTATCTTCAGGTCCGGTTTCCCAGGGCACGATATACAAAGAAGATTCTTATGTTGTTGGTGAGCCAGGTATAATAACGGTATCCCTTGAAGATGCATACGGCAATGCTTGTTTCGATTGGAGAGATCGAATGTACGTTAAGGTAACCGCTGGTAAGGTAGATTTTGAGGACAAACTGGAAGAGGATGGAAGAGGTAAATATTACACCTATACCGACAAGGACAAGGGGAGCCATGATTTCATCATAACGCCTTTAACTTACCATGGTATTGGCCCCACAACAATAGTGTTCGAGACCGTGGCTGTCCCTATCGGCGAACCCGCTAACATCAATGTCGTGGCAGGTCCGGTAAATTCCCTGCATGTTGAATATGATCCACCTAAAATGCCTGGATGGGAAGGCAGCTATCACGCCGGTGATGAATTGTATTTAATCGTCTACGGTACAGATAAAATGGGCAATCCATCCTCGACGTACGATGCACCTATAATAGTTACTCATGACTTCGTGACCGAGAATGCGGAGGAAGTCCCAGAACCCTGGCAGAGCAGTGGTGGTTCGGTAATACTGAATATGGTGGACGGCGTGGCAACCAATTACCCTGGTCAACCGTTAAAGTTTTTTATAGCCGGGGAAGTGAACATCACTTTCAGATCCAAGATTGATCTTCAGGGAATAAAGGGATTCACCAAGACTGTAACTGTACATCCAACTTTCCTCGATCACTTGGAGGCGCTTCCGGGCGGTCCAGATGCAGATCCCGTGACGGTGGACGTGAAAGTTGGAGCCACTCAACACTTTTCCGTAAAAGGTTTCGATGAATTTGGCAATGATGTGGTTATAGAAAGCACCTCTTGGCGTGCGGACACGAATATTAAGGCAAATGAATCACCCAACATACTGAACGATGGAGAATTCAAAGCCATTGCTTACTTCGGTCCGGAGGACGAAGGTGTAGTTTATGATTCGATTTCCGGTTATTCCATGAGAATCGGGAAAATTGCCGTCACAGCTGTATGCCCCCGTGACCTGCGCGAGGTCAAACGGGATATCGCGGTACGAGTTTTGAACGACAAGGATGTATGGCTGGAATCTAACAGGATCGAACCTAATCACATTCTTGCGGGCCATGAAATGAACTTCAAGGCAAATATTTTTTACGACATGCCTGTTACAAACCAGGGGAAAGACAGCCAATACTCCGCTCTGGGTGATCTATTCGAGGTATCGGTAAAAGTCAGCCTGGTGGATAAGGACGGCAAAGAGCTTACTGAGTTGGCTCGAAAACCAGTGCGATTCGATGACCTGAACACTCATCCGAAAGGTATAGAGGACGTCAATATCAAGATTCCATGGGAAAGTTTCAACGAGCATATAAAAATATGGCGTCCCGGCAATGACGACAGCAAGAACTATATTTTGATAGAGGTTGATGAGGTGATCGGTGGTACTGACATGAAGCTCTTCGAGAAGACCAACGACAACAATCGGGTGACTGTGGAGCTGTACGCGGTAAGAGCTCGACCTGCAGGTGTCACACCATCCTTTGCGCCGTCAGTTGCGGCCATGGGCATCGCTCTACTGGGTCTTGCCGTGGGAAGCACTTTCTACTCTGGCAAAAAACGGAAGAAAGGATATCGGCGGGACCGCGAAGCAGTGTCTCCAGTGATCGCCATCATCCTCATGGTGGCCATCACCATAGTACTCGCTGGAGTGCTCTGGTTATGGGTCTCGGGTCTCGTCGATACCGGTAAAGAAGATGGTGTCGGTGGAATCGTCAACGTTGAGCCGGATACTCGGACCGTGAACAAGGACTACGTGCTGAAGGTGGAGACCCTTACCGCAGAGAACGATCTTTCGGTTGAGGACCTTCGTTTTACGTTATTCAGCTCCGATCGACGTGACATGAGCAACGGTCAGCACAGAGTTTCGAACGTCTACGGGAAGCCCATTGACGACCAGACCTTCATCAGTTTCCGAGACGGCGACCATGATGGTAAACTGTCCATAGGTGATCGCTTCGTGATAAAGAGCTTCGAGCATGTCGACGACGACGGGAGCACTGATTCACCGGGATTTGCCGAACCGGGTTTCTTCTTCGAGCTGAGAGCCGGAAAGAGGCTTCTATTCGAAGAACAGATCAAGTAAGGATATACCTGAAGGACCTGTCACGTAAAGACGGGAACAAATTGACTGTCTTCTTGGTAAAGACGTGCCCGCTTTGCTCCGCAACACTCAGTGTTGCTGCACCATTGGTCAACTTACGTGTTGGCCAGGACGGGAATGTTCCCT
>CAYFHS010000008.1:0-132812 GCA_964342815.1 uncultured archaeon | reverse complement strand
GTCCCATTCTGGCACGTCTTTACCAAGAAGTCAGTCCAAATGTTCCTGACTTTACCTATAAAGAATTAGGCGAAACATTTAACGTATTTTATAAAATACATAATACATGGTTCGGTTCCAATCGCACCTGTTGTTGTAGAGGATTATGTATTTACAAATTCAATTACTATGGTTTATAAACCTCACTGGTGGTAAAAACCTCATAATCATTTGAAGAATCGGTATAAGCAATGGGGGATGTAGGATTTTCAAGGTTCTCGCAGTTGACAAGTGTGACCTCGATAACCCAATCCTCCGTACCGTTCAATGATTTGCTTGAGTCATGGTCAAACTCCATCGTTATTGATATTCTGCCTTCTTGCCCATGGCTATTTGCACCAGTTTCTGTCATAGTGGGATTTCCTCCAGAACTAACGGAAAGTTGGAAATGATCGGGTTGGTTCTCCCAGGTCCTGAAAAGGCGGGTAAAGTCGTCTTCATCCGTCCAGACCAATTCGATGGTCACTGATTTCAACAATTCTCCTTCTTCCAATCCAAATGGAACGATGGAGACTATTTCCGATTCCCCTTCCTGTAGATTCCCTGATGATTCGGCACTAATACCTGCGACTATTTCGAAGTCGTCTAGTGTGAACACTATTGCTTCATCATCATCATCGTCAGGAGGAAAGAATACATTGGTTCCCATAGCATAGCTGCCGACAAGAACTATGGGAATGAGCAAGGCGGCAATAACCTGGGTACTCCTCTTGTCGAATATCTTGAAGATGAACGGTTCCTTTCCCGCTGTTTTATCCACCAGGTCCTCCACCTCGCAGCATTTTTCCTTGGCTTCGATCTTCTTTGCTCTTCCAATGATCTCCTGGCCCCAGGCTTTGTAATATACTATAAATAGAATTAATATTATGAAACCGAATGCCATAAGGAGTCCGTAGAAGAAATGGGGTCGGGCCATATCCACTCCAACAATACTGGCCACCAGACCGAATATCAAAGCACCACCAAAGATGCCTGTGAAGGATGCTAGGAAATTACATCCGATATACGCTGAAATCTTTTCCTTGGGTGCCAGTTTTGAAACGAATGCAAGATAACCCGGGGCCACCATGAATTCTCCAATGGAATAAATTACCATTCCCAGAATTACCAATGGTAAAATTTCTAAAAAGAAAGTAATTAGTGACAGACCTATTAAATATACAAATACACCGCCCATTAACAATTTGATGGATTCGATCTTTTCGGCAAACTTTGATAAAGGTACGCCTAGCAGTATTATGGTACCGGGATTAATTACCCCCAGGAGAATTACTGGTATCCAAATCGGTATAAATCGATATCCATACATAATCATGATAAAAGGCGCAAGGGTAGTGGAATAAAGCGCCCAGAATCCAGCAATTAACAGCATCATAATAACGAATTTTTTATCCTTGAAAGCGGTAGCGATATTGGAAGTTACATTTCTCAGGGTCTTTACCTGACCGCTTCTGGGAACTTCCTTGAAGATTAATGAAGCAATCACAATGTTAAACAAAAAGTATACTGCACTGACCCTGAATATCCATGCAAATGCGGATTTCGGAATAACGTCGAACACCATCAGTAAACCCCAGGTCAGCGCAAAGAAGGTCGCAGCGAAATTTACTATCCAATAATAGATGCTGTAGGCAACGTTTCGGTCCTGTTGGTCCGTTGATTTGGCTATAGTAGAGGATATTAGCGGTTTATAACATCCGATACCAAATCCGATCATCATCACAGCCAAGATGGCCGTAATTGAATTATAGGCAAAAGATAGGAATATATATGCTCCAGTCAGTATTGTAAAACCAAAGATCATCTGTCGTTTATACCCGACTTTTTCAGCCAAAGCACTGGTAAATATCGGCATTGCATACTGGAAAGGGTACATAAATACAGTGAGTAAAATACTAAGTTCCTGTGACAATCCAACATTATAGAAAAAATGTATAGACAATAGAGGCATCATGGAATAATAAGCTCCTCGCTCCAGCAGCTCAAAGCTGAGAACCACCCAGTAAACCTTAGGGAACCTCTTAAAGAAATTTGATATTAGTCCGGTCATTGTCTAACTCCCTGGAATTAGGGATATATTTCACTGTGTATTTAAAAGGATTTAAAACAGTTCCGAATATTATCTGGTATCAGTATATTCGTAAATAAGATAATCGATTCCCAAAGGACAAAAAATATCCTAACGGATTTGGTAATTTAAGATCGATTAAACGGATTTCATATTGGGATATACCCAACACTCGTCAACTCTCGTATAATTCACGATCTCGTCTTCGGTAAAGAAATTGGCGATCTCCCTTTTTGCGCTTTCCCGGGAATCGCTCCCGTGAATAATGTTCATGGACAGATCCATTGCAAAATCATCCCGAATGGTTCCCACGTCGCTCTCCACGGGATTGGTCTTCCCCATCACAGCTCTGGTTACTTCCACTATGTTCTTACCTTCCCAGACCATGGGAACAACCGGACCGGAAGTGATAAAACCTACCAGATCCTCGAAGAACGGTTTGCCCACGTGTTCCCCATAATGCCTCTCGGCAAACGCTCTGTCCATCCATATGAATTTCATTGCCACAAGTTTCAATCCCCGCCTCTCCAGGCGGCCGATGATCTTTCCTATCAGGCCTCTCTGAACAGTATCCGGTTTAAGCATGAGGAACGTGCGTTCCATTCTTCCACCTCTCTAAGATGAATGATATTCAAGGAATTAATTGGTAGAGAAATTAGTTTGAATTACCTTTTCGGTTCGTATTTTTTCGTCCACCGTACTCTTCTGGGAAGACGTTTCAATTTCAGCATGTTCTTCTGACATTTATTGGTGCAAAACTGGTATGTAGTCCCATCTGTTTTAACAAACATCTTCCCGGTACCCGGTTCGATCTTTTCACCGCAGAATGAACAAACCTTTGTCTTAACCATGATGATCACCTCAAGAATATGTTTATCTGCTGGTGAGTTTCTTAGCCTCACGGGCCGTCTCGCGCAGGAGCAGTACGTCACCCTTTCTTATGGGTCCCATCACGTTTCTGGTGATGATCCTACCCTTGTCATTGCCGTCCAGAACACGAACCTTGACCTGATGTGCCTCTCCGGTCATTCCGGTCCGGCCAATTACCTCAACAACCTCTGCAGGACTTCCTTCAACCATGTTTCATCCCTCTTCCAATCCTGATTAAATTATTTTATTAGGTTTTTCACATTGTTGCTGAGTTCTTCCAGAAGCACTCTTGCCTTTCCTGGATTGACTATGGCCACTGCACCGGTGGATACACCAAGACCGGCTGCATAACCCAGTTCTTTCTTTCGCGGAACATAGGCGAAAGGAATGTTCTTCTCCTTGCACAAATAGGGAATGTGAATGAGGATCTCCGGAGGGGATACGTCTTCAGCCAGCACAACGAATTTGGCCTGAGCGCGCTCGATCACTTTCGTGACCTCGTTGGTCCCCTTTTTCACTTTGCCGGTGTTCTTTGCCATTTCCACCGCTTCATATGTCCTCATTTTCATATCTTCGGACATCTCGAACAATACATATTTTGCTTTTGCCATCTATAAACCTCCTTTAGGACATTACTCTCCGTATCATCCTTCATCAATCATCGGTTTTATTAAGTAAATCCAAACAAGATTTCCATAACCGGTCGGCCACCTCAATAAATAGATTGGTATTAAAACCTTCTCATGAAATAATCCCTTCCCAAATACTGTGGTATCCGCCATTGAATTCATACCACTATATTCTGTTGAAACCTTATCGGATAACTACGAGTAAGTCAATTTTCCCTTCCAGCATAATAACCTCTATACCGCGCGAGCAGGCACAAGCGATCCCATGTAAAGATTTATTCGTCCCTTCTGGCATTATTATACTATGGTATGGTGAGCAGGGAAGGTCGGGATTTTTGTAAATGCTGAACCTTTTTAGCATGCATCTTACAGCACGCCTGCTGGAAGATACAGGAGCACTTGTGCAACAAAGGCCTCCAGTACTTTCCAGCGCAACCATGCGTCAAAAAGGTTCAGGTGGGAAACTAAAAATAGTTTGATATTGTATTACCCGCTCGATATAATGCCCACGATATCAATGAGCTTTCACGATCTTTGTGAACTGATAGGAAAGACCGTGGATAAGGACCAATTCGTCGAAAAGGTGGCGATGCTGGGTTCCGACGTCAGCAAGTTCGAAGGAGACGAGCTTGAAATTGAATTCTTCCCGGACCGGCCCGACCTTTACTCTGTTGAAGGGGTTGCGAGGGCTATGAGATCGTTCCTGGGCTTTGAGACCGGACTTAAACAATATCCATTAATAAAAAGTGATATTGTAATGAACGTGGAAGACTCGGTCTCCGGGATACGGCCCTTTGTTGGAGCGGCTCTGATAAAAGGGGTGGAAATGACTGATCCCCTGATACAATCCGTGATGGGGATACAGGAAAAACTGCACCTGACCCTGGGGCGAAAACGCGTTAAGGTGGCCATTGGAGTGCATGACTACGATCAGGTGGTACCGCCTTTTACTTACAAGGCCATTGACCCGGAGGGAATAACCTTCGTACCTCTCTTCATGGATGAGGAAATGGACCTGGCGGAAATTCTTCGAAAACACGAGAAAGGTATGGATTACGCTTTCACCTTGGAAGGATTTGATCGGTACCCCATCATCATCGACAGCAACTGGGATGTGTTGTCATTCCCTCCCATCATAAATGGTGAATTGACCGCAGTCACCGAGACCACAACAAATTTATTCCTGGATGTAACGGGAAATGACCGGAAGACCGTATATTATGCCCTGAACATTCTAGCCACAATGCTGGCGGAACGGGGTGGTCAGATATTTACTGTTGAGGTCAAGTATCCGGATCATACCGAGATACTCCCGGACCTGAATACCCGGGATATGAAACTTGATGTATCCATGACAAACCGATTTCTTGGTACGGACTTTAGCGGGGATGATATCTCGCTAGCCCTGTCAAAAATGGGTTTTGACTCATTTCCTTCGGAAGGTAGCGGTGAAAATGGATTGATCGTGAATATTCCGGCCTACCGAACCGATATACTTCATCCGGTTGACCTCATCGAGGATGTGGCCGTTGGATACGGATATGACAATTTTTCACCTCTGCTTCCACGGTCAATGACCTTCGGCGAGACCCGTCCCTTGGAGGGGATATGCGAGGACATAAAATATTTCTTCGTGGGTAATGGGTATCTCGAGGCAATGACTCTCGCACTGTCCAATGATGATGATCAGTTCAAGAAAATGGGAATGCCCGTTGGTGAAAGGGTTATAATCAGGAATCCTATCAGTAAGGATCATACCAATATCCGGGTTTGGCTACTACCGACACTGCTCAATATACTGAAGTCCAATCTTCACCGTGACCTGCCCCAGCGTATATTCGAAGTGGGGGACGTCGTGCTGAACGGTAAAAATATTCGGAAAGTGGGGGGATTGGCAATTCACAGAAAGGCCTCATTTACCGAAATTAAAGGACTAGTGAAATCACTCCTGTCTTCTTTCGGGTTAGCCGACTATGACATAGTACCAGTGGAGCACCCATCCTTCGTTCCAGGAAGGACGGGTCAGGTGATCATAGGGAATGATCCTGTCGGGATTTTCGGAGAACTTCATCCCCGTACCATAACAAGGTTTTCCCTTTCAAATCCCATTATCGCCTTTGAATTCAATGTGGAGGCTATTGGATCATAGTATCCTATATGATATTATTTCGAATATTCTTGTTGAGTAGAGAGGGACATAGATGAAGATCACCGTTATTAAAAAGACCGGCCGAGATTTTTCAGAAACGGTGGATATGCCGACCCATTCAACTCCATTCGATCTGATGGAAAAACTGGGTATGTTCGTTGATATTACGATCTGTCTCAGGAACAACACGATTATTCCATGCGACCAGGAGTTGGCTGATGGAGATTCCATCACCCTAGTGAACGTAGCCTCAGGAGGATAAAAATGTACCGGCCGCGGGACAATTTTTCCATAATTATTTCATTTCGCGGAGCTATATTCATAGCAGCTTTACTGCTGTTTTCCAGCCTTTGCGGCGTGATCTCAAGCTCTAAATCCTCTTTATCGGAGATTGGATCCGTACCGATAATTTCGATCCCCGTCACCGCTATCGACTCTCAAAGACCAATTCCCTTAAAATATATGAGTGATCCTCGTAGCCAGGAAGATTATATTTTGGAAATTAATTCCGAACTGCGTATATGTCCACAACTGGGCGATACTTCTGATCAGACCCGTCGATCCGGATCCTCTTCTCGAGGTGAAACGAGAGAATTCATTGTCTCCGGTGGAAATACCATCACTGCCGAGCTGAAAAAGACGGGGGAGAACTGCTATCTCTATGTTGAAGAAGGTTATCTTTTTTTTCCCGAAGAACTAGTGGAGGAATTCGATGAACGAATCTTCCCGGAGTTGTCCACTATAATGGGTACACCCGGTGATATCGACGGCGATGCTAGGATTTACATTCTCTATTATAATATGGGAAACAATGGAATTGCAGGTTACTTTCATCCCAATGATCCCAACGGCCTCGATCTTCTGTACTTGAATCTATATTATGACCCAGGCAAGATGGTTATCTCCCACGAGTTAACCCACCAGATCCAGAATAATTATGACAAGGCAGAGGAGAGATGGATCGATGAGGGGCTTGCGGAAATAGCGAAGATGCACCTTTATGGAGAGCCGCGAACCAACTCATTTATGAAATATTTCGAAAATCTGAACTCAATCTCACTGAACTGGAAGTCATATTCCAACTATCCTTATATTAATTGGGCCCAGTACGGAATTGCATACGTGTTCCAGCAATATATCTATGATCAGTTCGAAGGTCTGGATTCTTCAGGCCTGATCCTTCGCGACGGTTTTTCCTTTGATCCAGGGTCCGACGAGAAATATCAAGGGATCGATGGGATAAATAATTTTTTTAACCTAAGCGGTTCTATGGAGAAATTCAACTCTTTTTTCCGTAATTGGACTGTGGCGAATCTTCTGAATAACGATGAGATTGGAGCCGGTACTTGGGGTTATGATTCCATGGACATTTCGATCCAACCCACCTTGTTAGTGGAAAATGCCACATTAAATGAGAATAGGGAAATAAATGCATATGCGCCCTTTTACGTTCAAATGAACCGAACGGCGAGACCCACCGAGGTCATGATCACTGCTGGGGACGACATGTCTCTTGCCATAATTGGAAAGGGTAATGAATCATCCGGAGCAGACAATGTAGAAATTATCGAGCTCGCCGTTGGAGAGAATGAATTCGTCATAGACACCACCGATCCACGGTGGAAACATATTACCCTAGATATAATCAACCACAAAGATGCAGACGAAATAATTTCAATCCGACTTTCGGAGATTCCATTTAAACCTCCAGTCGCCATTGCAGGTGAGAATGTAACATTGATCCAAGGGGAGGAGATTATCTTCAACGCAACAGCTTCCTATCATCCCGAAGGAATAGAGATTATCGCTTATCATTGGGATTTTCAGGACGATGGTATTTTCGATTCGGAGGGATCTGTGGTGAGTTACACTTATCACGAACCGGGAGATTACACCGCCGTGCTTAAAATTGTGGACAAGGTAGGGAATGAGGCAATGGATTCGCTGGAACTTACCGTCCTCAGAATAAATAATCCTCCTGAAATCGATGTTTGGCTGTCGGAACAGCAGCCGCTGATATTCGAAAATGTGACAATAGACGCGCGGAACTGCTCGGACCCGGATGGAGACCCTATTGATTTTACCTGGACCATGGGCGACAATGGGAATACCGATAGCTTTGGGTCCTCCTTTAGGGTATTCTTTTCTATTCCCGGTAGAAACTATGTCATACTCAACGTTAGTGATGGACGGGGTATGTCCGCAGTAAAGGAAATCGTCCTTTACGTAAGAGAAAATAGTTTACCAGTGGCAGTGGCACCAGAGGATTTGGTGGTAAATCAGAACGAGTCCTTTGTGCTCCAGGATGGAGGCTCATTCGATATTGACGATCATTTTCTCAGCTATGAATGGAGTGACGGAGAAAGAACAAAATACGGAAAGAAGGTGAGCTGGGAATTCCCCTCCAGGGGCAGGTTTCCCATAACTTTACTTGTGAGGGATGAATTGAGCGGTACAGACAAAGATTTGTTTTACGTCAGGGTGAACGGAGCGCCTAAAGTCAATGTAGACTATCCCCAGGAGATTGAGGTCCTTGAGAGGGTAGTCTTTGATGCGGGGAGGACTCGCGACCCGGAAGGAGACCGGTTGGAATATTCCTGGGTTGTGGGGACCACTGAATTGGTAGGAGAGAAAGGTAACAAGCTGGAATACGTTTTTAGAGAAGCGGGTACGAAATTGGTAACTATTACCGTTAGCGATTCTTATGGAGCGCGATCAACCCAAATGTATGATATATTGGTGAAACCGCAGGTGGAACTGAAAAAAATCAACATTAAAATTCCAAATAATTTGGAGGTGTTCACTGACGAGATCGAGATCAAGGGCGACCATGGCGGGAACAAAGAGCTGGATGCCGTATATATCTTGGTTGACAATGGTCGCCTGAGAGGGGCTGTTGACCGATCTGTTACCGGAGACTGGTCTTCCTGGGATTATAAGCTTGACGTGAGAAAGATGGCTTTGGGGCCGCATACGATTAAAATTTTTGGAACTCTCAAAGATCGAGCCACCCCGGACGCAGTGATAACTGTTTATCTAGAGGAGCCGGAAGAAAAAAGAGTTCCAAATAGATACGCGGACGATTATTCTTCGGTGGATAATGATGAGATTATAATAGAAAATACCAAGTCGAATTTTTTACTATATGCGATACCGGTGGGGGCATTTATTTTCTCTTTCCTGATTGTGGGGATACTGCTGAAGGGAAGGAGTGATCACAGAAAGGAGATGAAACGGCTTCTCGAAGAATTATTACTCTAAATAGATTTTATCTATCAAGTCAGGGTACTTTTCTTCCACCACTTTTCGTTTTACTTTAAGAGTTGGTGTTAGCGTACCGTTCGAAATAGTCCATTCGTCTGGAATCAGGGTTTATTTCTTGATCCTCAATTATGCTGGTGCCTGTTCGTTTTTTCAATAAAATTTACGTAATTCTGACCTGTACCCATTGCACCTTTATTGATTCCAAGATTGAATAGTTAATTGTTTCAACTCTGTTCATGAACAAGCCAATTATATAGTCCCGAGAATCAATGACAATAAACGTAGGTAAATCATTTCCTAGGGCACAGGGGCCGGTTAATTAAATTAGTTGCTGCAAAACGCGCATCTTGCAGTAACAACCAATATCACCTGCTCCTTCCATACATCACCTGGCGGTCCCGTGCCCACTTTTCTACTATCGTTCATTTATTCGCTCGCAGCAATGCCTCTGGGACGTTATTAGTAATTTATAGGCAAAGTTAATAATACAAGCGGAAGTTAGTTCAAGGTCATTGCGTTCGGAGGTTGATTCGGGATCATCAAATCCAGTAATAACCTTGCAGCGCATGATATTGACATAAGCACATAGCACGATAAATGTCGAGCTCTGCGCTTATGAAAATATTCGCAGAATCGCAGTCCCCATGAGGGGTGCATGCACCCCGAATCAAATAGCGATGCCCGCATCGCCCGTGGGCGTGAGCCCACCCGTTTGGGGTGAAACCCTTTTCAAAGGGCTCATAGGAACCGATTCTGCTGAATCCTCTGGAGGTGGAATAATAACGGCCTGGCCTGAATTGATCTGGGATGCTCTCTTAGGCGGCATCGTGGTTTTTTCGCTGTGTATATCTTACGTTGCTGCAATGTCCTACCGAAGAACAAGAAATCCGAAAATACTCAAGATAACGATTGCCTTTTGTCTATTTTTCATCAGGGGAATTGCTCTGGCCGTTATAACCCTTTTTACCAGTCTTCTGGATAATATGGGAAACATAGCCTATATCCTTGATGCCGTGATATTGATCGAAATGATTATCTTGATAGTGTTATATCTCTCTATATTCAGGAAATGAGCACTACTCTTTACACGGTGAGGTTTCCCATGAAGCACAAGGGCGTACTGGAACTGGACACCCGGAAGACCATATACGATTATATTGCATCTCATCCGGGTTGCCATTTCAGAGCTCTTTACAGGGGATTGAAATTACCAACAGGTGTCGTGGATTACCACCTGAAATACATGGAGGACAAGGAACTCATCGTCTCGAAGAGGAGTGGTGGGTACAAAAGATATTACATACGCGATACGCTGAAAACCCAGGACAAGGACCTTCTTGGGATACTACGCCAGAAGACACTTCGAGACATCATCATATATATACTGCTGAACAAGGGGGCGAGTCACGGGGAGATTAAATCCGAATTCAATATCTCGGCTTCGACCTTTTCGTATCATATAAACAAGATAGTACAATCAGGCTGCATCTTTTTTGAGAAGATCGGGCGGAAGAAACGGTACTATGTCAAGAATCCGGAAGAGGTAGCTCTCGCTCTAGTTACATATAAAAAAGGTTTCGCCGACGATGTGGTTGACTCTTTCGAGGAGGCATGGATGGACATCCACATATGATATTGTCCATTGTGTGAAACTCGACAAAAAGTCGAGGTTCGCAGATTGACGATGTTCGCGGAATCGTGGCCTGAAGGGACAGATTCCGCTGAATAAAGTATCAACAACGTTCATGAACAACTTATCTATAAAACCCTGTATTCTTGTATGAATCATGCTCATGGAAATCGGAATTTCCCCGATACAAATGAATCGAGAGTTGAAAACTGGTCAAAATGTTTATAATAAAACAGGGAAATAACCATTTGATATTTTCCCGTATAATAGAGCGAACGGAGGAAAAGTATGAACAAGAAGTTGATCGCGGTCTTGATGATAAGTACATTAGTTGCTACAAGCATAATCATGGTAGTCAGCAACAGAACGACAGCAAAAGAGAATACGCGCTATATAGTGGATTCTCCCTATGATTATTACGTTAAAGAAGGTATGAAGAATAATGTCTATTTTATGTATTCTTGGCACAAGGATAAAAAGATTTGGCATCTTTCGGATATGAAACCATCTACCGGTGGTACCAACAATTATAACCTTGCCAACCTGAACAGCACATATAACGGCCCCAACTCGGCAATGGTATTTGATTTCCCGTGGATGCATTCCCAGGACAACAAATATCCCCTGGATGGCCTCACGGCCTCATATGAAGCTGGAATTACCCCCTTTGTGAACTTGACGGTAAACACCAATTATGTTCCTGGAAAGGTGCTGAAATTCGAGGTCAGGTTCGATTCGAACGGTGATGGTACATATGAGACCAAGGCTCTTTTTAACCCCTACACCACCCAATGGGATCAGGCTGCGAATGACAATCAACACAGAGAAGAGAAGGTCCGGGCACAGTTCACAGGATATTCCAACGGGGCTCCCGGCAACATGGTGAACGGCAAGATTCAGATGGCATTCTGGCGTGAGGATGGTATTACCGATAATCCGGGGACGGCCGTTAACGAGGATTGGATGACCATATACTGCGGTGCGTTCACACCATTGAAAGAGAGCTGGGTTGCATTACCCTTCAAGTGGCCAAACCTGAACCCTGTGGCGGTAATTGGACCCGATGACGACCAGGATCCCATGGACTGGTGGGTAGAACCTCCCGAGGATCCCACTTCTCCGCACTACGGTCATTACGTGGCAAACTACAGCATCGATCTGATTGCATCGGATTCCTATAGTCCAATTGGAACGGATATAACCTCATATATGTGGGATTTCGGGGACGGGCACACTGGCACCGGGGCGACTTCAAAGTGTACCAATCACAATTGGTGCAAGCAGCAGGGTCATAAATATTATTATCCAGGAGTTTATTGGATACAGCTCTGGGTAACGGACGCTAACGGCAGGGTGGGATGGGCCGATCACTGGATAAACATATCAAAATACCCGGGTGTCACACCTGATATAGAGACTTTCCTCATTGAGCCGAATCCCGCTCTCGTCAATACTGAAGTCGAGCTTTCCGCCTACGCCACCGATCCGGACGGTCATGCGACACTGAATCTTGACGTGATCTACTACAAGTGGGATTATGATGGCGATGGTGTATGGGATACCAATGCTACCAAATTGGGTATTGCAAAGCACGTTTACGATGAACCGGGGACCTACACGGTGAAGGTCGCAGCGTTGGACGGGCCAGAGGATCACCCCGATACTTTGACCGGATTGAAGGAGATGGTCTTGACCATCAAGGAAAACGATGGGCCAGTCATTAATTTCACAGTATCCACTGATTTCCTGAAAGTAAACTACCCGGAAGAAGATCGCATAATGGTAATAGTGGGTGAAGAGGTAACCTTCGATTTTACCAATTGTTACGATCCGGACATGCTCCCGGGTTTCAATTCTGGTACACATTATTCTATCCAGGTCAAAGTAGATTTCAAGGATGGTCTCGGTGCAATTATCCGGTACGATAACGATGTAATTTATAAGTACAATTACACTGAAGCTGGTCCAAACAATCAGTATTCAATCGCAATAATTGTATCCGACGGTGAGATTGAAAGGAATGTCAACTTTTATGTTATAATCGACGTCCCCCCCGAAGCCGCTGCCGGTGATGATCAGGGAACGGAAAAACCAGGTCCGGAAGACATATCTACGGAGGATTCTGTGATGTTCGATGGTTCGGGTTCCTATGATCCGAATGATGATACCAATGGAAACGGAATAATCGACGGAATCGAGATTGATAACTGCACGTATAAATGGGATTTCGGAGATAACCAAAGCTCGGTGCTATCGAACAGTCCCTATGCAAACCACAGCTATTCTGGACCCGACGAATATACAGTTCGCCTTACTGTTACAGATCCCAGAGGGCAGATAAGCCGGGATGATCTCATGGTGATAGTGCTTGCCCCCAACAGCATACCCGTCGCTGTAATAGAGGTCATCCTTCCAACGGGTATTACCACCCATGACACCTATGACGAGGTGCAGTTCAAAGGCGAAACTTCATTCGATCCCGATAACGACACTGGCGGCGCGGTTGTGAAATATATATGGGACTTTGGTGACGGCAACAACAGCACTGAAAAGAATCCAACACACAGGTATGCAGACGGCGCTCAGTACACGGTATCTCTAACAGTTGTGGACGATCGCGGCGACAGCAGCGTGGTGACTACGAAAGTGGTACCGATCAATAACAGGAAACCGGAGGCAAAGATCCGACCCCTCCCGGATCCTGACTGGAAAATCAATACGGAATATACCTTTGCTTCGGAATCCATTGATAAGGATGGTATTGTTGTTTTCTATGAATGGACCATCGATGGCGTGGTCCAGGACGAAAATGCCGATGAGATCAAGTACACTTTCACTACTTACGGATCACATAAGATCGAACTGATGGTGAAGGATGACGACGGCGCCGTAAACGACTTGTCAGACGAAGCTTCGGTCTATCCAATCGATATCATAAAACCGGTGAAAGAGAAGACACCCGGATTCGAGCTTACCTTTGCCGTCCTGGCAATAGCCGTTATTGGTTTGGCTGCATTGAGGCGGAAACGTAAGGACTGATGCTCCATCATTCGATATCCCCCAGGGTTCAAAAAGTCTGGGGGAATAATTTTTTTTTTCCCCTTAAAAGATAAAAATCTTAAAATAAATATATGACAGTATTTGATATACGGTCGGGTCCCAAAATCACCCAGCTCCGGGAAAACGATATCATGATGAGATTGAAGCGCGATGACAGCGGTGTTGCTCCTGTACTGGAATACCTGTTCGCTTTTACGGTGTTCGTGCTGGTACTCTCCGTCTATTTCACCTCACTGGGGACTCTCTTTCCCGGTTATAATACCGAGACCACGCACCTTGAGGAAAAGTGCCTGATTCTCTCGGAATCCATGATGGGAAACACAGGATGGCTGAAAGGTGAAACCCTCCAGAACGGCGGAACGAATGAATGGGAAACCTACAATTACAACGATCTCAACCATGTGCCCCACCTTGAACTGGTGTCTCTGGGTCTCGCCGCTGAGAACAATAGCTATGGTGTGTTGGCATACGATAAGATCACAGCACTCGAGATGAATGTGGATTTTAATACCTTCGCAAAGATATTTTCGCTCAAGAACAACCTTCATGCAAACATTACCGTGGAATCTGAAAATGACATCATTACATCCAGTTTTGGCTCTACTGCTACCGGGGTCTCGAGAGACATGGTCACCGTTGAACGCTACTGTGTTATATTGAAGAACGAGGCTAGGATAACTGGAAAGCTCACGGTAAGGCTTTTCTATGGAGGGGTAATAGAATAGATCGAAAAGGTGAATTATTATGCGTTATCAGTTATTTGTATGCCTTTTGGCGCTTATCATGCTGGCTGTTCCAGCCGCGGTCAAAGGAGAAAAACCTGTGATAGATACTCCCGAGATAAGTATAACCGGCGAATCCGCAACAGACGCCGAAATAACCGTAACGGTGACTGTAACCGGTGAGAACGTCACCAAGGTTTTTCTATATATTCAGGCATGCAGCGGACTTTCTTGTTATCTTCCGGTTGAGGTTGAAATGGAATCCATCGGTGTGGATCAGTACAGGGGAACTTTCTCGGATTTTGAGGCGGAGTACGAGTATTATCAATATATGGTAAAGGGTGAGAACGGCCAGGGAGAATCCAAGCAAACGGATTTCGTGAAAATCGAGGGTCTTCCCGGATATGAAGATAACGTGACAGATGATGATGACGACCCCGATGATGATGATTCAGCATCGGATAATGATACCGATAAGAATACGGACGATGACTCCCCGGGATTTGAAATTGCCTTATTACTGACGGCGGTCATGCTGCTTGGAGTTTTAATCCGTATTAAATATTATTAATCATTCATCAACTCTGAAAGTTTTTTGTACATCTCTTCCGCGCTGTTCCATCTCATGCTCTTTTGCTTCTCGAGCGAGCGCATTATAATGGAATCGAGTTCTTTGGGAACCTCGGGATTCAGATCACTGGGAGGCAGTGGCTCCTCGTTGATGATATTGCTGCGAATAATTTTCTCATCATCGTCATAGAAGGGTGTCTTTTTTGTCAATATTTCGTAGAAAATCACACCCAATCGGAAAATGTCCGTGGCTCTTCCGGGTTTCCCGAATTCCTTTGGACGCAGCTGTTCGGGAGCGCAGTATGCAAGCCTTCTTTTATTCCCCAGGATCTTATTGGGATTCAGGGATATAAGAAAACTGTCCAGGCTCCAGTCTGAGATTTTCGCTGTTCCTTTCACGTCGAATAATATATTCTCGGGTTTGAGGTCCCGGTGAATCACATCCTTCTTGTGAGCATAGGACAATCCTTTCAATAGCTGGCCAATGATGTGAATTGCCTCATCCATGGAGAATGTATGTGCCTTCATAAGGCCGCCTAGGTCCCCGCCTTCGACCCTTTCCATGGCAACATATGGCGCAGGACTGAAACCGCTCTTCTTTAAATTCACTATATTTTCATGATCAAGATCTTTCCATTTCTTGGTATCGGATTTGAACTCGGCCATGGTCAATAAGTTCCATTTCTTTCCCTTCTCGATGGTGGGAACTTTCACCACTATGCTGCTGCCGTCTCGATCCTTTCCGAAGTATACATCTGCAAAAGAACCGGAATTTACAAGCTCTTCCAATTTATACCCGCTAACAGCCCTTTTCATTTCCGGACGAACTGCATGGCCTATCCTCCGTTTTAAGGAACGGATGTATCCTGTAGAACGCTTTATCCATTTCTCCTTTTGCGCTTCATCCTTGTAAACTGTTTCTTCATTAAAGACCAAAAGCTCCTCAGATTCAACATTACCATTGGTCTTGCGGGGGACCACCTTACCAAATGTCTCCGAATACCTCTTCGGATCTAATGCCATGAAAACCGAGTCAGAGTAGCCTTTGTCATCTGAATCTTTTTTTACACCGGACCCCGATTTCCTTATACTTCCCTTACCAATATCCAGGTATTTGTTAATGCTGTGTTTCAATCTGTTTAGATCTCCCCTTATAATTCGGTACGAAGTAGATGCGTTATCCATGGAATGTGGGTTGTGCGGGTTGTAATGAACCTCTTTCAAACGCTCTTGAATGTATTTATACTCTTTTCGGTACCATTTTGTATTCTTGATATAAGGTCCTGAAACATTCATCATGCTTTCTATCTCTTTATTCATTTTCAGGGTCTTTTTTTGGTTCTTTTCAAGTACTGCTGAAGCTCCTTCGAGCGCCCGATCAATCCTAGCTTTCTTCTTATTGGACCATTTCCCCAGAATTCCTCCGAGGCTGGCACCAATTATTGCTCCAAGAAGAATCCCAATAACTCCACCAACATATTCGTAACAAAAATATCCAGAAATGCCCCCAGCCGCAAAGCCAAGGATCCCGCTGACCAGAGGATGTCTGGCGACTGCTCCCACCGCGATCCCGCTTCCCAGTGCACAAAGAACTGCACCCAGAAAATATCCGATCCAGACCCCTACTGATGCTATTGAAATCCCCAAAATGCCGATCGCACAGTTCATGGCCCATATCTTTTGATATTTCATCGCTCTGCCTTCATTCCTCATAATACGTTTATGAATTTTTTCCTAATGAAACTTCATCCCATATAATTTAGGTTGTATTAAGTTGTATTAGTGAAAGATTAACACGAGATACGTTTCTTTTATTAATAATAGATTGGTACCTTTTTTTTACAAGTATATAAATGGTATGTTAAAAATTTTTTACATTTCTTTGATTTCTTTTTACATCGTGAATTTTTATTCTACCGGGAGTCTAATGAAAAAAGCGGTCCCTTCCCCCTCGCTACTCTCGAAGTCTATCTCTCCTCCGTGTGACTCGACTATTTCTTTGGTGATAGATAATCCGAGCCCGGTTCCGCCGCTTGTACTGGTTGTGTAAAAGGGCTCGAATACCTTGTCTTGTGCGTCCAGAGCTATTCCACTGCCGTTATCGCTGATTTTAACCAGTATTTTTCCCCGATTATACTTTTCGGTAAGAATGGATATGGTTCCATTCTTACCTATGGCGTTATAGGTATTCAAAATTATATTCATCATTACCTGCTGGATCTGGGAAGGGTCCAATGAGAGCATGGGAAGAGATCGATCGAGATTCAGCTCTATGTTTATATTGACCAGATCGAACTGATGTTTGACAACGTTAATAACCTTAAGTATTATCTCGTTGATGTCTATATTCATTCGTTCCATCCTAGAGATTCGAGTGAAGTCCAGTAGCCCCGATACAATTTTAGAGGCGGAATTCACATGAGAGATAATTATATCGAGATATTCACTTTTCAGTTCTTCTTTTTTCTGGGTCGAAAACGAGGTTTCATTATCAATTGCTTTTTCAATCAATTCAGTGTAAAGCGAGATAACAGCCAGAGGTGAATTGATCTCGTGGGCTATTCCAGCCACAAGCTGCCCGATGGAAGCCAGTTTCTTTGTCTGCAGCAACTGCTTTGTCCTGCGTTCCACCTCCTCTTCGAGAGATCTCGAATATATTTTCAGTTTCTCTTCCATCTTCTTGCGCTCGGTAATATCCCGAAGGATCCCCACCAGGCGGACCGCTCTTCCATTCTCTTTTTCAGTTAAACTTACCGAGGACAGCGTGACATAGCCCTTTCTTGTTCGAAATCTATATTCCGCAGTTGCACGGTCTTCTTTGTGGACAGCATCTGCGAGAATTTCCAAAACGTTATCCCTGTCGTCCGGGTGTATCCTTTCCGCCCATCCATCAATTTCCATTGATGTGAATTCTTCGGGTGTATATCCGGTGATCTCCTCTATGGCACCGCCCCAGATTATCTTACCGGTGGCGATATCGTAGTTGAAGGTCAATGCTCTTGCAGCTTCGATAGCCGCCGATGCCTGCCTCTCACTTCTTTCCAAAGCCTCTATTGCCTCTTTGCTGTCCGTGACATCCAGAATAAGCCCTAAGGTACCCTTGAAATCGCCTCTGATGTCTTTCCATGGAGCGGCATTTATAAGAATGTTCCTTAGCTCACCGTCCTTTCGCCTCATTTTCAATTCGTACTTGCTGGATTTACCCAGTTTACGGGTCTCGGTTTCCCTGATTACACTGGCGAATTCGTCATGGGAAACGATTTCTTGAAGGTTCATACCGATCAATTCATCCCTGGAATAGCCGAGGATACGGCAAAAGGCTGGGTTGGCAAAAAAGATGTTCTCGTTTTGGTCTACGATACCGAGCCCCTCCTGAAGCGTTTCAACCAGTACACGATAACGCTCTTCGCTCTCGAGACGGGCCTCATCTACCCGTTTTCGTTCTGTAATATCCTCGTGAATGACAACAACATTCTCCATCTTGCCGTCGGGGTCCAGTATCGGAAAGGCCACTCCGCTGGTACATACATTCTTGTTTGGTTTGCTTTCATCTATTTCGTGAGCATTATACCAAATCTCTATGGGGTCCTTGATCATTTTTCCTTCTCTAAAGGTGAGTATTAATTCCTGCAGTCCTTCCCTCTTGAGTATTGGATCATTGAAAATCGAATATTCACTAGGCGGGATCGATCCGAAGAGGTTCTTGTGGGCCTGATTTCCCCTGAGGAAATGTCCCTCGGCATCATAAATGGACATGCTGTAGGGGTTGTGATGTATTATGTTATCGAGAGTGGTTTTTTCCTTGTACAATTCAGCTGCCATTCCATCTCTCTCGTTGTTTTTTAACTGAAGCTCTTCCCCAAGCAGGTTCAATCCTGAGATGATCGCGTCTATATCATCATTTAGGTCCGAAGTAGTCCCTCTGGCGGTAAGATTCCCCTTCGAAAGCTCTTGTAATACTTTCAGGACCTCGACAAGACGCGGATTATTGATGGAGCGTTCCACTGATTTCATTCATTGAACCTCCCTGATCATGATTTGAGAACCTCAATATAGATGTCTCAATATATCCAAACATAACAAAGCCAAGCAACAGTCTGGCAAATGATGTCCATCTAAATTAACAATTGCATGAAAGACAATTAAAAGCGAAATTTTCAGATAATAATACGGAGAGGATATTGGGGGAAATATCCTCTCCTGGAAAAAACCAATGTATGGTATTGAGCTTTAACTGTCATCCATAGGCGATCATGAGAATTATAAGGGCGATGGAGATGATCGATCCTATGATCAACGGGATATCCTCGCGTTTTAATTGCATGTTCTCTTTTCACCATTATTTATTATTCAGATATTCTCTATCATATCAATTGATAATATTACTGAACACAATGATTAATAACTTGAGAATATAAGAGAAAAGTGGAACACTTGTTTTACTATTATATATTTGTTATGGTGTATGATTTTTACCTTTCACATGATAATTTTTACCTCGACTGCGGATTTACCGCAGAATTTTATTTATCATATTGGAAAAAAAACTATGGAATTCGGGAATATCGCTGCCTATCTGTTAATGGGTAGTGTGATCGTAAAGGTGGCTCCCTCCCCCTCAACACTATCGAGCTTAATGGTGCCGTTATGAGAACTGATGATATCTCTTGAGATGGATAATCCCAATCCCGTTCCTCCTGTGCTTTTGGTTGTGAAGAACGGTTCGAATATCTTTTCGTGATATTTTCTGGCTATTCCTTTCCCAGTATCTGCAATTATCAACTTTATTGATTCATCATCATTTGAATGGGTGCTGATAGATATCTTCCCCCCCTTTCCTATTGAATAGTGTGCATTGATTATGATATTCATTATCACCTGCTGCAAACGATCCGGGTCCGCAAGTACAAGTTCTATCGGGTAACAGAGGTCAATGTCCAGAGATATCCGTGACAGTTCCAGTTGATGCTTTAGAACGTCAGTGACCTTCAGGACGCTCTCATTAAGGTCAATGTTTACTCGCTCTATTGTAGATGTGCGCGAAAAATCCAGCAGGCCAGACACTATTTTGGACACCGCGCCAACATGGCTGTTGATCACTTCAATATATTGTTTTGGTTTCACCCCGGTAATTATTGACTCCAACATCTGGGAATAGAGCGATATAACGGTAAGCGGCGAGTTAATCTCGTGGGCGATACCTGCCACCAGCTGCCCTATGGATGCCAATTTTTCCGCTTGCATAAGTTCTTTCAGTCTAAGTTGAACTTCTTTCTCCAGATTCCTTGTATACCGCCTTAGTTTCTTCTCCAGCCGAGCACGCTCGATAGCATAATGCATTATCGTAGTGAGTTCGATATCGTCCCAGGGTTTCTTGAGGTAGAAATGTATTTCTGCCTGGTCAATTGCTCCCTTTTCCACAATTGGAGAGGAATGGCCGGTGATAAGAATCCTGATCAGCTCGGGATAGCTATTTTTTATCTCACTAAGCAGAGTTATTCCATCCATACCTGGCATCTGGTAATCCGATATCACAAGATCGAATTTTTTACTCCTGAGTTCAAACAGTGCCGTATCTCCGTCGCCAGCTGTGGTAATATCACTCTGGAAACGATTCGATCGGTTCAGGGACCTTGCAAGAGCTCTCCGGACCGACTTGTCATCGTCAACTATGAGGATTCGGTATATTTGTTCAGGTTTTTTTTGCCCGCTTCTGACCATAATGGCACCTCCTTATTGCGATGATTTTTTTCGTGAACTGTCTGTGTAATCCAATACGAAGTTCCAAAAGCTGAATGGATAATGATTTAATATATTACGATATCATTTCAAATCTTTGACCAATGCCCTGTGGATTGTTTTTATCATCATATCATTGTCCCAGGGTTTTTCTATGTATTCGTGGACTTTTGCCCTTTTTGTTGCTTCCGTCGCCACATTGATATCTGAAAAACCGGTTATGAGAATTCTAACAGTTTCCGGGAATGTTTCCATTACCTTCACAAGGAGCTCAATACCGTTCATTCCGGGCATTTTGAAATCCGATATCACCAGATCGAATTTATTACGTTCGAGTTCGCGAAGTGCGGACGCCGCATCATTTGCCAACGTGATATTTGTTTTGAAAAGATCATTCCGTTTGAATGTCCGCTCAAGAGCTTTACTCACCGGTCTCTCATCATCCACTATCAATATATCGTAGATTATTTCATTCTCTGCTGGAACACTTTCCAGGCTTCCCTCATTTAACATTATTATATCTCCATCGGTAGCTTTATTACCATGGTAGTTCCCACATCGCTCTCGCTTTCCACCTTTATTTCCCCGTTATGGTCGTGGATTATACGATAACTGATACTTAAACCCACCCCGGTTCCGTTTTCTTTCGAGGTATAGAACGGGTCGAATATACTTTTTATCTTATCCTTGGGTATTCCGATGCCGTTATCCCTTATTCGGATGTAGATATTTTGATCATCGGACCATGTTCTTATCCAAATGTCTCCCCTGTTCATCGATTGGGACGCATTTATTATCAGATTCATAAAAACCTGGTTCAACTGGCCGATGTTGCAATCCACCATAGGGATCTCACCATAATCTTCATGAACGGTAATCCTGAATTTTAATTGATTATACACCATTATCAGAGTATCTTTAATGCCCTGATTGATATTTACGTAAGCTCGTCCACCGGTGTCGGGTCTCGCAAACCGTTTCAATGCTTTTGTGATATTTGCAATTCTCTCCAATCCTTCGAGATTTGTGTCCAATAATTCCTGAAATTCTTCAAAATCCACATCAATTTTCTTTTTTTTCAGTACCGATTTCAGCTGAGAAAAATCATTTTTGAGAAAATTGGAATTGGATTTCAGGTATGCCAGGGGATTATTGACTTCATGGGCAACACCGGCTACGACCATACCTATTGTGGCCATCTTTTCAGCTTGAACCAATTCGTTGGTCTGTTTTCTTACTTCATCTTCAAGATGATCCGCATATTCTTTGAGTTCTTTTTCCATTCCCTTTCGATCCGTGACATCTTCCTTGATAGCAATGAAATGAGTTATTTCACCTTTTTCATCGAAAATGGGAGAGATCGATGCAAATTCCCAGTACAGCTCACCATTCTTCTTTTTATTATGGAATTCTCCCCTCCATTCTTTTCCGCAAATAATGGTATCCCATAGTTCTTTGTAAAAAATTTTCGATTGGTGACCAGATTTCAAGATTCGGGGATTCTTCCCAATTACTTCCTTATTGGTGTATCCGGTCAATTGGCAGAATTTCGGATTTACGTATTCGATATCGCCCTTGTTATCTGTGATCACCACCAGTGCAGGGCTTTGTTCAACGGCTTGAGACATTTTCCGGACCTTTTCCTCGGCCTTTTTTCGGTCGGTGATATCTCTTTGTATGGAAACCGAATGAAGTATCTTTCCCTGGGAATCCCTAACTGCATTGGCACTGAGAAGCACTGTCCGTTCGGTACCATCTTTCGTCACAATGTTCAATTCTTTATTCCTCATTTCTCCCTTCTCTTTCCACTCCTTAAATAGTTTTTTAGCTGTCTCCCGGGATGTCGGTTCATAAACTGTATTGAGAAGCGATTTCCCCATTACGTCTTCCTTTTTATGACCGAGAATCCGCAACGCACTTCTATTCACGTCCATGATCTTTCCTTCCGGGGTTGCCATGTAACAGTATTCCGGTACATTTTCGAAGAATTGCTTGAAGAGTTCCTCGCTTTGTTGAAGTTCACCCAAGATTCGTTTATGCTCCGATACATCCGTATGGGTTCCAAACATAAGAAGGGGTTTTCCGTCTTTGGTCCAAGTGGCTACTTTACCTTGATCCAACACCCAAACCCATTCCCCATTCTTGTGACGCATGCGGATTTCACACGAATAGTAATCCAATTCCTTATTGAAGTGGTTTTTCAAAAGCTCTTCAGCTATTTTTCGATCATCAGGATGGGTGAAATCCGACCAGATATCCGACGAAATAATTTTGATCTCTTTCAGTGTATAACCCAGGATTCCAGCCCAACGCTCGTTGTGTATGGTCTCTCCGGTCTGGACATTCCATTCCCATGTACCGACATTGGTACCATCTAAAATGGAAGAAAGCCGGTATCTTTCAGTTAATAATGATTCTTCGGCCTTTTTTGTTGAATTATTTCTCCCATACGTTCCGCAATCTCGTTAATAAGGTGCCGTTCTTCTTTTTGAAACGGACCTTCGAAAACTATGGGAAACTCTTTTTTATAAAATACCTGCACGACTCCCATTTTTCTTCCATTGATGTGAATTGAAGCCTCCTGCTTCCATTTGGTTTCTTTGAAATGACTTGATTCGAATTTGTTACCTTCAAATATTATTCTTCCACAACAATGATCGGAATACTGCCAAGATGGAGGTAATAATTCGACCATACTTTGAAAGAGTTCCTCCAATTTGTCGTATGGTGTTCCGGCTAACTTGGACAGGCCGTAGAGACCCCTTAGTTCTTTTACACGCTCACCGAGGTCATGTAAGAGTTTTTCTCTCTCAGCCTCCATCCGCGTACGAACCGTGATATCTTCGAAAACCGTGTAGACCTGGAAAGGTTTTTCCTCACCAGGTTTGGTCTGTGGAACGGCATTAATATTTATCCAGGTATATTCTTCATTTGATGGATTAAAAACACCCATTATCACATTTTCCACATTCGTTCCGGTTTTCAGAGCAACCATGGACGGGTGATTCTCACCAGGAAAGTCTGAACCATCCTCATGTATTGCTCTCCATCGGGGATCTATGGACGTTAGGCCCTGCATCTGGTCCAGTGTCAGACCAAGTATCCGCTCCGCGGCCGGATTTGCAGATGTAATATTTCCGTCGGCATTTTGATAAACGACACCCAGAGACATTGATTCGAAAAGTGTCCGGTGTTTCCTTTCACTTTTCAGCAGAGCTTCCTGCACGATCTTGCTTTCTGTTATGTCGGTATGAACCGAAACCATTACTTCGCCGTAAAAAGGATGATTGAATACCGATGTGTTTGCATAGCACCAAAACGGTGTTCCGTCTTTTTTAATGTTTTTAACCTCTCCGTGCCATTCACCCGTCTCTTTTAAAATCTTTGTGATCTCTTTTGCGGTCTCCCTAGGGTCACGCTCTGTTGGAGCATTGACGATGGAAACGTGTTTACCAAGCATCTCCCCTGGATCATAACCGAACATCCTTTCAAATTTGGGATTGGCCCAAACGATTTCAATATCCTCTACGTTGATAAGGTAGACCCCTTCATTCATATTTGACATGATCTCACTTACGAGATGGTGTTCCTCCTCTGCCTTTACACGCTTCAAGGCAACTCCGATGGATGCACCAATCTCTTCATAAAACTCTATGTCTTTTATAGTGAATCTCCCGATCTTGTGATCGTTCAATTGAAGAAGTCCGATTATCTCGCTGCCTGATAGAAGTGGAATCAAAGCAACCGATTCATAGCCATCGCTGTTGCACCGATTTCGTGTGCGAGCCATACGGTCCTCCTCGGTGGTTGTAACAAGAAGTTGGGAGGTGTTATTGGACCAGAAGCTCCCGCCTTCTGTGAAATATGGTTTCGACGGATCGGTCCTGCGTCGTAAAATATTCCCGCACATGCATTCGAGAACGGGACTTCCGGACAAATCATTAATCAGTCCACCCCTGGAGTCTCGCTTGCAGAGATATCTCTCCGCTTCAACGAATTCCTCTGAGAAACCACTGGTACGATAGTATGGAAAATCTTCACCTTCACGCAAGCGGATCCCAACGGCTTCCATACCACTGTAATCTTGTATCTTCAGTAGAATGGCCTTTACTAAATCCATATCAGTGCTATGGCTGTTCAGTACCTCAAGTATTTCGGTTGCGAATTCATGCCTCCGCTCCGCTTTCTTTCGAGCCGTAATATCATGAGCGACCCCGAAAATTAATTCCTCATTAAGACGAATGGCATCCAGTATGGCTGTGATGGTTGTTCCGTCTTTATGTATATAGTTTACTTCACCGAAATTGAAACTTTCACTAATTGTACGCAATTTGTGGAGCCTTTCATCCGCAAAATGTGGACTGATATCTTTTGTGGTTAGGGTCTTCAGCTCGGAAATCGACCTGCCGGTAATCCGTTCGGCCGCCTCATTTGCATCAATATATCTCCCTGTTTTGTTATTAACTAAAAATATGCCGTCGTTGGAACGCTCGAACAGGATGCGGTATTTCTCTTCGCTCTTCATAAGAATAGCTTCTGTCTTTTTCTTCTCAGTAATATCTCTTTCCACGACCACGATGGAGCTGATGTTCTCTTCCGTATCCCGAATTACCGTTGTTTGGCAATCCACAGTTATGATCCGACCATTTTTACAGACAAGCTCCACTTCATGACGACCTTCACCTTTTTCCATTACTTCGGGAAATGATTTGGTGAAGATTTTCTTTGAACCAGGACTGAAGAAATCAACCAGTGGTTTACCCACTATTTCTTCTTTTTTATATCCGAGAGTTTTGATGGTATGAGGGTTTGTTTTCAATATCCTACCGCTGGTATCCAATATGTGAATGAACTCCTTCACTGTTTTAAATATTGTACGAAAAAGTTCCGGATTCATTTCACCCATTTTCCCAGTCTCCAAATACTTTGAGATTATTTATCCTTCATTTGGAAGATTGATATTTTTTCTGGAAAGGAAACAAGTGCCCGGACATTAAAGGATATTGTTTTCTAATCTATGTTGGTAATGTGAGGAATATAGGCAAATTCTCCCGGGCGTACAACGATCGATATTATATGCCTGTCTTCGAATATTTGGATGTCCTCTATCCGGACGTTCTCCATGCTTTTCACTCCAAAGGCGAATTTGTTGAATTCATCCGAGGAATTGAACTCCAGCATGATAAGTTGTTTTGATATGTGCTCTGCCGGGATAGGTGTCAGGTTCTTCTGGTACTTTTTCAGAAGTTTGAATGCGTCCTTCACTCTGGATACAGCTTTAATAGAAGCATTTTCTCTCTCGTATTTTCTTGCCAATACTTCATGGATGTTCATTTGAAGTTCACTGTCATCCCAGGGTTTTTCCAGGTAACTGTGGACTTCCGCTGTATTGATGGCCTCGATTGCCGAGTTTTTATCTCCAAAAGCAGTAATCAGGATTCGAACTGTCTTTGGATAATTCTTTTTTACAAGGGCTAAAAGCTCGATTCCGTTCATCACTGGCATTTTATAATCCGCGAGAACCAGGTCGAATTTTTTCTTCTCGAGTTCTCCAAGAGCTTCCATACCGTCCTTTGCTGTGGTCACATCGACTTTGAAGATCGATGTGGAACGTAGGGTGCGCTCAAGAGCCCTTAATACCTCCTCCTCGTCATCTACTAAAAGAATCTTAAATGTCTTTTCGTCCGTCTTTCCATCATGCATATTCATGTCATCACCAAACGACTTTGCTATCTTCAAATAGATTTCTCATGTCCGCAACAAAATTCAATTCCATTATAGATAAACATATCCATCCCTTCGCGCTGGAAAAATAATTCCATTCAATCCAGCCAAAATCGGGATTGTTTTCCGTCTTTTATTGTCTTCAGGGTCCCGTTTCTCACTAATTTTCGAACATGGTAACTCGTCAACTGGCGGCTGATGCGTAACGAGGATGAAATGTCATGCTGAAGGATTCCCGGTCTATCATTGATGAGATTGACAATCTTTTCCTGTGTTTTCGATAACTTTCGATTAGTCCCCTTTGGTATCATCAGAGTCATGGGATAATAACGTTTGTAAATGCCATCCTTGTTGGTCTTTATCAATTTCTTTTTCTCAAGAAGGTGCAGGTGGTAATTCAAAACTCCGTTACCCAGCTGAAGTTTGGTCTGTATCGAACGGTAATGCTCGCCGGGATTGGTGGAGATGAAATCTTGTATCCGGTCTCTGGTGTCATTGTGAACTAGTTTATCTTCCTTGATAAGATCCCCCAATTGATGGGTATTGATCTTCACTACCCGGATAATATTATCTATCAAAAAGGGTTTTGTAATGAAATCCGATGCTCCGTACTTCATGGCTTCGATGGCTATATCGACGGTGGCATAGGCAGTGATCAATATTACATTGAGATAGGGTTTGATTTTCTTTATTTTCTTCAATAATTCAAGTCCGTCCATACCTGTCATTTTAATGTCTGTAAGAATAAGATTATAAATGTTGTCTCTGACATTCTCCAGTGCCAACTCACCGTTGGGCGCCGTATCAACGAAAAATCCCTCTCGGGAAAGAAGTTCTGACAGCCCGTTCCTTATGAATTTATCATCATCGACCACGAGGATTCTTTTCTCGGTTTTCATTGTTCATCACAATTACCAACCGGAATAACAAATGGAGCTTATTTACTTTTTTATATTTCGTATAAGAAATCTAAAATTGTCACTGAGAGTAATAGCGGGATATGGTTTTAAGCATTAATGATGGAAATGTCATCGGTTTCATTTTCTTTTTTCTGAGAATTAGATGAATCCGTCTTAGTCCCTCATTTCCTAAGTTCTGTGAAAGTGGTAACACGCTCAGCTATTGCATTGTGTTTGTGTATGGATTCTTCGCTTATGCTTTTCACCTTAACCTTCGCGTTACCGGGCATATTGGGATACCTTTCAAGTAGATAGTAAAGAATATCCCTAACGACGTCTTCAACGAATTTTGGATTCTTGTGGGCGTTTAAAACCACCTTCCCTTCATCTGACCTTTTCAGAATCTCAAATGTCGGGGAGCTCTGGCTGCTCTCAATTATATCCACAAGATCATCAGCCTCAACATTTACTTCAGGTGGAATTTCAAGCTCTATACTGGATATGTTCCTCTGATTGTGAGTAAGCATAGGCATTTCCGAAATAGTTTCCTTATCCTTTGGATACTGAGAAGATATCATCTCTCTTGTAATTTCCATGGCGCAGGGACATACGGTCATTCCCACTACTTCTACACCCAATGTCTTTTTTAACTGGCCGTTCCTTGCCATCCTCGCTGAAGCCTTGATCTTATAGTTCTCGAGGCTTTTTCTTCCAAGAGGTGATGATTTTTCGAGAAAATAATCGGAGGACATATCCACCTGGGTAAAGCTTGCGTAATCGTGAGTTGCGAGCAGTTCCTCCACGATCTTCGAGGCTAGTTCTTCCAGGGATTTTACCGGAGTTCTCACACTCATATCCACTATTTTATTGATCACTTCGGCGTTTCTGGACATATGGGATCCTTTTTGATATGCAGGCAGATCGACATAAACATCGAAAGTGGGTATGAGATTGATCCTCCTGCCATTCCTTTCCACCACCGTGGGTTTTTTTAATCCAGTGATCCCTACCCGCGTTAATAGAAAATGTCTTTTGGAAATCATGTTCTGAATATCAGGAAAACCATCGTTGTTGATTTGCATACCTCCAATGACCCGGTGAATATTGACCAACGATTTATAATTACCCATTCCCATGTTATTACATTCCCAAGATTGCTCTATTTTCAGGTAAAGACGGGAACAAAGTGACCGTCTTCTTGGTAAAGGTGTCCCGTACCGGGCCCTATTACTTGTTCAGCCAAGCCCATAGGTCTTGGCTTCTCAAGTAAGATGTGCCAGAATGGGTCGGCTTTACACGTAAAGTCAGGAACATTTGGACTGACTTCTAAGTAAAGACGTGCCAGAATGGGATGGCTTTACACGATAAATAATATAGAAAAAAATAGATAGGGGGGAAAAAATAGGCAAAGGACTTTATTTGCTGGAATGCTCGGGAAGTGGAGAAAATGACAATAGAATATCGACCTGATGAGATAGAGGAAAAATGGCAGAAGAGATGGGCCGAAGCTGAGACCTTCAAGGTGGATCTGGACAGTGGCCGGGAGAAATTCTACTGCCTTGAAATGTATCCTTATCCTTCCGCTAGCCTCCATATGGGTCATCTTCGAAACTATTCCATTGGTGATTGTCTCGCACGTTTCAAGCGAATGCGCGGCTTCAATGTGATCTATCCAATGGGATACGATGCGTTCGGTCTACCTGCCGAGAATGCAGCCATAATGCATGGTGTCCAGCCTGTGAAATGGACATGGAAGAATATCCGAACTATAAAGAGCCAGCAGCAGAGAATGGGTCTCAGTTATGATTGGTCGAGGCAGATACAGAGTTGTGATGACGATTATTACAAATGGAATCAGTGGATATTTTTAAAGTTCTTGGAAAAGAAATTGGTCTCCCGGAAGGAAGCCTTCGTGAACTGGTGTCCCGGGTGTGAAACGGTTCTGGCAAACGAGCAAGTTATTAACAATAGGTGCTGGAGGTGTTCTTCAGAGATAATGCCCCAGGAACGGGAGCAGTGGTTCTTCAATATAAGAAAATATGCAGATGAGCTTCTCGCGGGAATGAACGGTCTGGATTGGCCGCCTCGTGTGAAGACAATGCAGGAAAATTGGATCGGGAGAAGTGAGGGGACTCTTATAAGGTTCAAAGTAAAGGATAGCGACCAGGAGATCCCGATTTTTACAACAAGGCCGGACACACTTTTCGGAGTTACCTTTATGGTATATGCTCCCGAACACCCGCGGGTGAGGGAATGGGTAGAAGGGACGGAATACGAGGATGAATTCAATTCTTTTATTACGGAAGTGCTCAGTGAGGACAAGTTCAAACGCTTGGACGCTAACAAGGAAAAGAAGGGAATGTTTATCGGAAAGTACGCCATCAATCCCATAAACGGTAAAGAGGTTCCTATCTATGTAGGGAATTTCGTCATCTACGAGTACGGAGCCGGTGCTGTGATGGCGGTCCCTGCCCATGACCAGCGCGACTTTGAGTTCGCCAAGGTTCACGATATTCCCATCATTGTGGTGATTTCACCATCGGATTATCGTCTTGATGGGGAAAAAATGATTCGGGCGTACGAGGGAGAGGGAGAGTTGATAGATTCCGGCGAGTTCACTGGTTTCAGGAATGATGAGGCCAAACAGTACATTTCGGAAAAACTTAGGGATATGGGGATGGGTGGGCCCACAATAGACTACAGGTTGAGAGATTGGCTTATCTCGAGGCAGCGTTACTGGGGAACTCCGATCCCTGTGGTCTACTGTACCGAGTGCGGAATCGTCCCGGTCCCTTATGATGAATTACCTGTAAAATTACCGCTAGATGTAACCTTCACAGGTGAAGGAAATCCTTTGCTCACATCGCCTTCATTCATCAATACTGACTGCCCGGAATGCGGGGATCCGGCAAAACGGGAAACAGATACCATGGATACCTTTGTGGACAGCTCGTGGTATTTCCTCCGCTACTGCTCACCGGATGATGATAAGTTACCTTTTGACCGTGCGAAGGTAAACTACTGGATGTCGGTTGACCAGTACATAGGAGGGATCGAGCATGCAATTATGCATCTACTCTATGCGAGGTTCTTCATAAAAGCTCTCAGGGATCTTGAACTACTGGATTTCAATGAGCCCTTTTCAAGGTTGTTGACCCAGGGGATGGTAACCAAAGAAGCTTGTTTCTGTCCCACCTGCAATATTTTCGTACATTTCAAGGAAGTGGTGGATGAAAAATGTCCCGAGTGCAAGGGGAAGATGACTCTTAGAAGCACCAAGATGTCCAAAAGCCTGGGAAACACGGTGAGTCCTGATGAGATGATCGGGAAATACGGGGCAGATTGTGCCCGTTTCTTCATATTGTTCGGTTCGAACCCGGAAAGGGACCTTGAGTGGACCGACGAGGGTGTTGAAAGCGTATATAAATTCCTCTCAAAGACCTATAGGTTGTTGATGGAGGACCCCTGGAAGATTAAGAATGAAGCGGATGCGGAGGATTCATTACTGGAATTCAGGCTGAATGCTACCATTCGGGACGTTACCGAAAGTCTCGAAAAACTCATGATCAGGGATGCGATAAATCATCTGATGCGTTTTATAAATGAGCTTTCAGCTTACAAGGAGAGGGGAATTTACCCCGAATTATTCCAGAAGTCCAAGAAGACCATGATGTTGCTTCTGGCTCCGGTAACACCACATCTTTCCGAAGTGGTGAACGAGGTTATGGGTGGAACCGATTTCGCTTCAGTAAGTAACTGGCCAGTACATGATGATAGCATCCTCAGTGATGAGAACACATTCAAATGGAAAATGCTGGATAACATTGTGGAGGATATTAAAGACATTCTCCAGATCATATCCAACCCGGATCCAAGCCGGATCAAGATATTCGTGGCAGAGGAATGGAAATACCGTTTCGTAGAAGTTTTCAGGGAAGAATTCAGGAGGTCTAAGGATTACAGAGAGATAATGAAACGGTTGATGTCCGAATCACTTATGAGGGAACACGGAAAGCTGGTGAACAAGATGCTCGGAAGCTTCATGAAGAGACCTAGCCTTGCCCCGGATGTCCTGTTCCCGAGAGAGGACGAAATAATTTTTTTCCATGAAATAAGTGATATTCTCTCCGCCAAATTCCTAGCGGAAGTGGTAATTGTGAACGAAGAATCGACGGATGAAAAGAAAGCGGAAAAGGCGTTGCCCTGCAAGCCGGCAATAATCGTAGAGTAATCCAAAGATCATTTCGTCAGAATTATTGATGCGTAACCCACCGCGGATCCACTGGGCATAATATCGTATGATGAGGCGTATTTCAGCATTTTTGCTTTCTTAGCCTTTCCCTCCAATCCAATGACCATTGAAGAAACCGGTCCAAAGCCGCACATGGATATTCCGTATCTGCGTACAGTTTGTATAAGACCGGGACCATCCATATTTAGAATACATGATATCGCCTTCTTGTCTTCCTTTCTAGCATATTCCCCTGCAGTCATACCAGGTGGAACCGGGATACCATAACTGTAGCCGCAGTGTGTAAAATCAGAACTGGCCACGATTCCTATCTTACCTTGATATTCCCGTATTGCTAGTTTTATACCATTTGCTACTTTTACAGCATTTTCCTGGTTCTGAGAGCCCATGCTGATTGCCACGATCTTTATAGATTTATCAAAATACTGGAAGAAGGGCAGCTGGACCTCTAAAGAGTGTTCAAATCGGTGGGCTAAATTATCCACGGGAATGCCGCTTTCCCGAAAGAATTGGCCCACATCTTCGTCATGACCAACTACACCCAGTGGAGTCCTGAAATCTTCATCGGATAATGCAACTCCCCGGCCTCGTCCGGTGTGATTGGGACCGATGACCACAAGTACATCCGGCATACCGCTGTCAATGAACGCCGAAACCGAATGGGCTGCTATTGGTCCGGAGAACATGTAGCCCGCATGGGGAAAAACACCTCCAAGTACGTTTCCCGTTCCGATGTCCGGCAGGATTGGTATTTCACCGGGGCCCAAAGAATGTTTGAAGGATTTTTCAATATCTCGTTTTAACTTTCTTTTCGAAGCCGGATAGAATTGTCCGGCCACAGCCGGTTCTCTCATATATCGTCAACTCCTCGGTTCTGCTACCTAAAAAAATGAAAATGATCTGGAAAGCGTGATTCCAGCCAAATCGCTATCATGAACAATAATCTAACCGAAAAGATATTACTTAAAGTCTCGCTTCAAATTCATCGGGTTTATATATGAAATCAGAATAATTCTCCAGAATACCCCTGCATTTCAAAATCTCTCTTGCCAGCAGCCAGTAGATAAGAGAAAGGGATTTCCGTCCCTTGTTGTTTGCTGGTATAACGAGATCCACATTTCTGGTAAGATTGTTGGCATCGCAGAAACCTACCACGGGAATCCCGTTCCTGATAGCTTCGCGGAGTGACTTAGAATCGGCTGCCGGATCTGTGACCACCAGAACGTCCGGTTCGGTGTAATAAGGTAGAAGGGAATTCGTCAGTGTTCCAGGTATATATCTACCAGGAAAACATTTGGTACCAATTATCTTTGAGAACATTTTTACTGGATTCTGCCCGTATTGCCTGGCGGAAACCACCAGTATTTTCTTGGGATCGTACCTTGAAAGGAATTTTCCGGCCACAGCTAACTTATAACGGGTTTTCTTGATATCCAATACATAAAGACCGTCGTTCCTGACCTTGAATATATACGGTATCATGTCAGCACTTTTTTGCTGTGTACCAATATGGACGCCGGAGGTGAGAAACATATCGTCCGAGGCCAATTCTTCCCTATCATCTGGCATCAGAATCCACCTCCCTGGAAATTTTTCTTGAATCTCTTTGAAGATCGAATTGCCGTAATAGGCGTACAGCCATTCTTGAACTCATAAAGGGCGATCTGTACGGAGTCGTGAATTTCTGGAGGAATGTCTAATAAAGCAGGTGCTCCAAGGCTTATTTGCAATGCGCGAGCCCCGATGATACGGGCTTTCTCGTAACGACTGTATCTCAATTAACGCCTCCTATTAAACGCCCGTGAGCTTAGTTACCGGATAATATTATTATCCAGACTGCCTACTAGCGGAAATCTTCTAGGGGGGATTACAAAGGCTGTATTTAATTATTACTCTGAAATTAGTTGTTTTCCTTGAATTTATGTTTTAATCAAGATCTACAATCCTCCTAATAAGTGAAAAATCTTTTTTCTTTTACCATAAGGGTATTTCATTTATTTTGTACTCGATACACAGCTCTACCATACCAATCGGCCACCCGTTGATAATAACAAATTTTTCCGGAACACATAATACTTTATAATTAGAGTTCTATCATGTCCAAAAAATTTCATGGACATGTAGAGGTGTATGCATGCTTGATCCGCGAATAAATAAGCTGGCAAAAGCTCTGGTAAATTACTCCTGTGACCTTAAAAAAGGCGAGAAGATACTAATCGAGGTCTTCGATATCCCCGAAGAAATGGTAATCGCCCTTGTAAGAGAGGTTACAAGGGTCGGTGGCGTTCCGATGGTAACCTTAAAGAAAAACAAGATAATTAGGGTTCTTTACCGCAACGCCACGGAAGAACAGATGAAACTGATCGGAGATTACGAAGGCTACCGGATGGACCAAATGGATGCCTATATCGGCCTCCGGGGAAATTACAACATATCCGAACTGGGTGATGTTCCCCAGGAGAAGATGAAACTATACCAGACCCATTGGTGGCACCCGGTTCATATCGAAAAACGGGTGAAGAACACAAAATGGGTAGTACTGCGCTGGCCGACAAGTTCCATGGCCCAATTGGCTCGGATGAGTACGGAAACCTTCGAGGATTTCTATTTTAACGTATGCACATTGGACTATTCTAGGATGTCGAAAGCCATGGATCCCCTCAAGGAATTGATGGAGAGGACCGACAAGGTGCATATCACCGGTCCTGGAACCGATCTTAAATTCTCAATCAAGGATATTCCAGTTATAAAATGTGATGGGAAGTTGAACATACCTGACGGGGAAGTTTTCACTGCGCCAGTAAAGGACTCCGTCAATGGTTACGTTCAGTACAACACCCCAACGCTCTACCACGGGACCGTTTTCGAAAACATAAAGCTTGAGTTCAAAGATGGAAAAATAATAAAAGCCACCGGCAGTGATGAAGAAAAGATAAACGATATACTAAATAGCGATGAAGGAGCCAGATACGTCGGGGAGTTCGCATTGGGTGTGAATCCATTTATTACTAAAGCCATGAAAGATATACTATTCGATGAAAAGATTATGGGGTCGTTCCATTTCACACCGGGCAATTCGTATGACGATGCGAGTAATGGCAATATCTCGGAAGTACACTGGGATATGGTTTGCATCCAGACATCTGAGTACGGTGGTGGTGAGATATATTTCGACGGAAAGCTTATCAGGAAAGACGGGATTTTCATCCCCAAAGAGCTTCACGGACTGAATCCGGAAAACCTTCTTTGATATAACTTTCTCGGATTATTTTTCTATGACGAATGAACCCACGTAATGACAGGATTTGCAATGATACTTGTACCCTGTCATCAACCCAGCCTCGTAATACAACCGGTTGCTCCCACAATGGGGGCACGTTAATTCCTTTTTATTTCTATCCTTTGATGGTGACGGGCTAGCTGCATTTGATATCTTGTCGGTATTATGTGTTCGGATTTCAGAAATATCATTTCCTTCACCGAGAAGCCGTCCCTTCGATTGTACATGTAGCTCAAAACGCAGTCCAGCAAGCATCTCCGCATTACCACTCAGGATCGTTTGTCTCTCTTTGGTCTTGATCACCAGAACCTGGTGTTTGAGTATAAAATAGATAACGATCATGAACAGGCCAATGGCAGAAAGTCCGAAGAAAAAAATAAAAAATGCATTTTCCGTTGACTCCTGAAAATTTAAATATTCAGCCACGGATAAATATGCACCAATAAGTAATACGAGGATAAGCCCAATCTGAAAAACTGATGACGGCAGCTTTCTTTTTTCATCGATGTATACCTTATCAATATCCTGAAGTGGGATAAATGCTGGCGTATCTATTATCCTGCTATCTTTTTCGGATTTGAACACGACCCGATCACGGGAGGTTTCAATGCTCACGTCGAAATTTATACCTTTGGCAGATAATCCCGGATATGATCTCATTTCTATTTGATTCCCATGATTCTTTTTCATTCATCCGCCTCGTAATGATAAAAAGAAGCGTCATCATGGTTATTATTCTTTCCGCATTGAATCGTCTTACTGGGTTCTAAGTAGTTAACGAACAATTTTTATTTTTTAATAAACCTTTTTTATCAGAAAGTGAATTATCGAATGATGTTCGCTGATAGATTATTGAACCGGGAGAAATTGACCCTATACGCTCTCGTAAGATTTCCACTCAAAAATGATAGGGAGCTATCGAACGTGATCCCTGTAAACATGTCAACCATAACAGCTGTAAAGAACCGTCTTCTGAACAAGGGTATTATTAAGACAGTACGATTTCCGAGAATGGACAGGATCGGTTCCGATATTGTTTTCGGTTGGTGGGCAGATTTGCTTCCTAAATCTATTGAAGCGAACCGTGAAGAACTGGGTATTGAGATAAGAGATCGATTTCCGGAGGTGTTTTTCTGTTTATCCGATATCGATTCCATTTTCTGTTTGGGTTTTGCCAGAACCTATCCTGAATTGAAGGAGAGGATGGGAGAACTATCGATGCGTTTATCCCATAAAAATATTATTCGTTACGATAATGCCCGATTGTTCGCTTTTCCCCACATCTATACCGAAATTGATCCATGCTTTAATTATTCGGTTTTCCTTAAAAAAGAACTTCCGCTTGAAATGATCCTGACTAAAACCCTTGGAAACGATCAGGCAGAGATCAAAAAGATCATGGAATCCCTAAGGCCGGAGGATAAACCGAATATCTTACCTGGGGAAATAGATGGAAAGATTGGCACAACTAAACTCAGAATAAAGGAAAAGAAGGTACTATACGGGCTCGTGAAGGATCCCATGATGCCGGATGAACAGACCGGACGTATGTTGAACGTGACGCGGCAGATGGTATCCCGTTCAAGAAAAGAGCTGGAAAAAAAGGATTTATTGAAAACGGTTAGGATACCGGCCCTTGAAGGATTAGGAGTAGATATTATCGCGGTACTGTTTATTAATTTCAGACCCGATATAGATATAGGTGAGCGGCAGGAATCTACCCGCGCGTTGTTTGCCAATCTAGCTGCTGTTTTCACGATACAGGGAAAGGATAAAATGCTGGCAATATTTCCCTGCATGAACCTTGGGGATTTTAAACGAATTAAAAAGAAAATAATGGAGCAGTTGACAAGAAAAGGCTCTCTTCTTAAAGAACCTTGGTTTAAGTTATTGTCGGTATCCGAGGGGAAAATTTTCAAGGATTTTGTATTTGCTCCTTACCTTCTAAATAGATTTGAAATCGAAATGAAGGATTGAATTTTTTGTTGATCATTACTGTTTCGTTGTTTATTTAATCCGTAGGTAAATCATTTATGTAATTTCTATATTATCTGTAATCGTAAACCCTAAATGATTAATTCGATCCTCTTGAAGGTGGCCCCAAATGACCGAAGCCCAGATAAATTTTTGTCCCTTTTGCGGCAATGAACTGAAAATTAAAGAAGAATCCTGTCCTTTTTGCAACCGCGATATTTCCCTTTTATTCTCCGATCATGTACTTGAAACCAACACAGCAGGCCGGATACTCGGCTGCTTGTCTGCCCTGCCAAAGGATTTTGGAAGGTACGTGCTGGCTTCAGTATTGAGAGGAAGTGCATCCCTGGTTATACTGGACAATGATCTTGACCAGAATCCATTTTACGGAGACCTTGGGAAACTTAGTAAGAAGGATATTATCAGCATGATCGATGCCCTTATAGAAAAAGGATTCATAGATATGGTTGTCAAGGAGGAAGAGATTCATAATATACGAATCTCGGACCGAGGCGAACAGGGTCTTGAAGGCAAGGATATTGCCTGGGTCCCGCTACCATTTCCATTATACCATCAGCTCGAACCTATCTTTACACCTGAACAGAAAGCCGTTATACCGGAATTGAGGAGTATGCGGAGGAATCTGGCTCATTCAAACGATATCCCGCCCTACATGGTCTTCAATGACGATACCTTGAAGGACATAGCACTCAAATTGCCATCCACCGTTGAAGAATTGGAAATGGTAAAAGGCATAAAGGAGGTAAAGGCAAAGAAGTATTCGAAAGAGATACTGGAAACGGTTCAATGGGCCCGGGAGGATTTCGGAAGAAGATTGGGATTGGATGAAGATGAGGGAACAAATTCGGGGGTCGGAGAAGCGGTATCAGATATTTTCGACGAACTGGAAGAGATGAAATCAATACTTCCAATAGTGGAATCGGATGGATCTGCGGAAGTAAGCCTTGCGTCTATGCTGCACCCCGTGGAAAACGAAAAAGATACGGACGGGACCGAAGTGTTCCCCATGACCGAAAAACCATCTGAAGAAGAATCCGATCTGGTAATGAAGATACCTGTCAGGCGAATTGCCATTTCGAAGGAGACCGGGGAAGAACTGAACATCTGCGACAAATGTGGTGGATATTATCATATTTCGCTGGAATTCTGCCCACACTGCGACGACTTGGAGGAGACTGATGAAATCACCGAAGAACCTGATGAGGAAGGTGACGGAGAATCCGAGAGAGATGGAGATGAAGTGGATGATCAGACAAGTGAGGATATTGACGAAATCGAAGATCTGGCAGAGGAAGAAGCTGGCGAAATCGACGTTATCGAATTAGGGGAGGGATCCAATGATAAAGATGATGATAGTGATGAGGGGGATGAAAATAGGGAAGAGAATACGGATGATAAGGGAGATATTGATGATTCTCCTGATGATACCAACGATCCCGAGGAGGAATCCATCGAACCCCCGGGGGAGAATGGAGGATCAGATGACGAGGGGAGCTCGAATGGTGAAAAAACCGAAGATGAAGTTTTATTCACTATTGAGCTGGACGATGCAGACAATTAAATCGAGGGCAGCAGGGGTTGTTCTTTTTGGAATTATCTAAGCTTACGGAAATGGTTCGGCGCTTCCACGAGAAGCACGATTTCGCAAACAACAATGGTTCGGATATGAATTTCAGAATGCTCCTGATGATGGAGGAGGTGGGCGAGTTGGCGGAATGTCTCACCAAGGGAAAGGATTTGGAAGAAATCAAAGAAGAGCTTGCCGATATTTTTATTTTATTGTTGGGACACTGCGTTGTACTGGACGTTGATCTCGAAAAAACGTTCCTTGTAAAAATGGACAAAATAATGAAGCGGAAGGCCATTAAAGTAAAGGACGGGATAAGGGTAACCGAGTACAGGGGTGAGGGGACGGAGGAAATCTGATTAATTCGCATCATCGATTACGTTCTTGTATATCTTCAATATTTCATTTCCGTGCTCATCCATTGTCTTTACTTTCTTAATTCCATTCCTTAAGCATTCTCTCAATTTATTATCTCCAACAAATTCATCAAGTTTTTTGGCTAGATCGGGAACCGAACCCGCCTGGAACAGCAGCCCGTTCTTTCCATGGGTCACAAGTTCTTTCATTCCACCGATATCTGACGTGATCACAGGGATTTCAGCAGCAAACGCCTCATGAATGGTAACGGGTGAATTCTCGAACCAAACAGAAGGGACAACTAGAGCGCTCATATCCCGATAGATTGCCGGTTTTTCATCTTCACCGAACTTTCCCATGAAAGTAACTTCTCCCTTTCTTACCAATCTCTTCATGAAATTCGCATAAATCGGGTCTACTGTGGTATCCCCGTATATTTTCACCACCACACTCCCTGAGTATTCCATAAGGTTTAGCGCTTCCAGTATGAGATGCGGTGCTTTATCGGATTTTAAGGTCCCTATAAATCCGATTTTAACCTTTTTGGCGGCACCGCCCTCATGTCGATCATTGCTTTTCTTCTGTGATTTGTGGAAAGGCCGGACCTCGGTCCCATTCTCTACATGCCTTATCTTCTTTTCAGGAAGGCCCCAGTCAATAAATCGATCCCGAAGGAATTTTGAGGGTGAAATGAACATATTTATTTTTTTTACGATTTTCTTAATTTCCCGCTCTCTTTTTTCTATATCCCCCTTATTAAGATAGGCGGCTCCCTGTAATCTGGCCTTTATGGGGCCGAACATGTTCCGTACTTCATCCCGTTGCAGGCTCGAGATGACATCGAATATTCTTCCGATACCAGGGCCCAAGTCTTCGGGGTCCCGCAGTTTCCTTTTTATTCTCTTTTTTAAAATATATCCAAAAGGAGGACACATGCATTTTAGACAATTATCATTTTCGGGACCCATGCACAATTCGATATTCCGTTTAAATGAAGTACCGGTTCCCCAATCCCTTTTCAATAACTGACCCATTGGACACATCAACCAGTAATCATGAAGTGTCATTATCACTGGTATACCGCGTTCTCGGGCGATATCAACGAATGAAAGCGAGAGGTATATCAGGTGCTGGAAGTGGATCACGTCAGGTAAGAACATATCGAGAAGGTTCCGGAATGTGGAATCCATTTCAGGATTGTGATAGCTTTGAGAGTATTCGTGTCTCCTGGGAAGGTATATTCTGCGAACTGGTAGTCCGAGATATTTTTCGTCGGAAAATTCATAATCTTTTTTCCGTGGTTCATGCTCGCCGCAAAGAATGGATACTTCATTATTACACATCAATTCTCGGCAAAGATCATGCGTGTATCGCTCTGTACCGGCGTTGTATTTGGGAAGAAAATCATGCACGACCTGGAGTACTCGCATCGGTGGTGAATCGCTTTCATTACTATTATCTTTATCCTAGGTAAACCCTGAAAACCAGTTGAATTCCTGTGGATTTTATGAAATAGCAAATAAAAGTGAACATAAAAACTCGTCTTTTTCTATTTTACACCCAATATCACTTTCTTTTACTTCCATGTAAAAAAAGATATATCTCCTCAGCCAGCGAGCTCCCCACCGAATGTACTTCCGTAATCTCATCCAGGGAAGCCTCCCGCAGTTTCCGTACGCTGCCAAAATGTTTGATCAATTTTTTCCGTCTGGCAGGACCCACACCTGGAATTTCATCGAGAATCGATCTTTTTACCCTTTTCCGCCTCAGTTTTCTGTGATAATCCACTGCAAATCGGTGTGCCTCATCCCTAATTTGCACCAATAGGGACATGCCTTCGGATTTATGCCCTATCTCGAGAGGGTCACTGCAATCCTGAACGAATATCTCCTCCCGCTTCTTTGCAATGGATATCACCGGAACATCGATACATAAACGTTCCAGTTCTTCCACCGCCGAGCTTAGATGGCCCTTCCCACCATCGATGAGAATTATATTCGGCAGCCTCCCACCTTCGTTCACCAACCGGGAATATCTTCTTCTCACTACCTCTCGTACCATGGCGTAATCATCAATCCCCTCAACTGCTTTGATTTTGAATTTCCTGTAGTTCTTCTTGTCAGGTTCTCCTCTGAAGAACGAAACGAGAGAACCAACGGCCCAGTCCCCGCTTATATCTGATATGTCGATCCCCTCTATCCTCTCCGGGACCTCCAGGAGCGATAGTGCTGAACGGAGTTCCATGAGGGCTGGGACGACCTTTTCCATTTTCAGCTCCATTGATAACTTCTCATAAGCGTTTTGGAGGACTAATTTTTTCAGATCCCGTTCCATTTCGTTTCTCGCCATAGACAACCTTGCCTTGATTTTTTTATCACGCAGCCATCCTCTTATGAATTTCTTATCTATCAGTTTGTGGCTTGTTACTATCTTTGACGGGATATCCAGCCTCCCGAAATATCTCTGTTCAACGAATGCTGTCAATACCTCCGAGTGAGTGCTGCCCGGAGGGACACTCTCGATAAAAACCTCCTTTCCGATAAGATTTCCCCGCCTGACTATAAATAGTTGTATGCAAGCCTTATCGCCCCTTATTGCCGTACCCACCACATCGAGGTCCCCTTCGAGAGCTCTCGACACCCTTTGCCTTTGCGAGACCGCCTTGATATCATTGATACGGTCTCTCAATACAGCGGCCTTTTCGTAATTCTGCAATTTCGAATAATTGCCCATTTCAGCCTGCAGCTCTGCTAAAAGTCTTTTAATATCACCCCTTAAAAACAAACAAACGCCGGCCAAGGCTTTTTCATAATCTTCCCGGCTGATCTTTCCCGCGCAAGGTGCTGAACACTGTCTTATCTGGTAATTGAGACATGGCCTGTCGGCTGAACCATAGCCAATTTTTTTTTTACAATATCGTATTCCGAAAAGTTTTCTGAGGTACCCAAGTACTCTCTTTATTCCTCCCTGGCTGGCATAGGGGCCGAAATATAGGGAGCCGTCGTCGATCAATTCTCTTGTGATGTAGGCTCTTGGACACTCTTCTGCAAGCGTTATCTTGATGAATGGGAAGGATTTATCATCCTTTAGCAGTATATTGTACCTCGGCAAATAACGCTTAATCAGGTTCCGCTCAAGTATCAGGGCTTCAGCCTCGCTTCCAGTGACAAAAAATTCTATTCTGTCGGTTTTCTCACGAAGGTTAACTTCTTTCGCCTCATTGTTTGAGAGAGAAAAATGGTCCCTGACCCGGTTTTTTAGCGATAGGGCTTTCCCAACGTAAATAACCTTTTTTTCGGACCAAAAAACATAAACACCCGTGCTCTCGGGTATATTCATGATAACTTTCCTATCTACCGGCATCGTTCAATACCTCTTTTAGGTATTTACCCGTGAACGAAGAAGGTGTTGCGGCGATCTCCTCCGGTGTTCCCGAGGCAATTAACAATCCTCCTCCATCGCCTCCTTCGGGGCCAAGGTCAATGATATAGTCCGCGCACTTGATCACATCCAGATTATGTTCAATCACCACAACTGTGTTCCCAGCATCCACCAACCGACTCAACACGTTTATCAACTTTTTTATATCGGCAAAATGCAGCCCTGTGGTGGGCTCGTCAAGGATGTAAATGGTGCGGCCAGTGCTCCTTTTCGACAATTCTCTTGATAGCTTTACTCGCTGGGCTTCCCCGCCTGATAACGTCGTTGCCGGTTGTCCGATCTTCATGTAACCCAGGCCGACATCGATTAATGTTTCAAGTTTTCGGTTTATCTTTGGAATATTTTTGAAAAAATCATACCCTTCTTCAATGGTCATCTGCAGTACTTCGGAAATATTCTTGCCCTTGTATCTGACCTCCAGGGTTTCCGTGTTGTATCTCAAACCTTTGCACACGTCGCACCTTATATACACATCAGGCAGGAAGTGCATCTCTATCAATATGCTTCCCGCTCCCTTGCAGTTCTCGCAGCGGCCGCCTTTTACGTTGAAGCTGAATCTTCCGGGTTTGTATCCTCTTCTTCCAGCCTCGGGTAGTTTGCTGAAAAGCTCTCTCATGGGGGAAAACACGCCTGTATAGGTCGCCGGATTTGAGCGGGGGGTTCTGCCTATCGGGGATTGGTCTATTATGATCACCTTGTCCACGTGTTCCATGCCCTCGATGTTATCATGATCCCCAGGCGCTGCTTTTGCACGGTAAAGAGTCCGTGCAAGAGTTTTGTAGGTAATATCGTTAATAAGAGTGCTCTTACCCGAACCTGAAACACCTGTTACGCATACGAAGACACCAAGTGGAATCGCAATATCGATGTTCTTGAGATTATGTTCTCTAGCCCCCCTTACAGTAAGATATTTTGAATTATGATTCCTCCGTTGCCTGGGAATCTCGATCTCGATCTTTTTGGTCAAGAATGCCCCAGTGAGCGAATTTTCGGCCTTCATTATATCATGCAGAGCTCCCGCTGCAACAACCTCGCCGCCATGCTCACCTGCTCCAGGTCCCATATCGATAATATGGTCGGCCAACCTCATGGTTTCCTCGTCATGTTCCACCACCAGAAGAGTGTTTCCCAGCTCTCTCAATTCCGCAAGTATGGAAAGAAGTCTGCTGATATCCCGCTGGTGGAGTCCTATACTGGGTTCGTCCAGTATGTATAGAACTCCGCATAGCTTCGAGCCTATCTGAGTGGCCAGCTGTATACGCTGTGCTTCGCCGCTTGATAGAGTATCTGATTGGCGGTTCAAACTCAGATAATCGAGGCCAACGTTCAACATGAAGGTCAGACGTGCCTTGATCTCCTTCAAAACGGGACCTGAAATGATCCTCTGCTGTTCCGTCTCCTGAAGTTCCGAGAAGAATCTAAGTGCGTCCTTGACGGACATACCGGTAATGCTCGTAATGTTCTTCCCGCCTACCCGCACTGACAGGCTTTCGGGTCTGAGCCGTTCCCCCTGGCAAACCGGGCATTTTCTCTTGGACATGTAATTATCCAATTCCCGCCGTATATAGCTGGATTTCGTTTCCACCAACCTTCTTTCAAGAGCCGGTATTACCCCTTCATATGGACGGTTGAATTCGTATCGGTACTGTTTTCCGGGGCGCTCACCCTTGAACCGAAAATGGATTTTCTCCTGACCTGTGCCGTACATCACGATCCAACGATGTTCCACGGATAAATCCTCAAAGGGAACATCGACGCTGAAACCAAAATGATTGGCTACCTCCTGGAGAGCCCGGAATGAGAATGATTGAGGTCCCTTGGGCATGGTGGATATTGCACCTTCGCGTATGGTCCTTTTTTTATCCGGGACCACGAGATCCGGATCAATGTTCATGGTGGTTCCAAGCCCGTTGCATTTTCCGCAAGCGCCGTATGGATTATTGAAGGAGAATTTTCTTGGTGTCAGCTCTTCGTAGTTGATCCCGCAGTCCGAGCAAGAGAACATCTCGCTGAACAGAACGTCCTTTCCGTCCACATTCACTATCACGATCCCAGCTCCGAGCTTGAGTCCCATTTCGAGACTTTCCGCCAGTCTGCTTCTATTATTACTGTTGACCGTCAACCTGTCAATGTCCACCTCGATAGAATGTTTTTTGTATCTCTCAAGCTCAATATCATCGGACAGGTCCAAATATCTGCCGTCCACTCTTCCCCTGTCGAATCCTTTTTGTACGAGATCCTCCATGGTTTTCTTGTATTCTCCTTTTCTGCCCCTTATCACTGGAGCCAGGACCACTATCTCCTTCCCCGCCCCCGATGTCATGATATTTTCGATAATCTGATCCACTGTCTGTTTTTCTATTCGTTTCCCGCAGTTGTAACAATACACCTCGCCGACCCTTGCGAACAAAACTCTCAGATAATCGTATATCTCCGTTATGGTGCCAACGGTAGAGCGTGGATTATGGCCAGTAGCTTTCTGCTGAATCGCAATTGCAGGTGAAAGACCCTCGATAGACTCCACATTGGGTTTTTCCATCTGCAGCAGGAATTGTCGTGCGTATGCTGACAGGGATTCGACGTATCTTCTCTGCCCTTCTGCGAAAAGCGTGTCGAAAGCCAATGAAGATTTCCCGCTACCGCTGACGCCGGTAATAACCACAAGCTTGTTCCGGGGTATGTCTAGGTCTATATTCTTCAGGTTGTGTTCGTTTGCTTTTCGTATCTTTATAGTATCTGGCACTCTTGCTCACCACTTGAAATAAAAATTTTACATAAGACTCTTCAGCTCTAATATTCTGTCACGAAGCCGCGCTGCTTTCTCGAATTCTAAATTACCGGCCGCCCTCTTCATTTCGGCCTCCAGTTCCACGATGAGGAGATGATAATCCGATTTGTCGATCCCATCGGATGGTATAATTATATCTTCGTCCTCACTAACAGTGCGAGAAATATCCTCGGTTATATCTTTAATTTCCTTATGAATGGTCTCTGGTTCTATCCCATGTGCCGCATTATATGCAAGCTGTATTTTTCTCCGCCAGTTCGTCTTTTCCACCGCTGCCTTTATTGAACGGGTCCTGTCTTTAGCATAGAGTATCACCTTACCGTTCACATTCCTCGCCGCCCTCCCCATGGTCTGTATCAGCGAAGTTTCATTCCTCAAGAATCCCTCTTTATCCGCGTCCAATATCGCTACGAGAGACACTTCCGGTAGATCGAGCCCCTCACGAAGGAGATTGATCCCCACAAGCACGTTGAAAGTACCCAATCTGAGCTTCCGGAGTATCTCGACCCTCTCTATTGTCTTGGTACCTGAATGCATGTATTCGGCCTTGATCCCCATTTCCACAAGGTACACTGACAGGTCCTCGGCCATTCGTTTTGTAAGAGTGGTTACAAGGACACGCTCTCCCAGCTCCTCGCAGCGCCTGATCTCCTCTATTACATCATCGACCTGATTCTCCGCCGGTCTTATCACCACTTCCGGGTCCACGAGACCTGTAGGGCGAATTATCAATTCAACCACGTTGGAACTTTTACTATTTTCATACTTGGCAGGGGTTGCCGAAGTGTATAAGACCGTTTTCATACGTTCCTCAAATTCCTCGAAGGTCAAGGGACGGTTATCGAAAGCCGATGGAAGCCTGAAACCAAAGTCCACGAGATTTTCCTTGCGGGATCGATCACCTTTGTACATTCCCCGTATCTGCGGGAGGGTAACGTGGGATTCATCCACGATCATAAGAAAATCATCAGGAAAATAATCAATCAGCGTGAAAGGACTGTCCCCCGGTTCTCTACCGTCGAAATGCCTCGAATAATTCTCGATCCCGGGACAGTAGCCTATTTCCTGAATCAATTCGATATCGTACAACGTCCTCTGCTTCAGACGGGTTGCCTCGAACTGTTTTCCATCATCCATTAATCTTTCTAGCTGAAGACTAAGCTCAGCCTCTATGGAACGAACTGCCCTTTCCACCTTCTCCTTAGGCATAACGAAATGTTTGGCCGGATAAACTATGATTCGGTTTCGCTCGATCTGTTTTTTCCCGGTAACCGGGTCAATTTCTGTCAGTCCTGTTATGGTCTCTCGGTCCATTGTCACTCGTAAAGGCATGCCGCCGTATGAAGGGAAAATGTCGATCCGGTCTCCCCTAACCCTGAATTTCCCCGGGGATAGTTCAAAATCGTTCCGCTCGTATTGTATTTCGACCAATCTCATTATTATGGAATCACGGTCAGTAATTCTTCCGCGTTCCAGAAAAAGACCAAGGGATGCATACTCTTCGGGAGAACCAAGTCCGTATATGCAAGAAACGCTTGCTACTACTATTACGTCCTGTCTATCCATTAAAGAACGCGTAGCACAGTGCCTCAAACGGTCGATCTCCTTGTTGATATCGGCCTCCTTCTCGATGTAAAGGTCCCTCTTCGGAATATATGCCTCAGGTTGATAGTAGTCGTAGTAGCTGACAAAATATTCAACAGCATTCTCCGGGAAAAATCTCTTGTATTCAGCGCATAGCTGTGCGGCAAGGGTCTTGTTGTGTGAGATCACCAGAGTAGGTTTTCCTATCTTTTCAATCACCGAGGCCGCCATATACGTTTTTCCGCTCCCCGTCACACCCAGGAGAGTTTGGTGTGCGGCACCGTGGTTGATACCATGCACCAGTTCACTGATTGCTCGTGGCTGGTCCCCTCTGGGCTCGAACTCTGATATCAACTTGAATTCCGGCATTTTACACACCTGTTTAAAGTGTATCAATTCCATTTATCATGCTTTTGAATGGCTCGTTAACTTTCTTCTGAAAATCAATATTTTCTTATCAATATTTTGGCCCAAATCTTCCACGGGAAAGGAATGGTATTTTGGAAATTTTATCAACTGGAATAACCGGAGTCAGTAATAATATATATATCAATCTGGCGGGTAAGTGAAAGTAAAGATCACCAATAGATCATATCTCTTTTAACCATCCGTTCCTGATGGCGGACCGATAATACTTTTCTTTCTCTTCGTCCAATATCAATTTTTCGCCTCTTCTGTGTTTAATCCTGTTTGTCCACTCGGTAAAGGTCTTCATTACAATGTACTTTATCGGGTCGGTGCCGGTAACTTTTCGAAATCGTTTCAGATGATCCGCTCTGAAAAACGTGTAATTACCGCCGTAGCTAAGAATACGCCCTTTGCTCATCAGAAAGATCGTATCACAGACATTATCGAGAAAATCCCTATCGTGAGACACGATTATTACAGTTCCATCGAAGGAGTTCAGGGCACTGGCGATTGCGATTTTTGAGGGAATGTCCATGTGGTTTGTCGGTTCGTCCAGTATCAAAAGATTACAGGGCTTCAGCAGAAGACGTAATAATGCGAGACGAGCTCGTTCCCCGCCGGACAAGCTTTCTACTCGGTTGTATATGCTCGTTCGCTTGAATGTGAACTGTCCAAGCAGTGCTTTTGCGTCATTCTCCTTGAGCCCCTCTTTTCCTCGGATTACCTCCTCCAGAACAGTATTGTGCGGAACGAGGGACAGATGACCCTGGTCGAAATATCTCCATTTCACGCCTCCCGATATGTTTATTTTTCCACTATCCGGTTTTTCCTCTCCAGTAATCATCTTAAGCAATGTGGTCTTTCCACACCCATTCTGACCAATTAAACCAATACGCTGTCCGTTCGATATCTCAAAGCTTGCGTCATGAAGGATTTTTCGGTCATAACTCTTAGTTATGTGAATGCCATCCGCTACATTTGTGCTGGATTTGAATGTCGATTTAAACCGAAATTTCAGTAGATATGATCGAATGACCGGATTCTCATATCTCTTCACCTTCCGAAGCCGTCTCAACTTGCTTTTGATCTGGCTGTCGTACTTGTTCCTCCGAGTCATGATCGCAATGGATCGTTTTTGTCGTTTCTCTTCCGCTCTGGCCTTCTTGTATTCCTGGTCCTTGATATGCTGACGTATTTCCTTCTGTTCCTCGTATTCCTCGAATGATGCGTTGTATATTACTATTTTTCCCCCTTCCATTTCAAAGACCCTGTCCACGAGGTTGTCAAGGAGGTATCTGTCGTGAGATATCACTATTATGGCTGCTGGAAAATCAGCCAGCTTTTCCTCGAACCATTCTATCGTATCAATATCGAGATGATTTGTAGGTTCATCAAGTAGGAGAAGGTCGCATTCTTTTGGGTCCGCAAGGACGGATGCAAGTGCGAGTTTCTGTCGCTCACCCCCCGACAAAGTCTCCATCAGTGTGTCAGTTTCCAGATTTTCAAATTCCAGTTCCCTGAGCAGCTCCTGCACTATGTCCCAGGACTTATCTTCTTCGGCCCATCCAATGGATTCCTGAAGTCGCTGGTATTCTCGAAGGACCTCTTCATATTCCGCTGAACCATAGATATCGGGGTCCCCCAATTTGCTCTCGATTTTCTGTATTTTACCATAGGCACGTCCCGTCTTCATGCTTTCGGAAATGAATTGGCCCACTGTTTGGCCCTCTACATCCACGAGAACCTGCTTCAAGTGCCTTATTTGAAGTTCATCGTTCACCCACATTTCTCCCACATTGGAGAAATCATTCCCCAAAAAAAGATTGAATAATGTCGTTTTCCCGCAACCGTTGGGTCCAATAAGGCCTATGCAGTCATTTGCCTTAACGTCGAAAGATACATTTTTGAATAACTGCTTTGCACCAAAGGACTTTGATATTTCAGTCGCTCTGATCAGAAAATCCATGGGAGGGCGAACCGTCTCTTTCCGTATAGTATTTTGGGTTCTTATGGAATAATCAAAATTCATAATTAACCTGATCGGTTCTAATAATCATGTAGAACCCATTTGGTCATATTCTGCTCTTTAATGAAATTGCTTGGTATGAAGTAATGGATGAATAAACGAAATGGTCATTTGGACCGAACCTCTAAAGTATCCATCGAGAAAAAAAAAATCGGATTGAAAACACTTTCTCCTCGTCGAACCTACCAAAAGTATGGTATAGAAGAACTGCCGTCAGCCTCATTGTTTGAATCATTGTTTATTCGTGAGGCTGATGGGTAGGATGAACTGATATATTGGGGGATGGTACAGTGATTTACACCAAAAAAGAGTGAGAAAAATGGGACATGACGTTTTATTGACAGGAGGGGCGGGGTTTATTGGCAGCAGTCTCGCTTGTGCGCTGCTTGATGAAGGTCATTCGGTAACGGTAATCGATAACCTCGACCCTTATTATGACGTACGGCTAAAAGAGAGAAACCTGAAAGTAATTGGTGAACATGGTGATTTTCATTTCATTCGAGGAGACATTCTGGACCGGAAATTACTTGATGGTGCGATCCAAAAGAACAATATAAATCTAATTTATCACGAGGCGGCCCAAGCAGGTGTCCATGTCTCGATGAAAGATCCTTATAAAACAAACCGAACGAACGTTGAGGGAACATTGAATCTACTGGTCGCAGCAAAAGATAACAATGTTCATAGGTTTATTAACGCCAGCTCCTCATCGGTATACGGGAATGTGGAATACCTACCGTTCGACGAGGAACACCCACTGCGTCCCATCTCGCCATATGGTGTATCCAAAAAGACAGCCGAGGACTACTGCAGGGTTTTCCACTCTCTCTTCGGGCTTAACGTTGTTACGCTTAGGTACTTTACAGTATATGGTCCGAGGTTGAGACCGGATATGGCCGTTTCGATATTCACACATCGGGCACTTCGTAACGAAAAAATTGAGATATTCGGCACCGGGGAAAATACTCGGGATTTCACATATATCGATGATATTCTTAAGGCGAATATCATGTTTGCCGACAAGGGCTTAAGCGGTACTTACAATATCGGATTCGGTTCGGGTATCAGCATTAATGAACTAGCGGAAAAGATCATTGGATTGACGGATTCGGCCTCAGAGATATTTCACAGTGACTCCCAACCCGGGGATGTCGAACATACCCTGGCCTCGGGGGATTTGCTGAAAAATGAACTAGGATGGCAGCCAACAACCACTATTGATGATGGTTTGCAAAAATATATCGATTATACTAGGAGTAATCCGGATTATTAATTTTATTATAAACTCGCTATATGGTGAAACGAAAATGCCGAAAATCAGGATCAGCATTCTCGGATCGGGTTACGTTGGCATCACTACAGCCCTTACATTTTCTTCTTTAGGTTATCCTACGGTGTGCGTCGACAAGGTAAAGGAGAAAATAGACGAAATTAATCACGGGCAGCCCCCTGTCTTCGAGCCTGGTATGGAACAGCTACTGTCGAAAATGGTAACTGCTGGAACCATCAGTGCCACCACCGATCTCATGAAAGCGCTTGAGACCAGTGAGATCACTTTCGTTTGCGTGGCTACACCTTCCGGTGAAAACGATGAAACCGATCTTTCCCAGATTGAGGCTGCTGTTCGTGAACTGGGTGAGGCTTTGGCAGTGAAGGAAGGTTTTCACTCTATCGTGATAAAAAGTACGGTTCCTCCAGGTAGTACAATTGGGATCCTGCGTAATATAATCGAAAAGTATTCGGGTAAAATGGTGGGGGAAGATTTAGGTCTCGGTATGAGTCCTGAATTTCTAAGTGAAGGCTCGGCGCTGCGAGACAGCTTGAGCCCGGATCGTTTGGTCTTTGGTACCCTGGATGCTGTAACGGAAAAAATTCTTAAAAAAATATACGAGAATGTGAAATGTCCAAAATTATTAACAGACGTAACTACCGCGGAAATGGTGAAGTATTGCTCTAATGCATTCCTGGCATCTAAGATATCATTTGCGAATGAGTTTTCCAATCTATGTGAAGAACTTGGGGTGGATGTGGATGAGATGTTCGAAGGGGTATGTATGGACCGACGAATATCTGCGGATTTCTTTCAAGCCGGGATCGGTTTCGGTGGCTCGTGTTTTCCCAAAGACCTGAAGAGTATTATAGCGCTTGCACGGTCCAGACAAAGGGAATTAAGGATACTTGAAGCGGTTCTTGAAGTTAATGAACGACAATACTTGCGTATGATCGAGATATTGGAGGAATACGGTCCCATTGAAGGGAAAACCGTGACGGTCCTGGGTCTGGCTTTCAAAGGCGGTACGGACGACGTTAGAGAGACAAGAAGTCTTCCAGTGATAGGAGAGCTTCTCGGGAGAGGAGGAAGGGTGAAAGCATTTGACCCAAAGGCAGTGGAGAATTTTAGGAAGTACGAAATCTCGGGGGAATTAACTTACGTCAACAGTGCCGAGGAAGCGTTGAAGGACTCTCATGCAGCATTGTTTCTCACAGATTGGGAAAAGTTCAGAGACATTCCCGAAGATGTCTTCATTCGGCTTATGTCCAGGGCGCTGATTATCGATGGAAGGCGCTTATTCAGTCGAGATCATTTCAAGAAAGTTGAATACCGCGCAATAGGAAGTCCTTCAAGATACAAAAAAAGCATTTTTTAGGAAGAGTAATCTCATCCAAGTAGAACCTATGATTTTATCTCTCTCTTGTAGGCTTTTATCTCATTTTTATAATTCTTTTTGAACCTTAGATAATCCCGATAAGTGATGAAAGGAACGGTATAGAACTTGATATACGATTTACCCTCAGTTCTATCGAAATGTTGGATGGGAATCTCGGTAACGGACATTCCCTGAATCCTCGCAAGGGGAAGAATGAAACGATGCAGTCCGAGAAATCCCTCAGGATCGAATTTCATCTGCACGACCTTTCTAGTATTGAATGCCTTGAAACCGCTGTTCTGGTCTGCAATATTTATGCCAAGGCCCTTTCCGATTATCCATCTATTGTAATTACGTGAGATAAAACGTCGTATCCAGCTGTCGGTTCTTTGGGTTCGATTTCCACTCACCACGTCCCAGCCCTCATCGATCTTTTCTAAGAATTTTGGAATCTCACACGGTTCGTATTGTCGGTCTCCGTCCATGATAATTGTGATCTTCCCCTTTGCATTTCGGAAGCCTGTCCGGATCGCGTACGACCGTCCTAGGTTCTGTTTGTGATGGACGACTCGAACGCGCTTATATTTTTTCGCCAATCCTTTGGAAATAACGGCAGATCCGTCTGTGCTGCCGTCATTTACCAATAGCAGCTCACCTTTCAGTTCATTGTCGTCAAATACCTTCAAAATTTCATCAACCAGGGGAATAATATTATCTTTTTCGTTGTAGATCAGAAGTATTACAGTTAGGTTCATAAGTTATCTCCAAGCTGGATTTGACGGATTTCATCTGCAATTACCGGAACACCAATTCTCACTTTCCATTTTTTTTAAATCAGTTGTAAATTATAATGGTATTGCCTGCCTGCTTGTCAACGTTGAAAGCAAAGGGACAGTTAATTGACAAACCACAGGGTTTTTTATTTAAATATTCAGCGGTATCAGCACCTCCGGGCGATAACGCGAACATTGTCAAGTTGCGAACCTTTAATGCATCCAGTCCTTTCGAGTCCTGGCGCATCGAAGATACGCCTGAATTTGCCGAGGCGTTACTCCTGCCAAGACTTTGGCAGGTGCAGGGGCTTTGAATGCCCCGGTCATCCGTCAATTTCCGTGGGAAATTGCTCGGACCTCGGCAAACCGTTACTCGAAAGGCCTTGACATTTTGTCACGCTTCGCACCATTGACAATATTTAGTGGATATTAGCTTTTTTCTACTTAACGGTCCTCTATCACCAGAACCGGGATAGATCACAACCCATTTCTTCGTATAAGGGCGAAAAAAAATCTGCCTTAAGTTCACGAATATCGGGGGTTTTTAACACGCGAACTTTGAGATGGAGTATATAACCGAAACCTTAATAGTCACTGATACTATTACACTTCTTCAAACCCGTTCTAACTCGACTTTTCGCAGTTTAGATCGGGTATAAATATACTTCAATCCAATAAAGGGGGAAGATAATGGATTTCCGTCTTAACGATGAACAGGAAATGATCAGAAGCGCAGTCCGCGAGCTAGCTGAAAACGACATAGAACCTATAGCCAAAGAAATTGACGCTGAGAGCCGGCACCCTGCAGAAACAATAAAAAAGCTTGCCGAGATGGGAATAATGGGGATGATGGTCCCGGAGGAATACGGAGGAAGCGGTTCGGATGCTATCAGTTATGCTATAGCAGTAGAGGAAATATCTCGGGTATGCGGCTCTACCGGGATCATAGTCTCGGTGAACAATTCATTGGCCTGCTACCCAATCGAAAAATTCGGGACCGAGGAACAGAAAAAAAAATTCCTGACACCTCTGGCGAGCGGTGTAAAGCTGGGTGCCTTCGGTCTAACGGAACCCAGCGCCGGAACCGATGCGGGTTCCCAGAGAACGGTTGCCCTGAAAGAGGATGGGCATTATATCATCAACGGTTCGAAGATTTTCATTACCAATGGCCCGGTGGCGGATACTCTCGTGATCTTTGCCATGACCGACAAATCCGCGGGTATGAGAGGCATTACCGCGTTCATTATCGAAAAGGGTATGCCAGGGTTTTCCATTGGGACCGAGGAGGATAAATTGGGAATTCGGGGTTCCCAAACTGGTGAACTTGTATTCCAGGACCTTCGAGTGCCCGAAGGGAACCGTTTGTGGGATGAGGGAAGGGGTTTCTCCATTGCCATGCAGACGTTGGACTGCGGACGTATAGGCGTCGCCGCTCAGGCCTTGGGGATTGCACAGGGGGCTCTTGACCGCAGCGTCCAGTATGCCAAGGAAAGAGTGCAGTTCGGGAAACCCATTGGTAAGTTCCAGGCCATCTCTTTCATGCTTGCAGATATGGAGACCCAGGTACAGGCTGCAAGATATCTGGTATATTCCGCTGCATATGCCAAGGACAACCAGAAGAAATACAGCAAAGAGGCTGCAATGGCCAAACTCTACGCTGCGGAGACCGCAATGGATGTAACCACCAAGGCCATCCAGATACACGGTGGGTACGGATATACGAAAGATTATCCGGTGGAGAGATATTTCAGGGATGCAAAAATTACCGAAATATACGAGGGTACCTCCGAGGTCCAGAGAATGGTGATCTCGAGGGCATTGGGATTGTAAAAAAATTTATAGAGTATTGAACTGGAACAAACAGGTGAGAACATGAATATTATCGTGTGCATGAAACAAGTACCGGACACCACTGACGTAAAGATAGATCCGAAGACCGGAACCCTCATCAGGGAAGGTGTACCGAGTATCGTAAATCCTGATGACAAGCACGCTATCGAGGAATCGCTCCAGCTTAGAGAAAGATACGGAGGAAGGGTGACCGTTGTATCCATGGGACCCCCTCAAGCCATTGATGCCTTGAAGGAGGTTTACGCAATGGGTGTTGACGATACCATACTGCTATCCGACCGGGCATTCGCCGGGGCGGACACATGGGCCACATCATATACCCTTGGAATGGGTATTAAGGCACTTGGAGAATTTGATCTCATATTCTGCGGGCTTCAGGCCATCGACGGCGACACCGCGCAGATCGGGCCTCAGCTTGCGGAATTCCTCGGTATTCCCCAGGTTACCTATGTAAGAGATGTGAAAATCGACGGTAATGAACTTACTGTACAAAGGGCTCTCGAGGATGGGCACATGACGATGAAGATTCCGATGCCGGCGCTGTTGACAGCCGTGAAAGAGCTAAACAGCCCGAGATATCCCACCATGGGAGGAATAATTAGAGCCTACAGGGAGCACGAGACCAAGGTTTGGTCGGCTTCCGATATTGGGGCGGAGCCCGAAAAGATCGGATTGGAAGGTTCTCCCACCCAGGTGAAACGAACATTTGCTCCTGAGCCCAGGGGGAAAGTTGAGATCATCGAAGGGGATACGGCGGGAGATATGGTAGCTAGACTCGTGGATAAATTGAAGGAGAAGAACGTCGTGAGGTAGGTGATGATCATGGAAGTTACTATCGACAGGGAACTATGTATCGGATGCGCCATATGCGTCAAACAGTGTCCAAAAGGGTATGAGCTAGACGACGAACTAATCGCGGTCGTCATCTCCACAAGTGCTCCGGGTATCATGGAGACGGAGGAAGCTTGCCCGGTAGGCGCCATCACCATAACTGGAGAGCCAGAGGAAATACCCGTATTGGATAAAGTCGAGCCGTTGATAAAGGTTGATGATAGCAGGGATGTTTGGGTTTTTGCTGAGCAGCGCGATGGAAAACTTGCAAAGGTCGCTCTTCAGTTACTGGGGCGGGCGAGAGACCTGGCGGACGAGCTCAAACAGAATGTGGTTGCAGTACTGATCGGAAACAACATTGATAATCTTGCGAAGGAACTCATCGGGTATCAGGCCGATACGGTATACGTTGCGAACGACGAAAGATTGAACGATTATCAGACACTCCCTTACACGACGATCATAACCGACCTTATAAAGAAATACAAACCCAATATCTTTCTGTACGGCGCAACATTCATCGGTCGGGACCTTGCCCCCAGAATCTCCCAGAGGGTCAAAACAGGCCTAACAGCGGACTGTACTAAACTCACCATAGAAGAAGATACCGGCCTTTTAGACCAGACCCGACCAGCCTTCGGCGGCAATATAATGGCGACGATCCAGACACCTGACCACAGGCCGCAGATGGCTACGGTAAGACCTGGGATCATGAAGGTAAAGCCCTTTGATCCGGAGAGATCGGGCGAGATAATTTCGGTAACTCCGGACCTGGAAGGGAACGATCTCATAGCCAAGATAATCGAAGTGGCCAAAGATTCCCGAACGAAAATTAACCTCGAAGAAGCCAAGATCATCGTATCCGGCGGCAGGGGAGTAGGGTCCAAGGAAGGTTTTGGGGTCCTCGAGGAACTGGCTGAACTGCTGGGTGCCGAGGTTGGGGGTTCAAGAGTTGCCGTGGAAAGCGGGTATATCGAGCAGGACCATCAGGTGGGCCAGACCGGCAAGACCGTTGCGCCTGAACTCTATATCGCATGCGGGATATCTGGCTCGATACAGCACAGGGCGGGCATGTCCACTTCAAAAATAATCGTTGCGATCAATAAAGATCCGGACGCTCAAATTCTCACAGTATCGGATTATGCTATTGTGGGGGACCTGCACGAGGTGGTCCCGCTCATTACCCGGGAGCTGAAGAAGAGAGGTCTGGGCGGTCTATAGGAGGAACATATATGGTTTCCAAAATTAGAGTACTGGTGGCCAAACCTGGATTAGACGGTCATGACCGAGGAGCAAAAGTGGTGGCACGGGGTCTGCGGGATGCCGGGTTCGAGGTCGTGTATACCGGGCTGCACCAGACCGCGGAGCGTATCGTGGAGGCGGCTATTCAGGAGGATGTGGATGTTATCGGCATATCCATTCTATCCGGCGCGCACATGACCATATTTCCCATGGTTCTGGAATTACTTACCGAAAATAATGCTTCCGACATCATGGTGGTGGGAGGCGGCATCATACCCCGAGAAGATGCTGCAAGCCTCAAAGAGCTTGGGGTAGCCGAGCTTTTCGGCCCGGGAACACCTATAAAAGATATAGTGAATTTTATTACCGCAAATGCCGCGCCAAAAGACCTGTAAGAGACGAGGCCTTATGGAGATCGTAGATAGATTACTGAAAGGCGACAGGCGTGCCATGGCAAGGTTGATGAGCCACGTCGAGAATTTTTCTAAGGATGCAAAGAAAGCGCTTGCCCTTATTTACCCTCATACCGGTAGAGCTCATGTCATAGGAATTACTGGTCCTCCGGGTGCCGGAAAGAGCACTCTTGTTGAAAAATTGGCTCTCGAATACCGAAAACTGGAACGAACGGTGGGAATAATTGCCGTGGATCCTACGTCACCATTCACCGGCGGAGCGCTGCTGGGGGACCGTATCAGGATGTCGAAGATAGCTCTCGACCGAGAAATATTCATCAGGAGCATGGGAACCAGGGGAAAACTGGGTGGACTCGCACGCTCCACCAACGATATTATCAAGGTCATGGATGCCTTTGGTAAGGAGATAATTCTGGTGGAAACTGTGGGTGCGGGGCAGGCGGAAGTGGATATAGCCGGCTCGGCACACACCACAGTGGTTGTGGAGATACCGGGAACCGGGGATGACATACAAGCGTCCAAGGCGGGGATACTGGAAATCGGAAATATCTTCGTGGTGAACAAGGCCGACCGGGACGGGGCTGACAGGACAAAGCTGGAACTTGAAACCATGCTCGAGCTTGGTTCATACAAGAATGAATGGAAGCCACCGGTTTTAAAGGCAGTGGCCCGGGACGGTACGGGTATTGGGGAAATAGCCGATATGATCGAGAACCACATGGATTATTTGCGGTCAAGCGGGAATCTCGAGATCTGTAACAGGGAGAGGACCGAGCGGGAATTTTTGGAGTTATTGAGGGATGAGGTGACTGAATTTATCATCGAAGATGCAAAGAGGCAGGGGCGTTACCAAGATATACTTGAGGGGATTATCAGTAAAGAAAGAGATCCGTATTCCACTGCGAGGGAGATGAGAGAAAGATTGATTGGGTGAGATGTTGGAGGGATATGATTTTTTTTAACACACCAATTCCGAATAGATATTGTTTTTGTATTACGGAAATGAGAAAAGGAGCTTTGATGTAGAAATTTGTAATTTTTTATGGTGGGTCAAGAGATGATTTGTTGTGGTTGTATTCAAGAACTGTGGGGCAGGTGAAAGAGAAATAGGGTTCTGCATTTATTAGGGCGATGGATTTATTGTAAACGAGATATTACGATTATCAGGAGACCGATGAGTTAAGATAAGGTATCCAAAAGAGCTTTGGCCTTATCATAGCACGGCTTGTACTTCCACTTTGTCCCTTCGTCCTTCGTAATATAATCCCCCGTCTCAACATCCACCATCTGATGACTCCTGAGCTTCGCCAACCCCGCGTGCTCCCTCGCAAGTTCAAGGTCGTCCGTATCCCTGTAGTACTCGCCGAGAAACAGGTGGATGTCGGCTTGCTGGAGTACGTATGAGCAGCGGTTGGCGATCTCAAGGGCTTCGGTGGCAAGATTTAAAGATTCTTTTTCATTACTTAGTAGATGATTCAATCTTGAAAGTTCTAATAATACTACTGCTTCGATTTTAATAAGATTATACTTACGACATTCAGTTAATGCAAAATTAAGGTGAGATTCAGCTTCCTTTGTGTCATTCATTACTAAATATGAGGCACCAATGAGCTTGTGACCCCAAATGAAATCACTAGCAACTTGATATTCATTCTCTTCCCATTTTTTCGCAAGTATAAGCGCGTCATTTGCAGTTTTAACAGCTTTTTTAGGTTGGTTCATAAGGAGAGCTCGGAGGGCTTGGTAATAATGAATCGTAACAATTTGATGTGGGGCTTCATCCTCTACCAATTTTAAAACTTTGTCCGCTTCTTTTATAGATTTTTCGTATTCAGCACAATTTATATGTAATATACTCAATAAGCGATGGCCATACGCTTCGTCAAATTTCATATTAATAATTTTTGAAATTTTAATCATTTTTGTTATATTGAATTCGGCAGATTTAAAATCGCCTATATCAATCATTCTTTTAGCAAGATTTACTAAAGCCCTACCAATATATCGTTGTTGTTTCATCCTTTTTGCTAATCTTGATGCTTTCATGTAGAGTTTTGCTGCTTCAATGGGTTTACCTGATGTTGAATAGGCATTTGCAAGCTCATAACAACAATGAGCTATATAAGATCCTTTCTTCAGTTTAGGAAGTTCACTATCAACTCCAAATAATGCCGTTAAACATTCGATTTGTTTGTTAAAATCTCTTAAATGGTAATAAACAGCTATTAAAAGTCGATCTCTGTATAACTTCCATGCTTCATCATAACGACCTGTCTTTATAGTATGATGATATAATTCAATCACCAACTCTATTTCTTGCGTAGATTCAACTTTTCCCTTTTCAGGTGTTATCAGCCACTTTTTTTGTGGAATTACTAGTTCACCAAATTTATCTTTCACTTTTCTATTAAAATAAAAGCGTATCCTCTCATGTGTTTCCTTCGGAGCCGTTAATCGTCCATAACAGTATCTTCGTACTATGGGATGGAGGTCATAACAATCCTTTTCAATATCATTGAACAGTAATCCCCTTCTTTCCAGAGGCTCCAATTTCCCACGGAAAGTATCCTCATCCCCATCGTTCCCGAATATGGTTCGCAATACCTCGAATTCCATGGGTGATCTGAATGCAGCAATGCCAGATATCAATGCCTTATCCTCTTCGGGTAATTTGTCATACGAGAACTGGAGGATATGTTCGAACTTTTTAGAATCCTTGTAATACTCATCAGAATCGGTTAAAACCAGATCGGGTATCTCCTTGACGTATTTGATATCACCTTTATACTTCTGAGATGTGATAAGTACGCCTGACAATAGACGTAAACATAACGGGAGAAAATCATATTTCGCACACGCTTGTCTTATCTCAGGTGCAGAACCCTTCACCCCCTGGCGGTGAAAAAATTCAACTGCCTCATTAGAGTCTATTTTCGTTAATTCTTCCTCCCGAACTCCGATAAGTCCTCTTAGATCGAGCGGATGCAATCGAGTGGTCATTATCATTTTTGTCTTGCATTGAGGATTTGTCAATGAACGAATGAACTGAGATAAGTTTAGATCAAGGCATTGACGAAATTTCTCACCTATACCTTTTTGATATTCATCGCCAATGTAACATACGGATAAACCCGCTAAAGCATAAGCCCGCAATGTCCTTTCGAAACCATCGAAAACTATAAGAAAATTATTTCTAGTGAATTCTAGCAAAATGAGATCTATCTTTTCCCTGTCTGACCTTTGCAGAAGTTCCTTTTCCTTTTCTGGAAATAAGATACCTATCATTTCGTTGATAAATGCTTGAAAAGTAGCTTCTCTTTCATAAAAGCTCCACCAAACAATTCCATCAAACTCCACACCCTTCCCTATAACATCCTCCTGCAGCCACCTCCACGTCAAGGCGCTCTTCCCCATTCCTCCAATCGCTACCATAGATAACAGTGGATGCTCCGTATCCTCCAAGAGCCACTTGGTAAGCATGGCCCCCCGCTCCTTTTTCCTGCCGGTGAAGTTTGGCGCCTCGGGGTATGGGTGAGGGATGAAGATGAGGGGGGATTTTTTTTCAAGCTCGATTCCAGGAGATTGGGCAATTTTCTCTTGCAATGATAAAGATGATTTCGAGCAAATATCAATCCATTTCTGTTTAGCCATTTTCACTCGTTTTTTCGTATAGACTCTTGGATTTCGGTGAATGCTTTCATGACAATTGGGGCATACCACGATCAGGTTGCTTTCAGAATTTGGTCCGTTCTTGCGGAATGGTACGATGTGATGAATATTTCTGATATCTCTATGCTCGGGACAAATGGCACATCTGAAATGAGCGTCTACGAGTAATTTGTCGAGGACATCTGCGGGGATATCTCGGCTTTTTTCCATTTCAGAATCCCTCTACTTTTATATCTCGGATAACCACTGGATTCCTATATGCGTTACCTCCAGTCAATCCACTATGTTCGAATTCTATTAAATATTGATTATTATCATCGGGTTTAATTACTGATAGGTCAAATTCAAATTCATATGGATCATCATCGATTACTGCATAATTTTTATCCCTATAGTTTGACTGAAAATCAGGACTATAGCACAAATGCCAAGCTTTGATTTCTCGGTCGAACCATGCTTCACCTTCAGGTTTTTTCGGAAAACGCTTCATTTCACTCTTGTTCATAATATAACATCTATTGAGGAGAATATTATTCACACGGATAATCAATAAGTGAGCATTCCCCGCTTCCCGGTGTAAATTTATTCTAGCTTTTAATGTTAATTTTTTCATTAAAATATTTATTAAGAATGATTCTTTCATTCCGTGCTTAATTTCAACCATTTCTGGAAAATCATTTTGTTTGTGTATTATTGGGATATTTATGAGAGATTTTGATAGAATTTGTTTTAATAATTGATAGAACCGGTCAATTTCCTCAATTGTAATTGCTTTGTTATAAATAATATATGGGCCAATTCTACTATTAAAATAAGATTTTTTATTTGGACGAATCCATCTACCTATGAAAATAATTCCGGTGTTATCAGCGTACGGCCAGTTGTCTTGTGTTTTTTCTCCATTTTGTGGTTTTCCGTTAATGTAGAACTTTACTGAATTCCTCCTTTTTGACCAGGATATTGAAAAGAGATGCCAATCCGCTTTTATGTTTAAAGATGGTTCACTTGGAATGGTATTTCTTTTCTTATTATCACTCCAGACAAATTCCCAAAATACTCGTTCAGCCGTTTCATTCCTTTTTAAAGAAAAGGTATTTGGGTAAAATCCAAATTCGTTCTTTTGTTTACTTGTTGAATGACTAATGATAAATCTTCCTTTATTCACCATCCCTTTTGTTAAGTGTTCTTCTTTCACTTCAACCCAAATTGATATTGTTCCGCTTTCATATGACAATATCTCAGAAGGAATGTCTTTCCATTTAAGAAGGTCCGAATTTATTTCAAAAATATTGTATTTGTTAGATTTTTCATGGATAATCTCGTTAGAACTGAGTAAATCTCCCTTTTCCGTTTGGATTTTCTCTGGAAAATTATATTTTAAATCGCGAGGTGAATGAAATGATTTATCTTCGCAATTCTTTCCTTTCGTTTCACTAGATCTAACCTCGATAATTTCTTTTGGAATATGCTTTTCTATCACGTTAGGGAATTCCCCCATTTTACCTATAATATCATCCCAAAACCAAACATGAACCGAAAACAACCCGTCATTTAGGTTCTTCTGAGAAATCTCTCGAACCAACTTCTGGATACTCGCATCCCTTTGCCCAGATGTGGCAATAATAAATTCGGACAATTTAGGACTGAATTTCTTTGCATTGTCCACTTCTTTTGTTACATCTTCCTCAGTCAGTGTTTTTTCAGAATAGTTATCTTTACCTTTACATTGAACTGCTGCCCATTTTCGTCCTTTATCAGGTTGTCCATAGGCATCAACACCCTGTTGGGCCTGCCCCCTTCTCCCATGTAATACGGCATTAGGGTCTTTCCAAATCTCTCTCCATAAATCACAGCAAATAGATTCAAACTCTTGCCAATGTGAAGGAGGAGGAATTTGAAATCTTGATAGGTCAACCATTTTTTACCTCCAACTCTTTAAGTAATTTATTAGCCTTTTCCCACCTCGGTCTGTACCACCACTTCTCCTCCTTCTTAACATAATAAAAGTCATCCTCCTTCCTTACATAGTCAAAGTCAGGCTCACCTTCACTATACCGCCAACAATGGGTGCAGTGCTCTATACAATCCTCAAGGTACTTCCTGGCTTTTTCTATGTCGCCCTGATCTAGATAGAACTCGCCCAGGAACTGCTCGATGTCGGCCTGCTGGAGTACGTACGAGCAGCGGTTGGCGATGGTGTGGGCTTCAGTGGCGAGGGAGAGGGATTCATCTTCTTTCTTCTGGAGATGGCGGAGTTTGGCGAGTTCGAGGAGGATGGGGGTTTCGAGTTCGACGAGGTTGATCTTTCGGCATTCGGTGATGGCGAAGTTCAGTGGTGGTTCGGCATTTTTTACGTCTTTCATCGCAACGTAGGAAGCTCCTATGTAGTAATTCGCAACAATAAAATCTCTCGTGGTTCTCCCATCGGTTTCTTCGCCCTCTTTTGCAAATTCGAGTGCTTTGGCCGCAAATTTCAAAGCTTCCATAGCATCGGCCATAATAAGAGCACGGAGGGAGCGGTAGGACCATGAGACACCTATCATTTGTGTATGGTCTTGTATTTCCCATAGTTTGATAGCTTCATTCAAATCATGTTCCGATGTATCAAAATTTCCACAGAATAATAATAATCTGCCCGCTTCAGTATGGCCGTTCGCATCATTGAATAGATCTCGAATCTCTTTTGCAATCTTGATTTGTCGCCGTAGGTTGAACTCGGCGGATTCCAGATCGGCAAGGTTTAACTGTTGAGTGGCGAGATTACCGAGGCAGATGGCAACATTTTTCTTATTATATATTTTCTCTGCATGTCTCTTTGCTTGATCAAAAACAGGGATGGCACGTCGTGGATGACCGGAGAGTGAGAAACAATTTGCGGTATCATTTAAGAGCATTGTTATACTTGAATTGTTTTCCAAAAATGGTTTGGTAAAATCGCCATTTTCAAACATTGCGGTATTTATTTCTATCAAAGTCGAATAAGCTCCGAACTGAAAAAATAATATCACTCTTAATTTGTCGCGGTATAGATTTTTAGCCTCATTATAATTCCCCGCTTGAACGGCGCGATAATAAAGTTCGATGATGGGCTGCAGCTCATCAAGGGAATTAATTTTTTCAAACAGCATTATTTACCTCCAACTTCTTCAACAACTTCAAGGTGGCCCGTATCCCTGTAATACTCACCGAGGAACAGGTGGATGCCCGCAAGCCCTTTAGGAAAGGGCTTTACCCCAAAATAGCGGCTGACGTCGCATACGCCTCCGGCGCTTACCTTCCTCGGGTGCTCTGCACCACTCGGATGAAACGGAACAGATTCCGTTTCATGGAGGACGTACGAGCAGCGGTTGGCGATCCGAGCAAAGTAATGTCTCTGTGGGCCTGCAAATCCAAAGTGTCTTTCACAGTCGAGTACTTCGGTGTAGTTCTTTCCCGTCAGACAGCCCTTTTGTAACGATGTTTGACATTCTCTTAATAACATATAATAATTTCTTTCTAAAAATTCTTCATCAGCAGGAAACAACAGAAAACCCCCGTTTAGCCAGACGGAGTTTGTCTGGGAGAATGTGCATCAGTGTAAGAGTATAAAAAAATCGATGCCCTGGGTAGACCGGCGACCCCGTAAAATCATTTCCGGAGTAAAAATGTCCACAAAGGTATTATGGGAATACTGTTCAGAGGTTCATATACATCATAACTGATCAACTTTTTTTTGAAATCCTTGTAAGGGAATTTTGAAAAGTTTTCCATCTCGCGCGTTTTTATGGGACCATAGGTAACCTGATAGGCGCTCCTGTTTTTGGGAACGACAATATCGATTTCCTTTGTATCCCTCCAATAGAAACACTGCCCCCATTCGTATTTCACCTTCTGGGCGGCCAGGTTTTCAGCCATGCTGCCGAGATTTCTCATGGGTTCGAGCAGCAGCGAATTTGCCATGCCCACATCGTTACAATAGATCTTTATCGGGCTGGCCTGTCTCAGTGAATCCACGGCGGATCTCGTAAAATTTCGACTGGTGAAGAGCAAATACGCTTCCTCCAGGTACCCTATATATTCCTTTACAGTGTCAACACTCAGGCCTGTCACACGGCTGATCTTTCTCAAAGATAGCAGGTTTGAAATATTTCTCATTGCGAAGACTGCAAGAAGCTCCAGTTTATCGGGATGTCTGACCTTGTGCCTTTTTATTATATCCCTGTATAGAATGTCGGAAAAGTATTGCTCAAGGAGTTTGTGCCCTCCATGGCCGAGAACCACTTCAGGGAAACCCCCCGTTTTCATATATCTTTCCAGATGATATATTATCCGGTCTTCCAGTTTGCGGTTCTTTGTCCAGATAGCTTTAATATCTCCCATTGAAAAATCAAAGCCGTTAAAAGCGAGATACTCTTCGAAAGTAAGTGGAAAGATTTCAATGGTTATGTTCCTACCGGTAAGTAGTGATGAATAATCGGAACCGAGAAGCGAGGAGGAGGACCCCGAGACAATGAATTTGTATTCTTTCTTCTGATCGTAATATCTCTTGACCCACTTTTCCCATGCGATTATATTTTGGACTTCATCGAGAAAGATATAGGTTTTCTTCCCGTTGGTTTCGGTACTTCGTTTGTATTCTTGTAAAAGCATTTCAAGTGGTTGTTCAAGACCCACCAGGCGTTCGTCGTCCATGTTCAGATAGATTATATTTTCCGGATTGTGTGTTTGGAGTAAATGCTTTATTACCTGATATAGCAATGTCGTTTTTCCGCATCTTCTGATACCAACGACGGAAATAACATGTTTCTTGTCTATTAAATCCAGTAATGGTGCAAGATACTTTGGTCTTTCTTTTCCAGCGAATCTATCCACGGAGTTTTTCCGAGACCACCACGGATTCCAATCATGTAGTATTTCAAGCATAATCCTATATATCGAATGACTTATTTTTATAATTGTCGGTTATATTTGACAAATAATATAAAAATTGTAAACTATATTCGGCAAAAAATGTGAAGATCAATGGGATTTTATATAATTTTCAATTCTGCAACCACCACAAAGCAGGCTGGAAAACCGCCGGTGGGGCATGCTTGACTATTTGTAACCGGATGCCCCCATGCAAGATGTACGATGATCCTGGGGGAGCGTTTTCTAGCCTTTCTAAAGTATTCCACTAATTTTCCCGCCGCTTATCCATAAAACCACACTTATCCCTCCCTCATGATATCAATTCCCCCGACCTCCAGTATCCCCTTTTCCGTTATAAAACCCGTAATATACTCCGGCGGGGTCACGTCGAAGGCCGGATTGTATGCGGACGACCCCTCTGCCGCCACCCTCTGTTCCCCCAAAAAGGTTATTTCCGCTTCATCCCTGATCTCAATGGGTATATCGTCACCGTGCTCTATTGAAAAATCGAAAGTGCTTCGGGGTGCTGCGACGTAAAAAGGTATTCCGTTCACTCTGGCGAGGACCGCTTTTTCGTAAGTCCCTATTTTGTTTGCCACGTAACCCTTCGACGTGATCCTATCTGCACCGGTGATAACTAGATCGATTTTACCCCTGCTCATGAGAAAACCAGCAGCATTGTCCGCTATTACCGTGTGCATTATTCCCTCCATGCCCAGCTCCCATGCCGTCAATCTAGCACCCTGCATCCGGGGCCGGGTCTCATCCACATATACCATAAATTTCTTACCAGCGTTATGAGCCATTCTCATGGGTGCAAGAGCTGTTCCCCAGTCCACGGTTGCGAGAGCGCCGGCGTTGCAGTGGGTCAGAATACCGCACCCTTCAGTGATCAATTTTTCACCATGTTCACCTATTCGTCTGCATCTGGATATAATTTCCCTTTCAAGCTCGCGGCAAAATTCACAGATGTTCCTTCCGTTCTTCTCAGCTTCCAGAACCTTCTCAACAGCATAAAAAAGATCGCGGGCGGTGGGCCTGGTTCCCATGATAACCTCTGCCGCAGTTTTCAGATCAATTCCGTTCATTTTTGCCTGGTATAGCGCCCATGCTCCGCTGATTCCAATAGCAGGAGCCCCTCTCACCACCATATTTTTTATGGCAAAAGCATTATCCTCGAGCGTGGTGGCAACGTAAATATGAAAATCGAAAGGTAAAGCTCTCTGGTCAATATAGCATATCTGGTTCTTATCTGCCTCGTACCACAGGCTTTTCATGTCCCTGGTCATCCCGTCCTGCTTTACTTTCATCATTTCACACTTCTTTTTTTGTCAAAGACCTATTTTCGATCTTTACGAAGATCAACGGTAATACGAATGATATCATAATGCCGATGCCAATGAACATAAAATACGTAATGAACGAAATAACGAGCCTCGGATTTTCAAGCGATCCTACTACCTGCGAGATAACCATTGGAACCAATACGGCGGGGATGCCGATGAGGAGACGGGTACCGCATTGTTTGATATTATTTCTGGTAAGTGCTTTCTCGAAAGGAGAGTCTCGGTGAGAGTGACAAAAACCTATGCGACCGATCCAGAATCCCGGCATAAGCCCGGCCAACATGACACCCCTCATGTCATCAAGTCCACTGAAAAACGAATAAAACAACATCACCAATGATATTGCGAGAACCAGGACTATCTTTGATTTCGAACTTAATTTCGATACTTTTGATTGAATTCTACGCATGTAAAGTATACCCGAAAGTACGAATATGCCTCCCAGTAACAAGCCTCCAAGCAGATCACGAATATAATGAACTCCGAGATAGAGCCTAGAAACCATGACAACTATAGAAGTCAAAACTCCGAAAGTAATTACACAACGTGACGGCTTCAGATATATCAGCCAACCAGACCAGCCGTTGATAGCCGAAGAATGACCGCTGGGAAATCCGAGGTCGCTCACGTCTGTTTTGTGATATCTTTGTGGAGGTCGGGCTAGATTGAATAAATTTTTCAAAACAATAATGGAGAACGAGAGAAGGATGAGATAGGTGAATCCAAAGGACCATCGTTTCTTGTCACCCCACCAGAACAATATAGCAAAGTATACAATCAGCATAAGGGGTGAGAAAATTTCCGTGACCCCGTGGAATAGAATATCAAGCGGAGTGGACGAATGAGATTGAAAAAACTCAATGATATCAGTTGAAGCCAGAATTGTCATTGTGGTCCTCGGGATATCTGTCTTAATATCTTAAATCAGTTTGGGATTAATTGCTTTCATCCGTATAATCAGAATCCTTAAATAATTTCAATTTGTTATCATATGATCCGGTCAGCCAGAAAAAATTCAATGACCATTTCTATTCAAATTCATGGTATTATCTCTCAGGAGAAAGAACATAATGTCGACATCAAAGGAATCCCCCCGGACGGGTGAGAAGGTACACATTTCCAAATACAGTCCTCTAAAGAAAAATCTAAAAAAATCTCTCGAAGCGGTGGGATGGAAGAATATTGTTCAAAAGGGAGACACGGTAACCATAAAGGTGAACGCCACTCATTTCGATTATTTGCCCGGTCTCACCGTAACACCAGAACTTGTCACCGAGTTCGTGAGGCTATTGGGTAACAGGGCCGATAGGATCATTGTGGGCGAATCCAATCTCCAGCGGGTCAGTGCGGAGGTCGCTCTAAAGGGATGTGGTATTTGGAAAGCCGCTGAAGAAGCTGGCGCCGAGGTTGTTAATTTTTCAAAACAGAAGACGAAAAAGGTCAAACTGTCCTCGAAAGGACATTTTGCCACATACGACGCCCCTGTACCATATGTCGACTGCGATGTATTCGCGTCCATGCCTGTTTTCAAAACCCACAAGCTCACAGAGGTAACTCTGACAATAAAAAATCATTTCGGCTGTGTAACGGACGATCTTCGGTTAAAACATCACGGCTACATCGAAAAGGTGCTGGGGGACATGCTGGAGATACTGAAACCCCGACTTGTGGTCATGGACGGCAGGATAGGTCTTGAGAGCGACGGCCCCATCGCGGGTCTCCCAAAGGAACTTGATCTCCTGCTTACCGGGACCAACGCAGTGGCATCCGATGCTGTAGCCTGTAAGATCATGGGATTCGACCCGAGGAAAATAAAACACATCAATCATGCGCACAAGCGTGGTCTGGGACCCATAGACACGTCTAAAATACAGCTCAGCGGGATTCCAATCAAGAAAGCGAAGAGCCCGTTTTTGAAAGCTAATAGCGACAGTATATCCAATCTGGAGAAATGGGTGAGTCCGCATCCTGTTCTTTCCCACATGATTTACCGCACGTTCTTCAGACCCATGAAATGGGCATCTTGGAAATGGCGTGCGCTAACTGGATACAAAGGAACATATGTTGCAGATATAAAGAAAAGAAAGTTGTGGGACGATTACAATTGGAAGGGTCTCTTCAAATGAGATTCTTTGGGTATAAAGTGCTTTCAAGCGGAGAACTGTTAAATACCACTTTGCGGTTTCCGTGAGGCCGCTGTAGGGTGAAGACACACTTGATGGCGCACACTTCGTCTTGAAACATCTGAGATGTTCCTATCCCTGCTCGCAAGTTTGCGGTCAGGTTACGCAACACCTTTCAGGTATTGCTGCGCCCTCAGCTAGTAAGCCTGCGAGCGTGTCACACTGGACAAGTAGTGACTTGTCAAGTAAAGGCGACCCTTCTGGCTCGCCAAACTTTCAAGCCAAACCAGTAAGACTTGGCTTTTCAAGTAAAACAAGGAGGAACTGTCAATGGCAAGGTTCAAGGAAGCGGAAGAACGACTTCTGAATAAAAAGATCTGCATGAGCTGCAATGCCAGGAATCCACCAAGGGCTACCAGATGCAGAAAGTGCGGTTATAAAGGTTTAAGGCCCAAGGCCAAGATGTCCCGTGGCGCCTAATCTTATTTCCCAATTAGTCCTGTTTTAGTTATATCCCTTCCCTAACGGCAGACAGGAAAATACTTATATTAAAAAATGGGATATTATAGTTTGTAATAGAGTTTACCAATTATGACTGAATAGGTTTTTTTTTAACGGAAAGGGTAATGACGGATGAAAACACTGGTACTTTGCGTGGATCGGGATGATGACATGGGCGAAAAGGCCAGTATCATTTCTCCCATTATCGGCCGACAGGAGAATCTGGACGCAGCCGTGGCTCTGGCACTTGCGGATCCGGAGGACAGCGACGTCAATACCTCAATGGCCGGTATCCGAATATACGACGAATTGAAACGGGAGGGGAGACCTGTTGAGATAGTGACAATTTGCGGTGACAAAAGGGTGGGAAAGCGTTCGGACGAGGTCATAGCGACACAATTGGACATAGTGATCAAGGAGATCGAACCCTCCGGTGTGATATTGGTTTCTGACGGGGCGGAGGACGAGTTCATTATACCGGTGGTCACATCCCGCATCACAGTGAATTCCATAGAACGAGTTGTGGTAAAGCAGCGAAAAAGTATCGAGGATACATATTATCTGATAACCAGGTTAATGAGTGACGATAAGATCCAGAAGAAGTTCATGTTGCCGGTTGCATTGCTTCTGTTTTTCTGGGGAATAAGTTCGGTTCTAGCAGCTTTTCTATCCATTCCAGATATCGGCATACCAACTATTCTTCTGATCATTGGCATATACCTAATAGTAAGGATATATCATCTCGAAGAAGGCGTAGTAAGATTCGCGAGAGATTTCAGGGCAGGGGTCGAAAAGGGATATGTCTCCACATTTACAGGTATAATCGCAGTGGTTCTAGTTGTGGTTGCCGTGGGACTTTCCGCTTACGAGGTAAAAAAGGACCCACAGAACACATTGATCGAGAGTACCGTAATAATTCTAAATGATTCATTGTGGTATCTTATTGCGGCAGGTGGTTTGTATACCATAGGAAGGCTTCTGGATATCTATATCAGAAAAGGCTATCTCGTAAGCTCAATTATATTGACACTTTTTACTCTTATTTCCAGCGGCCTGATCATAATGGCCGGCCTCGATATCCTGAAGTATTATATTGGTATGACGGGTCTACCCGATATCAAAGGAATATTAGGTTGGTTGGGGCTGGCAGTATTAATATTCATCATAGGTCGGATTCCGTACAATTATGCAAGAACCAGCAGGAAGACCGCCGCCAAACTGAAATATTGATTTACAAAAAATTATTCTCTTGTCCTGGACAGTGTAGAGAACCTGACACCGCATTCGGGACAGTACTTCCAGGTAGGTTTGATATCGTATCCACAAACAGGGCAGCGTCCCTCAGGACTCCCTTTATTACCCTTTCCTTCCCTTACTGCATTCCATCCGGGCCGTCGGTCAGCAGCACTGGAACCCTCCTCCTTTTCCTTCTTGAAGTCTTTCCTTGCAACCAGTTCGTTATTTCCGCAGATGGGGCATATCATGGTCCCCCCGCAGGCGTACATCTCACAATAGCTGATACCAGCGTTACCACCGCATCGGTCACAATACTGGTTTATGTATCTTTCACACCGGTTGCAATAGGCTGCCATATCTTTCACCCGTAGGTTTTTACCGTTTAATTCTCAATTGCGCCATCTTCTCATCCACGAGAGCCTCGAAGGAAGTACCAAGTTTCCATGCCAACATTTCGATATCATCCTGTTTTTCCAGATAGGCCTTCTTCGAGTTCGTGTCGAGCAACTCCATAAACTCGCTTTTTTTCCTTAGAAAATCAATAAAATACCCGGCTCCCGCAATGGCCGCGATTATGGATAGAAGGAATATCCACCAGTTCCAATCTCCAACCATATTGGCAAAATCCATCATAATGCCAACGTTCCAGACACCGAAGACAGGGTCGCCGCAGATCGAAAAGAAAAGTCCTGCAGCCCCAATAATTGCGGTAATCAATGATATCCAAATGCGATTGTCCTTAATTCTCTGCTTTAAAGAAATCTTTTTCCCTGTCACAGTATCACTTCCCGGTCAATAAATGTCTTAAATTTTAAAGCTTTCCTAAAAAATATTTTCCCCGCATTATAGCCTGAATCAAATAAACCCGGTAGTGTATAGTTTTTTTATTCGGTGTGATTTGGCTTTAGTAGTTCATCGTTTAGATTAGCTATCAGAAGAGGCAGTATCAGTGTAACTTCACCCTCCACGGTAATGTACTTTGCGTCCTCCCGGACCTTCCCCCATGAAACCGCTTCCCTTATCTGAGCACCGCTTAAAGAGCCGTCGTATTCCACGGCGGTGGTGATATACACTGCATAGTCCAATCCGTCTCTGAACTGGTTCCACCAGATCGTATGATGCTTTGAGATACCGCCCCCTAGCATCAGAGCCCCGGATTCCTTTGCATCGAAAACTATGTCCGAAATTTCCTGTTCATCGCGCATTAGGTCGATCTTGAAATCTCGGTGGGTTTGGGTAAATAGCCATATCTGCGAACCGAATGCACCGTCGGTTATTCCCGGTACGTATATCGGAATGTCGTTACGGTTCGCCCAGTAAATAATGGAATTTCTATCGGTAATCCGTTTACCAAACTCCTCGATGATCTCTCTCGTACCCAGCTCTTTATGTCCCGAATCATATATTTCATTCAATATCGGCTGCATATTCCTCTCAAGAACAGTTCCGTAGGAATCGTTGGGTATGAATATGTTACCCAGGCGGTTGATACCCTGCCTGTGCAGTTCCAGATCATCCCCCCTGAAATCACCATGATAATAGTCAGCCCATATGCGGGCAAGATCGTGGTCCAGCGTACCGCAAGTTGTGATTATTACGTCCACAAGCTTTTTTTCAACGAGATATCTAATAACGCCTCGGGTACCCGTGGATATAATACAGGCGGGGAACGATAGAAATACGGTACAATCCTTCTTCCTGACCATAGTGCTTAATATCCTTGCTGCTTCGGCTACCTTTTTGGCAGAAAAACCCCCTGCGTCGTAGAGTTTTTCGATAAGTTCGGAAACCGTGAGTTTATCCGATATTTCAATGTCCTTTACCTTGCGAAAATCCATCAATATCACATCTTTCGTAATAATTAAAGAAGACCCGTTCTAATCTAAAAATCAAAGATAGTCCATTGAAGGGTCCTCAAATGGGACAGTATCTTCCCTGATAGGCAGGAGAGGTTCGTGCTCAAGGCTATTCAGCATTTTTGAGATATCTTCGTGTCTATTGGAACGCGTTCGTTTGGACTGGCTGTCCCTATGATCGTCGCGATCGGGTCCGCTTTCCATGATCCGGTCCAGTAACTTGCTGGGAGAGATTTCTTTATTACTCGAGGGAATAATCCCGTCCTCCTCATCAAAGGAATCCCCATCAGGTTCCCAATGCTCGAGATCTGTATCTATATTTTCTGTTAGAGACGAAAGTTCATTTCTTTTTTCACTTTTCCCTATATCTTTTTTCGCCCTCCCCTCACGGGATCTTCCGGTCTTTCCGGCTCGGCCTCGGCGGTTGGAATTTCCCTGTTTCTTCCTGTTCATGTTATTCGATTTACCTTTTGGCGATGATTTCCCACTTTTTTTGTCCGAGGAACCTCTCTTTCCTTTCCCAGAGGATCCTCTCTTTTGGGTTCTGTTTCCTTTTTTCGAAGTATCTTTTTTCGGTGGTCTGGGGGCTTTTTCTTTCTCTTTTGCCGCTTTCGTCTTGCCAGTCTGCTTTTCATTGATCCCACTTTCGATTATTTTCTTGTCGATCTCACAATATCCTGTCATTCTCCTCTTCCGCTGCCAGAGGGGAACGCCAATTGTTGTGTAAATTACCGAGAACAGGATAATCACGAAGGCCAGATTGAAAAACATATCACTCTGGTCTTTAGTAAATATATCATTGTCGATAAAATGATAGGTAACAGGCACCAAAGCAAGAACTGCTGCAGCCAGACCTCGTGGGAGCAATTTCGATAGTAATCCTTGATCCTTTTTGGCCTCTCCCTTCCGGACCACGATCTTGACGGCAAGCCATCGTGCGAATGCGATTATCACCACCAGCGCCAGTCCGTATCCCCATATTTTCAGACTTTCAACTTCAAAAAATAATTCTCTTCTAACTATGATACCTAGGAAAACAAAGAAAAAAGTCCTTATTATGAATGAAAGCTGGGAATGAAAATCTTTCATGGACTTTGATATCTCACTGACATTTTTAATTCTCAGCATCGCGCCGAACTCCCTGCCGTTTGCAAGTATCAATCCAAATATCAATACACTGATTGGCCCTGATCCTTCTGCATATTCGTTTACCGCATATAACAGGAATACCACTGCTATGGTGAGCATGAAACTGTACTGAAATTTCTGTAATCTCTTCAATACCGTGATCCAAAACAGGCCTAGTATCAAACCGGATCCGAATCCCTTCAAAAATGCACCTGACAAAGTCGAGACCGCTGCCTTGAAACCCGCTCCCGCACCAACGCTCCCGGACATAGGCGATATATAATTTGCTATGGCTATTACGACCACGATACAAAGCACATCTGTTATTGTGGATTCGATGCTTACTAAAGTCTTTGTACTGTCCGAGACTTTCAGCTTTGAGATCAAGGGAAGCACGATTGACCCGCTGGTACCCCCTATTACGGCACCAAATAATATGCCAACTAACCAGTTATTGTCGAAAAGGAGCATGCCTGTAAAGAATCCTACGGTTGAAATCGTGATAATAAAACCAATCAGGGCCAATAAGAATGCTCGGGAGCTTTCTTCTCTAACCCTTTGCAAATTCAGGGTCAAACCACCATCGAACAGTATGATCATAAGGGCCAGGGATCCGAATACTGTAGAGATACGAAACATGGGTTCCGGCTCCATCAAACCTAAAATTGGAACCATGATCACACCTAATGTCACCAGGGAAAGAACCTCTGGGATACCGTATTTTTTAAGGGCGGCAGTTCCGAAAAAACCCACGACGATTATAAAACCGCATATGGCAAGAATTGCAATGACCATTGTGTCGGAAAGTGTTTCCCAGGAGTCCACAAATGGTTCTATTTTTATTTCAAGATGGTCAGTGATGAAAAATATTTCAGTAGTATTGGATACTTTTACAGACATATTGATAGTCGTTGAAAATTCTTCATCCGAAAAGGACTTGTCGTAGGTATAGGTTGTATGATTCTCCTCAGTGATCTCATCGGGATATCCGTCGCCGTCGAAATCCCATTGATAAAATATCCACTCACCGGTTTGAATATGGATCCAGTCTCGAGATTGGTTCTCCAGCAAATGGCCGCTTCCGTTGCGCAGGGTAACTGTAAAAGATATTTCCTTATTCACTTCCAATTCGGCGTCAGGTTCCGGTGATGTAATATCAAGGGTATACCAATCTTTAACAATATCTATTGTAATAAAAGACTTTTCCTTGCTCAGGATGCCGTTGTAATCCGTGAGATGGCAGGAGATAGGTAAATCCGAGCTTACGTTTGAAAAAGTGTAGAGCACCTTTCGATCGGGTGAAAAAATGTCTGTTACACCATCCCCGTCGAAATCCCATTCGTAAAGTACCAGATGATCGACGATATAATGTGGAGATGCTTCAAAAACGGCCGGTGTATTGGTTTTGACCGGATGAGAAGGGGGGGTGATGGTGACAATAGGATGTTGGTCTGAAACATTTATTGCGATAGATGCCGAGCTGGTTTCGCTGCCCGAGTCTGAAACAGTAAGAGTTATTGTGTACAGATTGGGTTTTTCATAGGTATGATTTATGGTACATTCTTGAGTATTCTTAATCACTCCGTCACCGAAATCCCAAAGATAGAGTAGTGTTTCCCCTACGGAACAGGAGGAATTGGTCGCATCAAAAAAAATCGATTCCCCCGTATTGAAATAATACTTTTCCAGATCGAAACTTGCTCTAGGTGCCGCGTCGGCCCCCTGGGACTCGGCTTCCATAACAAAAAACATGGAAACAAGAAAAAACAATGCGAGAATAACCGTGAGAACTCCGTTTTTCAAGCTGCAATATCCATTCTGATCCGAATTCATAGATTCACCTCTACAATTCCACGTTAACAATTGTTGATTGCATTTTATCCTATTTATATAAAAGGTCATATACTGGCATTTGATATATTAATATTTTGCAGGTGTTTGGTATCACCTACTATTATTTCAAGCGGATTGTTGTTCCGGGCATTATCACCGAAAGCGTTTTTATAGGAATAATACTACTTAACCCCCGCACAAACTACCCTAAGCCGAGGAGGGGATGGTCATAAAGTATCGAGCGTTCATTTCGGTCCATATCGAACCAAACGAAAAATTAATGGATATATGGAACGAGCTTTCCCGCGGAAAGACCTCTCTTAAAATGGTGGACCCTGACAAACTGCACGTAACTCTCAAATTCCTTGGGGATACAGACATATCCCTAAACGACGATATCATAAGGATAATCGAAGATGTTACCAGTGATATTGAATCCTTTGAGATACAGATCAGGGATATGGGTGCTTTTCCGTCACCCAATTACATAAAGGTTGTTTGGCTTGGTGTGGAATCCTCGGGAACATTTGAAAATATCTCCTTGGAACTCAATGAAAGTTTGAAATCCTTGGGTTTTAAAAAGGAGAAAGGATTTAAAGGGCATTTAACACTTGCACGGGTGAAGTCTGCAAAAGACAAGAATAAAATAATTAAAATGATAAAAGTAAACCGGGATGTGTGCGTATTAAATATGTCCGTCAGCGGAATCAATCTCATGAAAAGCACTCTAACACCAAAAGGGCCGATATATGAAGTAGTCCGGAACATACAATTTGGAAACAGATCAAGGGAGGAATAATATGAGCAGGATACATGAGGTTATTGAGGAAGCTGCCCGGAGATGTCTCCCTGATAAGCATGACACGCTGAGAATGGACGGATTGAAATCTTCCCTGATCCAACGGTCCATGGATATCATCCAGCGAATGGGCCTCGATTTCGAGATCATTCCCGAGGTGGTGGGATCCGCTGCCAAGAATACTTATCTGAAGGGTGCGGATATCGATCTATTTTTATTATTTCCCCCCGACGTGGACGAGAAAATAACCAGTGATATTTGTTTCAGCGTCGGCCGCGAAATTCTGGACGAGCACACTGTAAAATATGCCTCCCATCCTTATCTATCAGGTTCGCTAGGGGGAGTTGGTGTGGACGTTGTATGGGCTTACAAGGTAGATTCAGGGGAAAGTATAATATCAGCGGTAGACCGCACTCCATTCCACACGAGGTATGTTAACGATAAACTGACTGAGACTATGCAGCGTGAAGTCCGTCTCTTAAAAAAATTCCTCAAAGGTATTGGATTGTATTCGGCCAGTCTCAAGGTTGAAGGTATCAGTGGTTATCTCACCGAACTTTTTATAGTTCGATACGGGACTTTACTGGAAACGATTGAGCTGATGTCGGGATGGAAAGAAAAGACCTGGCTCTCCCTCGATAATGGCAAAGAGGAAAATTGGGTCTTATTTCCAAACTGCAACCTCGTTTTCATAGATCCGGTAGACAGCAAAAGAAACGTTGCAGCTGCTTTATCGAAAAACAATTTCTTTCGATTAATCGCCGCTTGCGAGCAGTTTCTTAATGCCCCGAGCATCAATTTTTTTTATCCTGACTCCATACCTGAAATAAGCACCCATGAATTAAGAGATATGCTGAATGATAGGGGAACTTCACTTCTTTCTTTTGAAATACCTAAACCTGATGTGGTCGACGATATATTATATCCCCAGATCAGCAAGGCAAGGACGGCATTCACCATTTTACTTGGTAACCGGGGATTCGTAATTCTCGGATGCGAGGTGAATGTCCAGGGGAAATCTCCCAATAACGATGAACCAAAAGATAACGGTGGGATCATCACATTCGTTTTCGAAATGGATCGACTCGAGCTTCCCGAAGCGGAAGTGCATGATGGTCCATGGGTATATCTGAGTAATTCCCGCGGTTTCCTCAAGAAATGGAGAAATTCACCAGATTCTCTGTCAATGCCCTATATTGAGGAAGGAAGATGGAAGGTTATAAAAAAAAGAACTTTCAGGACCGCCAAAGACGTAATAGAAGCAAATAAACAGAGTATCGCACTAGGAAAGGACCTTGACAGGATGGCAAGGGATCGATATGTAATACGGACCGATTCGGAAGTGATAACTGAGATGATGGAACAAACCATTAGCAGTTTGTTTACTAGGGGGGAGCCTTGGCTGAGATAGATCTGTCCATATAATGCCTGTTGTTTGACCAGATTATTTTTTTTGATTATGCTTATTGATCGAATTGAAAACAATTAACTTTTTCCCAATTGTAGAAGCGGAACATGCATCACATTAATTTTATAAATAATATCTACCAATCATCCGAAATGATGGATATCCCGAAAAGTCATCCCCGGTATCGATCTTTGAAACTCCGCGAGCGGATCGCACAGGGTTTGAAAGATGGCCTCGTCGCACCGGCCGGGCTTGCTGCCCACGGCAGGGGTGAAGCATTTGATTATCTACTGGGGGAAAAAACCATTAGGGAGGCAAAAGAACAAGCTAAAGCCGCTGCGGCCGCTCTGCTACTGGCGGATTCTCCCGTAATTTCGGTAAACGGCAACTCCACTGTTCTCGCAGCGGGAGAAACTGTCGAACTCGCAATGGAAACTAATGCAAAGATCGAGGTGAATCTGTTTCATTCTTCAAACGAAAGGATTGCAAAATTGGTGTCTTATCTTGAAGATTTCGGAGCATCGGAAGTTCTGGGTAAAAATAGAAATTCGCTGATACCGGGGATCGACCATAACAGAGGCGGCTGCTCGAAAGAAGGAATATTTTCCGCTGATACTGTCATTGTGCTACTGGAGGACGGGGACCGAACTATTGCCCTCAAAGAAATGGGCAAGCGCATCATTGCTGTTGATCTTAACCCTCTTTCAAGAACCGCGAGAACCTGTGACATACCTGTGATCGATAACGTTACGAGAGCACTACCTGAAATATCAAGAAAGGTAAGGGAAATGCGATCCTGGTCCCACGGTGAATTGAAATCGACCTTGGAGAATTTCAAGCGAGATGACAGTCTCCGAAGAATGATCCGGACTATTGCCGAACGATTGAAAACAGAATACTAGTTCACGATAATTACCTGATCCATGATCATACGTAATAAAAAAAATTGGGTGGAAAAATGCACTGGGCAGATGTTGAAGCCATGAATCTTTCCAAGAGAGGTGGTCCTTTTATAATAGCTACGGGGATCACTCCCTCCGGCCATATCCATGTAGGAAACATGCGTGAGATAATTACGGGCGATGCCATATTCAAGGCGGTTCTGGAGCATGGAGAAAAACCCCTATTGTTGTATATGGCTGACAGTTTCGATCCCTTACGAAAAGTATATCCATTTTTGAATGCTTCATATGAACAATACATCGGACAGCCCATTTCAGAGATACCATGTCCCTGTGGTGAGCACGTTAGTTACGCTGACCATTTTCTGGAACCATTTCTTCAATCCGTGCTGGAGCTGGGAATCGAACCTGAGGTGAAATACGTTCACCAAATGTACAAGGACGGTCTCTATTATGACAGTATCAAGAAACTGATCGACAGAAAAGAAATCGCACGGGGGATATTGGAAAGGGTCACAGGAAGGCAGTTGAAGCGAAATTGGTTTCCTTACCAACCGAAGTGTTCTGCATGCAATACCTTTGCCAATACGGTCGTTGACAATTTCATTGATCCCTTTGTTAATTACTCATGCTCGTGTGGTAACAAAGGAAAAGCGGATATAAGAACCGACGATGGAAAACTGCCTTGGCGTCTTGAATGGCCCGCCCGTTGGAGTTTCCTCGGCGTGAGCTGCGAGCCATTCGGCAAGGATCATGCTGCTGCAGGGGGCTCATATGAATCCGCAAAGGAGATCATGGATAAGATACTTGGTGGAAGGACGCCGCACCCCGTGGTCTACGAATGGATACAGTTGAAGGGAAAGGGCGCCATGTCCTCCTCCACTGGAGTTGTGGTCACAGGTGCGGATATGCTCAAGATGACGCCAGCCGAGGTGCTTCGGTTCATGGTAATGAGGGTAGACCCGCGGAAACATATCGATTTCGATCCCGGTTTTGGTATACTGAACCTTGTGGACGAGTATGATCGATATGAAGAGATTTTTTTCGATATTCGGGAAGGTGAAAAATCAGCCGGAGAGAAAAAACGTATATTTGAACTTTCTCAAGTGTCCCCTCAATCACAGGATAGCACGGCACCCGCTCATCGAATTTCATACCGCCATCTGGTATCGCTGGTTCAGATCGACCCTAACCTCAATGAAGTGCTCTCAAGGTTGAAAAGGACTGAAAATATCGAAGAACTGTCTGATGACGACATATTGAGGATCGAAAAAAGGCTCAACTGCGCCCGTTTCTGGTTGGATAAATTTGCTCCGGACTCGGTGAAGTTTTCTCTGCAAGACCATTTCAAATCTTCTATGGTAGACGGATTCGGTGAGCTTGAATTGAAAATACTTAAGAAGCTGGAAAAAAAGCTATCTTCAGTTCCATGGAACGGCAGCCATATACATCAGGCGTGTTATGATGTGAAAGAGAGAATGAACACGTCCCCAAAAAAGGTTTTTTCCATTCTGTATCGTTTGCTTCTGGACCAGAACAGGGGACCCCGATTGGGTTTTTTCCTGAGCTCTCTCAAGAGAAATGATGTTCTCCAAAGGCTGCGGGAAGCTATAGAAGCGATGGATTGAAACGAGGTAGCCCTGATGTTGAGGATACTGATCATAGCCCCGACAATGTATTTTTCAGACCGGGGATGCCATATAAGGATCTATGAACAGGCAAGGATTCTCGGAGAAATGGGTCATCAACCAACCATAATAACCTATCACAGCGGGGGGGATATGGGAAATACCCATGTAGAGAGGATATTCCGTACTCCGTGGTACAACAAATTGGTTGCGGGCCCATCCCTTCATTTTCTATACATGGACACTCTCCTTTTTTTGAAATGCATTGAATATTTACGATCCCACCGGATTGACATTATCCACGCACACCTCCATGAGGGGGCCTTCATTGCGGGAATGCTGAAAAAAACAAAGTTATGTAATAATTTAAAATATGTTTTCGATGCCCAGGGCTCCCTGACGGGGGAGATGACCGCTCACGGCTTCTTGAAGGAAAAGGGAACTGCCAGAAATTTTTGGTGGAAAATGGAACTTGATATCGATAACGACGCACCCTTCATCATAGCATCATCGAGTCATCTCCGAAATTCAATGATTAACGATTTCGGAGTATCCCCTAACAAGATTCTGACGATTTCGGATGGAGTTGATCCAAATAAGTTCAAACCGCGAGACGAATATCCAAACCGTGAAAAGATATTTTCCGGTCTCCGTAGAGAGCTGGGGATACCCGACGAAAGATTTGTGGTGGTATATCTGGGGGGAATGGACCGATATAAAGGGATATTCTACCTTCTTGAATCGATACCTGGTGTACTGAGAAAAAATAAAAATATCCATTTCCTTCTAATGGGTTATCCCGGTGAGGAAATGTTACGTGACAAGATTGTTGAAATGGGTATCCAAGGCAATGTCTGTATTGCAGGAAAGGTCCCTTATGAGCTTGCTCCCAGTTTCCTAGCAGTTGGAGATATGGCAGTTGCGCCCAAACTGCTGAAGTGGGGTGAGGCTAACGGCAAATTATTCAATTATATGGGCTGCGGCCTTCCGGTAGTTGCATTTGATCACCCCACAAACAGAGAAATTCTGGGAAAAGCCGGGATATATGCAGAGATGGGCAGCACCACATCCTTGACCGAAAGAATACTCGAACTAGCCGGTCATATTGATAAAAGCCGCCTTATAGGTATGAAACTGAGACAAATGGCCCTGGATCGATACACATGGAAAAAGGCAGTTGAAAAGGTCGTTCGGGTTTACCGAACATTATTGAACGAATAAGCCATGTACACAGATTTTATCTATCAATAATCCGACATTTTCAATACTTTATCGAAAATAATTTATAATAACAGCGAAATGATAATAATCCGCAATCGACAATCTTATAAGGGAAGAAAATGAAATCTAAGAACCCAAAAGATGATAAGAAGGATATCGCCAAAGAACTAGGTGCAGCGGAGAAATCCTACCGAAATTCGTACATCATCGGGGCGATATTCATAGTTTTCATGCTGGTTATGGTGATCATTTCCTTTTATCCACAGGAAGCACCTCTGGAGGATGATTCTATTTATCCCTCACGGGATGTCGATATATTACAGGAAATAACGATTAAGAATCCACTCCCCTTCAATATTCCAGTAAAAATCTCCGTGAAGTTGTCCTCCGGAACAGATGTAAATGAAAAGGTTTTCCTAAACATCTATTTCATGAAGAAAGATGACGCATTTAATAATGAGAAAGATATCGAAATGCTTAAACAAAAATCAATTAAAAGCCTTCCAAGAACGGGCAAAATGGATTTCGAAGCCTCCCTGGAACCCGGCACCGCTTATGTTTTCGTCATGGTTCTCCCGGAAGGCGCCTCTAACCTTTATAGTAGGGTGAATGTTCATTACGAAGTAAACAGCTACCCATTTATGCCGTACTTACCCATCTTCATCGGTATCGGTTTGATCGGGTGCATAGTACCCTTCATATACATTCAAATAGATTTAAAAAAAACCAAGAAACTTCGAAAAGCCCTTATTAAGGAGAAACGGACGAGACAGAAGAAACTTTCAAAACAGGGTAAAGGTACCAATATGCCTCCGCCCATTGTAAGACCAACACCCCCACAAGCTCAACAGTGGGCAGGTCCTCAAGCTCAACAATATCCCCCGCACTCCAATCCCCGATACCACCCCCAAACTCAATCCCATTATCCGGTTCAGACAAAAGCTCAAAGCCCACCCCAACTTCAATCCCAACCAATGCAAACAGGGGCCCAAGAAAAATTGGCCTACATCATTCAACAACTGCAGGTACTGAGGCAGCAGGAGGCGGTTGTTTCGAACCAATTGAAGATGGAAGGCCCCTCGGAACAGAAACAGCTCTTGCTGGGAAGATACCAGGAGATCCAGACCCAAAAACAGCTTCTCCAGCAGCAGGCTCAGGCACTGCAAGGCGTTATACAAAGGGAGAAACTACAGAGTTTGGGTTCAGAACCAGCTCGGCCCAGACCCCCCTCACCGGATTGGTACGAGCAAAAAGAGCAGATCGAGGGCGAGCTGGCGGGAGCGGCTCGGAATTCACCACAGGGGCAAGCCGGACTAGAAGAGATATTTTCCATTCCTCCTCCGGACAATCCCTGATTCGAGAAATAAGTAAAGACAGTCCTTCCTTCACAGAAAAATTAATGGTAAAACGTAAAAACCTCTGAACGGGTAAGCGAGGGATCTAGTCATCTATTGGCCCCGATTGCAGTATGGCGAAAATAGAGGAATCATGTGCTTATCATCTGTCTTTAAACCTGAACTCCTTTGAACTGGTCATAACCGAATTCGATGAATACGATTTTTCCCTGCCTAGAAAACGGATCCAATGATTGCTGTCAATAACGTGGTATAAATGATCATAGCTGTAACCGGTACTCCCGGTACTGGAAAAACGTCGTTATGCAACGATCTTGCTCAGTACGGATACAATGTAGTCCGGCTTAACAATGTAATTATCGAAAATAAACTGTATAAGGATTACGATGAATTGGCAGGTTCGCTCGAGATAGATGTAGGTGTTGTACGGGATCATTTAGGTCGGAATCCGCTGGAAACTGATATGAATGATTGGACCATAATTGAATCACACCTTTCTCACAACCTTGAGGTAGATGGGATCGTACTGTTGAGATGTGATCCCCGTGAGCTGGAAAAACGGTTGGCCCGAAGGGATTATTCTCCGGAGAAAATCAAGGAAAATGTCGAAAGCGAATTAGTGGACGTCATCGCTATGGAGGTGATGGACAGAAACCTCCCTTCAATAGAGATCGATACCACAGACCTCGGCAAAGAGGAGATGGTCTCCATCATTAATAATTTTCTAAAAGGTTTTCCTGATAACTCGGAATATTCGAGTCCTTGTTCTGTAAACTGGATTGGCGAAATGTACGAGGATTAAACCATAGACAGGTCAGTGAAAAGATAGCGAAATTATCCCTCATATTCCTGTATCTGTCTGCTCTCGAACATCATCATCTGTCGTTCCTGGGGAGTTAGTTCTATCCGGCCCGGGAAGAAACGGAGAATCACTATATCACCCACACTCTGCACCCAACGGAATGGGACCAGTACCGATTTGGAGCCCTCCACTAGTGTTGGATTGGGTGTCTCGATAAAGAGAGAATCTACGGCACTTCTTTCCATATCCAATTGAATGTTGTCCACAACCCCTAGGAACGCACCCTTGTTCGTATAAACTTGAAGGTTCATTATCTGTGTAATTTCCTCTAGCATTGTTGTTACCCCCAGAATCGTAAAAGTATAACAGTAATATTCATATATAAACTTTATTTCAAGGGGATGGATTTATATCGTGATTAGTGCGAGTAAAAGGAAAGAAGGCCAACATATTTTTAACTGCCGTGGAATATAGACGATATCATGCCGGTTAATCCCCGCCGACGGAAAAAACTTGAAAAATTCTTGACCACCTATCATAAGCTGAGAGAAGCCCTGAAAGGCAACAAGCCCTATTCATCCCTTGTGGCGAAAGCTCGTAGCGAAGATCTCTCTCTCTCGGAGCCGCCTAGCTGTCCCGATTTTTTTTGTGATAATCCGGTTATTGAGAAAAATGGATCGTATTCTATTATCAATTCGATACTGGATGATACCAGCCAAAAAAAATTCATTCAATATTCAAGCGATATCGGCAGCTACCTTGAAAACAATATCAAAAAAATCGATCTCGAGGATGATAATTATCACCCGCTAGTTGCAGTTTTGCTGGACTTGGCTCTTGCCGTGGACTGTGACATTCCAGGGATATGTCGAAGATTACTGAAAAAGATAGACGAAAGCAACTCTCTAGTATTGTCATTCTTCGTTATCTCTACATTCAGGGAATACCTTACCTTGACTTGGTTCTCAGAGAGGAGCCGGAAGAACACCATGGACGTGGATGGTCTCCTGATTCAGGCTTACCGTTCTCTGGTCTCGAACAAAAGACGTTCAATGAAAAAACGGCAGGGAAAATATCTTTCACTGGGGAGCGGTAATACAGAGCTGGAACTTTCTTTCCACGATGAATCCGAGGCTTACCTCTCCCGCAGGTTGGCTTTCATTTTCATGCTGCAGAACTCGGTTTCGCTTTATTTTATCGAGGACGATCAATACCGGGAAAAGACCTTGGCAACTCTGCTGGATACCACAGATCATTTATTTGGAAACTGCTTAAGGACAGATAATTACGGGTTTACAAGGAGCAGATTTCTGAAGATGATAATGCTTTCAGCTGCGGGGGAGGATGAGCGAGCAGTCCGGTTCTATGAACAGGAAATCCTGAAAGAACTGAAGACTTTGGATAAAGGATCAATAATCCCCGAACGGTATTATTCTGCCAGAAGCTCTCTAATTGCAGGTGAATATGCTCTCTCATTTTCCCCCAAGGATGCCGTCACTTTCGTCACGCTTGGTGCAAGTGAGATGATCCACTGTACCAATTTACGGGAAACGGGCTTGTCGCTGGTAGCGCTCTCCGATTCGACCCGATCTCTCGATAATGCGGATCTGGCCTTCAAATGTGCCTCCTTTGCTCAGAGGATATTCAATACTACCGGCATGGAGCTACCTCTCGCTTCGGCCAGAACCTCTCTTGCTTGGGCTTTGTTTTCAAGAGTAGATTTAAAAGAAAGCGAAAAGTTCTTTAAAAAAGCAGGGCGAGTCTTCAAGAAAAAGGGGGACACCCAGGGGTATATCGAAGCTCTCATGGGCATTCTTTCCGTTTCGTTTCGCAGGGAGAAGCGGCGCAAAGCCAAAAAGATACTGAAAACCATAGTTTTGACCCTACCGATAAAACAGTATCCGGGCTTGTTCAGGATCTTAAAGGAAGAGGTCATGGCGCAATCATGGCTGAAAGAGGACAATGAACTTGGAACTATGTTCGAAGCGGGACGAAGTGTCAGGATACGGCGAAAACTGGTAAAAAAGATAATTGCATATGCTAAGGACTCATATCCTAATGAATTCGGGGCGGCTCTAGTGGGAAAGGAAGTCCTGGAGGAGCTTGAGCTGTTGTACAGTTCGCAAGTGAACCGAAGCTCGGTGATGTTCTCGAAATATGACGGGGCAGGAAGCAGGATAACCGTTGATGGTTTTGTTCACTCTCATCCCAGCGGTGCAGCGATCCCATCCAGGGCCGATATACGTTCGTTTACCATGTTCGTGACCAATCTGATCATCGGTTATCCCTTTACCGAGAACTCCATTGCAGCCTATGATCGAGTGGGAAACAGGTTGGAAATGGAAATCGTGGATTGAAATTCTTAGATCCAAATTAGTGATATTCTTAATGAGACCAGCGGCCCCCAGGCGAACGCCCGTAGGAAACCATCCGGTTTTCGAGGAAGCAGCAACGCCATAGGTGTTGCGGAGCGAAGTGGGCGCTATCCTCTTCTACGATTAAACAAGTCGAGGATCAAGTTAGTAATAGGTCGGCTTGCCGATCTGGTAGGGAGCCCTCCCAGATAATTTTTTTCTATTTGGACCGGGCCTGCGTTTTTTACGTCGCAGCCCCTCGATAGTAAGAGTAAAAGAGAAAATATTCCGGGATAACTCATTGGTTTTCACTTTACATAATAATTACCGGAACCTGCACCAAATCGGTTAAATATCCAATAACCGATAGAAACGCAATGATCGTAAGGGCCGACCTCCACCTTCATTCCCACTATTCGTCATCAACATCACCAAAGGCCAATCTAATAAATTACTGTAGGACTGCCAGCCAAAAAGGATTGAAGCTTATAGGGAGCGGGGACTGTCTCCACCCCAAAGTTTTGAAGGAACTTTCGGAACTGTCGTTCAGTGAAGGTTTGTTAGAGTATAACGGTATATCCATCGTTCTCCAGTGCGAAGTTGAGGATATAAACCGAGCGCATCACATAATCTTTTTTCCTTCGATATCCAAGATCGAAGATTTCCGAAACGCTGTGAGGAATAATGCGAATGACATGGAATACGAGGGAAGGCCGACAATAAATCTATTCGGCTCCGAACTGGCTGAATTGGTGCACATGCACAACGGGATCATCGGACCTGCTCATGTATTCACTCCCTATACCGGAATTTTGCCGCTCTACGGCAGTCTGGAAAATTGCTACAGGGACCAGCTGGATCGAATTGGATTCGTTGAACTGGGATTGTCAGCGGACACTGAGCTTGCAAATCCCATGAGTCAGCTTTCCGATTTGAATTTTCTGAGCAACAGCGACGCTCACAGCCCTTCCCCGCGCAGAATGGGAAGAGAATTCAATCTTGTCCGGATGGAAAAATTGAATTTTCATTCATTGCGCAGTGCGCTTGAAAGGACCACAGTGTATGACCAGGACTCCCCAAACCGGATTATTGCAAACTACGGTCTTCCACCCCAAGAAGGAAGATATCACCTTACCGGGTGCAGCTCATGTCACGAAAAATTTTCCTGGGATGACGCTCGGAAGCAGCGAATGAGATGCGGATGCGGAGGAAGGATCAAAAGGGGAATTATTGATATATGTGAGCAGTACCGGAATCTCAACAATGGAGAAATGCCCGAAAGACCACCATATCACCATATTTTGCCTCTTGTTGATATTATCGGAGACGTGTACGAAATATCTCCCGATTCATCGAAAGCGACCGAGATATACGGGGAGATCCTTGCTATTTGCGAAACCGAGCTTTCCTTATTCGTTGCCAAGGAAAATAGGGAGGTATTACGTGAAAGATTTCCCGGTGTTGTGATGGCCATCGAGAATCTCGTTTCAGGAGATTTCGAAACGATCCCGGGGGGTGGTGGCGGGTATGGTAAAATTAAACTATTGTCGGTAGGGGAAAGGTATACTTTGTCGGGGACGGATGTTCCCAGGGGAATGGAGAATACGGGAGAGCAGAAAAGTCTTTTTGAGTTTTGATACGATGGCCTTTTGGGAGAGGAAAATAAAATGGTTTGGATACTGATCCCTCTATTCGAGTAGAAAGCCACCAACGGGAATACTTTATAATATAACCGTAACCATCATAACTATTGTAATCTTCGCTTTAGGAGAGATGAAATCATTGTTGGGAGTAAAGAAATCAATACCCATTATCTCTGTAGTGGGCTTGAAAAAGAGCGGAAAGACCACCGTTGTGGAGTGTTTAGTCAGGCGGCTTGTAGAACTGGGTTTCAGGGTTGGTACCATCAAATCAATGGTTCATTCCAACTTCACCATTGACGTAAAAGGAAAGGACACCTACAGACACAGGGAGGCCGGTGCAAGTTTCGTTATATCGCTTTCAAGGAACGAGACGGTATACATTCAAAACAATCCCCGCCGAAACGATCTGGAAGAAGTATCCCGATTATTTCCTGAAGAAACGGATGTTGTGGTTTCGGAGGGACTTCGTGATACTGGTCCGAGTATATTCCAGTTAGTCGCGTGTAGGGACTTGGGAACGGTGGAGGAGACCTTCAGAGTTCGGAACATTGGCGAAAATGTCGTGGCTCTCACGGGATTATTGGCAAATGAGATCACGGAACATTCATCATATCCAATAATCAACGTCACGAAAGATGATGAATTGAACTCGTTAATTGAACTTCTTATTGAAAAAACCGGACTGCGAAAATAAATTAAGATAGTGACCTTCCCGATAATGGCATGTTTGAATTTTACCGGAAAGATATTTAATCTAAAGCCACCTTTTATTCTGGATATTTATACTTGTCCAAACGAAGTGATGAAATGTTCGGTATCGGTGCAGCTGTAGCCCTTGGTGGGGTCGTACTCAGGGGATTTTCGAAACTGGCTTTCGAGAAGACCTTCACTTTCAGTGCAAAGAAAGCAGTCCGCTACCTAAACGAAAAGAACAAGGGTAAGGATACAAAACTCAGCAGATTCCTTGAAACTATCGTAGGGGTGACCAACGAAGAAATCGTTGAACTGATCAATCAAAGGGCTGATGAGGTTAAGGAAGCAATGGTCTCGGACACTAAAAAACTTGACGATACCGGTCAGGGACTGCTGGAAATGACCCGGCAGATACAGGGTATGATGGTGAATTACAGGCAGATGGGCAGTGAGGACCGTCGATTCGTGCAGTCTTTAAAGGCCGCCATAGAGCCCGATACGCTTGCGTCTGAAATCGTCCGGTCCATGAAGGAATCTAAGGATACAAATGTTCTCAAGGTCGAAGATATTACCAACGAGATCGGGGCGGTTTTCTCAGGGTTAGGATGGGATGATAAATTTGACGAACTCCAGTCTCACCTGGCGAGAATGGAAAAGGATATTCATGAGATACTTTCGAGGACCGAGAGCATGGCTGATGACGTTTCGGAGCTTATGGATAAGCTGGATGATGGGAATCTCGGTAAAACGGAGACAGCGGTAAGCGACAGTGCCATGACCCGCAGCAATGTGGTGTCTGCAGGAGGTGACGTAAAGATAACCACCGCTGATTCCATCATGAACATAAATGCCCAGGAGCTAAGCAAAGACGACTGGAAAGATCTTCTCTCGGACGCAATCCTTGGATTCGGTATCGGGCTGGACCTCGATAACGATCTTGAAACGGCATACATGGAAGAGTGTCTTTCTGAGTCTGAAATTGCCATGAAATACGAAGAGGTGGATTCCCTTTACAGCGATCTCAAAATGGAGGAAGACATCTACCTCCGCCTGGGAAATAATCTCTATCTAAGCGGTGAATACCGAAAAGCCTACGACTGCTACATGAAAGCCATGGAGAAGAAACGGAAAACAGCAATGGCCAACATGAACTTCATGTTCTCGGACAGGAACTTCCGGGACAGGGTACTCCTTGAGATCACCAAAGTAAAAGATAAATTATTCTTCAACCTCGAAGAACTCTATGAAAAGAACGATTCCATGAATTACAAGAAGGTGAAGAAAATTTCTGACGAATTGACTCTGTTTATAGGTGAAATACAAGCCTCAGTGGAAGGGGCGCTGGATGAGATTGAGTCCGGCTCTATGGTAGGAGGGATCGATATAGGAAAGTACAAACCGATCGCCACCATGTACGAGAAGATCTTTGACGGGATCAACGAACTATGCAAAAGGACCGTTCTGATCCGCGGCTGTATACTTTCCGGCAAATCCGATCTAATTGCCCAGCTTGCGAGCCCTTTAAGAAATGACATTTTGACACTCAGGAACAGGTTCAAGGCCAGGATGAAAATGTACAAGGAGATGATCTGAGATGCACAACTGGTGGAAATCCGGCAGACCGGATATCGTGATCAGAATGGCCGATGGAAAGGATATAAAATACCTTTTCGAGCACGGTTTCAATAAAATACCAATAGGGCCAACGGAACGAGCGGTCTTTATTAAGGAAGGCAAGCTGCTGGGGATTATCGACAAGGACTCATTCCGGATAGCAGACCATACCGAAGAAGAACTGGTTTACGCTCTTCACTGGAAGAGTGAAACCGACGAAAACAAGATCAAGAAGAATCTAGCCAAATTTCTTAAATTGGATCTCCGGAATGATGTCGGATTGGAAGATTATTATCGATTGATCCGCAAAAGGATAACCACGGGTTATATAAATCTCCTAATAGTAGACGCTACCAGCATCGATCTGGATTTCCCATTCGAAACGGCTGATGAAATATACACTGCCGATTCCAGGGACTGCCTTGGTGGAACCCTCACTCTCCGTTTTGATTTCGACCCACACGAGACACCAAAACAGTTGAAACTTCTGGGAAGAGCGCAAGCGGTTACCTTGAACGCCCTGCGCAAGCGACTGCGAGACGAGATCATATCGGAGGTCATAAAACCGACCCTAGGAAAATACACATCGGATGAGGTCTACGGCAACAGGGACATAAGAACTACAGCGGAGATGTCTGTGCTTCACCAGATGAAAAAGACACTGGGCCTATGGGGTATTATCGTGGAGAAGGTGATTCTTAACCTTGATACTCCAGGTAAAGTAAAGATGGATTCCGATTTCGCGAAGCGCAGTGCCGCCGTGGAGGGAGAAATGACCTTGGACGAGCTGGAACAGGCCAGAGAAACCGCGGCCCATCGACATAAACTAGAGATGAGAGCGGAGGAAGAGGAGAACCGAATTCTTTTTAAACACAAGGAGACCGAAACAAGGCTCGATAACGCAAAGGAGATACTAAACTTATTGGATGGTCGACGGAGAGAGCGTGAGGAGCGTCTGTACAATCGAAAAAAGGAGTCAGAAGACAGAGAACATGAGAAAAGACTGCAAAAAATAAGCATGGCACAAGATCATCTTACCAGCGTACAAGACTCATCGGACGCCATGATGGAGCGTCTTCTCATTCAAGCAATGGAAAGCGGTAATGCAGAAATGGTGCGTCAACTTCGTGGTGTGATGGGTCAGAAATCGGTGCAGGTCGCCATAACCAGCGGAAAGGCCGGGGATACTGGAGTTGGTAGAGCAGCATTTACAAAGAGAAAGGAAGCAGCTTCGAAAGAGACTGAAAATGAGAAAAAAATGATGGCTAAACTAATGAAATTAAAGAAGATGAAAGATACCGGATTAATTGGAGAAGAGCTTTTCCAGGAAAAAGTGAAGGAATTGCTAAAGAGATGTGGTTTCTGATAAGTTTGTCAAATAATTATAATCTGTGTTTTTTTCACGGGATGTGGGTACCATGATACGCGTCAGGCTTTTTTCATCTGTCATCATCACATGTATATTATTGGGTCTGCCTCTCATGGGGAGTCCCTATATTGGTGAAAAAGCCGTAAATGCAAACGAGGATACTCACTGGTGGATTCATTATTCAGATATGCCCACTGCACGATCAGGTCTCACATGTTCAGTGGTGAACAACAGCATATATGCCATTGGGGGAGAAGCAGGAGCTCTTACCCTCGGTACTGTGGAATGTTTCGAACCCATTACAGATACCTGGGCGGCAAAGACGGATATGCCAACGAAAAGATCTCATCTGGGCAGCGCTGTTGTGAATGACAAGATATTTGTTATTGGAGGAAAGAAGAACGATGGTGAAATAGAATATCTCAGCACGACGGAACGCTATGATCCTGAAACGGGAGAATGGTTAGTAATGACCGAAATGTCTAATGCCAGGAGTAGCCCGGTCTGCAGCGTCGTGAACGGTTCCATCTATGTCATCGGTGGTAATTATTACGATCAACCCCTTTCCGTAGTTGAATGCTACAATGCTTATACAGATTTGTGGACCGATAAGGAACCTCTCCCAGCAGAGATCAGAGTTCTAGGATCTACAGTGATCGGGGGAATTATTTACGTAATAACCGAGAACACAATCGAGGTATATTCTCCTGCAATAGATTCGTGGATACGATCGGTTAACCGGACCTCTACCCATAAGGGCCTTTCCGCATGTGCCATTGACGGTATGATCTTTCTGGTTGGAGGATCGGACAGGACGAACTGGGTTGATTATACCCGCAGTTATGATCCTGATGCCGATTCATGGGAAATCCGGGAGAACATGCCGACAGCCCGTGCGGACCTCTCTTGCTCTGTGGTGGGAAATCGATTATTTGCGCTGGGAGGTACGAACGATAATGGAGTTCTATCTATAGTTGAGTGCTATACTGGGGCAGAAGACGACGATGAAGATGGAATTCAAAATGAAATTGATGCATTTTCCTCGGACCGGGCTGCAAGCAAAGACAAAGATGGGGATGGTTTCCCCGAGGTTTGGAATCCAGGAATGAACGATTCGGATTCCATACATGGCTTGTGGTTAGACGATTTTCCCGAAGACCACTCAGCGAGTAAAGATAATGACGGAGACGGTTCACCCGATGAATGGAACGAAGGACAGGTCCGGGAGAATTCCACAAGTGATCTCGTACTGGATGCATTCCCGAATGATCTGGCAGCCAGCGTCGATAGTGACGGGGATGGTTACCCTGACCAATGGAATAATGGATCCGGCCCCGTAAAAAGCACCACTGGCCTGTCTATTGACATCTTTCCATTCGATTCATCCGAGTGGAACGATACTGACGGGGATGAAGTGGGGGATAACCGGGATAGATTTCCCTTTGACCCTGCAGCCTCCAAGGATTCGGACAAGGATGGTTACCCTGACCAATGGAATCCGGGTATGACCATCGAAACGTCTACCACAGGATTGAGATTGGATGCTTTCCCTGACGATCCAGACGAACAGCAAGACGGTGACTGGCCCTTTGGGGACCTTATTGGTGATAACGGCGATTGGCTGCCCGCGTTGAATAATTATTTCTTTTATGCATTCATTATCATTCTCATCACAGCCATTGGTATAATCTTTCTATATAATCGAAAACGAAAAAATGATCGATATCTCGAACGGAAGATTGCCTTGGCAATTGAGCACGAAGAGTCATCGAGGTTGGACCAGGCAATAAAGATCTACCGGGAACTGGGGATGAGCACGGATCTGAAACGAACGCTGGTTAAGAAGGCAAAAGTATTGGAATCCGAAGGACAGTGGGAAAAAGCCGTCAAGATATACGGAATCTCAGGCATGAAAAAGGAAGTGAAACGACTCAAAGACAAACTTGAAACACCCATAAATGATGAAATCCACCCTGAATATTCAGAAGACGGTGATGAAGAATTGGCACATTTGCCGGAAGGTCGGCGACCCGATATCTATCCAGGGGAAGGGGTCGTAAGGCTATCTTCCACCTATCAAGGTAAGCTGGCAGGGGTGAGAATAAAACCTATAAAAACGAAAGTAGACCTTCTTCTTCCCCGGTATACTTTCAAGGGATTGATAGGCTCCGGTGGGTTTGCGGCGGTCTATAAGGTAGTGGACCCAGCTGACCGAGAGGTGGCTCTTAAACTCCCCAAATTCCTTGATGAAAAAATCGATTATTCAACACTTGGAAAATACAAGAAGGAAGGGAGCATATTAAGCACTCTGGAACACAGAAACATTGTAAAATTCTATCCGAGCGATACCGTATCCATCCCTATCCTGGCCAGCGAAATCCTGGAGGGGGGATCTCTCCGACATCTGATGAAGAATCGCAGGTTGTCCGTTGGGGAAGCCACCAATATAATGCTGCAGATCCTGGACGGCCTGTCATATGCACACAGAATGGGAATAATCCACCTGGATCTTAAGCCGGCGAACATTCTCTTTACCAAGGACGGCATTCCCAAGATAACTGACTGGGGTATAGGAAAATACATGGCTCTTCACGGGGAAGACCAGGATGTGGGTAGTAAGGGGACAGTTTCCTACTGTGCTCCGGAGCAGTTCGATAGGGAACGCTATCAGGATGCCGATTGGCGGACCGATATTTTTCAAGCCGGGATAGTTTTCTATGAGATGTTGACAGGGAGAAATCCTTTTCATCACCCTGACAAGAAAAGAGTTATGAAAAAGATCCTTAGTTACGATCCTAGACCGCCAAGTTCGAAAAATCCCGAAATACCGGAGGTTCTGGACATTATCGTGATGCGGGCACTGGAAAAACGAAAGACCGCCCGATGGAGAAGCGCGGATATAATGTATGACAAATTAAGGGAGATCACGTCCTAGTAACCTTTTCCATATAAACAATTCAAATAATTCTGGATCGATCATAATCGAAAAACTTTGAAATATATGTCAGTTCATTCATATAATAGCGGATGAAACTTACAAAAGGTATAGTATCCGGTTGGTTTCCGGATATTATTACGGTACAAGGTGGTGCTGATATCAGAAAGATCCGATTTACCATGCAGGATGGAAATTCCCACGAGATAATGGTGAATAACACCATTTTCGGGCGGCATAGGGGTAGGTTTCACTACATGTGCAAAGGGCAGAAGAAAGTATGCATTTCCAGTGGTGATAAAGCTATCACACGACTCCATGGTGAACGTTGTCATTTCAGAATATTCGAGAACCAGAATAAGTTGTACATCCAGGACATGGGCAGCAGCAACGGGACCTTCATTGATGGCAAGCTCCTTCCGGGATTCGTTGAGTTCAAGGGAAGCAAATCAATTCCACTGCCTGTAAAATGCACTCTTACAGTAGGAGATACTGAGATAATAATGGAGGCTTTGAGTTCCCGGGAACAAGCGGATCACGATCGGATCAAGAGACGTGCCGATGACTGTATGGAATATGGTTTTTATGCGAAAGCAAGCGAGCTGTACCTTGAGATAGGAGAGTTTGCCCTGGCAAAAGAAGCCCAAAAATCATCAGAAAAAACAAAGACAGGTGATATGGGCCGCTTCGAAAAAAAGATCATAATTGAGCCAGGCGGCCATTACACCGAGATAAGCGGACACCATCATGTAGTAGGCGCAATAGATAAGAACTCCCGTAAACTTGTGATGGAACAAGAGGAATTGAAATATTTGCAGGAAGCCTCAAAAGCGGATATGGAAGTGATTTTGAACATGTTGGGCAGCAATGGAGCCAATGAACGTGTGATCTCAGGGAGAGAAGACTACGGTGAGATGGAAGAATTCGTAAGAAAGATACGACTTGACAATCCAAACCTTTCCCCGACTCAGTTGATGGAAATGTTAATGGGAGCACGAACCTGATTTATACTAGCCTGCCTGCATCATATGCCTTCGATAATCTCTGTACCACCCTTTTGCCCACTTGCTTTGAAAATAAACCTTTGTATTGGGATTCGCAATACTTCTATGATGAAGGAGGATAAAAAATAAAATTCTGAAATCCTCGTATGAAGGAATCTCACTGTCCATGAACTTCAGTCTTCGCTCACCGGCTATGATCTCCACGGATCTCTGAGAAGCGGATGGACCCACTCGCTTGTGATAGCCCCCCAATTCGATGTTCAGCAGGTGTGACAGTTCCTTGAAGAATATTATTGATTCCACATCGCTCCAGGCCATCTTTTCCACTTTCTTTCCCCTTTTAATAATTATCTCGCTCATATCGATTACCAGTCTGTCCGTGGAGAACCATAATTTTATCAATACCACCCCGATAACCGCCGTGGATATACCGATGGCGCTAACGGATTTGCCCACGTCGGGGTTTCCTGAGTTCAGCTGGTAAAAACCGATCACCGTTATAAGTAAACCGAAAATAACGATCCCGAAGGCCAGTATTTCTTTGTATGCAGGGTTCAGTTTAACCACGAACTCTGCAGGAACGTTCTTTACCAAAAGAACCGATTGACTGCGGAAGTATATGTAAAGGGCGACGAATATTAGATAGCTTGTGAACAACGCGAAGAAACCGTAAAAAGTTGTGACCTCCTCATAATACATAATTGTAAAAGTGACCGCAATTGGGATCACCATGGTGAACAGTATTAGAAGACTAATCCATTTTGTCATCTTCATGTTACGTTTGCTGATATCTCTTCTAACCAATGTGGCAGTGATGCCGCCGGCTATCAAGAAGACACCTGATAATATTATAGCGGCCATGAAATTATCGAGAGATTCATCCATCCCGTCTCCAGAGGTGGAGTTCCCGTCTGCCGCTGCCTGAACGCTGCCGGATAACCAGACCAGGGAGACTAATGACACAATAACGACGAAAATAATATTTTTCGTTAGCATAATACCCTAAACAGTAAACGTTAGTTATTTCAGTTTTTTTATCTGACCTGCTGTTCCGTATAATTGGGGAAGGTTTATGAATTATAAAATCATTCAACCTTACGCCAGCTCAATAAGCTATTTTGGACGATAATATGAAAACAGAGAAGGAGAGAAAAGGGCTCGTTCAGTTGTACACCGGCAACGGCAAGGGAAAGACCACTGCTGCTCTTGGACTTTCTCTTCGAGCAAGTGGTAAAGGATTGTCAGTTTATATTATCCAATTTATGAAAGGCCGCATCAACTACGGCGAATTGGAGGCAGTCAAGAGATTGCCCAGTGTAACAATAGAGCAGTTCGGCAGACCCGATTTTGTGGACAAGGCAAATCCGGCGGAGATCGATGTCGAACTTGCAGAGCAGGGATTGTCCAGAGCTCGTGAGATCATTTCAGGTGGAGAACACGACCTTGTGGTGCTGGATGAGATAAACGTCGCTCTTGACTTTCGTCTTATAAAGCTGCAGAACGTAGTTGAAATGATCAGAGAACGTCCAAAGCATGTGGAGATCGTACTAACCGGGCGTGACGCACCCCGCATTCTAATAGACCTCGCTGATCTTGTAAGCGTGATTGCAGAAGTCAAGCACCCATACAGGGCAGGGATTCAATGCAGGGAGGGAATCGAGTTTTAATTATTAGCTAGAGGTTTTACCGGGGATTATCATGAATGAACCAAATAAATTTGAAAAGGAGAAGAAGCGGTGGAAAGACACCTGCTACCGAAAGGCCCTTGAGCGGTGGCCGGAGAGAAGAAGAAGATTCATAAGCACCTCCAGCATGCCCGTTGACAATCTTTACGACCCTGGTGATCTGTCCGATTACGATTATTTCCAGAAGTTGGGTTATCCTGGAGAATACCCATTTACACGAGGAGTCCAGCCCACCATGTACCGGGGACGGTTATGGACCATGAGGCAATTTGCGGGATTCGGGACCGCGGAGGAAACCAACGAACGGTACAAATATCTTCTCGAACACGGTGAGACCGGCCTGTCGGTTGCCTTCGATTATCCCACACTCTACGGCTATGATACCGACCATCCCCTTGCAAGAGGCGAATTCGGCAAGTGCGGTGTTGCCATTTCTTCATTGAAGGACATGCAGATTCTTTTCGACGGTATTCCCGTGGACGAGGTTACGACATCAATGACAATAAACGGCCCTGCCTCCGCCGTGTGGGCCTTCTACATAGCAATGGCCGAGAGCCGCGGTATACCTTTAACGTCCATAGGCGGGACGATCCAGAACGATATATTAAAGGAATACATAGCCCAAAAATCCTTTATTTTCCCACCGGAACCCTCTATGCGCTTAATAGTAGATACTTTCGAATACGGATTCAAACACGTTCCGCGATGGAACACTGTATCCATATCGGGATATCACATAAGGGAGGCGGGCTCCACTGCAGTCCAGGAACTGGCATTTACTCTAGCTGACGGGCTGGCTTACGTGAAGGCAGCCATGGAACGGGGTCTCGACGTGGACGCTTTCGCGCCCAGGTTATCGTTCTTCTTCAATGCACACAACGACCTATTCGAGGAGATCGCAAAGTATCGGGCAGCAAGGAGAATATGGGCAAGGGAGATGCGGGACACATTTAATGCGAAAAAACCGCGTTCGTGGCTCATGAGGTTTCATACACAAACCGCAGGCTGCTCGCTAACGGCGGCCCAGCCCGAGGTCAACCTGGTGCGAGTGACGATCCAAGCATTGGCGGCTGTAATGGGGGGCACGCAATCGCTTCATACGAACTCCATGGACGAGGCATGGGCGCTTCCCTCCGAGAAGGCGGTGAGGTTAGCCCTTCGTACTCAGCAGGTGGTTGCGCACGAGAGCGGAGTGCCTAATACCATCGACCCGCTAGGAGGCTCTTATTTCGTCGAATGGCTCACGGATGAGATGGAGAACCAGACCTACAAATATTTCGACCGTATCGAAAGTCTGGGGGGCGTTCTTAAAGCCATCGACAAGGGTTTTTTCCAGCGGGAGATCGCCGATTCGGCCTATCGTTACCAACGTGAGATAGATTCCAAAGAGCGGGTTATCGTTGGTGTGAACGATTTCATTTTGGACGAGGAACTGGAGATTCCCATTCTCGCAATGGATGAGAAAGGGGAACAAACACAGGTAAACCGGCTTAAAAGAATACGATGCGACAGAGACGATGGAAGATTCACACGCGCCATGGACCGCCTGCGAAAAGTAGCGGAGGGTGATGAAAATACGATGCCGGCGATACTTGAATGCGCAAAAGCACAAGCAACGCTGGGTGATATTACAGGTGTGTTACGAGATGTATTCGGTGAGTACGTTGAGCCCAGCATATTTTAGTCAAGGTTTGGTGTGGCTGTGAGCGGGATGAACCAGTTAAAGGTTGCTATGCTGTTCGGAATGTTCATGGTTCTATTGGCAGGTGTGGGGGCTCTGGTGGGTCAATTCCTTTTTGGCGGAAGTTGGATGTTCTTCATGCTGATATTTATCATGCTGGCCGCGATAATTAATTTTGTAACATATTTCTGGTCGGACAAGATCATCCTCAGTTCATACAGGGCAATCCCCGTAACCAAGATCGAGGCGCCAAGGCTGTACGGGATAGTGGAAAGGGTTGTCCTGAAAGCCGACATGCCCATGCCCCAGGTTGTTGTTATCCCGAAAAAGACACCCAATGCATTTGCTACGGGGCGGGACAAAAACCACGCGGTGGTGGCGGCAACCCAAGGGCTGCTGGAACTTCTCGACGACGACGAGCTTGAAGGTGTTATTGGTCATGAGATGGCCCATATCAGCAACAAGGACATGATGGTGATGTCCGCGGCGGCCACCATTGGAGCCGCAATCTCCTTCATAGCGCAGATCGCCATTTTCAGCGCTATATTCGGCGGAGGCCGGGACCGTGACGGGGGAAATATTATCGGTCTGATCCTCATGGCGGTACTGGCCCCAATTGCCGCAATGCTCATTCAAATGGCAATATCGCGGAACCGGGAGTACCTTGCCGATGCCGGTGGAGCAAAGATCACAGGAAAGGGATGGGCTCTGGCCAAAGCATTGAAAAAACTAGAGAAGGGGAATCACAAGCATCCCCTGAGGAACGGCAAGAATGCTCATTCGTCGTTATTTATTGTAAATCCGTTTACGAAGAAGGGTATTGCAGGGCTTTTCTCGACACATCCGCCTGTGGACGAACGGATAAAACGGCTGAAAAGGCTTTGATTTTTATTTCAATTAATTCTGCTAAATTTCTAATTAAAAATTTTTTTGTTTTTCAAAGTTGTCCGAAACACATTAAATACGATGAAATTATATAATGAAAAGTATTCTGTTGGAAACATCCTTTTTTCCCAATATCGTAAATGAGGAGTTGGATATGAAGATCAAAGCCCTTTCAATTTCTCTTGTACTAATTTTCTGTACATTTCTATCCTTCGTTGAAACAACAACCGGATGGGATCGATATCCCGGAGATGGCAACGAGACCTTCCAAACGGCACAAGTGATTCTCACGGATGGTTCAGAATATTCTGATAGAGTGAACGCCAATGTCGATTTAATTGATATGATGAAGTTTTACTTACAGCCAAATAGCGGGGAATGCTTGAACGCGACGGTGAACCTAAACGCTACAACATCGGATGCGATGATTTATATCGGTCTATTTACACCGGATACATTTTTCTTCCATACAAACGGGATCATGGGAGGTGGACCCGATATGAACTTTTCGTTCTGGGCTCCCACAGAAGGATATTATTATATCAGAGTCGCAACCCCTGAGATGCGGGATGTAAACTATCGCGTTTCCATAAGCATCAAGGATCAGGTACACGCTCCCGATGGCAACAATCTCTTGAGTGAGGCAATGGAGATAAGCCCAGGGAATCGTTACCCCGGTAGGGTGAATAAAACCACGGACCCTTATGATATCTACAAGGTAAATGCTAACTCTATTGATCTAACCGGCGATGGGTTGCATATACATTTGGATAACTTTTTTGATGTGAATCTTGCAGTATATGACCCTGGGAAGCTTCGCCGAGGTGAATCAAACACAATTATGTCCAGTGACCCGGACAAGGGCGAGACCGTACGTTTTGTTGCAAATCAAACCGGGTATTATTACATTGTTGTCACTTTCGAGAGTTTTTTTCCAACAGGAGAATCTGCTAATTATAATTTATCGGTGGATATTTCCCCACAGCAGCCCAATGACGAGGATTTCTCTATTTGGAATGCCAATATGGCTTCACTTGGTTTTTATAACGGATCATTCGACTCTACATTCGATGAATATGATTATTTATCCATAGAGCTTCAAAAGAATGATGATCTAAACGTTTCGGTCATGGTAACGGAAACCGATGACTGGAATCTAGGAATCGCACTGTATGATAAATGGGAAATGCCCTTGGAGGTCGATGAATACGGATACAACGATTTTTCATATTTCGAAACCAGAATACCGGAGGATGGGACATATTACATCAAATTTCACAATTATGATTGGAAAATACTAAACTACACTTATTTTATTACGACAGATGGTTTGAACTTTAAAAATACCCGACCAATGACTTTAAACGCGACATCTCTAGATATTACTATTAATGAGGACGAAATCGATTCCACCAGCCTGTCTCTTTCCGATTATTTCAACCGGGGTGAGCCAAAACTATACTGGTCACCAAGCCATGACGAAGGAGTGCATAACTTATCAATTGATATTAAGGCTTCTGGAGATGTTGTATTCACACCTGTCAAGGATTGGTATGGGAATGAATCGGTGGTCTTCAAGGCAAAGGATTATTTCAATTTCACCATGGAACTGATGGTCAATGTCTCAGTCCTACCTGTAAACGACCCGCCCTGCATCGTATCAGTGGGTGGAATTAATCCTTCTGATAATATTCTGTTCGATGTGTTGGAAGATGTATGGAAAAATTTCACTATCAACGTCACCGATATCGACGACTCTCCCGATAATATCAACATATCCATCTCCGAAGGTAGCAGTAATCTTCAATATGATCATTTGAACCGCAGTTTCAGCTATTTCAATTACGGAAACGGCTCGGAGATCGAAGATTTCACCATAAGAATTTCAGATGGGAGGGCAGTCATTTATTCTGACATCTCCTTTATCATTCAGCTCCGAAACGATTCACCCGTTCCTTCAAAAATAAATCTTACCAGAATGGATAATCGGAATTTAACTATTTATCTGGAAACGACGGAGGCATTCGACGAGGAAGGGGATGTTCTAATTTACAAATGGTCTTTTGGAGATGGTATCTTTGAGCGAGGATTATCATTATTTGCGGTTAACCATACGTATACGGCTTCCGGTTCTTATATTATTCAACTGAACGTGAACGATTCGATGACTTCCAGCTCAACCGTGATTATGGTAAATCTGGTAGGTACGGATCACGATGACGATGATGGAGATGGGGTGAATGATGTCGAAGACGATTTTCCTCTGGACCCATCTGCCAGCATGGATTCCGACGGAGACGGATACCCGGATGAATGGAATTCCGGAAAGACAGGGAAAGATTCCAACAGCGGTCTTACTCTGGATGTCTATCCATCTAATTTTCTTTATCACTGGGATTCCGATAACGACGGAATGGCAGATGCCTGGGAGATAATATACGGATTCGATCCCTACGATTCCCTTGACGCTGAGAAAGATAATGACGATGATAACACATCGAACCTGGGTGAATTTTTAAACGGCACGAATCCGATCTCCAATATCTATGAATCAGAAAACAATGGTGGAAGTGATGGGGATCGAGATTTGGCCGATTTGGATGAGACATATACGGACCCTGTAGAGGACGACGTATTATGGCTATGGCGTCTGCTTTCTCTGAAAACGGCGGAAATGAAAGCAATATCATACGGTGAGAAGGGTTGTCTGGATTTAATGAGCTTGAAAGCATGGTCTAACGAGACAATTCTGCATATTGAGCTGACAACGCGGGAAGCACCGGTTCGCCCAAAAGAGTTTAATCCGCTGGATTTCGATGTAGACCTCTATGATCCTTCTTACGTCTATAAGATATATTTTGTAGCATCTGAGCACAAAGAGCCCAAGTATGGCAAGGACAGCGAATTTAGCTCATTATATACGCCCTCAACTGAGATGGGTTTTTCACTGGAATACGGAGGTCTTCTGGGTCAGTATGGATTCTACAAGGGTGAAGTGGAAGGAAATACCATAACCTGGGAAATCTCGCTTGAGACCCTTAAACTCCTGGGTTTTAACGATGGTGGCCCGTATTCGCTATTCGGAACCGCGGAATATGAGAAACTAAATCCTGACGATACCATCGAATACGGCTATGATTCCATAGGCGCGGGAGCATATTCCTGTGAAGTCATCCCGGAAAATTTCGTCGATACGGAGAAGGAGCCGGACAGTATCGGTTCTTACTTGATTTGGGGAGGGATCGCCTTTACAGCAATTATAATTTTGTTCGTCATTGTTCTTGTAATCGTACATGCAAGGAGTAAGGGAAAGAAGAAAAGCGAAGCTGATACCGAGACGATCCAAGTCTCACCGGAAGAAGGAGTCAGAGGCTTGATTCGAACGGCACATGAATCTGGAATAGACGTATCGGGATTCACACGTGATCTGGATAATGCGCTGTCGTACCTTAAGGATGATGCATATTCGTTGAAGAACAGTCTGGATAATCTCTCAATGCGGATTGAGCTTGAATTGAGAAAAAATCGGGAAGTGAGCCGTCAAGGTGAGTCGATTACCTCTGACTATGGAAGTGATGGCGATGAATAGAATGAAGGCGATGCTGGTACTCGTCGTGATGTTGTTTGCGATGTTTTCCACAATCTATACTAAAGATGTCAGGAATCTCGGTGTTGGGATCCCCTGTGAAGATATCGATAAAATAAAATATGCTATTGGAGGGGATGATTTATCTACAACGCGTTCTGACATTTTCTATGCCCTTGGAAAGGATAGTTATAACGATTTTCATTATAATGGAATTTGGAAATATAAGAACCTTTTAATAAATGGTACGGGCACCGATGCAAAACTGGAATTATCTCCCGATTACGAGTGGGTTGATATTACCCCCCAGCAAATCCCAACCACCCGTTACGGACATGGGATGGCATATGATCCCTCCCTTGGGATCGCAGTACTATTTGGCGGAAATCACTATCAAAATGGCAACAATTATCTGAACGATACGTGGATATACGATATAAAAAATAATACTTGGACCCAAAAATTCCCTGCACTATCACCTTCCACTAGGAGCCATCCGGCAATGGTATATGATCCTTTGAATTCAGCAGTCGTGTTGTTCGGGGGAGTCCAAGGAAATACGCATTTCAATGACACTTGGATTTATCATATCTACAATAATACATGGATTGAGATGTCTCCCAATGTTCAACCCCCTAAGAGAGGATATGCTGCCATAACCTACAATCAATGGAATGATACAGTGATGCTCTTCGGTGGACAAAAAAAATGGAGATACAAAGATACCTGGTTCTATGATACGGCTCAGAACAATTGGACTGAGATGAAACCGAAGGCCAACCCCCGGGAGGGTTCGCGTATATCCATGTGCTATGATGAGAAAAATGATAAGATCATAATGTTTGGAGGAGACCAGACCAGCAATGACACGTGGGTTTACGATCCTCATTTGAACAATTGGACTGAAATGTTCCCCTTTACTCATCCTCCGGCACGAGACTCTTATTGCCTAGAATATAGCGTGGGAAATCTTTCCGGAGTATTTCTCTTCGGCGGGCGGAATGGGAGCACTTATTACAACGATAATTGGCTTTACAACTACACTTCCAACAATTGGACACAACTTACACCTGGATTTATATCATTGAAAGCCCGTGAAGGTGCTTCCATGATATATCATCGTGACAGTGATGAGTTTTTTTTATATGGAGGGAGGCAGAAAAGTCAGTATAGATGTCATTCGGATATTCACAAACTCACATTCAAGAGTTATAATCTCAGGAGCTCGGGATATTTTCAGTCCTGGAACACCTCGAAGGGGGAAGGAAAATGGCATACGTTATTTGTTAAAAAATATGAACCCCCAGGAACATACATAAATATCTCTCTGTGTAACTATGAAACGAGTGCTCCCGTACCAGGTTTCGAAAACTTATCTGAGGCGAATATTGACCTTGAACCTATCAATGACATGAATATGTCGGGTTATTTCTATATCGAAGGATGGTTCTCCTCAAAGGGCAATATCAGCCCCGCGTTGGACAGCTGGAGTGTAAAGCTATTACCTAAAAGGGTATGGCAGGATAGTTTCTACAATCAAAATAAGATTGCACATAAAACGAACGTGAAGATCGAATACAAAGCCGAAATGGACAATTTATCACATAAGACTGCTTACCTCGATTCCGAAAACATAACCCTGCCTAACAGTTTATCATGGAATTGTCTGGTCGTGGAGAAAACCGAACCGGAGAACACATCATTGAATGTCACTCTGATCAACGCAAAGACTGGCAATCCTATCAATGGCTTTGTTAATATCAACCTATCCGGTAAAACGGACTTGACTTCCTTAGACCCCCATCAACACGATTCTATAATCCTCAACGCAACATTTCTCGGAAACGGAACGAACACACCAGTATTAAAAAGATGGGGTGTAGGTTGGATGAACACTGCTCCCAAAATCGGTTCTCTGACCGGTTTCCAAAACGTAAATCGAACTGAAACAATAGTAATATCGGCACCTGTATCTGACAAGGAGGACTCCAATGACAAATTAAAAATGAAAGTACTACATCGTAAGTATGGGGATAGAGGAAATTTTAAATATTCACATAATACAGGGACTTATGCCAATGCCACACATCTATTCTGTAATTTTACACCCGCAGCAAATGCCCGCATTGGTTCCTATGATATATTGATCAGTGTAGTAGACGCAGGTGGTTTGGTATCCTATTCACAAAAATACAAGAATGCCTTTAAAGTAAATAATTATCTGCCCCGATACAATAATATTTCACTGTCAAACGGAGTAATTAACTGGAAATCCAACTGTACGATAACGCTTGTCAACATAACGGAGGAGGAAACAGCAATCCATAATCTCAGCATCTTCGTTTTCCACCGGAAGGGGCATAATGGGAATTGGGACTCATCGTTAGTGAGCAGCCTGGGCTTCAGCGGTATCAATTATAGCGTGAAGTTCACCCCCGATGGAAAATCATCAATTGGAATCTATGATTTCAGGATAACGCTTGTAGATAACGATGATAATGCAGAATATATCCATAATAACTTGATATCCGTAGTCAATAAGCCACCTAAATTTAATGGTATGACTGAATCGAGATCTACATTCAACTGGACCGCCAATTCCTCTATTTCCATCCTTAATATCTCTGATGAGGAATCAAATATAAATAATCTAACAGTGTCTCTAGAGCACAGGCTCACCGGGACCGCTCCGTGGTCGTCCTCCTGCGTATCGGATATAGGGTGGGAGGGATCCAATTATTCTTTTGTATTTCAGCTGAAACCCCAGGCATTTGTGGGGGTGTATGATCTTAAAGCTGTCGTTTTTGACGGTATCAATCGTACTGAACAGATATTTCCAAGAAAACTGAATGTGACCAATAATCCAGCCAGCTATGATTCCATAATAGTGAAAAAACCTGTCTTTAACTGGACTTCAAACACAACAATCACTTTTGTTAATGTAACCGATGAGGAAACTCCGTTTTATGATCTGAATATTACAGTACTACAAAGACTTAATGCTACTCAAAATTGGAACGAATCATACATATCACATATAGGGTGGAATGAAAATAATTATACGGTGCGGTTTACACCAGGTCCAAATGCTAGTCTCGGCAGGTATGATATAAAAGTAAAAATTGATGATGTTAAAAATATAACAAAAAAATCTTATAAGAATACAATTACAGTTACCAACAGTCATCCTGCTCTGGACTATGTGAGCATTTCTTCTAGCATCGTGTACCGAACCAATAAAAGCAGGATTTCCATATTCAACATATCGGATGAGGAATCTCCAATTAATGATATCAATATTTCAGTTTCGTACAGATTGAACGGCACCCAACAATGGCAAAATAATTATCTACAATTCATTGAATGGCAGGGTGACGATCTGATATTGGATTTTATTCCGAACAGTTCCGCAAGAATAGGTCTGTATGATATCAGAATTATTCTGAATGACAGCAAGAATTCCACCGAGTTATATTACTACAATGAGATCAGGGTGAAAAATAATCTTCCAGGATTTCAGTATCTAGATATTTCGGAAGCGGAAATATTCAGAAGTTCGAATTCCATTTTGACAATATCAGATTTTATCGAAATCGAGACCGCTCTTGACGATACTGTGATCCTGGTTGAGTACCGTCTCAACGGAACATTCGATTGGCACGATAATTGGATCAGTAGATTGGATTCTAAAAGCGTTAATATCTCATTTCAATTCAATCCCGATTTCTTTGCTGATCTGGGATTCTATGATTTCATGGTTACTCTTGATGACGGGGACAATATCTCGAAATTTGAATTTCCCAATGCCATCTTCGTCAAAAACAATCTGCCGACAATGAAAGGAATCGAACCCGTCACCGAGGCGATCAATCGCTCGAAGACTTTGGATATCACGCTAATTGATATAAATGACGTTGAAACCTCATGGCAGCATCTGGACATATCGGTATTCTATAGATTGAATGGAAAAATGGAGTGGAATATTACCGGTATATTTTTAGTGCGATCTCGATCGGGAAACATAACAGCGAAATTCATCCCGAAGATAAATGCAACGCTAGGAATGTATGATCTTAAAGTTCTTCTGAACGATAGTCTCAATACTACTCAATGGATTTATCCCAACTTCGTAAACGTGGTGAATAATTATCCGACCCTTCCTGAGATTATAACGTCTCCAATTGAAATCTTCCGAACTGAAAAATTTGAAATGATCCTATCGAGGACGCATGACACCGAGACCTCTAACGTTGATCTGAACATATCAATCTGGATTAGGGATAATGGTACTGGAAACTGGACCGACCTGGACGTAAAACTATCTGATATTCTGGGTTTCGATATGGTTTTCGAGAATACTCAGTCCCGAAATGTGATCCTGGGTTGGAAAGATATTCGGGTATCAATATTCGACGGTGACGATATCACTTTTTTCGAATTCTATAAAGTGTTCAAGGTGATAAACCTACCCCCAAGTATTTCAGAGAATCTGTCGACAATGAAACTTATCGAGAATCAAAGAAGAACATTTTCGCTCCTTGAATGGAGTGGGGATGAAAAAGATCTGACCTCTACACTCAAATGGGAATATGAGCTGTCAACTGTTAACCTCGATCTCATAGATTGGATTCGAATATCGGGTTACAACGTTACAGTTAGACCGATGAATGGCAAAATCGGGTCTAATAATGTGAAATTCACGGTTCGGGATTCGGATGGCGGGATCACCTCGAAATATATTGAGATTGATATATTTAAAACCGATGAAAAGCTTGTGACATCACTCAGATCTCCCGTAAACAATTACGTTCTGCGTACGAGGACAGTAAATCTTACATGGGAGGCAACATATACCGATACCGATAACCCTGTTTTTTATGATATTTATCTTGGTAATGACCAGAATTCAATCCTTGAATCTAACTCAAGTCATTTGATAGGAACCACTTCCAACCGATATTTTATCGCTGATGATCTCACAAGAAATCATGAAAGGTACTACTGGTCAGTAATTCCCCGCAATTCCAGCTCCATGGGTTATTGCATACAGGGATTCAGCTGCATATATACCGATTTCAACAATCCCCCCATTGTGGACCTAAGATCACCAAAAAACGGTTCGGTACTGATACATACTTCAGGGAAGCTCCGATGGTCATCTCAAGACCAGGATAAGGATTACCTGGGATTCATGATCTATATCTCCCTTTCACGCGTGAATGTTGAAAAAAGGGATCCAAATTCATTATTGGCCATTACCAATCTTAAAACATATCCACTACCGCCATTGAGAATAAATGAGATTTATTACTGGACGGTCATACCGTATGATGGAATATCATTCGGAAACTGTAATTCGGAGATATGGTCCTTTTCTGTAGATGTAGGTAATTTAAAAATACCTTCCGTTGACTTTAGCAGCAGTGCAAGAAGGTTACTGACGGGAGAAACTGCGAGATTCACTATCAATCCCGGTGAAACAGATAATGAAATTAGTTTTCGGCTTGACTTCGGGGATGGAAACTACAGTAAATGGTCGAAGCAAAAGATAATGGCTCACAAATATATGAATCCCGGAATCCATAGCGTCCGGCTGTCCGTATTAGTGGACAACGTTGAGGTTCTCCTTTCTGGAATAATCGAAATTGAAGTAACTGATATCTCATCAATAGAGATTGGATTTAGTGAAATTGAAAAAACCGAAGAAAACACAGTAATTTTGAATGGAAATATCACTGGGGTGAACTGGATTTCTCAAAACCTTTCCGTAATGTTAACAATAAATGGAAATGAAATTCCGATATTTACAGAAAAAAACTGGAGTATGATGATAGAACAAAGTATGCTGGTGGAAGGGCAAAACAACTTCTCAGTTTGCCTGAACTTTAAAGGTTCAGCTATAAAGGCGATTAATACCACCCTCGAAATGAAATTTACCAAGGAAGTAAAATCTACTGCAGGACTATACATAGGGATCGGTTCGGCTGTGTTGGTATTGATACTTATTGCAGTTTTATTCTTAATATTCATTATTCTTCCCCGCCGAAAAAGGGAGCAAGAAGAAAAGCAAGAGACCGAAATACTCCTTCATGAGAAGGCCAAAGATGATGCTCCTGAAATCCCCATAATTGAAGCAGCATTAGAGCCGGAACCAGCAGTTTCTCCCTCTATTAATGTCGATACCAGGGTGATTGAAACGATACCCATACCCATGGATTTAGACGATTCTACCCTATTGTGCCCAGCGTGCGGTACCTCGGTGCAGTACTATCCTGAATACGAATGCCACTGGTGTGATACTTGCCAGGATTACGTTTATACGAATGAAGGGAATCAAGAAGAATTTTCTCCTGAACCGCAGCTTTCGTGGGATCCCGAGGTTAAGTTGCCTACTCCCGAAGACGATCTATCAGCTCCACCCCCTGAGGAGGATAATAACGATATTGAAGAATTATTACAGGATGATTTACTTCCTCAGGATAACGAGAAAAAAGAAAAGATTATTGCAGAGTATACGGAGACCAAAGAAATGCTGGAAAAAGCTCCACCTTACATCGATACCTCTATACCATTGGAGATTCTCGAGCGCGCGAGATTTGATCTTGATAATGATGAAATCGATAATGCCGGGAAAGCCATAGAGGAAATAAAAGATATGATCATGGAAACTCGATTGCGTTATGGAAAACTCGTTGAAAAATCTGGTTTGATCCTGTTGAAACTACAGGAATTCCAAGATTTGAATCTTGATACATCGGGTATTGTAGAACAATTTACCAAGGGAAAGGAGGCTTTGATGAAAGGTGCTTTCGCGTCTTGCGACGATATTTTTGAAAATATCATTGGTGAAATAGAAAACAAAGAGGAAGAGAGTTCCGATAAAATAGAAGTACGAACGGATCATACGGATTCAACAGAAAATGAAAACGATGATATAAATCCACCGGATGTACAAAAAGAGGACGAATCAACAGTTTCCTTAGAAGAACCCTTTGAAGACACTAGAGAGAAATCACTTGGGCTGGATTCCGATTCCACTTTGGAAAATATTATAGATGAAAAGGAATCCAAGGATGAGCAGAAAAAAGAAGATGCTGATGTTAAAGACGATTCCCTAGAGAATATACTGGACGATCTGGATTCGTTTTTCGATTAATTTAATTCACATCCCGATAATGGGATTTTAAAACGAGAGAGGAATATCCATTAGAGTAAATAAACGAATGGTGCAGTCCTGGCAGGAAAGATACCAAATAGTTTTATTATGGCGATTTGGGCCATCTGTGTTTTAAAATAAGGCTCTATATGATCCTGAAGTTGTCAATCATATATAATCATGTATTAAAAAGGTTCATGAACAACTTAGCTATAAAAACCAGCACAAATGTATGAATCATTCTCCTAAAAGGCTGGAATATCCATTGGAATAAACCAAGAGTTTAAAATTGGTGCAAAAGTTTAATAAAACAGGGATTTACTTTCTGAACTGTATACGTCTATTGGAGTTTACGGAGGAATATAATGGACAATAAAATCATTGCGATCCTGATAATTAGTACCCTTGTCGCCACAAGTATGATTATGACAGTAAGCAATAGAACCACTGCCAAAGAGAATACGCGTTACATCATAGATTCTCCATACGAATACTACTTGGCAGAAGGCATGAAGCGCAATGTTTACTGGCTGTACTCATGGCATAAGGATGAGAAAATTTGGCATCTCTCGGATGAGAGACCTTCCGGCGGAACAAACAACAACAATATCGCTAACCTGGATAGTTCCTATAACAGTCCCAATTCCGCAATGATATTCGATTTCCCCTGGAAGCATGAGAATACAGAATATCCATTGGACAGTCTCAAGGCCTCATACGAACCGGGGGTCACACCATATGTGAACCTCACGGTTAATACTAATTACGTACCCGGAAAGACGATCAATTTCGAAGTGAGGTTCGATGCAAACGGTGATGGGATATACGAGACCAAGGCTCTTTTTACTCCATTCACCACACAATGGAACCAGTCTCAAAACGACGGAGAACATAGAGAAGAGAAGATACGGGCTCAGTTCACAGGATATTCCAACGGGGCTCCCGGCAACATGGTGAACGGCAAGATTCAGATGGCATTCTGGCGTACGGATGGTATTACCGATAATCCGGGGACGGCAGTTAATGAGGATTGGATGACCATCTACTGCGGTGCATTCTATCCGTCGAAAGAGAGTTGGGTGGTTCTTCCCTACAAGTGGCCGACCATGAATCCCGTAGCTGTAATTGGGCCTGATGACGACCAAGATCCCCTGGACTGGTGGCTGGAACCTCCCGCCGATCCCAATTCCCCGCACTATTTCGGCTATGTTACCAATTACAGTATTGTGATGTCGGCCTCGGATTCTTACAGCCCAGTCGGGGCCGAGTTAACCTCTTACATGTGGGATTTCGGTGATGGGCATACAGGTACGGGAGAGATAGCGAAATGTACCAATCACAATTTTTGCCACCAGATGGGTCACAGATACTATTATCCCGGAGTGTACTGGATACAGCTCTGGGTAACAGATGATAATGGCAGGGTGGGTTGGGTTGATCATTGGATAAAAGTATTTCAGACATCACCCGTAGATACTGAAATTCCAGTTTTAAATGAAGATAACAGCGATTCAGAAGGTAGCGCGGGAGATATATTTAATTTCAATATCAGCGCTCATGACAATATAAAAGTTGCTTCGGTAAATGTTGAATGGAGACACGGAGATTCAAGCGCTAATGAATCACTATCCAAAGAAGGCAAGTATTGGACTGGCTCGGTCACACTTGAGAACAGCTTGGAAGAATTGATCTATGTTATATATGTCAAGGATACTTCCAATAACACCAACATTAGCTCCGAAATAACAGTAGACGTTTTTGATAACGCTCCACCCGAACTGGTGCAGGATCGAGCAGGGAATTCTGGGTCGACCGGAGACAATTATACCTTTGAAGCTATTATCACAGATAATTTCGGTGTAGATATGGTATCCGTGAAATACACTTATGATTACAATAATTACACGACCATTTCATTGGTACATGTAAATAATGATATTTGGGCCTCGGATATCATCATTTCGGAAAGTGCGTCAATTTTAGCATATTCGTATTTATTAAGGGACTTACACGGTAACGAGCTGGACACCTCGATCTCCGAAGGGGAAATAACAGTTGATATCCTGGATACAATTGAACCAACCGCTGTTTCCGGAAAAGATCGGACGGTTGAACAATACCAAATCGTTCTATTGGACGGTTCTAACAGTACTGATAACATAGGAATTATGGGATACAGGTGGAAATTCACCTACAATGGTGATGAAGAACTTATCATGGGATTGAAAACTGAATTTAGATTTGAAATTGCGGGTAATTACAACATCTCATTGAAGGTTACCGATATGGCGGGTAACTGGGATACGGATTATTTCATTCTTACTGTAAAGGACGCCATACTACCTATTGCAAATATCGATAGCATTCGTAATCAGAATGAAGGGAGTTCAATTACATTCAAAGGGGGAATGTCATCGGATAATGTTGGGATCGTTAACTACACATGGACTTTTGTTTACAGGGGAATGACTGTTCACCTTTATAACGAAACGACTTTCTATACCTTTCTTTTTCCGGGTGAATATAACGTCACTCTAACCGTTACAGACGGATACGGCAATAAGAATTCCGATCATATGAAATTCAAGATATTGGATAAAACTGAGCCCGAAGTCAACATTTCCATATCGGGTAATTATGTGCAGGATGGAGACAAAATTGAGATCACGATGGGTAAAAAAGTAATAATGGATAGCAGCAACAGTTTCGATAATGTTGAAATAACGAATCGGACCTGGACCATTAAATCAAAATATGGGACTGTTGAGCTATTTACAGAAACAGCAGAATACGTTTTCGCGAAAGCCGGAGTATATACAATTACGCTTTCAATCCATGATGCTGCCGATAACACGGGGGAAATCATTTTCAAGATAATTGTGAGCGAACCTTCGATCTCTTCATCGGTAGAAGGTACTGAAGGATCATTATCGTCAACTTGGGTATATATAATAGTGACAATCGTCATTGTACTCGTAATTGTGATATTGATCGGCATCATTCTGAAAAAAAGAAAGCATAGCGATGACGATATAGAAGAAACATATCATGAGGATAGGGTTTCCATGACCGATGATCATGTTCATGAGAAATATCCAATGGAATATAGACAATTTTCACCGCAACCTTAAGAGCAATCCACTCCAAGACCGCGAACTCAACCTATTCCACCTGAATATTTCAGAAAAGAGTAGTCCAGCAAAGAATTGTGACAATAATTTACAACTTTTTACGGGATGATTTCATTTAAAAACCGTCTCCAACACGAACTCTATCTCCATCTCTCCGGAAATACAGCCCGGAGCGGTGGCAGTTATAGTTGGGGTCAGGGTCTCCTCTACCGACCGGAGTGTGGTCTTAGCAACACCGTTCTTGCACTTTACATCCCGGTCGAAAAGAACTCCTCCCGTGGTTTTAAAAGTTACAGGTTCCCCGAAATAAGTCAGAAGGCTTCCGTTGTGGTCCCTTACACTTGCCGTTATGTTGCACTGCTGTTTCCCGTCCGCAATAATTTCCGGAATTCCGTTTCCGTCCTTATCCTGGGCGTTTGTGGATAGATGAATGAAGGGCTTGGGCGGTTTTCTCTCAACCGATTTCGGTTTCCCTCTTTTATTAAAAATAAGCTGGTAAGCCCACAGCTCGTTTGCGATAGTTGCATCGTTCGGTGTGAAATAATAGCCAATGTCCGGAGGAGGGCTCTTGGGAAATGAACTATTATATGTAGGCTCCTTCAGTTTTTTGGAGGTGTCGTTCATTATCATGGAGACACCTGTGATGTTTCTGGCTCTTGTATTATAAAAAATTATCACTTTATCACCCCGCTAAGTTACTCCAAAAGCGATCCAATTGACGATTCCGCTTACCTTTCCATCCCTTGACTGCGCAAATACCCGGAAACCACTGGATGATATATCGTGGGGATAACATATCAAATTCATATTATCCTCAACCTCGTCCACTGTTCCGCTGGGTGAAAGAATAACGTGGGGCTGTACCTCCCAGTCAAGTTCCACGAAGACCCCGTGCGAAGCTATCCCGGATGCTATCATTGTGGAGGATTTTTTGCTCAAAAGCTCGATTCCGTTATTTAGATTCATCAGATCATCCTTAATTTCTTCCTGAATATCATTCCATTCTTCAGCCTGTATGAGATCACCCGGGCTCTTCAATCTCGGCTCAAAATCCGATCTGACCAGGCCAAGTTTTTTCTCTCCTTTTCCCTTTGCGGGGATCACCTCTATCTTCTTTGCTTGTTTGCCGTCCGACACCACGATCTTTGGTCTTTTTTTTGAACCCATAAACTCCCTCCTAGAACGATATTTTCCAAATAAGCGAAAGTGTCAATTTGTCCGTCTTGTTGATCTCCGGGAATACGACCCGGTTGTACATGGTACCTTCCCTTGATGCATTGAATATTCCCGCTTCCGAGATGGGACCGTTGCATTCATCATAACCGAAAGTGGCTCCCAGGGTTACTATTGCATCCTGTCCTTCCTCTAGCGAAGTTCGGGATAAATTTGTCGGGGTCGAATTCACTATACTCTTCGCACTCACCAGCTGGGATTCAATATTTACGACCTTTTCGACATGCCGCTTCTCCTTTGGATTCATGGACAGCTCCTTGAACTCCTCTTCGACGAATTCTTCGTCGGTCTCTCCATAGACGTAGAGCGAGAAATTATCCGAGCTTCTTTTTTTAACTTCCACGGAAATGAAGTTTCCCCTCTCCCCACATATCCTTGAAGTGAGTATCAATACATCTTTTTTAGCAGCGTCTTTGAGAGCAAGATATGCGCTCTTTTCGGGAGATAAAAAATTCTTATCGAAAGGACACCGTGGTGACATTTCCTCCTGAATGGCCACATCCCCTGAACTGGGATTTACTCTTCCCGTACCCACCGCCATATGGCTGACCGGTTGAGATTCTTCACCCCTGAAGAGATTGGCAATTAACATTTTTCCGGATGATACGATCAGGTTTTTTACCTTTTCACTTTGCACGATCTTGCCATCTCTATCCCTCAGTATTACTGTAACTTTTCCCTTCATCTCATTTTTTTCAGTGGGACCGATATTATCACCCCTGCTAATTTACTTCTTATTGGAATTGCCTACCTGATTCGTTCGAACACTGTCTTGGAGGCTTCACCCAATCCCTTACGATTTATTACATGTATAATCTTTAAAGGTCTAAACCCTGATATGTATAAATATTTTACTCCTTTTATTGAGATGAATATTGTCTAAAATAACCAGAAAAAATGTTATCTCTTTGCCCTGATAAATATGATCTTTTCCGGTTAACTAGTATTCTTCAACCTTTCAAATCATGGGTTTTTTCTTTTATGGTAATAATTGCCACTGAGACCGTCATAGTCCATTGGGACCGATCCTGAATGCATGGGCAGTGACCTGAAATAAGCAGCCGAACCCTTTATCGTATGGATCATATAAAGGATACAAATCACGATAAGACCTATCATCACTATTAGCGGAAGATAGTTATAGCCATACACTAAACCTTCAGAACTTATTGAACCATATCCATTCATAACTTTTTCGCCATTATACACATCCACGATAAATAAAATCTTGAATATCAGTCCAATGAGCAGGAAAATCGCAATTAAATTTGTTATCAATCCTATAATATACCCGGTTAGATCGTTCAAACCCGATGTCATAAACAGAGCGGCAAACAGGGCAAGGAGTGTAATAGGAAATATTACCCAAAAGCAGATATTTACCCAAGCGAGGTAATCTGCAAAATCTACATAATCCATTATCTCCTCTGATAAAATCACACCTGAAGTGAGGTAACGATCATATTCGTCATCAGTTTCGGATACGATGGGTAAGAGTGGTAGGGTGACTAATGCTAACATACTTAATATGACCAGTACAAAAGTAAATTTTTTGAACTTTCCAGAAAAATGTCGGGTAATTATCCCGAGCTGAGAATCTTTATTCTTATTCATTTTGGAGAGATTTCTGAAACTATGAGATATAATAATGAATGAAAAAACGAAAAAGATTATTCCGATGATTAGCATAACATGGGGAACAGGGGATAAAAAGACCTCCTTACTTTCATTGCTTCCTCCCGTTGAAATAGATATAGCTAAGCCGGTGAACTTGGATCCACATACCATGAGGAAAACTGCCGGTAATAGCATTGCTATTCCGGTCACTCCCCGGAAAAACATAATAATTCTTCTCGATAGTTCACCTAACAAATGTAAATTGCCTAGTACAATCAATGCGATGCCCAGGATCATTCCCGTAATAATGCCGGTAAATCCTTGGATTTTGCCATTTTCCAAACTGTCATACGTTCTAAAGAATCTATTCATATCGTCAGAATCTTCTCCATAGCTGTCTCCATCATGGTCGTAGCTCACCCATTTGTAATTATCATTTTCTTCATCCCAACCCCAGCTGTCATAGTCCCGTTGCTTGACAGTGAACCACGGTGCAAATAATGCGATAAATAACATTACGGAGCATATGCTCGTAATTACAATTCCAAAGACCGCGGATTTATCCATTGGTACCCTTCGTGCCATGGGGGCCGCTGTCTGATTGACCGGGCTATGGTGCCACTTTGGAGGAGGGTAACGTGAATTTACTTTTCCGTTCAATACATAACACCACTTGAAATTTCATTTATTGTTATAGAGTAATACATTTTCTAACTTCTATTTTATATTAACTCTACTACGAAACATGTAGAATTTATTACATGTATAATCTTTAAAGGTCTAAACCCTGATATGTATAAATATTTTACTCCTTTTAATGTAACATGTATCATCAAGCAAATTAATTGTTCAATGGATGATAGGAAAGGTACGAAAAAAATAACAAAAAGTAGAAAAACCATTAAAGTGTTACATTAACAGTCTGGAGAACTGTGATTACATGAGTGGGAAACGTAAATTCATGCTCTTTTTCTTTACAGTATCGTTATTTATTTTACATGTAATACAACCCTTCAGCGTAGTGGCTGATCGGTCGGAGATGACTGATCGACTAAATAAAAAGTGGACCTTTATGGTTTATCTCGACGCCGATAATAATCTCCAATCTTACGGTCAGAGCGATCTTTCTGAAATGAAGGCGGTGGGGTCCGATTCAAATATCAATATCGTCGTTCTTTGGGACGGCAGAGGTACCAACGATGGAGAACTCTACTACGTGATTAGGGACGGCGTCAATACTTTCCCAACCTCGGATGCGGGGATCCCCCTCGAGCCGGACATGGCAGACCCCGATACCCTTGATTCCTTTTTGCAGTGGGCCATCACAAATTATCCCGCGGATCATTACGCTTTATCCATTTGGGACCATGGATCTGGTATCTTCAGACGTAGTGATGACGAGGAGGGGATCAAGGGTTTCTGCAATGATGAACACAATGGGGGCGGCGAGATAGAGCTTTGGGAGCTTAATGATGTATTGAACAATGCAAAGGCCACAGCAGGAAAGAAACTTGATATCATTGGGTTCGACGTTTGCTTTCTGGGTTTTATCGAGACCCATTATCAATTGATTCCCTATGTAGATTACGGGATAGCATCTGAAGCCACAGAACCGGGGGACGGTTGGGATTACGAGACTCCACTGGCTGCCCTTGCAAGTTCACCGGACATGACTCCCGCCAATTTTGCTACTTCCATTGTTGTGGCATTTCTCGATGAATATTCTTCGTCGGTAACTCAGGCCGCGGTAGACCTATCGAGACTCAATGGCAGTTATATGCCGAAGCTCGATGATTTTTCCGAGAAACTAACTAATTATATGTACCACTTCGAGAATAGTATAAAGGATGCCCGGGCCGACTCTCAGCACTGTGGAAACAGCAATTCGAGAGATCTATACGATTTTGCCCGCAATATCCAGCAGGACGGTTCACTGCCCGCCCCCTTGAGAAATGCCGCGACAGCTCTCATGAACGAACACGATACCACGGTTATCGAGGAAGGGCAAAAAAGTTATTCCGGTGCGAAGGGATTGATGATCTATTTTCCTACGGACGGGCCATCGCAGACTTATATTTCGAAGATCAGCATGGCCAATACCAAATGGTTGGAGTTTTTGAAAGAATACAAAAATCCGCAGCTTCGTTACGAAATGATAATAGAATTAATGGACGATGACATGGACGGGCATGATGATGATGTTTCTATAACGGTTAAAGATTTTATCGGAGGCCACGGGGAGGGAGCCGAGATACGAATTGATGGTGCACTGGTTGGTACGACAGATGTGAACGGAAAATTATATCATTTTAATTCAACCAAAGGTCCTCACCCGGTCCGCGGATTGATGGGCAGTTTCGAGATGAAGGGCGAGTATGTAATATTGAACCGGCCTCCAACGGCTGCAGCTGTGATACCAGGTTCGATAACCGCTGGAGAGTCTATCAGTTTTGACAGTTCCCAGTCCGGCGATCCCGATGGCGATATGCTTTCTTACATGTGGAACTTCGGTGACGGCGGGGGCTCGGCAAAGGCCAATCCGGAGCACGTTTACGATAATGATGGGATATTTTCAGTAAATTTGACCGTAATAGATACTGATTCGGCCAAGTCCGATCCTTTCGAGTTCGATGTAGTTGTCAGGAACGTGAACCCGGTTGCGGAAGCGGGGGATAATATATTCAGTTTGGAAGATGAACTGATCCAGTTCGATGGTTCCGGGAGTTGGGATACACCGTGGGACAAGGAAAATCTTCTATACCAATGGGACTTTGGCGATGGAGAGATAACCCAATGGGCGAATCAGTCATATATAAATCACACTTATTCGAATGATGGACCTTCCGGCCTTTCGAAAACATATCATGTAGTTCTTAACGTTAAGGACGATGATGGAAACCAGTCCTCCGATTCTTTGGAGGTCAACATAAAAAATATAGCACCGGTGGCCAACGCTGGAGTGGAGATGAGTGGCTTCGAGGACCAACTAATAAATTTTGACGGAAGAAACTCTACAGATACCGTGTCAGATATAGGCCTGCTCACCTATCAATGGGATTTCGATGAGGAGGACGGCATCAATTATTCCGATGCTTCCGGTATTATAACAAATCATACCTATACACGACGGGGTTCGTATTTTACTACTCTCAAGGTCACCGATGATAACAATGAATCTTCCACTGACAGCGTCACGGTAAACATATTAAATGTTATCCCCACTGCGGTGGTACCCTATGATATGCTTAACCTTACCGAGGATGAGGTTCATGTCCTTGATGGTTCCCTTTGCATGGATTCCATCTCGGACATCGATTCATTGTATTATGTGTGGAGTGTGGAGGATGTTAGAGAGGTCTACGGTAAATATGCAAATATATCATTCAAAGACCAGGGCAGTTACAATATCACTCTTACGTTAACCGATGATGATAATGATTTCGATACCGCCGTTATTAATGTTAATGTAGAAAACGTCGCGCCAATTGCACTGCTCTCACATGTGGAAGAGGCGGAAGAGGACCAGCTCATCATTCTGAATGCATCCGGAACCCGTGACACTTTAAGCGACATGAACGAGCTTCGTTATGAATGGGACCTCGATTATAACGGTCTGGAATTCCATATGGATCAGGTGACAGATAAACCCGTGTTGGAGCAGATATATTCAACTCGGGGAGAAAAAAGCGTTATGCTGAGAGTGGTGGACGATAATGGTGAATTCGATACAGCGGTGGTTGGATTCAATATAGTCAATGTTCCCCCGGTATCAAATATAACTGCGGATGAGATTAATAACGGCAGGATCATTTTAGCCGATCCCGGCACTATCGTTCTTAAAGGGACCGAGTCCACCGACACTGTAAGCGACAGCGAAGGTTTGCATTATGAGTGGAGTGTTAACGGTCAGGTGGTTGACCGGGTGAATAAATCTCTTAGCTATAATTTTCAAGATGTCGGGGAATATGAGGTCAGCCTAAAGGTTGTTGACGATGATGGGGACGTGGACATTAGTAAGATCACGGTGGTGGTGGAACCGCCTCCAAGTATATTCTCGCGCGCAGGAATGTCATTATTTATTCCATTGGCCATTGTATTTCTCCTAGTACCAGCAATTATTATTATTATTGTAATCAGAAAGAAGAGGAAGCGTGAAGTGGAATCTGATGAAGTTCCTGTGGAAACTGAGCCGGATTCTTCTTTGGGGGATGGATTGACAAGGGAAAATGCGGCCGATTACAATAAATTATACGGGAATCTAAGTGAAAAAATTATCGCTGAACCCACTCATTCCCGGGTATCCGATGATCTCGATGAAATGGATAATCCGTTCATTGTAAGTGAATCAGACCATTATGAGGAAGAAACTGAGGTTTCAACGGAGGAAAGTATCGATGAAACCGAGTCCGAATATATGGATGAACAATTTGAATATAATAATTTAGCTGGATTTTCAGATATGGGATCTGAAATATCAATGAGCGGTGATGAGGATGAGACCGCAAATTTTTCCATGAAGACTAAGAAATTGAAGGAAATGAGACGGAAACCAAGGAAAAAAAGTTTTCGAGGTACAAAGATCGACCGAAAGACAGAAAAAAAGTTCGATGATTTAATTACGTTACTGGACGAGGTGGCCGTAGAGAATGAACCGTTATCATCGTCCGAAGGAGGAATTGAGGACGAAGGGGAAATTGAGGAGGAAGAGCAAACTGAGTTGTCGCTTGATTGGGAGAATGATGAAAGCTCCGAAAATCACCTGCCGATACTGGAAAAAACGGATTCAAATGATAAGTTTGAAAGTGAATCGGCGGGGAATGATAGGATTTCCCTGGATAAATGGGATTTATAAATTTTTTTTCTTTATTAATCGATATTTTCGATTAGTCTAGAACTTTAATGAATCTTTCCATGATATAATCTATATCTTCTTTTGAGATTATTAGTGGCGGTGCGAACCGGATAGTCTGGCCGTGAGTATCCTTCGCTAGTATTCCAAGCTCTTTCAGTTTTTCGCAGTATTCCCGTGCTTTCCCGAATTCTTCATTGATCTCAACTGCAATGAGAAGTCCTCTGCCACGTATCTCCCTTATTTTTTCATTTTTCATCTTGAGCAGCCGTTTTATGAAGTAATTCCCCATGGCGGACGCCCGGTTTGCCAGATCCTCATCAACAAGAACGTCGAGAGCTTCCATGCCAACGGCACAGGCCAGGGGATTGCCCCCGAAGGTGCTGCCGTGGTCCCCCGGCGTGAAAACCTTCATTATGTCCCAGGAAGCGAGAGCCGCGGATACCGGGTAGACCCCCCCTCCAAGAGCTTTTCCCACCAGGAGTATGTCCGGTTTTGCTTCCTCGTGCATGAATGCGAACATCTTCCCGGTACGGCAGAATCCTGTCTGTATCTCGTCCAGCATCAGAAGAACGTTATTATCGCTGCATATCTCCCTGATCCTCTTTAGATATCCCTCTTTGGGGACCACCACGCCTGCCTCACCCTGAATCGGTTCCACTAGAAACGCAACGGTGTTGGGCGTAACGGCCTGCTCAAGGGCCTCACAGTCATCGTACGGAATAGTAATAAAACCCGGTGTGAAGGGGGAAAAACCGTTCTTCGTGCCCGGGTCTGATGAAAAACCCACAATGGTGGTGGTTCTCCCGTGAAAGTTATTCTCGCACACTATTATCTCAGCTCTCCCATCCTCGATCTTTTTGTGTTGATAACCCCATTTTCTGGCAAGTTTAATACCGGTTTCAACTGCCTCGGCCCCTGTATTCATTGGGAGAGCTGCCTCCATACCGGCGAGCCCGGTGAGTTTTTTCAAAAAAACCGGCAATCGATCATTGTAGAAGGCCCTGCTGGTCAGGGTCAGCCTATTCGCTTGTTCGCGGAGAGCTTTGATTATACGAGGGTGCCGATGACCGTGATTAATCGCACTGTACGCCGAGAGGCAGTCCAGATATTTTCTCCCTTCAGGGTCTTGAACCCAAATCCCATGGGCGCTCTCGATCACAACCGGGATCGGTTCATAATTATGGGCTCCGTACCTTTTTTCCATCACCATGCAATCTTCGGACGTAACCATTCAACCACCTAATGATCAACTAAATTTCTTATCCGTTCCAAGCCCCTTATACCGTCTATCACTACCGCTGTTTCTTCCGGCACTGATTCTCTCCATTCATTCCCCTTACGCATCTTATTACGAATTACCTCTCCTTTATACTTCTCGCGGGAATATTCTTTCGGATTTTTTATATAATATCCCTTATCCGAGAATAGAAGAGCTGTTAGAGCAGAATTTCCAACGACGAGATCAAATGGTGGGGTAAGATCCTCAACGTGAGACACCCACACATTGTACCTGTTGATATCGTCAATCGGTATGATTATACACTTTTCTCGCCATGAAGGTTTCAGTGAGTTTCTTATCATTAAAACTCTCTCCCCACAGGTGAATGGGTTCTTTGCCGTGTAACTTTCTTTTGCAGATCCGACCCCGATGATCAGGTATTCCAGGTCATCGATAATCTCCCCTATGACTTTGTAATGGCCGTTGTGAAAGGGTTGAAATCTGCCTATGTATAATCCCTTCCCTCTTTTTTCCACTTTCTCACCTTCTTTCGGTATTGGTTGATCTGAGTTAGCCCACTTGCTGCGTTTCCTTTTCTTCTTTTTTATGAATGTCAGATCTTCAAGCAGCATTTTTACCTTTTTCCCCGCTGGTGATTGCGGAGTGTTGGGATGAAGGACCGAATTGATCTTTCTATTGCGCATATACGTTCCCATTCCCACCATCACGATACATGATAACTGAAAAAGAACGAGCCATGCACCCTTTACTCGCGGCATCCATTGGGGTAATGTTGCTGTTTTCCCCCCTGATATAAGGTTGCTAAGACCGGTACCCAGGGAGTCCATCATGGTGAAATTATCTTCCTTCAGCGAATTCATGAGAACCGCATAGAAGTATTTGAATCCTACACTGATTATAACGAATACGGCTGCAAGTATTACTGGAAGGTAAATATATTTTGTCAGCACCCTCCCGTATTTATTGAGTTCTTTTTCCTGTTTTAAACGCTTCATAATTCCTCGATCATGCTTTAAAAGAGCAATTCTTCTACCCAGGGAATGACTGTATTTGAAGGCATTTGTTACGGCTTTTACGGCAATCAACCATAGAACGATCACAAATATGTATATTATCGGCCAGGAGTACTTACCATGTTCCACCTGCATATCAAGAGGAGTCGAGAGAGGAGGTATGAGAAAGAAAATCGACAAAAGACCGGTTAGAAATATTATAGTCCCGAAAATATACGTGAAATTGAATCGACCCCGAAGGTCCTCAATGCCTTTATCGGGAGGATCTGCCGCCTTCCGGTACATTTTTCCGCTTTTTCTAAATGAAAAGATCATGAATAGGAGATCTTCTATGCCCCACAGGATAAACAAAGATGCAAAGACGGAGATTCCGAATGTCTTGTGGGTTCCGGGCAAAAATAGAGTCCATAATACCAAGATGAGGGCAGTCAATTTTATTAATCGGTGAGCCCCCTTTTTAAAACCCTTGATAAACTTCTTTCGTGCTCTATTCTGTTTGAAATAGCTCACGTATTTTCCGTCTTTCACCTCATCCCAGGTCTCACTTAGGGCTGGAAGAATATCTTCGGTTTCTATATTCTTGAAACGGTGAATTATTCTGCTTCGCTCCTCGTCGTCCATAATGTCCTTTTTTGCTATTGTTAATAGATTTCTTATCTTTGTGCCGTACTTTTGTACTGTCCACCCGATAATGTCTTTTAACTTCAGCATTATTTTCCCCTTTTTCTTATAGGATAACGGGAACCTTAAGGAATATAACTGGATCACACAAAATTATTCGTTTCTAATTAAATCACGATATCGCCCTTCGTGCTGCAAACGGGACAGGAAACAGTATATATCTCGTCCAGGGGGCCAGATTTTACGCTGATGGCGACCTCCAAAACCTCATCGCACCTGGGACATGAATAAAAAACCTTGCTTTTCTCAGCTTCTACCATTTCCTCTACGGGAACGGCAGCGATCAGATGGCTCTTTCCTGATGGAATTCTCGTTTTCTTCCTTCGCCCTCTTCCTCTCTTTTTCTTATGTTTACGGGGTATTGTGCTGGTTTTCATTGGGAGAAACTTAATCATCTCTTTCTCTGTGGCGATCCCTTGGTCTCCACCGAAACCCTCCATGACACCGATCTTTCTAAATATCTGTTCCACCGGTGTGGTCTCTGTTTCATCATCCTCCCAATGCTGTTCGTATTCCTTGATTGAACCTATATCGTTTTTCTCTTTTTCAAGGAATTTGATAACGTTCTTTTTTCCCGTTTTCTTTTCCCGGCCTCTAACTCCGGACTGCCGCTTTTTCTTTACAATCATAGCCAATAAAATGATTGCTACCAATCCACTGCTAACAATGGCAAGTACTATGTAGTTCTGTTTGTTTTCATCAGAAGTATCTGTATCGTCCGAGCTTTTTTCATCAAGAATGTTGATTACCATGGAGGTCGTATCCTCAAGACCAGCACGGTCGGTCACTGTGAGCGTTACCCGGTAATTACCGGATGTCCTATAACGGAAATTAGGGTTTTCATCTGCAGAATCCTCCTTTCCGTCTCCGTCCAGATCCCAGCTGTATATCAGCTTATCATCGGTATCCGGATCGCCGGTCTCTCGGCATGTGAAATAAACGCGCTCCCCAGCTTCGTAATTGTCCTCGAAAGCGTCAATCTTTGCCACCGGCGGCCGGTTGGGCATCTTCATCACGAACCTAACACAGTCCACCTGGTGATTGATATTTCCCGCGAGATCATATGCGGATATCGAAACGTATATTTCTTCTCCAACCTCTAGATGGGTGAGTAATATGGGTGGGAAATCAAATGACACGGAGTTAAAGGGAGCCTCATTTTCGACATTCACGCATTTTTTTTCAGTGAGATACAGATAGTAACCCCAGGCATCATCAACCATGTCAAAATCTATGGTCACGATCCCTTCCTTCTCAACCTCTATCTGTTTTATGTTTACTATCTCGGGTGGCTCAAGATCAAGCTCCCCGGTTATAGTAAAGGTACGGCTCCGGTTATAGGTGATATTTAATCCGATCGATATGGTTTCCTCGTTAACTGATACATCCGAGCCGTCAAGGTTTTTTATGATATCATTCTCTATCTCGGCAAAGTTAAAGGTCTCGGGGTAGAATGACGCTGCCCTGTCACCATAGCGATAATTAAAATGGTAAATAAGTGTGAGATTGACCCTCCCTGTTGAAACGGAAGAAACGTTGAAGAATAGATCCAAGGTGTTGTTGTCCAGAGGAGATCCCCATGATATGTTGTAACTGATCCTTTCAACCGATAGGCCGTCACTTTTTTCTGAATCATGGAACAATTCAAGTCCAAACGTGGTCTGGATATGATATTCGGCTGCTCTTTTTTCGGAGCTGAATTCCTTCTCGGCACCAATGGAGTTTATAAATAACAGTGGGATGAAAAAAAATGCTAAGAAAAGGGCGATAATAATAATTTTTTTTTTCAATCACTCACCCCAATATCAATACCTCAAATCATTTTTTCATCATTCACCCTTTTTCTTTCTTAACTAAAATTAAAAAATGATTAGTCACGATAATAATCATCTTCATTGTGGTCGTAATCATTCTCTTCACGGTCGTAATCATCCTCATCCTGCACGTAATCATCATCCTCATCATAGTCGTAATCATCGTCTTCATCATAATCGTAATCATCGTCTTCATACTCTGAATCTTTCCCATAACTGTAATATTCGTCTGATTCATCATCCACGTATTCGGAATAATCATCATATCCATCATCATAATCATCGTGATATCTGCGTCTCAATGCAGGTGCGGGCTCCTCCTCTGACTCCTCTGCCCAGTATTCGTCTTCGTCCCATCTTTTCCCCTCATCATCGAATTTTTCTTCGATCTCTTGATATGATCTTCGTTCAAAATCATCAGCCCCGCCCCCTCCGTAGGTCCTCTTTTTGCTCACTCGTCGGCGATCGATTCTTTCTATCTTTCTTTCCAAATAATCGATTTGATCCTCTATCTCGGCCAATTCATCTTTCAATTGATCTCGTCTATGCCGATACCTGTCTGTAAGATGCTCATATCTTTCCTGGGGTATGTATCCGTCCTCAAGGTCCCAATCCAGCTGCTCGAACTTCCCTTCAATTTTATCCAGCCGCTCGAGTATCTCTTCCCTTTCGTCCTCGAGAGACACAAGATTGTTCACCTGTGTGTGTAATTCTTCAGAACCCCTGTTTTGTGCATCCTCCTTCTCAGCTTTTTTCTTCTTTTGCCGTATTATAATAAAAGACCATACGATGATCATTATGATAATAAAGGTTCCCAGTATAAAAATAATTGCAATATCGAAGGATGAAAGTTTCTCTGCCTCAACAGGCGTATTATCCGGTTTCTTTTGTCGATCCTTATCATAATCATAGTCGTCCTTCTCGTTGGGAACACCATCTCCATCGATATCCGGGTCTTCGGTATCCGGAACTCCGTCCCCGTCGGTATCCGTTGCTTCAGGAACGATATCGAGTTCGATGGTATGAGTGTCCGTTCCACCATCGTTATCTCTCACGGTGAGTTCCACGGAGTAGTCGTCACCTTTATTAGCGTAACTGTGGTTGACTTTGAATCCATAGGCACGACTGCCGTCCCCAAAATCCCAGGTAAAGTTCAGTTTACTCGAATATTCCTCTGGAGAAAAGTCCGGATCACAGCTTCCGTTTGCGGAAAAGTCTATACGCTCACCTATCTTGAAAATATCATTATCCTTTGGAAATTCAATATTTGCCGTACAGTTTCGATTCTTGTTGTTTACTACTATATTCCATACAAAGTTATCGGATAATGAAAGGTTCCCAGAATCCTCGGAATCCCATAAACGTACAGAAATATTATGAAATCCGCTAGAATTGAAATCGGGTTTATAATGATAGAAATTCTTAAAAATACTGAGGGATTGGTTATCCAAGAACCATTCTGCAACAGGGATGGTTTCATCAAGATCTCCGCTCTGAATCGATAGGTTAAGCGTCTCATTCTCGTTCATTTTAATAAGCGAATCGACGGGTAACCGGTTTTCTATGGTTGGTGGTCGGTTGACATTCACAACTGTCACATTCCATTCTACTGAAATGGATTTGTCACCCAGAGCCGCATTGTCGCTCAGAAGGAATTTGAATTTATATGGGGAATTTATGCTGGATGAATTCCCGAGATGACGCGTAATGAATTGAAAGCTGCTGCTGTTTTCCATCATTAAGGTGTAATTTTCCTCGTCGTTCATTTTAAAGAACCATATTTTTGTGTAAATTCCTCCGGGAAGTTCCTCCACCGTAACATTGAAATTGATTATACTCCCTTCATTTATGGTAATTTCTCCCGGATTGGGATTCACACTTAAAATTCTCGGGATGGGTCTGTCGCTGATATTGTATTCTGCTGAGTATTCATTGTTATCTTCCCTGCTTTCGTTGATAAATTGGTTAGGGTCCAGATCACATCTAAACTGGTGAAGCCCAACGGGTCCCGTCCCGATCCATTCACGTGTTGTTGTGATATTTTCAAGTGGTGGTATGTTATTAATCGAAAAAAGGTCAATTTCAATCCCGTCGTGGATCAATCTCATTTCAAGGTTTGGCACAGATAACATTGAGGGATTGGAAATGGTGATGTTCAACTTCACAGGTGCTCCGACGATGGAACCGTTCGAAGGGTTGAAAGACATATTTACTATGTTAATATCGGGTTCGGCGATGGTTGAGGTTATTACCTTGTGGACCATAAAATTTCCATAATAAATTATGATTCCATGAGATCCGATATCGGAGATGTTTAACCAGTATTCATCGATACCGAACGAATTTGGTGTGCTGTCTGCCCGGTTGTCCATGTACAGGTCCTTTTGAAAAATACCGTTGGATATTGGAGTAATGATAAAAATATTTACTCCCGGTATCTCAATATTGATATTACCGGTGGAAATTCCAGGTATATTCCCAGAGACGGTTATTGTCGAGTTTGGAGTTGTCACCGGGATCTCGTCTATTTGCAGGATATTCCCGTAATTATTAACATCGTAATCGGTTAGCTCGATACTTCCACTTTCGATAGTAATAGTAGCCTCGTTAGTGTCTATAAATGTACCTGCTCCAACCTCGTCCAGTACTAAATTGCGGGCTTCACCTGAATAGTATTTTTTATTCGCAGCCTCGTTAACGTCGATGACGAAAGTATCGAAGTTTCCGGCATCCACATCAATTTGTTCGGTATCGTTGCAACGATAGGTATTATTCATTGACTCGACTGAGGAATCGTTTATCGGGTTGCCACCGAAATCCCCTTTATTATTTGCGTACCGCAGAAGATTCTGGGTCCATTCTTCCCCCGGATATATCGGAAAGTCATAGTTCTCTTCGGGTTTTACGTAGGCTTCATTCGTGCTAAGGTTGAATTCGAATTCATCATTACCATACGGACTCAGAATAGTAATAGTGCCATTCCTAATAGTATCTCTTTCGACGATTGAGAGATCGGACACGCTCCAGTATTCCGAACCAGTCGTGTCAGCATCGAAAGTTATTCGGATTATCCCTCCCATTCCCGTTGTATCCATTATGAAGGTTCCGGTAAAGTTGACCAAGTAACACAAATGGTCGGTACCTTTTACGCTGGTAGTTACAATCTGTTCCATGGTAAACGTGGTATCACCGATTATCGTACCAGTAAGGTCGATATTGAACAAACCATATGAAATTCTCCCTGCTACAATGAGTTCTGTGTGGTAAGTCCATGTGTCACCCTGAACTATTGTGGGTACGTCTATGGAATTAGGAAGTGCTCGAGAATCGGCTTCGAAATATTCCGATTTATCGTCGAAAACTTGATTGGATTTTCCAGTTGATGTTACGGGATATATTTCAGTATCCGTTTCAACCGCAGGGAAAAGATTCACCGTTGCGATAATTACGGTTAATAGAACAAGGATCAATCCCTTGAATCGAATCGACTTGTTTGAGAACATAAGATTGATAATAGTAATTGTTACATATATTCTTTACTAATGATATGCTTTACGGGATAATGGCCCAATGATTGAAGATTATTGAGGTTGGCTTGTCTTCCTTAAACATAAAAACATTATTATCCCCTGTTCACTATCCGGGTGTGCGGAGAAAATCTCCAGCAGTTAATTTATTAATCCAATTTGCCGAGGTAGCTAAGCCAGGCCCAAGGCGGCAGGCTCGAGACCTGTTGGTACATGTACCACGAGGGTTCGAATCCCTCCCTCGGCGCTTTATTTTACCAATGGGGATCAATTGCGAACATGTGGCTTAATGAAAAATATATCAGATCAGAATCTCTAGAAAAAAGAGATTATCAGGTTAATATTGCAGATACAGCTACGGAGAATTCCTCCCTCGTTGTTCTGCCTACCGGAATGGGGAAAACAGTGATAGCCCTCATCGTTCTTGGGCGGAAACTCGATAAAGGGAACATTCTTTTTCTCGCTCCAACCAAACCCCTTGCCATGCAGCATTATGAATTTCTCAGCAGTTATATGACGATAGATCAAGATAAAATCTTGCTTATGACCGGCGAGATGAGCCCCAAAAAGCGGAAGTGTTTATGGGCTGAGAAGCGAATAATAGTATCAACCCCACAAGTCGTGCAAAACGATATTATTTCCGGAGTCAAATCGCTGGGTGACATATCGCTACTAATATTTGACGAAGCCCATCGAGCAGTGGGGAAATATTCTTATGTATTTATCGGTGAAAAATATGCCCAACAGAGGGAGAACTGCCACATACTAGGGATCACCGCTTCTCCTGGATCAGACCCCGGGCGCATCAGAGAGGTTTGCGGGAACCTTTTCATCGAGAGGGTAGAACTAAGATCCAAATGGGATGTAGATGTGAGTCCTTACATTCATGAAATTAATGTGAGCTGGATTAAAGTAGAGCTGCCGGATAACCTGAAAAAGATCACCCGTCACCTAGAAAATGTCCTTAAGAAAAAGATCGATTCCTTGAGAAGCATGCGGCTGGTATGGAAGCGGCAGATAAGTGTATCCAAATTACTCGAGCTCCAAAAAATTATACTTGCCCGACTTCATGCAGAGGGAAAGAACGCTCCGAAATATCTCTACCAAGCTTTATCGCTACAGGCCCAAGCCATGAAAATCAACCATGCATTGGAACTTGTAACCACCCAGGGTGTAAAGGTACTTAACAATTATTTTGATAAATTGAAGGCAGAAGCTGGATCGAAAGGTTCTTCGAAAGCTTCGAAAACCCTTATCAACGAACCGGCGTTTAAATACGCAATGGCCCTTTCGAAAATGGGGGGGGAAACACATCCCAAGATACCTAAGCTAAAGGAACTAATAAAGGTAAAATTCATGTCGAAAACTGATTCCCGGATCATACTTTTCACGCAATACCGAGGAAGTGCGGACACCATTCTGGAAAGCATCAAAGATATTCCGGGGATTAGACCTGAGAAGTTTGTGGGTCAGAGAAGCACAGCTACTGATAGGGGATTGAGACAGAAAGAGCAATTCGAGGTAATCCGAAGGTTCCGGACCGGTGAAACGAACGTACTTATTGCTACATCTGTTGCCGAGGAAGGGCTTGATATACCTTCCACGGACCTGGTAATATTCTACGAATCCGTGCCAAGTGAGATCCGTATGATACAGAGAAGGGGGAGGACTGGACGGAATAAAGCAGGAAATGTAATAATCATGATAACCAAGGGAACACGGGACGAAGCATATTACTGGACCTCTCGAAATAAAGAGAAACGCATGAGAAAGGAAATGGACATATTGAAACGTGAGTTCCGTGACGGAGTCATCGGACTCGGGAGTCCGATAAAGAATATGGTGAAAAATCTAGAAAAAATTGAACCAAATGAAGCCGTCAAGGCAGTTCCTTCGGGATTTGAGATCAATCCCTATAAGGACGGTTTGGCCAGAGATCAGGGTGGGAAGGATATAAATTCGGTAACGTTAAAAAATGAAAGAAAAATAGACCAAAGATGGCAGGTAGATACATCTGATGATCTTTCATACAGTCCTAATTTGGAGAAAATTGATGTCCATCGGGCTGACGAAGAGAATCGGCTGCCCAGCGATCATATTGGGGACCTGAATCTATCAAAAATCGGCGGTCAAACCTCGCTGGGGGATTTCTCACATTCTCCGGAAATATCAAAAATTGAAATCGTCGTAGACAACAGGGAATTCAATTCGGAGGTTGTAAAGCATCTATCCCGATTGGATGTGATCGTAACTCCGAAACAATTGGAAGTGGGAGATTATGTCATTTCGGATCGCATTGCCGTCGAAAGAAAAGTAGTCACTGATTTTCTTTCGTCCATGATTGACGGATATCTGTTCGTACAATTGAAGAAACTGAAAACATATCAGAGTCCAATACTGGTCATTGAGGGGGAAGGATTGTTCTCTACAAGAAATATTTCAGACGATGCTATATTTGGTGCCCTTTCGGCTGTGACGCTGGGTTTGGGAATAAGCGTAATAATGTGCAAGGATTCAAAGGAAACGGCGAGGTTTCTCCTGGCTGGAGCCAAAAAAGAGAGGAAAAGAGGACGGCCCATCAAACTCAGAGCCGGAAAGAGCGCCATGTCTTTATCCGAACAGCAGCGTTACATATTGGAAGGTTTACCCAACATTTCCGCAAAGCTGGCTCAGAGATTGTTATCGCATTTCAAGACGGTCCGAGCCGTATTTACAGCAACAGAGAAGGAGTTGGCCGAGGTACCGGGAGTGGGTAAGACCATCGCAAAAGCTATTCGCGAACCCATAGATGAAGAGTATAAATTATAGGGTGCTGAACTACTCCCTGTCTGTTTTTTCTCTCTATAGTTCGAACATTGTTCTAGATTAGTTCGAACATCGTTCTATAATATTTATATAGTTTTAAACCAATTCCAGTCTAAAGAAGTTCTAATTGAATAAAAACAGGTGAAATAAATGAAAAAGAGGATAGCAATACTGGTCGGGGCCTGCATGGTCCTGATGGCCTTCGTAGGAATGGCCTCAGCTACGGACCCTCTGGACGACAGCGATGCTTTCGCCGATCCTGATGGAGACGGCGTATCCAATGTTCAGGAGTTCGAATGGGGAACTGATCCGAACAATCCGGATTCCGATAATGACGGTCTTCCGGATGGTTACGAGATCATGTACGGAAGGGGTACTGGTGGTCTGAGTGGGCTTGATCCCATGGATCCCACTGATGCCAATGAGGATGCCGATTGGATCACAGTTAACATGATCCCGGCCGAACAGAATTCACAGGGATTATACACCGGACTGCCTTACAACAATTATGACGAGTATTACAGGCGTAACAAGGACAACCTTTGGGCTCCAACGAACCCCCTGAACGGTGATACTGATAGCGATGGAGTACTCGATCCCGATGACGGATATCCGTTAGATTCCAGCCTTACCGGTGATATGGATAATGACGGTCTTACCGGAGGCGGTAGCGGCGATAGTGATGGGAACGGTGTTCCGGATAACCAGGAACCGGGCAATCCGGATGCGGATTCCGACGGTGATGGTGTATCCAACGGCCAGGAAGGCCAGCAGGGTA
>CAYFHS010000007.1:0-144753 GCA_964342815.1 uncultured archaeon | reverse complement strand
TGGGAATATTAGTTTATCGTCTATTAATTTAATACTTGTAGTTATCCCCTTAGACCTAAGCATTTAACGGCTAGTTATACGAGCCCGATAGGGCCAAGGAGGAGCGTCGCGACGACGCAGTTTATCGGCAACGCCGGGAAATCGTTTTGGGGGTGTAGTTCTTCAAGATATTCTTGGAGAACTTCTGAAAAGCTGAGTTATGCGATGGATTTCCTTCGCTCTTTCTTTTCCTCTTGCTGCTTTTAAGAAGTCCACCAAACAAAGATTTTCCGGTCCTCTTACGATAGTCCTCTTTTCGTGGACGTATTTTCTTACTTAATTTTTTATATAATCCTGTCCGAAACCCAAATAAAATCTCGATGCTTGGAGTAATTCGAGTGGATACTATCAAAACAAGCTCTTGTAATGGATTTCAAACAGCAGGAAAAAGGTCAATCAACTCTTTCGTCGTATATATTCGAACTTTATTTTGACTTCTTAAAGGTTTGTCATTCGACCAAATGGATGCTCCAATTTTCAACGCGACTGCGAAATACGTAGTATCATTCGGGTCGGGTGATATTTTTCGAGCAATCGGCATTAGAGGTTTGATTTCCTCCATCGGTACGAAATGTATTTTTTTCTGCAAGGTTCGCATGAACCTTTCGAACTCTATATCCGAACGGTGAGTTTTTCTTAACAATGTATGTCGATATTTTTCAATCTCATCTATCAGGAATTCTGGAGCATAGAAATGTAACTGATCTACGAAGAATAACCGTTCTGTTTCTCCACTTTTTATAAGTGCTGCGAAGAAAGAATTGGCATCCACCACCAAATCCATTATTAACTCTCCTCATATCTTTTCTGAAGAGCTTTGTTTACCTTTCTTCCCAACTCCAACGCGTCTTCTTCGGTCATATCACTTTTAGATTTGAACTCCTGTAAAAACCGGAGGTCTTCTACTTTCTCTCTAAACGCGATTCTCGCAGTCTCTGACCAGTTTATTTCAGGGAATCCATCCATCTGTCTCTTCAATTCTATCGGTATTGCTAGTGTCATACTGACCATTTTATCACCCGTTTAATACGTGTATGCACATATATGTACTTAATAATTACTGAAATAACTTTACTATGAGATACAATCTCATTCAACTTTGGACTTGATGAAGGACAGGATTTTTCTTTGGATGTTAAACGTCCACCAAACTTTTTCTTATATTTATCGTAAGACGGTGTCGATATTTCGTATAACGGCTGGCGGGTTCTCGAAGTTTCCGACCGAAGGGAGGTAATTTGGACGGAGCACGAATGAAAATATCGTGCGTAGTCGAGAACTCGTTAGTTATGCGTGCCCGTTAGGGCCAAGGAGCGTAGCGACGCAGAGTTTAATACGGACGGGGGTAAAATTTGAATTGTCCTTCTCTTTCTTTGAATTATCCGCTTAAAACCTATCCTTCAGATTTGCGGTCGCTAATCGGTCGCTAATCAGTCGTTAATCGGTCGCTAAAGTGTAATATGTCGCCCGACCCTTACCAATTCTCTTTATTATCTTCTTCCTGATAAGGATATTGATTTCTTTTTTTGCCTGAGTTGCTTTTAAATTGGTTAATTTACAGTATTCCGATCTTGTTATCCTTCCCTTTTCATGAAGATATTCAAGTGCCTTCCTCTGTCGTTCATTGATGTCAAGAATAGGTAAATCGTCAGAACCGATCTTGTCCTTAAAACTCTCTCCTGGTCCGGTTAGCAATACTTCGAATCCTCCTGATATATTTTGAAATTCAGGTTCCGGAAGATGATATTTCTTCATTTTTTTCATGACACGGTTGGTACCTGTCCCCCATTCTTCAATATATTTTATCAAGAACATTGTCCCCGCGAGTAATTTGTTTCTTGGAATGGAGTTGTGTTTTTTCTTTAAGTCCGCAGGTGTCAACGGCTCTAATAGCTCGCCGGGATTCCAAACCTCTATCCGGTCATCATAAATGGATACTTGAATATCTGCATTTGAGGAATAGTCGCGATGGGCTAAGGCGTTGTTCAATACTTCCTCAAGAGCTCTCAATGGATATTCCCATCGATCATGTCGTTGATTATCATCGAAATAAATTCCATGACGAGCATGATTTGTAATGAATTTCATTGCCCCATTTCTCAATTCGGGAATGGTTCCTTTGATAACCTTCATATCAAGAAAATCCAATCCATCAGTCCCTTTTAATCGCCCACACTTGATTCTTGATTGAAGGAAAAATCTCTGCGGATCCTTTCCAAACATGAGGATGGCAGTACTTGTCAACTTTCCATTTTCTATCAGGTGTAACCTTTCCATTACCTCCTTAAAGTGTGTTTTAGGGTCAACATTATAATTCCGTTCTGCTTGAGCCTTCCTTAAAAACCATTTCACTTTTTCTTCATCGACATCATCAAACGTAGCGTTATTTACTGGCATCTTATCGAATTCTAACATCCCTTTTTCGAACATAGCCCTTTGTATCTCATCCATTGTTAGCCTTCGGATGGTTGATCCAACTCGTAGAAAACATCGACCTCTAACAGAATGAAGACGTTTACCTTTCGGGATATGAATTGCGATTATCTCTTTTACCTCATCATGTAATTTTGAAACCTTTACTCTGATTGGAGGCTCACAATTGTTCGAAGCTACATCGACAATGAGTCTGTTGATCGAGTCATTCAAGGACGCCCCGATGACATCTCCACAGTCAGAGATTCCAACGAGAAGGGTTCCACCCATATTGTTGGCAAAAGCGGAAAATATCTTCGCCAAAGTTTCCTTATTGGGAAGAATTTCCTTGAATTCAACGGTCTCTCCTTCCCCATTTTGGAGATACTGGGACAATGTGGCTTCTGCTATGTCATACACCTCGTCATCCTTATCGCTAAACTGCCATATAAAATCTGCTACAAGCGGACAATTTCTTCACCAGTTCAGGCCATCCCTCATCAGGGATGCCTGAAATGATAGCGGATAATTCAAACTCTTCTTCGTTATATCTTGGATCCCCATTATCCCTCTAAAGAAGGACAATTCAAATCGGGTGTGCCTGGGTGGGGTGTGTTAAATTACGCATAACTCCCCTATTGCCGACTAGAAAGTTCGTAAAAACCGGTATATCCCCGTATTCTGCGAAAAAAACTCTTCCTCAACCACTTGATTGTCAAGAATCTGGTATGGAATATATTAATGAACCTCATTTTCGTCGAAATGTCGTGATTCTCGTATTTCACGTACAGTTTTTTCATTTTTCAAATTCTTTTCCACAGCGAAGATACTGTCCAATGGACTCTCTATCCCCGCCATGTCCTTTCGCGACACGTGTGTGTAGATCTGGGTTGTTTCCGGTTTACGATGACCGAGCATCTCTTGAACGTATCTCAGGTTTATCCCGCGCTCAATAAGATGGGTGGCGAAACTGTGCCTTAACGTGTGAACCGTTGCGTCCGTTTTTATCTTAGCACGTTTTGCCACTTCCTTGAACATTATCTCTATTGCCCTTGGGGTGAGGTGTTTCCCTTCGTTTCTTCCGGGAAAAAGCCATTTTCCTTCAGGATGGTAGGCTTCTAAATAGTCAGAGAACGCTTGAAGCGCCACCGTGGAGAGTATGGTGTACCGATCTTTCCTTCCTTTCCCACCTCTGACTCGAAGCATCTTCCGATCCCCATCAATATCCTCCACTCTTAGCTTTACCGCTTCACCGACCCGGATACCTGATGAGTAAACAAGCATGAAAATGGCTTTGTACTTGAGATCGCGCTGTGCAAGAAGAAATCTCATTACCTCATCTCTGGACATGACTGTTGGAAGTCTGTGTTCCGGCTTGGGCCTTTCTATAGAGCGCCAGACCTCGTCCAGTTTCACAACGTACCTGAAGAGGAACTTCAATGAACTGACGGCGACGTTGTAATATGATAGGACCGCTTTCTTTCGCTCAAGGAGGTTCATCAGGTAATCGTGAACCACCTCCGCTCCCAGATTTTTTTGTGACTTCTCCAGATAGAAAGAGAAGCGTCTTATGTGATCCATATACACCCGCCTGGTCCTTGGACTGTAGCCCCTGAGCATAAGCTCCTTCTTTGCGGTTTCCTTTATCTCTTTCCACCAGGCTCCGTTTGTTTGTCTTTCGTTTACCTGCGGCTGCTCTGCCAGAGAATAGTCGATGATAATATTCTGTCGACTGAATTTTTCCTTTATTTTTTCAAGTACATTCTCTTCGTACGGTAAGCTCCAAAACTTGCCAGTCTCGTGCCATCGTGAACCCTCGATGCATCGCATCTTTGCATTGTATAGGGAATTGTAGGGAAACATTGTTATCATCCGGTTGTCCGGTAATATGCAAATAGTAATCTCGGGATTCATTCTTCACCACCGCGTTCCGATTTGCTCTTCGATTCTGTAATTCTTATATACCCTTATTCAGGATGATATTATTAAAACGTTAACGGGGGGGAGAGGTCAGTGAAAGTAAAGTTTTTATATAATGATTCGGTAAAATTGAATTCTGATGAGGGGCCAGTGGTGGAGATTCGGGTAGTGAATGCGGATAGAGTTCTTCCGACGAATTACGTTTGGATCGTACGTTGTAGGATAAAAAAAAAAGTAAGAAGGAGTGAAAGTGAGTTTGAAAGTTGAAGCATCTGAAAAGTATCCGGTATCCACAGATAAGACCCTGGCTCTATCCGTCATCCCCTGTTTAAAATAGGGTCAGGTCGACGCGGGTCTGGGTTCCTTCTCTGAACCTTCAAAATAGATAAAAAAATGAAGTTCACGTCCAGTGGACTGCTTTTATAAACTCGTCCCACTGGGTGTCCTGTGCGAATTGTATCTCCTCGTAATCGGGATTGTATTCCGATGACCTGTACGGTATGTAGATGGAAATACCGTGAGCATCGGGGTGCCCGCCGTCGGCTTCCACGTTCCTGTAAGCCATTACGGTCTCTTCCACCAGCTGCATAACGTCATCCGAATGGGAATTTTGTAGGGTTGCCGAGGCTGGTTTGGAAAGCTGAAGGGCAAAATCGTAAAGGTCGAAGTTCGTGTATGTCGATAAACCAATCCAGTCCATCTGGGCTGAAAAATACTCCGTATACTGACAGTCGGGCAGTTCAGGATGACCAATGACGTGGTTTATGAGATTCGCCTGACGCACGGCCTGGCCAGGGCCGGTCACCTTGCCAAGAAGCTCGCGGGCCATGGAATCCACGGCAGTTGTCAGATTTTCGATCTTCGATAGATTGTAAGCGGCCATAACGTCGGAATAGCCTTCCTTGGGTATGAATGGAGGCGCGGTCCAGGGGCCGTATGGTTTGAATGTTTCGACCATCACCAGTGAAAGTTCTTCAGGGCTCATTGACGGGTTTTCCACAAGGCGGCCCCAGCATTCATCATACTGCCAGTTCCCGGCATCCCAAATGTCCTTATCGGGTTCGGCCTCCGCCCCCCACCCATATGTGGAACCGCCGATGAAGTAATCCACGCTTTCCCGAAGTTCATACCCGAATTCGAGCATTCCCACGAGGCAGCCTTCAGTGGACAGGATATCCACGTTCTTCCCCACGTGCTCCTTCATTCCCTCGCAAACCTCTCTGATCTCCGGCAGCGAAAGATGATCGTTGGAGCTCTCGTCCCAGCACATGCCCCGCCAACCGCCGCCGTGGTTCACGAGATGAATGTTGTAGTTTTCGGCAGGGTAATTATCGGCACCCCAGGTGAGGAACTTTAAAAGGTGTTCCGGGTCACCGAGGTTAAGTTCGCTGTCGGTCCAGGTCTCGTCTATAAGGGTGATGGGCATTTCCGTGGAATTTCCTTTTTCGATCTTCAGAAGCTTTGTATCACCATCTTCCTTCCGGTCCAGTATCCCGATGAGATTTACGTCCTCGCTGTTCTCAACCATCTCAAGATAATGAAGATTACAAAGCATCATGTTCCAGTCAGCGAGATTTCCGTCGCCGCATAACCAGAAGAAGGAGGTCCATTTTGCCACGTGTTTTTCCTCAGCAATCTTATCTTCGGGTTCGTTTACTGAGAAGTTAACTATGAAAACTGAAGTAATGACCATCAATCCAGCGATCACAGCCGCGCTTAGATACTTTTGTTTAGTAGACATCATCATCTTCACCGGGCTTGGTAATAATATAAACAATATTGAAAAGAATATTATAATTAGTTTCGCATGGAAATTTTTTCGGAAATCGCTAACGGCATAAAAGAAGTTCCGCGGGGTCGGTTGAATTTTTGTTGCACATCGAGTTATTTGGAATTAGGAAATAAGAAAAATGGTCCTTACCGCCATACGGGAATTCGAGCCAATCATTGCAAAGTCATCCTTCCCATCATCTTGCGATATACTGGTCACGGGGCAGGTATCTGTTTTTTATAGGTATTTCCCGTACCACCCGCCCGGTTTTGTCCGGATATTCATCAAGATTATCGGACTCCCTTTTCGAGTTCATACTGAGAAGGATTATCACAACTACTCCGGCAGCGATTATTATCCAAAGGACTATGAGAATTATGAACCAGGGATCCCCTGATGACGAACTTTCCTGCTTCAAGTTTCCATTATTGGTTTCAATGGATTCGAATTCATCCTCTTCTTCCTCACGAATGTACTGCCCGAGATTGATCAGCATAGGGTCGTTGTCACCGCCGTTCTCACTCAAGAAGTCTCCTGCAATCAACGGATTATCAAGAAGCGTACCTTTTTTACTCGCGGTCTTTTCATCGAAGGCTCCGCCAGTAATTTCATCGGTATCCTCCCATCTGTCGGGGTTGTTTGGAAAATCGTCTATATTGTCACCCCAACCGTCGTCGTCGGCATCGCTCCATTCGAATGAGTTAAAGGGGAATGCATCCTTGTTATCCCCCCGCTCGTCGCCATCCGTGTCCATCCATTCCTCCGGATCCAGTGGAAATAGGTCATGGTTGTCCCCGATTCCGTCACCGTCAGCGTCGGCCCATTCAACAGGATCGTATGGAAACGTGTCATCCCGATCCGCAACCCCGTCACCGTCCCTGTCACATAGCTCGACGGGACCGTTCCACCTTTCCGGATCATACGGATAAAAATCGAAAGCGTCGCAGAAGCCGTCGCTGTCACCATCTGAATTTAATCGGTTCATAATATATCGATTATCATCCGCAGATTCCATGGTATCGCCGTTTTCCGCAAAAACGGGAAAGGAATTTTTATCCATAAGATCGGTGCCGTACTGCGTCTCCTGGGCATTGAGCGCGCCGTCTCCGTCGCTGTCCGCATTGGGATTTTCGGGCTCGAATTGATCCATTATGAAGTTGCAGTCCATATCCCAGTAAGGCGGATGCGAGCTGGCGTCCAGGGGGTCATGATCCACCCTGACCTCGTCCCCGTCCAGAAAACCGTCATCGTCGCTGTCAGGGTCAAAGGGATTGGTGCCAATCTCCCGCTCAATGATATCGGACAGTCCGTCGCAATCGGTATCGGAAGGCACCGGGAACGATTGGGGGTCCATTGGGTCTGTACTGCTCAGTACCTCGAATCCATCCGAAAAGCTGTCGTTGTCGCTGTCACCGAAAAGCGGATCACAGCTAAAATCGATTTCCATGCCATCCGATAGTCCGTCCTTATCGGTATCCTGATCGAAGGGATTCGTGCGCCACTCCAGTTCTTGCCCGTCGTCCAATCCGTCGGAATCCGTATCCGGATCATGTGGATTCGTGCCCAGTTCCCGCTCAAATATGTTCGACAATCCGTCATCATCGGGGTCTGCCGTGTCCGGGGTTGATTCAGGGTCACACGGGTCGGAACCGTAAAACACCTCGTACCAGTCCCCGATCCCGTCACCGTCGGTATCCCAGTAGAGGGGATCCGTCCCGTTCTCGGCTTCCTGCCGGTTAGTCAAGCCGTCGCCGTCGGAATCCGCGTGGGGATTATCCGGTTCTTCGTTATCGGGTATTCCATTGTGATCATAGTCGTAATTTCCCCAGTCCTCTGGATCGCCGCCGTAATCCAGTGGATCCGGATCGATACAATCGGGTATTCCGTCGTTATCGGTGTCCTCATTATTGGGATCGGTTCCCATATTTCCTGGATCCCAGCCACTGCTCCCGCCGTTGTTTCCGGGGTCCCAGGGATCGTCCGCCCAATCTTCCGGGTACCCATTCCAGGACCCGCTACCCTCTGTGAAAGAGCCAACATCGACGAAGAATCCGGTGTATCTGGTGAGGAAACCGAACTCCAGCGACAGGGACACTATTTCATCGACAAATTCCTCCCGTTCCCCTTCCCTGCTTATCCGATCCATCAGGTGAATTGTCTTTTTGTATGCCCAGAATCGTGGGACGATATCGCTTTCGTTCAGGGATTCGATATCGAAATTGGACGATATACTGATCCTCCCGTCACTGTATTGTCCCGTAACGGTGGAGTCCAGGGATTCGATGACACCGTCAGTCCTGCCCGCCACTATAACTTCCGAACCGTCGAAAAGACAATCCATCCTATCCGGGTATACCTCGATACCGCTTCCCGAATATGAAAATGTCAGATTTCTCATCAGCGGGGTGGAGACCATCCTGTAGAATTCCACCAGCTGTTCCACGGCATCGGTGTCGGTGTAGATCTTCCGGGCCATTCCGTTGTTATCGAGAGCCATCTGATTCAGCAGATCGAAGTCCACGTCATCCCCGAAACCCAGACAATACAGGGTCGCATCGAAATCGTTCAGTTTTCTTATATTATTACGAATTGAATTGGGCGAAATGAATTCACCCCGGTTCGCGAGACCATCGGTAAGCATTATGACCAGAGGCATTTTGTAATTATTTTCAGATAAAGCCATCGATAGTTGCGTCATGGCCAAGGCCGTACCGTCGTAGAGGTTGGTACATCCTGAAGCAACTTTATTATTTACATATTTGATGGCACCGGACCGGTTCTCGCCGGATGCGGGGACCAGCTCTTCCGAGTACTTCTTGATGTAGCTGTCGAACATTATCACGTTGAAGGAATCACTCCGGTCCAGGGACTGAATTATGTCCGAGAACGCGGATCTGAGCTGTTTTATCTTTGTTCCGCTCATGGAACCTGATTTGTCCAGCACGAAGATGATGTTCTTGTTTATGGGAAGTGCTCCGAGGCTGTCCTGTGTGGGGGAGAACAGATGAAGAAAATACGTTTTATTATCACGTTCGCAGCTCATTAACCTCCCGCCAAGGGGAGGCGTTGCGGTTTCGAACCTGAAGAATAGATTGGATATTTTTTTGACGTCGTTTTCACTGAAAATGATATTGCATTTTTCCGGGGATTCCCACTTAATTTGCGGATCTTTAAAATTACCCGTGGCGTTAATCCCGCTCAATGGAACGAGAGAATTTACACGTATGTTGATATTTAGACTGGGAACAATTCTGTGACCGTTGATGCCGTGCAGGAACAGATCATATTTGTATCGAGCGAGGTATAATGAAGTGAATTCTTCGTATATCAACCGGCATTTTATGACCTGGGAGGGAGCGAAATTGAGGCTGAATGGGAATTTTCTGGTATCTCTCGACAGCAGCAATCCGGCGGAATGCCCCTTTGCCACGGCATCCCGGTAGCTTTCTTCCGCTTTCGCCTTCTCCATAAGCCCGGCGTAATGTATCTTACCATCGAGCTCAACCGAGAAATTCGTAATAAAGGCATCTTGAGGGACCTTGAACATGAAAGTATCGCTGAGCGGGCGCCTGAATGGATTGTAAAAAACCTGCTCAATTGCCGTGGTGGTAAAGGAATGATTGATATCCACAGTCACGTTAATACTGCTAATGCTTGACCTGAACGGAACCCATGGAGCCCGACCGCGCTCGGTTGTTCGTTCATTAGACGGTTCTCCTTGAACAGCTGATGAAAAGACCGCAGCTACAACGATCAATATTATTAAAAGAGCCATTATCAGGACGTATTTCTCGGGATTTCTTGCCAAATTACTACCTCCAAAAAAGAGAAAAAAATGATGCGGGCAAAAACCCGCATCCCAAAAATATTATAATACTACGGTCCAGCTGTCTTCGTAGTTGAACATACCAGGGTATCCTATGTCCGCGTGCAGAACGATGGCAACAGCTCCTGCAAAAACCCTGTCGGGGACAGTTACCTGGATGTTCTGCCTGAAATATTTCATGTTTCCACTGGACCTTACCACATTGTTCACGGCACTCCAGCCCACGGTGGAGGTGGCAACACCTTCCGATATTTCATCATCAGCGGTCCTTGGGATGTTATCAGGCCCGTATGAGGACTGGTTGAAGTAGACCGTTATGTTCACAGGTCCCCATCCGTTGGGTATGTCGTGGTAGATCTCGGGAAACGCCGCGGTACCGGGGTCATCCTCGAAACCAAGCTCAACCTCCAGAAGGATCGTTTCGCCCTTTCGGAGAACAATGTCATTCTCTTCGCCGCCGTCCCCGAACCGGGGCAGCCCGTTTACGAGATTGAGGACCACATCGGTCTTCATACGATGATCGTACTCCAGCGGATTCGGGTCCCACGGATCGATAATGCCGTCGTGGTCGGTATCCGGATCAAGCGGATTGGTACCCATATCCAGCTCCTCGCTGTCGGTAAGGGTATCTCCGTCCGAGTCTGCGTTGTTCGGGTTCGTACCAGCATGATATTCTTCCAGATTGGTTAGACCGTCGCCGTCTGGGTCTTCCCCTGCATCGCTCGGGTCGGTAGGATCCAATCCGTTTGCCTGTTCATAACCGTCGGGCATTCCATCATTATCGGAATCGGAATCCATTGGATCAGTTCCGGGACCCTCGCCGGGTTCTCCCTCACCAGGCTCGCCTTCACCGGGTTCCCCGCCCTGGCCCATTTCTTCACCATCGCTCAGGCCGTCGCCGTCGGTATCGGGATTGTTCGGATCGGTTCCCATCTGCCCTTCCTGGCCGTCGGAAAGTCCATCGCCATCGCTGTCAGCGTTACCGGGGTCGGTGCCCTGTTGAGCTTCCTGGCCGTTTGAGACGCCGTCTCCATCACTGTCGGCATTGGGATTTCCCGGTTCGGTACCATCAGGTATTCCGTTCCCGTCGCTGTCCCCTCCGCTTCCACCGGTTACCCCGGCATTGCCCATATCGTCTTGCCTTCTGGAATCTAATGGATAGGCATCGTCGGGGTCAAGTCTTCCATCGCTATCAGTATCCCCGTTCAGGGGGTTTGTCGGCGACCAGGCGTTATCAGCATTACGTCGGAAATACTCATCGTAATTGGTGTAGGGCAGTCCGGTGTACAACCCCTGGGAATTCTGTTCTGCCGGTATCTGATTTATTGTTATCCAATCGGCATCTTCATTGGCATCGGTGGGATCCATGGGATCGAGACCGGAAAGTCCACCGGTACCTCTTCCGTAGAGGATCTCCCAACCATCCGGGAGTCCATCATTGTCAGAGTCGGGATTGTTCGGATCGGTTCCCCAATCGAATTCCTGCACGTTTGAAACGCCATCGTGATCGGGGTCCAAATAGGGGTCGTTGCCATCGAGAGGATCTATAGCCGAAACTATGCTGAAAAAGGAGACCGCTAGAAGAAGGGTCCCTGTCAAAATTGCCATTCGTTTTTTCATTTTTATCACCTTTCATTATATTTCTCGGATCTTTTCCGATTCTAAGTAATCTATTTTTTTATAACTATTTAATATTTCTAGGACGATGTTCGAACCCATTTAGGACGATTTTCGAACTCAAGTAGAACAGTTTTCGAATTGAATTAGAACAATTTTCGAACTCAAGTAGAACAATCTTCGAACAATAGGATTAATATCATCCGCCAAATCAAATCTTAAAGTGAGAAAGTTTCGTTTCACAGATCGATTCGAAATGACGGTTCTATACAAGCATCGACGATCGCTTTCGGATTTACTGATAGGGGGCAGGAACATATGCTTTTATTTACCCTGTAACATTATCATCCCGGCCAATGGAATAAAACATGGTCTGCTTTTTGGAAATTGGCCCCCATATCTCGCTTTACCAAACCAATTGGTTTCCGCGCTTCGGTTTTTTTAAAAATCGATGTTAAAAAAGTACCGGACTAATAATCCGATACCAAATGTCAAGGCGGCGATTCCCAGACTTATTCCCGTCATCTCTAAAAATCTCTTTTTGAAGGATAGGTCCTTTGCAACGGATATGTAGAAATTGAACACGTATATAAGAAATATTGCTATCAAAACCGTTACAGGCAGCGAAATATATACATTGTCCAGAAAAAAATAGGGGGCGATGAGAAACATCACGGTCATCAGAAATGCGCCTGCACTGTAGGCAGATGCCTTAACCGGGTGTTTTATGCTTTCCTCCGATTTGCATGCCAGATATTCGGAGGCTCCCATTGAGAGACTGCCGGATATTCCTGTGATCAGCCCAATGGAGCCGATCAATTTCGGGTCACCGAATGCAAATGTGAAGCCTGCCAAGGCCCCCATGATACCCACCAGAGCGTCATTGAGGCCCCTGACAATGGAACCGGTGTACTTTAGCCGGTCATCATCGATCATTTCGATCAATTTTTTTTCATGTTTTTCCTCATCATGCAGGATACATTCGGTTTCAGGTATTTTTTTGCATATCTTTGTGTAAACGGCCTGGGCACTAATTTCTCCCCTTTCCATCATTTTGATTCCGAATGTTATGCCAAATATCCTTGAGATCATGAAGTATTTCCATATATTGAACTTACTGGGTTTGACATTTTCCCCCGAATATTCTTTCCAGAGATGATAATGCCGCATCTCGTCCTTAGCAACACGGTTCAGGATAATTTTGTTATAAGGTCCCTTCATTGAGTGGGCCAGTTTCCTGTAAATGTGATATTCTGTAATTTCATTTTTCTGGGCCCGAAGGATAGTCTTTCTTGTTTTATTATCCAGTTTTTCCATGCTAGCAGTCTCACCTTGGTAAAGATCAAAAGTGAATTATTCATATATCGAGCGTTCCCCGATAATTACTATATAAGTACTTAAGGATATTCTTAAATCACAGAGGTTTTTTCCGATAAATCAGAAAAAAGCTTATACTTTTTAAATGAAAATCCACCCCGCGGCGGACGAGAAAAGATTGTCAGCTGTTAATGGGCGTGGAAGAATACACCATGCAATATTTCAAATACGAGCGATTGATTATGCTTCATACAGCTTATTATCATCGGCCGGATAACTGGAAATATGACCCGATTATCCGGGCCAGGAGGAGTAAAATATGCGATACGGTGATCTAAAATATCTGAGCCTCGGGGAGGAACTCGATCAAAGCCAGTACATAACGTGCCAGTACTATCTGGAGACCGATCTTCCCATAGTCAATGCCGCTAACGCCATTGCGGCCGAGCAGTCCACCGGGACCTGGACCAAGGCATCCACCCTGTCAGACGACATATTCGAAAGACTGGCTGCAAGGGTGACCGAGCTTGAGGACCTTGGGAAGAAAACAGTGGAAGGGCAGCTGCTAAATGTAGCCCGAACAACCGTGAATTACCCCTTGGAGGAATTCTCCATAGAAATAGGTCATATTCCACAGATACTCTCGGTGATCGCCGGCAATCTCTACGGCCTGCTGGAGCTAAAGAACGTACGATTGTTGAGTTGCCTTTTCCCCGACAGTGTTATTAGGAAATTTCCGGGCCCAAATTTCGGCATAAAGGGTCTCCGGAAGGTGCTGGCCCGTCCGGACCGGCCCCTAGTTGGTACCATAGTGAAACCGAAAATTGGTCTCGATCCGAAGCAAACCGCCGAGTACGTTTACAAATGCGGTATGGGAGGTCTCACAAACTCGAAGGACGACGAAACGCTTGTGGACCAGAGCTTCAACAGGATCGATGAACGGGTCCCCGCCATTGCTGAAGCCATCGACAGGGTTTGGGATGAGACAGGCCATCGAATAGTGCACGCCCTGAATGTTTCAACCTATGTAAAGGACATAGTAGAGATAGCTGAGAGAGCTGTTGACAACGGGGCGAGCCAGATAATGGTGGATGTGCTCACATCCGGCTACAGCGCGCTCCAGATGCTTGCCGAAGCTGACCTGGGTGTGCCTCTTCACGTTCATCGGACCTTCCATGGGGCTTTCACCCGCTCGCCGTACCACGGTATGGCCATGGAAGTGGTTTCATTACTTTCACGACTTTCCGGCGGCGACGGGCTCCATATCGGGACCTTCGGAGTGGGTAAGATGCACGGTGATCCTGAGGAGGACATGGCATCCCGCAACATACTCATAAACGATATGGGCCTCAAGAATGTTATGCCAGTTTGCTCGGGCGGGATGCATCCGGGTCTGGTGGAGAAACTGGTGTCGATATCGGGAATGGACGTGCAGATACAGGCGGGCGGCGGTGTGGCAGGTCACCCTGACGGTGTGCTGGGGGGCGCAAGAGCAATGTCCCAGGCAGTTGACGCGGTGTACCAGGGAATATCCCTCGACAGCTACGCGGAAGACCATAATGAGCTGAAAAAGGCTTTGGATAAATGGGGGTATGTTCCAGCAGATGACTCGGTAGAATAGGGGTAACACTTCCCATACCTTTCTGCTGATATAATTACGATATTGCGTGCCGAGCAGGTAGGAGCGGGCTTTTTGGAAATGCTAAAACTTTTTGGCCCGCCCTTGCCAGCGCAGACACGCCACAAAAAGTTTCAGGTGGTAATTTGAAGGAATTCAACGTTAAAAGAACTCAGGGAGCAATATTTTAGAGACTAATATTTTTAACGGTTTATTCGAGTAATATTTCTGAGCCAGAATATCTATCAAGGATCATTTTCTCATATATAATGGGTTTCCATTTTTTTACAGCCTCGATAGCTGCGTCAAGTTTGTATTCCTTTTCAGCATTGATTGAGAATAACGGTTCTCCCTTTTTCACCAAGGCTCCTCTCGAAACATGGAAATCAAGACCTGCATACTTATCGACAGGAGCTCCTGCTGCCCTGGCGATTTTTATTACCGCGTTATTGTCGATATCATAAATTCTACCTTTATGAGGAGAATTAACTGAAAAGTTTAGCGATTGAGGTTCAATATCCAGATGTCTTGGATCCCCCCCTTGAAGTTCAATGATATATTGCATTGCCTCCAATGCCTTTCCATTGTTAAGTATATTCTCAGCAATTCTAAATCCTTTTCCTTTCTCGGCAATACCACCCATCTCAAGAAGAATTCCTGCAAGAGAAAGTGATTTCATTCGGAGGTCTGAGGGACCCTTGCCATGCAATATCTGTATTGCATCTCGGGCCTCAAGTTGAGGCCCTATACCTTTTCCTATAGGTCGATCCCCGGGAGTAATAGCGCATTCAACATCAATATCAATTTTATTTCCAATTTTAATAAAATTTGCTGCTAATTCTTTTGCATACTTCGTCTCCTTTATTTTTGAACCGTGACCAACGGGGATATCAATGAGGACTTTATTAGCCCCCACTGCTTTCTTTTTAGCCAAAATACTAGCCAACAATAAAGGCTCAGGGTCGATTTTAAGAGGATATCTTATTTTAATTAATTTATCGTCCGCAGAAGCAAGATTTACTCCCCCTCCCCAAACAATACACCCATGAGCTTTCATTACTATATCTCGCATTTCTTCGATGTTAAAATTTATTGGAGCAAGAACTTCCATAGAATCAATTGTACCAGCAGGTGAAGTAATAGCCCGGGAACTGGTCTTAGGAATATAAAGCCCAGCAGCGGCGATAATGGGTACAACTATAAGGGTAGTTCTGTTTCCTGCAATACCTCCTATACAATGCTTATCGATTATCGGCCGAACATCCAGATCAAGTGTTTGTCCGTGTGTAACAATATTTTTTGTAAGCGACACGATTTCAGGAGTATTAAGTCCGCGAACGTACACCGATGTAATAAATGCAGAGAGTTCTACCTGAGATAGATCATTATTTACAATATCTTGTACAATTCTTTGTATTTCGTTCTCGGTAAGGATTTGGCCATCCATCTTTTTCCGTATGAATCTAATAGAAGGAGGCTTTCTTGTGGGAATAACTTTAACTTTTGTACCTGTTTCGGCACAGATTGTTTTTGAGAGAGTTTTAAAAAGACCAATATCGCCAGGTATTAGAAACGTGTCAGTTATATCAACAATAGCTGTATGTGTGCACTTCCCATCCTGTATTTTTATTCGATCTGAGATATGAACACCCAAATCATCTGCATCTTTTTTATGTAGGACTACAATAGGTGTATTTCCAACTTCAATATCAAGTAACTTTATTTTCAAATATTTCAAGTATTTCACCGTTTAAAATTGTATCTGATCATCATTAATGACGATTTGCATTAGCATCTAATGCCGACAATCTATACTGAAAATTGAGTTATTAGAAATTACTTCATATACTATATACAATGTGTTGTTAGTATACTTGAATTGTTTTTTATTCCCCTCATAATTGGACGGCCTGCAGGCTTTCCCCAATCCCAAGGAGGATACGAAATGACCTCTAATTGTAAAAATGTAATACATATCCACGGCCGTGAATTTCAGGTACTGCATGAAAGCGGGAACTGGTGGGAGATACCCCATGAACTCATACCCGTTACCCCCGGTATGAGATGGACCTGCCTTAGATGCGGGAAGTGCTGCACCCGGGACTGGCAGATAGAGCTTTCCTGGAAGGAATTTCGGCGTTTGAAGGATCATTTACCTATCGACAGCGTGATATTCGACGAAAGCACCGGGGATTATTATCCTTTTTTCGACGTGAACGGGAAATGTCCCTGCTACGATGAAGGAGGAAACAAATGCAATATTTACCCTGACAGGTCTTTTACGTGCAGATCATACCCTTTTTACCTGCACCCGCCGGAAAAGCTTTTAGTTAGCACATTGTGTGATGGGATCGGTCATGGCCCTCCTGTGGACCTGGCTGGGAAGCGCATGGAATTACTGGTATTGAGGGAGGCGGCTGGGATGGACGTTTCACACTACTAATATAGACTTATTTTTATTTACTTTAAATGAGCCTAAAATAATAATAAAAAGCCCGAAAAATTTTTTTAAAACCGCTGAAAAAACATAAATATGGATTCTATTGTTTAGCAACAAAATAGCTAAAAGGTGTGTAACATGACAATGAATAATGGAAAATTCTTAACGACGCTTGCGGTTCTTTCGCTGATTCTGCCGGTACTGATATTATGCTCCCAAGGTAGCCCCGTGGGCGGTTACGACGAAAATTCTACAAGGGCGGATGCGCCCACATTGAACGATACCACGGTACTCGAGGACGTTATCATGACCGGAGACCTGATCAATTTCACAGTCACCTACACCGATGCCGACGGTGACGTCGGAGACGTACGGATAAAGTTCGACATGACGAATGTAACAAGGGGAATCAGCGGTGGCGGCAGCTACCACATCATGAATTTCGACCCGGCGGTCAATTCCAGTTTAGGTGTTACTTACTGGTACCTGTCTAGTTTCGACACTCCCGGCAACTACACATATACTTTCAACGTTACCGATGCCATTGCTAATGAATCCATAGTTGAGAACGGAACCGGATTCAATGTTATTCTACCGGTTCCCGATGAGGGTAAGCTTTACGGTCAGGTCACATGGGGCCTTGGTAACGATAGCTTGCCAGTACCAGAAGCTGATATCCTCATTCATTACTACGACAATAACACTAATGCTACCAAATATTACAATACCACTGCAAACATTACTGGGCATTACACCCAAACCCTGCCAATAGTGGAAGAGCCGTACTTCGTAAAAGTGAATGCCACCGGTTTCTTCGATTCGGAAAAATTCAAATTTAAGCTGCTGACCATCGACAACAATGTTGAAAAGAAATTCACGCTGGTTGCGTGGGTACCGGAAATACCTCCCGACACAACCGGGGAGCTCGGAGGATTAATACTTTCCGTAAACGGAGATCCCGTGGCCGATGCAACAATTGTTGTTGTAACCTACACGGACACGGTCATTGTAGATAATATCACCGGGAACGTCACAAATGAAACGCAAAGGGAATATAAAAATCTCACGGCACGCAGCAATTCTACCGGATACTATATGCTGGAAGGCATTCCACCGGGTAACTGGACAGTTGTTGCAAGCGCAGAGGGGTATGTGGATACTCCAACCGTACTTTCATTTTCCATCGAGCTCAGGGAAATAAATTTCACCATGATAACGCAGATCATTCTTTACAAGATCACGGGCAGGGTCCTGCCAACTACCACCAAGGTTAAAATTGGATATTCCGAGCTAACAGTGAATGCAAGCAGCGGGAATTTCACCATGGACGGCCTTTCGGAGGGAAACTACACACTTACATTAAGCCTGGAAGGATACTCAACTCAAACCCGGACCATCGCCATAACGAATTCAGACAGTTCGCTTGGAACCCTACGTCTTCTAAGGAGGATAGACATAGGGCCTATAACGAATTTGGAAGGGAAACCGTTATCAGATGTCGGGGTCGCCTTCTCACTGAATGGGACTGTTTATAACGCGAAAACGGACGGTTTGGGATACGCCGCCTTCGAATTGACCTCTGCTGCAAACCTCCCTGCGGGAATTGAAATTACCGCGGAAATCAACGGGACCACCATTAGCTGGAGCCACGGAGAGGAAATACCCCATTTTGGGGCGGATCCTTCTGCGGCGGAAGGCGAATTAAGCACGGGAATGATAGTCGCTGCTGTAATAGTGGCGGCAGTCCTCATACTGATCGTGTTAGTTTCCAAGTTGAAAAAAGACTAGAAAAAGCTGTCCAGAGAAATTTGTGCGTCTTTTTTCTCTTTTTTATCCTTTTTCTTCTCACGTGTGCCGCTTTCCGGTTTGGCGGGATCAGCCACTTCGAGAGTAGGGGGTTCGGACAGATCGGGGATTTTGATAGAAACGGGTTCGGAGGAACCCGGGCTTTCAGGAATTAATGACACTGCAGGATCATGGTTTTTACGAATTTTTCGCTGAACTTCCAACTGTGGTGATTCTTCATCATCTTTCATGACCGAGGAGATTTTTTTGAGCTTGGTGGCTTCGTCGGCGTCGGCCTTTACACCGCCCCCAATTGAATCACGAATTCGATTCTTCTGGTATTCGAGGTACTGCTTCCAAAGCCATCTGACGTTATCCCGGTCCATCAATGCAGCGGACTCGTAGCTATCGAGACCCATTTCGTATATAGTATTGAACACCAGTCGGTTATCCGACTTTGCCATTATCCTCCAGTAGGGTACGAAAACGGAAATTGCATATCCCGTGGACACATGGAGCTTCCTAGATATCTTTCGTGCAAGGGTCCTTTCCACCCGCCGTTTTCTTTTCGTACGGGACATGTTCTTGATGTGCTCCGGGAACTGCATCTTGCTCCATCCGTGCCTTCGTCTCTTGGCTATGCACACACCGCCGGTAATAAGCTGACCAATATACCGCCTGTATCGGTAATACTGATGCCGCAGTATCCGCCCCTCGAACACATCCGCCTTCGAGATCATTTCCATTCCAAGGGCCAGTTCCTCTTTGTCGTTATAGACTCGAGGTATATTCTCAGCAACCCATTCAAGGACCATTCCAATACTCTCATCTGCTTCCCAGAGAGATTTTATCGCGCGGTTCATGTCCAGTTCCAGCAGGATGGTCTTCATCAGATCAAAGATCTTTTTTTTCTTGTCCCTGTGACGGTCGAAGGCTGATATATTTTCCATGGTGATCTCATTTCGACCTATCAGAAGACTCTCGAGGTCATTGATTGCTCCACGGACATCTCCTTTGGCCCTTGCAGCGATTATATCTATTACCGCCGGTTGTGCCCGTATCCCCTCATTTCTCAATATCCTTACCAGGACCTTCTTGATCATGTCCTTCGTAGGTTCGCGGAATCTAATGGTCCTGGTACACGAATGCAGCGCTCCTCCCCTTGGACCCATGAGCTTGTACCAGTCGTTCACGATCAATAGTATCGGGTGACGGGTCAATTGTATCGCTTTGATGATCTCGTCTTTCCCACCCCGGTCTGAAAAATCCTCTACCTGATCATCCCCACCATCCTTGCTCCGATCATAAAGATTGTCTGCTTCATCAAGAATGATAAGGGTCATGTTACCGTCGTTATAGCTCTTGAATGATCCGTCCTCATCGAAACTCAATACCTGGTTCAAGGCTCCTCTCGTCACCACATCCCTTATCCGAGTTCGGTTCCTGGCATCCGAGGCGTTAAGCTCTATCACATCCCAACCCATTTCTCTTGCCAGGGCGTGAGCGCAGGTGGTCTTTCCAATGCCAGGCAGTCCCGCAAGGACCAACGCAGGGCGGAATCCCCTCTCGCCCCGTACAAGCTCGTCGTTCTTGTCCAGTGAACTAAAACCTTTCCAACTTGGCGCGATCCGTTTCCATGTCTGGGCCCATGCCTTCATTTCAGTCTTTATCTTGGTATTGCCCATGACTTCCTCAAGGCTTAGGGGGCGGTATTTTTCGGCCAGATTGATTTTCGTCATCCATTCTCTCCTGTACTTTTGGTGCAAATAAGTGAAATCTCTGTCCTCAGATCAACAGAACCGTGTCCAGTGACGGCATGGTTTCCATGTGTTCCATAATATACAGTATCTGTCCCGTCCTCCCGTTCAGAACCGCTATCTTCTCATTTGTGGCTTGACCCGTCTGCGAGCCTGCCGAAAGGAAAAAACCGAAATCCAGATTGTTGACATTCCCGGTATAGAACGCCTCCGCGGACAGCGTGGGGAGTCGGGTGCCGGCACCTGCCATGGTCTCGGTGAGATCGAGCCGGCCATTCGGGAAGAAAATGTCTCGGATACCGGTATGCTCCTGGAAAACATATAAACTGCCGCCATAACTCAATACCTCTCCAATATTCCTCGTATCGAGGTTCACCTCCGTTACCTTTACCGTTTTGGAGGATATCCCCCCATCGTCATACACGAGAAAGTTCAGCCCCGAGCTGGATCCCATCTCGCCGAAGGTTATATTCCATAGAGTTCTTCCGCCTGTGACATTGCACCTGGAATCGATACTGAAGGCCTCGTCGTGTTCCGTTATATAACTGATGAAGGTACTGTCTGTACTTACCCGCTGCATAGCATCTTCGATGGTGAAATCATTAAAATTATTGGTATCATTTCCGGCGGAGGGAATATAATCAATCTCGTTGAAATCAGCTTCCATTATGGGCTCTATCTCGTCCCTCCGGGAGGCATGATGGCTGGTATCGTTGAATTCATGGGGACAGTTGAGATCGGATATCAGTTCGGTTCCCGCTGAGTAGGAGGACAGCTTCATGGTCCCGGTAAGAGCGAGAGAGAATAACTCCCCTCCGTCCTGCTGCACTATTATCATGTCGTATTTGAGTGGAAGCGCTTTTCCGTCAGCGATCCACAGATGAATGGTGTGGTCGCTTATCCCGTAGGAGCTTAAAAGCTCCCGGTCCATCTTTACATCGACAAGGAGTGTAGGAATTCCGGCTACATTGTCGATCTTCTTGATACTCCACATGTAATGGAGATTGCCAACTCCGCCGGGTTCTCCGTCCCCCACGCGAAAGGTTCGGTTTTCCCTGATCTCCGTGAGATCGATGTTCATGGATGGTACGGAAAAATCCTGGTAATTGCTTATATCGTCTACCATACTGTACGGTGTGTCCTCGTCCAGATCGGAGTACAGCTCAAGAGAGCTCTTCAGCTCGCTTTGTACAGGTTCGTGGGTCGTGAGGTCGTAATGGTTGGAATTATCCATATCGGCTTTTCCGGACAAGCGCGTTTTAATCTCGGTGTTCTGCCCGAAAATATTGGAGTAGGCGATGGTGGCGTTTCCCTTGAGGTTCTGAGCGATATTTACTTCTCTCAAGTAGACTGAGTGCTTTAGGAGGAATCCATCGTACACCTCTTCAGCCGGGATACTGTATTCAACTTCTTGCGTACCGAACCCCTGGAGTTCAACTTCCGTGACCGAGATGTCGTTCGCCTCGTCGGAGAACATATTGATTCCTTCGGGATCCTGGAACAAAACATTGGATAAAAGATCATACGAAGCGGCTAGCCCATCTTTATTCTCCGGTAGTACCACCGTCATAGGTTTCACTCTCACCGAGACCTTCTCCTCATAGGTTTCCCCCGTGGCGACCTTCACCGAGAATTTCACTTGAAAATGTTGATCATTGGTCGGAGTGTAGAAATGGGTTACGGAGCTGCCTTTTGCATTACTGCTGTCTCCGAAATCCCATTCATAACTATCGATCTTGCCGTTGGGATAATCGACCTTGGCTGCAAACGTGATGAGCTGGCCAGCCTGGAACGTTGCATCGTTCATCGGTTCAGTAATGGTAATCTTGGGTTTTCCCGGGTCGGGAGAGTTCCCGTTGGACCAGCCAATATCCGGCAAATCGAAGAGCTCGGGTTTCAGGATACCCATACCGGCTAGGACCAGTACAAGCATGACAGCTACGGCGATCACCGTATCTCTCTTCCGGTGATCGGGCTCCCGGCGCTTTCGGCCGGTGTTACTATCTCGAGAGGGTATTATTTTCGTTTCTGGCTTGATGGGCATAGGGGGTGGAATATCATAATAGTTATACCGGTCGTCCTCCTCTGGTTCCTCCACATTATCCAGTATGATTACTCCCTCAACAATCTCTTCAGAGGTCCTGCTTTCGCGTTTTGGTTTACCAACCAGAAGGAAATCCTTTTCGGACTCCTCCATCTCCTCTTCGTACTGCTTGTCTTCGACTGTATCGGTAAAATCAGAAATACCATGAGTTCCGTTTCCCATATCCGGTCTCTGATTCCTTCCCCCTTCATCATCCATATCATCAGTACTTATGGATAGAATGGATTCTGGAGGGAGTTCAATTGAATCAGAGCGATCAAATGATTCATTTTCAACGACGGGAAGATCAGCCTGATCAACCGCAGGGCTTGAAATAATTTCACTTTTTGGTTGCTGTCCCTCATTCCCCTCTCCACGATCTTTTATTTCTGAAGCACCCATTTCCGAGATCTGCCCTGCAAGTATCTGGAGTTTTCTCTCCTTGAACTTGGCAAAATCGTTCCTTAAAAGCAGTTCCAATCCGTCTGTTTCGAAACCCAGTTCTTTCCAGTGATCGATCTTTTTTAAAAACCTGGAAATTTCCTCTTCCGTGGGTTTCTCGGGATTCATAAAATCACAAAAATATCTGTGAACCCATATTATAATACTTTCCCTCAGAAAAGCCGTATGGAATATCTATATATTGTCAAGGGTCTGAAGCTCGACAACGTTCGTGGAATCGCCGCCAATAGATTTCCGGTGGAAATCGGGGGTACTGGTAGATTCCAAATATCCGAATTATTTATGAAGGCCCAATAGGACTTATTCTGCGGAATTCAAAATCCCGTCCTACATAGAATATAATCATTGGGGCCGCCATAAAACACCCCCACGGAAGCCCTCATGTTACCTATACCTGTGGTGGACCCGTGAAACAGATCCTCGATGTATAGGCTAATCTAATGAGTTTATTATACCGTCTATCCTTCGATATCGTATTTCAAGAATAATTCCCGTAACTTTCCCGAGACCCGGTCATAAACTACCTGTTCATCCGGATCCACTATACCGTCTTCATCGATCTTTCTTGTGATCTCGTTTGCGTACTTTGCCAGTTTTACAACCTCGTCCACATCGATGATCTCGTCCTCTACAACTTCGTCAATATATCTTACGATCTTTTTTTCAAGTTCCATCAGGGTTTCTATACTCATAATTGTCACCTCTAAATTCCAATCAGTTCCAGGGAGAATATCTGTAAGGATAAATTACTTCTTGTTATTTTATAATTACTCTCCGTTATCATATCCTGAGAAAGGGCGCTCGGTTATTGGTGGTTATAATAAAATTATCTATGATTATGCATAGTATAGGGGTTAGATTAATGAAGTAACAAATAGAAAAGTTGTATTGGTGAAAGGGAAATTTTTTTTGTGATAATAATCCATCGTTTCATATCTCTTTCAATTTTAAAAATAAATTAACAACTGTTTTTATATTATTCACTTGATTTTCTTAACAATTACTGCATAAGTAAAGGACGCAAATAAAGGCGGTTGAGTAAACGAAACAAGACTCCATATCCATGAATTCCAATGAGATAGTCAGGTACCTTGGGAAACCTTCCTCGGCCTTTTCCAGGAATGATCTGGTCAAATTTATCATGGATAACAATTACGAGATGATTAATTTCCGTTTTGTTGGTGGTGACGGCAGGTTGAAGACTCTAAACTTCATTATCTCGAGCAGGGAGGAACTGGAACGTATACTCTCAGCGGGGGAGAGAGTGGACGGTTCCAGCATTTTTCCCTATGTCGGTGCGGCCTCAAGCGATCTCTACGTAATTCCCCGCTACGGGACCGCTTATGTAAATCCTTTTAGCTCCATCCCCGCCGTTGACCTATTATGCACATATTACACAAACGAAGGGGAACCTTTTTGGGGCTCACCCGGTAACATTTTGGCAAAGGCACACACAGTATTCAAGGAAAAGACCGGCCTAAGCATAGAAGCTATGGCCGAGTTGGAGTTTTACATTATATCCGAAAAAGTTGATCTATACCCCAATCCAACACAGAAAGGTTACAGCGGGTCAACACCATTCATCAAATGGGAAAAACTGCGCTGCGAGGCAATGAAGTTGATCACACAGGCTGGCGGTCGAATAAGATACGGGCATTCCGAGGTGGGATATGTATCTCTCGATGATGTTGACATTGAACAGCATGAGATCGAATTCAGCCTGGGGCCTATTGAAGATGCCGCGGATCAAATTGTCCTAGCCAAATGGATACTGAGATCTTTAGCATATAGGTACGGGGTCACTGTGAGTTTCGTACCAAAAATAATCATGGATTTGGCTGGAAACGGACTTCACATCCATACAAAACTTATGAGGGAAGATCAAAACATTATGTTGCGTGGAGATGAATTGAGCGCGGAGGCTAAGAAAGTTATTGCGGGTCTCCTGAGTCTCGCACCGTCCCTATGCGCTTTTGGAAACACCGTACCGGTTTCCTACATGAGAATGGTACCCAATCAGGAAGCTCCTACAAATGTATGTTGGGGCGATCGGAACCGTTCAGTACTTGTAAGGCTCCCGTTGAGCGGGAAAAACGTTCATGAAATGGTGAGAAAGGCCAATCCCGGTGATAGGGGGGGAATTCCTTGTGTAAAGCACAGGCAGACCATTGAGTTCCGGGCACCGGACGGCTCTGCCAATATCCACCTTTTGTTGGCTGGGATGGCGGTAGCCGCAAGAATTGGGCTGGAGATGAACGACGCTCTGGAATTGGCGGAAAACCTATACATTGAAGAAAATATTTTTTCTAAGAGCTTTGGGGAAAAAAGGAAAAATTTACCCCAACTACCTGGCTCCTGCAAAGAGTCAGCGGATAGAATATTAGAAAACAGAGAAGAATATCAACGCCATGGCGTATTCCCATCATACATGCTCGATGCAGTGGCCCAATCCTTAATGGACTTCGGAGATGAAGAATTGAGCAGGAGAATTCGAGACGACAAAGATACATTGAGAGAGATCGCAAATAGATTCCTACATTGTTCATAAAACAGAAAAGAGCCTGGCGATTGATTAACTCTAATAATATAAATAGATAAGTGGACGTGAAATTATGGATTATACCCCACAGGAAAGAAGACTAATAGAATATCTTAGGAAGAATTACAGTAAAGAGAAAATAAACTGCCCTGACGCTCAAGCCATGGCTGGCCAATGGGATGTTGAAACGAACAGAATGGCTGCAATATTATCCGAACTGGGAATAAAGATTAACAGTTGTATGTTGGGATGTTTCAAATAAAAATAGATTAGGTATTATTGTCGTTTGAGAAATGCTGCGAACCCCATATCTCGAATTCATCATTATCGTCCCAGTTTTCTCCATCTTCCAACCACCCTATTTCTTCCCCGGTTTCCACGGTTTCCACGGTTTCCACGGTTTCGTCCGTTTCCTCCGTTTCCTCCGGTTCCCCATCGTTCCATTCCCAGAAATCTTCTTCCAGCCAATCAGATACCTTGTCAGCTTCCTTATCTGGTAGTGTTTCCGCTTTTTCCGGAACGTCTGTCAGACCAACGTCCGCCGGATCATCATCCACCTTGGTATCAGGACCTATCCATTCTTCCCATTCATCGGATTTTTCTTCTTTTCGAATTTTATTTTTTTCGGCTCTCATGGGGCCCATTTCCACCTTTCTCTTATGGGACGGGATTCTTTTCTTCGGCGGTGTATCTTCTTGACAAGTCACCGCTTGTCCTGTGTCGTTATCAAACAGGCCCACCTTCGCAGGCACCTTCCGCTTTCTCTTGATCAGAATAAAAATAATAAAAATGAAAAAGATGAATCCGCCCATTGCAAGGTATCCTGCAATGGTCACCCCACTTTCCCCGTAGAAATTATCCAACATCACACGCTCTATAGTGAAGTTTACGTATTTTTTCGATGTGAGGCCCGACTCATCCCTGCAAACGATTATCAGCCTGTAATTTCCCTCCTTGTACTGTCGTTCCCAGTGAAATTCCCCCGTTTCCGTCTTACCGGAACCGTCACCCGGATCTATATCGAAAACAAGCTCACCCACATTATCCGAAGCCGATAAATCAAGAATAAGTTTTTTTCCTTCAACACGATGTTTGGCCGATAATCGCGGCGGTTCCCTGTCGATCATGATGGTAATGTTTGTTTTTCGACCAATGTTTCCGGCTTCATCCAGCGCCCAGTACTGAATAAAATTGATACCGTCGACGTCGATGGTAAACCTGCTTCCGGTAAGATCCACAAGGGCAGGAGTCTCCAGGCGGATGCTTTCCCGGCTCATTGGTGTAATTTCAGAAGAAAATTCAAGAACAACTTCATCATGATACCACCCTTGCAGGTTCTTCTCAGTGCGACATATCTCATTGACGCCATAAACAGGGGGAATGGTATCCACTTTGAACGTCTTCTTATTGATTTTTTCAGAGTTCCCGGCCATGTCCACCGAATAGTAGTTCAGGACACTTTCACCCTCCTTCAGTGTAATGGGCCCCTCGTAAAAAATGAAATTATTATCATCCAATCGGTAATAGGCTGCAATACCATTATGTTCGATCTCAATATTAGGAATTGTCACGTACCATCCATTCGATCCATCAGGTGGATTCGATGGAATCACATCGGATATCGGCGGAGTTGTATCCAGGATCAGGGTCGTGTAAACGTCGTTTCTATCGTAAACGTTACCGGCCCCATCCAAAACCTGGAAGTATATATTTATCTCTCCATCCACTTCCGGGAGAATCAATTCAGTATCTTTCGAATAATTCACCCATGGGTTCCATTCCAGGCCGTCGAAACCGAATCTCATTTTATCTATACCGCTCGTGTTGTCATGGGCTTTCAATTCAAGATGAACTGTGGTGTCATTGGTCAACAGAACTCCGTTGTTTGCCACGATCTTCACTGGCATCGGTGGAGTGGGGTCATAGGTGATAGTGGAGCTCAGTACGGGAGAAGTGTTGTTTGCACGGTCCCTTACCTTCATGAAAATCTGAAATATTCCCTCTTCTCCTTCAAGCTCATACGTGATCTCTTCCTTGAGTGGAATCCAGTCAGGGAGCCAGTAATCGAGCATCGACACGGACATTAGGGTGAGATTCGACATATTTTCCAAAGTGCTTATAGTGAGAGTAACGTTTCTCGAAGAGGTAAAAGGATTCCCATTGTTGATGCTAATATTACACCCTTTGGGAAGAACGCGGTCCAACTCCACCTGGATCCTGGTATATTCGATATTGAAAAATGTATCGCTTATCCTTAGGTGGATATCGTGAATACCCTCGCTATCGGGCAAGCGGAAGGGCATCGTAGGTGCATATTTCACCCATGGAGCCCAATTTATACCATCAGTACTGGTACTCATCATATCCAGACCGCTGACATCCCATGCATTCACTCCCAATATCACATCCCGTTCGTTGACGTAACCCGTTCCGTCTTCCACCTTCATTACAATATTTGCAGGTGCCAGAGTGTCTTTCATAATGGTGAGGTTGTAATTCGTTCCTACATTAAAAATGGTCTCAGCTCGTACCGTTATTGTGTTGTTTCCTTCAGAGAGGGAATTCTTGGATATGTTCCAATCATTGGTGAAATCGAAGCAGTCCTCGGAAAACAGTCCTATCCAGGGACCATTGTTTATCCGATATTCAGCTGTATCAAGAACCGAGCCTTTCTGGGTTGTAATGTCAATATCGATAAGTATATTCTCCGGCGTCGAGCCATTTACTCTAAGAGTGCCGTTGTTTCTATCCGTGAACTCCGGCGGGTACATGATGGAATCGTATTTCGGAGATAAAAGCCCGTCTCCCTGCAAAGACATTCCATAATGCCATTCCCGGGAGCGTTCCATGGTGGTTTTTGACCAGTCGAGGAAAGCCTCACCCATGGAGCGGTGGTTTGCCAGGGGAGTATAGAAATCACCGAAATTCAGCATTGAGCCTGTTTTTGTACTTCCTATTGTAGCAAGCCCCCTGCCAAAGAACATATATGTCGCCCCGAAATTGGCCACGGCATCATAATCGCTACCGCTGCAGCAGAAAAGGTTCATGAACAGGGACTGGGGCTGAGCTACTCTTACCTGAGAGGCATGAACGTTACCTCCCTGTGCAAAATAGTGGACTGTTGGGGACGAGTGAACATGAACCTGTATGAACTCGTACCCTGCGGTGACCCTGTTATCGATATAATCGCCCCCATTTGTATCAGCGATGTTGTTCACGAGAACCGGCTCGGGATATAATGCCGAAATATTCCAGGCATAAAGATCGCCCCAGGGAGCCCAATCGTCGTCTATGTATAGAAGCGCAGTATGATTTACCCTCAGGTCGCCCATGAAATAGGAATGCACCCTTCCAAAATAATCCACAGTCAGCGTGCTCTCAAGTTCGGTTGGGATCATGGATGGTTTGATCCTGGAGATCCATATGTCTGCCTCCAATTCACCACCGTGATAATCCATTTTGCCATTGCTGTCGTTATCGGCCCATTCTCCATCCACATCCATGAAATACAGGTCACAAGGGAAGGATTCATAACCGCCAAAGGAATCGTTCATCTCAAATATCACTTCGGGAAGATCACCCAACAGTACCGCCCCGGTGGTTCCATTTATGTAGGACCAATGAAGTTGTTCCCGGAAATCACTTGGGCTGATGGACGAGACAGAGTATACATCGATCTGGTAATCTCCGAGAACAGTCTTATCGTAAACGTACTGTGATATGGTTTCGTTAACCATTGGTAGTAGATAGAGATCCGACTCGACATACAGGTCAACGAGGGATGGATCTGTCCGGCCGGCCCTGTAACGGACACCTGGTTTTACAGATAGATCATTTGATGAATAAAGGAAATCTACGGACCCACCGCTCGCTGAAACCGGTGAAGTTTCCAGGTATTCAAGCTGCCATGGGTCCCTGGTCACCGGAGTATTGGACCAGTGAAGAGCATTGGATATTTCATTTTTCGTAAGCTTAATATCATTATTAACGGTAAGAGACGCCGTATCTTTTTCCAAAGAAATAGAGGCAATACCCGCGGAATTTAGTGGTAAAATCAATAATGGACAAATAAAAAGAACCGTGAAAAAAAGAATACAGTTCCCTGAAAAGCGCATATCCAGTTGAACGAAATAATATTCTAAATACTTTTACATTCCATTTCAAAATCATCATTCTATCGATAAAAATCTGATGACGAAAAACCAGACCGATGAATTATAACCGATGACGCTTTAATCCAACCGCGTCCAAAGAGGATTATATAATATGGAACTGTGTAAAAATGGGTCGGGTAATACTTGGTGAGTTGTCGCTTAGATGGTGCGGTAATTGCGATCTTCCAATAATTGAGCAGAGAAAATGCTCCATATGTAATGGCACAACTTTTAGAGTTAAACATACACCCCCGGGTGATATAAGGCCTGCATTCGATGCGGACATCATCAGAATAAAAGAAGTTATTGCATTGCAGTTCGGTCCGGCAGCAGTTGAGAAATTGATCGGGAAGGGATCATTGGTAGTTTTGAACAGCGTTCCTTCTCTGGACAGAATGGACGAGATCATCATCCACGGCAGGGTGATTGGAAATCTGAAATTCAAGCTTTTATCCGGACGTTATTTTTTCATACCTCAGGACTTTGGTATGTCGCTGCTGGATAAGATGGCCACCAGCAATGTTGTTATTGTTGATGACGGGGCGATTCCCTTTATAGAAAAGGGAGCCAGCTGTCTTGCCCCGGGAATCACGAAGGTCGTTGGAGAGTTCGAGGTAGAAGACGAGGTGCTGGTTTGTGACAAACACGGCTCAATCCTCATGTCGGGAGCCGCCCAGATGACCAGTGTTGAGATGATTCGAGAAAAAAGGGGTGTGGCGGTAAAGAGCCGACGTAGAACCAGCGGAAAAGATTATCCCGTTTTCATTCCCGAGATTGAGCCGAGCTGGGATCGGGCAGTGGAAGCCAACGCGTATATGCTCCTCGCGAAGGTGAACAAGGCCAGGAAATTCATCCGGCAGGTGATTGAAGATACCCATCTTCCAATGGCTGTATCTTACAGCGGGGGAAAGGACTCGTTGGCTACCCTCTTGTTGGTATTGGAGGCCGGTTACAAGCCGGATCTTCTTTTTATAAACACGGGTCTCGAGCTTCCCGAGACCATCGAGAACGTACACGAGGTTGCAGATAAATATTCACTGGAAATCGTAACATTCGATGCCGGTGATGCATTCTACCGCGCTCTTGAGTATTTCGGACCTCCGTCAAAGGATTTCCGCTGGTGCTGCAAGATATGCAAGCTGGGCCCAGCCACAAGGTTGATCAAGAAAAAATACCCTAAAGGCCTTCTCTCGTTTATAGGTCAGAGACAGTATGAATCCCTGCAGAGAAAAAAGAAAGGAGAAAAATGGATCAATCCCTGGGTGCCCAATCAGCAGGGATTCTCACCCATACAGAAGTGGAACGCTCTAACGGTATGGTTATATATCTTCCGGGAGAAAGGTACCTACAATCCCTGGTATGAAAGAGGTCCCGCGAGGATCGGGTGCTGGCTTTGTCCGGCTTCATCGGTGGCGGATCTCAAAGGGATACGGGATGGTTATGACGGCAGCAATACTTTTTTCGAATATCTGAAAAGGTGGGCGGAAGAGAAGGGATTTTCGTCAAGGTGGATCGATCTGGGTCTTTGGAGGTGGAGACACTATCCCGGCAGCGTAAACCAAGTTCTCAAAGAGCGGAAATCCACTTCTTACGACCTCTTCCCTGATCCCTCCGATGATAATATTCCGGCAGAAATGAATTCAGCATTATCCGTGGGATCCTTGACAAGAGGGGGTACGAAAGGGATTGATTCAGTGGTAAAGGCGACCCTGCTGGCTCACCAAACAGGACAAGCGGTGACTTGTCAAGTGAAAGGACATTTCAACAGGAAGGTTTCATTGAAGGAAGTGGCCCGATTGGCTTCCATCCTTGGAAGGATCGTGTCTCACGATAACGAAATACTGAAGATAGAGGACTTAAAAGGTGGTATAATAAAAATTTATGAAACCTTTTTTACGATCGAGGGCGAAGAAAGCAGCATTGATCTCAATGTCAAAGATGCCATTTCCGTCTTAAAGAGAGCTATTCACTGCCTGGGATGCGGAGTTTGTCTCGGCAGGTGTCCCGCAGGGGCTCTTTCTCTCGAGGATATGGGTGAGCGTGAAAAGGTGCTTGTGGATGCAACACTCTGCATTATGTGCCGGAAATGCCTTGGCCCATGTCCCGTTGAGAATTTTGAGCCAGGAGAAAAATATCGGTTTAGAGGTCTATAAACGTATAAAAAATAAATACCGAAAAAGGTAATAATAAATAACTCTTACATGAGAACAATGGTGCATATTTTTATCCGGGTTTTGAAATCCATACTGAAAGTACTTACGAAGAGAACAATGATGATGATCATAGTACTAACTCTTGTAACATTTTTTTTGGGGACCTTCGGCTTTAGGTATTATGAAAATATTGGAATAGACGAAGAGAACCAGGCGACGATTCAGGATTACCTATCGAGCAATAGGAATGCTTCAAGACAAGAAGCAATTAACAACAGCGATCTTACTTACCCCATTGGGTACCACACATCGTTCTATTGGACCTTCACGACAGTTACAACCGTTGGTTACGGAGATTATTCTCCAGCAACTCACGAAGGGCGGGTCGTGTATTACGTAGTGGCACTTTTGGGAATTAGCGTTCTGGGTATTGTCATAGGAGAACTGGGCTCACGTCTGGTGGAGTTGAGTTTAATGAAGATGAGAGGAATGAAAAAATCAAAGATGAAGAATCACATTATTATAGTAGGTTGGAACGCTACGACAGAGGTTGCCCATTCAGAGTTGGTAAACCGCGGCGATAATTGTGTAGTGATAGATGGAACGAAGGATTTCATGGAGATGAAAGCCCAGGGAGTGGATCTTGTAGTGGGTAATGCTCTCAACACCGAGGTATTGAAAAAGGCGGGGATCGAATCCGCCAAAGCACTAATTGTGCCAATATCTAGCGATGAGGACACCGTGATGATTAGTCTCAAAGCAAGACGCCTGAACAAGAAAGTACGCATCATTGCTTCCGTGAAAGACGAACAGAATATGGATATCGTGCAGGATGCCGGTGTAAACCAGATGATCCCCGCTTCCACCATTAACGGACTGCTTCTCGCCAACTCAATCGGGGAAAATCTGGTAGTTGATTTCATCGTGGATATCTGTCAAGAAATGGAAGGTCTCGATATCTCCCAACATATGTTGGAAAAAACAATGCTGATAAAGGATATTCCAATAGGCGATGGTCATAAGATAATCACCGCTTACAGGAAGGGGAAACCTTTTCTGGACTTTTCAAACGAGACAAAACTGAATAAGGGCGATTGGATATTGAGCCTCTCCTACCATGGAGAAAAGAAATAGATGTTTGACATGGACAAGATACTCGTTGCAGTGGGGATATATCTTTCTTTCATCAATCTTGTCACTTTTATCGTATACTGGGCGGACAAGATTAAGGCCAGACGTAATTCCCGTCGCATACCCGAGAAAACTCTCCATCTTTTAGCTCTCGTGGGAGGTGTCTGGGGTGCCATAACCGCAATGCTTCTGGTGCGTCACAAGACGAAAAAGAAGAGTTTTTTCATTCTTACTATCTTTATCACAATCTTGAATATCGCCGCATTGGGGGCAATAGTCTATTTTTATATTTTGTAGCCGAAAACGAATTCTTTTGGAGGGAACGGGTGACAAATGTTATTGTAGGAAAACAGTGGAGGGTGGCGGTCTACGGTACTCTGAGAAACGGATGCGTTAATCATCCATATCTCGCCGATGCAAAATACCTTGGAACAGTTGAATTACAGGGTTGGAAAATGCATTCCAATGGTTCTTTTCCGTATATCACGAAAAGCGAAGGCAGCATTATCGCTGAGATTTACGAGATAGACGAAGCCTCACTTGGAGGTATAGATGATCTCGACGGTTACCCCGATCATTACACCAGGAAACAGGTTATCACCGATTTCGGAGAATGCTGGTTGTATTATGTCGATAAATTACCTTGGGGGTGTTTCAAGATACCCAGTGGTGATTGGCTTAAGCAATGAGAAAAAAGTGAGTGCCGCGGGCATGAGCAAACAGCTTGCTTCTTAGTCCCATAATTTATAACAAAATTATGCTCCTAGCGGAGATAAAACTACGTTTCACTCCTGAGTCGTATATTTTAATAAAAATATACTCCTAGCGAAGGCAAGGCCCCTACTCACTTCTTAGTCCCATAATTTATAACAAAATTATGCTCCTAGCAAAGGCAAACCTACGGTTCGCTTCTGAGTCGCATTTTTTTTCAAAAAAATGCTCCCATCGGGATTCGAACCCGAGTAGCTGGCTCGAAAGGCCAGAATGATTGGCCGGACTACACCATGGGAGCATTAGCGATGAAAAGTACCCGCTGATGAAACCAGCCTATCACAAGATAGGCCATTGGCATGCCAAAACGGGGTGGAAGTTGAAAGGAAGGATTATATATCTACATTTCGGTTTTTTTTTATTCGCTCAGGGCCATATGCCCTAATTCATATCAATGACTTAAGAGTAAAAGAAGTATCCAGTCGTCAATAATGAAAGGTGGATTAATGTCTCGAAGCTATCCGGCAAGGGTACCCAGAGAAGTAATTGGTGGCTCGTCCCCTGCCGTTACCTATCCAATAATCCAATTATCGGACGTATTTTTCTAACTAGATCAAACGCTTTTGTTTTCGATTCCATTCCACCTCTACTCCTTCTCACTTGCGGATTAAGACTCTGCGGATAAAAACAGTGCAAACGTTTTTAAATATTAATAATAAATAGGTTGTGCTTTAGCTTCTACCGTGGTATGCTGGGCTAGACTATATAGATAATAGTAAAAACGGTCAAAGCATGATACGCTATTCAAATACACCTTATGATACGGCTAAGATAGTCGAAAAATTCGATGTGGACGTACATAACTGGTTCCTTTCGAAATTTGCCAGTTTCACTCCCCCGCAGAGAATGTCCATTCCTCTTATCGATAAAGGAGAGAATCTCCTGATATCCTCACCCACAGGGTCCGGTAAAACGCTGACCGCCTTTCTCTCGATCATAAACCACCTATACCGGTTGGCAAAAAATCATAAACTGCAAAATAAAACCTATTGTGTCTATATCTCACCTTTGAAAGCGCTCGCCCGGGATATCGAAAAGAATCTCGAAACTCCTCTTCAGGAAATATACGAAGTTGCCCGCGAGAGGGTTGGGCAAGAGATACGTGAAAACAACGTCAATGAGCTAACGGATATTGAAGAATTGCTGCCCCAGGAGATACGTGTGGGTATGCGAACCGGAGATACCACGGCCCAGGCAAAACAGAAGATGACCCGTACGGCCCCACACATTCTTATTACGACTCCCGAAAGTCTATCAATAGGTCTTTCCACCTCAAAATTTGTAAATAAATTAAAGCAAACCGAGTATGTGATCATCGATGAGATACACGATCTTGCGGCTTCCAAAAGAGGGACGCTCCTTTCACTGTCGCTGGAGCGTTTTCAGAACATGGTTGCACGGGAATTTGTAAGGATCGGTCTTTCAGCAACCCAATCACCAATAGAAGATATCGCCCGTTTTCTGGTAGGCCGCTCGGATGGAAAGTGGCGGGACATAACCATAATCGAATACAAGGGTTCCATGAAATACGACATTAAGGTTATTCCTGCTTTCGATTCTCTGGACCAGCTCTACAAAGATCGACTGGATAACGCGGTTGAGATGATCAGAGGATACGTCGATCGATACGATTCCACCATCGTTTTTACGAATACACGCAATATGACCGAAAAGATCACCCACATGTTGAAAGAGAAGGGAATGACCAGTGTTGCCACCCACCACGGTTCTCTGGGGAGGGAGACGCGGTTTCGGATAGAAGATCAACTTAAATGGGGTGAATTGAAGGCAGTAGTGACCTCCTCCTCGCTGGAGCTTGGGATCGACGTGGGCCATATCGATCTGGTAATACAGTTGGGTTCCACCAAGTCCACTTCAAGAGGACTGCAGAGAATAGGCCGAGCCGGACATGCCATGGGAGTGGTTACCAGGGGAAGATTCATTGCCCTTGAGATCGAAGAATTGATCGAGTGCTGCACCATTGCCCGCAACATCCTGAAGTCAAAGATGGACGATATCACAATTCCCAGGATGTGTGAGGATGTTCTTTCCCAAGCTGTAATTGGAATGAGCCTGGAGGGCGATAAGAGCGAAGACGAAGTGTTCAATGTAGCAATCAGCAGCGCTCCTTTTCAAGGACTTACACGTGAAAGTTTCAAGAACATATTGGAGTTCCTTTCCACCGAAGACCTGATAAAATACAGGATATATCCGAAGATTCTATATTCGAAAGACGAAAAAGAAATTGGAACAAAACAGCTCTCAAGAATGATATATTTTCTGAATGTGGGAACCATACCCGCACAAATGGAGTACAAGGTCCGAAGAGCCGAGGATGGTTCATATCTGGGAACTCTATCGGATTCCTTCGTTGAGAAATTGACGAAGAACGATGTTTTCCTTCTTGGTGGCCGCTCATATCAGTTCATCAAGGCAATTGGGTCCATGGTGTACGTGAAACATGCCGGTGGGATTACACCGACACTTCCATCCTGGTCAGGGGAATTCTTTTCGAGAACTACCGATCTGAGCGTTGATGTAGGGAGGTTCCTCTCGACTCTGGAAGCGAGTTTGCTGGAAAAGGGATTCGATAGGAGATTGTTAAAGGAATTGTCCATCTCACAGAAAGATTTTCATACGAAGAAAACGGGAAGTTTCGATAAACTCTATCATAAGGATATTGTAAATACTCTTAAAGATCAATATTCGTTGGACGAGAAGGGCTGCCACCTCCTGCTGGACCATATATTTTTACAGATCGTTCAGGGTTTTGTGGTACCGTCGGGAAGAAAGATTCTGGTCGAGGGGTATATTGACAACCTGCGTATGAAACACATCATCATTCACTCCGTTTTCGGAAAAAGAGTGAATGAAGTTATTGCCCGGGCATTGGCCCCCCTCCTTACGAATAGATACGGAGGCAAGATCAAGTACAGCATTAGCGACAACGGTATAATGCTGACTCTCGAAGAGGTGAAATCATTCAAACTCTACGACATTTTCAATATCTTGCACACACAGAACATCGAACGTGCGCTCCAGGAAGATCTGCAGGAGAGCGAACTGTTCAAGCGGCGTTTTCTTCATTGCGCCAACAGGGGATTCATAATTCTCAAGAATTATAAGGGATACGAGATATCAATAAAGAAACAACAACGAACGGCTCTTGATATATTAAGTGACGTTCCTCAAGATGTATTAATGAAGATGCCCGTCTTCAAGGAAGCCCATAACGAGGTTATGAATCAATACATGGATCTTACTGGTGCTAAAAAGGTATTAAACAAGATCGCACGAGGTGAGATACAGTTATACGTTAAGGACTATTCCACTCGGCCATCGACATTCTCCCATTCGCTGATAGTCACTTCTCTAACAGACGTATCATCCCTTGCAACCAAATTGATGGTGTTCAAGCAGCTTGGCGGAGAGCTTTTCGAGGAGATAATCGGATATGGGAGCAGCATTGGTGTTGACGGTTTTCCCGCGCGTTTTTCAAGAGAGATGGTAGACGAGCATTTCAGGAGGGACGCTTCATTCTACAAGGACATCAAGGGCTTTGTCAAGGCTGCAAAGGATGAATACAATACCGTTTTGGAAAGGATAAGTTCGGGGGAAATCGGTGACAAGACCGTACCTATGAGCAGGGTGGAGATTATAAAGAAACTGCTGGTGGATTTTCTCCACAGATTCGGTCCTTTCACCCATAGGGAGCTGGAAGCTCATTTCCCATTCGCTCTCAAGAACATTAACCTATTATTGGTGCTTTCAGAACTGGAGAGAGAGGCTGATGTCATAAAGGATTCGATAATTAAGGACGACAAACACGATTATTATATCGCACGCAGGGATTACCGCTCCCTTAGGCTTAAAAATGAAGGGAGCGTGGTTCTGGCCACCGACGGTTTCAACAATTTCGCTTATCGGAAGTTTTTCGAAAGACGCGACGAGTTCAAGGATTTACTTGAAAAGGGCGATATCATCGGATCCCCCCTAGATATATTCCAGCGGAGTAAAAGGTTCACAAAAAGCAAATGGTTATCGAGCATCAAAGACGCCGTTCTGCTGCAGGTGCGCTTTATCCGCTCCAGTATGTATTTCCTGCCAAGAGATCGTGTATCACGATTCGTATGGGCAAGACGGACTTCCTCGTTGAACTCTGTCGAACAGACTCTGTTGAAATACATAATGCAGAATCCAGGAGTGAAAAGATCCAAGATATACAAGGAAGTTAACCTAAACAGGGCACAGATTTACGAGGCATTGTATCGACTGGAAAAAAATCTCTGGTTGGGACGTGCACACGTTCCTTCGGCTGATATGGCATCAGCTGTGGGTTTTGTTTATATTGAGAATAAAACATTCGACGATATCTTTTTCCATGGGGAAGACGAAATTGAGAAAATTGATCCATCAACCAAAAAAGAAGAGATCGCCAGTTACATCAACCATTCCAGAAAAGACCTCGTCAGCTATCTGCTCGGTATATACGGCCCTATGACAATTAGCACACTTCAGGAACACAGCAGGCTTTTCGGAGAGGAACTCGAAAAAGTAATCTCCGAGCTATTTGCTGAAGAAAAAATAAAGCGTGTTTTCGTCGAGAATCCCTATCCCACAGAAATGCTGGTCACGACAAAGGACTTCGAGACACTAGTAGAGATAAAAGAAGGAAATGCAAAGAGATCTGTCTTCACCAGTATAATTTCGGACACGCATTCATATTTCCATCTCATCGTGCATAAGGCCTTTTTGAGATTCACAGGGATATGGAGCCATCTCTTAACGGAAGGTAACGAACCCCTTGCCGCTCTGAGGTTGGAAAGGAAAAAGGATTCAATCCGGATTTTGAATATTGAAATGGTCTCGAGCGCTCCCGAAAGAAGTTTCTCCAGCTTGGGTCCCGGGACGGCCCCACTACCGGAAGACAATATTACCTCTCGCCATATCCTGTCATTATTGGTAAAGGAACTGGATAATCTGCTGGATTTCTATTCCAATTTCGATATAGACGTCATAAAGATCGAGAATATCAGCGAAATAAGCGTGGAACAGCTTTTGGCGGAGGGTAGTTGGATAATCGAAGCTTTCCAGAATGAGGGTTTGGTGGTGATGAATGATTATCTCGTTATGGGCAATATGGTGGAGAAGACCTATCCCATGGACAAAATACTGAAATATGTATGCTACAAACAGCACGTTCATCCCGATAATATTTTCGAAGACCCAAAGGATCTGATAAAGACTTTCGGGACTGTCAGCAGTACCGAGGAGATCCGGCTGAGAACCCAGGACGACGACATCACTCTGAACGCCTACGCAAAATACAATGATCTGGTGAAAGGAATATTGATCCCGGCTAGGCAGATGTTCACCACAACTCAGAATATGGAGAGGTTCAAGGTGGCGTTGAAAAGAAGAATATCACCCACAGCGAAGTACCTTCTCGATGTCATACCCACAGGTTTTGTGGTCAGCGACAAGAAATGGTTCGAGAGAACATCTTTGGGAAGAACCGTGTATCTCGAAAAGAAAAAGGAACTGATTGACGCTCTTTACGTTGTCAAGGATGCCAAGAACACTTACGTGAAGGTGGGGGAAGTTCCCAACCTTTCGAAAAAAAGAGCAAGGAGGCAGTGCATAAGGAATGTTTTCGAGAATTATGGTGTATTTACGCTTCCGAGATTACGACAATATGTAGGTGCAGAGTTCTCGCTCGAAGAACTGAGGGAGACCGTTAACAAACTGACCCGTAAGGGAGTTCTCGTAAAGGGATATCTTCAGGAGGAGTCTAAGGAAATTCATTATATTCTTAAAAGTGATCTCGAGCTACTTGATGGCATCAAGATGTTCCGTAAATTCATTCTCCCGCCCAAAGATCCTCTGTGGTATTACCTACATGATGACATTCACAGAAAATTCGGAAAAGGGGATTGGTATGTTCTATTCAAGGGGGGCGAGATGATAGCCGGTTTCGTGGGAAAGGAGAAAGGGGAGAAATTCAAGATTGAAAAATACAATGGCGAGGACAGAAACAAGTTCATGGTGGAGCGGTGGATTTGGAGGAGGGGACTCGACGTGGAAGGGCTTTAATTATTTTATCTCGTTTAGCAGCATCCTTTCTCTACATAATATATCATATATATTCTCAATTTTTTCTATTGCCTTTTCTATGAAAAGCCTTAAATATAACTAACTACTTAGTGTTGCTAAGTACTAAATATTGATAAGGCAGGTGAGCCGTCTTCGAGCCTGCCCGTCAAGGAGGTGCCTTATATGAATGATGAAAAAAAGGAAATAACATGGTTGAAAGCGATTATGGTTGTGTCCCTGATGCTTACAGGAGTAATTTCGATCTCCGGAATGGCGTTCGCAGGAGAATCCGAACAGAGTTTTCTGGATGGCAACTTGGTTATGAAAACGGGTACTATTGATGAGAATAACACTTCGCCCTGGGATGAGAACAAAGATAAAAATGAGACGAAAGCCGGAGATATGGGCGACTACGTGGCATTCAAATTAAGCAATGATGCCTGGTTCTATATTCTTTACGGCACGGAAGAGCATCCCAACAGTATAATGATGGCCACGTTCCAGCTGCGGTATCTTGGCGGAGCCACCATAATGGACCCCCAAGGAAACATAATAGTGGAAAAAATAGGGATCCCCGTTGTCACTGTCTACGGCCACAAGTTCTTCAGCTTTATCGAGTTCCAGGATGTGGGTTACCGTAAAAAGAACATGTTCATGGAGGAAGTGGGGGAAGTGATCGGAGCAGATAACGATCTTTGGGATTTCGAAAGAAACCAGGAGGGCCTGGGAAATATGGAACATTCGTTCACCGCCACCGAACCGGTAATCAAAGCTCTCGATCTGAACACTTCATGGAATCGAAGCGAAATCAAGATCATTCCCGATGACGACCCGAACATTTTAGGATTCGATTTCGCTCTGACAGCGGAGAACCTCGAGTACGGCGATGGAAATGGGAACGTTTGGGACCCTGAATTCGTAAACGACAATACTACCGATACCTGTCTCGAAGAGGTGACGATCAGCTTTCATATCGAGGTGTCCGTAGAAGAGGGCCTTGAGATAAAGGATATTCCCTGGTACGAGGTTGAAGTGGATTTCAATGGAGGTAAGGATCCGCAGATCAGCGACACCAAAAGTGTTGAAAAAAGGGATTTCAAGGGAATTTCCGTAAATGCCGATTACAAGTATGATCATTACATTAAGGGGTGGGATTTTAAAAACATGAGCCGAAACTCGAAACTCATGCTCGAAAGTTTCACCATCTTCGGGACATTCGTGCCTGATATCGTGAACGAATGGTTCGACAAACAGTTCGTGACCGGTATAGAAGGAGCTCTCGGCGTGGCCGAATATGAATATGACAATGCAGGAGAAATGGTTGATGCGGCTATTTCCGATCCTCGCGAAATGCCTACTAATGCCACACTCGTGGCAAAGGAGCACATAACTTTCAAGGACAACTGGCATCGCATGGGTGAGCTTTCATGGATCAGCGACGTTGACGTGGACGGGGACACCGATTTCATGTTCTATCAGGTCCACGCCGGACAGAACCAGCAGGGAAGAGGTGAAAATGACGACGGTTTTGGCTATGCGCTCATAATCATGGGCGGTTATATCTACCCTGCTGGCGGCGAGATATTCCATGACCCGACCTTCAGCTGCGGAGCACTCATAATAGAAGGGCTGTCAACCATAAGCCTGAATGTTCTCTCCACCACCGGAGTATGTCTCCAGTTTGCCATCGCAACGGTGGCGATAGCCGTGGCCATATCAATAAGCGTCGTAAGAAAAAGACGGCGCAAAAAAGATAACGTATATTGAACGTACTTAAGGCTGGATCATACAGAAAAAACGAATAAAACTGATGAATGAGGATTGCATGAAGGAAAAGGAATGGGACAAGGAGTTCAAGAAGGGCGGGATTCAGCTTTGTGTCCTCGCCCTTCTCTCCAAGGAGCGTAAATACGGTTTCCAGATAATCAAGGAATTGAAGACCGGAACCGATGGTTATTACACATTGAAAGAGGGGACCCTTTATCCCATACTGCACCGCTTGAAGAAGCGTGATTATCTTATCAGTGAGTGGGTGGTGGGCGAGGGCAGTCCACCTCGCAATTATTATTCAATCACCGAGAAGGGCCGTGAAACCCTCAAGGCTGCTCTTGCACAGTGGGACCTGATGATCGGGGGAACAACAAAACTTCTGGAGGTATACCTGTGAACCAAAATTCAAACAAAAGCTCTCCCGAGATAGAGGATTATCTGAAGCGTTTGCGAAAGAAACTACGATTTATGTCGAAAAAGACGAAGAACAACGTCCTCGATGAGGTGCGATCCCATCTCCACGAAAGCGCTTTGGATCTCGGTGGAATGAGCAGGCAGAATGCAATGGTTGCCATTGCAAATTACGGCGGTCCCAAGGAAACTGCCAAGAGTTACAAACGCATGTACGGCTATGGAAAATTCGTAACCGTGATATTCATACTTCTGGGATTCTTGTTGGGCATTTTGACGGTCCCCCTCTCGGCACCAGCCCTGAAGCAGGAATTGATAACCTTTAACACCGTTTGTCTCATCGGTACTTTCTTTTTAACCGCCTTGCTTTTTTTTATTATTATTATATCCGGAGTGAAATTCGGGAGGTGGACCGGTATGCTGGTGGGTGTGGCAGCCTTTGCCTCGAGAGGTTTGACCATGCTTGTGGTAACTAACCTTCCACTCCCGGAGAAAATTGAGATCGTTGCATCCGGCGGTCCCTGTTTTTTCTTCATAATTGTTTCGCTGATGATGCCCGTGGCAGGTTTCGTGGCCGGCAGAGTGTTTATCAAATTCAAGAAAAAAGACGACGATGTGGCCTGGGATTGATTCTTTGATGAAAAAATCGTATTTGTATGTCAGGGGGAAAGATGCCCGTTGACACTCTGTATGCCCCTTCAGGCTTTACTGCATCTGCCAAGACATAACTTGGCAGACTTCCCCCTGAAACCCCTTTCTTTTTCCTATCGTACAGGGTTAGGGACGACCCCTGAAACCGCAAGATACAAATTCAAACCCTCATATAGATTACGGACCCGTTTAAATGATAACGAAAACGAAGAATAACTGCGACATAATTCTCATCAGCGGGGAATACTGGGATGATCATCCCCTCTCTCCCGTGGGTGTGATAGCCCGGGTACTGGATAATAAGGGATACAAGGTGGGTATAATCGAGCGGCCGGAGAAGGACAGGGATTTTACCAGATTGGGAAGGCCAAAACTATTTTTCGGGATCAGTTCCGGCTCAGTGGACAGCATGGTCCATAATTATACTCCAATGAAAAGATCGAGAAAAGATGATCCCTACTCCAATATCTTTTCCCTACCCGACCGCGCGGTCATCGTATACTGTAACGCTATAAAACGCTTGATGAAAGGCGTGCCCATAGTGATCGGAGGGATCGAATCATCGCTCCGCCGTTTTGCCCATTACGATTACTGGGACAATAAGATACGACGGTCGATCCTTCTGGATTCCCGGGCGGATATTCTGGTCTACGGCAATGGTGAAAAGCAGGTTCTGGAGATAGCATCCAGGCTGAAAGGCGGAAAAGACCTGATGGGGATTGAGGGAACCTGTGTTCTATCCAGGGAGATTGACGAATCATTCCATGTACTTCCATCTTTCAGCGACGTGATGGGGAATCCCGATAAATTCTGTGAGATGCAGGCCGCCTTTTCGATCAACCGGAACCTGGCCCAGGAATACAATAATAATTATATTCTTCAGTTCGCGTATCCCCAATACACCTCTGATGATCTGGACCGGATTTACGGTTTGAATTATTCCAGGAAAATGCATCAACATTCTCTTCTGAAAGGCATGAAATATTCGGTGGTGACCCATCGGGGCTGTATAGGGACCTGCTCTTTCTGCTCCATTTCCATGCACCAGGGCAGACGGTTGATATCGCGATCGGAAAAAAGTATATTGAAAGAGATCGGATCTTTAAATTCCATACGCGGTTTCAGGGGTTATGTGGATGATCTGGGGGGTCCCTCGGCAAACATGTACGGCATGGATTGTGCTGAATGCAGTGAGGGGGAATGTATCGGTTGCGAAAGATTGGAGCGGGATCATAAAAGACTTATCTCTCTGATGAAGGAAGCGAGAGAGATTCCCGGTATAAAAAATATTTTTGTCCGCAGCGGCATCCGTTACGACCTGGCGGTTGACAGCCCCGAATACGTAAAAGAGCTGGTGGCCCATCATATTTCAGGTACGCTGAAGGTGGCTCCCGAACATTTTTCACAAGAAGTTCTTCAGCTTATGGGTAAATGCAATGATAGATTCGAGGATTTTATTAACATGTATAATGCACAAAGCCGTGGCTTAAAACAGGCTCTCAGGTTATACCTGATGATCGGTCATCCGGGCGAGACGATGGATACAATTTCGTACCTGACGAGACGCATAAGGAAAATGAAAAATATTGAGAACTTTCAATTCTTCACGCCTACACCCATGACCGTTTCCACTTGCATGTATTGGACAAACATGCATCCGGAAACAAAGGAAAAGGTAAATGTGGTTCATGATTATTACACGAAAAAGAGAATGAAAAGGAAGATACTTTCTGTTATCGGTCATTGATCTTTTTTTATTGTCCGGTCAATCCACCCAAAACCTTAATATACTGATTTAGGCATCCCTAACAATTAGGTGAACCTAAATGGGGCTGTCCGTGACGAGAACTAAGACCACATCAAAAAAAATTAAAAAGGAATCAAAAAATCAATGCCATGGACCTGTTAGCGAGAATATCGAAGGCCTTGAAAAGATTGTTCTTATCGGAAACCCTAATGTTGGGAAAAGTCTCATATTCAATAAATTGACAGGCGCATATGTCACAGTGTCAAACTACCCCGGAACGACAGTGACAATCGACAAGGGAAAATGTAAGATCGATGGAAAAGATTATGGAGTGATTGATTCACCCGGCATGTATTCGTTGATTCCGATAACAGAAGAAGAACGTATAGCTAAATTCATACTATTAAAAGAAAGACCAAAGATAGTACTTCATGTCATTGATGCAAAGAACTTAGAGAGGATGCTTCCACTATCCCTACAGTTGATTGAAGCAGGCCTTCCGGTATTAGTAGTAGTAAATATGATGGATGAAGCGAGAGATCTGGGAATAAAGATAGATTTTATCGACCTGGAAAACAGATTAGGTACCCCTGTCGTTCCCATGGTTGCTACCACGGGAGAAGGATTCGATAAGTTAATGGGAAAGTTGAAAAGATATCGTATGAACGGTAGAAGACAGATAATCTTCAATAAGTTCATCGAAACTTCAATAAAAGAAATTGAATCCCATCTGAAGGGGGATTATTCGATTTCGAAGCGGGCTGTTTCTTTGCTGCTCTTACAACAGGATGGTGACACACAAGGGATGGTCAGAGAAAAGGAGGGAAGAAGATACGAGCGAATTAACGATATCATTAAGACAATCGATCAAAATCATAACCATCCATTGAGTTATATTATAAAATTGAGATTACAAAGAGAAACGAATAAAATCATCTCAACATCTTTAATAACGGCAGATATCAAAAAGCGTACCATAAAAGAGAAAATCAGCAGGGCAATGATAAGACCTTTAACCGGGATTCCAATATTGATCGTAATATTATACTTTGGTCTCTACCAATTCGTTGGTGTTCTAGGTGCGGGAGAACTTGTTGATCTGATCGAGGGAACCCTGTTTGGCGAAAGGATCAATCCTTTCATAACCGAATTTGTTAATAGTCATATCCAGTCAAGAGCGGTCCAGGATTTGATCGTGGGCGAATATGGGATTATCACTTTGGGCTTAACATATGCAATTGCCATCATATTACCCATTGTGGGGACGTTCTTCTTGGCGTTTTCCATTATTGAGGACACGGGCTACCTTCCGAGATTGGCACTCTTAATAGACCGAGTTTTTAAAAAGATCGGCCTTACCGGAAGAGCGGTAATACCTATGGTACTGGGGTTAGGGTGCGTTACAATGGCGACCATAGTTACCAGGACCCAGGAGACAAAACGGGAAAGAGTGATCGCGACGTTGCTATTAGCCCTAGCTATTCCTTGTTCTGCACAATTGGGTGTCATTTTTGCTATTTTATCGGGTCGTCCGTGGGCATTATTCGTATGGTTCATGGCTATATTGTTGAATTTTATTTTGATCGGGTTTTTAGCATCAAAGATCCTCCCTGGTGATAAACCCACTTTCTATATGGAACTGCCACCTCTTCGACTACCTAAAATCTCAAACGTTTTAACAAAGACCTATACGAGAATGGTATGGTATTTCAAAGAGGTTTTTCCGATCTTTATTTTAGTGAGTGTTTTAATCTGGTTTTTTCATTTGATAGGAATTTTTCAATTTATAATACGTAGCTTAGTACCGATCGTAAATTCATTAGGATTACCGGATGAAACTTCAAGTGTATTGTTATTCGGATTTTTTAGACGGGATTATGGCGCCGCAGGATTGTTCGATATGCAAAATGCATTGACGGGGGTACAACTCACGGTGGCTGCTGTAACTTTAACGCTCTTTGTTCCCTGTATAGCACAACTGATGATCATGATAAAGGAAAGAGGCTTAAAAACCGCATTATTAATGTTCTTTTTTGTTCTCTTTTATGCGTTGGCTGTTGGTTTTGTCCTTAATAAAATCCTTTTAGTTTTAGGAGTTAGATTATGAAATGTACATTTTGTGGATTCGAGTTCAATGAAAATGAAGCGGAGGACGCCTGTAGGGGATGCCCTATAAAAAAGTGTGATATGTCCAAGTGTCCGAACTGCGGATATGAGATTTTACCCGAACCGAAATTGATTAAATTTCTGAGAAGGAGGTTTCAACGTGAACATAAGTGAAGCGGCCCAGGAAATGTTAGAAAAACTGTGGTTGGAGATCGTCGAGGGTAAAAAAGGATTCGTCGACGGAAAGAAACTTGGTACGATCGCCGTTATCAATGAACTGGCAAGGACGAGATGCATAACGAAATCAGGTAACAGGGTGAGATTAACGCCAAAGGGTCGTAATGAAAGTAGAAAAATAATTCGCAGACATCGTCTTGCAGAAAGGTTGCTCCACGACGTTTTAGGTGTTGGCGAGGATGAGATGGAATCCGCTGCATGCAAATTTGAGCATATTATCTCTGAAGGCGTTGAGGAGAGCATATGTACCTTATTGGGTCACCCAAAAATATGTCCCCACGGTAAATCTATGCCACAAGGTAAATGTTGTAGGGAAAGAAAGAAGATCGCCGAAAGGATTGTATCATCACTTTCAGAATTGAAAAAGGGGCAACACGGGAAAATTGTCTACATTCTGACCAAGAATCATAAAAATCTGCAGAAACTCCTGGCAATGGGTTTGTTGCCCGGCATGACTGTTGAGATAATTCAAAGACACCCTTCCCATGTGTTTCAGATAGGACAAACTCAGATTGCTGTAGATACTAATATTGCGAACGATATCTATGTTCGTATCATATGATAAACGGATAGGTAACCAATAATGATGAATCATATCTAGGAGATTAATAATTTCTCATAAAAATATAAGAAGGTGGGAATTAAAATGAGACGAAAAACAGTGGAAGAATACGTCGAAACGATTTTCGTTCTCGAAAAAAAAGAGGGAGCCGCCCATACCGGGAAGATCGCAGATGTTATGGGAGTGAAACCGCCATCCGTGACAGAGATGCTTAGAAAACTGCAAAAATCCGGGTTTGTGAAATACAAACCCTTCATCGGCGCCAATCTCACTTCCTCAGGCAAGAAGAAAGCACAAGAATTGATGGAACGGCACAGGGTAATCGCAGATTTTCTTGAGATCCTGGGAGTTGACCGGGAACTGGCGGAGATCGATGCCTGTCAGATCGAACATCACGTCAGCGGGATTACCATGCAGAGATTGGAGAAATTCGTGGAATTTGTCGGAGATTCCCCACGAGATCCAAAGTGGATGGAACATTTCAAGCATTATCTCGAAACGGGTGAGAAGATCGGCTGTAGCTCCTGTATGGAAGAAGACAAATTAGATTAAAAAATAGGATGAAAACGGGGAAAAAACGTTTTCATCTCTTTTCTTTGGGAAGTATACGGTTCAATTCCGTGTAGTACTTTGTATAAAGATTGATGATCTCGTGAAAATTTTCCTCGGTCTTCGAGGTATTCATAACGTGGGAGGCTGTTAGGATGGCAGAGACCATCTCGATTCTTGCGATACGATTCATTATTGGTCACCTTTCTCATTCTGAAGTATTGGATATGTTTATCCTTTCACTGAGCTATCAGGGCTTATTTGAAGGGATTTTTATCGGTGGGTATACCGAAAACGGAATCAACGTAGAGTACCCTGGCTTTTTTCGTCTTTGTGTTGGTGATCTTGAATTTGAAAATGGGTAAATACACCATACTGGTCTTCTTCAGGGTCGCACCGAACAATTTTCTCAATTTCTTCTGGATATACTTCTCGCCGATCTTAGGTTTCTCCGTTCCCTTGGGAAGCATTTTCTTCGCGAGAGTTTCGAATTGGGCCACCCCATCAAAATCCTTTATGTTTTCAGCCTTGGCCTGGGTAATATCGCTGAAGTTCAATTTGTCGGTTACCTGTAACAGCTTACCTGTCATACCGTGGAAATAGAGGCTTTCGGCTCCTTTTTCCTTACCTCCGAGTCCAAAGAGTTTCTTTTTCTCAACATCGAAGGATGCCTGTATCAATGGCAAGTATTTCAGTAATGCCGCTTCAACCACCTCGATCTTCTTAGAGAATAGCTTTTTACCGTCATCCTTCAGGTTTTTGTTCGCGAGCTTGGTTGCATCATTCTGGGCAAAGATCATCTTTACCACAACGACCTTCTCACCTACCGGCTTCTCTTTTGGGGCCGGTTTCTCCTTCTTCGGAGGTGCTTTCTTATCCTTGGGTTTGGGTTTTTCTTTCACCGGGGGCGCGGGTTCTTCTTTTTCTTCTATGAAATCATCGGCAACTTCGATCTCGCTACCACATTTCTCACAGAACCTCGAGTCCGCCTCGTTCTTTGCGCCACAATCGGGACAATCTATAAGATCCAACGTAGCTCCACAATCAGTACATGAATCACCATCGCCCTCGTTTTCAAAACCGCATTCCAGACATTCTACCATTCTATCACCATTCATATTTTTTTTTAAAAAAAGTAATATTACTCGCACAACATATTTGCTTATATATACCTTTTTATGTGTTTTTACCCTTAACAAAATTTTGATACTTATTGAGTGCAAAAAATCGAGCCTTATTACGCTTTAAATCTCAGATATGATCCTCGAATAAATTTTAATAATACAATTATCTTCATAAAGTATTAACACCGCAATGTATTTTTAAACAAGACAGATTTACAATTCATTCCGTCCTTGAGAATCAAGAACATTTACCTACAGGAAATTGTGAGAACATGCGACTATTGCTCATACATTCGGACTATATGGAATACGAAACCACCAAGGCCATCAAGAACATAGCGGAGAAGATAGATGAATCCCTGAAGCACCAGAAATGGGATGACGACGTTCTTGTTGCTTTCAACGCCGTGGAGAAAGGAGACGCAGATTATATCGATGAGGTCGTTGAAGAAGCAGCGGAAACAATACTCGATGCTGCCGAGAAAGTGGGCACGAATACAATATTCCTGTATCCATATGCCCACCTGTCCTCCGATCTAGCCCCTCCCTCCGAGGCCGTTAAAGTGGAAAAGGCGCTATATGAAGAGTTATCTCAAGGTTACTTCAAATTGTTGCGAGCGCCCTTTGGATGGTACAAATCGTTTAAGATATCTTGCAAGGGGCATCCCTTGTCCGAGCTTTCACGACAGATCAGCATTACGGGAGAGGGACTGAAGGGAAAAAAGGAAAAACTTTCCCAGGCTTTACGTGCGGAAAAGGAAGCAAAGTCCTACTGGTATATTCTTGATACCAAGGGGGAATTACGAGAGATCTCATCGCAGGAAAGCGCCGTCAAGGGATATGATTTCAAGGGTAACGAGAACTTGCGGAAATTTGCCCGTTACGAAATCAATAAATCACGGATCGGAAAGAAAGAACCTCCACATGTCAGTCTGATGCAAAAACTGGAGATCGCGGACTACGAACCGGGCTCGGACCCGGGAAATATTCGTTTCTATCCCAAGGGTAGGTTCATCAAGTCACTTCTCGAAGAATACGTAACGAAAAAGGTGATCGAATATGGCGGGATGGAGATCGAATCGCCTTTGATGTATGATTTCAAACATCCGTCCCTGAAAGAATACGTGGAACGCTTCCCGGCGAGGCAGTACAAGATCAAATCTCCCGACAAGGAAGTTTTCCTGCGCTTTGCAGCCTGTTTTGGCCAGTTCCTGATGCTGCATGACGCCACTTTCAGTTACAAACAGCTCCCCCTAAAACTGTATGAGATGACGCGCTATTCTTTCCGTGTAGAGCAGCGAGGGGAGCTGACCGGTCTCAGGCGTTTGAGAGCATTCACCATGCCTGACTGCCATGCGTTCTGCGCCGATATTCAACAGGCCAAGAAGGAGATGATGGTCAGGTTCGAACTGTGCCGAAGGATTCTCTCCGATATCGGATTTGAACTTCCCGAAGGTCTTGAGTTCGCGATTAGGGTAACAAGAGATTTTTATGACAACAATAAGGAGTTTTTACACGATATGGTACGGGCATGGGGGAGACCGGCCATGGTTGAGATGTGGAACGACCGCTTCTTCTATTTCGTGATGAAGTACGAATGGAACTTCGTTGACAACCAGGACAAGGCATCGGCCTTGAACACGGATCAGATCGATGTGGAGAACGGTAAGAGGTACGATATCACCTTCACAGATGAGGACGGCACTAAAAAAAATCCTCTGATAATGCACATGTCCCCCTCCGGGGCTATCGAAAGGGTTATATTTGCACTGCTGGAAAAAGCCCATATGGATTCCATGAAGGGAAATAAGATCATGCTTCCTTACTGGCTCTCCCCCACCCAGGTAAGATTGATACCGGTTTCTGAGGGGCATCTGGAGTATTGTGAGAAAATTTTGGGTGAATTACCCGGAGTTAGGGTAGATGTGGATGACACGGGAAGGACTGTGGGAAAGAGTATCAGGTTTGCCGAGAAGGAATGGATACCTTTCATTCTAGTCATTGGCGACAAGGAGCAAAGCTCGGGTGAATTGACAGTGCGTATCCGTAGGTCCAAAGAGCAAAGAACAATCTCTCTTATGGACTTCAAACGTTTATTACTGGTGGAGCAGGGTGGAATGCCCTATAAGCCTCTTCCATTACCGAAATATATATCGAAACGCGTGACCTTCCGGGGCTAGAAGAGTTTGCGGACAGCACTAAACAGGTGGAACCCGATGAAACTGGAAATTATCAGAGGAGATATAACGCAATTGGTGGTAGATGCCATCGTGAATGCTGCAAATTCCGGCTTAATGGGCGGAGGAGGAGTTGACGGGGCTATACATCGCAGAGCCGGTCCAAGATTGCTTGAGGAGTGTAAGGAGATAAGGCGTACGAAATATCCGGAAGGACTCCCCACTGGGAAAGCGGTCATAACCGGAGGATATAATCTTTCGGCTAAGCATGTGATACACACCGTTGGGCCGGTTTACAGAAGAGGGGAAGATCGATCGGAACTTCTGACAAGCTGTTTTGCGGAGAGTTTGACCTTAGCAGAAGAGAATAAACTCAGGTCTATCGCCTTTCCAGCCATCTCCTGCGGGATATACGGTTACCCGAAAGATAAGGCCGCAGTAATTGCAAAGAACACCATAAATTCTTTTGAGTGCAGAAGTATCGAGAATGTTATTATATGCCTCTTCGACGAAGAGACTTATAGAATATTCAATGAAGCATGATACGATATTTGGGCGTGTCTTAATAAAAAGATCAGGGATAAACGAGAAGTCCGGCTGAGCTGAAAAAGGAATTATTAACTATCATAATACTCGTCGTCGTATTCGTCGTCATATCCCTCGTCGTAATAATCGTCGTCGTAATCGCCATCATAATCGCCATCATAATCGCCATCATAATCGCCATCATAATCGCCATCATAATCGTCATCATAATCGTCATCATAGCCTTCGTCGTAGTAACCGTCGTCGTAATCCCCCGGAGGCTGGAAACCCGGGCCAAATCCCATATCGAAATCATCCTGAAAGGAACTACCGCCCCCGCTCTCTCCTGATGAGAAATCTTTCGGTTTATTTTTCTCCTGATTTTTCTTGGAATCCATACGGTCCAATCGGATAATCTTGATCCATATTATGAACCAGGTTACGGCCGAGATAGCGATAGCGAATCCCAGTGCATAAGCATAGGGTATCTTGTTTTCTGTATCGACTACAGTGGCACCCGCAAGATAGTTAAATGCACTGTGAGCTACAACTGCAACTATGAAGAAAAGTGGTGAAAGCCAAAGCGAACCTTTCTTGTGCTTCTTTGCCACCGCTCTCGTTACGCCGTATCCGGCAATGGCACCAACCGATGCCTGCAGGATGACGACGGATACGGTTCTCAGCAACACAGAATTGACGAACACCTCCATACCGTAACTGGTATAGACGAAAAAACCGTATAACCCCATCTCGGTGGCGGCAAAACCCAATCCCACCACACCACCGTATATCAGACCGTCCTCGGCCTCATCCAACTCATCCCTTACGAAAAAGAGACCCAGCAGCTTTACGAGGGTGGCCACAATGGGGGTCAATAAGCAACTGACATAGAGGCCCATCTTATATTTATCCGATGCTATCTCGGGATAATTATCCCTCATATAGATCAGAAAATATCCCCTGGCAAGGATAAGTATTACAACGGTTGCGGTGGCACCCCACAGAAAGGCGGTCCATACTGCACCCCAAGGTTCCCTTTCATATTTCTCGGTGAATCTGAGTATGATCACCAGTATAATTGATGGAAGAAAAGCGATCGCGAATACGATGAGTAACATCTCAATTTGGAAGTTTGCATACGCCATAGTATTCTCCTGATTAAATGGAATATGTACCAGTAAGGTAGAGAGGATATATCCTACTTAATCCTATTTGTTAATTTTGATAGCTCTACGAATATAAATTATCAGTTTTCACCTGCAAAAAGTGCTGCTCCGAATGCCCCTGTAAGCTGCGGACTGGGAGCGATTGAGATTTCCTTCCCGAGCTGTCTTTCCAGTATATCGACGATAACCCGATTGTGTTTGACCACGCCGCCGCTTATAACCAACTTTCCATGAAAAACGTCCATCTCAATCACACGTCTTACCACAGATTCATAGGCGCTTTTTGCCATATCCTCCACCCGTTCTCCATTCTGAATGCGCGTGAGCATCTCAGAAGAGGCAAAGACAGTGCAGAAGCTCCCAAGTGCCGTTGTATTATCAGAGCTGGCAGCCAGGTCGTTCATTTCCTCCATTGGGATATTCATTTTCAGAGCGATCTCTTCGAGAAACGAACCCGTACCGGCTGCGCATTTTCTGTTCATCTTGAAATTAAGCAATTTGCCGTTCTTGGCGACTTTGATTATTTTTGTATCCTGCCCACCGATATCAATGACCGTGATGGCTTCACCGAAACGGTAATAAGCACCCCTGGCGTGGCAGCTTATCTCCGTCTTTATGCTGTCTGCGAAATTCACATTCTTTCGGCCGAATCCAGTGGCCGTGATATGAGTAATTTGGTCCTCAAGAAGTCCTGAAACGGAAAGAACCCCGTCATAAGCCGATTTGATGGATCTTTGAAGAACCGCCCCGGAGCGCTCGATATGAGAAGCGATAATTCGATTGTCTCTGTCCAATAAGACCATCTTGACGTAAGATGTACCGACGTCAATACCAGCGTAGTAATTATGATCGGACATATTTAACACCCGGAACTACATTGAATTTTAAAGTAGAAATGGTTATCCACGTTAATAATATTACACATATTTCATTGTTAGTGTGACTTTCCAAGACTTCGTGTTTGCCTCTTACAAGATTCAGCAGAATCGGTCCTTCGGACTGTGATTCTGCGAACTATGGCAGGTAACAGCTTGTCAAGTTACGGTTTGACAGGTTACCACCTGGCAAATTAGATGCATCCTCGGATGCATCGCTACTTGGCAAGTCAGATGAACCCGTAGGGATACCTCCCGAGGGTACAGATGAATCTCTGATTCATCAAGTATCTCTGATTCATCGAGACCTGTCATGCCAGGCAAATCTTTGATTTGTCGAGGATTGTCAAGCTGCGAATTTCAACACCCGCAGGAAACTCTAAGGTTTACGATACTGAGAATATCTCCTACGGCAGCATTCCCGTAACGTCCAATAAGTTGCTTGGCCGAGGGTGAGGTGAATTTACCTATTCACGACCCATTTTATCGCTGTTCACACCATTGACAATATATGACAAAAAGATTAATAATGTCTACCTTAATTTGGGGTTGTCTACATAAAGAAATTTATCACGACCGTGGATAATTGATCGATCTGCAAAAGAGGGATCATATGGCAGAAGACAAAAAAATAATTCGAAAAAGGATCGTGGCTACTAGGGAAATGAACCGTATCATGGCAGAGTATTTCTTTGAGCTGGATGAAGCCCAGAAGACCGATAGGCAGAAAGTGGCTTGGTGTACCAGCGTGGGTCCGGCAGAATTACTGAGAGCCATAGGATTTCTTGTCTATTTTCCAGAAAATCACGGGGCGATGCTGGGTGCAACCCGCATGGCTGCGGATCTCATACCCTATGCCAATGCCCTTGGTTATTCTCCCGAAATCTGTTCGTATCTCACCTCGGATGTCGGAGCATACGTCAAGGGTGTTACCCCTCTCGCCAGAGCCTACAAGGGCATCGAAACGGTTCCCAAACCCGACGTGCTGGCGTACAACACAAACCAATGTCGTGACGTTAAGGACTGGTTGTCCTGGTATTCTAGAGAATACAACGTTCCCCTCCTGGGTATCAGCACCCACAGAGGGGTTACTGATGTAACAAAGGCACATATTGATTCCATCGCAAGTCAGATGAAAGCGATGATCGAACCTCTTGAAGATATTTCGGGCAACAGCTTCGACATTGAGGAATTGAGACGGGTATTATCACTTTCCCGCCAGTGCTCGGACCTCTGGAAAGATGTTCTGGATACCGCGAGTGCGGTCCCAGCACCCTGGACCTTTTTCGACGGGACCATCCATATGGGCCCTGCAGTGGTCCTCAGGGGAACGCAGATGGCAGTGGATTATTACAAATTGTTATTGAGAGAATTGAATGAAAGGTTGGAGAATAATGAAGCGGCTGTGGAGGGTGAGAGATTCCGGCTCTACTGGGAAGGAATGCCCATCTGGGGAAGATTGAGGGCGAATTCAGAACTTTTTTCAGTAAATAACGCCTGCGTGGTCGCATCCACATACTGCAACAGCTGGATATTTACCGCTTTCGATCCCTCGAAACCATTCGAGAGCATGGCGAGAGCATACACGGAACTTTTCATCGTACGTTCGGATGCTGCTAAAGAAGATTACATAAAAAAGATGCTCGATTTTTTCAGGATCGATGGTATAATTTACCACGATGCCAAGACCTGTCCGAACAATTCGAACAATCGCTACGGCATGCCTCAGAGGCTCGAAGAGGAAACCGGCATACCATCACTCGTTATAAACGGGGACCTGAATGATATGAGATGCGTATCCGACGAGCAGCTAAAAACCAATATCGAAGCCTTTATAGAACAGCTAGAGGAGAAGAAATGATATGCTGGACGCACTTTTCAAACCGAGATCGGTGGCAATAATAGGCGCTTCCACGAAAGAGCTTTCCATCGGCAACCGTATAATAAAAAATTTACAGGATTTCGGTTACAAGGGGTCGATCTACCCTATTAATCCAAAGGCAGATCATGTGAGGGGGATAAAAGCCTACGGCAATATTTGTGATGTAGCCGGCGAGATCGATCTGGCGCATATAGTGATACCAAATAAGTTCGTACCCTTTGCAATTGACGACTGCGGCAAGAAGAACGTGAAAACGGTTATCATCAACACGGCAGGATTCAAGGAGATAGGCGGAAAGGGCGCCGAACTGGAAGAACTTGTGGTTAAAAAGGCGAGAGAACATAGTATCCGGGTTTTCGGTCCCAACTGCCAGGGTATAATCAATACAGACCCTCTCGTCAGAGCATACTGCAATTTCACTTTTACAAAACCCGAAGTCGGGGGTATCTCAATAGTAGCCCAGAGTGGGGGGGTAGGCGAGGTGATAAACCAGCGTTTCTCCGAGCTGGGTGTAGGAGTAAGGATGTACGCTTCCAACGGAAACGCTTGCGACATTTCCATTCCTGAGATTCTACAGTACTGGGGGAACGATGATGAAACCCGTGTCATAGTCCTCTATGTAGAGGGTATTTCGGATCCCGGAAAGTTTATGGAGGCGGCAAGAGAAGCAGCTGCCAAGAAACCGGTCCTGGGTATGAAAGCGGGCCGAACAGAGGAAGGGGCAAAGGCTGCATCGTCACATACCGGGGGTCTTGCTCGCATGGAGATCACCACCGAGCTGATCTTCAAAAAGACAGGAATACTTGTTTTCAGGGACGAGGAGGAACTGTGCCAGGCGGCTGCGGCCTTCACCACTCAACCTATTCCCCGGGGTAATTCCGTTGGTATGATCACGAATACGGGTGGTCCTGCAATAATCGCCACGGACGAACTGGTGGAAGCGGGATTGAAAATACCCCAACTTTCACAAAGGGCCGAAGCGGTACTAAGTGAGAAATTGTACTCGGCGGCATCCATTAACAATCCCATCGACGTTCTAGCCACGGCAAATGCGGGGCATTTCAGGGCGGCCATGGATGTGCTGATGGATGAGGAGACCATTGACAGCTTGTACATTAATTTCGTAACGCCGTTTTTCGTTGACAACGAAAGTATAGCGCGTGAGATAGCAGAGGTGAATCTGGTTGGGAAAAAACCGATAGTATGCAATCTAATGACAGACAAGCATCAGTGGCTTGAGACGCTGAGAATACTAAAGGAAGGAAACGTACCATGCTACAGCTTCCCGGAGACGGCGGCAAGAGCTCTGGTAGCCCTTACCAGATACGGTGAGATACGTGGTAGAAAACTGGGCGGGATTCATATATTCGAAGATGTGAACAGAGCCCACGCCAAGGATATCATCCGCGCGAAGAACAGAAACAAATATCTCTCACAGTCCGACGTGATGGGATTGCTTGAAGCGTTTGGTATTTCAGTTGCCCAATGGCGTATAGCCGAAAATGTTGATGAAGCGATTAAGGAGGCCGAAGCCGTGGGGTACCCCGTGGTGGTAAAGGTAGATTCCGAAGAAATAGTCCACAAGAGTGATGTCGGGGGTGTTGCCGTCAATATAGAAGACGAGAATGCATTACGCGCAACTCTTATTGAAATGACCGCTAAATTTTCCAAGCTGAGTTTCAAATTTTTCATTCAGAAATTTATCTCCGGGGGAAAGGAAGTCATAGTTGGGGCTAAAAGGGAAGAAAGACTCGGTCATCTTATTATGGCGGGGACCGGTGGAGTATTGGTGGAGCTTCTAAAGGATGCATCTTTCGGCATTGCTCCCCTTAGCAAGGTCGAAGCTGCAGAAATGCTTGCCTCGCTGAAGCTTTACCCCTTACTTTCCGGTTTCAGGGGGCAAGCGGGTGTCGATATCGAAAAATTGATCGAAATAATCCAGCGTGTATCCATGATGGTCACCGAACTGCCATTGATAGTGGAAATGGACTTGAATCCCATATTCGCTTTTGAAGCGGGAAGGAGACCTTTAGTTGTGGATGCAAGGATAAGAATAGGGGATTGAACATGGCGGGGAATTGGCTGAACCTGGGCGAGATGATCGCGGTAAATGCGGAGAAATATCCCAATACCGTTTGCATGATGGATATTAACCGGTCATATACATATCCCGAGGTGGACATTCGGATAAACAAGCTGGCCAACGCCATGCTTGGGCTGGGTTTGAAGAAGGGCGATAAAGTAGCCCTGCTACTGGAGAACAGCATAGAAATTTGCGAGCTGTACTTCGCTGCCTGCCGTAACGGGATAGTAGTAGTGCCCATCATGTTTCGTCTGATCAGAAACGAGATCGGGTACATTCTCGAGAATTCGGAGGCAAAAGCGCTTTTTTCGCACAGTGAATTTATACCAAATCTTCCTGAACTTTCCATGCCTGAAGAAAATAAGATCATAATCGGTAAATCAGCGGAAGGATGGAAGGATTATGATGAGTTTTTGGGGTCAGGGTCACCAGACCTGCCGATGGTCGATGTTTCCCCGGAGGACACCTGGATAATGCTTTACACCTCCGGGACCACAGGAATTCCAAAAGGTGTAGTTCGATCCCATGAATCATACATCGCTTTTTACCTAATAAATGCCATCGATTTCGGTTTCAGCCATGGCGACATATGTCTGAATATAATGCCCCTTTGCCATGTTAATTCCACTTTCTTCACTTTCAATTTTACTTACATGGGAGGCTCCTTTTACATACACACCGCTAGATCGTTCAGGCCACTCGAGATACTTGAGATCATCGAACGTGAAAAGATAAATTTCATCTCGCTCATACCCACCCACTACAATATTATTCTCAATGCACCAACGGAAAAAGCTAAAGGATTTGACGTATCCAGCATTAAAAAGCTGTTGTGCTCTTCGGCACCGGTATCGCCTGAAATGAAAAGGGAGATCATGAATTTCTTCAGAGGAGTGGAATTGTATGAGGGTTACGGTTCCACCGAGGCTGGTATCGTTACGACGCTGTTTCCCGAGGAACAGTATACCAAGACGGGTTCCATCGGTAGAGAATCCTCAGCCACGGCCATCCTGAAATTACTGGATGAGGACGGGAAACCGGTCCCAACGGGCGAGGTGGGTGAGCTATACTCCTACGGGCCCATGCTATTCGATAAATACTGGAAGCTACCCGAGAAAACGGCGGCCTCTTTTGCGGGAAAATTCTTTACCGCAAGGGATCTTGCAAGAAGGGACGAGGACGGTTACTACTACATCGTTGACCGAAAAGACAATATGATAATCACCGGAGGGGAACACGTTTATCCCACGGAGGTCGAGAATATAATATGTACCCACCCAGCAGTCTATGACTCAGCTATCATAGGAATTCCGGATCCAAAATGGGGTGAGCAGGTGGTAGCCGTGGTTATCCCAAAGGAAGGCATCACCGTCACAGAGGCGGAACTCAAGAATCACTGTAAAGGCAGGATGGCAGGATACAAAAAACCCAAATCAATATATTTTATTAATCCCGATGAGATGCCAAGGACGGGGACTGGAAAGAAACTGCATCGAAAGCTCAGAGAAAAATTCTGTTGAAAATAATATTTATTGTAAAGGAGGCAGCATTCATGGATAAGAAGATGAAATTTGCCATAATCGGCGCAGGCCCAATTGGTGGTATCATGGGCGCCCATCTGGCAAATGCCGGACACAGCATTGTGCTGGTGGATATCTTGAAGGATCACCTTGACGAGATTGCTAGAAATGGTCTCAGGATCACCGGAGTTGCGGAGATGACGGTCCCTTTCCCGAAAGAAAATCTCCTTAATGGAATCGATGAACTGGCCGGGCGGGAACTCCATGGTGTATTTATTTCAGTAAAAGCTTCAATCATGGGGAGAATACTTCCTCTTATCAAACAGGTCGTGCCATCAGGAATTCTTGGAATAAGCCTCCAGAACGGTCTGGACACGGAAGAGGCCATTGCCGGTGTGTTCGGAAAAGAAAAAACATTACGTATTGTAGTCAACTACGCTGGAAACCTGGCAGGTAATGGGATCGTTAAAATCTCTTTTTTCAATTCACCCAACTACATTGGAACGATTGACTCTGCTGCGGATGAAAATGCAAGGGAAATTGCAAGGATTATCACTGAAGCGGGTCTCGAGACCGTCTTTACGAGAGAGATCAAGAAACACGAGTGGACAAAAACGATATTGAACGCGGCTTTGAGCCCGGTCTGCGCTCTAACCAGAAGAACAATGAAACAGATGATGGAACTCCAAGAAACGAGGTCACTTGCTCAAGCGATACTGCAGGAAGGAATCGAGGTGGCCGGGGCCAACGGTATCGAATACGATAAAGATTTTCTCGAAATGTGCATGGGTTATCTTGACAAAGCAGGGCATCATAAAACATCCATGCACGTGGACCTTGAAAGAGGAAGCCCCACTGAGATCGGTTTTTTAAACGAAAAAATAGTTGAATACGGCAGTGCCAAGGGGATAACTGCTCCTTACAACTCAGCAATCGTTTCTCTCATCAGGGGATCTGAGCTTGCTGAGCATCAGGGATAGAAAAAACAATTTCATTTGGAATAGTCTAAAGCGAAACCGGAGTATAATGGGACTCGTTGGAACTTCCCCGGGATATTTTTATTTAGTCGTAACCAGGGACCCGTCTACCAGGTCCAGCGATATATTTTTCGACCCGGCGCCTTCCAGCTCAACTTTCAATACGATCTTATTACCCGTGTAATTGACTTCGAGATTCTTAAGAGCTGAACGGTAAACGGAATGTTTCTTCCCGCTGCCCTTGAGAACCTTTCCATCTTCTTTTATAAGCCCTATCGCCTCCAGTTGGGCCACCTTCTTGTAGCATGTTGCGAAGGGTATGAAATAAGTGAAAGCCATATCCTTGACGCTCATACTTTTCTTTGCGGTGCCCGTTATGATCTTTAGACAGTAATCATCGGCTAGCAGCTGGGCCATTGCTAGTTCCTTGATCTCGATATTTTCTCTGACGTTGATTGTTGTCTCGGTCTGACTCATTTGGATTCACCATATCCTAGACAGTAAATCCCCCTCATATAACGAATATGAATTTTATCGTATATAAGGAGTGATACACAATAACAACCCATAGTTCCAAGAGGTGAAACCTACTGATGATAATTGTATCTTCATATCCGGACTTACATCTAGTAGCAGTAGGCCCATATTGTATGATTAATGTGAATATCCAAACTGTATGAATCCTTCCAGTTCTCCTGAGTGGCAAATCATAGTTTGAAAAAAAAGTTTTATCTATGCTGATACATATCCCCCGATTGATCTCACAGGAGCTGAGCATATGAATATGCGCGATTTCATTATCCATGAGCCGGGTAATATCAAGGAGGCCTGCCGCCTGCTTCTGGAATTCGGCGGCTTGGCAAGGATAATCGCCGGCGGGACCGATCTGCTGGTGGACTTAAAGCAGCACAATATAGAAACATCTCATCTGGTTTCACTGGCAAAAATAGCGGGATTGAGAGGAATCGAGGTAACTGGTGACGGGGTTCGGATAGGTGCACGCGTATCGTTAAATGAAGTTGCTGAGAGTGAAATTATCGGGCAGTGGGTGAAGGCTCTTTCCGAAGCCGCCTCCTCAATGGCATCAAAGCAGATCAGGAACCAGGGGACCATTGGAGGAAATATCGCCAGCGCAGTCCCCTCTGCCGACATTCCCCCCGTTCTGATCGCCGCGGGAGCATCTGCCATCATCGTCGGTATGGATAGTGAACGGAATGTCCCCCTCAAAAATCTATTTTACGGCCCGAGGAAAACGGTCATCGCGGAAGGAGAAATCCTGAGTCATGTGATGATCCCATCAGTCGGCAATAATACCGGAATAAGTTATAAAAAATTCAAGCTGCGTGGAGCAAATGCCCTTGCCGTTGCTTCAGTTGCATCGAGCCTCACCCTGAATGGAAACGCTATCGAAGAGGGAAGAATTGTTTTGGGAGCTGTTGCACCGGTACCAATGGTGGCTGTGGGGGCGTCCGAAATGCTGGCGGGCAAAGTAGCTTCAGAGGACCTCTTTTCCAAGGCGGCCGCGGCTGCCAGCGGCGAATCGAAACCTATATCGGACATCCGCGGTTCCAGAGAATACCGAAAAAAATTGATCCGCGTTCTCACCGAAAAGTCACTTAAGGAAGCCTTCGAGCGGGCTGCCGGGAGAGGTGATTGATTGTATGAGCTTATCACCCTCAACGTGAACGGGGACGAGCGCACAATCGCCGTAAAACCAAACACCACTCTATTGGACGTTATCAGGGACAAACTTGACCTGACCGGTACCAAGAAGGGATGCGGGCTCGGGGTATGCGGTGCCTGTACAGTGCTGGTGGACGGGGAGCAATTGTCGAGCTGTCTCCTGCTCGCCGCAAATATGGCAGGAAAACGAATCACCACCATAGAAGGGCTTGAAGAGAAAGGGAAGCTCTCGCCCATGCAAAAATCTTTCGTTCACAGCGGCGCCATACAATGCGGATACTGCACTCCAGGTATGGTTATGAGTGCTAAAGCCCTTACAGATAAATACACCGAACCTACTGATGATAAAATCAAAGAAGCCCTTGGCGGCAACCTCTGCCGCTGCACCGGTTACGTTAAAATACTGGATGCGGTTAAGAACTGGAAGAAATACGAAGATGTGGACGAACCGGAGACGAAAGAATACGACCTAGACAATTACAAGGTAGTGGGAAAGAGTCTACCACGTTACGATGCAAGAGATAAAGTTACGGGCAGGGCGAAGTACACAGGTGATATCGTATTAGCTAAAATGTTACACGGAAAAATCCTTCACAGTCCCATCCCACACGGCCGGATAATGAGAATAGACACCTCAAAGGCCGAAGCACTGCCAGGGGTAAAGGCTGTGATCACCGGTATGGACGTTCCTGACAGACAGTACGGCGTAAGTCCTCCGCGATATGACGAGTATGTGCTTGCAAAGGATATCGTGCGATACATTGGAGATGAGGTCGCCGCCGTGGCAGCAGTGGACGAGGAGACTGCCGAGAGGGCGCTTGAACTCATTGAAGTGGATTACGAGGAACTACCAGCTGTATTCGACGTTTACGAGGCCATGGAAAACGGGGCCCCTCTGCTGCATGAGCGATATCCCAACAACATAAACACGAGAGTGGACCACCATTTCGGGAATGTTGAGCAGGGATTTTCCGAAGCCGACTACATCAAGGAAGAAAGTTTCACGGGGAACTTCACCCAGCAGGCGCCCATTGAGCCGCATGCGTCCATTAGCGACTGGCAGGACGGACTTTTAGTGCTCTATTCAGCAACTCAGGTGCCCCACTACGTTCATTATATGCTGGCCAACGTTTTCGATATACCGCTTGGGAAGATCAAGGTTATACGGCCAGCTGTGGGAGGGGGCTTTGGGGGAAAGGCCGAGACAACACCTCTGGACCTCATCAGCTGTGTGCTGTCTAAAGAGACCGGCTGCCCTGTGAAGATGGTCTATACAAGAAAAGAGATGTTCCTGCATCACCGGGGCAGGCATAAACAGTACATCAAAATGAAAATGGGCGTCAAGCGAAACGGGGAGATCACTGCCTTCGAAAGTACAATTTTTCTTGATGGGGGTGCATATACGTCGTTTGGGATCGTGACGGTCTACTATGCCGGGAGCATGATACCCACACTCTACAAGATTCCAAACTACAAATATACCGGCCGAAGGGTCATGACGAACAAACCGGCCTGCGGTGCATTTCGCGGACACGGCTCGCCGCAGCCCCGCTTTGCCTTCGAGTGCCTGTTGAACATGATATGTGACGAGCTGTCCCTGGACCCGGTGGAGGTCCGAAGGATAAATTCAATGGAAGCGGATTATCACACATGCAACGACCTGGACATCAAGAGCTGCCGATACAAGGACACTCTAATCCAAGCGGTGGCGGAATCGGGTTTCTCGGAAAAATATGATAAACTACCAGCAGGCCATGGCATCGGATTATCCAGCGGTGGTTTTGTTTCAGGGGCGGGTTATGCAATATATCGAGGACAGGTGCAGCAGCATTCCCAAAAACCAAGGGAGCCTTTCCAGAAGAAATCCATCTTTCCGCATGCAAACGCCATTATCAAGATCTCCGAGGACGGCACCCAGGCAGTTCTTTTCATTGGCGCCGCAGATATCGGTCAGGGTTCCGATACTATACTTCCCATGATAGCGGCGGAAGCTCTGGGGCTGCCGGCCGACAGGGTCCGGATACGCTCGGAGGATTCGGATATCAGCCCCATCGATCTCGGTGCTTACTCGTCGCGAATAACTCTTATGGGTGGCAACGCGGTCAAGCGGGCGGCGGAAGATGTTCTAGCGAAATTATTCCCGGTGGCGGCACGGATCCTGGACTGCCCCAGTGAAGATTTGAAAGCCTCGGAAGGGTTTATTTTTTCTGAAAAGGACGAAAACAAATCCATGGAATGGGCGGAGGCCGCGCGAAAATATTTCAACGACAATTCGTCATTGATGGGGACCGGGTGGTACAAGCCCCCCGAGGGTCTGGGCGGCGATTACAAGGGAGCAACGGTTGGAACATCTCCCGCGTATTCATTCAGCACTGCCATATGCGAGCTGAAGGTCGATCTTTCCACGGGCAAGGTGGACCTAAAGAAATTCTGGGATTTCCACGATTGCGGCACGCCGGTAAATCCCATGTCCGTACACGGCCAGGTTGAAGGAGCGGTGGTGATGACCACCGGCGAGGCTCTCATGGAGGAGATGGTCTATAATGACAATGGTGAACTTGTTAATCCGAATCTACACGAGTATCTTTTGATGACCATCAAGGACGCGCCTGAGATATTCAGCGGGATAGTGGATTCTTACGAGAAAGAGGGGCCATACGGCGCGAAAGAGGTAGGAGAAGGGGCCACGGTTCCCATACTGGGAGCGGTAGCCCATGCAATCAAAGATGCAACAGGGGTATGGATCAAAGATCTGCCTATTACGCCGGAAAAGATACTGAAGGCACTTGAAGGGAAGACGAATTAGCTCAAACCAAATCATTGATCGCTCACAGTTTTTTCCAGAAACAATTTATATCATCCTACCATTGAATGAACATGGTCCATCAGACCGACAAGGATCCCCGGATACTGGTTGCAGAACTAGCCTTAAAAAAGTTAAAAAACAATATTTTTTCGAAATCAAAGTTCAAGATTCGGTTGAGCCGTAACCAGACGAATGAGATCCTTTCCAGCATAGATTCGCAGATAATGGTTCTGAAATTCAGCTACATGGAGCTGGCCAACCTCGCGAAAAGCGATATTACTTCAGGAATTATCGAGGACGTAAAGAAGCTTTACCTTACGTACCGCGAACGGATGGAGAAGGACATGTCCGAACTGGCTCGAGCCAATCTTCTCTGGGCATTTCGAATCTTTTCCGGACTCCCGCGGCGTTTCAAGATACCGGGAGACAAACCTTCCAATGGAATCGATCTTGTGGTGGTACAGATAAGAAACATTGCTAAGGTAGGAAAATTATACCGTACGAGATGCACTGCCGGACCCGCGGATATGACCATTATGACCAACATCGAGGGATTAAAGGCCGGCGATACTCTGGCAGCGGCGTTCTTGCCTCCTGCGGTGGTGGGTGGCGTTGTGAGCGAGGCGATGTTTCTTGGTGCGGAAAGGTTGGACGAGGAACCGGGCGCATTTCTGGATCACGGAGGGCTGGATACGAAGGAGGCGGATGGGATACTGGTCGGTGAGTTTGGTAAAAGGAAATGATTGTTTAAATCGTGATCCTATTTTCCGAGAATTATTTTTTTATTTTCTTGCGGACATATGAGAAAAACTCATCTCGCTCCATTTTTGATTGTTTAATGATAGCAATGAGAGTGCCTTTAGCCAATTCATTGTGATTTGGTACCGTTACTAAGGTTCTTTTTTCTTTAAGCCAAAGGTGGATATGGCTCCTAGACTGACGAACGACTTCAAAACCTGCACGCTTCAGTGCTTTGACAACTTTATTAGCTGACAACACCGGAAGCTTTGGTATATTGTCATATGGCCCGTAGGTCATTTGATAATGTTCGCAGAATCGCAGCCCGGAGGGACCGATTCTGCTGAATATTTTTCAACCTCAATATCAACAAAAGAAGTCTTGCTACCTTTCGGAGCCATTTCTAAAAGTATTTGATAGTGTTCTTCAAGACCCTGTTTCAAACGGGAAATTGCTTCCTCTTCCGTTTTCCCTTGATCTGCTACATTTGTGATCAGGTCTGTGGCCACATAATATTTTCCTTCTCTTTGAATTGAAATGATTGTTTTCAAGGCTTCACCAACTATCAATATGGTACCATAACTATAAAAAACATTCGGCACACATGGTTGATGGGTCTGCTACTCGGAAACACCATCAGGAACATTAAGGCAAAATTTTATCTATTATTGCTTGATTGTGACTAATCCTGCAACCCTTGAATAGAAACTGATATTCTACTAGTTAGAGTTGATCGAACATGAAAAAGATATTTGCGATTGCGATACCCGTAATACTTCTGCTGAGCTCGTTAGCGGTCCACGCACCTGACCAGGGAACGAAAAAAGTGTCTACGGATGACGTCCGTGGAATCGGGGATATTAAAGCAGAATCCCGCAGCAGAGCGAATGATGGCCAGAATATAACTCATCTCGAACAGGACTCTTTCGGGGGATCGTGGTTTGATGATTTTGAGGATGAAAGTGGTGTGGAGTGGAAAGAGAAGATATTTATCGATAATGGTGTTGTGACAAAATGGCCACTTAATGCCTGGAGTTACAGGAAGTCCATCGAAATCTCAGAGCATTCCGGCTATAATCTTACTGATTATCCCATTTTAGTTACTATAAATCAGAATAACTTTGATTATTCAAATGCCCAAAATAATGGTGGAGATATCCGGTTTAGCGATGAGAATGGAATAATACTTTCTTATTGGATTGAAGAATGGATGAAGGGAGGTGTTAGTAAAATATGGGTTAGAGTACCTAAAATCCTCAAGAGTGAAATAAGTAGAATTTGGATGTATTACGGCAATAATGAAGCAATTAGTAATAGCAATTTATACAAAGTGGCTCCTGGAGGTTTTCATGATGGAAGATGTTACGAACTCTACGATGATTTTCAAGCGCAAAATTTAGACAATACAAAATGGATTAGTAGGGGGAGTGTTTCTCTTCAGAATGGAAAGATAATATTATCGGGAGATCCGGGTCAAATAGAATCATTACAACAATTCGGGATTGGATATCTGATAGAAGCATATGGTAAAAGAAATAATGACCGAATTAGAGTTGGATTTGGTCAATGGGGAAATCAATTAATAAATGAAATAAGCTCAGTTTATCGTCATCCCATTGATAGTGGCCACTTGTACGCAGGAGATGGTAATAGTATTGAACGGGTTCCAATTGTACCTTTCGATAATAATTGGCATATTTATAAAGTAGCTAGGTATCCTGATAAAACTATAGGTTGGTATGACGCAAACTCGGGCTCCAGTAATAAAGTATTTCTTAATAAAAAACCAGCATGGGTAAATGTCTGGAATGGAAATCAGATTGAATTTGATTGGATAAGAGTCTGTAAATATACAACAGTTGAGCCTACGAATTCTTTTGGAAATGAACAAAATAATCCAGAACTAAGGATATCTCCCCATATAGTCTCAACCCTTATTATACTCCCCGAACAAATGCAATGGGATACCTGTTCTCTCACAAAAACCGAACAAACCAATACCTATATCAACGTTTCCTTCCTCAATGCTTCCACCAACCAAACAATCAATGGCTACGAAAACCTCACCGGTCGGACCATCGATATCTCCAACATCACGGCCAATTCCATCCGATTGAAAGCTTGGTTCTCGGGCGAACTTACCGCCACCCCCTCACTTGACTCTTGGGGTGTGGAATGGACGGCAGAAAAAGCATGGAGGGATAGTTTTGTGGGGGATGGCGGATCTATAATATCAGATAATTCAATTGTTGGATATTGGAAATTTGATGAAGGGAGAGGGAACATAATCAAAGATTATAGTGGTAATGAAAATAACGGTATTTTATTTAATTCGGAAGTAAGCGATTGGGTCGAAGGAAAGTATAGGGGAGCGATAGAACTTGATGGAAAAGATGAATACGTAAACTGTGGTGATAATTCAAGCTTAGAGATAACCGGAGCGATTACACTTGAAGTGTGGGTAAAATTCAATGTTCTTTCTGGAGTACATTCCATTATCGATAAAAGACCAAATAGGGGTTATTCGGGTTATTTTTTACAACAAGACAATAATGATATTAGGTTTATTCATGGAACTTCGAGCCATGAAATAATAACCTCGTCAAATCTTTTCGTGAATACAAACGAATGGTATCAAATTGTTGTAACTGATAATTTATCAGAAATCAACGTTTTCGTAAATGGAATATTGAAGGAAACCAAAAAGGTTTCGGGTGTGCCTGTAAATTCGGGTAAATTATATATTGGAAGCACCATGGATCTCGATTATGCTCATTTCTTTGATGGTACTATCGATGAGATTCGCATCTCCAATGTCGCCCGCACCTCTGAAGAAATCCGACGAGGGTACCAAACAGGCATTGCTATAAGAGGAGGGCAGGTAGAACTCGCAATAAGCGTATTCAACCCAATTGACGATCCTAGCTGCGAAGGTTATTGGGGTTTTGATGAAGGGAGTGGTATTATAGCTTATGATGGTATTGGAAATGGGAATAATGGAACTTTGATGAATGGACCAAATTGGGTGAATGGGAGATTTGGAAAGGCGTTGCAGTTCGACGGGGATGATGATTTCGTAGAAATTGAATCATTCAATAATATCAATAATAATGCTGGGACTGTAATGTTGTGGGTGAAGGATGATTGGAAAGACGGAGGAAATGAAGGAATATTAAATTTTGGAGATAAAGGGTCCAATGATTTGAATGATATTGCCTTTTATAAAGAGGGATTAGGGTTACATATATGGGCCGGAGGAGCGCCATTAGCCCAAACATGGATTAATATACCAGCACAATGGAACAATGGAGAATGGCACCATTTATCCTTTTCGTGGGAAGTTAATAAAAATTTTATTGTATATTTGGATGGGCACTCAATTAAAACAATTGCATGTAATTCAGCCCCAAACATTCTCTGGGGAAGGATTGGATATCGACTTAAAGGCACATCCCATTATTTTGAGGGAACCATCGACGACGTATCTTTTTTTAATACTGTATTAACACCTGAAAAAATTTTGTCTTTAAAAAATAGATATGAATATTCTAGAAAAAGCTCTCTAAAGTCGGAGAAAATCCCTCTTCCCTTCAACCAAACCTGGAACACTTTGCATTTCAACCGCTCTGTCCCCAATGGCACATATCTCAACATCTCCGTCCACGACACAACCACCAATGAAACACTTGCAAGCAATATCTCTCACAACTCCACATCCGAATACATCGATCTATCCTCCATAAACGCCATCGACCATAACTCGATCTATCTCCAAGCTCACTTCGAAACCAACGGTACGCGAACCCCTGTTCTTTACGATTGGGCCGTGAACTGGTCGCCGCCTGAAAAACCAAAATTGATAGGAGTGATCGAGGATATCATTGTCTACGAAGACACACCTAAAGCTGGTATCCTAAACCTATCAAACCATTTCGAGGATAAATATTCGGATGCATGCTCACCAGAATTCACACTTGATTATGACGATACCAACATTACTCTAGAAATGAATGGTTCTTTTATAGATATTACCGAACTTGCCGATAATTTCACTGGAAGTATCCCTGTGCAAGTAATTTGCACAAACGTTTATAATAAAAACACCACTTCCAATTCATTCAAGATAATCATTACCGGGGTGAACGACCCACCTATTTGGACGGGGCTACCCGATACGATATTTCTACCTGAGGATACGACCATAATTACCGAATGGACTCTGGCAGATTTCGTGGTAGATGGCGATGATGATGATATCGGATTCACCGTTCTTTCGTCGAATTTTAATATTACGGCATCGGTTGAAAACGACAAACGTCTGAAGGTCACTGCTTCAGGTGACTATTACGGTGAATCGTTCCTCATTGTCTGTGCGTTTGAAACACACAACCATTCTGCCAGATCGAATAATATATCCATCCCCTTAACGGTTACAGCAGTGAACGATCCTCCGTTGGTGAAACTGTTTCTCCCTGCCAACGGCTCGGTCCTCTGGGGTGCCACGGTAACCTTCGAATGGAAGTCATACGATATTGACAATCCCTCCGATGACCTTGCATACCAGTTGAATCTAGGGACCATGGAAGAACCATCAGTTCATACCAGCGACATCACTGGAAACAAGTTCACAGTCTCGGGCCTCGAAGATGGGAAAATTTATTACTGGAGTATTATACCCAATGATAAAGGGGGGAAAGGAATATGTCAAAACGGAACGTGGAGTTTTTCAATTCAAACGAATGTAACGATTGTCGAGACGGTCTTGAATTCTCCGCTGAACAACTCCATCATGAACACCACTGGAGTAAATCTTACCTGGAATATTCGGAACCTGACCGATGGTATGCCTATCTATCTTGTCTACCTTGGAACTGAGAGAAACAATCTGTCGGAGATTGCAAAAACCCTCGATCAATGGCATCAGCTTAATGATCTGGATGATAACAATACCTATTACTGGAAAGTTGTTCCCGTAATTGGTGCCATGGTGGGAAGATGCTCACAGGGCATATGGAGCTTTTCCGTCAATACAAGGTTCGAGGCGATCTACAACATTACTGCAGAGATCGATGTGGAAAGGATAGATATTGTGCATGGGGAAGGCGCCGTTTTCAATCTTACCATCTCGAACGGAGGAAACATACCGACTCTTGTGGAACTTAAGGCCAAAGGCATCATATCCGGATTGCTGGATATGCCTGATACGATAGGGCTTCAAATAAGCGAATCCCGGAAAGTAATAATTGGAATAAATCGAACCACCTCGCTTTTCCCCGATACCTATGAATTAACGGTAGATATCATCCATCCCGGCGGTTTGAAAATCTTCAGCATTCCCGTGAACATCACTTCTAAAGAGGCGGAGCAAATCGACGATGATGAACAATCTCCAAATGAGAAATCATCGGGCTTTACAACTGTTTATCTAATAATTGTACTTGCGTTATTGTTTTTGATATTGGCGGTAGGAATAATTATAATCATGAAAAGAAGACGCTCAAAGGAAGAGGAGGATGAACTAGAAAAAGTAGAAGCCGACATTGTGAAACCGGGAGATAGCCCGTTTTCGCGGCCGCAACAAGCTCCCCCATCTCAGCTTATGCAACCCCCCTCGCAATTTGCTCCCAGCGTGAAACATTCATCATACAAGCAAAAAACCAGTCGGGCGGTCCCCTCTGCTTTTTCAACGCCACCTCAAGCATCGAAGGAGGAGCCCCGCACCATCGAATCGATCCTTTCTGACGTTAGACCGGAAATAGCACCTTCACCCCAATCTCCTTCTGTTCCCGCACCTCCAACCCAGGTCGAACAGCTGCCGTTAAGAGCAGGTGAACCTGGAATTTCGCCTGCCTCATCAGCTCCTCAGCCCATACCCTCGGGCCCCCAGATCGTAGGTATCGATACGCAGTTCTCTATCAGCGATATATTCCTGATATACGTTGATGGCCGTCTTGTAAAATCGGTTTCTTTTGGGACGAAACTCAGCGAAGGCATGGATGAAGACATTATGAGCGGGATGCTGACCGCTATAACAGATTTCATAAAGGATTCATTCTCAGAAGAAACCGGTTCATTAAAATCGCTACAGTACGGCAAGATGACCATCTATCTCGAACGCGGTGTCGGAATGTATCTTGCAGTGGTATTCCACGGTCATCCCCCCCACAACCTGCGAGAAAAGATGAGGTGGCTTCTGATACATCTCTGGGAACGTTATAAGTTAAAATTGAAGGTGTGGGACGGATCAATGGACGGATTGGACGGTCTGGATATTATATTGAAGGGATTGATGGGCCAGACCGAACCATCCAGGGAATCGTCAATGGCGTCTTCATCCACTACCCCACCGATAACAGGGGCGCTGGGACCGAAAATATCCACTGCCACCGAAGCCGTTATGTGCGGTATCTGCATGGGTGTTGTGAAACCAGGACTCCAGATCATGACCTGCAGCTGCAGTGGTAAGTATCACAGATCCTGCGGGCAGAGGATAGGAGTCTGCCCGAAATGCAACGCATCGTTCGCCGTTCCGGTAGAGATACCAAAATCTACCCATACCCCCCAAATTGCCTCGGTGAGAGATGAAGTACCCGTGCCCGTAGGTTTCCGAAGGAAAGCGAGGGATCCGATGAATGTTTCATTCAACGGAGTGAAACGGGAGCCGGCTGGTTACATGCCGCCTCCGCCGGAGGAAATATTGAATGATGATACAAAATATCTTCCCGAGTATTCGGGACAGAGAGCAGGCGAAACGGGTGATATGAAGATCGATATGTAGTTAAATTTTGTAAGAACTGTGAAAGACAGTGGACGATTATTGCATAGTCCAACAGTTGTTATGCTCTCATATGGATGAGCTCTAGATCGAATTCTCCCTCAATTTCGGGTATCATCACATCCCATATCCTGACACAGAGATACCAGTCGGTGAACTCTTCCTCCTTGGATTGCGTCAGCCCGAAGATTTCCGGCCGGTTCAATCGCTCCATGTACGGTAAAATAAATATTTCCAGCAACGCTCCCTTTTCCATGGGCCACAGATAGAGCTCTACGCCAACCCGCTGCGATTCGCAGTCCATTTCCCGAAATGTGAGCATGTTTCGTCCAAATTCACTGAAAACCAGGTCGCGGATGGAATGCACGTTCATGGGGCATTTGCTCAGAAGCATTTGAATGCGGCCCGGAGGTTTCTTCTGTTTCATGAGGTTCATTATCTTTTTGTTGACGGAAATTATTAGTATGCCGTTTCCCTCGTTCTTCTTATTGTATTTTATAACGGAAAATCCCAGCTTCCCCATAAAATCTTTCAATTTCAATCCCAGTTCACCGATACCGGTGTCCCTCACCAAATATCTGCCGTAAGGGTATGCATGCCTCCGCATGGCGGAGTTATGCTGTTGTTCTTATTTAATCTTTTAGATAATCCTGATTCATCCATGGATGATGTAAATATTTTTCTAAAAAAGTGGCTTTATCTTACTCAAACCAATAATTATTAAATAAGCCCGAAACGATATAAGCCCGGTGATTCAAATGCCTGGAAAAGGAGCCGCTTCAAAAAAGAAAGCAAAAAACGACAAGAGCATCGATATCGATGTAGAGCAGGTTATCAAGGATGTTAAAAATGAAGTGAAGAAGAAGGTCAAAGGCATCAAGGAAGAGGCCAAAAAGAAGGTTGATGAGTTAAAAGAAGATGCAAAGAAGAAGACCAAAGAGTTGAAAAAATCCGGAAAAGAGCCCCAGGAAGGGAAGAAAGAAACGAAAAAGGATAAAGAAGCTCGGAAAAAGGCTGAAAAAGAAGAAAAGGAAGCGAAAAAGAAAGGGAAAAAGGATAAAAAAGACAGAAAAAAAGCTGAAAAGGAAGAAAAAGAAACGAAGAAGAAAGCCGACAAAAAGGATAAAAAAGACAAGGAAAAAGCTGAGAAAGAGAAAAAAGTTACAAAGAAGAAAGGTAAAGATAAAACTGAAAAGAAGGAAAAAACGGGGAAAAAGAAAGTTAAAGAGATCATTAAGGATACAAAAAACAAAGCGGACGAACTAAAAAAAGAGTTTCACGAATTGGATCTTGAAAAAGAAGCAATTTCCGGTCTTCGTGAAATTGAAAAAATTCTACTATCTCTAAAGGATACCGTGGAGAATAAAAGAACCGAGATGGAAAACAAAGGTCTTAAAAAAACGGTTAAGGACGATTCCAAAAAAGCCAAGAAGGTCCTGAAGAAAACGGGAGATGACCTGCTTTCAATGGTGGATAAGGTAGCAAAGGACATTAAAAAGAAGATAAAAAAATCATTTTAAATTTTTTTCCCGTGGAGAAATATACATGAGAGTTCCAGCAAAACGTTTGCCCCTGCTGTCAGGCGGTCATGACGTGGTTGTACTCGGAAAAAATTTCGCAAGGGAACTGGACCTTCATCCCATGGACCGGGTGATAGTGAAGAATCCCGCCGATCACTCGAAATGGGTGACCGCTCACCTGAACTTCTGGTACGAGACGAATCCCGTGGTAGGGCTTTTCGGAGATACCTTTGACAAACTGGGTATAAAAAACGGGGATGAAGTTTCAATGTTTCCAGCGCCTAAACCCAGCTCGGTCAGCCATATCATACGCAAGATGGACCGTCAGCAGCTGACCGAGAAGGAAATATTCGAGATCGTCCGTGATATAGTGGATGCCAAGTTGACTGACCTTGAGATCGCTTCCTTCATCACCTCCACCTACATGGCCGGCACCACACTGGATGAAACGTATTATCTCGCCAAGGCAATTGCAGAGACCGGCGACATGCTTGACTTTGAAACGGATATAGTTGCCGATAAACACTGTTCCGGCTCAGTCCCGGGAAACCGAACAACCCCGATCGTGGTCCCGGCAGTTGCAGCTCTCGGCATTACCATCCCGAAATCATCATCCCGCTCCATCACTTCACCTGCCGGTACAGCGGACGTGATGGAAGTTCTCTGCCGCGTCACCTTCACCCGGGACGAGATACGCAAAATAGTTTCCAAGACCAACGGCTGTATCATATGGGGCGGTGGCCTTAAGATCGCCCCGGCCGATGCCAAATTAATTACGGTACGAAAACCGCTGAAGGCCGATCCCGAAGGTCTTCTCATATCGTCAATACTCTCGAAGAAATACGCCATGGGAGCCACCCATATAATGCTCGACATACCCTTGGGTCTCGAAACGAGGTACAATAACATTGGGGAAGCTAAACTGTTGGAACGGGAGCTTATACAGATCGCAAGCAGACTGGGAATGAAAGCCGCCGTGGTGATAAGCGATGGTGATGAACCCATTGGAAGTGGGATTGGACCGGTGCTGGAAGCAATGGATGTTCTGAAGGTGCTTCGTTCTACTGCCGACGCCCCGGCAGACCTCCGAAATAAAGCTCTCATGGTGGGAGGCAAGCTGCTGGAACTCATCGGGATGGAACACTTCCACCATGATGGTACCGGTGAGGAGCTCATGGCCAGAGTGATCGACAGCGGCCAAGCCTATGAAAAGTTCAGCGAAATAATTGCAGCTCAAGATGGGGATCCAGACGTGTCTTTGGACGACCTGAGAGAGCGCCTTGCACCCCTTACCTTCGATATCGTTGCCAATACGTCAGGAATGATAATAGACATCCAGAACCAGATAGTGGCCAAGGTGGCGAGGATGGCGGGAGCTCCTCAGAACCATGGCTGCGGTATTTACTTCCACCATAAGTTCGAGGATATCGTGGCAAAGGGTGAGCTTCTTGCAACCGTTTACTGTGGTAATCCCGATAAGCTCAGGCGAGCTAGAAGAATATTGGATTCCACCGAGATGATCTTCATAAGATAGTTTATTTTGGTCAAGGGTGTTGTTTTGTCGGCAGATTCTGATATATGCTGGAAAAAGGTAGATGAAGAAACAGATAAAGCATCATCGGATATTTTCAAGGCCTTGCAGATTTTTGAAACCATGGAGGATTTCGTCGTACTGGACCTTGAGACCACAGGTTTCTGTGCCAATCGAGGGGACCGGATAATCGAGGTGGCCATCCGGAAATACAAAATCGATCAGGGAGAGATATTGGCTGGGGAGTCATTCAATAAATATGTTAATCCAGCGAAGCCCATTCCCCGGCGGATCACGAACCTTACCCGCATCAGTGATTATGACGTTAGGGACAAACCGCATATAGAGGAATTGCTACCGGAAATTGCCGGATTCATCTCAGATAATAAGGTGGTGGGTCATAACGTAAGTTTCGATTTCCGTTTCCTGAATGCCGAGATGACCAGGGCGGGTTTCGATCTCGTTGACCCCGAAAAGATAATCGATACATTGAAGATCAGCCGAACAATGTACGGACGGAACGTGAAACACAGGCTGTCAGATTGCGCCAGAAGGGAAAAGGTGGACGAATTCGATACCACAGAATATCACTCTGCCCTGCACGATGTCCAGGTTACGGCTGCAATGTTCTTCTCGATGGTAAAAAAGATAGTTAATGCTAAAGATTAGCATACGGTCCCTGCGATGCTCATTATTTGGGAATTATTCAAGTCCATCCCACGACGGACGGAAATTATCTCCGCCATTATCGCGATAGCTATCTCCTGTGGCGTAGCCGCTCCGATATTCAATCCGATGGGTGTCCGAATCCTGCTGACCTTTTCTGGATTTGCTCCCTTCCCAAGTGAATTTTCAAGAACTGCCTTAACCTTCTTTGCCGAGCCCATCATTCCCACGTAACAAACATTATCCCATTCCCTTTCCAGTACGGTATCAAGCACAATTTGATCGAACTTGTGTCCGTGAGTCAATATGACGACATAGGTGGGTGAATTATACGGGATGCTTGATATGACCTCGCGGTAATTACCACGAATGACCCTTGCTTCGGGAAAACGGTTCTGCGATGCGAATTCTTCCCGGTTTTCGACAATACTTATCCCGAAATCCATATCCTTTGCTAATTTGTAGATGAATTTTGCAATATGGCCGCCACCGACGATCAGCAAGCTGGCAGGAGGATAAAAACACTGGATGAACACAGAGATGCTTCCGCCGCATATGGACCCTGTTTCTACCGTATCGGGGGAACCGTTGTTTGGGGCATCCAACGAAAATTTCAGGAGAGACGATTTACCCCCGGAGAATAGCATTTCCTCTGCTGCGGCAGCGGCACGTTTCTCCACAGGGCCTCCGCCCATGGTGCCGGTAGTCCGGCCCCGGGATTCAACGATCATTCGGGCGCCCTGCTTTCTGGGAGTTGATGAACTAGCTTCTACCACCGTCAGGAGTGCGAAGGGGCTGCCGGAATCCTGCAAGCTTTTCATCAGGTCTATCAACGACACAACTACATCACCTTGAAATTCTGATTATCCCGTTACTCAGACTGCCCGTCAGTCATCACCTTTGGGTGCCGCGAGGCGGGCCCAATGATTCAGTCCACGTTAGTTTTCATCATCGTAACAGCGGTTAGCACGCTATTTTTTGAATTATTTAATGTATCGCGATAAATAAAAAAAGGGCCGAGACCGGGATTTGAACCCGGGCCAGAGGATCCACAGTCCCATATGCTGCCAGGCTACACTATCTCAGCCATGAAGTTTTTTGGAGAAATATAACTCTTTGATATTATTATTTTCGATAAAACTTTTTTAAGTAAAAAAAGAAAGAAAATGGGGGGGATTCGCCCCCCGAATTATAATAAACTATTTTTTCAGGATCAGTTTCATACCACAGTCTTCACATTCGAATTCCAGCGGCCGTTTCTGGTTGGTGACCGTCTGTATGCTCTCACATTTGGGACACTTTATCTTCACCTGTTTTACAGGTTTTTTCTCGTCCTTTTCCTTTTTCGTGCTTTGGGGGAGGGCCGCCTGGGCTTTAGATGGAAGGGTCTTTTTGGTCAGAAGCTTTTCTATCTCATCTTTTTTCACTTTCTTTACATCCTTCTCGTCATCCGCTTCGTCCCTGGGTCTCTCCCTCTCGGCTTCCGCTTTGGCCTTTGCGAGCTCTTCTTTCAAGTCCTCGGGAATGGGTCTCTTCGAGCGGGAGAATACAAGCACGATGATTATTACCACAATAAAGAAGAGCACAAGTCCGCCAAGAGTATACTGGGCCTGTTTCTCGTTGATCCAACTCTTTTCTTCACCAGAGACATCCACCGTCTTTTCTAGCTCGTCCACTTCGCTAGAGGGCTCGTTGGTAAGGCTTGCTTCAATCTTGTGTTTTCCTTTGGTTATTTTGTTCTTGGCCCAGTCGCTGAAATCGTATGTTTCGATTACCGCTTCACCGCTATCACCGACTCCCTTTATCGATACCTCGAAGGATCCTATGGTCATCTTCTTCGTCTTGTCATACAGCGTGACAAGCACGTCTTCGGCGTCGGCTTTGCCTGTGTTTTTCACGGTGACGGTTATTGTGGTTTCCTTACCGTCTTCCACAGTATCCTCGAAAGCGATCCCCGTTATCTCCAGGACTGGCATTTCGATGTTTACATAGAAGAAGAAGTCAGTATAGGTACCGTCATCGCTGGTGGCCCGTATGATTATCTTGTATTCGTCGTCGTCAGAGTTCTCCTCAACGTCATCGTCCGGTGTGACCTCGATGGAAACGGTCTGCAGGTTTCCCATTTTGATCATCTTGGTAGAGGGGAGAATGCTAACGGTCCAGTCATCGGGGCTATCCCTCACAGTGAACCTGACCGTGTCATCCTTGTTCCCAACGTTTTCCACTTCCACATCCAGTGAACCAGAGGATTTCTCCGCGAGATTGATGGTTATGGAATTATCTTTCGTTAGATCTAGGGAAAATACCTCTTCAATGGTCAGTGTAAATTCTATTTCCGTATTTTCAACATCCTCATCTCCCTGCGATTTTACGGTGAGGCCAATTTTATAATCATCAGCCTTGTATTTGTCAAAATCGTCTCCTATGGTCACGGTAACCTCTATCTCTTGAGACTCACCTGCTTCCAGTTCGTCCGAGGTGGCCGTTTTTAGACTTCCCCAATTATAGTAGTCCCCGGTAAGATCGAACTTGAAACTGTCCTTTCCGTTGCCTTTGTTCTTGACTTCAAATTTGAATACGATTTCCTTTGACTTTTCACCCCTATTAACATCAACCTTCCCTTTCAATACCAGGTCGCGGCTGGTCACTTCAAGTTTGTACTCCTGTGAGATGAGGGTGGTAAGCTCAACGTATGCCTTGTACTCATCGGCTCCCTCGCCAGCCGTGGCCGATATGTTTGTATAATAGGTATCTTCGAGGGCTTCGGTATAATCGCTGGATATCCGGCATGTTACCGTAATATCGATGGTTGCATCCGCTTCTATATCAACGGTCCGTGGAGAGATGGTTCGAGTGCTCCAGTAGATTATCTCGTTGGGGAGATCAAGTGTAATGGAATCCATCTGGTTGCCCCGGTTCTTCACGGTAAGCGTGTAAGTTAACGTGTCCCCCGGCTTCGCCTCCTTGGAGGTTTGGGCGGCGGTGAGCTTGATATGGTGTATCTGCGTCACCTCCACGGTGAATTTCATTGTCTCGTATTCGTCCGTATCCGCATAAAGAGTATCATCGCCTCTCGAAATGACCTTGATCTCTATGTCGTAATCGTCAACTGCCACTTCACGGTCTATCTTCACAGTCAGTGTGTGGCTCATGGTAAATCCCTTGGTAATATCTTCGGTGCCTGTGTCGAAAGATATCCCTTCCCAACCGGTGGGTTTCTGGTCTATTTCAAACTTGACGGTATCGTCTCCGGTACCAATGTTTTTCACCTTGAAAGCAAATTGCACTTCCCTGCTCGAAGCGGAAAGGGTTGTGAGGTCCGGCGTTTCCAAGCGCTTCTTGGAGGAGGATAATTCCAGCCCATATGCGGTTTTGATCACGGTGACCATTGTTATGGTTTTACCAATGTCGTCCGCGACTCCATCTCCTCCTGGAGAGTAAACATAGATGGTTGTGTTGAATCCGTCGGTATCTGTGGGAGCTTGCTTGTTCGGTATCTCAACAGTAACGGTTACCGTGGTGTCCTTGTCAGCGGCCAGGGCACCAATGGATCTTGTGGATAATTTTACCCATGATGGATGACCGGAATTGGGATCATCGCCAACCCCCCTGATCACCAGCTTGAAGGTATCGCTGGCCGTTCCCTCGTTAGTTACCTTCAGAGAGTAGGTCACGGTTGCCTCGCTGCCGCTGAGATTTGGTATGACCTCTTTCCTGTCCTCGGCTACTTCAAGTGAAAGATCCCTCTTGGGTTTGACCTCTACGGTCAAGGTAGTAACCACAATCAGTTCTTCCGGACTGGTCTGGGATTCCGCCCTGAAAATTATCTGATATTTTCCATCGTTCTGATCTTCCGGAGGTGTTACATTGACGGTTATCCGCTTGACCGCATTGGGCGCAAGTGTGAATACCAGCATCTCCTGCGGGATATTGGCCCAGACCTTATAAGCTCCAGCGCCGATAGTGACCTCAATCTCATCGTTGCCCGTCCCCTTGTTCTTCACGTCAACCAAGAATTTGACCATGGCGCCGGGATCTGTTTTCTTCTCTTCAGCAACTGGGGAAAGTTTAAGGTCAAAGTCTTGGGTAACAGTGGTAACGGTCCGTATGCTGGCAACCACAGTGTTATCGCCTCTTGAGGTGGCATTCACGTAGATGATCACGTTTATGGGTTGGACTGAATTGGGGATAGATACATTTAGCTCCACCTTGACCGTTTCGTCGCTCTCGAGATAAACCCGGGAAATGTTGATGGTGGCCCAACCTATGTGACCCACCACCGTGGAATCCTTGGTTATATCGAAGGTGTCCAGGCCGTTTCCCTCGTTCTCTATTTCGATCTCGTAAGTGACCCAGTTATTTGGTGCCACATCCTGGGTTTGAAGAGCACAGGAAGCTCTGGCCCCGTAGCGCTGTATAACGCCGATCTTCAGCTGCAGTGTTGCAATGATCTCGTCATCTCTCGATAATACCCGGTCGGATCCCGCCGTTCTTGCAGTGACGTTGAAAAAATGATTTCCCTCTTTCGCATCGTCATCTATCAATACCACGACCTGGAACTGCTGGAATTCGGTACGGTTGACCACAACCTGGGAAGGGGTGATGGTGATCTGATCGAAGGGGCAGTCGGACGATTTCAGACCGAATGTATCATTGGCCAGGGAACCCGTGTTCTTCAGAAATACAACGAATGTGACATTTGCTCCCGGGAGCGCTTTGTCGTAGTCGCTCTCCGATGTCAGAGAACCTCCGAACTTGGGTTTCACTGTAGTTTCGAAATTTAGAGTAAAAGTACTGGCGGGATTGCCTCTTGATGCTGCAGTGATGGTGATGGTACCCGAGTTGATTTTGGGATAGTTTTCAAATACGTTTGCCGGGATCGTTATGTCAAAGGAAATCTTTTCGATTTTATCCTTTCCAAGGTTCTCGATTGTATAATTATTGTATTCCATATTAACCCAGTTCGTGAAAGGGTTGTCGCCAGTAATGGAAATATCAAAGGTATCCGTATCAAGCCCCCGGTTCTGCACGCCAAGGCGGTAAGTATTGCTTTGACCTGCATCGACCTCGGAAACGTTGCCCCCGTCAGCAAATAGATATACGCTGTAAAGTGGTTTGACCCTGGTGCGGGTTGCCATTGTATCTTTTTTAGTCGCACCCTGGTCCTCTGCCCGTTTGGATGTTGCCGTTATATTAATGTTATAGTATCCTGCGGCCTGGGCGGCGGGAATATTAACGGTCAGGTTTACCGTTGAGCGTGCGTTTGGAGCAATGGTGTAGAGAGTGTCGTTTATGGAAGACCAATCGCTGTAAGCTCCTTGGTCAATGGATATGTCTATAAGATCCTCCGCGTTACCGTCATTGGTTATGGTGATCTCGTAATATATGGTGTCTTCCGGGAATCCGTTCTGGTTCGGATTATTGCAGGTGAGAACAACGCTGTAAGACTTCTGTACGTTGATGATTATCTTTGTAGAGTTGTCCCTTGCGGTGGCGTTCCCATCGGATACCGCGATCAGTTCAACCTCCAAAGGCCCGAAGTTCTCGTAGTTGTTGGGTACGGTGACGGTCAATCCCACGTTCTGGTCCTTGTCTGCTCCAAGGGAAACACTGCTGTCGGATAATGCCCATGACCACCCTTGAGGTATCCCGCTTTGGGAAATTGAGAAAGTGTCCTCACCATTTCCTTTGTTCTTCACTGTGAAGTTATATACCTTTGTGGCTCCTGGATTGAAATCCTTGGAGTTCGAGCCGGGTACCGTGACCTGAATCCCGTATTTCTGCGTCACGTCCACAGTTACGCTGGATGTGCTGTTCGTATTGTCATCCCTGGATTTGGCCTTGACTATCAAGGTATAACCCTGGTGCAGTGCATCGGATGGTATCCCCTGATCCACCGTGAACTGCCCCGAGGCTCCTGCTGCAAGTGCAAAATAAGTGGGCGATATATTGGGTGAGGACCACCCCTGCGGGGGCTCACCGGTTATATCAACACGGTCCTGGCCGTTTCCTGAATTGGTAACCGTAAAAGTGAAGCGGACCGATCCCTTCTGAGGTCCCTCTACCGATGAATTATCAACGGACAGGGAAAGGTATCTTTCCTGGAGTACGTTGGTTATGGTATAAGCCACTTCGGATTGGCTGGCGTTGTTCTGGGACGTGGCCGTTACATTGACATATCCCAGATCAGTGTCCTTGGCACTAATGGGAGCCGTCACATATAAAGATACATTATATTTCGCGCCTGCAGAAACCTGTGGAGTTCGGGCAGTTCCTAGAGTGGCGGTCCATCCACCGGTCTTGTTGCCGGTATCTATGGCAAGATCAAATCGGTCTCTAGCATTGCCCACGTTCTCGACATTAAGAGTGTAAGTCACCCTTCCTCCTGGCTTGCTTTGCTGGTTTCCCGAAGGTAGTGTGCTGACTGTGAGCCCGTATTCAGCGAGCACGGTAATGGTCAATGTTTTCGTTGAGTAGGTAACAGTGTCTTCGGAAGTTCCCCTGATGGTGACGCTGTATGTCCCGGTGGAAGCACTCTCGGGTATGTACACGGCGACCTGGAGATTCGCAACCGTGAAAGCAGGCAGGTTCTTTGTGGAATCGAACGAAACGGCCCATGTGCCCGGAGCTCCGCTGGATGTGAACGATGTGGTATCGATACCATTTCCAGTATTGTTTATGGGTAAGGTGAATGTTATTGTTTTATCAGGGAGTGAGGATTCGATTGTATCAGCGGTTTCAAAGATAAGTCCGTATACCTGGTCCACCAATACCTCACATGAATCCTGTTTGTTATTTGTGCTGCACTTTACGGTCAATGAAGCCGAAGCGGTTTCCACCGCATTGGCGGGAATACTCACCCGGAGTATCTCAGTTTGATGATTTCCGGCGGCTACTGTGAAGTTCTTTCCCGTTAAGGTTGTGGTCCATCCACCGGGAGTGCCAATTACAGTAAGGTTGATGGTAGCAATAGCGTCTCCATTGTTCTCCACTCTCACATTGAACAGGATATCGTCACCTGGATCTCCACTCTCCGTGGCACCACCGCTTTTCTGACCTGTGACCTCAATACTCACTATTGGTCCCGCGCTGACCCGATCCGCAAGGAAAACTAATGCTGAAAGGGACCCCAAAATCATGCTGATGACTATCATTATGTTTATCGTTCGTTTTGCTATCTCGTTTGTTCCCATTTTATCTACCTCTGGAAAAATTCATTTTACCCCTAATCGCTTTCTTTGGAATATAAATATTTTGGTAGTGATATTAAACCAATCGTTAACAATATGATATAATATTATTAAACGAATACTAATAAATAGTTTAACATATATTTAACGATTGTACTTGTAAATTGAGCGATCAGGTGTGAAAAATGGGAAAAAAGATCTTTGCTTTGAAGGTTTCCTCAAAATTGAAAAGAACAATGGAATTCATCTCAAAAGAATCGGCTCATCCTCTTTCAAAGATATATTACGCCGATATTGAGGATTCTACGAGCTTGTATCTTGGGGCTGTCCTGATGCATAATCTCGATATTACCAATATTATGGAAAAAACCGATATCCGGGAATTGAAGAACCTTAAACACTTGAGTGAATATTTCACGAAGAAGAACATTACGCCTATAAAGAAGTTCATTTCCATAATGGATAATCCCGAGAACCAGAACCGTTTCAAGAGCATCTTTCCGGGAATTAAAATTGGGCAGACCTTATTTTCATATGAAAACATCAATTTGCAGAAACTCTGTAAATATTTAGGGAGCAGGTATCTGGCAATGAATATGAACATTTCAAGCCTGGAATTCGAAGTACTCAAGGATTTCTTTTTTGAAAAGATGCTGAAATCTTATTTCGATGTCATGGCAGTAGGGACCATCTCTCAACTGGAACTGGAGTGGGAACAGGGGCAGGGGAAACTTGAGATGTTCAAGCGTGAGCTGTTGCGGGAGTTCGATAAGACCTTCAAATCTCTGATCGTGGAACCGATTATAATCGAGGAAAGTGAAGATGATTTGGAGAGTCCCAGGGCGAAAAGAAAACGCACCAAGGTGCCGTATTCCATATACAAATCACAAGACCTGTCCAAGAGACCCACTAAGAGACGAAAGGTGAAAACCAAAACAGAGGAATGACCGAATTGGACGATTTTATGCTTTTCCCGAGCTAATATTCTTTTTCAGGACTGCAGCAACCATGTGAGCCATGCGTAAAGGTTCCGGGATGAGCCCCTGTACCGTGAATCTCGTAAGAACGGCCCGGCCTTCGCTTATCTCCAACCCTGCTGGCTTCACGTAGACCTTACCCCCATTTACCGTCAGCTCATGGATATTTCCTTTTGTTATTATTGCCAATCGCTCACTCCAATCCTCGAAGTGGGCCGATAGTGCATTTTTAATCCGTTCAATATCCGGGGATCTACGCGTAACGGTCATGACAGGGATGTCCAACTTTTCGTTGATCTCGAATATATCAAAAACGTTGAATCCCCCAAAAGCAGCTCCGTCAAGCAATATGAGACTCACCTGCTCTGTGTATCCACTGCTTTTGATCATTGAAATTATCTTTTCTGTTGAATCACGGCCGTCCACTTCAACATAACTCTTCATTATAACCTCTATATAAGAGGGACCTCGGGAGAGAACACCCACGATATCGGCAGTGGGGTCCCCGAACTTGAAAGGCCCGTCGTCGATGGCCAGAATTCTCCGGTTCTCTTTCATTCTATTCATGATTGTACTAGATCAATTTCAATCCACCAGTGAGTGGATCCAGAAGGCTTTCCTTGTCGGGACCAATTCCGATACAAGTTACTGTGCCCGGCTTCACCTCGGTGAGTCCGGCATCCGTCACAACATAGGTGACCAGATCCATCTTCTCGGCCATTTTCTTCAGTTCGAATATCTCTTTTACACCCGGAACACGGACCACCACCTTTTTCTGACCTTCCTGAAACCATCTTTCCATAACCTTCGGGTATTGTTTTTGTGCAGCCAACGCGCAGGAGACGGCAGCATGGGCAGCCTGCACCGCCGTTTTTCCCTTCGAGAGACCAAGATCACTTCTCACCGCCACTACCAATTTATATTCCATATAGTACCACTTCTTTTACCTGTGCGTTTTTATCAAAAGAAAATTATCAGAATTAGATTATCAACCTACCAAAAGTGGACAAGTGCCGGGGGCGGGGTTTGAACCCGCGACCTTCGGATAGCCCAGGAGCTGTTTGTAGTTCCCTATGAGTCCGACGCTCCGCCAGGCTGAGCCACCCCGGCACGGATAAATGCACGGAAAGGCGAAATACTGAGCTGTTTTAATATAATTTTGGTCGAAAAACGGAGATTATCCAAATATTTCCCATTTCTCATTCTGTTAGCTGCGGGAAGAATTTCTTGATGATTTCAACGAAACCAGCTCCGAAACTGCTGGTGGCCACGTAGTCGGCTGCAGCCTTCATTTCATGGGTCGCATTGCCTACGGCGGCTCCCTGCCCGCAGATCCCGCACATTTCAATATCATTCTGCGAGTCGCCGATGGCAAGGGCATCGGACGCAACGAGGCCCATTAGATCCAGAGCGATCTGCACCCCCGCTGCTTTCCTAACATCCGGCTGGGAAATGTGATAGGCGAATTTCGTATCCTCCACCTTAAAACCCCTGACAGCTGCCCTGGAACGTAGGTTTTCGTAGTCCATATCCCTGGTAATAACTACCTCGCTTTCCCTCCACGCGTCACTTTCAAGATGAGTGATTTGATATTCTTTCTTAAGGTCTTTCACGAAGCTGAGAGGTTTTTCCCTGCAGCCGAGAATTTTTTTTATCCGTCGTTCTTCCCAGGCCACAACTCCACCGTTCTCCGCCACCACCGGACTGCCGGTTCCAATGAATTTCGCAAGATATAAAATAACGGGATAGGCGTTCCCGGAAGCAAGTATGGTTGGGATCCCCATCTCTTTCAATACACGGATCATTCGGATGGATTCCAGATGAATCCTTCGAAAATTGTCGGTTATGGTAGCATCAACATCTGTCACCACCACCGAAATATTGCTATTCACCACCATTATCACCCTCTTTATGGTATCATTATCGGGTATTCACCATTCGGCCGTCCTTAAGAGAGATTCTCTTCGACGCCCTTGAAGCCATTGCACTGTCATGAGTGACCACTACAACGGTTATCCCTTTTTCCCTGTTGAGCATTGCCAGAAGTTCTGCGATCTTACCACCGGTGCCGGAGTCCAATTCACCGGTTGGCTCATCGGCAAGGATCACTTTGGGGTCGTTTGCCAGCGCTCTGGCAATGGCCACCCTCTGCTGCTCTCCCCCGGACAATTGATTAGGATAGTGGGTGGCTCTATCGCGAAGTCCCATCATCTCCAAGAGATAAAAAGCACGCTCCCGTCTGCTGGATCTACCCATACCGGCCTCCTTTATAGGAAGAGTAATATTCTCCACCGCTTTCAGTGTGGGTATCAGATAGAACTGCTGGAAAACGAAGCCAATATTCATCAGACGAAGGCGGGTGAGCATTGAATCGCTTTTCTTTGAAACGTCCTCGCCGTCGAAAATAACTTTTCCAGACGTTGGCCGGTCGATACAACCCATCATATTAAGGAGAGTCGATTTTCCAGAACCCGAACTGCCTTCTATTGCGAGGAAAGTTCCTCGTGAAATACGAAGGGTTAGATCTTTGATCGCGTGAACCCGGTTCGGCCCTATTCGATAAATCTTGGTCAGATCTTCCGTTTCAATTATATATCTGCCTGTCATGAGCAACTCCCGGAACTAGTATTGATCAAATTGACCATTCCCCATAATCCCCGGCGATCTTCCTCCGGAGAATGATATCACAATTCGTACAATTCAGTCTTGCCTTTGTTTCACCGGTGACGTTCCGGTTATTTGTTTTCGTGCAGTAAATATCCACGACAACGCATCCCTTCTGTATCTTACTTACCCTTCCAATTACTACATCTCTGTCCTTGAGCTTTGCGGGAAACCGATCTCGTGGCATCACCTCGGCCGTCATCTCGTTTCAGTTCAGTCTCAGCTCACCCATAACGGAGGAGAAAATATTTCCGTCCTCTTCATAGGTTCCTTCGCCCGGTATGCACTCCTCGCCGGGAGCGATAAAATCTACGGGAAACAGCAGATCTTCGTTTTTATCCCTTTTCATATGAATCTTCCTGATCTCAAAGCAAAGCTATGTTCTTTGATATGATTTAGGTACAATACAATTCCACTCCATGCACAAATAAACAGTCTTCAGCTCCGCAATCTATTTGGGAATCTTTATCTCGAGGTCTTTTATCATGCCCAATATCTCTTCCTCCCCACCGTTCATACCATCTATGAATATCTTTCGGGGGCCTCTTTTTCCCTCGATATCAACTATATAATATGGATAGTAGACGTTGTCATGATCTTCAAGTTTCATCCCGTCGTCAATTATCCGTATCAAATTTTCCACGTCTTTAACCTTGAACCTCGGCAGTACCGCCCCGACGGATAAGTTTCCTTCCCTGATATGCGGCATGTCAGGGGTTGCACGGGTCAGGTTCCCCGGCAATTTGAACTCCATCTTTCTACGATAAGCGTATGAACCATCCCCCGTTACTTGTTTTTCCGCCATACCTTTTTTCTCAAGCGCATTAAGAGCTCTTTTGAGATCCTGGGAACGTAATTTTGTCTTTATACCAAGCTCGATATCGGTCAATGTACCGGAACGCAGTGCCAGCAGAAGGTCAACCTGGGTTTTCGAGTATTCGAACAGGACCGGCATGTTGATGGATCTTACAAGTCCCTTTTTATATTTCCTCACCAGCTCTCCTGATACCGGATCGAAAAAAAGAGTAAATACCTTTTTCTTCTTTTTTATGAATCCCGCGAGCTTGCTGAAGTACAGGCGGATAAGAGTGATGAAGGTGATATTGACCTCTGAGATCATTTCTATCTTTTTCTGTTTCAGAATACCTTTACCCTCAAGGAATCGACGTGCACAGTTTTCAGCATCCATCTCCGAGAGGATCGGAGCAATGTAGAAATGCCCTTTCCCCTGGGTGACGTAATCGCATTCTGGCTCGGTCATGGTGGGTTTATCCAAATCCGGGGTTTCCTGATCCAGCCTTTTTTGTATCTCATGGGTTTTGCTGGAAGGGACAAGGGGTGTAATTTCCCCGTCGGTCGTTTCAGATATTATTGTTTCCGGCTCCAGCTCCGTTGGAGTACCGGTAAAGTCGGTTATCTCAGTGAATTCGGCATCGATCACTCTCACCGGTTCGACTCTTTTGACCTTTACTGTTTTAAAATCATCATCGCGAACGTGCTCACTGGTCCGTGTACGTTCAAGATAACTTTTATTCAATCCAATTTCCGGGCAGATTTTCTGTTCTTGTTCCTCCTTCCGTGGAATGCGAACCCGCGCAGGACCCGCTTTTTCAGATACATCTTTCTCATGTTTCTTCTTCCGTTTTGTGATCTCGATTAGATGCGCGAAATAATCGATATCTAGGCCGCCTGTCTGCGGCATCTCATCAGCGGCCATGGGTTCTTCGGAGATTTTTCCACCATCCTCATCAGACACTGCTTCTGAACTTGCCTCGACCTGATCCGGAGTCTTCATCAAGTCCTCCACCGGTTCTTTTTCCACACCCTCTTCCTCATCCCAACTTATGATCTCATCTGTTGAAACTGCTTCTTCTTCCCTTTCCGCCTCCGAATCCTTTTCCTTTCCATCTTCTTTATCCGCTTCCTTATCCGCTTCCGGTCCTTCTTCGGTTTCTGACTGGCCCAAAGAGAATGGTAATAGGTCTTCTTTTTCGAATAACACATCCATCTCCGTCTGAACCCGTGACATGTCACGTTTGCTAATGACCTCGGGCGTAAAGGGATATATGACCGCTCCTTTCATCAACTGGCAGTTCTCATGCACGGTTTCTATAAACCTAATAACCTTCGGTAGATCATTGTTGGAGATAAGGTACTCCAGACCATCAAAATATATTATTGCACCCGGATTCTGTTCCTGAAATTGGCTAATTGTGAAGGATATCTTTTCCATGTTATGTGGGCTCAAGCTCTCTCTCGTTTCGGATTTAGATAGCCAGTATGATTTGCTCTGCCGATCCTTAAATATGTTCTTTGCCTTAGCCGAGGGTGATCTCGAGATGACCATGAAGGCAGTTTTCGACATATCAATTATCTCACTTGCGAACTGCTGAGCCAGGGTCCGGTCTTCGTTCTTGAAAAGATAGTGATGACCGAGATCGAGTATTTCCTTTATCAGGCCAGATAATTCTTTCTTTTCTTCCACTTTCTTCCTCTCTCTCTCAGCCTTCTCTCTCTCAGCCTTCTCTTTCTCAGCCTTTTCTCTCTCAGCCTTTTCTCTCTCAGCCTTCTCTTTCTCAGCCTTTTCTCTCTCAGCCTTTTCTCTCTCAGCCTTTTCTCTCTCAGCCTTTTCTTTCTCGGCCTTCTCTCTCTCAGCCTTCTCTCTCTCAGCCTTCTCTCTCTCAGCCTTTTCTTTCTCAGCCTTTTCTCTCTCAGCCTTCTCTCTCTCAGCCTTCTCTCTCTCAGCTTTCTCTCTCTCAGCCTTTTCTTTCTCGGCCTTCTCTCTCTCAGCTTTTTCTCTCTCAGCCTTCTCTTTCTCGGCCTTCTCTCTCTCAGCTTTTTCTCTCTCAGCCTTCTCTCTCTCAGCCTTCTCTTTCTCAGCCTTCTCTTTCTCAGCTTTCTCTCTCTCAGCCTTTTCACTCTCAGCCTTTTCTTTCTCGGCCTTCTCCCTCTCCTCCTTATCCCTGTGAAGTAGGTCCTCGCCCTGAAAGACAAATACGGGTACCTTTTTTTTGTCTCTTTCTATCGATGTACTATCAATCCTTATAAGCAGTTGATCCACGTTCAGGGACGGTCTCAATATCGATCCTTCGTCGCCCTCACGCTCATGTTTCGGAACAGTTGGAATCGGAGTGTGGATTTCCCCCGTTTTTTCCTCATCCTTGACAAAGACGGTGGGTACCGCTGCTTTTCCCGAGTGGTGGGACTGCCGGGGACGGAATTTCACTACCATCGTACGGTTCTGTGTCTTCTGGTCAGCCAGTATTCCAGTACCTACCGGTATTGCTCTGATGAAGTCGGACGTGACAAGAGACGGGGGAACCTTCGCCGGCAGTCTCTTCCTGAGAGAGGCCATATCCTCTTCCAGCGCCAGGTTGTGACTGATCATCATGTCCACCTGGGATAGTACGTTATCATCCGTGGCTGCAGGTCTCTGGGTTGCAAGAACTAATGCGCATCCCGGTCTTCGTCCAAGCTTTGCATAATTAACCAAAGCATCGGTTGCGGCAGTTTTTCCCCCCCTGGGCAGAATGAGATGGGCTTCATCGATGAGGAGCCACGTGACCGGCAGGCTTCCTTCCATGGAGACGGGCATTCCCAATGATCTGGCTTCCTCTCTCTTTGAAGCTTGAATTCGGCCTTCAAGTATCTTTCTTGCTATGATCCCAACAATTAAAGCGCGTTTGTCATTGTCCAATTTTGGATGTGATACATCGATGACCGTAACATTATTGCGTGAAGAGATGGTCTGTATGGGTGTTCCCTCCCTGGAAAAAAGTCCCCAATTCCCCACTGCCTGGAATCTTGCCGCGATGGAGCGTCTCGTTGAGGTAGCATATCCCTTCTTCTTGGACTGCAGGTCCTCATCGTGTTCGATGCACTGTATGATGTCACCTATGGAATACTGCTCGGATTTTCCCGGCATCTCTATATTTCGGTTACCATAAATGGCAATGTAGCCTTCCCGGACCTTGTTGATGGCATCGCCGATCAAAAGACCCTGTGCTTTGAATCTGCCCACATCGAACACTGTACACCAGTCAGCTGCGGTCATCTCGGTGACGCTTATAGAAAAGGATCCGTCCAAAATCGCTTCCATTCCTTCCTCGTACCCAAGTGGCGTAATTACCTTTACGTTTTCGAATTCCTGGGAATTCAGCCCGAAGGATTTCAGCAATTTTAATTCCTTTTCCAAGACGTTCTCCCGCTTCAATGACCAGAAGATTCCTATGGGATCTATTAGAATGGTTCCAATACCCTCGGTACTTTTCGCCAATTCTTCGGCTACGATCCCTAGAGTGTAGGATTTCCCCGACCCTCTCTTGCCGCAGATGAACATGATATGTGGAAATTGACTGTCCATCATTATCCTGTCAGATAGATGGTTCACTCCTGTGGTCTGGCTCTCACCCACGATGCCTATGTCCATGAGACCCTTTATTCCGAATTCGTCATGTTCGCCCTTTGTCCTGCCAAGGACTATGAAATCGTTCTCCTTGTCTACGAGAGGCTTCAATTCCATTTCAACCTGCGGAGTGAAGCCCTTCATCGGCTCGCTCTGCACCTCTGACTTTTTTTCCCCTGCAGACATATTGTCCCCTTCAGACATATTTTCCCTTGCAGACATATTGTCCCCTTTAGACATGTTGTCCCCTTCAGGTTTATTCTCCATTACACGTTCGTTCTCTTCCATAAGGTCCACCATAACGCACCCGCCGCGGGGGTTGGATCACTGGCAATATTGAAAAAAATTACTAATGGGTAGTGTATATAATGCTTTGTCCGTATTTATAGAAAAGGGATAATGATTTTCATTTTACAAGCCATAAGAATAGGAGTCAGCTAGACCCAGCGGTTAAAATTTTTCACAAACATTTATTCGGCCCAAATAAAATATTTTCGTACCGTCATACCGAAACACCAGAGGATGTATCTCGACCCCCGCTTCAACTGCTCTTTTGAACGTCTCGGAAAATCTGGGATCGGTCAGTTTATTTGGCGAAAAACATCTGGACTCGTACCTGAATATGAGAACGAACAGGGCAGCCCTTTTTCCAGATGCTTTCATCTCTATCAGCGTCTCGAGATGCCTGCTGCCCCTTTCCGTGGGTGCGTCTGGAAACAGAGCTGTCCCGTCCAGCATAAGAGTACAGCCTTTCACTTCCACTCCAATAACCGTATCGTCCTCGTCCTTACACACAAAATCCAACCGGCTGTGGCCCACGGTTACCTCTGGCCTGATGTCCACCATTCGGCCTATAGGATTGAATTCACTTCTCAGAATCCATTCAGATATGGCCCGATGATATCCTGAATGTATTAGTACCCATTCGTTTCCGAATCGTGCGGCAATGACATCCCATTTAGTCTTCCTTTTCTTTCCGGCGGCTCTCTTCAACAAAATTCTGTTGCCGGGATAAAGAAGTTCCTTCAATCGTCCGGGATCGTGAACGTGAACCATCTCACCTTTCATGTCCGTGGGTTCAATAATGTCCGCAATACCGAGAAACCTGTTGGGTCTGGACCTTAGAATTCCTTCACAATCCCATTTTAGATCCATGACCTCTGAATGCATATAGTCCCTTCCTTAGAATCTGTGTCTAACCTTCACACCAGCTCCGCGCGTTCTCTGACTCATAGCTTGGCCATTTACAAGCGCTCTCCCTATTGCTCGAAGCTCTTCCCCGTAATATACCAATACCTCATCTTTGGGGCGTATATTGAGATCGGCTCTCGTGATCCCCACACAGAATATTGTCCCTTTGGGATGGAAATCCTCGATAAAGACCCTGTTACATTCGATTCCATTTAATCTCTGAGCTGCACCTTTTCCCAGCGAGAACATACCCCGCTCAGGAATGTATTTTGCGATCTGCACTTTCGTTTCTCGGTCAACCAATGAATAAATCGGCCATCTACCCTTCAAACTGGAGGCCTTCATCAGTCTTTCCGCGATTTCGGTACGGAACTGGAATGTTAAAACTCCCCACGCGTCTCTCGTTTTATATGGGATTCCCGATCCAGTTCTCTTCTTGGTGTTCGGGACAAGATTGCCTTGCTCCATTATTGAGTTCAGGAGATCACTCAAGCCATCGAGCGCTACGGGTGTAGTCGGTTCCTCATCTATGAAATACCTGTGGGCGAAGTTTTTTTCGATCAGATCTCTTATAATAAAGTTCTCTTTGCCAAGGTATCCAATGGTGAATTCATAGGACCCTCGCTCAATCAAGCATCCAAGAAGTTCATCCACTCTCTGTCTCTCATCCGAATCCCAGTCACCAGTCACAGGTATATCGTAGTTCCTTGCGGGATAGCTGTTCTCGAGTTCCATGGGTACGATACCCAGAGGCGAGGTTATTACCACGGAATGAAGGTTCCATCTCAGTGGGTGTTCCCAAATTGCCTTTTTGATAATTCGGTGAGTCTTGGAACGGGAATAGGGTTTTTTATATGAGCAGGGCAGTAGCAGGAGAATATCTCGTTTTGGTGGAATATAGGTTTCTTTCAAGCGATTTACGTAACTGATGATATCCGGTAGATGGATCATTTCGCGTTGACCGATTATAAGCGTATGACGCGATTCCCGAGGCGATATCTTCACAAGCTCGGAAGCCATTTCCCGGTGAAAAAGCCTCAGAATCGCAGCGGCAGAGGGATTTTTTAAAGAATGGGAGTGTGCGTAGGCATATAAATTTCCGGTTTTTATTAATTCGCCGGTTTCCCGGACTGCGTCAGTGAGTTTCTTACAGTTGTGGATATAGAGAAAACTTGTCAATTCAGCTATCTTTATTCCAACACCGCGCTTTGTAATTTCCTTGAATGAACCTGCGTCACCGAGGACTTCTTTCAGTTTTTCGCAGCCGTTGCAGTTACAGGCATCAAGAACCTGATACGTTATACTGGAAAGCGGGTGAGAAGCCATCGTGTCCCAGAAAATCAATGAAGTGGAATCCCGGGCTGCCTTGACCGTATCGAATAGATCGAATCCGAGATAAGCGAGATAAGGCAGCCGGTAAGGATCTGCTACCCCCGGAGCGTAGAAAAGATTTTCCTCTGTGAATTGGTTTCTCAAGCCATGGATAAGTTTAATTATTCGGCGGGGGTTCTCATATTGGTGCACTAGATGAGTTGGCGCTACCACGCCAGGTCCGGCATTAGTAATATCGGGAGAGTGCATTTGAAAAAATGCAATATCTTCCCCGGATTCATTATCAACTAGATCAGAAGGGTAAAGAAGTCCCTTGGGACGGCAGAACAGGGTTTTTCCGGAGCCATTGGGTCCTCCCAGCTCTTTGTCATTCACAGAGAGATATAATTTAAAATTTTCTTCTACGTGTTGATTATTTCCTAGACCCGTTATGTTGATTATCGGGAAGAAAGAAGGGATCTTCTCAACATGAGCTTTTTTGTTGTCCGAAACAGCCCCATTCATCACACCTCCATGATGAAGGAATGGAACGAATACTGGTGCTGGAGTCATGAAAGAATCATTATCGCCATTTGATCTTGATCGAACCTGTTTGACTGAAGCGAATCCTTCCTGGTTTAGTATTTCAATTTCCATATAAATTTTCATCTCCCATAAAGGATTCCGGTTTCCAGATTTATTCTTCCCATATCAGTTAATAAGGCCGATTACGAGATGTATGGCATTACCGAAAATGATGGCGATCAGGTAGCCCACGGTCACGGCAACAAGGAACGGTATCTTGGGCTGCACCCATATCCTCTTTTCCCCGGTTTCCGCAAGTTTCTCCAGGAGCTTCTTTTCCTCGGCCTCTTCCCTGGGAGGCGATAGAACCATCTTCCGTTTCCCGTCCTTCTCCACCTCCAGTAGCCACACGAACTTTTGTCCAAATTTATCGAGATCCAGCTTATACCCGAATAGACAATATGGGAATTTAAAATCTTTTCTAGTGAGGTTCCACAAAAGAAAGAATATAGGATATAGTAGAAGAAGAATGGCACCGTTGATGAGTATTGTCATCGAGAACGGAAATATAAAAGCTTGAAGTGGAATTTTATCAAGGACCTCGTAAAAGTACGTGTCTAAGTGTAGACCCGATACAACAGGGTATGCGGGAAGAAGCATGGAAATGAGCATCAATCCCTTTGCATCGGCACCGCCCATGATTATTCCGGAACAGTACATAGCGTAAATGGCCGTTATCATGAGGATTATTGAAGTGATCAGTAAAAACGATGTGTCGATTTCATGGGCTGCAGTGATGGGGACTCCTTTCTCGATTGAGGCAATATCGTACTGGGAAAGAAAGCCAAGAGTAATGAAACACATCAATAATAAAATCAGCCAGGACATTCTTGAGCTTCTACCTTTACGAAGGAGCAAAACCTCATTGATTAGGAGAAGAACGAAGGTTATTAGAAGAAGAAAAGAAATATTCATTGGGATATCGTAATGGAATACAGACCAAACGTAGAAACCTATGGTTGCAACACCCAGGACCGCAAAGAACCGGTCGTTTCCCTTGGGCATCCCGTTGAATTCCAGGTCGGAATAGAAATAATAGTAATAGAATATCACCGTCAAAGTGAGGAGAACAGGAATGAGCTGGGAAGACTCGTGTGCAACATAGGCAACCAGGAGCAGAGAGGCTATTGCCCCGGAAATTAGCCAAAGCCGGTTCGGGACCTTCCGCGTTCTAATATCCGTGATAGATCCGATTACAAGGACTATAAGCCCGACTAGCAAACGTATGAGATTGAGACTGTCATTGAAATCCATGAATATCACAACTGGCAATATACAAATTATCATAATAACGTTTTCGTAAGAATTACGACAACCAGAAGTAAATATGATAAATCATTCTCAGATGATTCGATGTTTAGCGTCACCAATGAAACGGGATCCCGGGGGGCCCGGACGGGTATCCTTCATACCGCCCATCTTAGCGTTAGAACACCGGTTTTTATGCCAGTTGCCACCAAGGCATCGGTAAAGACGCTGTCCGCGGATGATCTGCTTGAACTTGATGTACAAAACATTATCTCCAACGCATATCTCCTGCACCTCAGACCGGGAACGGAGCTGATTGAAAAAGCTGGAGGGATTCACAGTTTCATGAATTGGCCTAGAAGTATCTTTACCGATTCGGGAGGTTTTCAGATCGTCCGCGAGGGCTTTAAACCCAGGGTGACGGATGAAGGAATTGTGCTGAAAAGCCCCTTCGACGGACGTCAGGAGTTGATCACCCCCGTCCTTTCAGTCACTATGCAGGAGAAGATTGGTGCGGACGTGGCTATGTCCCTGGATGACTGCGCCCCTCTGGACAGCAGCGAGGCTAGGGTGGAGAAAGCGGTTGAAAGGACCACACGTTGGGCCATGGAGTTTTCCGAGGCACACAAAAGGCGGGACCAGATGAAATTCGGCATCGCCCAGGGCGGGACCAGTCGTCAATACCGTGAGAAAAGTGCCCATGAATTGAACAAAATCGAATGCCACGGTTACGGTATCGGGGGTCTTTGCCTGGGGGAGTCAAAAGTAGCAATGTACAAGGCTGTAGGATACCAAATGGAAATCCTTCATCGCCACAGACCTAAATACCTGATGGGCGTTGGAACGCCTGTGGATATTATTCGGGCGGTGGAGATGGGAGTCGATATATTCGACAGCGTATATCCAACCAGGAATGCGAGGCACAGGACCGCGTTGACGAATAGGGGACCCATGAATATAAACGCATCAAGCTTCAAGGGACGATTGGACAAGATCGAAGAAGGATGCAGCTGCACCACATGCAAAGGCTACTCTCGGGCCTATATTCACCATCTATTCGGCGTAAAGGAACTGCTGGCAATGCGCTTATTAACCGTTCACAATCTTCACTTCATGATGCGACTGATGAAGAATATACGCGTTTCAATAGACGAGGGAAATTTCGAAAAATTCAAAAAAGATTTTATTGGGGCATATAGCCGTGTTTAAACGGAATTAAAGATAATTGTTCAGCAGTAATTTTTTGATAATATCCTCTTCCATTTTCTGGTGTTCGTCCAAGGGAAGGTCCAATGAAGCTCTGAGCTGTTCCAGCATGGCTTCCTCGTCCTCGGTTACCACGCCGTCCGCCCATGCTTCCGTTAGTACGGATTTGTAGACAAGCTTTTTCTTGGTCTTCTCCGCTTCGTCCCATTCGGCCCCGATGACTTCCTTATCCTCCTTGGGAATGTCCTTGTCGTCGATGAACTCCATGTTGTCCAGGTCCAGATCGAAATCCATTTCCTCCTTCTTCCCCCCCTCGTACCGTTCGAGGATCTCATGGATGGTCTCCTCTTCCATCTGCTGGTATTCCTGAAACCTCTTCATTATATCCTTGTATCTCGACGCAATTTCTATCTTTATGAAATCCCGCTCGAGCCTCTTCTTCATCTTTATCTCGTTCTCCTTCTCCGCCATTAGTATCTTCAATTCATTGAATTCGTTCTCGGTCAAATTATCGATGTAATCCTTTGGGGTTGTGAAAGATCGATCCGTCGATTCCTTTTCTGAAACAGCAGCCTCCCAGCTTACATTCATACTTTTCGGTTTAGCAGCCGTGGCCGCAAATACTTCCTCTTCTGTTGGAGGTACGTAGCCCTGCCGGACTATCTCCTTTTCCGTTTCTTTTATCTTTTTGGCTGCATTTACAGCGGCTTTTGCAAACTCCGTTGCCTGTTCGTAGTTCCCGTCCTCAATGGCCGGTTTTGCCTGGATCAGAATATTCTTTGCAAAATCAACGTTGTAGCCTTCCTCGGCTACCGCCAATATTCGGTTCCGTGGCGCAAGGATCTCTCTCACTGCAAACTGGTAATGAGCGTCTCTTGCCGATCTTACCGCATACTGAAGAAGTTCGAGACCATTCCTGTAGTAACGGTTTTGGAAGGCATATTTGGCCTGAAAGAAATACTTCTCCGCTTCCTTGATATCCACCCCGCATTCTCCAATGCTTGAAAGGACGTTCTGAGACTGCACGATCATCTTTACAAGGGCATTTTCCTCTTCCTGACGCCCGGAGACAAAGCTTGTATTTTGCATTTCCAGGTCATATTTCCGGCGTGTCTGGTCATCTAGAAGAATATCTTTAGCCTCGTTGATCAATATCATTTCTTCGGTTGAAGTTCGATGAGCTTGACATCGTTTGTATTCAATTTATCAGGGTGATGAAGCTCAGCCATTCTCCGGTAAGCTTTCTTTATTTCCTTCTTCTCTGCACCGGAGGAAACGCCGAGTATTTCGTAATAATTCAATCTTTGCATTTTCTCATCACCAATATGTATTGGATATGTTTTGCATGTATTTTAACATTTTTTTTCTTTTTTTCCATCACGGTTTGAAAGGACATTTTATTTTATTCTTTCGAAGAGGGTAAAAATTAATTCACGATGTTGTGCATGGATATCGTTCGACTTCCGTCGTATGGCGGCCTTGCCCAGATAGAACCCGGCTTTTATTTTTTCTGTACACCGCGTCATGATCCTTGAAAGTATGGGTATCATACAGAAAAGGAGAAATATCTCAGCAACACCAGTTTTTCCTGAAATTAATAGTCCCACGACCAATACGGAAAAGAAATAACTTGCGGGTAGGATACCTGCAATACCTATAATTACGAAGAGTAAAGCCAGCACCCAAACCGGAGTAGAGATGGTCCAGCCTATTACCACCATGAATATTAGAAAGAGGACTTTCATGACCCGAATGACGATCTTTGTTACCCTACGACCGGTGATCTGTGCGAAAGTGGAAAGTCCGGCCTTCCGGTCGACATCAAAATCGTAAAGACTATGTGAGAGTTCTCTCTCGATCCCGAAAAAGAACATGGCGGTAAAGTGAACTATTAGGGCCGGGGTGAAGTGTTCCCACATTCCGACTCCACTCGATCCCACAAGCACTACCACAACCAGCGGTATTGGTCCCCAGTAAAATGTGGAACCTATCAGCGGACCTGCTATGCTCTCTTTGAACCTGATCCCCCACGAATAAAGAATGGAAAACAATTGCAGTATACCAAGAAGGATAAGCGCAGTGATATTGAAAAATATAAACGCAATAACAATTTCTGCGGCAATCAAGGATAAAAACAGGATACATGTCCGCTTTTTCGCGGCATCCGTCATCAGCGGTCGGTTTTTTTTGAAACTGTCCTCTTTCACATCTGTAATATGATTAAGCACGAAGGTTGAACTGTAACCGGTAAAAAGAACCCCGAGGAGCGGGAGCAGTTTTGATATGTCGAGGGACACATTGTTTTCATTGAAAAGCAGGGCACAGGGAATTATGATGGAAAACACGGCATACTCGCCCCACCAGGACGGCGGATGAAGCCGCATTGTCTTAAGAAAATCCCTTATCATTTCGATTCTTCCTCCCTAGAAGCCCCCGTGATGAGAAAGATGGATATAGAAGCCAGAATCATGAATATTCTCATTGGTAAATTACGCATCCTCTTCGTTCCAAATATCCCAAAAGTTCATTGAAGAAGACTTTATGCTGAAATAATGGTCTTAAAGATAATTGATGATCAAATCATAGTCCACATAAACGCCGCCTTTCGTACATACCATGGAAACGTGGTATTCACCGGCTTTTGAGAAATCCTTTTGAGAAAGATAGATACTATCGTCCGTTGATACTGTGATGTTATAATCGTTTCCATAGATCAGTCGGTTCTCCGGATCCATAATGGTGACAGAAAGGCCGGCCTTGATGTCAATTGGCACTGAACCCCCGGTCAGGCTGAGATTCAGCGTAAAATTTGCATCGAAGGGTTGTTTTTCGAACGATAAATTAAATTCGCTTGGGATAAAGAGATTATCTCTTGAAAGCAGGCCAACCTCTCTATTATCTCTATACTTCAGGGGAATTACAGTAATATTTATACTTGTTTTATTATCCTGGCTATGATCGTCTATTACGGTCAATGTTACATTGTAGGGATCTCCATTCGAATTGAGCTTTTCATATTGGTGGGACACGTTCGTTGAATTGGTGGTTTCCCCAAAACCGTCTCCGAAGTCCCATATATACGTGGTGATCTCACCATCCGAATCGTATGAACGGGAGCTGTTGAAGACAATAGTCTCGTTCTCGATTATCCTGGTTGCGCTGGCATCGATCACTGCCACGGGAGCTTCCAGTTCGGGAAAAACTTTGGGTTTCTTTTCATCATCGGTACAACCCATGGAATATGAAATCAGGAGTAACATAATAACCAGAATTAAGCTCAGTATCTTCGATTTCACAATAACCACTTTTCCTCAATTTTCCAATCCGTCCTATCAGAACTTAATTCACATTTCTGATTTATAAACTTTTTCACCTCTCTACTGTGTTGAACAAATCCCCTGGTTATCTGGGTCGATATGGACGATTGAAGATTTCCTGAAAGCACATTCGGTGGATATTTCGAAGTGGGGAATTGAAGCTCATATAGATATTCACGGAGAATAAACCTGAAAAAAATTCAGACGCCCATGGCCATCCTCAGCGCATCTCTGACGCCGGGAGCGAGCCCAAGTATGATTATTCCCATTTTCACAAGGTTCAGCAGATTCTTATTATCACGGAATTCCTTTGCATACCAGATATCCAGGACAAATATGACAAGGAGGACCAAAGGCAGCTTCAGTAGAAACATGACGAAGGCATTTCCCGTCAGTTCGATCATAAAATGTGGAACGACGTGTTTTTCAATATAGCCGTGGTATTCGATGCCCACCGCAGTAGCCGTGGCGTCGAGAAAATGACCGAATATTATCAACACGGCGAGTGGTTTTGTAAATACGCCGAGCTTCTCTTTTTTCCGTTTAAGAAGGAAGAATATAGAAGCGAGCAACAACGTCGCAGCTGCGGCAATAAGAAATACATATATGATGGAGTCCCATGCCAGAGGGCTGAGTGTTCTTGCGGAAATGAAATGGGCTTTCCATGGAGCGACCCCGGGCCAAACGGCGATGGGAAGTATCGAAAGGGCTAAAAAATAGAGGCCGGACGAGAGAATATTCGTTTTCATATCGGCATATCCCCGCCGCCTGCAATCCATATAGAGAAGATAGACCAGGGGAAGCGAGATGATCAGAGGATACAGCGGAGTGAACTGGTATGAGATTCCCCTGTCGGTTGAATAATAGTAGATAAGATACAGACAGTCGAAGAAAACCAGCATTGACACTGAAAGAATAAATCCGCTCTTCCAGTTCTTCTTCCTGGAGTAGAGATATACCAAGTGTGAGTAAATGAGGATAAGAATGACGATAATGGTAATGGTAAAATATATCATTGGTGAGCGGAACAGATAAATAACCGGCTTTTGAAAGAATTCAGCGTCCTCAAGCGCCCTGTAGCTTCCCCCGATGAACATCCACGGAAGGATCACCAGTACGGCGCGGCGGTCAACCTTTATATTATGCTTACCCAGCATTTTATATATTCCGAATATGGCCGCAGCGATCATCAAACCGTAGGTTGTGGTGTCCACCTTGTTGTAGGCTCCATCCTCGAGAAAGCTTTTTATGTAATACTTATATAGAAAACCATCATAGAACGTTTTGGGAAACAGGAAGACCAGGACAATGAAAAGAATCAGCAGACCGGCTATGGATGATATGAATATAATCGCTTTTTTATTTGAGGTGTCGGATGATGTGTTTTCCGGACTGTGCGACGAATCTTTCATTGCTCTCGCGAACGTCTAATGATTATTTAAATAAATCCCAGAATTCTTTACCACCGATATTTCTTTTTCAAGGATGCAATAGCTGAAAATTAGGTAGATGGCCTTTGGTTCATATCAGATAAGTAAAGTTTTTACACGAGATAAATATATATATAAAAAGTAAAATACAATGACCCGGTGAAAAACAGACAATTAAACAAATCGAAGAATGATACAATTAATCATATTAAAATATTTAAATCAACAACAATTAATGAGGAAAAAAGGGGAATTAAATGGGAAAAAATACCGCGGTTGGAGTGTTGTTGATAGTATCTGGCGCAATTGCCATCATTGCCTTTATAGGAATATTAATCTCTAGCATTGCCTTTCTTGGAACCAGTTCCACCGATGATGAGTATTATTATGAAGATGAATATGGATATCCATCCGATGGCGATGAAGAGAGCTCTGATTCCATCATGGGTATATATGGTACGCTTTGCCTGGTTTTTAGTTTTATCTACCTTGCCGCCGGTATCGTAGGTATAATCGGTGGTGTGAAAGCATTGAAGGGAAAATCCAAAGGATTCGTCTATTTCGCGGCCATTTTTAACATGGTGATAGGGCTGACGGGCTATGTGGTTCTGGCCACACCCGGTCTAATTGCATTGATATTGTGGGTCCAATACTGGAAGGAAGAGGAAAATAAGTGGAAATATAAGACCCAAATGCAGCAGATACAGGCTCAGCAAAGAGCGTTGATGAACATGCAGGCGATGCAGGCCTCCGGCACCGCAGTTCCCCGCCCTCCGCGACAAGATCTCCAAAAAAGCACCCCGCCGCCTTCCGTAAGTGGACCCAATATCCGACAGGCTCCCCCGTCCGTCGGCGGACAAACGGGCCCCATGATCCGAAATATCCAGGTTAGGGCCAGAACTCCCACGAAAGGTGTTTCACCCACCCTTGCCAATACCATTCCGGGTTACACCATCACCCATAAGCTAGGTTCCGGGGGTTTTGCTACAGTATATAAGGCCACTGATGACAGCGGCCGCGAGGTGGCAATAAAAATGCCTAAATTCATCGATCAAACGCTGGATTCATCCATTTACGATAAGTTCGAATCGGAAGCGAAGATGTGGAACAAGCTGGAGCATAAGAACATCGTGTTTTTTTATGATTACAATCTGGATCCCATCCCTAGTATTGTTATGGAGCTGATGGAAGGAGGCAGCCTGAAGGAGCTTATGGATGACCGGAGGTTGTCAACTCAGGAGGCAATGAGCATATTTATCCAATTGGTAGATGCCATATCTTACGCACACCGAATGGCCTCTGTCCATCGGGATATTAAACCGGAAAATATACTTTTTACCAGAGAAGGAATTCCCAAGCTGACAGATTGGGGAATTGGAAAACTGATGGCGTCCGATTCAGCTTCGAAGACCGTGGGAGCAAAGGGAACACTTGCATACAGCGCTCCCGAGCAGATCAGCAGGAAAAAGTACGGGATGGTGGATTGGAGCACAGATATATTTCAGATAGGAATCGTTGGGTACGAGATGCTTACGGATTATAACCCGTTCTTCGACGACGACCCGGTAGGTATTATGGGAAATATAATAAACGAGGAAGTGCCCCCACCTTCCAAATATAATCCCGAAGTAACTGCGAGAGTGGACACCGTTATCCTAAAGGCCCTCGAGAAACGCAAGGAAGATCGATGGAGAAGCGCCGACATTATGTACGATCGTTTGAAACAGGCAGTTTCCTGATATATCACATACCTTCCAAACAGGGGTAACTAACAGAAAAAACTGTGAGGGGTATGAAATTCTTCCCCACGATGAACCGCAGTAACAGAATAAATCGGAAAATTACGATTACCCTCACAGGATACTAATGGGTATTTAATCTATTCCGCATGCCAGTAAAAGCCCTTATTTTTGGCTTTCTTCTTTACAATATACCCCTGTCGAGATAGATTTCCAAGATGATATTCCACCGAACGTTTGGATTTATCCATTACATCCGCGATTTCATCGGTGGTACATGGTTCTTCACTAATGATATCGAATATCCTCTGCTGCATAGGGGTCAGTTTTGTTGCGGGTTGTTCCATACTGGCAGGGTAATAGAACTTGAAGATACCCAGGGGTTTCTCTGCTATCAAACCCTCTTTTACCATTTTCTCCAGGTGATAGCCCAATCCACGTTTCGTAAGGTTCAATTGCCGTTTTATATCGCTGAAATGTTTTCCGGGATTTTCGATGATGAAATTGAATATGTTGCATCGGTTTTTGTTGTAAATCCCTTTATTTTCCATTGGACCCTTCTCCCGATTTTTCGACGTAGAAAAAATGTTTTCCCTTTACAACATCAATTCTTATCTTCCCCGTTTCAACGAGTTTCTTCATATGATAATATATCGCCTGGCGGGTTTTCCCACACCTGTCAACTATTTTCATATAGGTCGATCCCGGATGTTTACCAACTATTCGAAGTATCTCGGCCTGCTTGGGTGTGAGGGATTCGGGTATTTCGTCGTCCACCGCGGATATGGGGTAAAACCGTTTCCAGTATCCGTCGTATTTTGCAAATATCTTTTCAGCTTCTTCTAGCTTCAATATATGGTAAGTCAGTCGACCCGACGATAACTTCAACCGTCTCAATATCTCACTGAAATGTCTTCCAGGGTTGTTCTTAATATGCGCAAGTATCTTCCTTCTTACCTTTTTGGCAATATCCAATCTGTTCATTTTATTCCTCCATAATTATTAATCGACCTTTAATCTCCTCCTTACAAACAAATGGAAATTGCTTGAGGATTTGCTAGGTCCTTATCATTTGTTTTCCGATTATACCTTGCCGGATAAGCATGGTCTCTGAGGCTTAGTATAACACCATTGTGTATAAATAAAAAATTGGAACGTGAATTTTACAAGTATATAAATGTTGTGGAACATCTCTTTTACCTACAATTAATACAAGTATAAATATTTTCAGCATTAATGGAAGGATTTTCACCAGCTATTCTTACCGTATCCCATAAGGAGACGGTTAGTCCGATTCATCGAATCTACCCCCCGAAAAACGCATAGCCCTGATAAATTCAACGGTAAAATGTATAACGTACTTGATATTTCACTAAATTATGAAAAAAACCGCATATTTTACACGCGATAACATTGAGGATAAAGCGGTTAGTTGGATAAAAAAAAAGGATATTTACCACCTTTCGCACGAACGTTATTCATTTATTCCCGTTGATTCCGCACTTCTCGTAATTGATATGCAGAACTATTTTATACAAGCGAGTTCACATGCTTTCGTTCCGTCGGCACCTGCCATAATTCCCGGAATCTCCGGATTAATAGAACTATACTATAAGCTCGGGCGCCCTGTGATATTTACAAGACACTTATCGAACGGCTCACCGGACACAATGATGAAATGGTGGGGAGACTCCACGGCAAGAGACGATGAGAGAAGTGAGATAATTACATCGTTGGATACCGGACACGGGATAATATTGGAAAAATCGACCTACGATGCATTTCTTCATACCGATTTAGAAAATATCCTTTATACAAACGGAGTTAAGGAAATTGTAATCTGCGGAGTGATGACACATCTCTGCTGTGAGACCACGGCGAGGAGTGCTTTTAATAGAAATTTCAACGTTTTTATCCCCATGGACGGTACGGCAACCTACAACGAAGCGTTTCACCTGGCCGCTTTTTTGAATCTTTCACACGGTTTTGCCGTACCTACTCTCATGCGTCGATTAATGGAGGCATTCCGTTGAAAAAGACTATAAATACCTGCATATTAGGCGCGGGACCGGGGGGAATCACCGCTGCAATACAGTTGAAAAGATGCGGTATCGATTTTGTGATGATGGAGAAGAACGAGATCGGGGGACTGCTGAGAAACGCTCATCTGATAGAGAATTATCCTGGTTTTCCCAATGGGGTCTCCGGAACGGAACTGGTAAAGTTATTTAAAAGACAGCTGGACCGGCTTCATGTGGATGTTCTCAAGGATGAGGTAATAAATGCGGATTACAATGATGGACTGTTCGAGGTGGTCACTGCATCTTCGGGAACCGTTTGTTCAATGAATCTTATCATTGCGACTGGTACCCAACCAAGAAAGCTCAAATTGGGACCGTTCCCCGAAATGGCCGAGGATCTATTGTTCTATGAGGTTGTTCACTTGAAGGAAGTTGAAGAAAAAAAGATAGCAGTGATAGGTGCAGGAGACTCTGCATTCGATTATGCGCTGAACCTCGCGAGGAAAAACCGCGTGGTGATCCTGAACCGAGGTACTTGCAGCAAATGCCTTCCTCTGCTGCAGGACCGGGTTTCCGTTAACGACAATATCGAATATCTGATGTCAACGTCAGTTGTTGAAATCGTTCCGGAAGGTGAGGGCTTGCTGCTGCATTTGATAACGACCCCGGGAAAAACAAAAAAAAGTATCCGGGTTGATTTTCTTCTGGTAGCGATAGGTCGGGTGCCGTCAACTGATTTCTTTTCAACTGACATCAGAAAATGTTTTGATGGAAAAATAAAAATCTCAGGCCTGTATTTCGCTGGAGACGTAATCCGAGGTCTGACGAGACAAGCCTCAGTATCCATCGGCGACGGAATGCATACTGCAATGGACATCTATCTTGGTGAAAAAGAATAGGAAAAGATGTTTAAATGAATATTATCGAACGTTACGGCAGGGACGACCTGGCAACGGTGTATCTGGCCCGCACGGACCAAGGTCATTACATTGAGTTCGTGGAATCGTTACAACCGCCATTCGACCGGAATCAGAAGATGGTGATGATCATTTCCACTCTTCTTGGTTGTCCCGTTGGATGTATCATGTGCGATGCAGGGGGCACGTACCGGGGAAAGGTCAACGCGGGGGATATGTTCGCTCAGATAGACCACGTGGTGGGGAGGCACTTCGGAGGGAGCAGGATACCGGTGACGAAGTTCAAGATACAGTTTTCCAGAATGGGAGAGCCTGCTTTCAATGACGAAGTTCTTACCGTTTTGGACGAGTTCCCTAAAAAGTACGACGCCCCCGGCTTTATTCCCTCGCTTTCAACGGTTGGACCGGCTGGCAGGGATAAGTTCTTCGAAGGATTATTGGATATAAAAAAGAGACATTACATGACGAGCTTTCAGCTTCAGTTCTCCATACATTCAACCGACCCCGTGATAAGAGATAGGATAATCCCTATAAAAAAGATGACATTTCTGCAGATCGCAGATTATGCTGATAGATTCCACAATAAAGGCGGCAAGAAGGTAACGTTGAACTTCATACTCGCAAAGGACTTCATACTGGACCCGAAAGTCCTGAGAAAGAATTTCTCTCCGGACCTGTTCTTCATCAAGATGACCCCTTTGAATCCAACCTTTATGGCAAACCGAAACAGCCTGGCCCCGGGAATCATTGGTAAACCCATAGAATCCGGGGAGGGTGAACGGATTCTGGAACGGATCAAGGAAAAGGGTTTTGACGCCCTTCTTAGCATTGGGGAGCAGGAGGAGAACAAGATCGGCAGCAACTGCGGCCAGTTCGTGGAGGCCTATCATAAGGCTGATCAGGACCGAGAGAATTTAGCGGACAGTTACGACACTTTCAGCTATGTTTGATTTTTTTTTATGACATTCATATGGATTGATTTTTCTTTATTGATTTGGTTTCCATTTCTGTTTTCAGCGCAAATTCTGACGATCATAGAAAAGCACGAATCCCAATTTATAAATTGTTATAATTCTAAATATTTATTGATGAGATATTCTACTGGATGTACGATATCGGGTTGAAGAAATTGGTGGAAAAAAATCTCAGTTACTTTTTATTTTGTGATGAGGATAGATCACGATTACAGGAACCTTGGACCTCAAAAAAATCTGTTTTAGAGAATTCGAGAAAAGGTCAGCCATCTTTCGTTCGTGGTGAGAGAATACCACCAGATCGTGGGTCTGTGAATGTTCGATTGCGGCATTTGCGAGAGACGTAAGATTGGTTAAAGTACCTACCCGCGCCCTCTTGGTCTTCAGGGAAAGGCCCATATCCAGTATGGGTTTCGTTAACTTAGTTTTTACTCCTCTGGCATCCGCCCTGGGGACCATGAAGGTGAAGCCGCATTTGTAGGATGAATAAAGATAGTTTAGGAGACGCTTGACGTTAGTGATCTTTTGAGTCTCGTCGGTAACCACTAGGACCCTGGATGGTTTTCGGAGGTTGTCAGGTGTGTTCATTGCCAGTAGCGGTACTTTCACCTGGCGGGCGAGTTCTTCGAGAAGGGGCTCCAGTTTCTTTGTCTGGAGACCGTATTTGTCATATGTCTCGGCGATGATGATGTCTATATCGTTCATTTTTACGTAAGACGCGATCTCCTTAGAGGGTTTTCCCTCCAGTACAGTCACCTTTGCCTTCATTTTCAAATGTTTGAGCTTCTTTTCGGTGAGGATAGCGGTTTCTTCCGCTCCTTCCTGGGAAAGTCTGTTGAATACGTTATCCAGATGTTCCGTTGTGACCTGGCTCTTGTCATGAATGGATATAACATGAAGCTTGGCCTTGGGGAACATGGCATCGATGTAGATCAACGCATTGTCGATGATATCGACGTTATCGGTCGTTATTAGAACGCGCTCAAACAAGAAAACCACCATAATTTTATTGACGAAATGTAAGATTGATAATTTGGATATCGGTAAATACCGGTCGAACTAAATAACCATTGTGGTCATCTTCTTGGTATTGTAGTCCCATGAAGGCAGATAACCATTGGCCGGTAAAAAATTCTCCAAAATCTTTAATATATAAAATATCTTACCCTCACACCACCTATTGTATGGATGCCCCGATGGTGTAGCCCGGCCCATCATCTCGGCCTGTCGAGCCGAGGACACGGATTCAAATTCCGTTCGGGGCGCCACTTTTTTTTAAATAACAACCGCCGATATTATACTATCATCGGTAAAATGCCTTTCAAGGGTGATGAAATATGAGGATTGCTGTACTATTGCGTGACAGGTGCCAGCCGAAAAAATGTTCCCACGAGTGTTACAAGTTCTGTCCGCGCGTAAGAATGGGCGACGAGACAATAGTACTTGGGAAAAAAGGAATTCCGGAGATAAGCGAGATACTCTGTGTGGGCTGTGGAATATGCATTCACAAGTGCCCCTTCGACGCAATAAAGATCATCAATCTCGCTGAAGAACTTGAAAAAGAGATAGTCCATCAGTTCTCAGAGAACGGTTTCCGACTTTTCCGATTACCAGCCCCGCAGGAGGGAAAGGTCATTGGTCTCCTGGGTCCAAACGGGATAGGAAAGACCACCGTCATCAATATACTCTCGGGTCAGCAGGTACCAAACCTGGGCTCCTTCGAAGAGGAAGGACAGTGGGAGAAGGTACTGGATAGATATGCGGGTACGGAGATGTTCAATTATTTCTCGAAACTGGCCCACGGGACGGTCAGACCGGCGCTGAAGCCCCAGTATGTCGACAAGCTTCCCCAGGTAATATCCGGTACCGTAAGCGAGCTTTTACATGGAGTCGACAGTGGAAAGAAGGCCGATGAAATGATCGAGAGACTGGAGCTCGACAGGATAAAAACACGGGAACTGGGAAAACTATCCGGGGGTGAGCTGCAGCGTGTAGCCATTGCCGCCACGGTTCTCAAGGACGCTGACATTTACTTTTTCGACGAACCCTCATCATACCTCGACATTTATCAGAGGCTGAATGTATCCAAGGTCATTCAGGAACTGTCCCGGGAAAAACAGGTAATGGTGATCGAGCACGACCTGGCGATTTTGGATTTCCTGAGCGAGTCGGTATACCTTATGTACGGTTCGGAAGGCGCGTATGGCGTGGTAGCCCAGCCCCGAAGCGCAAGAAACGCCATCAATACGTATCTTGGCGGCTTTCTCGAGAAGGAGAATATCCGTTTCAGGAACTACGAGATCAAGTTTGAGGTCAAACCTCCCCGCAGGGAGTGGCCGGCGGGGGCCATGCTTGAGTTTCCGGAATTGAAAAAGAAATTCCCCTCGTTCTCACTCAGCACGGGAAAGGGGACCGTTCATTACGGAGAGGTTATTGGGATGGTGGGTCCAAATGCCACAGGGAAGACCACTTTAGTGGAGATGCTGGCAGGAAAACTCGAACCCGATGCCGGCGAGGTTCCGCAAGAACTTGAGCTGGCTTACAAACCCCAATATATCAGCATCGAACACGACTGCAGCGTAAGAGAGTATATCTACATCGAGCTGGGTGAGGAAGCTGAATCGGGCTTTTACAAAGCTCATGTGGAAGGACCGTTGGCAATGAACAAGCTCTACAACAAAAATGTGGGAAATCTTTCAGGTGGTGAACTTCAGAGAGTCGCTCTCGCAGCTACGCTTGGAAAGAGTGCCGACATATACCTTCTCGACGAACCCTCGGCCTATCTGGATTCCAACCAACGTATGGAAGCGGCGAAGGTTATACGTCGGGTGGTTGAGAAATCATCATCGTCCGCGCTGGTTGTGGACCACGACGTTTATTTTATTGACCTTATCTCGGACTCTCTTATGGTATTTACCGGTAAGCCCTCCCAGCTTGGGATCGCCCTTGGGCCCTTCGACCTGAGAAACGGAATGAACCGATTTTTGAAAAATCTCGACGTGACGTTCAGAAGGGATAAGGAGACGCATCGTCCCCGTGTGAACAAGCTGGATTCCAGGCTCGACCGTGAGCAGAAATCGTCGGGAGAATTCTATTACGCTTGATATCAAAGATCATTCGGGGTACTTTCTCGAGGCAATTGCATACAACAGAAGAGCAGCCCCGAGTCCAAAGGTCGGTACCGCTAGCTTCCCGAGAAAACTACCTACGTTGTGAAGAAATGAACTCCCATCCTCGGAGAGCCATTGAATTATCCACCCAAGTATATAGCTGCAAACGGCCACAACGGAGATATATAGTCCTTTTAGGTCGGCCCCTTTGAATATGTCTGGCGCTCTTTTGGCTGTGTTCGAGGAAGGCGCTGATGCGTTCTCACTGCCAGCCTTGGTCAAATTAAGTATGGTCTCCTTTTTCAGTTTCTTCTTGTTGAGGTGGGAGCACTGGGGACATTTTGATTCATAGGTCACGTCCTTCGCTGCAAACACGGTGACTGCACTTTTATAGCTGTACTTGCACTTTTCGCAGATCACCTTGTCAGGTACGTGGAGTGGTGCGTCGCCCATAACTCAGGAAGACTCGTGATGGGGTATATAATTTACCCCGTTTTTTCCTGGGCAGTCCGGTTGACCATTATTTTCAATATTAGGTAGAGGGGCCGGGAATATCAGTTTTGGAAAAATCAATATTTCAACGGCTACGTAAAAATATTCCGGCAATAACAATAACAAGAAGCAATGCAAGGACTTCTAGGATCCCAAATCCCGGCGTATCATCCTTTGTTGAGTCTGTGCCATCCCCATCGCTTCCGATTGTTATTGATAGTTCCTGGCCGGTCTCTTCATTTCCACCTTCATCCTCTGCGCTAATTTGGTAGAACAGTATCGTACCGTCGTCGAATCTTCCTAAATTGGCGTAATACTCGCCGCCCGACTTCCTCATGTCCTTCGTGGAAGGGGTGGCGCCCTCCACCCAGTAGCTGACCTCTACCGAGCTTATATCGTGGTTGGATTCCACCGTTGCAAATATCCTCACATCGACGCCCTGATACGGTACTTCGGGTTCGATCTTTACGTTGCTAATGGTAAGACTTCCATCCGGTTCATCGTCATCGTCGTCACCGATATCATCATCACTAACATCATCGTCATCGTCATCGTCGTCATCATCGTCATCCGGTTTCTCCTTAACCTCGAAGGATTTATCGCGTGAAACTACAATGACTCCCATATCATCCTCAGCGCTAATATTGTAATTTACAGTGTCACCGTCCTTGAAAGGACCGATAACGGCTGTGTAGTTATCGCCAGATTTCGTCATTTCGAAGGGCGGATAATGGGTTTTCCCATCATTGTAATTCAGGGTTGCCGAGACCAGGTCATAAGTGGAAATTATTGTAACGGAAACAGTTACCTCATCGTCCGGGGTCGGTTCCGTGGGCGTGTGGGAAATTGAGCCGAAGGTTATCTTTGAAGGATCCACCGGGAATCCGCCGTCGTGTTCGGTGGATTCAGGTGTGGCAGACTGTATGCATCGGGGCGTGGGCTTCTTGTAGTGGTTGCTTGGGTCGAGACTTGGCGGCAGCTTGGCGGAAGCGAGGTCCGCACGATCGTAAAGGGCGGCAACCACCGACAGTTTCTCCGGATTAATGGGAACCGTGGCATTGGGGTCTATTACCCATTCCTCACTTGTATTGAACCATCCCCCTGCATCGATGCCTATGCTTCTCCCCTCGATACCGTAATCTCTGAAAACCAGCTCGCTGCTTATGTTATCGTCCGCAACGGAGCTGTAGGCTATTACATCGTTTTCGACTATGAAAACGTAGAGACTGCCCTGGATCTGAGTATTGTCGATATTGTTCGCCTTGACATAGAATTTCAGACGGTCACCCCTAAGCTCGAATTGCACCCATAACGTTGCTTTCTTTACATTTCGTTCCCCCGCAGCATTGATCTCCTCCCAAATCGCATCCGGGTCCTGCGGATTTAGTTCGTTGAAACCCCCGTCGAAAATCATGTTAGGAATGCCTTCCCCGGTCAGGTCATCCTTGTAATAATCGAATCTGGCAGTACTCTTTTCCGTGGCCAGATCGTCTCTCTGGGAACCGGATAGGTTATTATGGAATACCACCATATGGAAAGGCTCGCCGCTGATATTATCCCGCTCCTTCATGACCTCCTCCATTGCCGGGTGAGCTCCGTTTATACAGGGAGGACAGCCCAGACCCGTGAACCATTCAAGCATTGGCCGATGGGTATAATCCTTAGGATAAGTCACCTCACCAGTATTTGCTGGCGTCCATAAAAGGAGAGCGGTTCCAAAAAGCAAACCCGCAAGAAAAAAGGTCAGAGCTATTCTAGACGAACCATTTCGATCAAACCGTAATTTCATTTAATCACTACCTGCCGCTTTTTCGTATATTATTAATTGAACAGCATATAATCAATTAGATGATATATATTATTTGGTAACGGTTTTAATAATATTTTCCCAGCCGGTTGCGTTGCCGGATCCATCGAGTCTCAAACTTGTTTTCCCTTTCCTCTATAGTCCAGGTAATCGATTAGAGCGGACAGCGGCATTCCATTTTCCCATTCCAATACATAATTTCCACCTGAAGACACCTTGACAGTGGGAATCGTCTCATACAATGTCCGATTCCTGCCCACCAATCCGTCTATGGGAAGCGTGAACATCCTCCACGAGTCGCCCCGGACGTTCTTGTAACGATAGGCATACAGGGGAATTACCCCCGTACTCCGGCAGACCTTTATCATCTTCTCCGCCTGTTTTTTCAATTGATCGCTGTTCAGATACAACTTGTTCTTGATGGACGATTTGACCTCGATGGGAAAGGATATGTCTCCCCTGAGGGCAGCCAAGTCCACACCCAGCGAGCCTGCGGCCCGAAGAACCAGAAAGGGGTCCTCCAGTATCTTGTTGAATTTTCCCTTTTCAATGAACGTCATGGTCTTTGAGGCCTTACGGACCACTTTTCTATCTCCCCTCAATATACCTACGAGCTCCCTTTCATACTTCGTTGACATTTTCCCCTCCTTGTCTCTAACGATTTAGACAATATAATGAGAGTATTCTTACTGCCGGGCCGGTGAATTTCATTAATTGAAAAGACGTTTCAGCATCCAGTGAGGGTTGAATTCCTGCAGGTCATTGTATTCCTGACCCACGCCTACGAACATGATCGGTTTTCCAACCGCATGAGCAATGGACAGCGCAGCCCCGCCTTTTGCATCGGCATCTATCTTCGAGAGTATGGCGGCGTCGATACCTACGCATTCCTCGAACTTCATTGCCTGCTCGACAGCATCGTTACCCGCAAGGGCATCGCCCACGAATATGATCACATCCGGTTTTGCCACCCTTTTAAGCTTCTCCATCTCGCTCATCAGGTTCGCATTGGAATGCATTCTCCCTGCGGTATCGATGAGTACGACGTCCTTCTTACGCGCCCGGGCATGCTCTACGGCGTCATAAGCGATGGCTGCTGGATCCGCCCCTGCCTCTTGCTTTACAAGTTTAACATTCAGCTTTTTCGCGTGTTTTTCCAACTGTTGGATGGCTCCAGCTCGAAACGTATCGCATGCTGCCACCACGCAGCTGTAATTGTTAAGGTGCAGCCTGTGGACAATCTTCGCTATTGACGTTGTCTTTCCCGTACCGTTAACACCTACGAACATCAGTATTATTGGTCTTTCGCTTTTGGCCACTACTTTGTCAAAGTCATAGGGTTCAATGGCGAGCACGTTTGAGATCGCATTTTTAAGGGCGCGCGTGATAACCTTTTCAAGAGACAATCCACGTCGTATCCTGATACCTTGAATTTCGGACTTCAGCTTGTTCTTAATCTCCTCCACCACAGAAGTAGCTACATCGCTTTCATATAATGCGATCTCAAGCTCCCAGATCACATCGTCAAGCTTTTTCCTGTTGATCTTCTTTCCACCGAATCCGCCCTCGATCCCGCTCAGGATCTCTGTCTTTTCCATTCGGGACCATTTACTGGGATCCTCTTTTTCCTTTGCCCCCCTCTTCTTGACCCTCATTTTCCTCTTGGAAGAGGCTGAATCAGCCTTACGCTTTTTTCGAACTGTGGGACCGTCGATTTTGTCTTCCTCATCAAGGTCCTTTGAGGCTTTGGTGAGAAAACCTTTCAGCTTCTTCTTCAAAGAATTGAACATTTTTTACGCCCTCGCAAAATCAGTATCAACCCAGATCTGTCTTGGATAATAATGATTTGAGATCTTCGATCTGTGCCACTGTGACCCACTCCTTCTCCTGTAACGCCTTGAATCTTCCCTCATTCTCCTTAATGCCTTTTTCCAGTTCCTCGGAGCGGTTGTTGAGGGTTTGAATCGCATCGGGAATGTCCTTTTCAGCCAAAAGGTCAGGACCGATCTTTACGAGAGCTTTGGGGGAAACTTCCATTCGGCCCATAACGAAGGCGGAACCGCCTACCGGAACCATCATATCGACCTTCTCTCCCTTTTTCCCCTCCACGGCACTCAAAGTGCGTCCTGCTTGTTTTAGCTGGATGAGCGCGTTGGTTATGACTTCCTGATCCTTGAGGACCGTTTCTTTCATCTTTTTCAGCGACTCTATCACCGAATAGTACTCGTGGAGCTTTTGTTTCATCATCACTACACGGGGATCACTTTCCATCCTCTACCTCCAACATCTCCCGGACATAGGTATTCTCGATCTCTTCCGTTTTCAGTTCTCTTACCGATTCAATATGGATCGTCTTGCGCTTGACCCTGTGTTTTGAACCGATCACCGACAGTATCTTCTCAACGGCTTCATCCCTGCTGTTTGCAACGGTCTCCTTGGTGAATGTTGCCTGCTTAGAGCCCATTTTGAAGTTTCCGATAATCCTAAATGCTTTCATGCCACCACCAGCTTTATATTTACTCACAGATTTTCGGGGAGTATACTGATATTACCATAAAAAACATTTCCCTCCTAAAACTTATTGATGCACGGCTGCGGTGGAAAGGGTGGGCCAAAAAGTTTCAGGATCAAACCTTCCGCTTGAACATTCTTTCCAGTTCTCCCAGGCTGATCTTCACCATGGTTGGTCTTCCATGAGCGCAAAAATATGGATTTTCTGCCCTATACATCTGACAGAGCAACTCATCAATACCTGCCCGGTCCAGAGACTGCCCTGCCTTGATAGCACTTCGGCAGGCCGTCATCTTCAATATCTCTTCCTCCATCTCTTCCAGAGAGACGTTTTTCCCCTCCTCCACCAGTTTGTCAATGATGTCCAGCACCAGTTTTTTAGCTTCCCTGAGCTGAATTGAAGCAGGAATATATCGAACCCTATAGCTGTCTCCGCCGAAATGTTCGATTCCAAATCCGATGCGGGCAAGGCGGCCCCTCCATTCATCGAATGTTGTGGATTGTACCGACGAAAGTCCAATATCCAGGGGGACTATCAGCTCCTGCGTTGCAATGGCCCTTTTGGCGTACTGTGCGGTTACCCTCTCCAGCATGATCCTTTCGTGAAGAGCGTGCTGGTCAATGATTACCAGACCGTCCTTGCTCTCGGCAATGATATAGAGATTATGTATCTGTCCTCTAACTCGCAGAAGAGGCAGCTCATGTCGTTCATAATTATCCAAGTAATCCCGATAATATTTCGGCTCGGTACCAAAACCGCTTCTTCCCCACTCCACCTTGCCCTCTCGAATCGAATCGGGGATCCTTGAATCGTACACATCCTCCATCAGGGTAGTTTGAAGGGAGCTTGCTTCAATACGCCGGGGGACAAGGGGGAAATCATTGGACGCTCTTTTGCCCGCATCCTTCTCCCGGGATGGAGATGAGTAGGATTTTTTCACCATGATGCCCTTTATCTCCAGCGCTTTTCCCACTGCTTCGAAAACAGCCGCATAGACTGCGTCTCGGTTTTGAAATTTCACTTCCCTTTTCGTTGGATGGATATTCACGTCCATGTCCCTTGGATCTATCCGAACCGATATTATGGCAACCGGGTGTTTTTTCCTCATGAGAATGCCCTTGAATACATCCTCGAGCGCTTCTCGGATCACCTTTGAATCCACATGTCTCCCATTGACGAAGAACCACTGACCAGACCGGGTCGAGCGGGTAAATTCCGGGATGCCAATATGGCCACTTACCGCCACCGAATCCAAAGAGTTATCCAATTCGATCATTTTTCTCGTATCACCGGCACCCAGGATATGGAACAGGTTCTCTTTTTCATCTGTGCATGAGGGAAAGTTCAGCAATGGGCGGCGGTTGTTCTTAAGTATAAAGTGTATATCGGGATTGATCATGGCCAGCGAAGTTACCACCTTTATGATATGCTTAAGTTCGGTTGCCGTGGTCTTTAAATATTTCTTTCTGGCAGGAAGGTTGAAGAAGAGGTCAAGCACCTTGATAGTGGTTCCAGGCGCTGCTGCCTGTTTCTCGTTGTAGACAAGCTTTCCGCCCGAGATGAAAATGTGGCACCCGATCTCATTGCTTGTTTCCAAATGTCTGGAGAACGCTTCCACCTTTGCTACCGATGCTATACTTGCCAGCGCTTCTCCGCGAAAACCCATGGTGGTCAAACAATAAACGTCATCAATCTCCCGAATCTTCGAGGTAGTATGTTTTAAAAAGGCTACCGCCATCTCATCCTCGCGTATTCCCCTGCCGTTATCGGTAACCTTTATTAGCTTCTTCCCACCGTTCACCACGTCGATCTCGATACGGGTCGAACCGGCGTCTATTGAGTTCTCCAGAAGTTCTTTCACAACCGAGGCTGGACGTTCAATGACCTCGCCGGCAGCTATCTGGTTCACAGTGTGCTCGGATAATCGGATAATTTCCGGCATTTCCACACGACTCTCCTAAAGGCCCTGATCCCTTTTCGGCAGACGGACTAAAAGCGGGAACAATGCGCGTTCATAGATTTCTTTTATATTCCGGGTCCTTTCTTATGTGACTGATCACCCCTGATGCGAAGGGGAGAAGTTTCATATGGTCGGAAGCATAGAAGATAATAAGCGCCTTGGTCTTGTCATCCTTGCCGATGACTTCGAGGTGTACCCCGTATTTAACGTTATTATTGCCCTTGGCCCAGAACCTTCCGATAGCCCGGTAGATATTCGGATTGATCTCAGGTTTGAAAGCGTGGATGCCCAGTGATCTTATCTTCTCTTCCAGGTCGAGAAAAACCGTTGATGCCTTCTTTTCCAGGACATCGCTTTCTACCTCAACGCTTTCCATGGAACTCACCACTATCCTCCAGTCCGTATCGAAGATCACCTCCATCTTGAAGCGCTCCTTGGTGATTATAGGCATTTTAAGCTTGGCCTTATTTTTCGGCAGCACAATCTCAACGGTGTCCTTCCGGTCAAAATCGTAATAGGACAAATAGATCAATATCTCAACGATACCTTCCTTCAGCGAGGGTTCCAGATAGAATTTGAATATCTCCGTAATGTGCGGGTTCATCATTTCACAGCGGAGAATCCTTTCCGAAGGGGTCAATATTCCTTCCTTGGATAAGGCAATTCCCATCTTGACATTGCCCCATGGTGTATCCGTTTTGTTCGTCAGTTGTATGTGGAATATCAATCCTTTATCGGTTTCATAGGCCATTCTTCCATTGTAACCTATTTCATCGATCAGTCCTTCCCATGTATATTCGTCTATTGCTTCCACGATCTCTGCGGGCTCAGTTCCGCCCTTTTTAATACGTTTTCTCTTGAATCTGTCAAAAAGTCCACACACGTTATCACCTGCATGATATGTCATTTATAGAGCTTATTAGCTAAGGAATACTAAGCTGATGCCCGTGGGGGCTGGTACGGCTAATCTATTAATGAAATAATATAAAAAAACATTGTTCAGTTTAGTTCGAAATCGGATTTTGACGACCGCATGAACATGGATTAAATTAAAACTCTGCCTTGGAATTCTCTCCCAAAACCAGTGTGAGATTTCCTACCTCTCCATGATTCTTCCCTCGTCTTCCCGATACTTTAATGGTCACCCCTTTCCCCAACAGGCTTTTCTCCATGACCCGGTTGCACTCGATTTCCACGTTCTTGTCGATGACAGAGTCCCGAATCTGACCTCCACGAATATGACAATTATCGCCCACTGCAACAAAAGGACCGATAACCGTTCCCGAAAGAATCGTACATCCCTTACCTATTATCACAGGACCTACGATTTTCGCATTTCCTTCGAGCAGTGTACCGCTGCCAATATGATCTTTTGGGTCGCTCTTTTTTTCATATATGTCCTCGAGAATAAGCCGGTTTGCTTCAAGGATATCCTCAACCCTACCGGTATCTTTCCACCATCCCGAGACCGTACGTATCCCGACACCCTGGCCGGATCTCAAAAGTATCCTTAGAGCGTCTGTTATCTCCAGCTCACCTCTGGCAGAAGGACTAAGAGAGTCGATTATGGGAAATATTTTCTTCGTAAGAAAATAAACACCCACTAGGGCAAAGGGTGAAGGCGGTTTTTCAGGTTTCTCCACTAGATCCACGATATTACCGTTATCATCCGGCACAGCTACTCCAAATCTGGAGGGCTCTCTCACCTTTGATAGTAATATCATGGCGTCTAATTTATCCCTTACGAATTCTCCCGCAATATTTGAGATTCCTGATTTCAACAAGTTGTCACCAAGATAGACTACGAAGTTTTCGTCAGCCAAAAAATCTCTGGCTGAGCCAATAGCATGGGCGATTCCCATTGGATCTCCCTGCCGTATATAGGTAAAATTCACCCCGATATCTTTGCCATTGCCCAGTTGGTCCACGATCTTTTCAGGGTAGTTATTTCCTAGAATAATCCCGATCTCACTTATCCCACATCTCATGATATCATCGACACAATACCGAATTATAGGTCGGTTCGCTATGGGTATGAGTTGTTTCGGACCAGTCCGCGTAATAGGTCTAAGTCTTGTACCGCTTCCTCCAGCCAATATCAATCCCTTTATTGCATCACCTCCTGTTTTCAAGACCTATTCCCGGTAAAAAGACTAAATGTGGTTTTTTATTATAAAGAGAATAATATATTAATAGAACCGTCTGTTTTAGATTCTACGTCATATATCCCATGAGAAAGAAAATATTGTGATTTGCATGACCATTCAAGGTTGGTAAGATATGAGATTTGACGTTGAAGCAGTTCGAGTCGAGATCGAGAACGAAGAAAAAGAAAGGCGTAATGGAATCGTTGCTCAATTTCAGGATCTGCGCAACCGCATCGTCTCGGTGGAGGAGGAAGGGGCGGAGGTAGGATCGATAAAAATGAAGATGCTTGAGGCGAAATCACTTATCGAAGATGAAAAGTTGCTGGAAGCCGAGATCATCAGGGAAAACTGTGAGAACATGCTTATTTCTCGGATCCGCCACCGGGATATATTCGACAAGCTTGAAAGTGGGAAACTAGTTGGAGAAAAAGCAAAATCTCTGGGTCTGGATGTTAAGAGATACTACATGATATTGCGGCAGGCTGATGGTTTGCTTGAATCTGAAGAATCAGCAACAGCCCTTGAAATGATCAAGGTTGCAGTGGAGGAGATCGAACGATTAAGAGCACTTCAGAAGATGGCAATGGACCAGCTATTAATGTTACAACAGGCAATCACAAAAGCAACAGAGATAGGGATGGATGCCAACAAGTTCAAGAGAAAGTTCGTAAGGGTAATAAGCAGTTTCGATGGAGGGGATTTCTCAAAGGCTATAAGAATTTCAACGGAAAACCTTTTCAATATACAGAACGAGATCCAATCCCGTGAAGTGGAAAAAGAGATTTCAGAGCTTAAGGGGAGTTTGTTCAAGGCTAAGGAAGACGGGCAGGTGGTGAAACGAGAGGAAAAAATGTTCGCTGACATGGAAAAGGCCTTCAAAAGCGGGGATCTCATTACCTACACCATACTCAGGAAATATCTCAAAAAATCCATCGATGTCAATAACCAATACCTGAACAGGGTTCAGGAAACCTATGATAAGACCGGAAGAAAACTGCATCAGCTGAAAGACAACGGAATATGGGATGAACTGGTTCTGGATATCTTCGAGCAGGGTAAAACAGCGCTGCGGGAGGGTGATTACGCCTTTGCTGACGAATGTGTACATTATCTCGAACCCGACGTCAAGAAAATGTCCAAAATTGCCGAAAATCAGGGAATATCGTTGAATCGAATCGATTCCCAGGAAAGCCTGGATGAAGCCGATAAGATGCTTAATGTCCTTAAAAGCCTCGAAATCAATACACGTAATTTCAAAAAGGCAATTCGAGATGCAAATGAGCTGCATAACAAGGGGGATTATGATCTTGTGATCAATCTTCTTCAACCAATTATGAGCCAGATGGAAAAATGTGAGAAGGAAGGAGCCGAGCGATTAAGAAAAGAGGTTTTTGTGCTCCTAAAAAAGTTGAACCGCAACCTTTCCATTCTAAGGGATGAGGGGATCACGAAAGACAAATTCGATGAACGAATGGATGACATTCAAGAACTTATAGATGATATGGATTACCGAAACGCCTGGGCCACACTGAACAGCCTGGACGATGACATGGCTCCCCTTATCGAGGATGTTGCAACTTTCAATGATCTTCTGGCCATTTGCAGGGAAAAATTCGAGGAAATGGACGGAAAATCGGGTTTCGATAACCTTGAGACAAAATATGACGCGATATTCTCACTGAAAAAGGGGGGTAACCTGAAGGGTGCAATAGAAAAAGCGAAATCATTCCTCGAATACACAGCACTTGGGGGAGCTGAGGTTACGGCCGAACCTGCATGGGACCATCAACAACCCGCATATCCGCCGCAGCAACAATACGAGTACAACCAGCAACAGCAGGTTGAACAGTCCCAACAGGCCTACCAGACACAGCAGTACAATCAACCGAGCCCGTGGGTCCAGCAGCCTTCTTCCTACCAACAATACGGGATCCAGTATGATGATGAACAAAATGGAGCTTATTCCCAATTTGGGGGTGGATATTCGAATCCGGCCGAGGCAGATCAATCAAATGGATTTGTAAATGAACCTGCGGTGCAGTTTCAGAAAGAACAGTATTACTGTACCCAATGCAATATGATCCTGCAGTACATCGACGAGTATGAAGCTTGGTGGTGCAACGACTGCCAGAGATACGAAGGTGAGTGAGAGATAAGTTATTTCCAGATCCCTCCTAAAAGTTAGAAATTCGGATTTGCCTATCCTTTTACAACTGCCAAAGGGATCATTTTTGCCACCTTCAACGATATCCCGGTCCCGTGGGTCACGTTCACCACTTCCTCGATATCCTTGTACACCTGTGGTGCTTCTTCCGCGGCGACCTTCTCTGAATGCGCTCTCACATATATGCCCTTCCGGGCTAGTTCCTCTATGACCGCACGACCCCTGAACCTTTTCCTGGCGGCGCTTCTCGACGATAACCTCCCCGCCCCGTGACAGGTTGAACCGAAAGTGCTTTTTTCGGCTTCGCGTGTTCCCCGTAATAAATAGCTGGCAGTCCCCATATCCCCCGGAATTAGAACAGGTTGACCGATCTCCCTGTATCTTTCCGTGACTGCCATGTTCCCCGGTCCCAAGGATCGGGTGGCTCCCTTCCTGTGGACCACAAGCTCCCGCCTCTCCCCTCCTATCTCGTAAGTCTCCTGTTTTGCGATGTTATGGGCAACGTCATAAATTATGTCCATGGGGATCTCCCCGAAGTCCCTACCGAGAATGTTGTGAAAGGATTCCCTTATCCAATGCGTTATCATCTGCCTGTTTGCCCATGCGTAATTGGCCGCGCATTTCATTGCCTTGAAGTAATTGGTCCCATCTTTGGATGACAGAGGGGCGCATACCAGCTGGCGGTCAGGCAGCCTTATGTCGTACTTGTCCGATACATAATATCGACCTTCTTTTCTGAAGTTCCGAGAAAGGGAATCGATCTGGTCCTGGCAAATTTGATAACCGCATCCCCTGGAGCCCGTGTGTATCATCACCACTATCTGATCGGGTTCGTTCAGATGAAATGCCCTTGCAGCTCCCGGATCGATCAGTTCCGACACCTTCTGTATCTCGAGAAAATGGTTCCCAGCACCCAGGGACCCAAGCTGCGGCATACCCCGTCTCTTCGCTCTTTCACTCACAACAGAAGGGTCTGCACCGCCGAAACTGCCCTTCTCTTCCAACCGTTCAAGGTCCTCTCTGCTGCCGTAACCATTTTCTACAGTCCATAACGCACCCTGATCCAGCACATCATCCAGCATTTCCCGGCTCACTCGAACCTTGCCCTTTGATCCGAGACCAGAGGGAACGTTTTGATAAATATCATCAGTGAGAGCCTTTATTCTATCCTTAACATCTTCGAAGGTCAGATCAGTGGCAAGCATCCTGACGCCGCAGTTGATGTCATATCCCACTCCTCCGGGCGATATCACCCCCTCCTCCATATCGGTCGCGGCAACTCCACCTATTGGAAATCCGTAACCCCAGTGTATGTCCGGCATCGCCATGGAATCCCCCACGATCCCGGGAAGGCTCGCAACGTTGGCAACCTGCTGAAGCGCCTCTTCTCTGAGAACGTGTTCCAGTAGTTTTGAGCTGGAATAGACCAGTCCATCCGTTCTCATATCAGGGCTGTAGCTTCTCGGTAATTGGAAAGTGAATTCTGATTTCCGGATCATGGGGCCCTTGTATGCCATTCACATCACATCATACCCTGATGGTGCCTAAATTATTTACATATTTATTTTATTATTTTTTCATCTGTTCAACAATCCGGGTTTTGGAGGAAAACTGTTACCAATAGGTTTATCAATCAAGATTAATATATCGCGGCACTGCGCCAAAACCCGATTTAGGTAGACATAGGAGGTCCCATAATGAAAAAGGGCGATATCGTGTATTTGGATTACGATGTAAAGATAAAGGAATCCGGAGATTATTACAAGACCACAAGGGAAGATGTGGCCAAGGAGAACGACCTGTATGACGAGAAGAGCCACTACGGTACACGCGCCATTATCGTGGGCAATGGTTTCGAGAGTGCGGGATTCGATGCTACTCTTCTTGAGATGGACGTGGGGGAAGAAAAAGAGGTGGAAGTGGGGGAAGATGAAGCTCACGGCAAGAGAGATCCAAAACTAATCGAACTCGTCCCCATGAGAACTGTCTTGAAACAACCCCAGTTCAAGGAGGGGGAGGCTTATCCCATGCCGGGAATGCCGATCAAGATCGGAGACCGGCAGGGTTACATACGCACAGTGGGGGCCGGAAGGGTAAGGGTGGATTACAATCATCCATTGGCAGGAAAATCACTGATTTATAACATCAAGATTGAAAAAACCGCCGATGTCGATGAGGACAAGATCAAGGCTATCTTCGATATGTACTATCCAACCAAGGCGCCGCTGAACATGGACACCGTGGATAACGTCATGAAGATAATCCTTCCCGAGATGTGCAAGTACGATCAGATGTGGCAAGGTGTAAAATTCATGATAATCGCGGCCTTCCGTGAATATCTTGATATTAAGAATTTTCAGTTGATAGAGGAATACAAGGAGCACAAATCCACAGCCGAATCTGAGGACGGAAACGATCATGACCACGACCATGACCATGACGACCACGATCATGACCACGACCATGATACGGAGATCGCAGACGTTGCCGAAGGGGAAGGAGAAAAATAGGTAGATAAGACCGAAAACACTGAATTGGATAAAAGAGCACGCTTTCTCGGGCGGCGAGCGAAGAAGGCGGCTTTATCCGCGGCATTCTAGGACGTTCATCGACTCCTATCACATAGTCCCTGCATTTACAATTCGCTATACATTTACGTTCTGTTTCGGATTTGGATCGTCTTTCGGTCAGCTTCAATATAAGCGGTGTGGCAAATGAGTATTTCACGCACGATAATTTCTATAATTCTCATATTTTCTTTATTTGGAAATATCACCCCATTCCTTTCCGTGGAAGGCTCTGCAATCTCCGAGCCCAGACTCGATTACCGGATTGTCTGCAACTGGGATTACAATGACGAGGTGGCAACGGCCATTGACGAGGCAGGCACATCCATACATATTGCAATGTATCTGGTGGTTATCGGCAACACAGTGGAAAAGCTTATTGAAAAGCTTGTCACAGCTCAAGAGCGTGGCGTTGAGGTCATGATCATTATCGATAACGACAACGACGATGATAATGATCCGGAGGAGGATTACGCGGAGAAATATATGACGGAACTGGGTTTGACAGTGAAGCTGGACCGCGACGCGAAAATGCTGCACTCGAAGTTATTGATTATAGATAACCGCACCGTGATAATCGGTTCCACTAACTGGAGCGATAATTCCATTGAAAACAACAATGAAGCAAATGCCAGGATCGACGATCCAAGAGTGGCGGCCTATTATGAAAGATATTTTTTGGCTGCCTGGAACGATGCGTCCGAGGATTTCGAGTTCGAGAGTGTAAACTACAACGGGGTCACGCCTCTCATTGACAGAGACTATTTTCCGGGATTGAAATCCGCCATCGATGCCGCCACGGATAGAATATACGTCCTCCATTACGCTTTCAAACTCTCTGGTTATGACGATTCGCTGTCCGATAAGCTGTTCGATGCCATGGTGAACGCTTCCAAGAGGGGCGTGGACGTCAGGGTCTGTCTGGAATACAGCAACTGGGAGGATTACATCAACGAGATGAACCAGTACACCATCAACAAGTTCGTATCGAACGGCGTGGATGCATATTTCGATGATGAATGGCAGATAACCCACACAAAGCTGATAGTGGTGGATGACAGCACCATACTGGGTTCTACAAATTGGGCGTACTCCGGGTTGAACTTTCATCACAATGCCGACGTGATAATCCGTAACGCGGTCTTCACCAGGGATATGGTGGAATTTTATCGGGAATACTGGTTGGATGAGGATGAAATGCTGCCTGGTGATATTTTCATTTACAAACAGTTCTCGTCCGATAAGGTGGTAGGCGGCGATAAGCTGAGGGCCAGCGGCTATGTCAACCTCGATTCGCAGCGGCTTAGAGGAGTAAAAGTCGAATTCTGGGTCGAGGACAGCTCCGGCGCACCGGTGATCGACAGAAATGAGGTCGAAACTGATGATGAGGGGAAATACGACATATCATTAAAAATGCCATCCAAGAAGGGCAATTACAGGGTGTGGTTGAAGGTCGTGCACCTGGGGTCGGAGACGGTGGAATCGAAGGAGATAACTGTAACGGAGAAGAATGATGGTGGGAATGAGTGGAATAACGGAAAATTGTTGAAGATTTTGATAATATCGGTCCTGTCCGCGTTGGTGGTTCTTGTGCTACTGTTTATGGTACTAAAAAAAAAAGTGAATGAATAATTTCAACCATTTAGGTGTTTGATAGACTTGGAGGTCCATTCCCCGTCCAACTCCACAATACACCAAAAATTTTATTTATTAACAGGGATTTTCGACGGACGATATTGATGGTCTTGAAAAGAAGAACAGGTACCTTTTTGGCTGAGTTGAAGAACCAATGGCTGGTGGGTGCGGTGGTTTTCTTCATACTATCGCTTATCATGGGTGCCGTGGAGGGTACGTTCTATCCTTTCATCTTTACGGGATTGTGGCTCGTGTTCGGTCTTTTTTTCTTCTTCTGCATCTATAAATCCTTCCCAAACGTCTGGCATCTGCTTCTCCCGGTTGCTCTCATATATCTATTTGGATTCCTGGGAGTGGTCTGTTTTGTCAGAGCGGATGCAAACTGGGAGTGGAAATGGGTACTGCTGGGATTGATCAGTGAAGGCATCTGCCTTTTATCGGTGGCTAGAACCCTCTTTACGGTGACGAATTGGCGCGACGAGATGGTCGAGTTAAGAAATAACCGGAAAACTCCCCGGGATATCGGTGATGACGAACACTATGTTCCCCTTGGGCTATGGAGCCTTTCATTGGTATTCATTTTGTTCCTATCGAACATATCTATCTGGTACTGGAGTGATTATCAGCTTGAGGGTTCAACAAAATCCTTTGTGGGGTACATAGTCTCCGAGATACTCTTACTGGTTGTTCTGCTCTACTTTTTCTGGATTCCGGAGAACCGACTTCATTACGTATATCAGAAGGATGCTCTTACGGAGGGAAGGAACAGTCCATTGCTGCGGTTCATGGATCGTTTTTCATTGGCTGGAAAAAAAGTCCCTATTACCAGTAATATTCTATCTGCCGAAAAGGAGCAAAAAACGAAGATCAAATGTCCCGATTGTAAGAAAATTTTGCTCGTCGAGCGGCGAAAATGCCCGAAATGTTCCCGCTCAAAGCGGTTCGGATGGTGTCCCGGTTCGGAGGATTATATAGTAAACTGCCCCAAATGCCGCAACCTGGTTACTTTGTCTTCCAACGGATGCAAGAAATGCGGACAGGAAATATCCGGGGATATCGAATGCCAGTGCGGAGCAACCACGGACATAGATGACTGGGAACTGGTTCTGAAATAATTACCTAAGTAATCAAGTGAACAGGGTCTCCATGAACCTGCAAATATCCCTGGTTTCCCCTATATGTTTTTGATGCAACTTTACGGCGGTGGGAGAGAAATGTGTTCGACAAGCGATTATACCCTGCTCGTCAAGTGTTCGAAGTAATTTTTCAATGGGTGGCGGCGCTTTACCAGACTTGCGGCCCATCTCGTGAGTACAGAAAAAAAGCGGTAGAGTCTCCGCTTCTCCCGAAAGTGTCAGCAAGATCCGCAGCGCCTTATTCCCGATTCCGGTTTTTCGTTCCGAGAGCGAGTTTGGGATGTCGCAATCCAGTAATCCTTTCCCAACTACCGGGTGAATAAGCCCTCCGAAAAATAACGGCCCCGCCATCTCGAACTCCACATCTGAACTATTTTCCAGCTTCGAATAATAGCGTATCCAATCCCGGCCAACGAAACACCAATGGTTATCTTTTCGGTTATAAAGAAGATATCTTATATCATCGAGGAGTACGTCTGCTTTTAAGGCGCCTTTTTCAACTAGGAAGTAGGCCCGATAATAATGATCATGGGAATATGATAACAGCGGCTGCGCACAGAGATCATTCGAAGCAGCTTTACGAATGACATAACCAAGTAGAATTCTTATTCCGATCTCATGGCTGAGAAAACACCTCAGAGATATGCTGTCATAGCGCCTCTTACATGTCTGCGGGTACGAGCCAAATAGGGTCGCCGTGTCCGTTGCTGTAATTGCAAGAATACCTTTTCGCCCGAGAGAATGCAGGGCGTATTCCATGTAGGGGGCAGGAGACCCGAATGGATCTATATCAACATAATCAAATCTATTTTGACTTAATACATTTCTAACGTCCTGTCGGGTTTTTGTGATGTTGGTTGATCCGTTCAATTCAATATTTTCAGCTATGAGGTCAGCTGCATGAGGATTGACGTCATTTATAGTGACTGATGAGCCCGGTACTTCCATTGCGATCCGAAGACCTCTGATACCGGTGGCACCCATGCCGTCCAGTGCATTAAACTTTTCTTTCGGCAGAAACCCTGTTTTCTGGAACAAACGTAATAAAAACACGGTCATGCTCCGATCGATCTCCATGGCACGGTTGTAGAAAACATCCATGCTTCTTGTTGAAGGGCCGGATTCGTTATCATTCTCATATGACCAGAAATCGACTTTCCCCTCCCGCAGCCTTACGAGACCCGTATGATCTATATCAGTTCACCCCGTAGTATTTTGATCATTTTGTACGGCAGCAGGTTGCGGTTGACGTAGGTTACTTCCAGAATTCGGATGTCGTCCCTTCTCCTTATCTCCTGCAGGAGCGGATTCCTGCTTTTCTTGTGAAGGGTCACCATAAGAGGTTTTTCCGCCTCCATACAGGCTTGGACCGCCTGGACAAACATCGGAGACTCCACCTCTTTCTTCCCCACCTCGTCAATTACGATAATATCTGCATTCTCATATGCCCACTGCAATGCCCCAACACCTATCTCTTCGATTACTTCGAGATTCAGACCCATCTCTTCAACGACAGTGTCGCTTTCAAAATCCCTATGAGCAAAGACACCTTCCTCCCCCGATGCCCAATCCATGCATTTCCAACCAACAACAACATCATCTTCCACGATCTGTGTGGTTATCATCCCACCAACAGTTTTTATCTCCTTTTCGAGCATTTTGCAGACTTTTATCAATACCTTGGTTTTCCCAATTCCTGGTAGGCCGGTAAGTCCAATTTTCGTCCCGGAGATCATGGTGTCACCCTGTTAGAATTAGTCCCTCATAGATGCACTATAACATCACAATCGAATCATCCCGGCATTTGCCTTAACCAGTTAAAAAGTTACTCGGTCCAGCTGGAAATAATGATTAATAATGGGTGGGTGTATTTCATCATCGTTTAATAAATTTGTTTAGTTTTTTTTTCATTTTATAACAAATCTTTCTATATTCCCAGAGTACCCTTCACGAAATCGATGATATCCCATCCTAAAAAGAGGCCCACGATGGTAATCAAATACAGAATCACAAGTGTGCTGCCCTCGAACCGGGTAAGTTTGAAATTCGTGCGCATGAACCAGAGAACCATCACGCATGCGATGATGGTCATGGGAATGAGATAATGGAAGACTGTGATGACTTCGCTGATCTCTATGGGGTTTATCACACCGGCTATGCCTATGGATAGAAGCGGATCTGTTATGTTGGAACCGATGAGCGTCCCCAGGGCCAGACCCTTTGCTTTCTTTATAGCCACTGCAGCCACAACCAGTTCCGGTACCGAGGTCCCAAAGGCTGTTATCGCCGTCCCGATTACGCTTTCATCCACATTGAAATATAGAGCAATTTGCGCTGAGCTGTCAACCATTTTAGCAGCACCGTATACCACCAGGGCAAGGCCAAAACCCAGAAAAAACAATGATTTCAGTACCTTTTTCCCCTTCGATCCTTCGTCCGGGGAAATCTCATCCGGGCCATCCGGGGGCTGTTTTTTCCGTACGACGTAATAGTACACGAGGAATGTAATATAAATTATATACAGTGAGATCAAAACCACTGCTTCCCACAGAATTAGCTTTTTGTCCGGCCATACGAAAATGGTGAGCATAGCCACTGCTCCCAGCATGCAGAGACCGTCCCTCATTATTACTGCCTTTTCAATCTTTACTGGACAGAACAATACAACGATACCCATGATGAAAGTGATCTGTACCAGCACCGAACCATATATATTGCCAATAGCCAGGTCTGCATGATGCTCGAAGGAAGCCATGCCCGTTGAAGCGATCTCCGGGATAGAGGTACCAATGGACACCAGCGTGAGGCCGATAAGGAATTCGGAAAGTCCCAGTATCTTTGCTAGGCTGGTGGCGCCTTCGAGAAAAACATCCGCTGATTTTATTATTAGTGCAATGGAGAAGAACAGTATTAGGGCGAAAAGAACGATATATTCCATTGTTCCCGAGAGATACACCAGGATCAGCAGGATCAATAATGCACCCACCGCTTGAACAGAATCCTTATATCTGGTGTACCATTTTCCTTCACCCGTGGAATCCATAATGCCTTAATAATGTTGATAATATAGTAATACTTTTCCATTAAAATGAACTTCATTATCCGACATATCTGGCCGGATTTGCCACCACCTGACTTGACCATCATACGAGTTTGCAGTTTGAAAAGCGCGACAAAAATCTCTGGATTTTATTCTAAATAAAAAAATTTTTACTAATTTCATGTGTTGTAATTATAACTATATACTATGACAATATTACACCTCCCGGGGTAGATTAATGAGGTTCAGGTTTCTCGGTGGCGCAACAGAAGTCGGTTCTCTGAGCATGTATATGGAAGATGATGGAAAACGGTTTTTATTCGATTACGGTTTCACTCCTTCTTCTCCACCGCGCCTTCCATTAAAGGCCCCTCCCACTGATGTCGTCTTTCTATCGCATGCCCATATCGATCACTCGGGCCTCATTCCGCAGTTGAGCTCCCGCATAGGAACCCCCGTTCTATCCACACCGCCCACCTTGGATATTTCCGAGATACTTTGGAAGGATTCTCACAAGATATGCAATCTTGAGGGATATCCCCAGATGTTCTCCTGGGACGACCTGAGAAGCGCGAGGAATAACTTCGAGCTTATTTCTTTCGAGGACATTAAGGGAATGAATGATCTTAGCATAAATTTTCAATCGGCAGGCCATATTCCCGGCTCCATGATGACTTTTGTCCAGGGTGAAAAAAGAACACTTTTCACAGGAGATCTGAACACACGCGACAGCCGTTTGTTGAAGGGTGCAAAACCGGTCAAGTGCGATAACCTAATAGTTGAAGCCACTTACGCCGGAAGGGAACATAAACCCAGAAAGGAACAGGAAAAGGAATTCATCGAGAAGATAAACGAGATCGTGAACAGGGGTGGCAAAGTTGTGCTTCCCGCCTTTGCAGTGGGAAGGACGCAGGAGTTGATGATGATCCTCAAGGACCAGGGATTCGACATCTGGGTCGATGGCATGGGAAAATCCATAATTCAGATATTTTTGAGGCATCCGGCCTATCTACAATCCCCAGTAGGTCTTCGGCAAGCCCTTCAGCAGGTCTCTCTTACCTACAATCCCAATGACCGGAAAAGAGCATTGAAAGGAGATGTCATCATAACAACCAGCGGAATGATGGATGGGGGACCCGTACTTCAGTACGTCAACCATATTAAGGACGACCCCAAAAACGCCATCCTGCTGACGGGGTACCAGGTGGAAGGTACCAACGGAAGGCGTCTGCTTGACAAGGGAACCTTGAACCTGGCAGGCGCGGAACAGAAAATAAATGCGGAAATAGGATTCTTTGATTTTTCAGCCCACAGCGGTCACAGCGAACTGGTGGAATTCATCCGTGACTGTGATCCGGAAAATGTTATATTGTTTCACAGTGAGGAACGGGAAGCTCTTTTCGAAGACCTCAAAGACGAATTCAATTTTATTCTTGCGGATACAAATGAAATGATGGAGATATAGTCGGTCCAATTAATCCATCATAGTATTATTCCGTTTTTGGGTCTGACTAAATTATTTAAAATCCATTTTATCCATATCTTCCAGAGAACCGTATATTTTCGTCAGTTTTTCCTGGACGGGTTTTAGAATCTCGGAAAGAGCATCGGCCACGGCAGTTTTCAGATCCATTGGATGTACCTGTCCGCTCTCATAGCTCTCCACAAGGTCTCCAAGGGACGAGAAATGCATGTTCCCACCCCATTTTTCCGGTCGGAGTATTATCAGTTCGCCCAATCTCGGAAAAATGATAAATGATACCAGATCGATGATGGGATTCCCCTCCACTTCACCCTGAGGGCAGTAGGCTTTCTTTATCTTTCTCTTTATGGTTTCCATATCATCATGTATGAATATACAGCTGTCGGGATTGGATTTGGACATTTTTTCTTCGGCAATATCCATTCTTCCCTTTGAATCGAGCCCGGCAATTATGGGGGTGTGAAGGGCCACCGGTTTCTTCCAACGCAATTTTTCAGCCACGTCCAGTGCGAGCATGTGGGCCCTCCTCTGATCCAAACCTCCCAATGCCAGGTCCACATCCAGCTGAAAGATATCGGTAACCTGCATTACAGGATAGAAGAACTTGGACGAGTCAACCTCCGTCTCATCACCGGTACGGCCCATTATGGTCATTGCTCTCTTGAGCCTGGCCATTGACGATCTCTTTGCGACCTTGAATACCTTTTCCCAGTAGGAAAGCTCATCAAGAAGTTCACTGGCATAAACGAAATTATTCAATTCAGGATCCACTCCAAGGGCAATGAAGCAATCTTCCATGTATTTTCCACATTTTCGGATCCTTTCGATGTCTCCACCCAACTTGTCGTTTATGTATGCATGCCAGTCCGCAAGATAGATTATTACGGAAAATCCACAGCGGTTCAGATCGATGATTTTCCGGGCAAAAATAAGCCACCCTATGTGAACTTTTCCGGAGGGTTCGAAACCCACGTAAGCGGTCTTTTTTTCTTTATCAGATAAAAGTTTTTCCAGTTTTCCCTTGGTAACAACCTCAACGGTATTGTTCAATACAAGTTCTATCTGTGATCGGATATCCAAAGTCATTTTCCCACGACGTGATAAAGGCGGGACATATAGAAATAACTTTCTTAATTATCAAGTTTGCCAGTAACGGGATTGGTGAGAACAGTTTGCCAATGAATTAGATCGGGCTTATTCCATTAAATTAAATAGGTGGAAAAAATATAAATGTGGTTGGATTCTGTATCGGGCTTGGTGTAATGATGTCATTATTGGATGAACAGAGTATCGAATTACGAGATGATGGAACCCACCATGAACATTTTAAAGAAGTAACACCGGGATTGGGTCTCGATTCCGCATTACTGGAAGCTTCCAAGTGTCTTCAGTGTTATGAACCCCCCTGCCGTGATGGATGTCCGGCCCGTATTGATATCCCCGTTTTCATCCGACGGATCAAGGAAGGTGATTTTGCCGGTGCAGCACAGAAGATCAAGGAGGCAAACCTGCTGGGAGGAATATGCGCAAGGGTTTGCCCTGTGGACAGGTTATGCGAGATGAATTGCACCAGAAAAAAGATGGATTGTACCGTAAATATCCACATGCTCCAGCGTTTCGCAACTGACTGGGAAGAAGAAAACTGGAAAAAAACAATAACGATCCCTGAAGAACGGAGTGAACGGATAGCTGTAGTGGGAGGCGGACCTGCAGGGCTGAGCTGTGCTTATGAGCTGAGAAAAATGGGATTCGGTGTTACGATATTTGAGCGGAGTGATAATACCGGAGGAATTCCTTCGTGGGGAATTCCGCCCTTCAGAATGCCAAGAGACATTGTAAAAAGCGAGGCTGACTATGCAATTTCTACCGGTATTCAGCTTGCATTCGGCAAAGATATCGTATTCCTGGACGATCTCAAACAGGATTATAACGCGATATTTCTGGGTATTGGCCTCCCGGAAGATATGCAGTATAAAATAGAAGGTTCTGCCGAATATATTTTTAGTTCCAACCTATTTCTCAGCCGGGCCGAAAGAAAAATACTTCCCGATATGACGGGTAAGAAGATAGGTATAATCGGTGGGGGGGACGTAGCATTCGACGTGGCCCGTACAGCCAAACGTTTGGGGGGAGAGTCAGTCATCCTTTACAGGAGAACCTTTCAAGAAATGCCTGCGGAGCAGGAGGAGATCAACGCAGCCATAAACGAAGGTATCGATATCAAGCTTCTCACCACGGTAACTGAATTCGTTCACCGGACCGGTGGAATACGCACTGCCAACTGCCAGGTAATGGAGCTCGGAGCAGTTGACCAATCCGGAAGAAGAAGACCCCTTCCGGTTGAGGGTGCCTATTACAACCTGGAACTGGATTATCTGGTGTGGGCCATCGGCTCAAAACTGGATACTGATTTCTGCAGCATGAACCAGATAAATGTGGGTCGAAACGGCCGGATCGAGGTAGACGAGAACATGATGACAAGCCGGGGAGGGGTATTTGCCGGAGGTGATTCAATAAACATGGACAACATGGTCGTCCGGGCTGTGGCCGAGGGTAAGAAGGCAGCGCTAAAAATCTCGTCATACCTGCGAGGTGATGCATGATGTACCAGTACGGAGATCTCTCAGTTGAGCTGTGTGGGGTGCGCTTCCAGAACCCCTTCGTACTGGCGGCCGCTCCTCCCACAGACGAGCTGGACATGGTGAGAAGAGCGTTCAGCATGGGGTGGGCCGGCGCAGTTCTCAAAACCACCCACGTGGAGGGTCTGGATGTCGATCTCGTCTATCCCATGATGTCTTCAGTTAATATGAAGGACCGCAGGATCAGCGGGCTGGGAAATATCGATTTGATATCGCATTACGGGATCGAAGTGGTTGAAGAACGCGTGCGGTTGCTTAAGGAAGAATTTCCCGAAAAGGTTGTGATGGCTTCCATAATGGGCTCCCGGAAGGAGGAATGGCAGGAACTGGTGGTGAGGCTGGAGAATGCCGGGGTGGATATGATCGAATGCTCGTTCTCATGCCCCCAGGGGTCCATGGGTGAGAGAGCAGGAGCAATGCTCGGTCAAGACGGGGATGCTTCAAAAAAGGTAGCCGGCTGGGTTAAATCCGCAGCTAAACGGGTACCCGTGGTAATAAAGATCACACCTCAGGTGGCCTTTATTTCCGAGATCGTGCAGAAGATAAAGGAAGGCGGCGCCGACGCAGTATGTGCCTCCAATACTATCCCTTCACTGATGGGGATCGATCTCGATACATTCGTCCCCTATCCAAATGTAAGAGGGAAATCCACATACAGCGGCCTATCTGGTTCGCTCATTAAACCCATTACCCTGCGAACCATAGCGGAGATCAAGAAGAACGTGGATATCCCCATTACCGGAACCGGGGGTGTAACGAACTGGAAGGATGCTGTAGAGCTAATGCTGGTGGGCGCCGGCAACGTCCAGCTCTGCACGGCTGTTATGCACTACGGTTACGGGATAATCGATGACCTGGTGGTGGGTCTTTCCAATTACCTCGAGAGCCATGATCTGGACTCCCCCATGCAGCTGATCGGAAGATCCCTTCTCCATATTGCTTCCCATGACGAATTGAAACGAAATCCTCTGGTCAAGGCGCATGTGGACGAGGATAAATGCGTGGGATGCGGATTGTGTCACGTGGCATGCCGCGACGGGGGCCATCAAGCCATCGATTTCGACACGGACTCGAGGGTGGCCCTTGTGGACGAGGAAAAATGTGTGGGCTGCCGCCTCTGCAGAACGGTATGTCCCATTGGCGATTGCATCAAAATGCGTTATCTTTAGTTGAAATCGATCTTGCAATTCATAATTTGACGATTATGCCAACATAATACGGAGAACACCCTTCATGTCAAAGAGATGGTATCAGGAACATAAAAGGGAGCATTATTACAAAAGTGCGAAAAAACGGGGCTACCGCTCCCGCTCGGCATATAAATTGAAACAGATCAATAAGAGATTTTCAATAATTTCGACAGGAAATACTGTGGTGGATCTTGGTGCGGCTCCGGGCGGATGGAGCCAGGTATCCCTGGAACTGGTTGGGGAAAACGGGAAGGTTGTGGGTATAGATCTGGATTACATCTCTCCCATTGAGGGAGCCGTGTTCATCAGGGGGGATATGTTATCCCCTATGGTGGTGGAAAAGGTAATTGGTGAAATATCCCATGTCGATGTCGTTATATCTGACATGTCACCCAACATATCGGGGATCTATTCACTTGACCAGGCAAGGTCATATGAACTAGCCATATGCACTCTCGAATTCGCAAAGAAGGTCCTTCGGAACGGCGGAAGGATGGTCACGAAGATATTCGAAGGAGAAGATTTCAATTTATTTTTATCAGAAGCAAAGAAACATTTCTCCTTTGTAAAACCCTATTCTCCCCCCGCTTCCAGGAATAAAAGTTCGGAAATGTACGTGGTTTGCAAGGGTGGGAGAAACACCAGCTCAAAGCAAAATCCAAAGAGACATATTCAGAAAGAAATTACCGCCGCTTCTCCACCTCGGCAATAGCCAGCGCCTCCTCGGCAGGTCTGTAATTCGGTTTTATATCGAGGGCATTTCTAAAACACGTGATAGCTTCCTTGTACCGGCTGAGCTCGTAATAAGTGATACCCTGATTGTAGTAGAATTCGGGGTTATGTGGGTCGTTTTTTATAGCGCTGTCATAAGCTTTAAGAGCTTTTCGGACCTTTCCTATCTTCACGTATGCATTTGCAAGATTGTACCAGGCATCGGCATATTTTTTATCCAGTTTTATGACCTTGCTGTAAGCCTCTATGGCTTCCATGACCATGTTGAGAGAATTGTAGGCGGCCCCCATGTTGTACCATGCTTCTTTTTTATAGGGATTGATATCCAGGGCTTTCTTGAAGCATGCAATCCCCTCCTCAGGCTGTCTGCTCTGAAAGAGGGCAATACCTTTATTGAACCAAATGTCGTCTCGGTCATCCCTGAATTTCAACGCCTCATTGTAATAGTCTATCGCGTCCACTGCCTGTTTCATCTTAACGAGAGAATTGCCCATTGAAAACAGGGCTTCAACATTATCGGGATTGATCTCAAGGGCCCTATTGAAGCATTGTACCGCCCGCCTGTGATCGTCATCCATGAGGAATTTTGCACCACGGTCCACCCATTCTCCATCACTGACGAATCTACCATCGTCAGTGTAGTCCTCCATCTTGAATATTTCAACCCCGTAATCGGCCTCTGCGGATTTCCCCATCTCATCGATTGGGACCACTTTTGAATATTTCAACTGCTCCTTTCGATTCAATTTGGCCTTGATATCCTTTATGCATTCTATTGCTTCATGGTTCCGCGGCTCGATCTCCAGTACCTCTTCGTAGCAGACCATTGCATCTTGATATTTCTTAAAGAATATAAGCAGCTCTCCTTTCTTGCACCAAGCTTTCGTATTGTTCGGATTGATGTCAGTTACCTTATCGAAATAGTTCATTGCGTTCTGATAGTCCTCCAGTTCCTTGCAAGCGGTTCCGTACATCAACCAAGCTTCTTCGTTATTCTTGTCGATCTTCAATGCTTTATTGAAATAATTGATGGCCTTTTCATATTCGCCTCGGTCAAAATAGTCCAATCCCACATCCAGCCATTCCTCTGCATCTTCAATGTTGTCACGTTCGCGGGTCACCGAAGGGCCCCGGTACATTCTCGCAATCGCCTTTCTTTCCTCTTCTATCTTTTTGTTCCTTTTAACCTTGAATTCAGCCTGTTTCCGATTTCTGTAGGCTTCCTCATCTTCGGGTCTGATCTCGAGAACCTTATCGTAACATGCAATAGCGTCCTCATAGCGCTTGACCTTTGCCAGCAGGGAGCCTTTGTTGAACCAGGCGTCGATATTATCCGGATTCAGATCGGTCACCTTGTCGAAAGATTCCAGGGCTTCCTGGTATTTATCAAGCTCCAATAATACCAGACCGTAATTGTTCCAGCCCGATTCATTTTTAGGATTTATTTCAATAACTTCTTTGAAACACTCTATGGCATCTTCGAAGAACTTCAAATTGAAAAGGCACAATCCTCTGTTGAACCATCCTTCTTCATGATCTGGGTCCATCTCCAGAACTTCATCGAAGGTTTCGATCGCTTCCTTGAAGCGACCTTCGTCAATAAGCTCCTCCCCTTCATTGAGAAGCTCCTTCACGGGATCATATACCATTATGTCACCGGAATTCATTTCTAAATTTGAACTATCTGCCAACCTCTGGAGAACTTGATGTTGTCCAATCCTCCAGCTATTATTCCATTCGAGGCCAATGGGAGATGCCCGTTATAATATTCCATCACATTATAAAATTTTTGCTTCTTTTATGAAAAGCTTTCATCCGCTCTGCCCACCAACGTGACCGATTTTTTTTTTTCGAGGTACAGAAAAAGAAAAAGATATTTGTCTTTGAAGGGAGATATCCCATTTGATCTACCGTAAGTTCCACGGTCCGTGAGGAAAGAAATATGGAAAAAAAGGATGTGATTATAATCGGAGGTGGACCCGGGGGTTTATCCGCCTCGATCTATTGTGTCAGGAACGGTTTGAAAACTATAGTAATAGAAAAGGGAATGTGTGGCGGCTTGGTGAGCGAGGCCCCTTGGATCGAGAATTACTTGGGCTTCGTAGGTCTAAAGGGGATGGACCTTGCTGAAAAGTTCAAAGACCATGCACAAAAATACTCCGAAATCAACGAGTTCGAGGAAGTTTTGGAAATAAAAACCACGGACTCAGGCTTCGCCATCACAACGGACAAGACAGATTACGAAACCAGGGCAGTGATCCTTGCTACCGGTTCCCGGCATTCCAAACTCAACATTCAAGGGGAAGAAGAATTCCAGGGAAAGGGAGTCTCATATTGCGCAACTTGTGACGGTTTTTTCTTCAGGGGAAAAAGTGTTCTTGTGGTGGGTGGAGGGAACTCGGCTGTTATGGACGCAATCCATCTCCATGATATGGGATGCAGGGTAAAATTGATACACCGCAAGGATGAATTGAGAGCGGAATGCGCCTTAAAGGACGCCATGCAGGAACGAAGCATCAAGATGATATTGTCATCAGTTCTCGAGGAGATATCTGAAGACGGGACGGAAAAGTTAGCAAGGATCAGAAATCCGACAACAGGAGAAGAAAGACTTGAAAGATTCGATGGCATATTTATTTCCGTGGGTGAAATCCCGAATAACCACTTGGCCGGAGAGCTGGGATTGGAAATGGACGAGAAGGGGTATGTTAATACAGACCGATTCCAGAGAACAAACGAACGTTACGTTTATGCGGTAGGCGACATCAGCGGTGGTGTCAAGCAGATTATCGTAGCATGCGGTGAGGGAGCAGTAGCGGCGGTGGCAGCATTCGAGGACCTGATAAATCCATACTGGAACACCTGCAGAATATAGGAGGAATTGCAATTACCGATTATACTGAAGCAGCCGAAGCGGGGACCGAGATACCCGAAAAGATTGAACTCATCACCATCCCCACACGGAGTCATACTCCCGATGTGGAACTTGAGTATCCCGAATTCCAGTCCCTGTGTCCGGTCTCGGGAAGGCATGATGCGGGAGTAGTGCATATCCGGTATAGTCCCCGGGAAAAGTTATTGGAAAGCAAGTCCTTGCGTGATTATCTTGCATCATGGCGTAATCTGAAAAATTGGCAGGAGTACATCTGCGAGGAGATGGCAGAAAGATTATTTCAGGCCTGCGATCCGGTCCGGCTTACGGTGGAGATCGACTGGGCCCCCCGGGGAGGAATATTCGCACGGACGGTTTCCAGCCGCGGTGATGAATGAATCACCCACGGATGCACATTTCATTACGGGGAAACAAGTTTCCCCTGCACCTTCAGCAAGTGTGCTTACAGGTGCCCACTATCGTTCCGGCGCACGCTTCGCTACGCAACATCTACGACGTTGCTGCGCCCTCAGGGATGACCCCCCTGCGGACGCATCGGTGATACGCCTCCATCCTCGAAAACCTGCGGATTTTCTACGGATGCATCTGTGGATTTCAACCTCGGAAACGACAGGAGGAGCCCGTTACACTCCGCAAACCCCTTTGGGCTTTGCTACTCCTTCGCCAAGTGTGGTTACAGGAGCATTCATCCCCCGGTAGCCGGGGATTTTCTGCTGTTTTTTGGGTTTAAACGTGGTGATGAACGATGCAAAGGGACCTAATCATCTACGTAGATAAAGAGAAAATAATAGGAACAGTTCATGTACCGCTATATGAGAAGAGTGATAAATGCATCGTCATGTGCCATGGACTGCTGGCCAGCAGAATGAGTCCAAAGGCGGTTCTACTTTCCACTCTTCTTGAGAAAGCCGGTTATTATTCGTTGAGATTCGACTTTCGGGGCTGCGGCAGCAGCGACGGTCTGCTGCAGGATTCGGTCCCTTCAAAGAGGATGGATGACCTGTCTTCGGTTCTCGATCATATGGAACAACAGTTTGACATACGAAAAATTGGCCTGTTCGGGAGCAGTCTTGGGGCTTACCTTTCTTTATTACGTGCCGGGACAGATCCTCGTGTGAAGGTAATTGTGAGTGTTTCTTCTCCGCATTCAATGGCTGAACTGCTGGAAGATGAATATCTAGAAACAGGAACTTGCGAGATCGACGGGATTAGATTTGGGATGAATTTTCTGGAGGATTCAAGGAGATGGGACATGAAAATGGATAAAGCATTGAGCCGGATCCACTGCCCCGTGCTGTTCGTACAGGGAAGCGGAGATCCCCTGGTCCCACCCCTCCATGCAAAAAAATTGTACGATCATGTTCAATCCGAAAAAAGGTTGGAGATAATACAGGGCGCCGATCACAGTTACAGCTGTGAGGAACATCTCCTTAAACTGGTAAATATGTCTGCGGAATGGCTGAATCGGTACTTATGATCGGTTGGGGAACGGCATTAGTTACTTAAAACGTAAATCTTATTATGATTGGAGTCCATTCCAAGATTCCATGACTGCCCTGGTCTGGATTGGGTTATTTTCCGCACTATTTCTTATCCTCGTCATAGCGAGAAAGAGCCTGTGGCTGGCCATGTTCGTGGGAGCTTTGTATCTCGGGATATTCAGCCCCGGACTTCCGGGTATGCCGGATGTTTTTCGGGACACATTCACCGATCCTTCGATACTTCTTCTCTCACTTGCCATCGGGATCATCCCCATAATCGGAGGCGTGATGGAACATTCGGGCTTGATGGACGATCTTGTTAACAACCTCAGGATGAATCAAAAGGCCTTTTTATCGGTATCCCCTGCTCTGATAGGTCTTCTGCCAATGCCCGGCGGGGCGCTTCTCTCGGCTCCACTGGTGGAAAGGGGGGGCCGGGGGGTCGCTAATGATCTGAAATCGGCCATCAACGTCTGGTACCGGCATCTATTCATTCTGATCTACCCTCTGGGGACTCTTCTGGCAATAACAAAAGTTGCAAGCTTCAACCTTTATGTTGCCGTACTCTATACCCTTCCGGGATTCTTCATCCTGCTCATCCTCGGTCACTTTTCGCTGATCAAACAGGTTCAGGGGACCGTTGAATACAAAGAAAGATTCAGCTTGAAACGACTATTCACACCTCTATATATTGTGCTTGCAGCCCCAACAATCCACATTTGCCTGATGTATATCTTCAAATATAGGGGGTTATTTGGTGAGATGAGATCCGAGCTGGCTCTGGTCATTGGCGTCTCGTTCAGTCTGGTAATCTCACTGTATTTCGGACGAATAGGGAAGAAGGCCATACTACCTGTAATAAAGAAAATGAAGCCATGGAACTTTGCCTTGATCATCCTTGGAATGTTCTTTTTTCTCGGTATGTTCCAGGCTTCTGAGGGACCCAACAACATAAAGAAACTGGAGGTTTCAGCTACTTTACTGCTGGTGGGAATCGGATTCTTCCTAGGGGCCGCCATGGGAAGGGTGGTTGCTCCCGTATTCATACTTTATCCGATTTACATTACAAAATTCGGTTCCATGTCATTGATAGCATTCTCCATAATGTACTTTGCCGTTTTCCTGGGTTACGTGATCTCACCGGTACACCCCTGTCTCATTGTCACCATGGAATATTTCAAGGTTTCCTACAGATCAATATTGAAACGCCTTGCCATTCCAATGGTCGTAGCGCTGGTGATCGGTTTTACAGCCGGATTTATATTGCTTTAAGCTGTTAATATCCACGATTCGATGGTGGAATACTGGATACAGTATGATTGGAAGTGAGAAACGAGTTGAAAAACATGCAGAGCAGGGAAAAGGACGGCCTGATATTCGTTAGATTGTTTCCGGACGAGAATATATACGAACAGTTACAGGTAGTGTGTGAGCAGCATAATGTCAAGACCGCAGTGGTGATCTCGGGAATAGGTCAGCTGAAACATGTCAAGTTGGGTTATTTCAGGGAGAAAGGCAATTACCTGCTTCAGAAATTCCACAAAGCTCTTGAACTGCTATCATTGGCCGGTAATGTCATTCAACAGAAGGGCGAATATCTTTTTCATTTTCACGCGGTGCTTGGGGATGAAAAAAAGAGAGCATTAGGGGGTCATCTAATAGATGGTATGGTGGAAATAACCAATGAGATAGTGCTGCTGAAAAGCGACTTAAGCCTTGAAAGAAGAACGGAAGATAAAACCGGTTTGAAAGGTATCTATTTGGATTTAGATGGGCTAAATGATGAATAATTTGGCCTGAGGAATTATTATCATTCACTTATTAGTAAATTATATAACTATCCGTCACCTATATATTGATTCGATGTCGATACATCTCTGCAATGGAATAAAGTGCCGTCAATTAATTCTGTTCACGTTTATTTTTACCCTTATTTCAATCATTTTTTCTCCTGAACTCCCATTGGTGGGCAGGGATTTCTCGTCTCTCAATCATAGTGAGGTTCGATCATCAACGGGAAGATTCATTACAGCAGAGCGTGGAGAAGTCATCGAGCTTCCGGGACTTAATTTCGATGGTGAGGATGAAATTTATACGGGTGAAAAACTGATAATCAAGGGAGATATCATTCTCACTAACAACTCGGATCTAACTTTAAGGGATTGTGAAGTGCTGATTGAGGCTCCCGACCCATATGGGATTAGTATCGAAATCGACCGAAGCTCCTCTTTAGTGATGGAAAATACCACACTCAACGCCAATGGGACGGTAAAGGGATACAACATAACCTGCCTTGGAAGGCTAAGTCTGTACTGGAGCAAATTGGAAGGTTTCGCCTCCTTTATTATGTCGAATGCCACCGGTTCCATGGATTCATCGAACATCAGCATAGGAGAGGAAATGCTCTTGCAGAACAATAGTCATTTGACCCTGCTGAATTCAACTATTGACCATGAAGAGATAGAGATAGAAGGCAGTTCGATATTGTATTTTCAGGAATATCTTCATATAACGGTCACGTCCTGGTATCTGGGTCCGGTTGAAGTAGCAACGGTCAGTATTGAAAGCATGGAGGGTTCTCTTTTATCAACGGATATGACCGATAAGAAAGGAACTATACCAGTAGTTACCATGGAGACCGCTCGGAGGTACAGCAACCGAACAATATATAACGGGCCCAACATAATCAATGTCAGTCATTCTAAGTACCACGGGAACAAAACGACAGCGAATGTTTCAAACAATCAAGTTATTACCATTTATCTGGAGCCGATTCTAGGATATATCACAGGCTGGGTTTCACTACCGGACGGTTCGGCGGTTCCGGATGCCGCCGTGAGCAATGAAGTAGTACAATCCATGACCTCTGAGGACGGTAATTACCTACTATCGGTTTTTGCCAGGACCACCTGTACTCTAATAGCCATGAAAGAGCATTACTCTAAAGAATATTATCCGGGAGCCTATGTCGGCGAGGAAAAAACCATCGTAGTAAACTTCACAATTAGAGAGGATGCGCCCCCTTTTAATGTAAAATTCCTCGAGAGTTCAGTATACAAGATACCGGTAAATAAAACACTGGTGGTAGAGTTTCCCGTGGAATTGGATCCCAATACCGTAAATATAAGCACGGTTCGTCTTTACCGTTCTGACGGGAATTCCAATATTGCAGTCAACCGCATGATTGCACCAGGCGAGGACATGCGTTCGGTTCGGATCACTACACTGGAGGATATGAAGGAATTTTCATGGCATGATTTGATTTTGAAAAAGGAAATAAGAGCCCTTGACAATGGAGAAGTGATATGGAGAGATTTCTCCTACCGTTTCAAGACCGACTACGAACCAGTACAGACCACGGTTCCCGTGGACGGTGCTCGAGAGGTTATCGTGTCAGAGCCCATTACAATTGAGTTCAAGGTTCCCATTTCTCGAGATACGTTGAACGCTTCCACCGTATTTGTGCTGGATTCCAACGGTAATCTCATAAGCCGCGAACTACTAATGACCGGTGAAAACATCATCATCCTGAAGAGGAAGGCGAACCTCGCATATGATTCCTCTTACACTGTGGTGATAACCCCCCTGCTCAGGGATTCAGATGGCCAGTCAGTTTTTATTGATGGTTATTCATTCAGTTTCAGGACCGCGGCACAGGTATTTCTGCCCATTATTCATTTGAACGTCACAGGTGAAGGCGGGGTGCCTCTGGAGTTTTCGGCAGCGCCACGAATAAATATAACCCGAGATGGATTCTTTCTGGATATCCCGGCTGACGGTCCGGTGGTGCGACGCGATCTATCAAGTGGATTTTACAATATCACCGCCTATGCTAAAGGGTATGTGAATTCAACTGTGTTCCTGATTCTAGATAATGACAATAATTACAACCATACGTTCGAGCTTATAAATATGGAAATATCGACAACCGGGGAGAGAACTTCCGTGGGTACGATAATAGTCATAGGTGTGATCATGGGGATGTTCCTGTTGACCATTCTTTTCCTGGGTGTTAGAAGAGCAGATAACGTTGTCAGGGGAAATACTAAGAAAAACATACAGAGATCGGGAGCGCCGGGCATGGAGTCATTCGAATACAAACTGGCCCCGGAATTGAGCGTGAGTGAACTGCCCTCAAGTGAAAAGACAGGCAAGGAAAAACGATTTGAGGGAGAAGGGCGGCGCAAGAGTTCCCGATGATATTTTGGGATATCTAGTCAATCAGGAATAAATGACGTGCATTTGCCTTGGGATATTATCCGACCCGGGAATCAATCCCTTTATAAAGTAATCGAGATAGTTCGAAGATTGTCCTAGTATAGTTCGAACATTGTTCTATAAGCTTTATATATAGATAATTCGAATTATCCTGTAAAGAAATAAGACTTCGAAAAATATAATGAAATATAGCAGGTGAAAAACATGAAAAAAGGAATAGCAATATTGGTTGGCGCCTTTTTGGTGCTCGTCGCCCTATGCGGCATGGCAAATGCCGGCTTAACCGGAGGCGGTAGCGGTGACAGTGACGGGAACGGTGTTCCCGATAACCAGGAACCAGGCAATCCCGATGCGGATTCCGACGGTGATGGTGTATCCAACGGCCAGGAAGGCCAGCAGGGTA
>CAYFHS010000006.1:0-149849 GCA_964342815.1 uncultured archaeon | reverse complement strand
CTGTCATGCCAGACGAGCCGTTAGGGTCGTCGAGGATTGTCAAGCTGCAAACTTCGACTTTTTATCGAACTTTGCACCTATGACAATATATAGCGCCTGTATTATAACTTCACAGGATTCCCTAATAGAGATAATGAAATTCATGGCCTCTATCTTAAAGTCCAGTGGTCACCATAGAACGTTATTCAGAGGAAATTTATATGGTATACTCGCCTACTTCGTTCGACATTGCGGTCCTTGAGCAGGAATTCCAGTTATTGCGCGGAGCCTACTTCGATAAGGCATTCATGCTGGAAACGGGAGAGATCGTGATCCGTCTCACCGTAAAGAAGGACTATGTTGAATCCTCTTTTCACAGGGTATTACCGGAATTGTCAAGTCCGGCCATGAAAGAGGCGAGCCCGCCAGTTGAAAGGGCCGAAGACGATGATTCAATAGATGTCGCTAAAGAGATCAAACTCAAAGGAGAGGGTAAGAGTGGCGGCAGTTATTACAAGGTGAACCTTTTCATTGAACCTGGGGGTCTTCTCTTTTGCACGGACAAGAGCTTCATCTATCCGATGATACCCCATTCGTTTGCCATGCTGCTCAGGAAACATCTGAGAAACAGGCGGCTGTTGAATGTTTACCAGCATCGGTTCGATAGAATACTGACCTTCGAATTCGGTCACGTTGACGATCACTACAAGCTGATCCTGGAGATGTTCATGGAGGGAAATGTGATTCTCGTAAAGGATGGAAAGATAATACAACCCCTTCACTCCCGTTCGTACAGCTCAAGGACGCTTCGTGCCAGGCATGAATATATATTTCCTCCTGATAGATACAATCCAAGGGGAAAGGAGTTAACCCGGCTAATCGAGGTAATGGAGACCAGCGAGATGGATGTGGTAAGATGCCTTGCCATGGAGCTGAATCTCGGCGGTACAATGGCGGAGGAAGTGCTGGCAAGATCCGGGATTGACAAGAAAAGGAACGTCAGCAGTCTAACTAATGAGGAAAAGACAGTAGTAACCGATATTATCCGAACATTACTGGAGGAAACGCAAAAGGTTGCCGGCATGTTCGGCTATAAAAAAGCCGGGGAGTTCATAAGGATCAGCCGCAACCCTCTTGTATCCATGGGTGCCGACGAGGAACCGGAAGTAGAGAAATTCCCCTCACTCAATGTTATTCTGGAACGAATCGCTCTTAGCAAAGGTGATTACGAACAAGCCGAGATCGATACTTCGAATGGAATTGACGGCAGCAAGTACGACCCATCAGTGGCCAGAGTGCTTCGAAAGATCGCCCAGCAGGAAAAAGGGATAAAAAAGTTCGAGGCGGAAATTCTCAAGAACAGCGAACTGGCGGACCTTGTTTACCTGAACTACCAAAGATTGGAAGGAGTAATAAAGGCACTCCGCGAGGCTCAGAAGAAATTCGGGTGGAAAGAGGTCAGAAAAAGGATTAAGGATATTCCGGACATACTATCTATCGATCCCTCCACATGGAGAGCTGTTGTGTTAATTCCCCAAAGCGACGGGGGCAAGTGCAAAGTTCATATAAAAGTGAAAAAGGATGTTAACGAGAACGCTGCATTGTATTTCGAAAAGGCCAAAAAGAGCAGGTCGAAGATGAAGGGGGCGAAGCTGGCTCTCGAAACATCATACGTTGAGCTTGAAAAAACCAAGAAAAAAGCGGAAAAAAGGGTGGCTGAAACTGAGAAAATTTCGCAGGTAACGAAAAAAACCAAAAAGAACTGGTTCGAATCATACCGCTGGTTCATCTCGTCGGACAGTAACGTTGTAATTGGCGGCAAGGACGCGAAAACGAACGAAAAGATAGTGAAAAAATACCTCGATAAAGGTGCCAGGTACATACATACAGACGTTCACGGCTCGCCCTCTGTTGTCGTTCTGCCCCGCAGTGATGAGGAGATATCGGAGCGGACCCTTGAGGAAGGCGGGATATTCTCCGCTTGTTTCTCAAGAAGCTGGGCGAGACAGGTGGGCTCGCAAACGGCGTACTGGGTGAATCCGGATCAGGTCTCGAAATCGCCGCAGAGCGGAGAGTTTCTTCCGAAAGGGTCGTTCATTGTTCGTGGAAAACGAAACTGGATGGCAAAGCTCGATATGAGAATAGCCATAGGGCGGGTCAAGATAGAAGGGGACGAAAAAATAATGGTAGGACCGGTAAGTGCATTAGAGGTTCATTCCGCCGCTTATGTAATAATTGTACCCGGAGAGATCGAGAAAAACACTCTTGCAAAACGTCTAGGAAAGGTATTTCGCGAATCATCGGATCTATTTTTAAGCCTCCTGCCTTCGGGTGGTGGTCGGATTATTGGCTCAAAGGGGATAGACGAATCACTAATTAAGGATTGAATTTTTTTTTAATAAAAATGAACTATATATGCAAATCAAAGGGGATATAGGAAATTATTTCTATAAACGAAAACGGATTCATGCAGAAAGATTGACGAAAAGAACTCGTTCTAGAGAAAGATTTATAATGTTATTCAATAATTGTCTTCATATGAGCGATGATGAATTCGATATTGCATTAAACGCCCTAATCCAAAAGGGCATCGTAATCCAGATACCCGATTCTGAGGGGAGACTGGCTTATTATGTCAATCCCCAGTTCCGTTCTTTGGAAGCCAACAATAATTAAGCTCAAGGATGATTCGCTCGCAGATAGGAGGATGCATAAAATGGCAAATATAAATTTTGATGAAGGAACAATTCAACTGGATAACGAATGGTATGCCGTAGAAGGATTGAAAAATAAGATCGCTGATATGCTTGCCGCCGGAAATTACAAGATAACCAGCTATTCTCGTGTTCTGGAAGAATTGGATGAAAAGATGGAGGGGGCTGAAACGATATCCGCAGTATTACCTGCAAAGACATTGGATGGTCTGAAAAAGATCGCTACAAATTCCTCCAAGAGCATGGGTGACTTTGTAAGAGAAGCATTGACGGCATATTTACGCTCTTGAATTCACCGTGGGACCGTGTTGGGTCTAATCGGTACTATTCTTCGCTATGACTATCTTTCTGAGGACAGCAAGAAGACTGGGAAGAGGGCAGTTGAAGTTCAGGTGGAGTGGGACGAGAAAGGGGATCTGATGAAAGGATTGTTGAAGAAACTTCTGAACAATGAGATAACTGTCGAACAATATCAGGCCATCTCAAAGGATATAAAAGAAAACTTCTAGTTATTTTCTATTGCTCCTTAACCCAAACTGGACCTTTTACGTTTTAGTGGATTATCTTCATAAAGAGGGCCACTGAGCTTCAGCAAATAGCGGCCCGGCACCAAAAACATAAAATAATATTTGGAAGGGGCCTTGGCCCCATGGTCGGCAGGAGCCGACCTTGTTTTTTGACATTCATTTGGAGTGATTTTGGAAATAGGCCGGGCATCGGTTCCCCCGCCCGGCCTAAGAAAGAATATATTTGTTGACATATAAAACGCAAAACATCAAACCCACATAAGATTGAATTATAGAGTTGCCGCGGTATATAGGCGAACACCCACATCATGCGAACCTCATCATCATCTAGTTAGATCATTCGTCACGTAATCCATGCAACCATCGCACCAGTAGCAATTGTGTTCCGGATAGAATTCTGCAAACTGGCCGCAGCGCCTGCATAACGGCGCAAGTGAATTTATTGGAATTGTCATATTCACGCTTCGATCCTTTGGGGCGGATTCGAAATGAGAAAGCTCATATCTGTTTGATACGGACCCACCCCAACTTTCCGGTGTCGGAACGCCGGATTCGTATAAGCGGGGCCCGGAAACAGTCAATTTATTATCTTCCTGATCATGATGAATATATTCTTTACAACCTTCACACCACCACCTCCCATAGTGATCAATGTAACGAAGAGAAAAACCGCATTTTCTGCAATTGTACGACGGAACCTGACCGTTGATATTTTCCTGTATTGCCTGGGCATCCGTGCCCTCACGGGTCATCCTCGTAATAATGATAAATAGGGAAATTATCACGGCGATAACCAATACGGCGGCGATCACACCTATCAGCCATCCCGACACTCCGCTTGCGCTATCTGTTCCACTCTCACTACTGCCGTAGGAGTTCTTTCCGTTACCGGAAGGTCCGGTATCGTCGTCCAGATCATCGTCTACGGGAGAAGCATCATCATCTTCATTCACCGGGCCGTCCTCCCCGGCAGTATCATCATCGTCATCGTCATCTACGTCATCATCATCCATTCCATCTGACGAGCCCGGCGCAGTAACATAAATAATATCTGTAAGGGTAAGTGGTTCATCGATAATACCGTCGGTGACGGATAATATAACGGAATAGTTACCGCTCTTTTCATAGGTGTGATTGGCGTATTTTCCGGAAACTGCATCCGTTCCGTCGCCGAGATCCCAGGTGAAGGTTATATAATCGCCATCGGGATCCGTAACCAACGGTGCCGTGAAACGGACGGTAAGGTTGTTGTCGCCTGGCTTTTCAGGGTCCGCATCAACAATAATAATGTTAAAACTTTCATCTACCACAGGTGGATCATTCACGTTTTTCACCGTGATGGTAATGTTGGAATAATTTCTAGAAGTACCGTCATCCACCCAGAACGCAATTTCATGTGTACCAATTAACTTTTCGCGGCAGGGGTGAAAAAAGAAATCACCTGTGATCTCGTCCATGGAAAAATCGATCCCGCTCGCTATATCCCTTATGGTCAAACTGATATTGGTATGGAACGTCAGAACATCCAGCGGATCCGGGTCGGTTGCCGACAGCGTAAAATTAAGATAATCATACTGGAGAACGCTCATGTCATCCAATGGATCCAGGATTGGATCATCATTTATCTTGGTCACAATGACCCGGATTCTCGCCAGATCGGAGTATTTCGTTTTGTCCTTTACCTTGACCCCCACATATTCCTCCCCGTACCAGAAGCCCGGGGAAGATAATTCAAGTATATCCCCGGCCAGAAGCTTTGCCTGAATGTTCTCGGTGGATTCCAGATGATAGCTCAGGTCCACGGTACGGTCATCCACGTCATGCGCGTAATCATCGAGGTCGAGACTGCTATCGAAACCTCCTTCCATAATTGTGATATCGGGCAGGTCTTTGAAGTATGGACGGTCGTTCACCGGGGTTACGGTAATAGTGATATCCTTCGATGCGCTCTTCAAACCGTTAGAAGCGCTGAAGGTGATAGTGATGTTGCCGTTCCAATTCTTTTTGGGTTTGAAAGTGGCCAAACCATCATTGTCTATGGTGACGTTCATAATCTCGGTGCTTTCCACCGAATAAGATATATTACCATCGCTGGAAAATATATCCCGAAGGTCAATACTCGCGGAATCAACACCGTCCTCTCTCATTGTAAAATCGAAACTTTCACGGTTCACGGAAGGACCGTGGACGAATGTTGTTGACTCCAGCTCATAGACGGAGTTCAGATCACCGTTGACGTACGATTCCATTTTCGCGTACCACCCCATTGCATCGTCGAAATACTGGAGCGTGTAGCTGTTCGGATCACTTTGGGTTCGCAGTTTCATTATGGAAAATTTTCCTGCGGAGACATTTACCGCTCCTTCCGATATGCAGGTGTAACTGTTATTGTATGAATGATCGCCGTCGCTGTAATGAGGATTTCCTCCCACCACGCCTGAATTGCGGTAATAATAGCTCTGGGACGCGTTCCACGATTCTTCCGGTAGGATGGGATAATCCATCTGGTCCCGTGGAGGCTTGTAATACGAATAGTAGTTCAGGTAATAGTTCGGGCCTATACTTGTGGCGAAATTTTCCACCGCGGCCTTGTCTGACGAGCGGTAATAATTGGTGGAATTATAATAGAAAAAACCGTCCGACACGGGGGAAATTCCGGTCCAAGAGCTCTGGCTTTTCCCGGCCACTCCGTAAACTTCATATGTCCCCTGTGGCGTGGACACCGTGGTCAGATTCATTACCTCGTAGCTGGCCCAGTATGAATAAGAACTGTAAAGTGAGGTGTCGTATTTGGTCTGGGTGTAATTGAACCGGTCACCGATGGACCATACGGGGTATGACGATCTATCGCGGCCAATATTTCTCAGGGATTGTTTTCCTGATAGCTCAATCGAAGAATGATCTGAAGAATTTCCCACTTGCAGCAGTAATAATAATGACGATAAGGCCAAAAGTAATACAACGAAGAGCACTAATATCCTGCGCATCTTTTTTCCACCGTAAATATGAAATTGACAATAAATGGGCTCAAGGAATTAAATTTTTTGCGTAAAAAATCCAGAGTGAAATAATTATAAAGCGGACTACAAATTCTTGGTCCTTTCGGCGTTCAATCGATAAACTAATTAGATTTCCGTTCTGAAATATTATCTCTAGGGGGTTATAAAAGCAAACATATTTGAACACACATTCCCAACCATTCCCATGCCTAAAATCCCAGAATCCAATAGTAGTACTTTCTTGAACATCATCCGCCTTTCTCTTCCTCCACATCTCCTTCCCAATCAACATACCCCAACTCATTATTCGCCCTACCCTTTTTCCCCCCCTTTCCATAACGTTCCCCCCTTCTATCATTACCCATTTTTATAATCAATACTACCCCGACAATCACCCCCAAAATTATTAATCCACCCATAATACCTATTATCCACCAAAAAGCATAAATTCCTTCTCCTATAGTTTTAGTTCCTTCCCATTTATTCCCGTCATTTGGATAAGCATCATCCACGTTCGCTATTCCATCCCCATCCCAGTCGAGCGGAATAGAGTTTTCATCAATAGGGTCGCTACCCATTTGTCTTTCTTTGGAATCTGAGTACCCGTCACCATCGGAATCCTTTCCAGTGTCTTCCTCAAGGACTTGCTGTATATAAGGTGTTACCAAATTCCCATCTTCAGGAAATCGAACTATGGATTTCCCATCTGATACGGAATAATGATATTGATGGACACCCTCGGACAAATTCAGTGTATAATCATATTTGACTCCCTCAATGAAATCAAATGGAACTGAGCTATCTCTTATCATGGTATGCAATAGCTCATCAATGACCAAATTGATATAGACCGGTTCGTCACCATCATCGTCATTATACATGATGGAAAATCTAAAGCTTGTAGATGTATCTCCTTTGTTAGTATTGAGACTGTCATCATACAATTTGGGCCGTTCATTATCATTCACCACATGAAGATTGAACTCAGAATAATCCCAACCATCATTGCCGTCCGACACTGAAACATTGACTAAATAGATACCTAAATCTTTCTTTATAGGAATTCCATTTAAGACGCCCGAACTGGAATTTATGGATAACCAGCTGGCATTTGTAGCAAGGTACCAAACGACATTGCCTAGTAGGTCATCGGTGGAATTGTAATCTACAATGTACAATTGATCTTGTTCGGCGAAGAGCATATTTTCAGTCGTTATCTGAGGTAGCGAATTGTTAACAATAATCGTGAAATTTATACCATCCGAAAAAATATTCCCTTCCACATGGAGATTGACCCAATAGGTACCTACATGAAAATTCGTGGGGGTACCAACGAGGTTATTTGTGGATTCATTCCAAGATAACCAGGGGGCATTTGTTTCTAGTATCCACAATTCTGGATTAACTCCGGTCGTATCGAAGTGTTGTGAAAAGTTATCGTCCTCGTTCAAATATAGAATTGTAGGTTTCGGCTCAAGTTGCATCCCTGGTATAATACTGAGATTAAGTAGTATAGCCGGTTCTTTTCGTGATGAAATTTCAACCCATCCCCCTTCGTCTGCATCGATCCATTTATATCTTGAATGAGTTCGGTTAGCGATGGTCATCTCACCGTGGAACTTCCCGGTGTTTTCGCCGGTTTCCATCAATCTCATTTTAAATCGTTTACCGGGATTTGAACTTCCTTTTATCCAGACCTGGGCAATGTTCTTCTTTGCATCCTCATCGATCGCTGTCAGTTCCAAATATATCTTGCTGCCAGGGTATGCATTAGAAATTTCATGTGAATATTCATCGTCCGAATAGGCTTTGATAGATGTGATCGATACGGGTTCGTTATTGTGTTCCGGGAAGATGAGATATGTCTGACCTGCACTGCTACCGCCGGAATCGTTATGAAGCGCTCCGATAAGGATGTCGTCATGTCCATCCCCGTTAACGTCCCCCGCACCAGCAACCGAGATTCCGGAAAAGTCGTATAGGTCAGCTCCCTGGAATGATGCGTCCGAAGCTGAGAGGCTAATATCCATGTACCAGCTGGAGGATTTACCTAATATGAGGTAAGTCTGACCTGTATTGCTTCCGCCGTCATCGTTATAATCTGCAGCTATCAAAATGTCATCGTAGCCGTCCCCGTTAACATCTCCAGCACCAGCGATGGAGCAACCGGAATGGTCGTCTGCGTTTTCACCGAGGAACGATGCCTCCGAGGTGGACAAATCGGTGTCCATGGACCACCCGGAAGCTTTCCCGAAAATGAGGTAGGTCTGGCCCGCCCAGCCACCGGCTTCGCTGTTCTCACTCACACCTATAAGAATGTCGTCGTATCCGTCGCCGTTGACGTCTCCCGCACTTGAGAGAGACTCTCCCGAGCTTTCGCCGGCGTTTTCCCCCCAGAATGATGCGTCTGAAGTAGAGAGGCCGGTGTCCATGGACCAACCAGAAGCCTTGCCGAATATGAGGTAGGTCTGGCCCGCCCTGTTACCGCCTTCATCGTTATCACTTGCTCCAATCAAAATGTCGTCGAATCCATCTCCATTTACATCACCCACACCTGCAACAAAATCTCCGGAAAGGTCTCCTTCGTTTTCTCCCCAAAATGATGCATCTGAAATGGAGAGGTTGGTGTCCATGGACCAGCCGGAAGCCTTGCCGAATATGAGGTAGGTCTGGCCACCCCAGTTATCGCCTTCGTCGTTGCCATAGGCCCCGACAAGGATATCGTCGTAGCCGTCTCCGTTAACGTCCCCCGCACCGGCCACAGACCATCCGGATTTATCGTATGGTCTCTCTCCCAGGAATGATGCGTCCGAATCGGAGAGATTGGTGTCCATGGACCATCCGGATGCCTTGCCGAATATAATATATGTCTGGCCCGCATCGGGTCCGCCTTCGCCGTTATCCCTAACTCCGATCAGAATATCGTCGTAGCCGTCACCGTTGACATCTCCAGCCCCTGCTAACGAGATTCCGGAATTGTCGTCTGCGCTCTCTCCCCAGAATGAAGCGTCTGAATCCGATAGGTCGGTATTCATAGCCAACCCGGAAGCCTTGCCGAAAATCAGGTAGGTCTGACCTGCCTCATCACCACCTTCGTCGTTATAATCTGCACCTATCAAAATGTCATCGTATCCGTCCCCGTTGACGTCGCCCGCGCGTGCAACCGAGTATCCGGAAAAATCATATTCGCACTCCCCCCAGAAAGAAGCATTAACATTACTGAGATTACTATCCAATTCGTAATCCAGTGCCTCAGAAGATATGGGAATGAGTAGTGGCAACAATATCATCAAGAATATTATATATAAGCCAAATTCTTTTCTCATAGTACCTACCCTTTGAAGATTATTCCTCAATTAAGTAATTAATAAATGAATTGATAGTTACTATGATAATTAAATATTTGTCTTTTATTCACGACTATTCAGTCATTGTCACTACCTCACCTCATATCACTATACTCTAACTACTTAATTGCCATTCGATATGCGAGAATTTGTTCAACAATGCTGGGTTTGTTGAATTCTCAAAAACCTATATCCAGATCTAACAACTTCACCCTTATCGGTCGATCACCCACATCAACAATCAGCCCTTGACGATCCGAACCATCTTGTACCTGTCCGGGCCAACCAAGACCTTCATAAATTTTGGGAACTGATCATCCAATACTCGGTTTCCGGTATAAACTATCAGGTTTTCTATTTCTTCTAGCTTCCCACGGGTAGAGATGATCCTGATATTTTGAATACCAACCTTTTTGAGAACTCTTGGAGAGAACTGCTGGTTCCCCCGACCCAGGAGAAATCCTTGTCTCCCGATTGGCGTAAGAATAATTTTTCCATATTTACCTTCCAGCATCTCCAGTATCGGTTCGTCCCACAGGTCCTTTCCCATCATTTTACGTCCCAACACAGCATCGACACCCAGAAGCGAACCGTCGATTCCCAATTTCTCCTTTACGGCATAAACGGTGGTACCGGCCCCCAGAAAATAGATATTTTCATTATCCACTTCTATGTCATGAGCGATTTCCTCGGCGATAGCTTTCTTTTCCATTTCCTCATCCATTAGCTGCACCGATTTCGAATGCTGCACCATTCCGCTGAGTACTGGGACAGATGCATAACCATATAGTTTTGCCGATAAAATCCCTCGACGATAATCTTCTTCGTCGATATCCATGATCTCCCTCTGCTCTGTGCTTGTCGTCCCTTTCAAATAGGACGAAAGTATCTCTCCTGCAGCTTCCGGGGAAATCGCGAAAACCGATGAATGCATCTTGACCCCCGCCGGAACGCCAAGCAGCAGTGGCGCCGGATCAATTTCAGAACTTTCGATTCCGGAAAGCAGGTCTCTTGCGGTACCGTCACCACCGGCAAAACATATTAGCCCCGCACCATCCTCGGCCATCTTTCCCGCCGCTTTCACGGTATCCCCGGCGGTGCTCTGCCTGCTGCCTGTATCATAACATTCCGTTAGGGAGAAATTTTCATTGGATGCTAAAATCGATTCTACCTGACCGTTTCCCATGGAACCGCGGCAGACAAGAAAATGTATTTTATCGATAGAACTGGAATGAATCAAAAACGAACGAATAAACTGTTGCATGCGATCATGAGAAACAGGTTCGGCTCCCCTTCTCAGGGCTTCGGAGTATGTAAGTTCTCCATCGGTACCCTTTAACCCCACCCTTCCGCCCATGCCCGCTATGGGATTTATTATCAATCCGATCTTAAGCATTTCCGTCACCGCTTATATTTTGAGCCCACTGCGGAGGAATTTAGAAAATGTACTTGTACCGTTTCCCGTCCTTTGAAAATATCATATTGTCCTGGATCATTCTCCCAATATATTCTTCCACCCGCGCCGTGCTTTGATTGGCTTCCCTGAGAGCGTATAACAGATCGTCTGAGGTAAATTCACCAAGTTCTTCCGTCAATAGACGCATTGCAGTTTCCATGATTCTTTTTTCACTCGAAATTTCACCCAGGCGATATCCCACGTACTGGTACGGAGTGTCGAATGACGAAGGGACTTTTTTTTCAAGATCCCTGAACCGCTCTTCGGTCAATCCCGCAATGAACTCATCAGTCTTCCCCGCTTGCTCGGAGTTCAATCGACCTACGGCTTCTGCGGCTTCCCTCACAATATCCGTTTGATAGAATTTCTTGAGACCCTTTGTTTTAAAACGACTGGAACAATAACTGCACTGTGCCGATTTCACAGTAGCGAGAACACTTTTTGCTCTGGAACATCGGGGACAACGAAATACATGATACCAGGCCATGTCGGTCACCGAAGTTTTCCGTTATGAAAAATTCTGCGAGATCACCAACCCCTGTACTGGAGCCTTTCCTCTTCGGGTATATCCCCCGCCTGTTGCCCCTTCATTGCCGCCCCTAGGCCCTTGGAAACTTTGGCGAGTATCTGGGGATCATCATAATGAGTTGTAGCTTCCACAATGGCGTTTGCGAGAAGAGCAGGGTCCCCGGATTTGAATATACCGCTTCCGACAAATATCCCGTCACAACCGAGCTGCATCATCAGAGAAGCATCGGCAGGGGTGGCTATACCGCCTGCTGCAAAGTTCACGACGGGGAGTCGGCCCATCTTCTTCACTTCAAGCAAAACGTCCAACGGCGCGTTAATTTCTTCTGCGTAATCTTTCATACCCTCATCTCCCAGCTCCTTGAGATGAGCGATCTCACGGTTCAAAGTCTTCATATGCCTTACAGCCTCCACCACATCGCCGGTACCCGCCTCGCCCTTAGTACGGATCATGGCCGCACCCTCGCCGATCCTTCGGCAGGCTTCACCGAGATTTCTGCACCCGCAAACGAAGGGTATTACGAAATCTTTTTTGTAAACGTGATCGAAGGGGTCTGCAGGTGTCAACACCTCGCTCTCGTCCACCATGTCCACTCCCAGGGTCGATAGAATCTGGGCCTCGGCAAAGTGACCGATCCTGCATTTTGCCATGACGGGAATGGTCACGGTCTCAATGATCCTCGTTATCATCTGTGGATCTGCCATCCTTGCAACTCCGCCTTCCGCTCTTATATCGGCAGGAACCCTCTCGAGAGCCATGACAGCAACAGCTCCGGCTTCCTCGGCAATTCGGGCCTGCTCGTCATTGGTCACATCCATCACCACACCCCCCTTCTGCATCCTTGCAAATCCTCTCTTCAACAGTTCCGTACCGAATCTCAATTTTTTCAGATCTAATTCAAATACCATACGTGCACCGCTCCTGTGTTAAATAGAATGAATCCGGGTTTGAAGGCGGCAGTTCCCGCCACTCACCGAGCACCTGAATGATCCAGCCATATTTAACATTCACTTGTAAAGTCACCACTTGACAAGTTTGGCGAGCCCGTAGGCTTACTAGCCGAGGGTGATGGAGAAACAAGTTTCTCCGAACCCTAATATAATCTCGATTATATGTCGGGATCAGGCGCATCTACTGATTCGCCGGAATGAAATGGGAGCCAATAGGGTCGCCTTTACCAATGAATCATCAACTGATGCAATATCAAGAATCAGTCTTTGCGGTTTCCTGCATCGAGAGGCCGGTATAGATAATATGTCGCGCGACCCCTCCCCTCCTTTCCAATGAGACTGCATTGAGATAAATAATCCAAATCTCTCCCCAAAGTGGGTTTCGGAATGTGATCAAGGATTCGCGCTACCTCATTGCTTGTAATCTTTCGGTTCTTGTTGGCCCAGAAATACTGCAGTACTTCGCTCAATCGTTTCTTTCTTTTCGAGGTCAGCCCAGGAACCCGTTCAAATGAAACCGTAGGACCCTGAGGGCTCATTACGATATAGAGCCCTTCGATATCAGCTGCAGTTCCCACCTCCTTTCCGATGGCAAGCTTTTCAACAGGAGTAGATTCCCGTACAGTGAAAACCGGGTGAAAACCATTGTGCGGAGCCAACAAAACTTCCATTGCTTTCCTAGGAAGATCATGTACTGCACCTGTATTCAACTCCAGATTCCCCATACGGTTCTCCGCTATAGAAATAATCGATGTTATTGCCTCGGGCTCTCCCTTGAACACTATTGCAACTTTCCCTTCCCCAAGGAAATACCTCCCCGCAAGAGTGACCTTTACCTCACTCAATAATGTTCCTACCGCATTCAGCGCATCAATAAAGCTGGTGGACTCCAGAATCGCAATGGATTTCTTCGACATGATTTCGCCTGTTCGTTTTGGTCTCTTTCCCTTATATTATGACCTGATTTCAGTTCTATGTTATGATTTTATCGTTGTGCGCGTAAATTTCTGAAAATCATGATGTTACAGGCGAATATTTTTAGTAGATTGGGAGGGATTACGATTGTACGGACTTAATAAAATAGATTAGCTATCAACCGAGGTATGCATATGGGACTTTTTAAGAAAAGCGGATCAAGAACCGTCATGTGGCCTGAAAATGAAAAAGCAGATCAGTTGGTATTCAAATACCCTGAACCGGCAAAGGCCGGAAATCCGCTGGTGGTGAGGGGAAATGAATTTGCCGTCCTTTTTCAATATGGTGCTGTAAAACAGGTCATTTCCGAACCTGGTCAGACAACGCTAGCTTCAGAGGGGAACGTTTTTTTCGTATCCCGCCAAAAGTTCGAGGGAAAGTTCGGAACAAAACAGCCGCTGACCTTCCATGATGCCAGGTTTGACATGGTGCAGCTGCAGGCTTTTGGTGAATACAAATACAGGGTAACGGATCCGGTCAAATTCCTTAACGAGATAGGAAGGGACAGAGGGACTCTCACCTCACAAGACATAGCTGAGATCGTACGGGATGAGGTGGTAATGGCGCTCAACCAGGCTCTGGGATATATGAAAAAGAAGGGAATGGCCGTAACTCAGATCCCGCAAAAATTGAAAGCTATCGGAAATGTCACAGTAAAAGCTGGTAAAAGATCATTCGAGGACATGGGAATGGTACTAACTGAAATATCTGAGCTGTACATCAATCCGCCAAAGAAGGTAAAGGATGCTATCCAGGAGGTATCCACCATATCTGCTTTCACGGATGAACAGATAATGAAGAGGACGAAACTGGCCGCCGGGGACGCCATGAGGGAAGCCGCACGGTCCGGGGGTAACGTAGCTATAGGTAGAATCGGCGACGAAAGCAATGTTACAATAAAAGACAGCGTGGTTCAGCGCTCCAATATAGGCGGGGGAGGTGGAGGCGGTTCCGGAGGAAGCGGTGAAACCCATATACAGGACAGTGTGTTGACCCGCACAAATGTGGGTGGTGGAGGTGGGGGCGGGGCTGCCGAAGCCTGCCCGAACTGCGGCGGGGGCATACAACCGGGATGGATCGCATGTCCAGGATGCGGTGAGAAAGTGAAATTATCATGTCCCGGATGCGGTGCGGATGTTCAATCAGGGTGGGTGGCCTGCCCGGCCTGTGGAAACAAACTGTGAAAATTATACCGATACCGTGGTCTCAACTAAAAAGACATTATCTGCGCGTGCTTAACACCTTGAATGACCAGTACACTTTCCTTGTCAACAAAACCCTGTTCAACCACCATCTCAACGATTTTGTTCCCAACCATATTTACCATATCAGCGGTCCGGATCAGCGGAATCACTTCGTTTTCCGAAATTTCATTTTCAAAGTAGAAAGCGGGATCTACGAAAATATTCATCTTGCCCTCCCGGAATTTCCGACCAACAATATCACTGTCGCAGGCAGCTACGATCCGTTGGTTCCTATGGATATGGACCCGGCAACAGTAAGTAGTTTTGTTGGACATAAAATATTTCCCGTGGGTTTATTGATTTGTTCAAATGGCGTCCACTATTTTGTATTTATTTGCACTTGTTCTGTAAATATCCCCCAACTGGTTCAATTTATCAAGGGTGACCAACACCACGTCCTTTGTAATATTCTCCATTTCGCTTTGGCGGATTATTTCTTCCACTGGGACGCCGTTTCGCCCGTAATCGTCCACTTCCATCTGCAGCTCACGAATAACACGCTGAATAGTGAAAACCTTGGCCCTCTGCGAAGGAACCATTGAGCTGGTTATTCGGTCAATCCCTCCCATCTCCAAAGAAGCCTCCTTCTCCAGGTAATATCCGATGAGACCTATTGCTACTTCAACGTGTTCCAAACGGACCGTATCCGACAGGTGGGCCCTGGCGGATGCTTCCGAAAATCTAATAAGTCCCTCGAGCTGCCTTGCAGTGCATGTGACCACATCTCCCCTGCTGCCGCTCCTGATATCAACGTAATACTCCCGTATCCGGTCCATGGATTCATCGGTCATAACGGGAAAAACGTGTTTCTTTGCGTAGGCGATATACTTTTTCAGGAAATCACGATCATAATCCGGTTCGATGTTCTCACTTGCGAGCTGCACATCATCTTTTCCAAATTTACCGTAAGGGGCCACTTCCCTGTATCGTTTGATCTCGCCGTACCGATGTGTTTTCAGCACATGAGCTGCTAATTTATCATCCTTGTCTCGGTTGGGAACATCCTGGATAGTGAAGATCATGTCAAAGCGATCAAGAAGTGTTGGCGGCATATTTATTTCGTCTACTAGGGACTCCGAAACACCGGTAAAACGACCCATTTTCGGATTAGCCGCTCCCAGGACGGCGCAGCGGGACTGCAGCGTAGCCTGGATGCCCGCCTTGGTAATAGTTACCCTCTGCTGTTCCATTGCCTCATGCATGGAGCTCCGGTCATGGGTGGTCATTTTGTCGATCTCGTCTATGCACACTGTCCCCATATCGGCCAACACGAGAGCGCCGGCTTCCAGATTCCACCGCCCCTTCTCGTGCTCGTCGGGTACCGCGGCGGCGGTAAGACCTGCTGCCGTTGCGGATTTTCCGGTGGTCATAACTCCGCGGGGGGAAATTTTTTGAATGTAGTTCAGCAGCTGAGATTTGGCTGTTCCCGGATCTCCCACCATGAGAATATGCATATCACCTCTGAGAAAACCGTCCGGTGTTTCTTTTCGGACCCCACCGAACAACTGCAGGGCAAGGGCAAGTTTTTCTTCCTTCATCCCCTGTATAGTGGGAGCAATGGAAATTGCGATCTTCGAGAGAACTCCATCGGCCTGGGAAACGGTCCTAAAAAGTTTCTCTTCTTCCGGAGTGATTTGTATTTCCTCGTAATCCTCCTTTGACCTGTTAATACCCCTGCATTCCAGAAATTTCTCGAAGAGGGTGGACTTGGCATTCCCTCGATCCCGCAGCTGTCGTGACTGAAGAATACCATTGAATACAACCCGGTCTCCGGGAAATACGCTGTCGGTGAGATCACCTTCCACATATACGGTCAGTCTCTGGGGCTGTGCGCCTCCCCTGAGTCCCTCGGGGTATTCCTGAACGTCAATGCTCTGGGTGTCGATAAAGGTTGAGTCCCTTTTCAACAGTGTGAAACGTGTTGCAGAGGCTGCGCGGCCGCATCCGCCCTGGTCCTTGGGACAGAACAGCGGTTCCTCGAAATCCTTGCGGCTCTGGATAATGTTGATTGGGGTTTCGCATCTCCTGCACTTGAAAACTGCCACTGTTACCCTGGGCCTGACCTCTGTGACCCTTCTGACTAGTGCTTCAATGGATACGAGACGATCCAGGTGACTTGCCCGGATGTTCCTGATGTCCACCCTAGCTGTTGCAGGTGGAATATCGATGATATGCATTATTAATCGTACTTTTCTGTCAACATGCATGAAATCCTTCATGGCCTCTTCACCAAGTGAAATGGCCCGACGGGGAGATTCCAGCACATACTCGGAAAAGTCTCTGTTGAACTCAACAATATCTGTGAAATAAACGGATATACTTGCGGTTTGAGGATAATTATCGGCAGCTTCTCGGATCAATGGGCCGTATTTTCTCTGACCTTCAAGCTCACCCCTGTAGAATATGCGCCACATTTCCTTGATCTCTTCTTCGTTCCAGATTTCCATTCTCGGCCCTCCAAGGCCCCGGTACACAGCAATTCACTGCGTATGAAAGTGTATTGGAAAGATAGTATATAAAGGTTAATCAGGGGGGTGAGTGAAAGTAAAATAAGCCAAAAAAAATGGTAGATACTGAAGAAAAGCAAAGGCTTGAAAACTCCAGCACTCAAACATTTGACGCAGGAACGGCTCGAAGCTTTTTGTGGTGCCCAGCCATACATAATACAGCTTCATTCATTCGCTTATTTGGACCTTGATGGCCTATCATTGAAGGGCTGTATAAGCAGATTGAGAATATGAAGCTTACCTGGTTCACGGTATTCGTTCAATCCAATTTTAAAGGTAAGCTGGCCGTTCTTTGGTTTATCTGTGTAAAGAGAAAACAATCGGTCCCACCATGAGAAAACAGTTCCAAAATTGGAATAGGATTCACGATAAATATTACTGTGGTGTATCCGGTGCATATCGGGAGTTACAAACAGTGTGCGTAGAACCCAGTCCACTGCACGTGAAATATTGATATCTGCATGGGTGAAGAAAGCCATTGCGGCGAGGCTGATCTCGAATAATACCACTCCCACTGCAGGGGGTCCAAGAGCAAGTACCATACCCGACTTGATTCCAAGAGAGATCAATATCTCCAGAGGATGGAATCTGGCTGCCGAAGTTACGTCAATATCCAGGTCCGTGTGGTGGGTCCGGTGCAGTCTCCACAGCAGATCGGCCCGGTGGAAAAGTGCATGCTGTATCCAAATGACGAAGTCAAATAACACGATTGTTATGGGAATGGAGATCCAAATTGGCAAGTCCAGAATGTTCAGCAGACCCCAGCCGTTATCCTTTGCCCAGATCGCAGCGCCAACGGGCAGAATCGGAAACAAAGAAACTAAGGTAAATGCTACTGCCCGGACCAGAAAATTGTTGAAGAGGGTAAGTCCAAGATTCGATGTCCATCTGGTTGGCCTGGGTACCGAAAGCGGTCGTCTCCTGATAAGAAGCTCCAGAAAGAGTAACAGTAATAATGTTACGAGAAATGCCCCCAAACGGATGTATGGCTCGTTAACCAGTATAAACTCCATTCTATCCATATTTCTCCGATCCCTCTATTATTTACGACGCTGCTTTATTTATTGATTCAGATCTCCTTTTCCAATTCCTTGAAGAACTCCTGCACGGTGGTCTTGGTATCCGCAAATAGATTTAGAAATGATCGGGGTTTTATCTTCAAATACAGTCTCGTATTCTTTCCATCCGGATGAAATTTCATAAGGAGATTCAAGTCTCCCGATCCCTTTTTTTTCCTTTCAGCCTCAATATAACCCTGGCTCATTCCCTTATCGATTATTGATATACCTTCCATTCTACCAAGGGCTCTCACTGCAAGATTGAACAAAGTGTTCGCGTTGATTCGATAGAACTTCTCGTGTGTTGACATGATTTTCACCTCATTACCACCGGAGGCTTGTTCCTTTATTTTTTGAAAAGAGCTTTGATCTTATCCGGCGCGAAAGTTCGATAAACTTTCAAAATTGAGCGCCAGGATTCCATTTCCATGTTATCTGGCATCTTTCCAACCACAAAACCCCCGATCAGTTTCCCGCCGTCAACGTCAATAGTAATGATCGAAATATCGTCGGGATACCTCATTATATCGACATTCGTCTTTTGTTTCCTCCTCGTCCTCATGGGGATCGAGGTGATCAGGGATTCTCCTAGGATATCGTAATCCTCCAGCGGAGAGTTCACCTTTATGGGAAAATCGGATCTGGTATCGAAATATTTACCATGGATGACTGCTAAGGCCTCCAGGGATTGATCGAATTTGTCCTCCGGGTAATCAGGAAAATACATCAATACCGAAGTATCCTCCGGAAAACGGGTCATCCTGCAGTCCTTTGCGGTGTAAACCACCATAAGGCGGGACCTATCATCTATCGGATCATCATCGCAGAAGACATTGAAGGGAGGTCTGGGCAGTATATCATCTTTGAAGTTCATCCCCAGGGAGATACCGTCGAAGGAGTATTCTTCCGCTTTCTTGAATTGAATTTTATGCGTCATGGACAAAAAAAGCTGATGCGTAGATAATATAAATTTTGGTATTTTTCTCGATTGGTGCCAATGAAGAAGCCATAAATATATGGATATAATCCATGAGGCCACACGTAAGATACTTAGGTTTCCTTTGAATGCTTTATTATGAGCCTGACCCCAGAAGTCGAAAACTACCTCAACTCCCGGTATACACCATAAAGCCCTTCTGCAGCCTTCTCCCAGGTATATCGTTTCGCCCTTTTTATTCCGTCGCGGATCATTTTCCGTCTCAGCTCCCCGGAATCGCTCAGGGCCTTCATGGCTTTGGCGATACTTTTGGGATCGTGGGGGTCAACTTCCAACTGCTCCCTTCCTGACACCTCTCGAAGTGCCCCCTTACCCGAATGTATCACCGGGCACCCGGATGCCATTGCCTCGATCAAAGGCAGGCCGAAACCCTCCGAAAACGAAGGGAACACTAAAGCCAAAGCATTCCGGTATAACTCACTAAGTTGTTCATCGTCCACCTGACCTGTAAATATTATTTTGCCTTCCAGACCTCGTTTCCTGATATCCTCAAAAATACTTTCGTCCTCCCACCCCTTTTTGCCAGCCCATATCAGTTTCACATCTTGGTTTTTACCATTGTGCGAAAATTCTCCGAAGGCCTTTACGATGTTAGCAAGATTCTTTCGCGGCTCGACGGTCCCAACGCATAGAAAATATCTATCAGTATTATCCCGTTCAGGTCCCGGACGAAAGATAGGGTCCACTCCATGGGGAATCACTCTCGTTTTTTCACCTATCTCCTCGCCGTACCATTTAATTATCTGATCCCGGGTGTAGCGGGAAGGAACCGTGATGAGGTCCGCCCGCCGGGCGCTTGCCTTCACCGCTCTTTTCCAGTATTCTCTCGTAGCAAAAGGAAAGAGCTCTGGTTTCTCAAGATAAATAAGATCGTGGATCGTTACAACGGTTTTGGTGGCATCGGGCAGCGGTTTTAGCAGTGGCAGCACGAATTTCAGGCAGTGAATAATGTCGGCATCATGCGATGGAGCCAGCTCTGGAAGAGTGATATGATCGAAATACATACGTGAAAACCAGCTGTTGAAATCTCTCGCAGATACCCTGAATTTACCTCTTTCCGCAAGAGAGCGGGTCCTTTCCGACCGGTCCATATCCGTATTGCTCAGATAAACGATATGCTCCATTTGCTCAGAAATTTTATTATTCCCCATGCTTTCCAGCAGGTTGAGCGCATAACGGCCAATACCTCCCCGGTGTACCCCGACACAATCCCTGGCATTGATGACTATCTTCATCGGATTACCTATTAGGAGGATTTTTCTGTTCTTCGAGAATCTTAACCGCATCCTTCAAGATCTCCCCATGATCGAATGCTAGTTCTCCCGGTTCCCTGAATGAAAGCCATTTGACGGCAGCTGCATCATCACCGGCCTTGGCTTTCCCCCCGATCCGGCTTAAAATATATACGCAGCTTACCGTGTGTCCCCGCGGGTCCCGGTCCGGTCTCGAATATACTCCCACTGGCAGATACACCTCGGTTTTAAGAGAAGTTTCCTCGAAAATTTCTCTCACTACTGCTTCCTCCACTGTCTCACCATAGTCCACGAAACCTCCGGGAAGTGCATACATTCCCTGAAAGGGTTCATTCTTCCTCTTGACCGCCAGAAATGAATCACCTTCGAAAATGATCCCATCCACTGTAAGAGCCGGTTTTCGACCGTATCGAAGCAGAATTTCGACGTCTTTCGTCTTCTCGTGAAACGCCCGGATCAGTCCATTGGCAAGGGGTGTGAGAACGGTCTTCCCCCCGTCTCGTCCACCCCTTCTAGATAATACCAGCGGTGCACCAATATCTTTCTCCATCCGTTTTATCTTGCCCCATGCATGCCGGTATGACATACCCATCTCTTTTGCGGCCTTGAGGATCGATCCCAATTGATCTATCAGTGTGAGAAGATTAATCTTTCCTTTCCCAAATGATTCTCTATTTTTCAATCCCATTCTCAGCTGCACGTTGAAATCCGGAACATTTTTCATTATCGGACCATCTCCCTGTGGAATCGTGGGAATTGCTTAGTACGTAAAATCATGCGGAAATTAAATATCTTATGCACGGATTTACCAGCATCGGTATTTCAGATTTCCTGAATTACGATCATGAGCAGGATGTATAATATGACCGACGAAGAAAAAACAGAGAATTCCAACAAAGATCCCCAGAACCACGATGATGACTTTGATTATGAAAAATTACTGAACCGAGCTTGGGGGGATCTACCGGATTCTGTAAAGGAGCATTCTCGTTTCAGTGTTCCCAATGTGGATGCTCTTGCAGAGGGCAATACCACTGTGGTCAGGAACTTCGCGGACATTGCAAGCATACTGAACAGGGAACCCAGCCATCTCATCAGTTACCTTTTGAAAGAACTGGGAACTGCTGGCGTTCTTGAGGGGAGAAGAGTTGTTTTCAAGGGCAGGGTCTCACCCCGGCAGATCGGTCAAAAGATCGAAAGTTATACAAAGACCTTTGTTCTATGCTCGGAATGCCAGAAACCAGATACACGGATCGTGAAGGAGGGACGAACTCAGATACTCCAGTGCGAGGCTTGCGGAGGACATCGGCCCATCAAGGTCAAAAAAGGTGGTAGAAAAACCGAACTATCTGCGGTACGTGAGGGAGCGGAAGTGGATGTGTTGATAACGGATATCGGGAAACAGGGAGACGGAGTTGCAAAAGAGGGAGGTTATACGATTTTCATTGCAGGAGTGGCTAAGGGTGCCCGGGTGAAGATCAAGATCGATAGGATTCAGGGTAGAATCGCCTTTGGCAGAAAGGTAAGAGATATCTGAATGGCCTTATTGAAGAGAATAACCCCGGAGAAGCATGAAAGGGTGAAGGTTACCAAGTTTATTCGGATAGATTTAAGTACCGATAATACAGGTGACGGATAATGTCGCCATTGAAAAGAGAAACGCTCATCAATGGGGCGATCATCTTTCTTTCCGCTCTTGTTATTCGACTTTTCCTCGCTGAAAGGATGCCCCTGGATTTCGATGAAGCCTGGTACCTGGCAAACAGCAGTCTGACTATGGACGGTCAGATTCCCTACCGGGATTTCTTTGGGAGGTCACCCCTTCTACTATACATGATCGGGGGAATGGTAAAGCTTACCACTCATGATATCTTTTTTGGGAGGCTTGTATCTGTCTTATCGTCGTCCTTATCCGCGGTTTTAATTTATTCCATCGCAAAAAAATATTTTTCGGAGAGGGCCGCCGTGCTCAGCGGTCTTCTTTACGCTCTCTCACCTTTCCCCCTAAGATACGGTTTTATTGCGGTAACCGAACCCGTAAGTATCCTTTTCGTTCTCATTTCCATACATTTTTTCCTGAAGGGTTGTGATTTCCAGAGTAAAAAAAATTTCTTTATTTCCGGAATCGTGCTTTCATTGGCCGTATTGGTCCGCAGGTCTTCAGCCATTTATGCCGTGGCGCTTCCTATTTTCTATTTTATTTATTCTTCCGTTCCGGTAATCCGAAAAAAAAAATCCCGAAAGGAATGGTTCTCGATCTTTTTAGTCAATGCGATAATTTTTACGGTGAGCTTCTCCATAGTGTTTTTGGCTTTGCTTTTCTTTCTTGTAAACGACGCAAACATGAACATGGTCCGATCTATGTATAACATCAGCGAGTTATGGAGATATATAGAGCTGGAAAAGACCATCATATGGAACCTAAAGGAATTGGGATACCAGATGTGGTATTTAGCGGTATTTTTCATGATATTCATCTCATCTGCCATGAAACGGTTCTTAAAACAAAACTATTATCGATTGTTTGTATCATTGACCGCTGCGATCTCGATCATTCTCATGCATACTGCCCTATCACTCAATGAGCTGGAGGGCTTTATTGCAAGCTCCCCCGGGGGTTTTCTTGCCACAGCAGCCTATGTACTAGCCGTCTTCGGTATTATTTTTATTTTAACCCGACCGTGGATTCCTTTGTCAGACAAAAAGTCCAGTCCAGGAAAGGTAGTAAAAAGGCTTTTTCCACTGTCCCTACCACTTGCCGTTGCTGCTTTGATTCCCGGAATGGAGCTGTCAAATACATTTATTGAATGGGCTATGAAAGCGTATATCCTGGCAGTAATTCTGCTACTGTTACTAAATCTCGGGAAAACCGTAATTAAAAAATATGGTCAGGGTAATGCTAAACTCTACTACACGGCAATAATCATTCTATATATCATCTATATGACCGCAATTTCAAAGGCAATTTATCGAGATCGTACGGTCCTGATCCTATTTGCAGGCACGCTTGCGGCGGGAATTATTATGAGCGCAAAGATTTGCGTCATGTGGAAAATGAAGATAGTGAAAAATCGATTCACAGATCTGCTGGGAGGAAAAAATTTCCAACATATCGTCTTATTTATAGGTACTTCAATGACTATTGCATGCCCCATCATTCTCACACAGGTTTATGATAATGTTAATATTTCCAAGGCAGTATTTCTCGGATTCACCCTTTTTACAGGATATATTGCGGCTTATATCATAGCCGATGATCGTTTTCGGTTGGATAATACCGCCGAATATAAAAAAAATTCCCCAGGCCTGAAGTACCGCTTTGCTGTCCCCATTTTTCTGATCATTGTTCCATTCCTGTTTTATTTTCTTCGATGGTGGTGGATGCCGATCTATTTTTCTGAGATGGCACCTGGTCTCTGCATTATCTCGGCAGTTGTTCTGGTTGGGCTTTTTCCGGCGGATAAAGGAGGATGTCACATCAACCAAGGCAAAGATCGATCGGAAAATAAGGCTAAAACAATCCTCAGAAAATCAGCCATCCTAAACATGAATAAAAGGATTATAACATCAGCCCTGGTAGTGATCATACTTGTATTGCCAGTTTATATGTACGTCGTTGATCCCTATAACGTCTATGTGGGCCGTGAAGAACAACACCCCTCGGTATCGACCATCAGGAGTATTTCCGGTTATATTGAAGAAAATACCGGGGAAAAAGATGAGATATTCGCATGGCCGATATACGCGTTTCAATCGAACAGGCATGTTATATTCAACATAACCCATCCGCTGCTTTACCAGGAATATGTAGGTGAGAACGAATACGGACTTAAAGAGTTTAGCTATCCCACGGTCCACGAGATAATTCAATACATGGATAATAATGAAGTCAAGATAGTAATTGTGGACCAGAACGTCAAGGACGTTTTCTTTACTAACAGAGACTATTTCAGGGAATATATATATACCCGATACAATTTGCTTAGGCGTTACGGTAACGTGGAAGTATTGATCCGTTCAACTAATTAACATGTCTTTGACCCTACCGATTTACAGCTTAGAAAAGTATAAAAAGAGAAAATGTATAAACATAGCTGAGGTGCAACCATGTCAGAAATATCCCCCAAAGCGGAATCGTTGAAGAAGCTTGGTGATGAAACATTCATGAAAAAGGATTATCCTGCTGCTATCAAGTATTATCTGGGAGCAGTTTCGACCTTCCCACAATTTGATAAAGCTTGGAATAATATGGGATTGGCATACAGAGAAATCGATAACCTGAACTTTGCCCTCAAATGCTTCAAACGTGCCCTGCAGATCAACGAGGAAAATGACTCTGCGAAAGCTAATCTCGAGGCCTGTGAGAAGGAGATTCAGGATAATCTCTTCGGCGTCAAACGTAAGAAATCCATCGTCCAGCAGTATGGAGCGGCTAAACCCGCGGAAGAGCCTCCCAAGGTAACAAAAAAAGCGGGGCCCCCTGTGGCGAAAAGCTCTTCAGAACCAGAAACTTCCTTTAAAGAACCAACCATGCTTCCCTTCATGCAAACCCGTAAAGAGGAAGAGGATATCGATGAGGTAATGGAAGAAGAAGATGAAGGAGAGGAGATGGCACCGCCCCCACCGCCGGCAGAGGAGGAGATGTTAGTACCTCCCGAAGAACCTTTAATGGAGTCTGCGCGAAGGGAAAAGATAGTAATAGAGGAAAGAACCGGGCCTCTGGGTCTGCGTACGATTACTGTTGCAAAGACAGTGCCTTACGAGGCGGAAGATATGGAGGTGGAGGAAAAAACGGGAGATTATGTATGCTCCGAGTGCGGTGCCGCTTTGAATACCGAGGATACTGTTTGCCCATCATGTGCACAGGAATTCGAGGATGAAATAGATGCGGGGGACCTAGCAGGAAAATACCAGGAATGCGAGGAGATATCGGAAAATCTCGGTCTGCGGGTTCAGGCGTTACATGAGTTCTCGGAGGTGGATGAGGATGAGAGAGCGATCTTCAAGATATACCGTGTGGATAAATTCCTTTCGCAGGCGGAGTGGGAGATCAACTCCGGGAAATTCGAAAAGGCCCTTAAAACCTTCGGGGATGCTGAGAAGATGATCGAAACGCTTTCCGGGAAATATCTTTATCCGAAAGCAGGAGAAATCTATTCTTCCATCCGAAATACTCTACTGAAGCGTGACGATTACGAGGAACATCTCAGCATTCTCGCCAAACCTCTTTTCCAGGCTGAGAGGGCTCTGGAGAAGAATATGGACAGTGAGGCGATATCTTTCGCTCTCAGGATCAAAGAATACCTGGACAATATGGAAGATTGAGCCTGCCATCATGGGTCTCGTCATGAAAGCAATATCCAGCGAGAAATATCTTTAAATATCAAATAACCGATAGCGCCGGACCGACGATGCAGGTGTGATCTAGCCTGGTTAGGATTTGGGCCTTCCACGGTAACACTGTTACCGGAGAAAGCCTACTGCTCGGGTTCAAATCCCGACACCTGCATATTTTTTTCGAACTATGAGAGAAAAAAATTGAAGGGGCAGGCGGAACTTGTTTCCGCCGGAGCAGGGCGAGCACCTGCATTTTTACATTTATGGAAAAATTTAGGGACAGCAGAGCCTGAAAGGGGCTGCGTGTACCTGCATTTATTTTCGACCAAGGGGATTGCGAGTTACTGCATATTTTTTCCAGTTGTGGGAGATATATTATTTTTTAGAAAGCAAGTCCCACGCGACGTTGATCCTCTTCATGAGAAAGGTGGCCTTATCTTTGTCGCTCTGCCATTTATCGGGATGATAATTCTTGATTATTATCCTGCGCGCTTTCTTGATCTGATCGGGTGTGGAATCGGACGATAATTTAATTTTGAACTTTTTTTTCCCAAGAAGCATATTATAAAAATTCAGGCATCCCTGCCTTTTGGTAATATCAAAAGGATTTGCGAGGATTGGAACGGGTATTGTTTTCTTCACACTACGGGCTCCAATTGGCCTGCCTTGGATAATTCTGATCGGGTCCCATTCTATATCTTCATTCAATATCCCCACATCTATCGATTTGGGAAGGGGATCTTTTTCTATGGATATTCCCGGTACCTGAGATGATTGCCAACCATCATTTGCATTGGAATAACGTGGATTTACCGGACCCTCCGGTGGAGCTCCCAGCCACTCCCATGTCGAATAAGAAAATATACTGTCTCCCGGTATTTCCCACGTTTGTCTTGTCTTTTCACGATGTTTTCTACGCCTTACATACTTATCAATCTGTTCATAAGATTGCTCAGTATAATCGGGATCCTCAATTGAAACTCTCGTTTTTATTTTTCTCCTTCGATACCTCATCACGAGCAAGATATCAATTGTTAAAAACAGTGGTAACAAAAGAATACCCAGGTAAATATAGAAAGAGTAATCTTTTTCTTTTTCTGTTTCTTTCTCTTTCACCGGAGAAGGGTTACCTGCTGGTTCCTCAGGGATTTCAAAATCGGTTTCATCCCCCAATACGTCCAATTTCATGATATCTGAGCCAGAATTACCGGATCGATCATAGGTTGTAAGTATAACTGTATAGACCCCGGGTTGACTAAACGTGTATGACCTCAGGTACCCCTTGATTTCAATCTGTTTGCGACCCTCCTCGAACCTCCAGATATATTTATCAATCAAGTCATTATCTGTACTCCCCCTACCGTCCAGATAGACCACCTGATTCTCTGGAAAAATATACCAACCCTCGGTAAAATTATGTTTTCCGAACAGTGATGCATTGGCTTTGGGAGGGGTAGTATCCTTCACATCTACGATCATTATATCCTTTGCAATATTACCGGCTTTATCGGAAACAGTTAATGTAACACTATAAATTCCAAAACTGCTGAATGAAAAACTCAATCTTTCACCGGTCAACAATATAGTTTCATTATCATAGACAAAGGTCCAATTATACGACACGATCCCCATGTTATCGCGAGAGCTAGACCCATCGAATATTACCGATTCGTGCTGCTTTATAATCCGATCTTTTCCAGCATCGGCCACGGGCTTTTGTTTATCCAGCACATCGATATTCCTGATATCTGTCAGTAAGGAATTACCGTTTGAATCCGTTATTATGAAATAATAATAAATATAAGTGGCATCAATCGGAATGGTAATCGAACTCTCCCAGAAATCATGCTGATAAAAATAGATCATGGGATCATCAACATATGTATTAACGTCAGACGAATAAAAAAGATTCACAGAAGAGATACCGAAATGGTCCCAGGCTCTCATCTGAATACGAAATAGTTTACCGGTTTTTGGTTGGCCGCTCGTGAGGTCATCCAGAAGCACAGGTGCTTTGATATCGTAGAGCTCTATATTATATATTGGGGTATCCGCCCAGTTACCGGAGGTATCCATAGCGGAAAAGTAATAGGAGAACCAAAGTTCATTAGTAGGTGCGGTTATTGTAATATTCCATGTATTTTGTGAGTTATTTACAACCGAATAATTGTATGAACCTGATCCGTACCAATATGCGAAATGTACCCTTTCCAATGCGATATTGTCCCCAATGGGAATCCTAAAAGTTATCGGCTCCCCGGCATACCCTTGCATATGCTTAGGTTGCTCCAATACCGGGAGGTCGTTATCGGTGATATTCACCGTCTGTAAGCTACTATTAAAACGGTTTCCCATTATATCATCCATGTATATTGTATAGGTCATCTTCGATAAATTGTGATCGAGACGTACATTGGATTTCCAATATTCACCCGATTTGGATAGATTTTCAATACCCGTTTTCTTCCCATGGGCCCAATCGATATAAACTTCACCAACTTCCGTAATATCCCAGGCGGATATCTTAAAATCGAACTCATCGCCGGTTGTGGCAAAATCCGGGCTCTTATCGCTAAGAAGAATTGGGGGATCGTAGTCGAGTGTAGTATATTTTAAGTAATAACCGTAACCTCCGGTACTGCAATCATAGCTAATATGCGGTATATCTTTGTCGTCCAAAGCCAATGACGAAGCTTCCCCGCCCTCTGTATCTACAATCTCGGTCCGCCAGATAGATCCATCAAAAATAGCATATTTAAGGTCGCGATTGGAATTATCATGATAACTTATGTGTGGGCGGTCATTTGAATCCAGGGCAATAGATGTGTAAGCATCATGCGGTCCTTGCAAATCCACAGTTTCAGTTTGCCAATTGGTCCCATCATAGGCTGTGTATTTCAGATCGGAGTACGAATAATCAACATAGCTGATATGTGGACGGTCATTAGAATCCACTGCCAATGACGTATACCTTCCAACATTCCCATTTGAATCCAGGGTCTGGTTGTGCCACCGAGATCCATCAAAAAATGCGTATTTTAGGTCATAGTTGGTATAATCAAAATAACTAATGTGAGGAAGATCCTGTGAATCCAGAGCAATAGAGGTATATGAACCGACTATACCTTGAGAATCCACTATTTCGGTCTGCCATTCCGCCCCATCGTGATATGCGTATTTCAGATCAGTATTGGAATTATCATAATAGCTTATATGAGGATGATTGTCAGAATCCAAAGCCAGAGACGTATGATAACCGACATCCCCCACAAAATCTACCATTTCGGTCTGCCATTCCATCCATTTTAAATAAGCATATTTCAAATCTCCGTTACCATAATAACTCATATGGGGCTGATTCAAGTTATCAATAGCAATGGATGGGTACGCACCATACCCACCAGCCGGATCGATAAAATCAATGGACCATTTGTTTCCATCAAAATTAGAGTATTTCAGCTCGTTATTGGAAGAATCATAATAACTTATATGTGCTTGATTATTCGAATCCAATGCAATGGTGGTTTGCCCCCTGTAACCTAAAGTATCAATTTGAACACTGTACCAGTTATTCCCTCTGGTACCCAAAGAAAACGAGGTTCCCCTTTCCGTGTCACCGATTTGAACCACTTCGACTTCGGATAAATCCCCTTTCCCGAATTCAACCTCTAGGTTCACGATCCCGGCAAAGATACCTGACAGAAGTAAAAAAACAAACGGAATCGAGATAAATTTCATGGATATTCACCATCAGGTATGTAAAGACTGATACTAATAACATAAACTCGTTAGTACTTAAATCTACTCGCTAGGATATTCAACACAGATATAAGAATACACACATACAAAAACTTTCAACCTGTAATATAGAAGGATTCCATTTTATTCCGCGAACGAGGATCAAGAGAACTAGGATAAGGGAAAAATTATAGCAAGAATAATCCAAAATCACCTCCATCCCCTTTAATATCATCCTCCACTAAATACGCGGTATTAATGTAAATAGTACCTTAAAACCGATCGGCTAATGTTTCAAGTACCCAATTTCAAGTCTAGTCAACAAGGGGACTGATTCTAGCTTTTGTTTTCCATTAAAAAAAATTATTATTTGGAAAGCAATTCCCAGGCGGCGTTAATCCTTTTCATGAGAAAGGTGGCTTTATCTTTGTCCTTTTGCCACTTATCGGGATGATATTTCTTTATTATTATTCTGTGGGCTTTCTTGATCTGATCAGGGGTGGAATCAGATCTTAACGTAACGTTAATACGGTTTTTCCCAAGAAGCATATTATAAAAATTCAGGCATCCCTGGCGTGTTGAAATATCAAAAGGATTTGCGAGAACTGGTACGGGTTTTGTTTTTATCACCCGACCCGTCCCAATTGGTTCAACATGGACCTTCGGACCAATACCCAAATTAATATTATCATTCAATTGTTCCTTCTCCACCGTTTTGGGAATCGGATCCTTTTCGATGGATATTTCCGGTACCGGAGATGACTACCAATCATTAAAACCATGAGAATAACGGGTATTTATTGGAGCCTCCGGTGGAGTTCTCAGCCCCTGCCGTGTAGAATTTGAAAAAATCTGTTCCCCCGGCATCTCCCTGGCTTTAGGCATCTTATATCTTAATTTTCTCCGTCTTCGATACTTATTGGACGTTCTAAATAAGCGGCCTCCATCATTGGCTCTTCTAGTTGATACTTTTGGTTTTTTATTTTTTCTCGTTTTAAACCTTACAACGAGCATATAACCAATGACCAATAATAAAATTATCAATAGTATATCCAAGATTATGTCCAAAAAGGAGTTGTCATTCTCAATTTTTTTAGGTACGGTCTCCTTAGGTTTATCAATGATTTCATTCTCTATATCATCCTCGATTACATCTATTTTAATAAGATTAGTGCCGTTATTTCCAGACCGATCAGTGGTCGTAAGCATGATATAATAATATCCGGGTTGACTAAAACTGTATGATATTTGATCTTTTTCCCTTTCAACCTGTTTCAAGTTATCTTTGAATCTCCAAAGATATTGCTCGATTATATCATTGTCATAACTATCCCTACCGGAAAAAATGATTTTTTGATTAACAGGAATTATATACAATCCATTGCTATAATTGTAATTTCCCAACAATGATATGTTGGCAATGGGTGGTGTAATATCTTTCACTCCTAGAATGAATATATCATTTGCTATATTTCCTGCTTCATCGGTTACTGTTAATTTGATGCCATAGACTCCCAAGATATTGAAGCTAAAGTTTGATCTTTCACCGGTCAGCAATATTGGTGTTCCATTATAATTGAAAGTCCAATTATACGATACTATGCCGATATTGTCAACTGAACCTGATCCATCGAACGTAACGGTTTCATTTAGCGAACAAACCATATCCTTTCCCGTCTCTACCACAGGTTTTATATTATCTATAACCTTGATGATCCTCTGAGGCGTTAATCGATAATTACCGTAGGAATCCGTTATGTTAAAATGGTAATATATATAACTGGAATTTATAGAAACTGAGATCAATCCATCCCATAAATCGAATAGATTATTATAGATCATGGGATTCTCAATATATACATTATTGTCAAAGGAACAACATATGTTAGCAGATGCTACACCTGACTGATCCCAGGCTCCTATTTGAAAAAAATATTTACTACCGGTTACTGCTTGGCCGCTTGTCAAGTCCTGTATGAGCAAAGGCCCATCATTATCAATGATCTCAACGTTATACGCTGTAGTATTTGCCCAGTTTCCGGACGTATCCATCGCGGAAAAGTAATACGTTAACGACAATTCACTAATAGGTGTAATAATTGTAATATTCCATGAAGTGCCAGTATTATTATCTATCGAGTAATTATATGAGCCCCATCCAGTCCAATAAGTAAAATATACATTTTCCACTGCAATGTTGTCTAAAATATCAATAAAAAATGTCATTTCGTCCCCGGTATAACCTTGCGAATTTGTAGGTTGCTCCATTCCTGGAGGATCATTATCAGATATGATCACTGTCTCTAAAGTACCACAAAAACGGTTTCCCATAATGTCATCTATGTATATTGTATAGGTCATGTTCGTTAGAGTGTGGTCGAGTCGGATCGTGGATTTCCAATATTGTCCAGATTCAGAAAGATTTACAATACCCATTTCTCTACCATGAGTCCAGTTGATAAAAACCACATCGATTTCAGTATTATCCGATGCAGATATTTTAAAATTGAACTCGTCGCCGGTGGTGGCGTAATCCGGACTGTTATCGCTGATAAGATTGGGTGGGTCATCGTCGATAGTAGCATATTTCAGGTAATAATTTAAGCTTTCATAGCTAATGTGCGGTTGGTCGGAGTCATCCAGTGTCATTGACAAATACGAACCCACCGACGCATCTATAAGCTCGGAACGCCACAGAAATCCATCATAATAAACATATTTCAGACCACCGTTGGAATTGTCATAATAAGCTATGTGGGGATTTCCTTTTACATCTAATGCTAATGAAGAACAATAGCCTACTTCCCTTTGTGAGTCAATAGTTTCGTTTAACCATGCTGTCCCATTCCAATGAGCATATTTCAAATCATCATTACCAATGTCAACGAAGCTGATGTGAGGGTGGTCGTTGTTATCAATTGCGATTGAGGTCCGACTTCCGGAAACTTCGGAATATATCGTCTCATTAAACCACTGATCTCCATCATAATAAGTATATCTCAAACCGCGGTTGAGATCATCATAATAACTTATATGAGGATGGTTATTGGAATCAAGGGCAATAGAGGTATGTTCACCAACTCTCCCTTGATAATCCACAGTTTCAGTATACCATTCTACCCCATTGTTGTAAGTGTATTTCAGATCGAAGTTGATAAGATCATAATAACTTATATGGGGAAGGTCATTTGAGTCTAGAGCCAGTGATGTATATTCTCCAACATATCCAATTGAATCCACGGTTTCAGTTTGCCAGTTTACGCCATTGAAAAAAGCATATTTCAGATTATAATTGCTATTATCATAATAACTGATGTGGGGCTGATTCAGACTATCGATGGCTATGGATGTGTATTCACCAACATTACCCCTGGAATCGACAAAATCCGTGGACCATTTTATACCGTCAAAAATCGAGTATTTTAAAGCACTGTTTGAGTAATCATAATAACTTATATGTACCTGATTATTAGGGTCCACTGCAATAGAAGAATATCTACCCACAGAACCTTGAGAATCTACCGTCCCTGAGTACCATTGGTTCCCTCTCGCACCAATAGAAAACGAGTTTCCCCTTTCCGTGTCACCGATTTGAACCACCTCGACTTCGGATAAATCTCCTTTCCCAAATTCAACCTCTAAGTTCACGATCCCGGCAAAGATACTTGACAGAAGTAAAAATACAAACGGAATCGAGATAAATTTCATGGACATTCACCATCAGGTATGTAAAGACTGATACTATTAACATAAACTCGTTAGTACTTAAATTTACTCGCCAGGATATTCTGTATAGAAACAATATTCCACTGATCTATCGGATATTTCAATCTCAAAGTTATAAAAAAAAAATTATTTTATCTTGATACGAACAAGGGCCACGAGCAATAGAACGAAAAGGATAATTACAGGAATAATAACGCTGAAATAACCTTCATCCAGTTCATTATTACCCTCTTCAATATAAGCAGTTGTATTGTATGTGACCTGATCAAAACTGACCTTTGAATCCTCGAAGTAGACAATGTCATATCCGTCTAAAACTGTAACAGAAGTTTCGGAAATATGAACCGCTTTTTTTGAAAGAACACCAATACCGATCCCGTCAATTCCTGAGATCCGGTTGTTTTCCAGCCATGCTATGCTGTCGATACCAACGAGTATCGAAAAGCTGTTGTTCGAGATAAAATTACTTTCTAAACTGCATATACTGTTCTCGATATAGACTGCCCAGTTACGCTCCAGAAGATAAGTGTCAGTTAATTTAACGGAACTAACGGCGTGATCGATCGAACCCTCCACAATATTATCGGAGAGGCTGGCGGAAGTCTGTTTTACAATTATTCCGTATTTTTCAACAGCAATAAATAAATTCGAATTTATGTTAACGCGATTATCCATGGCACGGTATAAAAGAATCCCTGTGGAGACCAGATCTCGAAATGTATTTCCACGAATATCCGCGGCTGTCCCCTCACCGATATAAAGACCATTTGCGCTGTCAGCGAACGTGGAATCGAAGATTGATATCCTGCCCCCCAAGACCATGAGCCCCCACCCAGAAATGTTCTTCATCTCGATCCCATTTATTACGATGGGTCGGATTTCCAGAAGGCTGGCAACCGAGGGAATTATGAACGGATTCACATCCAGCTTTAGAGCTCCCATCTCATTTGTGGTGATATTTTCAAATCTACAGAAAACAAGAGCAGCAGTACCCTGGGACAGCTCTATTGGCGAAGAAGTGAAATCTGAAAATGTCGAATCACGTATTCTGATAAAAGCTCCCTCATCCAGTGAGATTATCCCGTCCGTTGCATTCCCTCCAACAAAATTACATTCTAACAAGACCGGGCGGGAGCATCCCTTGACAACCATATGACGCGAAACACCTTCTACATTCACTCTGGAAAAAAGCGGTTCGGATCCGGAGATAAATAAACCCCAGTCCCCGCCATTTGTCATGGATATGTTATCGTATACTCCACCTGTGGGAAGAGCGGATTCCATGAATACCGAGGGTGGTTTATCGGAAAATAAATTTTCATCCAACTCAACTCGGATCACATTCAAACCCTCCATTAATCCCTCCCCAAGTGCTATGTGATATTCGTTAGGAATAATATTTGGTACCTGAGAAGTAGGGGAAATGAGCGAATTCCTTTTATTGGAGAGCATGTCCGAATAGTTATCATAGAAACCGGAGAGTTCAAGGGCCTGAAAAAATGTTCCATTTTCACAGAGACCTGCATCAATTACCGAGCAAGAGGTGTTTTGTATAATACCGTTGAGCCTAACCTTTATCCCCCGGAGGTCTTCCATGGTTCGGTCGTAGGAAAGCACCAAACGAAGGCCGTCCCTCGAAAGATGTTCAAACGCCGAAAGATGAAAACTGTTTTCTAAAACAACCTTCGTCGCATTATTTCCTTTCAAATTTTTAAAATTTGATTGGAGTGAGATAAATGAATCGGAAGACAAGTGTTGAGCCGGGTAGTCTATGGAGCCTTCGCTACCAGACATATTCACCTGCCATTCCGTGAAGGAATAATCGAAGTCGGCCCCGGAATTCTCATTCGACCGAAGACCGATACCGTTCACTACATTATCGAGCTTTACATTCCTCACAAAGGGCTTCGAGTCGCCTGCAACAATTAATCCGTTAGTCGCATCTCTGATTGATAGGTTTTCCAAGATCGGCGAGCTGTTATTGCATATGATGGTCCTGGTTCCGCCGGAAATATCGGCATTTACAATATGTGCAAATCCACCTTTTTCTACAAGTATGCCTTCCCAGGGATAATTTGGATCACTCCTCCTGAAGACCACGGGGTCATTCACCTCCCCTCTTACCTCCAGTGCTCCGTAAACGGTCAACCTGACGTCCTTCCCCAGCGATACCACGGTCCCGGGAGGTATCTTGAGCGTTTCTCCGTCATTGATAATACTATCCTCGTCCATGACCAGCATATCATCCATGGAACTCCTTTCACCAGTTCCGGGGAAAACGGGTGATCGATTTCCGGATATTGAAACAAATCGAGGACCGCACCCGAAAAGGAGTATAAAAATAAATATGAAAAGAAAAACCAATAAATATGAAATTTTTTTATCAACCATACCCGACCAATCCTTTCTCTATTACTAAAATCTTTACGAGATTATCGCAAAGTTTAAAAGGAATCTACTAAATGAATCACCCACAGATGCACATTTCATTACGGGGAAAAGTTTCCCCTGCACCTTCAGCAAGTGTGCTTACAGGTGCCCACTATCGTTCCGGCGCACGCTTCGCTACGCAACATCTACGACGTTGCTGCGCCCTCAGGGATGACCCCCCTGCGGACGCATCGGTGATACGCCTCCATCCTCGGAAACGACCGGAGGAGCCCGTTACACTCCGCAAACCCCTTTGGGCTTTGCTGCTCCTTCGCCAAGTGTGGCTACAGGAGCATTCATCCCCCGTTTAAAACGGGTGTACCCGCAGGGAGTAAACTCCCGAGGGTGCAGGGGACTTGAAAAGTCACCGGAGCGAAGCAGTCATTCTGCTGTTTCCTACGGATAAATGAGTAAAAAAGATAAATAAAATAGAGACAATGAGCTAAAGATGATTCAGTAAAACCGAAAGGAACGTATAAAATGCCGAAATGGACAATTGTTTTCTTGCTGCTCGTTATTATTGGAGCGACATTGATGGTTCTCAGCCCTGAAGAAAGCAGTGCTGAATCCACCAGGAGTTCATACGGAGTCGTCCTGAAAGTAATTGATCAGCCTTATTTTCCCCGCGAGGGGAAATGGACGGATTTTTTGAACATTACAGTGACAAATACCAGTCCGGATAAATCCGATACATTTAGATTGGAGGCCACACAGAGACCTCAGGGGTGGGATGTCATCGTTCTCGAACCGACCATCGATGTGGGAACCAGCCCGCCTACCGGACCCGAGAAGAGCACCACCCTGCTGATCAGCTGTCCGAAGATGGAGAAGCAGGGAATATACCGTATAGCCATAAAAGGGACGAGCCAGGGAGACCCCACCCAATATCACGTCATATATATTGACGTTCAGGTTATGCTTGTTCCTCTGGTAAGTGTTGAAGGACCGATCAATGTTGAGGATACTGATATCGATCCGGCAAACGGAATACCTGACTACCGCGAAGGAGACCCTGGCGACTATGTCACATATGATTTCCAGATACGCAATATCGGGAACGGGGAGGAAGCTTACTTCATATCACTGGTTTCACCGAACAACTGGTGGCACGAGATACAGGGTCCTTCGTTCACACAAACCCTTGGTATAAACCAGACCGCGATAAAAAGAGTGAAAGTGAAGATTCCTGACAATGCCAAAAAGGATGACAGCGATGTCCTAAAGTTCATAGCATCTTCACAGGTTGATCCGGAGATACATCACTTGGCCAGCGTGGAGACGAAGGTTAAACAGATATTCAGTTTGGGCCTTGAGGCACCTATCTATTCCACCTTCTCCTATCCGCACTCAGAGGTGGAACTGGACTTCAATATCACAAATGAAGGGAACGGGGATGACGGTACCGCCAGGATGGAAATGAAGTCCATATCCCCGGATTGGATATGGGAGTTCGATCTTTCAGATATCGGTGTGAATGGAATTCAAAGATACGGGAAAGCCCGTTGCGTTCTATCGCTGGTGATCCCCGAAACCGCTCTGAACAGGACCTATACAATAAGCATTGAAACCTATAGCTCCCTGAAACAATTACCCGACGATTCCATTACATTCAATATCACGGTATTTCAGGAGTTCGATCTTAACCTCACCCAGAAAACAAATTCAATTAAGGTTTTTCCAGGGGAAATGATAACATATAATTTCTCCGTGGAGAACTCCGGCAATGGTGAGGATAATTACAGTATCCAACTGCAAAAGGGAGGGGATATCAACGTCACATCTTGGTGCGAACTTGATACCAGAAATGTTGAAATGGGAAACGGTTTTTCTCATGAGATCTTTTTCTATGTCCGAATACCAGAAATGAGCAGGGCTGGCAAATATATTATCGGTATACAGGTTGTCTCAACAGGTGCACGGGAAATGCAGCTTGTCATAGAAGAAACTCTAAGTTTCTCTTTCGAAATAATGAAACAATACTCTCTTAAGATGACGGGTCGAATTGGAGACGAGATTCTATCCATCAACTCGGACGAGACCGACCCCGAAAAGCGGCTGGATTTGTTCCAATTCAATGTCAGCAATCTCGGAAACGCACAGGACATATTGCTTTTTACCATCGACTATCCCGAGAAAGAAGGATGGAGACCACCCGATTTTATGATCTCGCAGGTTATGCTTCAATACCGGGAAACCCGCGGAAACCTGATATTGACAGTACGGGCTCCTTTCGGTATCGCCATAGGGGAATATCATTTCACCGTCCACGTGACATCCACCAAGGATCCGTCCGAAAATCCCGCATCGGATTCAATAGATTTTATCGTCAAGATCGTACGTTTTGATATTGAAATAGATAAAATAATCTCACTGGATTCCCATCTTGTAGACTCATCGGAAAACATCAGCAGTGCAAATATCAACAGCATCGAACTGAAGATTTGGGTTAGGAACGTGGGAAACCTTGACATTGATCGATTCAACGTCTCTCTGTATATCAACGACGAGAGGATCGCTCCCTACAGAACCCGGGAAATATTCGATTTTAAATCCGAAATGAACAAAGAGCTCTCTTTCGATTTCAGTCCAAGCACATACAGTACCTATCGTTTTTTCTTTATTGTGGACCCCGGGGGAATCATCTCGGAGATGAATGAATCCAACAATCGGGTGGTACTGACATATATCGTGAGGGAGGCAAATGAAGGTTATCTATTCAGCATGCTACTTGAGGACTGTGGTGGGCTGAACCCTGGCCCTGTGAGCGATAAATTGAAAAACTGCTTTTCCCTGAATGATATCAACTTGTCAAAGCGTGCCGTGATCAGTTCCGATAAAGAAAATGAATGGAAAGTAACGGATGGATCGGTGGAATATCGTTTATCTATCACCGGGAGCGAAATGGTGGTATACCATGTCGATCAGAACTCCGAAGGAAATGATTCGCCATTATTATTGATCCTGGAGATACTTGGTGCTGTTATCGTACTTGTCATAGTGGCCACCATCGTGATAAGGATAAGCAGGTCTCGAAGAAAGGATCCGTTGATAGACACCGGGTTGGTGGAAGGAGAAGAATACAAGTTTCACGACAGGGGGATAAAGCCCGAATTCGATGGTTTGGAACTGGATGATTTCTTCGAAGGCATGGAGGGGGATACGGAAAAGGAAAAGAAAAAGGAAGATACGATAAAGGACGAGGGAACCGGTTATTTCGTAAGCGGCCAGGACCAGGTAGATAGCGGGGGAACCGATCTGGGATTCACGATCTACAAACCTCCATCGAAGATAACTGGCACTACGTCCACCCAGAGATCGTATCAGAGTGAGTGGGAGGAACAAGATTCAGCAATCTATATGCATGAGGAGGATCAGAGTGTGCGGGTGGAACAAGATTCAGCCACCTATATTCATGAGGAGGATCAGAGTGAGTGGAAAGAAAAAGATTCAGCCACTGATATGCATGAGGAGGATCAGAGTGAGCGGGAGGAACAAGATTCAGCCATCTATATGCATGAGGAGGATCAGAGTGAGCGAGAGGAACAAGATTCAGCCATCTATATGCATGAGGAGGATCAGAGTGAGTGGAAAGAAAAAGATTCAACCACTGATATGCATGAGGAGGATCAGAGTGAGTGGGAAGAAAAAGATTCAACCACTTATTTGCATGAAGGGGATCGGACAGAGTGGGAAGAACATGATACAAGTTCCGAAACGGATGAAGCACAATACGGGGAGTGGGGCGAGGATGCACAGACATCCGATGGTGAATCGAAAGAAAGTGTTGAGAGCGATCAATACGAAAAGTCTGATGAGATTCCGATTCCTGGAGAATCAGTACCAATGGATGAGGATCACGGGAAAGAAGAAGAACAAACTAGGCAAAGTACTCCCGTCATCCCTGAAAGGAAGCAATATTTGATGCTAAAGCCAAAATCGGAAAAAAAGGAAACGGAAAAAGCTCGTACGAAAAAACCGTTGATGATGAAACCCGTTTCCGGCCCTGTGGTCTCCAGATCAAAAGGGGAGAATGATAAATTGGACGATTTATTCGGTATATTGAGATCCCCCAAATCCCGCCATGCGCCCAGGCAAACCAGTCCTGTGGTGCCGGGCGGATCAGGTCCAGGGATATCAAAACAGGTTGGACGACCAATGATGAAACCCCGGGATCGGTCGATGCAGACCAGTCCCGCGGTAAAGGTTGAGGCAAGTCCGGTGGTACAGGTTGAGGCTGGTAACGGGATAACAAAACAAATGGGGCGGCCGATGATGAAACCCCGAACATCTCCTCGCAGACCCTCGATCAAACCAAGGACAGGCGCCACCCCCACCATGAGACCCGTAGGGGAAAAAGAGCGGCCGAAGATGAAACCGGTAACAAAAGATAAGGATTGAGTACTTTGCAGGAATCCCCCGATATAAGCAATCTCAAGGACCGCATAAAAGAGGCATATGCTCTCGCGGCCCCCTATCTGTCCGATCACCCTTCTGTCCTCGAATTCATTCATGAACATAGGGACCTGGATTGTGAGAAATTATCCGCTTTGATAGATGAGAGCTTATCTAGTGCTGTCCCGCCCTGGAGCACGGACCTGAGGATATTGAAAAACGCCCTCGATAGGGGAAAGTAAGCCTGTAGGATCACCTCTACTTTTTAAGATTTGTCAATTTGACATTATTCAAAAAGTCTATTAACAGTTCTCAGCCGATACCTTACGGACTGAGATTGTTTTTGGAGAGTTCGTTGGCTGCCTCGTCATCCACAGCAACATCAATGTCAATTCCTGCATCGCCCACCTCCTCAACCTCCTCTTCAGCCTTCACTTCTGGCTCCTCATCAGTCTCCACTTCTGGCTCCTCATCAGTCTCCACTTCTGGCTCCTCTTCAGCCCCCTTTCCGCCCTCTGTTTCAGTCACTCCATCATCTTTCAAGACCGCATCCTCCTCCACTTCAATGGCCCCGTCCCTTTTCCCATTATGGACATCAGCGGTAATTACACCCGCTTTCTCACCCGGCGCGGCCTCTGGCTCGTCGATCCGGCGTTTTTTCCTCACTGCGATCACCACTCCAAGGATGATCAGGATCAGCAGTGCAACTGCGATTATCAAACCGGTGGGAGAAGTTAAAAAAGATTTTTCAGCGGTTTTCTTTTCGTCATTATCCGTCACATCGTCGTCGACATCATCATCGTCGCCGACATCATCGTCGCCGTCATCATCGTCGCCGACATCATCGTCATCGTTATCATCGTCGTCATCATCTCCATCCGGGAGGATGCTCACGTTCACCCACATAATATCCTTACCATAATTTCCCGCCTCATCGGTCACCGTGAGGGTTACGGAATAATTGCCGGCAATATCAAAAAGAAAGGTAGCCACCTTTCCTTCGAGAATCACTTCAGAGTTATTATAGGTGAATTTCCAGCTGTAATTCATAACAGCGATATTATCCCATCCATCACCGGAGAAATGAATTTTCTTTCCCTCCAATGTTTCCCTGTCAACGCCAGCCTCTGCCACGGGAGGCGTGGTATCCCTGACCTCGATGATAAGGATATCCGTGGCCGTGTTATCCCATTCATCCTTTACTATCAGCAGGGTCTCATATATGCCAATTATGTCGAATGTGAAATTAATCCTTGATCCGTTCAAAATTTCTGTGACCTTGTTATATGTGAACATCCATATATATGAAATTATTTTCGAATGGTCCGTTGTCCCATTTGCATCCAGAATTACCGATAAACCTACGCCGACCACCATATCCGGTCCCGCATCGGCTTTCGGGGGGATCTTGTCAACAACTTCAATAGTACAGTTGTCTACACCAATATTCCCCTCCGCATCAGTCACATTCAATCGAATTTTAATTTCACCAAGGCTGAAAAAACGAAAGGAGACCTCTTCACCATAGAGGTAATGGTGAGAATTATTGTATAAAAAGCTCCAGGTATAGTTGATTATCCCGACATTGTCTCGGCTGCCGCTCCCGTTCAGAACGATGAGTTCACCATAGTTCATGTTCGTCCAGTTCCACCCTGCATCGGCCATGGGAGCCGTTGTATCCCTCACGGTCACATTAAATGTATCATAGGCACAGTTTCCCGCCCCGTCTGAAACATTTAGAGTGATATTATATGTACCTGCATTGTGAAATGTATAATTCAGGGAAATACCGAAAAATGATTTTTCGAAATCATCGAAGAACGACCACGTAAAGTGCAGGATGAAAACGTTATCCGTACTCAGATTAGCGTTGAAATGAACGGTCCCATGCTGGTCGATATCCACATCCTCGCCTGCATTTGCTTGAGGAGGAGTGATATCTCGGACTGTGACCAAGACGCTGTCCGAACATAAGGGTCCGGTGTTCCCTGCGGCATCGGCCACAGTGAGGATCACCTCGTATTCTCCCGCTATATCGAAGGAAAAGTTTGCGTACATACCATAAAGGTTTACGACTGTGTCGCTGTAATTAAAGGACCATGTGTAGTTCACTATCCCGAAATTGATACCGTAATTATCGCTGCTCGCGTTACCGTTGAAACGGGCTATTTCATGCTGGTCTATAATGATATCATCCCCGGCATCGGAAATAGGGGGGATTATATCGGTTATCGTGATATTTATCGAATCGTTATCGATGTTCCCCTCGGCATCTCTTACGATGAGATCGACCGAGAAATCAAAGGTGAGCGCGTAGATAAACGGATTGACGCCATAGGCCATATGAGATGTGTTGCAACCAGTTAAGCATTTCCAATTCCACGTATAATTTACGATCCCGATATTGTCGGTACTGTTTGAGCCATCAAGGTAAAAGCCTGCCCCCTGGGGCAGGCTCATATCCGCACCGGCATTCGCCACCGGAGGGATGATGTCGATTATATCTATTCTTTCTGTCACAGAAGTGTTCGTATTGTTAGCACTGTCATTGAAATGGAAATAATAATCGATCTTCGTTGCAGTAATATTGACTGTAATGGTCAGAGACCAGCTCTCCCCGGCGGTATTGTTCATGGATCTATTGTAGAATAGGATATTATCGTAGGTGTAGTTCACCCGTACGGCTATCACACTTACGTTGTCCGTGAAATTCGCCGAGAAGGTTAATTCTTCTCCGGTATTACCCGTCCCGGGAGTATTATCCACAACTAAACGGGGTGGTTCATCATCCGCCCGGGTCCCCGAATAGCGCCTCATTCTGGATATTTCCACTGTGGAATGGGTGGAAATATTAAAAACGTGAATAAATATCAAGATCGTAGCAAGGAGCACGATAATCCTTTTCAGATAACCCATTATAACAACCACCTTTGACGAATAGTTCAAAAGAGACCGGTAATATATGTCATTGCTTATATATTTCATTGATAGTTATAGGACATTCATATTGCATCTTGATATGGCAATTCGGAGCTAATAATTTTCATGACTCTATTTGTTTTATTATAAGCTATACAACCAGATTAGGTACACGCCCCAGATTATAAGTAAAAAACCCAAGAGCGTTGTAATTTTTCGGACCGTCCTTTGCCATAGGTTTGAATCAATGACGCGTCTTATAAATCCGATACTTACTATAAAAGGGATTATAATAGCACCCTTGGAAAGACCAAATATGAACATAAAAATACCAATCATTATCACCGGAGTTTTTAGCGAGACCAGGAATAAAACAGACGGTGATATCAGAAAGGTATCTCCCGGGATCTCGAGAATTCCAAAAAAGACAGCACCGATTATGCTTGCGGTCCATAAAGGATATTTCCTCAGATGAACGAAGAAACGCTGCATTCGTCCTTGAATGTCACCTTCATGGCAATCGCATTTATCGGAAATTCCATCGGGAGTCCTTCCGGCGGTATGTAGTCTCGATCCATCGGGGTCGTGTTGAGTTTTGGATTTCTTGTCAAAATTTTCATGATGAGAAGAACTATGACTATGAGTATGAGTGTGAGCATGAGAGGCACAGGAATGATGATTATGATCGTGAGCGTATCTATTTAAGAATGGGGTATATCGTAAAACCAATGACCAAACCCTCAGCAATTTTAATCCTAGCAATATAATCAGCGCCCCGATCAAGAATTTAGCAGTATTTTGAAAATATGGAAGTAAGGAAATAAGAGAGGCTGCAGCCAATCCAATAATGAAAAATATAATACCCATACCAATACAGAATCCCAAAACGACGATTATTCTCTCCATTCGGTCATCGTTTTTTCCCCCCTTGCGCTTAATTATCTCTTTTTTATTGCTGGATCGATCGCCCCAATTCTTCAACAACCCTTCCAAGACGATTATGGTAACAACCAGCATTGCTATGCAGCAAGGATCGATGCTTGAGAGAAAGCCGGAAACAAAAACCGTGCCATAGGCTTTTATAAGGCTGAAATCCTTCGTTCGTTGGACCTGAGGAAGAAGGTCTTCTTCACTAATATAGCCATCATTCCTTGTGTAATTGGATATAATTCGATCAAATTTATCAAACGACACAAAACCCGAGACCGAGATTATTTTAAAATCCCGGTCGATCAGTACAATTGTAGGATCCTCTATCAATAAACCGCTTTCATCCCCGATATAGTCGAAATATGCCATGGATGTCTTATAGTAAAGATCATTCTCAAAGTGCCAGCTTATCTCTGATTGGTCATATATATTATTGAGCCATAAATCCTTGGATGGCATGCAGCAGTTGGGGACCAACACCGTTACGAGAGAAATATTTTCTTCGGGATAAGTGTCACGGAGCTTGATCAAAATATCTATTTGCGCCTTATTATCCTCATTGAAACTGACCTCGTCTCCGCCTAAATGAACTATTTTCATAAAATGTAATATAATCATCCTGCCTTTATATTCCGATAATCGAATCGAACCATTGGGGACCCTGTCATAAAGCGTTATATCGGGTGCAGGCCCCAATACCAGTGATGAGTTGGTGTTGTTATCCTTTGTGTCATCATCGTCATCTCTACTTGAGGGCAGAAAATCAAAGGTATAGGCCGCCAGTGGTAGAGCGATCATGGATACGATAATTAGAGAAAACAAGATTATAACGACCAAGGGCCGACCCTTTTTATTAAACATGTACTTCCTCTGACCATATATCGATTGATGAGTCAAATCATTTTTGCGACTCGTCCTGGAATTTCTTTTTTCTTATTATTGTTATTAATATTATTACAACGATTGTGGATGCGAAAATGATTGAAAAGATTCTGTAAGAGGACGATCGATTATCGTCCGTTACTGGTTTTATTGCGGGTGAATTATCAACAATAACTGTGATTTGATCGAAATATTGCCTGTGTTTACCGAGTATCCGAATCAAATGTGATCCATCCGCGATGGATGTTGTGTTCCACTGGTGAGCATACACCTCGTACAGGGAATCGTTGCGGAAATAGGTATCGAGCAAGGTCCCGTTCGACAAATAGAGCCCATCAACAAACATGATCGTAGTGCCGTTGCAGGGACAAATAACCATTACTTCAATTTCGATGGTTATTTTATTATCGATGAGAGAACCATTCGTAGGAGATATGATCTTGGTGATCGTGATTGACTCGTCCAATGGATTCAGAACAAAAACGGTAATAGAATCTAAAAAACTCATATCGTCAGTGATAACCTTTATTTCGTGATTACCGTTTGAAGTTGATTTGCTGTTCCATTCATAAAGGTAGATATCAAACCAGGTTCCGTTCTTATTTATCTTTGACTCGCTAATGCCGTTTGACATCAATATATCGTCAATGTACAATATGGTGGTATTAACACTTATATTCGCCAATACTTCCACCTTTATTGCCGCGATCCCTTCCACTTGTGAATTATTCGTCGGTGTAACAATCCGGATGGGGGGATGCTCCATGACGATTGGATTATTTACAATAACATTGATGACATCGAAAATTTTTCTATTTTTCCCCACTACCTTTAGTAGGTAAATCCCGTTATTGACGGTGGTGCTGTCCCAGAGGTGACTGTAGTATTCATACTGACCGACGCTCAGCTCATGGGTCCCGTTGGATACGAAGACGTCATCAATGAACAACGATGTGTTCCCGCTGACGTTTCCCTTCGTGACCTCGACCCTCACCGTTACCAGACCCTTTACTTCCGAGTTCATCTCCGGGGACAGGATTCTCACTTCCCCGTCGTACCCGTCGTCCGTGTTGTTTACGAATATGGTGATCTCATCGTAATATTCCTTGTGCTTTCCGTACGCCCTCAAGAGATGCCTGCCGTTCTCCACCATCGTGCTGTCCCACTCATGGCTATAGTACTCGTACAGCCCCACCGACCCATCCTTCGTCCCGTTGGAGATGAACAGCCCGTCCACGTAGAGGGATGTCAGGGCAGTGCATTTGCATGCCATTACCCGGATGCTCACCCTCTGATTGCCGTGTACCTCAGTATTGTTGTGCAGGGAGATAATCATTGTGTTCGGTTCAACTTCCTCGTTATCCACTATCACGCTGATCTCATGATAATATTCCGGATGCTTGCCGTAGATCCTTATTGTATGCCTACCATTCTCCACAGTACGTGTATCCCATGAATGTTTGAATATCTCCCACCACCTCCCGTCGTGGTTGATCGTGGCCCCTCGAGTGCCGTTCGAGATGAAATCCCCGTCGACGTACAGCGAGGATAACCCACTGCAATTACAAGTGAGCACTTCAGCGTGAACGGCCACTATACCTTGAATATTCGTGTTGTTGCCGGGTGATGTAATTCTGGTATTTCTAATGGAACTCCCGTTGACCGCGTTGTTTACGAAAAGGTATATTATATCGTAGGTGATATTGTGTTTATCAAAGACGAGTATCTCGTGCAGTCCGTTCTCAACCGTCGTTGTGTTCCATTCATGTCTGAAATATTCGTACTGACCCACAAGATCGTATCTTGTCCCGATGGATTGGAACTTCTTGTCGATGTAGATGGAGGTGTTGCCGGTACAATTCGAGCCACAGTTGAGGACCTTTGCATCGATCGGTACCGAGCCATTCACTTCCGTACCGTTCGCCGGTGCAAGGATTTGAACCGTAACCGGAGTCACATCGTCATTACCCATTACTGCGGATCGGTCACCCATAATAAGCGACGAGGCGATCAGGAGAAAGATCGTAAGCAATAATATACTGTTTTGTTTATTCAATGTCATCAACCTTTCAAGATACACCAATGATGGAGCCGGTTTATCTAACATGATCTTCGATAAAGTAAACTTATTCAGATTTTGATTCACTGCGTTACAAGATAACTTTCCCGGTCAACGAATATTATTGGTGCTTTACTGATAGCTATTCTTACGATATAATTGTTTCGTGTAATTTTCAAGTCGTTCCCCATTCGGATTCCTCGGGATTGATAAGAAAAAATTTTTTATTCTACAAGCCCGCGCCTAATCAGCAACGTCGAGAGTTTTCCAAGAATATTTATGGAAAACATACACGTATTTTTCATATTACAACGGTCCAAGACCGGATCCCTTGCTTCTCGTTGAAAAAGCCTGTGCAAGTACAGTTATCGAGCACTGTCCCGAAACCTGAAACCAAGAACATCTATCCTGCAAACAGGCTTCCTTCAGCAGGGGACACATAATTTCCTTTTCATTCATTGTTTCACCAATTAACAGGTCAATTCATTTTTTATGGCTGAAATCATTTCCGCAGCTGATGCAGTAACCCAGATCAAGGTCTTCTTTCTCGTTGCATTTAGGGCACAAGAATATAACATTCTCCTTGTGTTCATTCACTCCCTCAAAAGATACTTTCGCTACCGGCTTTTTTCTTTTTATTAAAAGAATAATTACCATGATGACAACCAGCACCACAAGTACTATGACGATCACGGCCCAGAGAGGAATACCTTTTCCACCCTTGCTGCCATCGGTATTCCCGGAGTTTCCAGGCCCTGTTTCTCCTGGCAGAATTGTAAAATTAAATATTTCCGTCCGAGTTTTGTCATAACCGTCGTCCACAAGCAGTTGGATGGTGTGATCCCCTTCCTTGAAACTGATGGTGAAGGAGGGATCAACTGCCAATATCTCACCATCCAGCAACCATTGATACGTCATGACATCACCGTCGGAATCTTCCGAACTTACATTGAGAGCGGCCATTTCACCCTCTTTAATACCGGACAAGGCGGAATCTAGAGATTCTTCGAAAGATATGATCGGTGCTCTGTTGATGTCCACCACTCTCAGGATCCACGTGAACGTGTCATTTAATTCGCCGTCGTCGCAAAGCACCTTGATGATGAAATCCTGGGTTCTCCTTCCATTTAGGTGGGTTACCGTGTCTTTATCTGTGGTATAGATAAAATCCGCGGCCTTTGCCCCGGTGATCTCCTGTCCGTCAACGAACCAGGTATAGGTCAAAGCGTCGTTGTCCGGATCAAGGGCAGTTATATTATAATTCATATTCTCGGTCTCATTGATGGTTTGCATCTCGCGTGCGGCCCCTCCTGCAAACGCATTGATAATTTGAGGTGCCTGATTCATATTGTCCACCTGCAGAGTCCATGAATACTCGTCTGTGAGGTTCAAAAAGTCTTCCACAACAACTTTGATCTCGTATGGTGAACCCTCAGAGGAATTCGCACCGCTAAGGGCGGCCTCGAAGGTAAAAAAACCAGCCTTCTCCCAGTGAAGGAGATCATCATCAAGATACCATCGAAAGATAATGGATTCCTCTCCTGCATTATCGTAAGTGATGACGAAATCAACTTCTTCGCCCTCTAGTGTGGTGATCATCTGTTCCGGTGGAGTGTGACCGGTAATGGTTGGGGCCGTATTGATGGTTACCCCCCATTCATGGGAAACATTGGCATTGAAATCATCGTACACAACTGCCTTGACCACCAGCTCATCACCCTCGTCGACACCTGTAAATGCAATTTCGCAATCCGGTCCATTTGCACCTGAAACCGTTCCTCCATCAACGGTCCATTCATAATTGATCTTATCCCCATCCGGGTCACTTGCAACTATTTCAAAAACCGCAGTGGAACCCTTGTTGATAATAATATTCGTAAAGGGCTGATAACCAGTTATCAACGGTTCTTTGTTGGCAGCAACCTCGAAGGTAAAAACAGCCCCGTTATTGGTTTCATCGCTTTCCTCGATCAAGTTATCGGGGTCCAAAATGATCTCGAAACTATGGGATCCACGATCTAGTGGCACGATGTCATAGTAAATGGTGTATTTACCGTACGATTCGATCATATCGATGATGATGTCTTCACCATAAGTATCACCATCCAGTTCCGCTCTAACCCTGGGGTATGCTACGTTCCCATAGCCCACGTTTGATATCTCACAGCTTATATTCGCTCTCACTCCTTCTCTGGGGGATTGTGGTGCAATTAAAAAATCTTCAACATCAATAGTAAGATCCCCCGAACCTGGAGGACTGTCAACATCACCGAAACCGATGAGACCTATGATGGAGTTCTTCACCACAGACGAATAATTATTGTACACCTCGAAAGGGGCCGTATTGCCGCCCCCCACCGCGGTTCCTACCCCATGAATGGGATAAAAGTCCACAACCCTGCCAGCCACTTCTCCCTTGTCCTCGGCTCCCACGGTGGCGATGTAACTGAAGAGTGTATGAGTCTCCACTGACTCGGTCTGCCCCTGGGATGAAAAGGTCTGGTTTACAGTCTGCAGGGAATTGACATTCCACGTGCTTAAATGTGACATGGGAAAATTGAAATCCTCCCGGGGCGGCTGCATATTCGTTAAAACGGTACTTGTGTAAGGACTATTTTGAGGGCTTCCCATGATCGTCATTGTTATGGTACCCGTGATATCATCCACCCTTTTTATGAAGGCAAGGTCAGACCTTCGGTAGTAGGCAAATCCGGTTGATTCGCTGTTATCCGTGTACGGGCCCGAATATTGACCATATACATAAGAGCCCTTTTGAGCGATATTGCCTTCGATCGTAACGTTATATATGTCATATGAAGTCCCGTTGACCATAACAGATTCACTTCCTGCCACCGTCAAGACCTCCACGGTCGTGATCTCGTCGATGGTTACTTGAATATCCCCGGAATCCAGAAACAGGGGCTCATCCGAATGGTAATAATATTTCCACCAATCATCCGATTTCCAAACAGGGAGCTGATAGGCCCGTGTCTCATGCGCTTTCTCGCCAAGAATTTCAGGCGTTATAATCATTGTAACTAATAGTAATAAAATGCAAATTACTCCAACTACGCTTTTTCTGAATATACGCTGCATTATCACACCTTCCTAACTCTGAAATACATTATTGGAAAAATGTTATCAGGTAATCTATCTTTCGTTGTATTAAAAATATTTTCCCCGATTATTCAATTTCCAATTATAATAATACCTTACCAATAGGAGAGACGAAATTATTTATAATACGGTGCATAATTATATATAACCAGCACTATGATTCAAAGTAGCTCACAGGTGCTGATCAACAACCGGAACTGGTACGAGGAATGTAGAATGAAAAAACTGTTTACTATTGTTGTCATTTTTTTATTTTTACTAAATCTGTTACTTTTCCCCACTCATAAGTCTAAAGGGGAGGAAGGAGAGTTGTCGGTGGTGGATGCCACGGATATCTCGGACACGATAATCAAGGGGGACACGATTCACTTTATTGCACAGGTCCAAACAGACGGGGAGATTAAATATTCCGGCATGCACCGGACTGGAACATACATCACTCTCATTGATGAGGCGAATAGCACATATACCTTCCAGTACAAACGAAACGATACCGAAATGCCCTTTGCGAATTTTTTCAGGCTCCACCTTAAATTGAACACAGGTGACCTGTCACCCGGTGCATGGCATTTCATTCATCACATGGAACTTGAAAGCGGTGCCACGGGAGAATCCGCCAGAGCTCCCTTTTCCATCCGGGAAAGCGATGCGGCCCCTATTATCGATACCATCACACCACGCCCTGATTATGTTCATACGACGAATGATGAGATCGTCTTCTCGGCAAATATAACCGATCCGGATGGGGACCGGATCGTACAGGTCGAGATAGTGGTAAATGATACTAATTATATAATGTCAAATGACGGTGGAATATATACGAAATACATCGGAAGATTGCATCATACGATTGAGTCCTACAATTACTCGATCAAAACCACAAGAAAGAAGGACGGAGATAACAATTGGACATATGTTAAGACCTTTCCCATCAACATCATCGAAGGCGAACTACCCTTGAATGATACACTCCCGGATGTCAAAGACTTGACAAACATCCCTCCGGAGCTGTTCGCAAATAAACCCATAATGTTCCAGATAAGCTACAAGGACGCAGAGGGCGATCCGCCGGACAAGATAATGGTTAGCATATTCAACAGTTCTACGGACACCCTCATTTTTTCAGGTAACATTCCTCATGAGACGGGAACCCCAAAAAAAGGTGCGATCTATGAGCGAAGAGTTGATCTTACTACTGAAGGGATTACCGTCGGTGATTGGATGTACCGTATAGAATATACCTATAACGGAACGGAATTTACGCTGGTCGAAATGAACTTCCACGTGAAAGAAGGCGAAACACCGCAGAATGGTGATGATCCTCAGCCCGTTTTGATAGTTCTGGTCATATTAATAACAATCGTCATACTACTCGCTCTTTTTGTATTCACATTCGGTAAAAGAGACCCCTATTGATTTCCACAATTATTCCTCGCAAGAAGGAGAGTTCACCGAAACTTATATAAATAGATAATCCATTAGTCTCGTTAGTTCGCACATCTCAAAAATGGAGGAAAAGCAATGTTATACTCTAGGGTAAAGGAATTTGAATTCAAAAAAGCCATCGAAGGTATCATCGGCAAACAAGTGGGCATGATATTGAATACCAATACATGGCGGGTTACCCATTTTGTGATCTCTCATGGGATGGGCAAGAAGGCCAAGAAACTGATACACGAAAAGTATGTACAAAAATTCGATATGGACAATAATCTCATACTTCTCACCGACGAACACGAGGAAGAGGAAATCCCTTTGACCTCGAAGAGAGAGATGTTCATGTGCAAGGACTTTGTGGGAATATCAGTAGTTTCATCTGACAACAAAAAGATCGGAAAGGTCACTGATTTTGATATACCTGAGAAATTGAAGATATGGAAAATATGGAAGATAATGATCACCACAGGCTTCAAAAGTCGTCGCCTCAGGATATCGCCGGAAGAAATTAAGAGCCTCGGGGGGGAGATGGTTCTCAGGAAGACCTATGATGAACTTTTCCCATCGAAAGAAGAAGAAGAAGAAAAGGAGTAATGATCATGGAAAAGGAAGAAATTGAAGAACTTGAGGTGCCCAAACTGGAACTGAAGGCGAAAACCAGCATGATTAAGGGGCAGCCGGGCCTGGTAAGAGTTCATGAATCCCTCATGGAAAGTGTGGACTTCAACCCAGGCGACAAAGTGTTTCTCTGTACACCGGAGATCGATAAGGGAGTAATCGTGAAATTGAACGCGGATAAATTCATTTCCATCAATGTTGCTTCAATAAGGCAAAGGGATATGAACAAATTGAAGATCCAGGACGGAGACACAGTCATATTAAAAAATTACAAAAAATATACCGAGAGTTTGAAGGACGGGTATCAAAAGATAAAAGACAAAATCATCCGCAAGAAAGATGAAGAAGAGGCTGAAGAAGATGAAAAAGATAATACTGAATGATACTCATCCTAAAAATGTTAAAGGAGGAATAAAATGGTAGGTGTAAGCGAAAGAATATCCGCATACTTCAGGGAACTCACCGGGGGCAATCCCCGAAAGATCGATAGGTATATCAGTGAGCATTTACCGGAATTGATCGATACTCACCGGTTGGCCACCAAGAACGATTTTATCGACGTAGACAGTTCTTTCAACTGGGCGGAAACAGAATTGAATGATCTGGATTCATGGAAAGAAGAAACCGAAGAGCGTTTGAAAAAGGCCCGGCTTCGAATGGAAAGGCTCGAATTAAAATACGGTGTGGAGGGGAAATAATATGGCAATGTCAACATTTCAACAGGTCGGAATATTCATTGTGGTCCTATTATTGGCTTTTGTCTTCGTTTACTTGATATATTATATTTATCAGTTGAAGAAGAAAAGAGGAGGAGGAGCGGATCACATCCAACTCTATTTCGATGAACATTTCCGGAACATCATTGACGAATGGGACCTGATGCCCCGGTCCAAGGTAAAGACCTGGAAAAAGGATATGAATAAGAAGTTAAAGGTTATCAGCCGGGATATCGGGACGATAAAGAAAAAGAAGACTTCCATCAATTCCCGAATGGATTCCATTGAGAAGGGAATGAAAAGCTTGGAGGAATTCTAAAGGAGGAAAAGGATATGGCAGAATTAACCGAACAGGAACAGGAAATGGAAGAGAAGCCGCCCTTTTTCGCCCGGGTCAAAAAGCTCTTCTCAAAAGAAAAAGTAGCACCGGAAGAAGCTCATTACAAAAGAAGATTTTTCGACGGAAGGATCGAGCGATATCTGGACGAGAACTTCAACAATTATATCGAGGAGTTCGGATTGGTAACAAGGGTCGACACACTTGAGTATGAGGAAAAATACGATATACTCGTTCAGCGGATTACCAATCTCAAAACATTTATTAACACGGCGGATGCGGATATCTCATCTCTTGAGAGAAAACTGAAGACAGTAAAGGCTGCGGCGAAGAAAAAGTAGTCGCAGTTATTCTCCTTTTTTATTTTTCCATTTCTATTTTCCAGAACTCCTTTCATTTCTGTTAAATACTTCGTTCTTAATGTATTTTATCATCTGTACGGGATCCACCACTTTGAGAAGATATACGACTTCTTTCTTTGTGAACTGGCGGAATACGAACATTGCGGCAAAATAGATTAACGCTCCCACAACCATGAAGAGAAAGATGTCATAATATCGGATTATAGGATGATACTGGTAAAGAACGTAGTAGAGAAAAAGGCTCATCAGTCCTGCGGATATCAAGTTGAATATTATTTTCCAATTGCTTTTAGTCCCAGATATGGACTTGTATATTACTATACGGGATACAACGACATAAATGGTTGTGGATATGAGAGTTCCCAGTGCCGCACCCACGCCTTTAAGACCTGCAAGTGGGATTCCAAATAGGGATGCAGGTATTAAAATGAGGTTCAATAATATATTCAAAAAGGCGGCGGGGATTCCCAACAGGGCCGCCATTCGGGGCCGGTTAGTTCCAGCAAACTGGGACGCATATGGAGTATTGAGTGCGATAAGTAATGAGTAAATGGCAAAAATACGGAGTATGGGTGCTGCCGGAAGAAAGTCATCGCTGGTCATAATATGGATCACGTCACTTGGAAACACAGCCATAAAAAAACAGATGGGTATGATGAAAAGGCCAATATATTTCTCGGCTACCCAGCTAAGGTTTTGAATGTGGCCCTCCTTGTTTTCCGTATGGTATTCCGATATAGTGGGGAATACTAGTTTCTGCACAGCAACTCCGAACATTATGATGAAGACTGTTATGCGCCATGCTGCAAAATAGTGACCCACGTCTTCCGGTTTCCAGAAATAACCCAGCATTACCCTGTCAGTTGTGACTACCAGAACGAATGCGATGGTAATGAACATAATTGGAAAGGCGAATTTTATATAATCCTTGGCAAGTGTCCAGGATGGGCGTTTTATCCTGTAACCCCTGAACATCAATATGGACACAAAAAAGTATGCCATCATACTGATGTTCCAAGTCCAAGCAAGACCGTATACACCCATCTGGAAGTACACGATTATCAGGACGGCCGCCAGTCTTGATAGAGTGGACATCAGCATTCCCAGTTGAGCCTTTGCAATCTCCTTTCTTGCCTCATACGTGGCAACGAAGACACCGTTGAAGGAGGTAAGCACGTAGTTAAAGAGAAGGATGTATATGGCCACTTCTATCTTGTTGGACTCAAACCCCTGATTAAATACATGTTTCCAGCTGAATATTCCAACCAGTACCACAAATAGAAAGAAAGCTGTTAACACAACCTTCATTGCCAGGTAAGTACCGATACAGGTCCCAACATCTTTTCCCTCGGACACCTTCTTTATATGGGCCGTATTGGTACCTGGATTTAGAATGAACATGAACAAGCCGAGAGTTGCTAGACCGAAGGCTACAACTCCGTATGTGTAATCGGCGTTAATCATGTACCTGGCAATGACGAACAGGATGATGTATCCCAATATTCCGCCTGCGACGTTATTCGCAATGATCAGCAGGGTCTTCCTCGCTAGCAAGCATGCACCGGGGCGTGTAAGGGAGTAAATAAATATAAAAATTGGCTTCCGTTTGGTCACAGACGGCTGAGTGGAAAAAACAAATATAATCCAATGACGCTCTCGGACCCCAATGGCGACCATCAAGGAGCAGATCGATCTGCTTGAAGAAGAGATCCGAAATACAAAATACAACAAAGCCACCCAACACCACGTAGGGAAGCTCAAGGCGAAGGTGGCAAAGCTTAAAGAAGATCTCGAGAGAAACCGTTCCGCCGGTGGAAAGGGAGGAGGTGGTTATGAGGTAAAGAAGAGCGGAAATGCAACGGTTTCCATCGTTGGATTCCCATCGGTGGGAAAGTCCACCATGCTCAACTGTATCACGGATGCGGAGAGTGAGGTGGGTTCGTACAATTTCACTACCTTGGATGTGGTCCCGGGTACCCTTCATCACCGGGGCGCGAACATACAGGTTCTCGACCTACCGGGACTCATCGAGGGAGCGTCAAAGGGAAAGGGACGAGGCCGACAGGTCATAAGCGCGGCAAGGAGTAGTGATCTCATTATCCTGATGCTCGACGTGTTCTCCCCTGACCTGGACCTATTGATCAGGGAACTGAGGGATTCAAAGATTAGACTCAATGAATCTCCTCCGAACATACACATCACTGTTAACGACGCAGGGGGAATCGAAGTTGCCTCCACCTGTCACCAGCCTTTTATGACCGAAGAGCTGATACGTGACATGGTGAGAACCTATGGTTACGTCAATGCCACCGTGGTTGTACGAAGTCGTATCAAACCTTACCAGTTGATTGACAGCCTGACCGGTGGTGTGAAATATCTCCCGACATTACTTTTCATAAACAAGGTAGACCTGGCCGAATCCGAAATTGTTGCCAAGATCATAGCGAAATACAGGTCCTACAATCCGCTACCCATTGCCGTTGGTAAGAACCAGGGGATAGAGGAGATCAAGGACCGTATTTTCGATACCCTGCGATTTATGAGGGTTTTCCTTAAACCACAGGGGGAAAAAGCGGATCTTGAGGAGCCAATGGTGGTGAAAATGGGAACCGACGTGGAATCGATCTGCAACAACATTCACAGAGATTTCGTGCATAACTTTCGATATGCCCGTATATGGGGTCCCAGCGCGAAGTTTCCGGGTCAAAAGGTGGGTCTATTCCATATTTTGAAGGACAAGGATATATTATCGGTAGTAATACGAAGATAATTTTTATGTAAGACCAATAATAATACAGTCATACTCCAATAACACTATAGTCATAATATGTGTGTTCTGCGGAATAAGGTTCCCGCGAAGCTCTCATTCCGCGAACATTATCAAAAGTGAATCACTTTTGACAATATACAAGGGGAGCATATGATAAAAAAGGTGTATATCTCGGCAAATGAACTACAGGAGAAATCCTTCGAACTGGCCAAAATGATCTGGGATGACGGATACTACCCAAATTTCCTGATAGGTATCTGGAGAGGCGGCACTCCTCCGGGAATAGTGATCCATGAATTTCTGGTCTACAAGGGGATAAAACCCTACCATACTTCAATCAAGACCCAATCATATACCGGTATTATGAGCACCGGCCCGGTGGAGATTAAGGGTATCGATCATGTTATTGACCGAGTGAACAGCGAGGACCGTATGCTTTTGATCGACGACGTTTTCGACACTGGGAAGACCATGGTGGAGGTTATAAGGGTCATTAAGGCAAAGGCCAGGAAGAACGCACCTGAGATCCGGGTTGCTACGGTTTATTACAAACCCTCGAGAAACCAAACCGACATAACTCCCGATTATTACGCTTGTACAAACGATAACTGGCTTGTTTTTCCCCACGAATTGGAAGGGCTAACCAAAGAGGAGATAATGGAAAAGAATCCCCGGATCTTCAAATATCTTTATGATTGAGCTTAATCTACCATCTCTATAGACCCATCTCTGATCTTGTGAGCTGCCTCGTCTATCTCTAGAAAAGCGAATCTTCCGTCTCTGGCAGCCCCGGGATTGATATAAGTGATACCGTCTTCCCGGACGATACCTTGACACTCATGGATATGACCGGACAGCACCAGCAGTGGCTTGTAGGCTTGAACTGCATCAAGTAACTCGCGTGATCCGGCATGACCACTTTGGGATAGATCGTTGATTCCGTAGGGCGGTCCATGAACAATAAGTACATCCGCACCCGGTAAGATACGTCTTATGTTCTCACCGATAAATTCTTCATCGTATTCTCGGGCGGTACCGAACATCTTTCTTGCCCCGCCGAATCCCGCGAATATTATTCCGTCCAGCTCATACGTCTTTCCGTGCAGGTCAACTCCGTGACTATCGGCCACACCGTCCTCGATCCCCGGAGGGTCGCAGTTACCCGGAACCGCAAGTACCAGACCTGAAAAGGAATCAATTGTCAAACGGGCCTCATCAGGAGTTCCAAAATGTGTAATATCACCGCACACCACCGTAAGGTCCGGCCCCAATTTCTCGATCTTCCCCCTGATCATCTCCACGGCTTTCCTGCTGCCGTGAATATCACTGACGACTAGAATTTTCATAAAAATACATCCCAAGATAGGAATTTGGACTTTTGGTATTAAAATAATTGCTCAATAGGGATCCTTTTTAGAATCCTTGCATGTTAAAAGGGATAATGCTGCAAGAACCGAAATAAGCAGCAGCATAGGCGGTTGAAAGGAAGGCGCCACGGTCCGGTTTTTTCTCGTCACCACCTTTATTTGAGAATCCGCATTGTTGTTATCATATAGACTTTCTCGATTTATTGCTTCTTTGAGAACTCCATCAGGGTCAACCGAGATCGAAATGTTCGCATCGGTTTTATCTGTTGAAATATAGAATCCCGCACCAATCTTGTATACTTTCCCCGCAGCTATCTTTGTGTCCTTGGGAATAATACTTCGCTCGATTATATCTCCAAGTTTGAACACCACTGTAAGGTCGTCACCGAGCACCGCATCGGTGGGTCCAGTATTGCGTATTGTGACGGATGATATCAGATCATCCCTGTTAAAGGCGGATATGGGCATTATGTCGCTGTGAGATATCGAAAGATCGGGCCCGACTTTGAAGCGGACCTTCGCAAAGTTATTTGAAGGGGAAAGATTCCCTTGAAATTCAACGAGTTCCCTGATATCGTTATCCATGTCAACAATTATCCGTACTTCGTACACTCCCACGGAGATGGGATTGTATTCTGTGCTAATGATGTGTTCCTTACCAACGGCCAAGCCGGTTTCGGGAAATACCCAGCTCTCCTCGAGTACGGCATCTCCGGTGCGGGGATCTACATAATATACCTCAAGGTCAACAATGAAGCTTTCGTTCACTGGGATATCGGATCCCCCATCATTCTCTACTGCCGCCGTTATGGTAACAGCATCCCAATCTTTCGGATCGCTGGAGGGCAACTCCCAAGCTATATCCGGAACCGCTCCGTCCATTTTCACCATCAGGTCTGGAAAACCTGTTATTACAGTTGGACCCATAAATAATTCGCTGGTGGCAACCCCTCCCTTTTCATCTGTGAACTGGAAATAATACCTATGTTCACCCTTTTTTAGATTTGTTGTGAACAGATACAGTTCACCATCGGTGAATACTCCGTTACCGTACTTTCCACCACCGGGTACACGGCTCATCTCATAAAACACATTGTCGATATATACTCCTCTTGAAAAAGGGCCGGCATCGGGAGGATGATTGTCGGGGTCGGAATATAATATCTGGAAATTAAAGAGGTCGGTGGTATTCCCCATCTCCGGGTATACCGTAGTCTCATGCTCCACGCCCGATACGGTTCTTAATGTTGGGTTGGAATTAACGTAAGGAGCATCTAAATACCCCGATGTCGGCAGCCGATAGGTCGTATCCCGCACCTTGAGCTTAAAGTAGTATTTGTACTGTCTCGGTTCAAGTCCCTTCATGCTTATGTTGAATATGGATCCGTCGGAATACTCATTATCAACCGTTGTCAAATCATAAGCATCGTCATCCAATACCAGATGAATGTAATGTCCGGCCAGTTCATCCAAAGGATCATCGCCCAGATCATCCAGGTACATGACCCTGAATTCAAAAGTATCGGTCGTCAGGCCTGAATCCGGTTCTAGACCATCGGTATGGTAACCATCTTCTCCCGTCCAGACAAGTCGCGTCTCGCCCTCTTGAGCCCCATAGGCAGTTAGAAGAATCATACCGGTAAAAGAAGCTATTGAAAGTAGGATAATAATAAAGGTTGCTGTAAACGAAATAACCGGCATATTACCTTTCCGGCCAATTATCCTACGAGTTGTGAACATCCTTTCAATCCCTTCTTAATCCATGCTTAGTTATTTTGCTATACCTTATTAATATCCCCTTTTTGGTATATATTGTCAATGGTGAAAATCTCGACAAAAAGTCGACGTTTGCAGCTTGACAATCCTCGACGACCCTGACGGCTCGTCTGGCATGACAGGTGTTACCTGTCATAGTTCGCGGAATCGGGGGCCGTAGGCATTCTTGCCGAGGGCTCAGGAGCGCCAGAAGGGTGTCTCCGGAACAAAGTGGGAGCCCGAAGGGCCGATTCCGCTGAATATAATTAATTCCAAATCCCCGCAATATATATTGAAATAGAGCTTATACTGGAATTATAAAAAAAAGAAAAGAAAAAAAAGAAATCACATCATATCGTCGCTTTCGAACCCTTCATCTTCCTTTTCCTTCCCGCCGAAAATCAGCAGAATGAATATTGTAAAGGGTATGAAAACAATGGCCATGGAAAGAGCGACACCGTAGATAGAGTTCAATATGAGAGAATTTGCGAACTGATGTGAAAGTCCTTCTATTGTTATTGGAGATATTACATAACCGTCGCCCATCATCGCAATTATTACATTCTGGAGGTCCAATACGAACCAGGAATAAATAAATATGATGGTGAATAGCACGAAGAACCATACAAGGTACTTGCCGGAAAGAACGTTCAGATTGAGGTTCTCCTTTTTCAGGTTGTGTTTCTTGGCGAATTTCTTTACCGAATAGAAATGGTTCGAGGTGGAAGCCAATTCGACATATGTCACCACGCAGAAAGAGAACAAAAGAACCGCAAAGAGATCCCAGCTTCCAAGTTTACCGACGTCGGTATACATCCTGCTACCCCAGATACCAACTATGGATGCCAGTATGAAGAACAGGGCTGTGGACATTACCATCAGATTGTTTAGGCTTGGTACTATCTCCAAATCGGACAGTTCGATTATTTCGAAAGGCAGGCTACCCCACAATCCTACAAGTCCCAATATGACAGCGATGCCAAGAAAAATGAAACCCATCAGCTGCAGTGTTTGGGAAGTTTCCCCGGCATTGATAATCTGGTACAGGAAAAAACCTCCGGTAAACAGGACGATGGTACCGAATATCTGCAGTAATATGATCAAATATGCTGACTTCGTTGCATCGATGGACATTTGAGGTCGGGCTACTTCGTTTGCCATATTTAATCCCCCCGTATTCCTGAAATGGATCTTGCCCTTAACAGTACCTGCTGTAGAGGTGTCTGTGGTTTCCAGTCAACGACGTTAATACCGTATCCTCTCATCTCTTTCAGAAGAATATCCCGCTCGAGACGTAAAACATCATATGCAAGTGGATCGAACTGCAGTATCTTCTTGGTTCCCAGTATGCTTGAGCCTTCCTGAACGGCGCCTTTTTCCTTTGCCAGAAGTTCAAAATCTATGGTAGAAGGAGATAATATGGTTACATCGAACTCGAGGACACGCATCATACTGACCGCTTTTCTCAGAGAGTCGTCATCATCCAATGAGGAAATGACAATGACAGGAGACATTCGAGGTAGATAGGGAAGTGCGACCTCAACGATTCCCTGCAGCGGTATATCCCCCTTGGGGGATGCACCGGCCAAGGCCGTCAATATCTCGTATAACTGTTTCTGACCGCCACCTTTCTTGATTGTCATGACCTTGTCGCTGTATACCACCAGGCACACGGAATCGCGGCGCCCAAGGAAATACTGGGTCAATGTAGCAGCCGCTCTAGCACCATATATATTGGCATTATCGGACTCCATCCCGATACCTGAGACCTCCCTTGCATCGTAGACGATGGTGATATCGGAAACGCTCTCTCTTTCCTTCTCGTTGACCAGAAGCCTCCCTGTGGAAGCAAATGCCTTCCAGTTTATCATTTTGAAGGAATCTCCAGGTACATAATCCCTGATGCCCCAGAACTCATATCCCGGGCCCGGCATTTTCACGCGCATCTCGCCGGGGTACATCTTGGGCTGCCTGGACTTAAGACGCAGTTCCTTTATTTCTCTCGTCTGCGGGAATACGGTGAGCCTTGAAGTGTAGTTTATGTTGACCTCACTGTAGAACAGATAGAAAGGATCATGCGATCTAATGGATACCGGACCTAGTTTGTAAACTCCTTTCAGGGGGCAGCGAATCGCATATCTCAACCGGGTTTTTCCCTTGGGTTTGAGATCGAGGTATGTATAATTGCTTCCCCTTCTAAGCTCAACCTGTTTTGGCAGAGTATCCCGCACCTCCACAATCCCCCCTTTCGAGGAAAAATATCCAATTAGAGCTCCGGTAACCGCACCGATCAGGAGGGTCGAAAGAGCGAGGAAACCCGCTCCGTTGCCAAGACTCTCAAATCCCCAAAGCCAGAAACCGAGGGGGAGCGAAAGCACAAGGCCAACAACTCCCCCACCAACGACAGGGGCGATTATCTGAAGGGATTTTGGTCGGACCAATTGCAGTTCGGTCTTTATCATCCCGTCCTCAAAGATCCTTTCATTGGACATCTGTCTGTTCGGACGCACCATCATATTCAGGTTGATGAAGATGCTTATTCCCAAGTATACTAACAGTACTATACTGATCCCAAGGAGGAGTAGGTTCCGAAATATCAACCCCAGAAGTACTAGACCTATCCCCGTACACAGCAACAATACCGCTTTCTTGGTCCACATTATTTACACCGCTGGTACTGGCACTTCTGCAAGAATCTTGTTAAGGATATCCTCAGGCAGTACACCTCTGATACGAGGTTCTGGTTTCAGGATAATCCTGTGAGCCAACCCATGTATGCAGATAGCCTTGATATCATCCGGTGTGATATAGTCTCTTCCGTGAAGGACCGCTCTGGCTCTAGACAGCTTGAAAAGCGCCAATGAACCTCTTGGTGACGCCCCTACCACAACACGGGGGTCCTCTCTAGTCCTGGTCACGATCTCGACTATATAGGTCAATAATGCTGGATCAAGGTGAATACCCTCAACAGTCCGCATCATAGCCAAGATCTTCTCCGGATTGGTTATTACGTCCACATCCACATCATCCTTGCCTCGGCCCATCCTCCTGATGAGAATCTCTCGCTCATCTTCTCTGGACGGATAACCCATGCTCATCTTCTGCATGAACCTATCTACCTGAGCTTCGGGCAGGGGATATGTTCCTTCCTGCTCAATGGGGTTCTGAGTCGCCATAACGATGAAGGGTTTCGGAAGTTTGTGAGTAACACCTTCAATGGATGTCTGTCTTTCCTGCATTGCCTCGAGCATAGCCGCCTGGGTCTTTGGCGGAGCCCGGTTGATCTCATCTGCGAGGATTATGTTCGCAAAGATCGGGCCTGCCCTGAACTTGAATTCGTTTTCCTTTTCGTCGTATATATAGGTACCAGTAATATCAGAGGGAAGTAAATCCGGAGTGAACTGAATCCTTCTGTATTTGCATCCCAGAGTGTCTGCAAATGTCATGATCATTAGGGACTTCGCCGTTCCCGGGAAATCTTCCATCAATGTATGACCATTTGCAAGAATGGAAATCAATACATTCTCCAGAACCTCTCTTTTACCTATGATAGCCTTGGATACCTGTTCAATAACGGCATTTGCCGTTGCTGCCACTCCTCTAATAGCTGCTGGGCTCGCTTTTGGCGCACCACCTGCTCTTGGAGGTCCCCTGGGTCCGGGTCCCGGCCCTCTAGGTCCGGGTCGTCCCATGGGTCCTCTCTGCGGAGGCCCCACTGGCCTTGCGCCAGGCCCAGGTCCTCTCGGTCCGGGGGGCAACTTCTTTGGTCCTGCTCCATTTGTCATATTTCATCACCTTTTTATAATATTAGGATTTCTCCTTTGACCGTTATTTTTTCCATTTATTGATTATCTCAATCAATCGCCTGAAATCCTCTGGCGAATAGCTAATCTTCTCGTCCCTTACCAATTGTATAAGCTGTGGATTTCCGATCAATCGATCAATATCCCGCGGGTCCACCTCACGGAATTCTTCCGGCGAGAGACCCCGGTCCATCCTTACTTTCTCGATCACAGCCCGTCTTAAACGTGACTTCTTCAAATCGGAAGCCACGGGCACCATGGATCTCTTTTTAAATGTCCGAACATTGAATTCGTGCTCCCATTCCAATTGGCCCTTGCTCAACAAAACCACTAGGAAAAGGCCCACGAAGAGGAATATCGAAGAGACCAGAACATAACAGCTCTGTGAGGTAAGAACACTGGTCACCCTCAAACTACCATACATCGGTCTTAACCATACTGCATCCTCACCATGCCGGCTGTCATCAATGAGAACGAGGATCTCAGGATCTTCATCCGAATTGAACTTGTCATGAAACAGGTAATAAATCAGTTCTTTCATGAATTTTTGGTTATCGTAATCCGGTTCCGAGTCCGGCGTGTTATCTGCAAGATTATCTCCGTCAGCCTTGTCATCCGGATGAAGGGAGCTTGTATTGATCCGGCTTTCCGCGAAAAGAGAGTGGGAAGGGTCTTCGTAATCGATGGACATATGATCCAGGGAGAAAAGGTCGTTGGTGAATAAATCGGCATCAGCTATAAAAACCACTGAACCTGTACCTACGAAGGAGGGGTCTACTACCTCAACGATGAGCTCGACACGGTTTGCTGCAGTGGATACCCTGTCAGCCAAGTTGGTGGAACCCTCTTCAGGTAACTCGATCTTCTCGTTATTGTTCAAATCCACATAGCTGTTCTCAGAACCTCTTGCTATCACGTTGGTTTCGGTTTTGAAAGAGTACAGCCCCACTGGTTTGTTCATGATCAACTGGTAGTGGAACAGGTCTTCATCAATCATGTGGTCCAACTTGTATATATCAAAGGTTTCTCCATCCCCGCTAAGTTCTACCTGAAATTCGCGGTTGCCATCAACTATTTTCCAACTCGGAGGTACCACCCAGTTGACATCTGCGTCTTTGAGCATGTTAATGATGGCATCGATTGTCAATTCGGTCTCCGAAGTCAGCTTGACATTTTTTGAAAATAATATATTATATTCAGTGAAGAGTTCCTGAAGTTTATCCGGGATGGCGCCCTGAAACATGGTATAGATCATGTCATTATCCGATTCCAGACCGAATATGTAAACCTTTTCGTCATCATTTATACCGTTCAGACTTTCTTCGTTCACACCGATTTCATAAGGATCCTGGTAACCGTTCTTATTCTTATCAATCCAATCACCATCGTCATCCCACGTATCTTCATCAACTCCTTCAGTGGATTCGTCGATCACCTCATTGGCGATTCCGTCATTATCGTTATCAAGGGGTTTTCCCGTGATATCAAAATCCTCGATGGCTTTATTCAGATCGACCCAAATGGCCCCGCCGTCCCGTCCTTTCTTGTCTTTCCCCGTCTTTTCACCCAAGTCGTACTTCCCGTTCCTTGGCAAGCTGTTGGAGCCGTCCAAGAAAGAATCATGACTATAGGCTTCTTCTGCGGCATTTTCATCTTCACTATCAAAATCATCGTCAACGTGGTTTTTTGTCAGTTTGCGATTATCCTGATCATTATCAATATCATCCAAAACATCTTCGTCCACCCAGCGGTCCCCGTCATCGTTATCGTCCCAGATGCCATCCGGCTCGTCCTGCCAAACTTTGTACTGACCGGAACTGGTGGGGATATCCCCCTCGGAAAACTGGTACTGCCAGCGGCCCTGATCAAGCCCGAGAACAGCTTCACATATTGGAAAGTTCACATTCTTGTCGAAGCGCTGGTCGTAGAACTGCCCGGTATAATACGTGATATTGAACTCATCTGCCAGGGGCTGGACATATCCGAAATCATCTGCAATTATGGCGTGCCCACCAGCTTTAATAAAGGACTTGATCGCATCGATCTCGTTCTCGGTATATTCACGTTCAATTCCCGCAGCGATATACAGTGTTCTTTCCGGATCGACCATATTCTGCTCGAATATCCCAGGGGTCGTCACCACGGTTCTTACGGTGTAGTTCGAATCCCCTTTCATATCAGATACGAAACCCGAGATATCTCGGGGTGTATCATTGAACCCGAGAAAAATTGGTTCCTCATCGGATTCAATCGCATCAAGTAAAATGGGATAAAACAAGTACGTTGCCATTAATACTAGGGCAAATATGATCGCTGCTACCCTCTTCAGCATCTTTCCACCCTTCATGCCAGCTTCTGTTTTTCATTGTGATTTCAGGGAACTGGTTTTTATTGCTCTCGCAGTATACTTCTAATGATATTTAATGTTTTAGGTCTTATGTTATACGCCGATATTACAGACAGCCATCATGGTAAAAAAAAAGAAAAAAGGACCCTTTTTTAGGGCCCCTTTTACATCATTTTTTAAGAATGATCTCCGTCTCCACGAAATCAGCTTCGCTCTCTTCGAGTTTTCTCATGGCCTCTTCTTCATCCAACTGTATATAAGTTAGTGAATTCTCAATACCACGTAGATTGGAGATAGCATTGTTCCTCTGGGTCTCGCCGATCTCATGGGAGCTGTAACGAGCCTCTTCTAGAATGGTTAAGAAACCGTTGAGGCTCTGTTTATCCACGGGCAATGCCGTTCGGACAGCATCCTCGAACTCCCTGAACGTCTCGGCCTCACGCCTGAGGTAACCGAAGCGCCTCAAATGCATACCCAGTTTCTGGTATGATTTGAAGATGACTGCAGTATACTCGTTACCTGCAATAAGCTGGTCGGCAGCCCTCTTGATAATTCTCTTGATACCCCTGATACGGGCCCTATTGCGTAGATAGAGGACCAATAAGATTATACCAAGTATCAGCAAGATCAGGAATATCCCGACTCCAGCCAGTGCAGCCGGCCGATCTGCCCACCATTCCCAATCGGTAATGCCAGGAGGCGGGGGTATGATCGGCCTTGCAATATAGTTAAGATCGATCTCCTCATCGGATTTCGTAAGATATCCGCTTCCCTTGAACTCTATGAGAGCTTTACCGGATGCGCCAAGTCCGGGTGTCGAAATGGAGATCCCGTCAACAGACCTGAATCCGGTGAAGTTGAAATCGATACGGCCAAGATAGTTGGTTCTGAGGTTCGAAAGGTTGATATACCGTATACCGGAATCGTCCCACAACGTGATCGTAAGCGAAACCATGGTACCGTTAACTGGCACAGGTTCGTTCAGCAGTGTGTTCCGCTCGAGAAGAAGAATACTGAACTGATAGCCGGTCTCCACGTTTGGATTGACAAAACCAATATCGGGGATCTCGTCTCCGGTGACGTCCTCGGGCTGATCCACAATCTTTATGTATGTATCTGCAACAACAACGATGCTTCTCGATTCCAGAAACTGTGGCTTGGTCACATATTTATCAGTATTATTAAAATACATTTTTAATATATACGGACCCACTTCAAGACTCTTGGGAACGGTAGCGACTATCTCGTATTGCCCGAAATCATCAGTGGTCGTATCGGGAAGTTTCTGCTCCCTGCCGTCCCACATGAAGAATGCCGACACCTTTATACCTTTAACGTAGCGGGGTGGACTCGTTCTCTTGTTCTCGAAAACCTCAACCACTTCACCGCTTATCTTGATGGTATCGCCGCGAGTATACTTGGAACCGTTAAGTATACTGGGGTCAATGGAAACGTAAATATAGGCTGAAATGTTGAAAGTGATGTCCTCCGATTCCGTATAATCATATGCATCCCCTGCCGTATAGTGTTTTTGATGGTCCTTTGAATGGATTACCTTTTCGGATCCTCTGAATATTCCAACAACGAATGCATCCCCCACTCCTTGGGTCTTGGGTATCTGGAAACTCGATAATACGAAATTCCCATTAGCATCGGTAAATGCTTCTCCAATGGACGAACCCAGCGGGGCGAATTTGGTCTTCTTCCAGTATAGCTCCACGGAACGGTTGCCGATACCGTAAGCCGCACCTCTGTCATCGTAGAGCCGCCCCCTTATTACAGCTTTTTCCCCCTTCAATCCCGAACCCTGCATTATTTCGATGGTAGTCTTCGCCACCACGTCAATTATCTTGCCGTAATATGATCCGTCACCCGCATAACTGTCGGTATCAAATCCCTTGTACCAGTAGGTATCGTCCATGTTCGCCCGCACCATTACCGGACCGATAGGATCGTTTATACCAAGGTTCTTATCTATGCTGAACCTTCCAAACTGGTCGGTAGTTCGCTCACCCAGATATTTATCCCCCCACCAGATATCCACAGACATCTTCTCGATGGGGCTGGTCCAGCGACCCGAGGCATCCCTCTGGTCCTTGTCCCAGAGAATTCCAGATATCTTGAAGGCGCTGTCAGGTCCCGTTCGGCTGACGGTATCAAGCTCGTTTTTGCCGTCCTTATCCATCACGTGCAGCTCTAATATTGTCCTCGCTTTAACAGTGTAATATGCCTCACCCGTGGCTTCCCGATAGTACATAGTAGCTCCGTGATCGGAATTCTCAACCCTGAAATGGAAGGTGATATGCACCCTGGTGAGGGGCTGGGTCTTCTTAATGGTGAATTGTCGGGTAAAGTTCCCTGACGGTAATAGAGTGGCTTTCATCCCCGGTTCGTAATACAGTTCGGAAGGGTCTCCCCAGTTTATAATCACCTCGTATTTGAAAGATTCGTTGGCTATGACAGGATCAGGCCCCTGGCCTCGGTTGTCAACAATAGCTCCGGAGATGTTTATCGTATCGGTCCTGTAGACCACACGGTCGTTCACGACGAAGCTTGTCGGACGGTGAACCTTGAATTCCACTACCGTTGAATTATCAACATAATAATAATTGGGTTTTTCCTGCTGTGGGTTCGTATATCCCGAGTGAAATTCCACTCCGATGGTATGTTTGCCGGGTCGAACTGTTTCAGGTATCTGGTACTGATAGGAAAACGTACCCGTCCCTGACGTGGCAACTGTGGAGGGGTATACGGGATTGTTATCGAATTTCACGTGCAAGACCTTCTGGCTCAATCCCCAATGGAGGTCCGCATCTTCAAGTGTTCCGGTTATCTCCAGAGTATCTCCCACCTCTATATCATCGAGGTCTGGGGAGGTTACCTGAAAATCTATCTTGACGTTGTGCCAAATCTCGGCTTGGTAATCCTCCAGGGGTAAAGGCGGCCAGGTTGAAGGTTCCGTAGCCAACCAGTGACCGGCGGGAGGGGGTGATCCAGGTGTGTGTTCGTAATAGGTTGTCCCGTTTCTTGTGGTAAGACCCTTGAATGTGAAATTAAGCGGATAAAGTCCCTCCTGAGTCTCGGTAACTGTAAAATAAGTTGAAAATGAACCAAGCGTTGCCTGGGTCGCGCCTGTTATGGGCGCCGGAAGAATTTCCCTTACGTGCCCTTCGCCCCAGTAGACGTGGACCGGCGCGTTGGGTACACCAATCTCCCCCTGGTTCCAAAGTCCGTTCTCATTGGAATCCTCGAAAAGAACACCAACCACCGAATAATTTTCATAATACATTACGCGAGGCCAGTTGTTTGGATAGATGAATGAGATACCTGTGGCCGTGGTCAGGTGAAACCTTGATCTCGGTTTAGGGGGTGGATTGCTGATGAGGTCGTTCTCGCGCTGTATTCTTTCCTTGTATACCTGAAAGACAACAGGGTCAATGGTACCGTCCGGACGCACCAGTGGCTTGCCATCCTCCATAGGGGCGAAATCCGCCGGTGGTTCATCCGTTTGTTCCATCTCATTTTGGATCGATTGATCGACCGTATCAGCCTCCTTGTATGATCCCGCGGAGGGCTCCTCCGGCAGTTCAATGGTTTCGATAGCGGTTTCATTCCCGTATGTCGGTATCGTTTTGTAAAAAACCATTGCCAACATGACAATGACAATTACGATTGCAAAAACCTTTCTCATCATTACACCTCATCACTCTTTCAGGTTCGCGTTTAATTCCTCTAATCTAGACAATAATTTTTGGTTTTTAATATCTCAACTGTTTTTAAATCTTTTTACCCAAGTGTTTCGATTTTATATTAGTTTTATCCGTTTATTTCGATCGCCGGTCCCAAATCCCCCCTGACAAATGACGGGGATTTTCACGGTTTATATCAGCCCCTCAACCTTTAATATTGTCGTTATCGATCATGAAGGATGTTTGCTTCCCCGAAGCTATTAATGAATGTAGGCGATAATTAAATATGGTCGGTTCATGAACTGTAATGTAACATTAATGTAATTATGTGAACTTGATGACGGGAATTGGGACATGATTCCATCTATGGCATCAATTATGCCACTGGGTAATTCGGTCCAGTAGATTATGCATTATAAGTATGGTCTGATGAGATTGCAGGCTCAAAGGTCCCAGCGAAATGGGAACCGTGGAGATTTTTAAAAGAAGCTCGGTCTCTTCTTTTGACAGGTCCTTGTTGTCGGAAAGGATGATCACTAAAGTTTCGTTTTTATTTACCCATGTCTTGATAATATCCTTTGCACTTTTTTCAAAAGCGTCTTTTCCGTCTTCCCGCAAATGTAAGATAAGGGAGCTCTTGTCGATCTTTTCAAGATGGGTTCGGAGGTCCCCCGGAACCAGTGTGATACCCGGAATGACCTTTTTTTCAAAAATGAATACCTCATTACGAAGAGCGATCCTAAGAAGAGCGGCAGTACTCCTCTCGTCGGGATTAAGGTTCTTCATATATTTCCCGTTAAATTCCACCAGTCTCGTTCCCCCCTTACCTTGAAGTATCAGCATTACCACTGTATCCTTTCTAATACCGTTGGACACAAGAAGGGCGGCTGTGACGCACCTGGCAATCTCATCGATCCGGCCCGACCCAGGGAGATCCTCGAGCCGGAACATCCCGTCAAGTTGTGAATCATGACCTATCACGATGAATATTCTTTTGGTGTTCACCCGAATACCTCACAGGTTTAATTCAGATATCTCCTCTCAACTTCCAATCGGTCGTAGGTGGGATACTCTTCAATTATAGCGCATCGAAAGGGAATATGCTCGTTGATCTCCTCAGCCACGTACCAGGCGGTACTTAGACATGAATTGAGATGATCCTTTTCGATCATTCCTTCCGGTATGTCGAATTCGTCTCTGAGAGAAATTAGATTCTCATCGGTTGGCGGACATTCGATCAAAGCTCTGATCAGAGTGTTGTCTTCGGTGATCTCCTGATAAGGCTTCATCACATTCTTGGCCCTTCGACCAATTCTATTTTTTAGCTGGACTCCGTCCTTGAATGCAACCGAACAGAAATGGATATTACTGTGGGACTCCTTGAAATGTCTAAGTACACGCATCCCGAGCTCAGCTGAACCGGAAACTGCACTTGAGATATCCGATCTGGTTGAATAATTACGTTCATTTAAAAATTTATAATTGATGTAATTCATTTCCAGCTCATTTAGATTGACGAAATCGGCACCGGTATTAAGGGCCCACTTGCATAGAAAGATCAATTCCTTCTCCATTTCTGGGAAAACTGGTACCTCGACACCGCAGTCCAAGCCAAGGTTCTTTGCGCTTCCGATCGAATCCCCGAATCCAGAATCACACAATCCCTCCGAGCTCCAGGTTTCAGGGGGAACATGAAAACGTATCTCGTTCAATCCCGCATTGGCCAATTCCTGGAGAACTTCTCCAGTGGCGGGTGTCATTGTATACAGGTGAATATGATGGGCTTCGCCGAAACGCTTTTTCAATTCCCTAATGGAAAAACAGGTTTTTGAGAGCACTGCCAGAGGATCTCCCCCCGTGATACCAGTACCCAGTGCATCAATAAGTGCGGCTTCCTGCACGGCCTCCTGGATATCGAAAACCTGTCTCTCGTTGGCATAGGTAACGTCGACGCCGGATTTCTTCTCGGAAATCGGGCAGTAAAAGCAAGAACGAGAACATATGCCCGTCACGAAAAATACCATCTTTGCACCCTTCTCGCAGAGGACACATCCTTCAGACAACTTACCGCCATACGAATTGGGATCCCAAAAAGATATACCGGCTGGTGCACAATTTCCACCCTGGCCAATTAATCTCTGCTTTTCAAGCATTGTCGGATCGACTTGCATGGGTCCACCCGTAGGAAATCAGAATCCGAACTCAACTTCTCCGCAGGCCGGACATTCTTCATTTCCCTTCTCTACCATGGTACCGCATGTGGGACACTCCGTATCCTCAGGCACACCCAGCTGAGCAGGTGGGGGAAGTACCACTTCTTCCTCCATGGTCTCCTCTTCCAGCACCTCTTCTTCTTCCTCTCCCACCTTTTTGGAACAGAACGGACATATCTTCGATCTGCCATCTATCTTGGCAGCGCATTCCGGGCAGTTTATGAACTTCATCTCAACCACTGCCTCGGCCTTCTTCTCCATTTCGAAACCGCATTCTGGACAGTCCTTGACCTCTTCACCCTCCAGGACAAAACCACATCTCGCGCAGGAAAAGACCTCTTGTTCCTCTTCTTCTTCCTCCAATCTCTTTCTTATCACGAGGAAATATACTGCCACAGCGATCAATATTAAAAGTATGACGCCGCCTGCGATCCAATACCAGATTGGGGTGTCTTCGACCAGTACAGGCTTTTCTTTCGTATGGAAAGTAAATGAACGATCCTCGATGGTCTGTCTGTACTCGTCCATTACAAAAGAGATATGGATCGTGTATTTGGAATCATATTCAAGGTTTTTCATTCGGAAGGATACGGATGTTGTATTTTCATCATAATGGGGACCAAACTGTATTTCCTGATTATTTCCTCCCGGATCATCCTGAAGTTCGATTTTCATGGTGCTGTCGATTATATGATTGTTGAAAGTGATGGTGATGACAAGGCCCTTATGATTCACCTTTTTAGCTCCGTCTTCCGGATTGGTTGTCACGGAAAGGAAAGTTCGATCCCATCTGGAGGCATTGGCAAAAAGTACGAATTGAGTCCGGGTGGAAGCATCCCTCCACTCATTCGGTATGCTGCAGAGGATATACATCTGGTCGGTATTGTGCTCAATGGTGGTGCTTGGCAGCCACATTTCGCTGTTTTTATCAATTTCAGTGGATTCGTTGTAATAATACAGACCAAGAGTATTGATATCTATATTGTCAAGGAACTCTTTCTGTCCCTTGTATGAAATACGTATCATTTCTTCATATCTGGTAGCCCCAGTGGTCTCGTCAATATAAAATCCCACTCCTATGTGAGTGAGATTGGTCTTTTCCACGTCGGGCAGATCAAAATCTCCGCCGGTCAGGTCCAGATAATTCATGTCGATGTCGGATACGTAGCCTGAATGTGTCAGCGTGTATTCGATGGTCACTCCGATCATGGTTGTGGAGTTGAAGGTCTGGTTACGGTACCGGGTGGTTGAGGAATTGACGGTCAGGTTCACAATAGTAGAAGAGACCGTGAGGGAACCGTCCGATACGGAAAGCGTAACGTTATAGTCACCGGGAATCTCGAAAGCCCGTATCATTGTCTTTCCCGTCCCGATCTTCTTGTTTGCATTGGTGCTGTCATACCATGTATAAAGAAGTTCATCGCCGTCCGGGTCGTAACTACCAACTCCACTGAATGTCACCGGCTGCCCCTTGAAGAAGGTGGCGTCGCTAAACGGGGACGCTATGACTGAAACGGGTGGACGATTCCCTACCACATCGATGATCACATAGGTCAAGGAATATCTCCCGGTGGGATCGGACACGTTAAGAGAGATGTTATGTCTCCCTTTTGTCAAATATGACGTAAACTGCCTTTGGTTACCCCGGAAAGTTGTATCCATGTCGGAGCGCCAAACATATTCCAGGGGTTCCTTGTCGGGATCGTAGGAACCTGATGCGTCGAACTCGATGGGTACGGTGTTCTTGTAAGAAGTCCCACCATCCCAGGAAAGTGGTTTTGCGATATTGGCAACCGGATCATTAGCGATCCTGTACATCATCATCGGTGCCGTCAATAAAACCACTCCCGGACTCTTCGAATATACCCGGACCGGGATGTAACGCAGATTATCCTCCCCCAGCGGCAGTGTACTGATGTAAGCATTGATTGTACCGGAAAAATCAGCCACAGCATGTTCATATTCATACTCTATGTGCAGGTCCGACAAAAGGATTATTCCGGTGCTTTCCGGATGGATGGAAATATTAATGGGTATTATTGAGTATTCCACCCCGTACTTGTAGATGGATGAGCTAGAGTAATGCAGTAGTAGATTCAGTTTATCGGCGATGTCTAAACTCACTGGAGCATTGAACACCGGAACGGTCTGTTCTATGTCGCCGTCGTTTCCAAGGTCGAAAAGCAGATCGGATGGAAATTGACGATCTCCCAGGGATTGTGAAGGGTCCATGATCCCGTAATTGGATAGGTTGAACCGGAGCAAACCGCCTTCTCTGGTTCCCAGCGCCAGCAGGCCGCCGAATTTTTCAATACTGGTGATATTGTCCGAGGTCATCTTCAGATTCTGAACTGTCCGGTTCAATTGAAAGATAACTTCTTTGGCAATAAGGTTAAAGATCAGAAGACCCCCCCCAACCTCGTGTCCAAGTGTTTCGTTCATCACGGGAGCCGCGGCCATATAAAGCTGTGGCGGGTAGCTGCTGTTATCATGGTAAATGTCGTAAATCGCACCACCCAGGAAAGTGGGAGCGATGCTGTAATTTATTATTTCGATCTCTCGGGTATCCTTATTCATAATGTTCAAACCGTTATCCGTGCCTATGAACAGGCTCTCTCCGTCCTGATTAAGGCTCAATACCTCATTGCTCGATAGATTGTCTCCAACCTCGCTCCGGTTCGTATACTGCGTCCAGTTCCCGCTTGTCTTATTGTTACACCATAAACCCCCGATGGAATAGGTCTCAAATGCTCCGAATACCGATTCATGTGCAATATAAACGTAATCTTCATCGCTCACGATATCGTTTACAATTACTCCTCTCGAGGTGGCATTGAAAACATCCACATCCCACAATGGATCGCCTACCACATACGGAGGATTGCCGGCCTTATAATACCGGTCAACACCCTCATCGTGACCGATATACAGATATTCATCATCCATACCAAGGGAAGAAATTTTATTCGATTCCAGACCCACGGGGTTCGTTCGCCGATCTATGGGCTCATCCCATATCCCGTCAGCCCTCGACCACCTGGCAACCCCGTCTCTCGCTGTTCCGATATATATATAATCGGAATCGATAAGCATGGCCGTTCCGTCATTATCTTCGAGACCAGAGTCCTCGGTCCAGGGTTCAATGAACTGCTGTTTGGCAGTATCGTACCTGCTGACGCCTTCCTCTGAGACAATATATAATATACCATCATCGGGATTGAATAACACATGGGCAACGGAATTCGCCAGTATCTGATTATTGGATAGTGGGATATCGCGAAACTCCTCGGATGGGAATTCTCCGCGGAATACTCCGGAAGGGGTGGCAATGTAAAGATACCCGGCAGAATATAGTACCTCGGTGAAATCATCATCCCCAATATTCTTGTTCCCCTGGTACCAGAGATCCCCCACTGCCTTTCCGGTGGACTTGCTGATCTTTGTAATGGAATCATATCCACCATTACTGGCCACGGCAAATATACTGGTAGAGTTCTGGGCCAGATGGGATACATCCTCGTCGGGAAGATGATAACTGTCTATCTCGGGTAGGAAATCAAGTATATTATGATCATATCTCGAGATACCTTTATCCGTGGCAGCGTATAATATATCGTTATCTACAACCATATCCTGTACTCTATCGGAGAGGAGACCATTTTCTTCATTCAAGTTCACCCAATTAAAGGTATTCTGGTTATATATCGAAATGCCTTCGGTTGTGCCAATGAAAACAAGGGGGCCCAACGTCTCGATATCTGTCACATTGACGCTTACAAGCTGTCCGGGAGTCGGTACCCAGGTGTAGAGAAAATCACCGAAATCACCGAATTTATTGAACACCTGCACGGCGCGATCCGTGGCGATGTAAACACGTTCTCCGTCGGAATGCAGAAGGCGGGTATTATTTGTTCCCAGAAGGCTGTCACTTTCCCACCGAAACGGGGCGAACTCGTTTTTTTTCCTGTCGAATATTGATACGCCCAAATTTTCCGAGCCAGCGTACACGAAATCCTCATCTGCCGTGAGAGCCGTTATCCTGCTGTTATTAAGCCCGTCGCTGTTTGTGAATACCTCTATGTTCTCGGTAATAATGTGCTGTCTTAATAGTGCCTCACTGTCCACAGCATACCACATCTCTTCATCAACTCCGGCCATGAGCTTTACAGGACCGATATTCATGAAAAGGGATTCAGTGTAACCGCCCTTGGGGGTTATGTTCAAGGATGCAGAACTAACATTGGAGCCCGTGGGTATTGTGATAAAGGTCTCAATATCATAATTCTGATCCCCCGTCAGATCGAATCGGTGCTCTCTACTGTCATCCCCCAACCTGGTTATCTTGCCCATTATCCCCTGGAATCCCCAATCCTCCATTCCATCATCACCCACGTCCACAGTTACATTGGAAGGATAGAGATCACCCTTGGGTTTTCCCATAACGCTCATGGTACAGTAATCATAAGTAGCATTGGAATAAACCGGGATTTGCACCACTTTGCTGCCTTCGCCTAGGAATGTTATTTCTATTGATTTCTGGTTGTTCCCGAAATCGGTCTGGAGGTTCTGAATACCTGGACCTACGACCATTCCGGGTATTACGAGACAAGTCACAATTATGAATATCGACATTATTTTGATAACACGCAACGTGGTATCACTTCCTGTATTTTTTGAGAGTTCAGGTCCAAGATTACTTCGAGATAGATGGCTCGATACAAGCTTGAAGGGAATTCTCCGATATAGCTCGTATATATTAATTCTTTGCGTTATCCAAAATCGAACGGAATAATTATTTATCTTTGTCAACTGGTATTGCAGGCTATTGATTTGTCTACGGGGATCTTAGTCGCTATCTCCGTCACAGGTACTTTCTCAACTACAAGCTCCGAAAAACGATCGATTATACCCTTTTTTTTCTGCACAAGGGCATTATCCAATACTTCTTTCAAGTTGCTCACAGGTATGATCTTTATCATCTCTTTATACCGGTTTTCGATGAGCACATCTTGCATATTGGCCTTTGGTATCAAGACCTTCTTTATTCCAGATTTTACTGCGGCTTCGATCTTTGCCGTGACACCCCCGACTGGTAAGACCTCGCCCCTGACACTAAGGGAACCGGTCATTGCCACGGATTGATCCACTTTGACCTGTTCCAATGCAGAAATCACAGCTGTGGCTATAGAGATAGAGGCGGAATCACCTTCAACGCCTTCATGTGTACCTATGAACTGTATATGAACATCGTGATTTGAGATATCTTTGCCAGTGTGCTTCTTGAATAGCGCCGAAACGTTCTGAACCGCTTCCCTGGCGATCTCGCCCAATTTTCCAGTTGCAATCACCTTCCCTTCATCTCTTGACGCAGCCGGGGTCACCTCTGCTGCAATATTCGTGATAATCCCTGAAAAATCCGACATCCCAGTATCCGCTCCAAGCACACCAAGTCCGTTTACCATACCAACCTCGTAACCGGTAACCTTGAAAGTCTTGTAATCCTTTTTATGTTCGATAAACCGGTCCGCCACCTGCTGCTCCAGAGGTTTTGCTATTGTCTTGGCCTTTATAACGTGTTCGGGGGAGACGAGCTTTGCATTCTCTTCCTTGGCAATATCCCCTGCCACGCGTATGAGACCCCCCAGCTCCCGGAGCCTCAGCGAAAGATGACCTCTACGACCGGACCTGCGCTGGGCTTCAAGTATGATCTCCCCTACGGCATCCTTGGCAAAGTGGGGGATCAGTTTATCTTTTTTCACCTCTTGAGCTATAAATCTGATAAGTTTTTTCCTGTTGGTGTCAGTGTCCTTCATGGTGCTTCTAACATATATTTCATAACCGTAGCCTCTTATTCTGGAACGCAGGGCCGGGTGCATACCCTTCATGGACTCGAGATTGCCAGCAGCCACCAGTATGAAATCGCATGGGACCGGATCGGTCTTAACCATAGCCCCCGAGCTCCTCTCGCTCTGGCCGGTGATGGGGAATTTCTTTTCCTGCATGGCGGTGAGCAGGCTGTGCTGTGATTCGATCCGTAGAGTATTCAGTTCATCTATGAAAAGAACACCGCGGTGCGCCCGATGAATGGCACCTATCTCCACCCGATCATGGGCGGGGGTCTCCAGGCCCCCAGACTGGAAAGGATCGTGCTTGACGTCTCCCAGCAGAGCCCCTGCGTGTGCTCCAGTACCGTCCACGAAGCGGTCCAAAGACCTCTTCTTCTGTGCCAGCAGGAGCTTGGGTACCGACTCCTCATCTTTCTGAGGGGCGATACCCCTCATGGCCATATACACAATGGCAGCTGCGATCAGTCCGAAAAAAAGTATCATGGGATTTGGATTACCGTCTGCGTCACGAATCATCATGAATGCCAATATGGACAGTGCAACGATTCCTCCGATGATCATCAATTTCATCTTGTTCTTCTGATCCTTTCTCATCTTGGCCTCGGCCTTCTGCAAATCCACGATGGCTTTACCCTTCCCGCGGGGGACTACGCGTACCTTTGGATTGTTGGGGTCCTCCTCGTTGGGATACACTATGACGTCTTCCAGATTATCCAGTGGTAAAAGTTCTGCCATTGCGTTGGCCAGCATGGATTTCCCGGTACCAGGTTCGCCGATGAGAAGTACGTGGCGCCGCTGCAGAGCGGCCTTCCTTGCCACCGTTACCGCATCGTCCTGCCCTATAACGTGATCGATCAATTTCTTCGGTATCTTTATCTTGGAGGTATCTGAAAATTTCTGTTTTTCAAGCCATTCCTGCTCGCCAGGTAGTTCTGCCATTATTTTCACCAATACGCCGAATACTTTACGCCCAAAGTTTTATGGATTTATTCTATATTAAGATTCCCTCAGGATTCAGTAATCTTCTTTATTATTGTATATATGTATCGTTTTTAGAGATTATAATTATTTTTCCCTGAATGTCGCTCTTTGATAAAGTCCTGTGGTGCATCGGGGCCAATATGCACAAACTAATATATATTAGCTTTTTATTTCTATCAAACCGTCTATTAAAAAAGTCCTGGAATACTATGAAAGATTTTTGGACATATGGAGGAATTAAATGGTCGGTCTGGATTCGGATACGCGTGAAATGATACTTGAAAGCCTTAATGATTTTGCCGCTCGTCATCTCCCCTTCGATTATCTTTTGGAGCTGGACAAGAACGGGGAATTTCCCGAGGAGATACTACGGAAGATGTACGACCCGGAGATATTGGGACTTCATCTGGTTCTCATGCCCGAGGAATACGGGGGTTTCGGCGGCAGCACCTATGATGTCTACCGGCTCTGCGAAGCACTGGCCCGGATCGACCTCGGTATTGCCACGGCAATATTCGCCACCTTTCTCGGAACCGATCCAATCCGTGTCGGAGGAACGGATGAACAGAAGAACAGATGGATGACCAAGATTGCCGAAGAAGGCTCTCTCGTTGCTTACGGAGCCACCGAACCGGATGCCGGCAGCGACCTCGGCGCCAGCACCACAAGGGCCGAAGCAGTAATTGAGAACGATGTAATCACGGGATACCGGATCACCGGTACCAAGCAGTGGATCTCCAACGGAGGCCTGGCCGACATCTATCTGATCCTGGCTCGGACTCCCAAAGGATTTTGTTGGTTCATAATGGAAAAGGGCGCCGAGGGTCTCACCATCAACGCACCAGAGGACAAGCACGGCATCAGGGCAGCCAACACCGCCGCTTTTACCATGGATAACGTTTACGTTCCCGCCGACCAGCTGGTTGGAGAGAAAGAGGGATTCGGGCTAATGCAGGCCCAGGCCGTATTCGGTTACACCCGACTGATGGTTGCCGCCTTCGGTCTGGGTGCCGGATGGGATGCTATTGAGAGAGCGATCAAATACTCCCAACAGAGAATACAGGCCGGAGGTCCGTTGTCGGAGAAGCAGGGGTACACCCATAAGTTGATCGTACCCTACGCCGTCAAGCTAGAAGCTTCCAAGGCATATATCGAAGAGATCGCAGCACGCTTGGACGGAGGGGAGGAGGGACTGCAGACAGAAGGAGCCATCGCAAAATATCTGGCGACGGAAACGGGAAATGATGCAGCTGAAGCCGCCATTCAGGCATTGGGTGGATACGGTTATACGAGAGAATACGCCGTGGAAAAGATAAAACGCGACGTAAGAATAACCATGATATACGAGGGCACAAACGAGATAATGGAGATGACCATCGCCCGCAACAGGTGGCAGAATCATCTAAAAAGCAGGGAAACCTATTATCTCGAACTCTCCCGGAAACTGGCCGTACTGCACCGGAGCAGCCCGGACGTCGGTGCCGGAATCGTCTCCCTGGCCCTTGCCGCCCTCAACAGCATTTTCGCAAACTGCAGAGCCCAGAAACTAACCCGCAACCAGCACGTTCTCTTCAAACTGGGAGAACTGGCCGCTCTCGGGGAGACCGCCATGGTATTTTCTCAAAGTGCGGCCAAGGAAGAGTACGGAGAGACTGTGAATTTCGATAAAGATACATGGAAAGCTATGTCCCGAACCTATGCCAGGGAAACCGCTTTGAAGATTGCCCTTGATGGTATACACTTGGTACTTGGAGCTGGAACGGGAAACGCTTCAGCTCTGGACCAATCCCTGAAGGTTCGTGAGATAATGGAATCCCAGAAGGGAATGATCGCGGACATGGACCTCATATCGAAAAGCCTCAATTCGGTTTTCAGGAGTAGATGAGATGAAACGCCCTGGGTTCAAGGTAACGCAAAAAGCGGTATTTCTTCTAATCATATTTCTCATAATGACAGTGGGGGCTGGAACAAGCGTTACGGGAATCGTTACCGATGAACTAAAAATCAATGATACCAACGTTAAAGTGAAAGCGGTGGAACCGGGGGAGGATGCACGGTATGAATGGTTACTTACGAATGAAGGAAGAACGAACTGTACCGTAAGAGTGATACTTTCCGAGATAGGCAAGCAATGGAGCATCGAAATTGAAAGTGGAAATCCTTTTACACTCACCCCCGGAAACAGCTCGAAGGTGTCAATCGCAGCCACACCGAATTCGGAAGATGCCGATGACGAGGTCGATGTCATTGTGATATTCATTGTTACCTCAGAGGAAGGCACTTTCGATGTGCAGCGGGCGGTAAAGGTGGAAAAAATACACGATCCATTAATATTCGATACGTTCAAGAACCCGCTACCCGCGCCTCTGGACAATGAAGGGGGAGCGTTTCTACTGTCACTTGCCATATGGATGATCATCATTATCGTTTTGACACTTTTCATTACCTATGTCATAAAACGGTTGACTGGCAAGACGAAAATAAAATTGGATGACATTATCGTAAATGCAGTTCGGGGACCTTTGATACTTCTCGTGGCACTCTACGGGATATTATCATCTCTGAAACTGCTGTCCATCCCGACCAATGTGATATACTGGCTGGAACTCACTTACAATATCATTCTGATCATCAACGTAATGTACGTCAGCGTCAAGATTCTTACAACCCTCGTGAATGCCGGAATAAAGATATCAGATCGTATGAACGAGCCCAGTGTATCCAAGATGCTTCTTCCCATGACCCGAAGGATAGGCAGTGCCGTGATAGTGGTGGTGGGTATTTTCATCATACTGAACCAGCTGGGTCTGGATATCACTTTTTTCATCACCAGTATGGGAGTGATCGGAATAGTCGTGGCATTCGCAGCGCAGGATACGCTTTCAAATGTATTTGCGGGTCTCCATCTCATGCTCGACCAATCCTTCAAGATCGGTGATCGGATACTCCTGCCGGAGAAGATCGGAACACTTTACAGCGCGTGGGGGGACGTGCTTCGCATCGGCCTCAGAAGCACAAAGGTGAGGTCCACAGACGGGGTGATCCTAACCATTCCTAACAAGATGATTACCGAGAATTTTCTCGCCAACTTCAGCCACCTGCAGGAACCATCACTCAGGGTCAGGATAAGGCTTGGGCTTGTTCCCACATGGAAGAACGTTTCAGCTGCGGAGCGCATAATGAAAGAGATAAGCAACGGCCACCCCGAAGTACAGGAAAAACCAAGAGCGCCACAGGTGATCCTGCGGAATTTCGGGGATTTCGACGTGATCATGGAAGTGAGATTCTACGTGGACAATCCGAAAAAGATGCGTTCAGTAAAGTCTGAACTTCTTCACGAAATACTCCGAAGGTTCGAGGAAGAAAATATCTTCATCTCCACCCCCATGAACTTCAGCGTGGAGTCGCATATCGAGCCCGGTGGCATGGGTTACGAATCTCTCTCTCCCTATTACCGTTATTCGGAATCGAAGTCCGCACGACACAAAAAGAACAATTCACATTGAATTTTATTTAGGTCATCCTGGTATCGGTGAGAGGAGCGGTATAAATAAATTCATTTACCCCAAATGAAGGAATAATCATTTACTTTACCACGGTCCATCAATCTGCTGCTGAGGGCCAGGAGATCAGCATCACAAATTGGACACTCGCCCACCTGAGTGGCACATAGTATGTGATAGCATCTCCCACAGTTGCAGGTCACGACCTTGGAATGCCGTCCGAACTCTTCGAGGCAAATCCCGCACTTCTTGTTTTCCGTTTTATTATCCGGGAAACCGGCTGGGTTTTTGGGTGATGGTTTTTTTTCGGATCCAATTTTTTTTTGTGATGTGCTGGCAATTCGATCCAGAAGCTTACGGTAATCGGAAGGGTTAGCTCCAACTGCAAATTTCAGGCTATCGTTTTTTTCTCCATTGGGAGATAACTCGACGGCTAAGATATTAAAATTCTTCATCGTCATCAATTCCCAGTATTCCTATAATATCGTCCAGAGCAGATTTGCTCCCTTCCGATTTGTCTTCTTCCACCGCTTCCGGGTCGTCCTGAATTTCACCTGCTCGATCATCTAAATTATTTTCGGTACCGGCATTCTTCTCGTCTCCCATATCATAATCCATCCCCGCTTTCAGTTCGGTATCTATCTCAATATTTCCACCAGCATCCAATTCATCTTCTATTTCGACATTCCCTCCCACATCATAGGCAGCTTCTTTCTCGACATTCCCTCCCACATCATAGGCAGCTTCTTTCTCGATATCCCCTCCCACATCATAAGCAGCTTCTTTCTCAACATCCTCTTCGACCTCATATGTAGCTTCTTTCTCGATATCCCCTCCCACATCATAGGCAGCTTCTTTCTCGATATCCCCTCCCACATCATATGCAGTTTCTTCCTCGATATTCCCTCCCACATCATAGGCAGCTTCTTTCTCGATATCCCCTCCCACATCATAGGCAGCTTCTTTCTCGATATCCCCTCCCACATCATAGGCAGCTTCTTTCTCGACATTCCCTCCCACCTCATATGCAGCCTCTTTCTCTATATCCCCTCCGACCTCAAATTCATTCTTTATTTCATTCGTTACTCCAACCTCAAATTCACCCCAACCTTCACCACTCTTCATGTCTTCCTTTTCATCAGCAAGTACACCTTCAACTTCAACAACCCCACCTTCAGGTATCGGGTCGTCATGGGTAATTTCGAATGATTCAGGGGGTAGGTAATCCATTTCCAGGTCATCTGGCGGGGGGCCTTGAAACAGAGGCCCTGCATCCGGTATATCCGACTCGGGAAGCGCAGGAGTATCATCCGGAGGACCTGGAGGACGTTCACGAATATCTTCCGAAGCGCCCTTTTCAAGCAGTGGCGGGGTATCTCCCATTAGAAGTGATGTGTCTTCAAAATCAGGGAGGATTAGAGAAGAATGAGCATCACCGGGGGGTGGCGCCGGTAACGCACGGGGCTGGGTCCCCATTGTATTCCCACCTCCCCCTCTCAAAGCCAGGGGAACACGACGGGGCTGAAATGTGACCTTCAATCTCTTTTTTCCGCTCATCAGGCCGTGTGCTCGAAGCGTTTCGAGAATGGCTGCGTCGACTTGTCTATGGGATCGACGGAGTGCTGCTCTGCGTTTTGAATAGTTATCGACAGAAATATATTCTTCCATATCCTCTTCAGTGATATCTACCATAGCATTGACGGCCCCGAAGCGCTCCCGTCTTCCTCTCTTGTACCGTTTTATTATCAAGATCAATAATAATATCAAGGTAAAACTGAGTATAATGATCCCTATGATGAAATATAAATTTTCATTAAGTGAAGAATACCATTCCTCGTCTTTCAGCACAACTCTTTCGAAGGATAAAGGCTCTGAACTTGCAACAGCGCCATCGGAGGCCTTGGCGGTCAGTGTTATTTTTGAATTCTCACCCAATGACAGAGAGGATGGTATATTGACAAGCAGCGTTATTGACACCAATTCACCACGTCTAATTAGAACAGTACTTTCGGGTATTTCGACGTAACTTGATAAACTACCGTCTACACTCAAGCTCACAGTTATGTCGTTGATCCCGTGGTTCATGATGAAAGCCGTAAGTATCTGGTTTTCTCTCTCTTCCAGATTAAATAATTGATTTGTCACGTTGAATCCCACCGTCAGACGAAATTCAGTCACCACCAGGGTCCAGACCGAAGCGTTGGAATATTGGCTTCCGTCGAAGGTCTTGATCTGGACATAAACGGATTTTCCAAGCCAAAGTTCGTCCTCCAGCTGATAATAGGTTCGATTTTCGACCAGGGTCCACGGCATAATATCTCCGGAAGTTCCATTGGTCCCGATCCGTATGAGATAGGAGAAATTTCCATCACTTTCGTTACCGTCTGAATAACGGGCACCGCTCCATTTCAACAGGGGCATGGGATCAGTGGTGAACCATGGATCTAGCTTGGTGGGAGACAGAAGGGGACGAGGGGTCAAAATATCCACGGTGGTCTCGTAGAGCTGGGAAAACAGAAAGCCGTCAAAACATTTTAGCTGGAAATAATACCTACCTTCCGGTAGTGCCTCAAAAAGCTGGAAATAACTGTTTTTACCCGTATTCCACCAAGGAAGCACATCGCCGCTGCCTGAACTTGTCCCGATCTGAAGCCAGAAAAAAAGCGTATCTCCGTTGAGATCCATAGAACCTGACCAGGAGATAAATGGAAGGGAATTTCTCGTTTCCCGTGGTTCCAGCGATGATGGGGGATAAGGTGGTAGATTATCGGTAGGATCGAATACAACCAGGGCCTGCTCCCTAACAGGGGAGAACTCATAGCCGTCGTTCGCCGAGATCTGCACGTAATAGGTGCCGTATTCCAGCTTGAACGGAAGCTGATAGAACGTATTGACACCGGTGGGAATGTCCTTCATTATATCACTTGAATGCCAATCCGTCCCAATGGTTATGGTATATTCAATGATATCATTCACATCATATTCAGTACTGGCTCCCCAAGTAATCATGGGATCCTGTCTTACGGTATTTTTTGGGCTGATGGGTCCCGGAATTTCTGGTGGGCGGTTACCGGTCCTGGTTATTGTCATTGCAATTTCCGCTGTATCGGAGTAATATTCACCATCGAAACACCGTACCTGGATATAATAAACGCCAGTAATAAGTTCCCTGAAGGGCTGGTAGGAGGTTGAGAAGTTGGTATTATACCATGCAAGAACGTTGTCGTCTCCCGGGGAGGTTCCTATCTGTATCCAGTATTTCAATTTATCGTGGGGTGTTTCCTTGTCCAATGCACCCCACCATGAGATAAAGGGGAATGTATCAGTGGTGCTGTTCGGCCATATCTTCATGGGAGGTGAAGGAAATGAGTTGTAAAAGAACGACAGATTTATCAATATCTCTCCAAAGCTCAGGGAATCCAAACCCTGCCAACCGTCCCTAATACCGAAGGACAGCAGATATTCTCCCTCCATGAACTTAGAAGGCGGGTCGATGTCATATCTGAAAACAAAAAGGGTGCTGTCAAGAGGACTGATATACATTGCAGACGCATTGAGATCCTCACCGGGTCCGCCCACCAAACCATGAACATTTCCCTCAGGGTCCAATAAATTAAGATAGACCGAAAAATTCCCAATTGATTCGGCATCCGCATCAGAAAAAACCGCGCTGAAACGGCAGGAATCCTCTCCGAATACGTTTACCCTGAGCGCGCTGCATTCCACCTCTTCGATTACGGGATTGGCGTTGCGGTAGAGCTGTAATTCGTCAGAATTGTTATGGAACCCGGTGGATACGTATGAGAAATCACCGTCTAGCAAACCTATGGCGAGGTCGTAGTAACCCAGTGATACGTCGTCGGGGGGATCATATGGACAGCTTACAGTCCAAAGCGCAGCTTCCTCTTTCACTATTGTGATTCCTTTCTCACCATTACTCCCGTTATCGACGATCTCAACAACCGCCCCATATCTATCTCGTACATTGATAGTTACCAGGAAATCACCCGGATCGAGGGTATCGGGGTCAATGAAGCTTCCAAAAAATACCGTGCTTGCGGAACCGCTTACATTCAATGTCTCGGGCAGACACGAGAGTGAAATTATATCCGGGACATATCCCTTTGCAATTGTGACATTACGGGCAATATCGAACATTCCCAGATCGATTTCATAATCGTCACCTTCCCTTAAGATTAATTCAATTTCATACCTGCCCTCGAGCATCGTTTCCGGCTCTTCAGGGTGCCATATGTATGATACATTATATACATTATCAGGTCCCCTAGATATATCCAGACCGGAGCTATTGGTTGAATTTTCGAATAGGGTAATCCTTACATTGAATCCGGACAGATATAGGTCCAACGAGAAATCGTTGGGATCCTGGGCATCCGGATCATGGAAAACTATCTTGATGGCAATACCGCGGTGATCAAGAACATTTATAGTGTTACCCAAGATATAGACGGTTTCATTTCTGAAAAAGGGGGGGGTTGAGAGAAGCGTAAAGGTAGCATCATTTTCATCGAATGAGACGCTGTCATTCCAACCATTTACATTACTTATTGAGACCGAAATATCATAGGGTCCGAATGGCAAGTCCAAGGAGGGTATCAGTTTCAGGGAAAAGGAGAAATTCCCCGGTGATAGTTTAAACACATTCAATGAATGATTACCATGGGTTTGGTTGTCTAATATATTCGTAACATTCATCTCCGGGTCGCGGATGGCCAGGGTAAGTTCATAATCATTGATCTCGTATCCCGCTAGGTCCGAAAAAAAGCCAGTGATATTCGTGGTTCCGTTATATCGATACAGGGATGACGCTGAAGAGCTTATGGAGCCGTTATCAAATACAAGTTTGGGTTCCACGGTAATCTTTACGTCATCAACCCACCATCCCCCACCTCCAACAGCACCGTCAGATTCGAATCTCCATCTGATATTCAGCATATGTCCAGAAAGGTTCAGACTAGTGAGATCCACCACAACTTCCGAGAAAGCGGCATAGGGTTTGCCGGACCACGCCTGTTTTTCGACCTGCGAAGGTATCCCTGAACCCTGAAAGCCTATACGATCGTTATAGGCGTTTTTCGAGATTATTCCCTTTGGCACGTCGGTCCATGCACCGTTGTCCTTTCGGTACTGCAGCCAACCGCCGTCATAGCTGCTCTCGGTATCAATATAGTGCCAGAATCTCAGTTCCGGGTCAGTAACTTGTCGGGGAATGTTGATCAATGGAGTATCCATCACCTCTGCGGTCCTTTTATCACTGTCATCGATCCACCATGAATGGGTCGCACTGTGGGACCTGCTTGAGCTTATGGCCCATGGCTCACAAGTACCCTCATCCACCAGCTCGGTTATCGCCCAAAGTCCGTTCGCGGCATCCCCGCCCGGTTCCACATCATCTTCAAAGATAATAATGGAAGCTCGATCTCTCGAAAAATGAACTTTCCGGGTGTTTTCTCCATTTGAAACCACTTTCCCATTATAATGATGATTAGAATAAATAATTGCTGAAAATATCGAGGGAAAAATCACCGAACACGAAAGTAAAAAAATTAAGATACGGGATAACATAATCCTCTTCAGCAGTTTTATCAACATCCACTCTCACCTGATCGAATCCGGAAGATGGGAATCGATGAAAAGCCATTGTCTATTATCATTATATAATTAACGCCGATTCTATAGATTGAGGAATCAGAATCGGATAATGAGCCGTCCAATCATTATAAATCAGGTTCTACATGGATACAATAATACCAATTACTCATCCTCATCGATACCCAGTATATCCATTATATCATCAAGGGCGCTGGAATCGTCACCGACATCAGTTGCGCTATCTTCCTTTTCCGCCTCGGGAGCCTCCTCCAGGGACTTCGGGGGCGTCGGATCATCCGTGGTTGGGCGATCCCCTTCGGATGGTACTGACATATCAGCTTCCGAAGGCGGAGTTTCGGGCTCTTTTGGCTGCTCTACCGGCTCCGGTGATTCGGATCTAGGTTCGGGAGCCACCTCCCCTGACGGCTCGGCTCCAATGGGGGAATCGGGTTGAATGACGGATTCTTCAGGATGAGACTCATCCGGTTCCGCCGACTCGAGTGGCTCATCCGGTTCCGCCGGATCACCCTTGTTTGGCTCATCCGTCACTGCATCTGATATTCCCGAATCCTCATCCATATCCTGTGATAATACTTCGGACAGTTCCGAATCCTCATCCATATCCTGTGATAATACTTCGGACAGTTCCGAATCATCATCATCTCCTGTAGGCCGGAGTGACCCGGCATCTTCCGACAAGTCGTAGAGTGGCTCTTCACCATCTCCCTCAACTGCAACTGATACATCTTCGGGCGTTTCCGCAAATCCCTCAGGCATTTCATCGACGTTCTCGTCATCTTCTAACGAAACCGCAACGGCATCCGCTTCCGGTTGTTCCGATATCTCATCGGACTCAAGTATTTTCTCGGTAATTTCCTCTGCATCAACTATGGCATCCCCAATGGCCACAGGTGTCTTCCCGGACCCCTCAGGCGGAATGTATTCCATTTCCGGAGCGGGAGGAAGCTCCTCAGCCGGGACGTCCTCCCCCGGCGGAAGGAACTCTACACGTTCTCCTGGAGGTGGCGGCATTTTCTTAACTTCTCCCGGCTCTAGCGCACCGGGAGATGGAGGTGGAAGTGCTGGAGTCTTCTTACCCTTGCTACCATCACCCAATGCCCTGCCCTTTTGGCCTTTCACTCTGGATTTCGTTCTTACACCATGAGCCTTGAACATTTTGAGAAGCGTCTTGTCCAGTGCTTCGAAGGTACGCCGATCGCTTAAGCGTTGGGTGGAATAGATGCTGGTCTGTACGAGATCATCGATTACCACGGCCTCGGAGCTTTTAGACACCTCCATTACTTCGAATCGTTCACGTTTACCTCGCTTTGAACGTTTTACTATCAATATAAGGAGAATGAAAAAAGCCAATAACAGCACTATAGAACCGAGAATTAGGTTCAGGTTCATCCCCAGTGCCTCACTCCATGTTTCATCCTCCGCTTTCTCTCTTGCGAATCCCAAAAGCTCGGACTGAGCGGCAGCACCATCCGTCGAAGTGGCTATTAGAACGATCACCGAGTCACGGTTCACATTGGCCGAATCGGGTATGTTCACCGTCAGAAGAACGCTCACCATCTCCCCGCTTTTGATATGAAGCGGCTCTGCTGGTACTTTGACGTATTTCGCAAAAGTACCGCCCAAACCCAGTTCCACGGTAACGTCATCCCGGCCGCTGTTCTTGATGAATCCTCGGATGGTCTGATTGGCCTCTCCCGTTATCTTATAGATATAGTTCGTTTCGTTGAACCCAACCGTCAGAGAAAAATCACCGATCCACAGATCGAATATTGAAACTTCGGAATACTGGTGCCCATCGAATGCCTTGATCTCCACATAAACAGTATCGCCGCGTCTTAAGGGCTTTTCCACCTGATAACTCGTAGTATTCGAAACCAGACTCCACGGGAGCAGATCACCGAGAGAAGGCTCGCTGCTTAAACGGATAAGGTAAGAAAAGTTTTCATTTGTACCGGGACTGTTCATGTAATGTGCTCCGCTCCAGTTTATGAGAGGCGTGGGATCCGATGAGATACGAGGTATGATCTCCGTGGGACCGATGATTTCTCTTTCCGTTTTCACCCGGATAACTGCTTCGAATATCCTTGAGAATGCCTGGCTGTCATAACATTTTACCTGGACATAATAATCCCCGGGGGCCATTGACTTCTCGATCTGGAAATAATTGCTCTTCCCCGTGCTACTCCAAGGTATAATATCCCCCTGGCCGGGGCCGCTGCCTATCCTGAACCAGAAAAGAAGGTCGTCGCCGTTCAGGTCCACGGCGCCTTCCCACTGGATCAATGGGTATGGGTTCCGGGTCACATCCGGCATAATAGATTTGGGCGGGAACGGAGCTATGTTATCTGACGGATCGAAGATGATCATCCGCTGTTCCCTGACAGGGGAAAATTCGTATCCGTCGGTGGCCATAACCTGAACGTAATATGTGCCGTAGGACAGCATGAACGGTAGCTGGTAGATCGTGTTCACACTGGTGGGTGTGCTCTTTATGATATCACTGGCATGCCAGTCCGTTCCAATGCTTATGAAGTACTCGATAAGATCGTTGACATCCCGGTCAATACTGGCATCCCAGGTGATGGTGGGATCTCGACGGACGGTGTAAAGCGGACTGATGGCACCAGGCACCCCTGGAGGGTGATTGCCATCAGGGGCAATGGTCATGATGGAGCTGGAAACTTCGGAGTAAAAATCACCGTCATAACTCTTTACCTGGATATGGTAAAAACCTACCTCAAGTTCTTCCATTACCTGATAGGTCGTTCGCTGGCCTACATCGTGCCAGGCCAGGATATTATCGTCAACTCCGGCGGTTCCGATCCTTATAGAATACTCGAGCTCTTCGTGGGGTGTTTCCAGGTCCAATGCCCCCCACCAGCTTATCAATGGAAGCTTATCGGTGGTGCTGTTGGGCCAAATTTTCGATGGAGGGGACGGTATATAATTGTAGAAGAAAGTAAGGTTCAGGTCGTTCTCACCGTAAGCCAATCCATCAATACCACCCCATTTGTCCCGGACATTGAAAGACAGTCCGTACGGGCCCTCCGTAAACGAAGTATCTGGGTCGATATCAAACGTGAATACGTAACTGTGACCGTCTATGGGGGCCAGATACGATATGCTTGCATTGGGGCCTTCCTTTTCACCGTTCACCAGTGTATATAAATTGCCCTCCGAGTCAATTAGGGTCAGATTGATGGTGAAATTACCCATGGATTCGCCATCTGGATCTGAAAAGATGATGCTCAGCCTTGCGGAATCATTGCCGTATTTGTTCACTACCGATCTGCTGAGTGTGATCTCATGGATTATTGGACTGGTGTTGTTGTAAATAAACAGCTCATCGGTATTGTTATTAAACCCTTCACTAGTGAGGGTTGATTCACCGTCGAATACATCCATATAAAGATCATAGGGTCCCGGACGAAGGGTCACCGGGGGATCATATGCAAAAGTAATACGCCACCTGAATATTCCCGATTTCTCGATGATTACACCATTCTCGCCGCTCTTTGCCCCATCTGTAAGAATTATCTCCTTATCATCTCCATCCCTTATCTTCAGTGATATTTCGAAATCCATCATGGAGCTCGTGTCCTTATCGAAAAACTCACCCTGTATCGTGGTTTTCCCGGAACCGCTCATATTGATAGTGTCCGGTTGACACGCCAGTGATATTATCCCTGGAACATATCTCTTTACCAGAGTGACGTTTCTTTCGATATTAAAGATTTCCATCTCTACCAACGGTCCGCCTTCCTCCCACAAACCAAGGTCAACGCTGTATCTCCCCTCGACCAAATCATCCGGATTTTCCGGATACCATACGTGGGCTGCTTCGTAGGTCCCGTTTTCCGTCATTGAAATATTCAGCCCGGACACGTTTGTTGCACTTTTGAATATAGTAATATTGTTCTCCGTTCCTCGTAGGGTCAGATTCATGAAAAAGTCATCGGGGGATTGGCGATCAACATCATGGAATTTTATTGTAATTGGAATCCCATCCGGGTCCAGAGCGTTTAGAGGTTCTTTTTCGAAAAAGATAGACTCATTCCGAAAGTAAGGAGCTACGGATAAAAGTGTGAAGTTACAATCATTATCGTCATAACTAAGCAGACATTTCCATCCGAGTCTGTGGTAGACCTTAATATTGATATCGTATTTACCGAAAAGAAAATTCTCCGAAGGGGACCAGATGTAGAAAAAATTAAATTCACCTGGCGACTGTTGTTGAATATTCAGAGAATCGTTCCCGCTTGTTTTGTTATCTATCAATAGAGTCTCTTTTCCCTCCGGATCCCTTATTCCGATTGATATTTTATAATCCAATATCCCGAAACCAACGTCATCCGTGAACGATCCGCTTATATTAATAGTCCCATTGTATCTCAATATCGAGGATGGAGTAGCTGCGATGTTATCAGTATTAATTTCCAACTGCGGTGCTGCTTTTACCTTAATATCGTCAATGCGATAATACTCGCTATTCACACTTATCTTGTTTCTAAATCGAATTGCACTGGTGTTCGTAAACGACGAAGAAGGTAGGGTCACTCTTTCGAAGCGGTACTGGTTTAGGCTGCAGTTAGCTCCATGCCAGTAGTTTAAAGTGGTCCATTGGCTGGTTGCCGACGAACGAAAATCCACCCAGAGAATGTCCTCGCTTCCTCCCGGTCCGTCTATACCTCCACCGCTGCTAGGCCCCCCGTAGGCTTCGAATTCCAGGACTGCTTGGGAATAAGCGGACAGGTTCAAAACCTTTGAAATATAGCCGTGTGTATTATAGCTGTTTCCTTTGAAATGCAGGTGTCGTGTACCATTCTTCGGGTTGGTGGTGACTATCTCGACCCCGCCGCTGCCGTCCTCCTTGGCCCATCCATTTGTTGCAAAAGAATTGGATTCGAAAGTTTCGGTTAGTAGTATCTGAGACAATTCAGCCCTAGTTGATTCCTGGGAGGTATCGATATCTAAGTCGACCCTGCGTATTTTACCGTTATAAAAAGTATCTCCATCATCGGTCGGGAAGGAAAAATGATAAGAACTGCTGGTTATCATAAGGACAAGTATAAAGACATTAAGAGACCTTTTCAGAGAACCGAACATGTGATCACCGTTCTAGAGGTATAAAACTTGAAATTTGTACTTTGAATAACATCGTCTTTTTTCTATAATAAAGCTAACGGAAATATTGACAACTATAATACATCTTATGGATAAATATATTGGTGGATTACTTTCACCGCTTTTGTTTTTATAATCTCTTTCTTCTTATCCAAAAAGGGCCTGCGGCCCCTAAGGCCAACGCAGGCCTGACCCAAAAATAATATCGAAAAGATAGAGGAGGGGTGGCGCTAACTCCGCTCCGGGGCATTGCCCCTGTGTTATTTTCGAGCATAGCTGTGAGAAAATACAAAAACGTTCCAGAAAGGAAGTTTTCAGTATCGGCAAGTGTGCCCTTTTTACTCCGTTGAATCCGAGATGCAACGGCCCCTCGGAAACTTCAGAAGCCAAGAGAGTTACGTGAAGTCAATGGGCAAATAATTGTTAGTTAACTGTACTCACATTTTAATCGTCTGGTATTGTTAAACGAATTATATCCCAATTTACTCTTTTACATAATATAGCATCTCGAATTCTTCTTTGTTCTTGACTAAGATATGCTTTACCAGTCTTTACGTCAGCAATTATAATCTCAATTTGTGAACGTTGGTCCGGGGGAATTTTGTTTTCTCTCTCGGACTTGTATTTAGATAAATTCTTAAAGATTATATAATCTATTGGTTCTCCAATAAACCTTGCATCAGATAACTCGTATTTCGAATAAAATTCTGTCATTAGTGGAGCCATTTGTTCTCCAATTCTACCTTTTAATGCTGCTCTTGAACGATTGCTTGTATCTTGTCTTGTCTGTGCAACTATGTTCGCAATTTCATTTTGTTTTTGAGCATCCCATGTTTGTTTTATTCTTTCAATTTCGATCAGTTTATTTTTTTCAAATTCTTGCTTTATTTCCCATTGGTTATCCTTAAGTGTTTTATTTTCTGCTTTTATGACTGATAAATTTTTCCAAAAATAGATTATTAATCCTATTAGACAAGCATTTAATATAAGCAACAAAATAATAAATACTATTGTAACGAGTGACATAATATACCCCTCAATTTCTTTATATTGGATTATGTTACTTAAATTCTTAGGACTATAACTATTGATTTCGTAAAACGTGGTATTCAAATAAACTCGCCACAGTGTCAAAAGGAATTCACTAGTCTGTCGTTGAACAGCCATCCACTCATTTCATTCTGCTATGTACGATATATTCATATCTGGGTACGCCAAAGTGCTTTTCTCTTGGATATTGTCAAACAGGCGAACCTCGAAAAGGATTTGATGGGGAACTGCCTTTTCATTTAGCCTAATAGATTTCAAGACTGATGTGGCTCTAGCGGAACATCTGCCTCGTCAAATAGTGTTTCACCAATATTATTCGCACAAATAAGGTCGGCTCACACCGACCCTGAGGGCACCAGGCCCTCTTCCTCTGTATGCTTGATATTATTATTTTTCTATCGGGCCGATGTTTGCCTTGGGGGTCATCGGCCCTCTTTATTTTCTTTACTTGTTCGCTCTATTGACATTATAGGATTTGCTCTTTTGCTGAACAATTCTCTTCAATCCATTGACTATATCTTCCATCACAGAGCCGGCGTTCTCCCAGAACCTTAATTCGGCCAAGTGGTCGTAAGGAGTCTCACCCTGATTAATAATGATCAATTTCGCGCCGTTCTCGAGAGCCAGTGCAGGCATATTAGCTGCCGGACTAACAACTAGAGAAGAGCCAATGACAATAAAGACGTCGCAGGTTCTCGACCTTTCCATTGATATGGAAATCTCTTTTTCAGGCATGGGGTCTCCAAAATTCACCACACTGGATATTAGCCGGCCGCTGCACCTCGGACATTGGGGTTGTCCCAAGCGTGATTTTTGCGTACGATACCCCTGTCCCCAGGTACCTTTATCCCATCCTGCTTTGCTGAAAGATAGGCGATGGTCGCAATCCATGCACTTCATCAACGCGTGATTTCCATGCAGCTCGGCGATCATATCCGGGGGTATTCCGGAAGCAAGATGCAGGTTGTCCACGTTCTGGGATATGAGAAAATTGAGTTTCCCCAATCCCAAAAGCTCGACCAGGGAATAATGGGTCCGATTGGGATGGACCTCATCCATGTTTTTGGACTTCGGCGGAGCCAATCCCTTGTCCCTTCTGGTCCATACCCCATGGGGACCGCGGTAATCCGGGAGGCCAGACTCCGTACTTACCCCTGCGCCGGTGAATATCACAAGACGGTTCGATCCGACGATCCATTCAATGGCTTTTCGGATTTTTTCCGCGTAATCCATCAGAAGCTCCCTGCCTTTAACATTGGATTCAACAATACCGTATGAAATTTGTCCAAGTAAGTATATGATATATTAATAATTTAAATAAGATTGGCATATTTCCATCAATATCGACATTGCCGAATATATATAAAATGGTGAATAACATGTCAAGAATAGTAAAATGTGGATTGATACAGGCCAAGGCCGATATTTCTACCGACCTTCCCGTAGACGAGATAAAGAGCTACATGATGGAAAAGCATGTGAAATTGATAGGAGAAGCCGCATCCAAGGGCGTGAAGATACTATGTCTCCAGGAACTGTTCAACGGGCCCTATTTCGCCGCCGAACAGAGACCAAAATGGTATGACATGGCAGAACCGATACCCGACGGTCCCACCACGGAAGCCATGATGGATCTAGCAGAGAAGCACCACATGGTCCTCATAGTTCCTATTTATGAAAAGGAAATGTCAGGTTTCTATTATAATACCGCCGCGGTTATCGATGCCGACGGAACCTACCTTGGAAAATATCGAAAGACACACATACCACATGTACTGCCTGGATTTTTCGAAAAGTATTATTTCCGACCTGGGAATTTTGGGTATCCAGTGTTCGAGACCGAATATGCTGACGTAGGGGTATACATCTGCTACGACCGTCATTTCCCTGAAGGAGCAAGGGCACTGGCATTGAACGGAGCGGAGATTATTTTCAACCCCTCTGCTACAGTTGCCGGACTTTCCGAGTATCTTTGGAAACTGGAACAGCCTGCCCATGCTGTGGCCAACGGGTATTTCGTCGGTGCCATAAACAGAGTGGGATTTGAAGCACCATGGAACATCGGTGAATTCTACGGTACCAGTTATTTCTGCGACCCCCGAGGCCAGATTGTTGCTGAAGGAAGCAGAGACAAGGATGAGATCATTGCAGCCGCTCTGGATTTCGACATGATCGACGAGGTGCGAAACATATGGCAGTTCTTCAGGGACAGACGGCCGGAAATGTACGACGACCTCTTAGAACTCTGATCTTCAACGGTTCCCAGGGGCAAATAAATTACCACATATGTGAGGTGAAATAATCATGAGTGAATTTGAAGACCTTTTCAATTTAAGCAAATTCTCCACAGAAGACATACTGGAAATAGAGAAAAAACACCTTGTTCCCGCAGTGGGTCATTACTATGCTGAACCAAAATTATTCGTCAAGGGTGAGGGAGCGATCCTCTTCGACTGCGAAGGTAAATCATACATCGATCTTTTCGCAGGTGTCTGCACCGTTCACTCGGGGCACTGCCATCCCACGATGACCAAAGCCCTGAAAAAACAACTCGACCTTTTGATGCACACCACTACGCTTTATCCTACCATACCCATGGCTCTATATGCCAAGAAACTGGCTTCCATTTCCCCCGAAGGCTTAGAGAAATGTTTTTTCGTTAATTCGGGCAGCGAAGCGAACGAAGCGGCACTGCATCTTGCTAAAAAATACACCAACTGCAATTTTGTGGTCTCCCTGCTGGAAGCTTTTCACGGGAGGACGCTTATGGCCATGAGCCTTACCAACCAGGGCACCTGGCGGCAAAACATGACCTACGCCACCGGTACCATAGGAACGCCGAACTGTTACTGTTACAGGTGTGACTTCGGAAAGGACCCCGAAACGTGTGATATGGAATGTGCGTGGTTCGCCGATAAGGTAATAAGGTGTCAGACGCCAAAGAGGGTCGCGGCCCTGCTGGCCGAGCCACTTCAGGGCGTGGGGGGTATTACGGAGCCGGTACCGGATTTCTTTCCAATACTGGCTGAGATCGTCCATAAATACGACGGGCTCTTTATTAGCGATGAGGTACAGACCGGTTTCGGAAGAACCGGAAAGCATTTCTGGGGGATCGAGAACTGGGGGGTTAAACCGGACATGATGACTATGGCAAAAGGCATTGGTTCGGGTTTTGCAATGGGGGCACTTATTACCTCCGAAGAAATATCCGACTGTCTCATGCCCAAAGACCTGTTCTCCACCTTCGGCGGAAATCCGCTGGCCATGGTAGCAGGGCTCTCCAATCTTGAGATAATAGAGAAGGAAAACCTTCAGGAAGGAGCCCTGGCCAAGGGCAATTATTACAAGCGGCGCCTCAATGAAATGATGGAGGAACATGCATTGATCGGTGATATCAGGGGAAAAGGACTCATGATCGGGTTTGAGCTGGTTAGCGATCGTGAGAAAAAGACGCCCGGGACGGCCGAAGCAAAGAAGTTCATGGAAATTTGCAAGGACAACGGATTACTTCTGGGACTAGGGGGACTTTTGGCAAATGTTATCCGAATACAGCCGCCATTGGTATTGACCATGGATCAGATAGACAGATCCCTTGAGATTATGGATGACGCTTTCAGGGTGATGGAGGGTTAGATATGAACGGGTTGGAACGTAATAAGAAGGCATATGGTGTTCTTCAAGCGATCTCCGAAGCGTCCCGGTGCCTGAACTGCCACGAGCCGCCCTGCAGCCGGGACTGCCCTGCGGGTACGGACCCGGGCACATTCATTAGAAAACTGAAGCTCAAGAACATAAAGGGAGCAGTAAGGACCATAAAGAACAACAACATACTCGGAGGGATATGCGGCGCACTCTGTCCTACGGAAAGACTATGTATGAAAGGGTGCAGCGCCACCGGTATAGACCGTCCCATTGAAATCGGCAAGATCCAGAGGTTCCTGGTGGAATATGGCTGGGAGACCGGATTTGATGCTATTAAGAAAAAGGGATCTGGGAAGGGACAAATTGCAGTCATCGGCTCCGGCCCTGCTGGCCTCGCCTGTGCTGCCGAGCTGGCCAAGAACGGGTACGGCATTACTATATTCGAGGGGAGGGAGAAGGCGGGAGGTGTCCTAAGGTACGGCGTGCCGGAATTTCGCATGAACACGGAATTCGTGGAACGTGAACTTGAGGACGTTCTTACCCTGGGAGTGGAATTGAAAACCAGAAGCAGGATCGAGAGGGGGGAGGCCGACAGGCTCCTCTCGGAAGGATTCGAAGCCGTCTTCATGGGAATAGGCACTTGGAATCCTGCGCGATTGGACATCCCGGGAAGCGATCTTGTGAACGTTACCGATTCGCAGAAGTTCCTTGAGGGCATGAGATCGGGAAGGAACGTCGAACTGGGATCAAAGATACGTGGCAAGAACGTTGCGGTGGTGGGAGGCGGTTCCGTTGCCATGGACGCGGCCACTACTTGTGCAACCCTGGGCGCTAACAAGGTTTATGTCATTTACCGCCGCAGCCTCCGGGAGATGCCTGCAGACGAGGAGGATCTCGATTTGGCCCTTTCCCACAACATTACGTTGCGCACTCAGAGTATTGTCACGGAGCTGATAGGCGAGGACGGCAGGCTAACCGGTCTTAAGGGCTGCGAGACAGACTGGAAGAACCCTGATGATCATTCTGCGGCGAATCTCGTGACCGTTCCCGGGACCGAATACCGTCTGAATGTGGATTTTTTTGTCAAGGCTATCGGTATGAGGTCCGAGGAGGGCAACAAGGGGCTTTCCGAGTTGGTCGAAAATCTGCCAAACGGCCTAGTAAAGACCGGCGATGATGGAGTTTCAACGACCCATAAAAGGATATTCGTCGGAGGGGATGCCGCAAGGGGACCGGCTCTTATCGTTCAGGCGGTGCAGGACGGCAAGACAGCCGCCGAATGTATAATGAAGATGCTTGAGGAAAATAAATCCGCAGGAGGTGCGTTTGAATGACAGGAAAGGATTTGAGTATCGAGATGTGTGGGGTTCAGTTTCCCAATCCCTTCCTTCTATCGTCCTCGCCGGTATCTAACACAGCGGAAATGGTGGCAAGAGCTTTCGATCAGGGTTTTGGGGGGGCCGTCTTCAAGACCGTACATGCGGGTAGGACAAAGATAATTCACCCATCACCGCGAATGGCAGGATACGATTACGAATCTCGAAAGCTTGTAGGTCTCCAGAACGTGGAACAGATATCTGACCGAAGCTTCGAGGACAACCTGGCCGACATAAGCTACTTGAAGAGGCATTATCCAGATCATCCGGTCATAGTAAGTATAATGGGTTTCTCCGAGGAGGAGTGGGGCCTGCTGGCAAGGGGGGTGGAGGAGACCGGCGCCGACATGCTGGAGCTTAACTTTTCCTGTCCCCACATGACAGTTGAGGGCTCGGGAATGAAGGTGGGGCAGGCCTTCGAACTTCTTGAGAACTTCACCCGAATAGTGCGGGAGAACACTTCACTGCCCATCATAGCAAAGATGACCCCCAACATCACCGATATCACAGAGCCTGCTCTCTATGCAAAGAGGGGAGGTGCGGATGGAATCTCGGCGATCAATACTGTGAGTGCCCTGGTGGGGATCGATCCCGATACATTCATACCACATCCCAACGTGGCCGGAAAGAGCGCCATGAGTGGATACTCCGGACCGGCGGTGAAGCCCATCGGCCTTCGCTGCATAGCCCAGCTCGCCCAGTGCAGAGAGCTTAGCCTGCCCCTTTCGGGCCTCGGCGGTGTCGAAACGTGGGTGGATGCCCTTGAATATATACTCTGCGGTTCGTCCACGGTCCAGATGACCACTGGCGTCATACATTACGGGTACGGGATAGTGGAGGACATGATAGAGGGGCTTTCCGATTTCATGGATTCGAAAGGCATCGACAGCGTTTCCGAACTCGTCGGAAAAGCACTTCCCAACATACACCCAACGGATGCCTTCGACCTGGATCACCAGGGGGTCGCCCGTTACGACCTCGATCGGTGTATCGGGTGCGGCCAGTGCTATATCGTCTGCCGGGATGCCGGCGGTCAGTGCCTGGGTTGGGACGGGGGAAAACGGAGACCAATCCCTGACGATGAAAAATGCGTGAGCTGCATGATTTGCTCCTTCATCTGTCCGGTGTCCGATCCCCCCATGATATGCTATGAACACGTGCCGGGCAAGAAGGAAATAGTACCCCCGGTCTCGAGATAGTAATGTTCATATTCCTGTACGGATTTCCCATGGGATCCGGCAGTTTGACAAGCATGTTGAAAAGGATCGAGGGGCAGTTCATGAGTAAAGTCAGGAACATTTGGACTGACTTCTTGGTAAAGACGTGCCAGAATGGGACGGCTTTACACGTAAAGTCAGGCACATTTGGACAGACTTATTGGTAAAGACGTACCAAAAAGGGACGGCTTTACACGTAAAGTCAGGAACATTTGGACTGACTTCTTGGTAAAGTTGAACCAGAATGGGACGGCTTTACACGAGAACTGGTCCAAGGATATAAAATTCAAGAAATAAATAATCCAGATAAAGGAGGGTAATTAATGGCAGACCAACAGGAAGCTGCAGATTATATCAGAGGACTAATAGAGCGGGCAAAAGCCGCACAGAAAAAAATTGAATTCGCTACACAGGAACAGGTGGACGATCTGGCAACAAGGGTTGCCTGGTCGGGTGTCGAACCCAAATTCGCCACCGAGCTGGCGGAGTTCTGCGTCGAGGACAGCCGCATGGGCTACGCACCGCATAAATACGGTAAAATAATGACAAAAATAAAGGGAACCCTTCGGGATATGTTAGGTAAAAAATCCGTAGGGATCGTCGAACATGACATAGAAAAAGGTATCATTAAGATCGCTAAACCAATGGGTGTCATCGGTGCGTTGATCCCGGTTACAAATGCCGAAGCGACTCCCTTCGTGAAAGCCATTACAGCCATCAAGACCAGAAATGCCATTATAATGGCACCCCATCCCAGGACAATTGCCTGCAATCAGATGGCTACGAACAGGATCAGGGCCACATTGAAGAAGAACGGTTGGCCGGAAGATCTGGTGATAAACGTCGATGAACTCACGGTCCAAGCAAGCAAGGAGCTTATGAAGCAGTGCGATATGATCCTTGCCACAGGCGGCAGCGGAATGGTGAGGGCAGCATACAGCAGCGGAACCCCCAGCCAGGGAGTTGGTGCCGGTAATTCAGTGTGTATCGTGGACGAGACGGCAGACCTCGCGGACGCCGCGGACAAGATAATGCGATCCAAGACATTCGATTATGCCACGAGCTGCTCGACTGAAAACTCGATTCTAATTCAGGAAGAGGTTTACGATGATATGGTGGATGAACTTAAGGCCGTAGGCGGATATCTGGTATCCCCGGAAGAAAAGAAGAAGCTGCAGGATACCATGTGGGTTGACGGAGGAATACTGAACCGCGACATCGTTGCACAAGCTCCGGAAAAGATTGCCGGACTTGCGGGGATCGACCTTCCGGAGGGAAAAACCTTCATCATGATCGAGGAGACGGGAGTCGGTGTGGGTTATCCCTTTTCCGGGGAAAAGTTATCCGTAACCACCACCCTCTACAAATGGAGGGAATTCCCAGACGCCATAGACCTCGTAAACAGGATAACAACCTTTTCGGGACCGGGCCATTCCTGCAGTATACATACGAAAATAGAATCCCGCATCAGGGAGCTCGGGCTCAGCGTGAAGGTATCACGGATAATGATAAGGCAGCCGCAGTGCCTGGCAAACAGCGGGGCGTGGACAAACGGTATGCCCATGTCAATGACCTTGGGATGCGGCTCGTGGGGGGGGAACAGCACAACATCGAATGTAACCTGGGAACATCTATTGAATTACACCTGGATATCGTATCCGATACCCAGCACGCAGCCCACCGACGAAGAATTGTTCGGCAACATAATGCATGAGGATTAGAGACCAGCCTATGAATCGGATGAAAATAAGATCTCGGTTTGCGGTTCATTTCCCACCGGACATGTCCCGAACCAGTCGGAAACCCACGTCGTCGGTTGCGTCATCGGGGACATTGCCGTGGTGCTCACCGGTACGGCAGTATTCGGCAAGATCATCCCAGCTCCCGCCAGTTATCACACGGGCCTCTCCACCTGCGTCGTATTCGTCCTCGCACCATTCCCATACATTGCCGTGCATGTCATAGAGACCCCATGCATTCGGTTTCTTCTGGCATACTCGGTGGGCGAACTTTTTACCCGCAGCCCATGCATTATCCCTGTACCATGCGTAATATCTCAGATGCTTTTCATCATCCCCGAAATAATAATATGTATCACTATCGGCACTGCAAGCAAACTCCCATTCCTCTTCGGTGGGAAGCCGATACAGGACGACACCTTCCATCTCGTTCAGCCTCTTTATGAAATCCCTGCAGTGATACCACGAGACATAGGTGGCAGGAAATTCATCCCCTTCGGTCCCATAACGCCTCCCCTCCCATGGGGCCGTCCCCATGACGATGCTCCACTCCCTCTGTGTCACGGTGTGGCGGGCCATGTAAAAGTTCTTTCCAGGGATCTTGACAAATGGGGTTCCCATAAAATTCCTCCGCTGCACTATATTGTTCTTTCTAATCTCTTTGTGCTGGACAAATAGTTTTTTCACATAAACCGTGGACTTCAAACGGATGGTCTTCTCGGATGCGTTCCATATGTCCTGATATTCTTTCCTTCTCCTGCTGCCCTCAAGCCTCTCATATTTCCGGATAGCTGTCTCCAGTTCGGAATTTGCCTTGGCGAAAGCTTTTTTCGCCTCCTGAAACCGGCCTTCGTTCAGGAAGGCCGATGCATTGGTGATCAAGCGGGGTGCTTCTGAGAGACCGATGCCGTATATAAGAGCTCTCTGATATAATTGAGAGATCTCTTCACCCAATCTCTCGACCTTGTTCTTCTCCTTCAGCCTCTCACGATGTTCATTGATCCCTTCGGTTAACTCTTGTAACAATTCCCGGTTGAGTTTCTCCTCTCTCTGAAGATCGCCGTTCTCCTGAGCCTCCCGGGCTTTCAGGTTCTTTTCGAATAAATGCTCGCAGTCTATCTTAAACCTAAAAGCTGTCCCGAAAAGTATCTTCACGTTCCGCCGGAGCATTTCTCTCTTTCGCGACCTTTCCCTCATCTTTTCCGCGTAACTTGATTCAAATTCCTTGAGTAATCCAATGCCCAAAGTGACAGCGTCCTCGTACCATCCCATCTTAATGGATCGTTTCACCTTGGAATGATTTTCCAGAAAACCCGATACATCCACATCCATTTTCTTCAATTCCTCTAGCATTTGATCAAGTTTTTCAGCCATGACACGTGCCCGCTCCTTTGGAGAAAGTTTTTCCGATCGCTCGGGAGGGACTTTCATCCCACCCTGACGGCTCACCTTTCCCCCGCTGATCATGTGCCTCAACTGGAAGAGCATGACATCAGCACTCCTCCATCTCGAGCTTTTCTTTTTCCCCAGGGCTCCAAGCACAATATTGTCCAGAGCAAATGGAATTTCACTGTTATAACTGCTCGGCGGTTTGGGATCGAGTATCAGGACCTTGCCCATTACGCTGGCGTTGTCCAGGTCGGCAAAAGGATTTTCCCCGGTCAACATCTCATAAAACATGATCCCCGCCTGAAAAATATCGGTCTGCCAATCGATGGTCCCGAACTGTTTCTTGTCGAACTGCTCCGGGGCGCTGTAGGCCATGGTCCCGAGATGTCCAACCGTTTTCGAGCTGGTAGCCGATGACATGAACTTTCCTATACCCCAATCGGTGATCTTTGCAAGGCCCTCTTCCGTGAAAAGGATGTTCTCGGGTTTCAGGTCCCGGTGCACTATGGCCATTCGATGTGCATAAGAAAGGCCTTCCAATACCTGCTGCATGATATGGATTGCTTCGCTTACTGTAAGCCGGTGGTTCTTCATCAATGATCGGAGTGACCCGCCCTTGACCAATTCCATGGATATATGGGGTACAGGTTGGTCATGGGCCGAGAAAAAATTTACTATGTTCTGATGGTCGAGATTATTCCACATCTCCGCTTCTTTCTCGAATCTCTTATAAATTGATGTGTCGATGGTATTATCGAACTTCTGATGAGGTATCTTTATTGCGATCTCGCTTCCGTCATCATCTTCGGCTGCGTAAACGTCGGCCGAACCTCCGCTGCCGAGTATATGGGTGATCTTGAAAATTGGCAGGATATTCATTACGTAGTGTGGTGCGGCCTTTGTGGCAGGAGGTGTCAGAAAACGAGTATAGGAATCGGATGGGGCCGGTGGTAAGCTCATAGTTATCTAGTGTACAAGGATTTTATACATATAATAATGTTACTGATAGGTGTCAAAAAAGAGCAATGAAAAACCACTTTTCTACGATGACACGGCGCATCGAAGATACGCCTGCATCCGTAGGGAGTTTACTCCCGAGGAAGCAGATGTATCTCTGATGCATCGTAACAAGGTGAGCACCCTCGGAATCCCAGATGGGATTCCTGCGGGAAAGCGGGGCCACCCGTAGGTTTTGTTCGCAAAACCGAGGGTGCAGCTAAATCTCTGATTTAGCGGAACGAAGTGGGCATCCCCCCCAAATATATCCCTTCGGGATGGGCTCCCTCGGGGAGCCAAATTCCAAAGGAAATTGGCGACTTAGCAGAGTTCCACTCCTGCGTTATCGCAAATACTTGATTGCCTAAATAAAGTACAAATCGACTGGATGGTCTGTATTTCCTATATGATAAAAAAAGCAAGGTTTAATGAATCTAAAGCCATTTATTCATTATTATTATGAAAGTAATTAGCTCAGTAAATTCGACATACACTTCAGCTTAATCGTCATAATAATCGTCATAATCGTCATCGTCATCCCAGTCCCATTCATCTTCCGATGGACCGCCCCCTTGATCCCAACCATCATCATAATCGTCCTCAACTACAACTGTTTCATTCCAATTTCTTTTATTTTTGGGGCCTGCGTCGAGTTTTGAGTATATCTTTTTAAATCGCTTTTCTTCCTTCTTCTTGGATTTCTCCTTCTTTACCTTCCGGCGTCTTCTAATCATCTTTATTACTATCTCAAGATTTATAGAGATACCAAAGAGAATAATTAATGTGAAGACGGACCATATGATCGAATTGCGGGGGATGGGGTCGGGATTATCCTTGTATATCAGGCTGATGAGACCCAGCCATGGAATCTCGCCCCCGCCCTTCCCCATAACCCACTCGTCAACCACCGGCATGCATATATCGGGCTGGTCTATTCGGGGATTATTATCGCCTTTAGTAATATAACCGCTTCTGGGTTTTTGGCCTTGCTCATGATATTTATTCAATATATGGTCGAGGTCTATTTTCAAATCTGTGGTATCCGAGCTGTTTGTGGCAAAGGCCGGGTACCCTGGTATGATCACTATCCCGGATTGTCCATAGAGACCCATGGAAGGTATGTCGTATGTTGCGCCTCTTTTTGTGTTTCCATCATAATCAGCCAGGTTCACTTCCAGCCATACCACAGCCCTGTGGATCATCGGTGTGCTGTCCTCACCGTTTTTCTCGAATATAAGAACGTCACCCCACGTGCCGTAATGTTTTTCTTCTTGGTCCACCCAACTGGTGGTCTCTGATTGTATCACGCTTTGATCGACGTTTCTATAAAGGATAATATCACCGGTGTCAACTGCACCGTATTGGCTGTCGGTTTCATGATGCATCATGCTGCCCGACTGCACTACCACGAACGGCGGCCAGCTTCCCGTATAACCCCACAATAACACCAGCACCACGGATATCATAAAAACGATTATGGCCAGGTGTTTTATAAAACTGCCTATTAGGAAAAGAATCTTGCCACCGACGCTCCGTTTCTTGGGTCGGTCCTTTGGAATAAAATCCCCGCTATCAGAATTTTCCTTTTCCCAGGTTTCCCGGTCCATTCGTCTCTTGGCCATCAGCTCCCCCGGAACGATTTCATTGGGTTGATAAGGTTTTAAAATACTTTAATATTATCTGTTGAAGCGAAAAGAAATACTAATTACGATCGATCTTTCAGATTGTCTTATTAAAAAAAAAAAATGAATAATAGACATCAAAGATAAACGGGATCATGTGGTTGTAAGGAGCGAACCCCCGACAAGGTCCAGCGATAACTTTTTCGGCGCTTTACCTTCCAGCTCTATTTCCAGCACGATATGTTTGTTCTTGTAATTGACCTCTAGGTTTTTCAAGCATGAGCGGTAAACAGAATATTTTTTTCCATTCCCTTTGAGTGCTTTACCGTCTTCCCGCAACAGCCCGATGGCTTCAAGCTGGGCCACTTTCTTGTAGCAGGTGGCAAAGGGGATAAAATAGGTAAAGGCCATCTCCTTTACGCTCATGCCCTTCTTGGCTGTTCCCGAAATGATCTTCAAACAGTAATCATCGGTCAGCAATTGGGCCATGACAAGTTCTTTGATGTCTATTACTTCCCTGACATCGATAGTCGTTTCAGTTTGACTCATTTGGATTCACCATTTCCTCAACAGTAAATCCCCCTCTTATAGTGAACATGGATTTAATCATATATAAGGAATGATACACAATAACAATCCGTAGTTCCATGGTGTGAATCCAACGAATGAGAATCTAAATGGAAAACTGCGTTACTCCGAAAATCTGGAATTACCGCCTGAGAGGTCTGCAAATTCATGTAATTTATTCCCAGTCATAAGCTTTTCAATTTACATCAATAGATTTATTAAAATAAAGGGAGATGTGATTTATAGAAAGAAGTTAGATAATTATACTTGACCACTGATGCTGGAGAGCGATCATGTATCCTAAGACCACGGCGATAATGGTAGTGTGCCTTCTGCTTGTCGGGAATTCAATAATTATCTTTCCAACTTCGAATATTATCAAAAAGAAAATAATAATGAAAAATTACTCGACACACACTGACGGAAATAATGTGATTGTTGATACACTTTTTAGAAGAGGAAACGGCTCGGAAAGCAATCCCTACCGAATCTCCAATGTGTCACTTCTCCAGAATATAAGCCGTGACAGACATGCACATTATATACTCGTATGCGATATAAATGCCAATTCAACACGATATTGGAACGATGGTATTGGATTTGATCCAATCGGCAAATTCTATGGCCGCTTCAATGGCAGTCTCGATGGCCAAGGATATAATATTACGGGTATATTCATCAACCGCACCGACATTAACCTTGGCCTTTTCGGCTACATGGAAAGCAACGGATTATTAAGTAACATTAATCTTGTGGACGCAAATATCACTGGAAAAAACAACCTCGGCGGGCTTGTTGGAAACAATCTTGGCCGGATAAATGGCTCTAGCATAACTGGTAATGTGAAGGGAGATTATAACGTCGGGGGATTGGTTGGAAAGAATCTAGGTATAATCACAAATTGCTCGGCTGCAGGATCGGTGGAAGCATATGAGAACGTCGGGGGCCTAGTAGGAAGGAATTATCACGGTCTGATAGAGAACAGCTCGGCTTCTAACAATATATACGGGAAATTGTCTGTGGGAGGACTTGTGGGTGATTGCGACAACATTGTTGATAATTGTTCTGCGACTGGCGATGTACATGGAAATAAAAGGGTCGGGGGTTTTGTGGGAAACAGTTGGGGGGATGTTAAGAAATGCAAATCATTTGGAACCGTTACAGGTAACCAAAGTTTCATTGGCGGGCTTATCGGATTCCAAACATCCGGAACGGTAAAAAACTGCTATGCAAAGAGTAACGTGAGTGGAAAAGGTGATTTTGTTGGTGGGCTTGTTGGATATACATATTCATTCACACAAGTGAAAAATTCATTCTATTGCATCGATCAATCAACTATAAACGGAAAGAAACACCCCACGCCATATGGTATTTTAAACCCGCAATTTAATGATTGGATATCCCAGGATATGGTAATATATATAGATGATTACCTGAATAAGATCCCGGGGACTGTCAGCTATAATGTTTCGTCCGTATCCGATCTGAAATGCATACTTCCCTTTGCATTACTGGATTATAATTTCAGACAGCTATCAAATATTGATCTATCCCAAGAACCAGGCATTCATATACCCGTTTTCTCCGGGGGTGAATACGATGGAAATGGTTTCCTGATTTCCAACCTGAATTTATCTTTTCCAGATGACAGCTATACAGGACTTTTCGGCCAATTGGATAATAATGCGAAGATATCAAATGTTTCATTGATTGATATCAATGTAAGTGGAAATAATTGGGTGGGCGGACTTGTCGGCATCTCCGGTAATGATTGTTTGATAAGTAGGTGTCGTGTAATTGGAAATGTAAGTGGAAATACCCATATCGGCGGGCTTGTTGGTACAAACGAGGGTAAGATGGAAAACTGTTATACGATTGGTTCGGTGGGTGGTAATAGTTTTATTGGTGGGCTTATTGGATTCAACTCCGGTATGGTTGAGGACTGTTATACGGCGACCAGCGTGTCCGGTGAATTTAATACCGGAGGGCTTGCGGGAGATAATGATATCGGCATTTTTCTGAATTGTTTTTGGGATAATGAAACTTCGGGTCAAACCCAGAGCGACGGCGGTATAGGGAAGAACACCACGCAAATGATGAGCAGGAAAACCTTTATAGATTCAAATTGGGATTTTTCAACAATTTGGAGGATACATGATGGGCTTACTTATCCGTTTTTTCACTGGGAGGCGCCACGAAGAATAATTTTAAGAATCACCACCATTGATCTTACCACACACGAGGAAGATGTGCCATATGGAATAGATTATGAATATGAGATTGCATTCAATAATGATGAATCTATCTTATGGAACCTGGATACGAACGCGAAATGGTTAACTCTAAACGAGACAACAGGATTTCTTTTTGGTATACCAACCAACGAGAATGTAGGAAGGTTTTGGGTAAATATATCTGTAACTGCTGATCAGAGAGAGTTCGATTTTAAAAATTTTACTTTAACTGTGAAAAACACATCTCCTTTTATCATGACAAAGCCCAGGATAAGTACTGCTGAAGACGAATTATATTACGTTAATTTCAGCTCCGATGATGATATGCAGGGGACAATTACCTGGAACCTGAAAACGAATTCGACCTGGTTGTATTTTAACAATGATACGGGTGAATTGTACGGGACTCCAACCAACGATGAAGTGGGGCAATACCTGCTCTCGGTCTTGGTGAACGATGGTAACGGTGGGAAAGGATGGTATAATTATTCTCTGACCGTTTATAATATTAACGATCCACCCATAATCACCACAACACCTCCGATGTCTGCGATGGATGGGGAGATTTATTTTGTTCGGTTCAATGCTACGGACGATGATCCCGTTGCTGATAAATTGACCTGGTCTATATATACCAATGCCATGTGGCTGGAAATAGATCGACACACAGGAAATCTTTCTGGAAAGTTATCAGAGGGGATATATTGGGTAAACGTTACTGTTTCGGACGGGCGAGGTGGAAAAGACCATTACGATTACACCCTCATAGTGAAGATAAAGGACTCCGATAACGATGGAGTCCCCGATGAGCAAGATGCTTTTCCATATGATCCCGCGGCATCCGTGGACACGGACTTCGACGGTATGCCGGATAAGTGGAATCCGGGAATGTCCGAAAAGAATTCGACTTCACAACCTCCGCTTGTACTGGACTTAACAACCGATGATGAAGAGAATCCGGATGATGACGGTAATAAAATATTTTCAGAAGAAAATATGAGTATTTGGCTTTACATCTTGTGGATCGTGGTTATGATTGTGACGGCCTTCCTTGTTATTGCCATATATCTCGGTATGAAAAAAAAGCCGGAAGACGATCTTGAAGATGATGAATTTGGCAGATTGCCGATGAATAAAAAATTTGATGATCGGTAGGGGAAAATAAGGAATGATAGTAACAAACTTATGACGGAATTTTAAATTACCGAAAGAGATGGGATGATGAATTATGGAACTATTGATTGATGTATCATCAGAGGATCTTGAAAGAGAAATCACCCGGTGTGATGATAAAATCGACAATTCTACAGCTAACATAGAAAAAAGTTTCTGGAATGCAGAGAAGAGGTTCTATTCGCTTATTATTAAGGCGAAACAGCGGGGAATTCATAGGTCCGAGACTTTGCTCGTGGAAGCGGATCAACTGTTCCGGAAGAGAATGATGCTGAAAATATCCACCGAGGACAGTGCTGTCATGTGCAAAGCGGCCATTCTGATGCTCGATGCTCTTTTAAATTAAAACGCCTTGATCCGGGATCTCATGAATGATACGTTCTATTATCCCAGTTTTATACTGAATCCTCACCCACGGATCGCCTCCGCAGGAGATTTTCTGGAAGCTTTCCAGGCAGGGTATATGCTCCCGACGACACCCAGAAAGATCGATAAGCCCAGACCTGCCGCGATTAAAAATATACTCGGGTCGATGGTGGAATAAACATCAGTGGGCGGCAAGAAGAATTCCGCGATAAAGGGAGCGCCGGCCCAGCCGATGGCGATTCCGAATATGCCGCCTATCAAGCCGACAATGCCTCCTTCCAATACGAATTGGCTCATGATGCGGTTCTCCGTGAATCCCAGCGCCTTGAATATGCCGATCTCCTTGGTTCGCTCTTTCACCGTATACATCATCAGGAACAACACTATCAGGGCAGCAGTAATGAGAGATATGATGATGATCGCGTTCCCGGAGTTCTCAACCTCGTCGTTGGCATCCTGGAGGCTTTCTATTTCCGCCTCCTGGGCCTGTTGCACACGATCTGAGAAACGGGCGTTGCGTTCTGCGTACGACGTTACACGGAAACTATCCGTCAACTGTTCCTCCATGTCATAAACCACAAGATCGATCAGAGATTTGTCTTCCACGTACACATCAAGGGAGGAGTATTCATTTGCATCCATTCCCGCAACCAGTTGGGCGTCCGGAAGACTCATGTAGACAGTGTTCCGGTTCACAAAGCTGTTGTAGATGCCCACTATCCTGAAATCGTGTCCCTCGATGTCGATCGTGCTCCCTAGCCCCGCAGAGAAGAAGCTTTTCAACTCATCCCGGATCAGAACCACCCCGGAATCGTTCTCGTTGAGTTGCCTTCCCTCAACGATATTCGATGGAAGTATCGAATATTTCTCATTCAGAGAAGAATCGAGGGGAACTCCCTCCACGTAATAATCATAGAATGATGCCATCATCGCATTTCTATCGAATCCACCACCACCTCCGCCTCCATGACCACCACCACCGGCACCCCAGGCACCGCCGCCACCCTGCTCCCTCATAGCCCTCATCTGCGCTCTTATCTGCTCCATATCCACCTCGCCCACCGAATTGCTGATCTTGGGAATGACCGCCTCGACTAATTCCACTGAGGACACGATATCAATTTCCTCCTGGGTTAGTTTAACTGCGTCTGAGGAACCACCGCCCATGCCCCCCCAGCCACCTCCGTGGCCCATACCTCCTCCCCAGCCCACACTGACCTGTATCATACTCTCCTGCACGTCGCTGAGTTCACTCATATCGACGATGTACGATTGATATTCATCGATCATCTCCTTGGTTTCCGCACTGGAGGCCTCGATACCCGAATAGACGGATATTATCGAAGCGATGGCAAAGCAGAGGGCCATTGAGACCAGCAACGTTCTGTTTATCTTTCTTAAAATATTTCTAGTGGCCATACTGAATAATCCCATATTATACGCCTCAGGTCTCCCTATATCCCGTGCTTGTACGCCCGGATCTTGCTCCTTATCCTCTTCACATCCTTATTCGTGATCTTTGAAATGGTCTTCATATCACGGTCCTTCAGCTTCAATATTTTGGCAAGAGTATCGTATCCTCCATTAATGAGCTTGTCCACGATGTGCTTGGACAGTTCCAGCTCGTCAGAGATGTCCAATGAATTTCTTTCGCCTTTAAGGTCTCTTACGTTGCGGATCTTGCCATCCTTCAATTTCACTATCTTTTTGCTTAACCTTGCCATTGAATCGTCATGAGTCACCAGTACAATGGTGGTCCCCAGTTTTCTGTTCAACTCTCCCAATAATTTCATTATATGTTTTCCCTTCTTGGAATCCAGGTTACCGGTGGGCTCGTCGGCGAGAATGATGGCCGGGTCGTTAGAGAGAGCACGGGCAATGGCAACTCTCTGCTGCTCTCCGGCGCTCAGCTCCTCAGGATTGTGTTTTTCCCTGGTGGCAAGGCCCACGAGTTTCAACAATTCCCTTGCCTTCGCACGTTTTTCGGATTTCGTAAGATTCAAATTGTGTTCCATGGGAAGCTCCACGTTCTCGAGTGCATTGAGGATTGGTATGAGATTGAATGCCTGGAACACGAAACCTATCTTCTTCCCCCTTACACTCGCCAGTTCTTTTTCGCTCATCTCGGATACGTCCGTACCGTCTATTACGACCTTCCCGGAAGTGGGCCGGTCAAGGCAGCCCAGAATATTCAGAAGAGTCGTCTTCCCCGAACCAGACGGACCCTGAAGGGTAATGTACTCTCCCTTTTTAATTGATAGGTTCACACCCTTGAGGGCCTTGACCTGATTCCCCTGTTTCTCGAATATCTTGTCGAGTTGCCTTGCTACCAGTATGCTATTCGTTTTCTTACTCATTTCTAATCGCCTCCGCGGCTCTCTTTCGGGATGCCCTCCAGGACGGGAAAAAACGTTGAATCGTTACCTAATCTTCGATCAAATTGAAATATCTCAGTCCTTATCGTGTTTATTGTACAATAAATATTGGATTAGAAAAAAATCGGAAAACGGAAATTCCCGTTTCCCGATAACAGGTCATTAACATCTTCTTCCCTTACGTCCTCCTCTCCCCTCTCCACTACGATGGTTCTTTCTCATCTCTTTACGGCCTTTCATCTCAGGGGTGTTCCCCACATAATCGTCGTCCTCACCATCGGGAATACCGTCGTTGTCATCATCGTCGTCCCTGAAATCGGGAATCCCGTCATTATCGTGGTCGTGGGGATACTCGTCAGATGTGTCGTTTATCCCGTCACCGTCGTCGTCGGGGTCCTCGCAGTTGGCAATACTGTCATTATCCAGATCGCCGTTCATGAAGGCCTTGCGGCGCTCCATCATCCTCTTATGCGGTCTTCTGGGTCCCGGACGTTCGCCTTCGGGACAGTTCCCGACATAGGAATCGTCCTCCGAATCGGGTATGCCGTCATTGTCATCGTCGTCGTCCTTCGGGTCTGGTATACCATCATTGTCGTGGTCGTGGGGATATTCGTCATCGGTGTCGTTTATCCCGTCACCATCGTCGTCGGGGTCCTCGCAGTTGGCTATGCTGTCGTTGTCCAGATCACCCGTCATGCGAGGGCCATTCATTCCGTACGTTCGTCCGGATTCCCCGCCTTCCATATCACAATAACCACCTCTTCCGCCCCTTTTTCCAGGCATCAAATCTTCGATTTCCTCGTCGAAACCAGCCGCAGCAATTCCAACGGTCAGCAAAAGGGTCAATACACCCAGTCCGATTAATATCGTTTTTCGATTCATTTTCTATACCTCCTGTCTTGTAAAGACACACCTGTTGGCATGTCAAACTTTCAAGCCGGGCCAGTAGCCTCCGTCTTGTCAAGTAAAGTCACAACTTGACAAGTTTGGTGAGCCCGTTTCACTCTGGACAATCAGAGATTGCCCTGATCCCTCAATTTCAAGATGAAATCTACGGGCTCCAGAGCATTAGTATGCTCCTGCTCCTTCGGTACTTGTGTACCTACAGGAGCCAGGATGGGTCACCTTTACTTACAAGTAGACAGGATAGATATGGTCAGGGAATTAATACCAATTTACCGAAATCGATACCCATTTACACCCAAATCATACCCAAATTCGCAACAATTATCAATCCAATTTGGCACCGCATGAGTCACAGAAGAACTTTTTCCCGTCAATAACCGCATTACATACGGGACACCAACTCATCAGATCGGTTGGTCCCTCTCTTCGAATTCCGTTGGCGGGAGTCCCGATGAGCTTTGGATTTCCGTGTGGGTCCGTTTCCATATTGATATCCCATAGATCTCCGAAGGCGTCGATGACCGGAATTACCTCCGGCGGCAAGGTCAGCGTCCCGTCAGGTGATATGAATACCTGCCGGGAACTGGACAGCTCCGCTAGGTCCAGGTCCGCCCCGTGCTGCCCGATGAATCTCCCGTCACGAAGTTCCACGGATCGATCCGTAAAGGAAGAAACGTGTTTGGAGTGGGTAACTACCAGGCAAGCCATGTTCAATTCCCCCCTCAGATCCTGGATCAACTTCATTACGTTCTCGGCATTTGCATAGTCCAGGTTGCCAGTGGGTTCATCCGCAAGAATGATCTCCGGGTTATTGGCCAGCGCTCTCGCTATGGCCACTCTCTGTCTTTCGCCCCCGCTGAGGTAACCGGGCAACGCGTTCATCCTATCTTTTATCCCGAGCAATTCCATCAGCTCCACGGCTCTGGTCCTCGATTCCCTGATGGATTTGCCAGCGAATCTCAGGGTCTGTATAACATTCTGGAGTGCAGTCTTGGTCGGTATGAGATTGCCTTCTTGGAAAACATATCCAACTAGGGCGCGCCTGAAAGGTACGAGCTGAATTTCTGAAAGTTTCGTAATATCTTCCCCGTGATAATACACGTGTCCGGCCGAGGGGGCCTGTAATCCTCCCAGAATTCTCAGAAGCGTTGATTTACCAGATCCCGAAGGCCCAACCACAGAAACTAGCTCACCCGGTTTGATCTTGAAGTTCAGGCCTCTCAAGGCCACCACGTTCGGGCTGCCCTCCTTTCCCTTGTAGAGACTGTAAACGTTCTTGGCCCGTACCAGATATTCCACTTTTATATCGTCCTTCTTGGTTTTGTCACGGGTTCCTTGATCAGCTCCCACCTTTTCCCTCTTGCCCTTGTCACCTTTCATTATATCACCCTCGTGGCAACGGCAAGGTCCTGCCGAGCGGCGCTTCTCGCGCTCAGGGCCACGGCAACCAGCATACCGGCAAGGGTCACCAGACCGATTATCAACACGGTCCCCCAGGGTATAAACACAATACGGTCAAGTTCCCCGCGGCCCAGTATTTCACCGATGAATTCGAAAAAACCATTCATCTGATAACTTACTCCGATCCCCAGGAGAATCCCCAGTACCACAGATATAAGCATCAATAAGGCGTTCTCTCCAATGGCTGTCTTATAAACCTGTCCTCTGGAAGCCCCCAGGGTCTGGAGAACGGCAAATTCCCGTTTTCTACGCTTCATAATGATGGATGAAAAGGCAAATGCGCTGGTGATGGAAGCTGCAAGCGCGGTAATGAACATCATGGTAAGAAGACCCGGTATGCCGAAGTTCATCTGGTTTCCGATATTGCCCTTCTCATCCTCAAGGTCACGTACGCTGAGAATTCCCTCCAGTTGATCGAAACCCTTCTCTACATTCTTCCTACGGGCATCGTTGCTGAGACCTACAAGATATTTTGTTGCCTCCAATTCATCACTAATCACAGGAGTGTAATTTCCCATCAATCCTTTCAGTTTGTGGATCGTACCGTACGTGCATATAACAGAGTTGGAACCGATGTGACCGGGAGCATGGTCGAATAGTACCGCAACCTTCACCTCGAGGGGTACCGTGACCTCCAACTCCTCTTCATCGTTCTCGATTACGGCCTTTAACTTTATTATATCTCCCACTCTAGCATCCACATGAAGGGCCAGTTCTGTACCAAGAAACACCCGGGGTATGCCATCGTCCGCATCCAGGGTGGAAAGAGCTTCATCGTAGCTAAGATCTTCGAAACTGTTTTCGTGCCATACGGCAAAAGTGGCGTTCGCTGGGTCCATACCATAGACAGAAGTTGCCGTGCTCAATATTTTCGCTGTGAGGCTTGGTAAGGCCATTATCCTGGAAACTCCTTCAATATCCTTTATCAGGGCCGTATGATTCTCCTCGATCGAAAACTCAAGTTGATAATCACTGCCGATCTCATACTCCAATGTTCTAATGCTGTACTGCTCGTCAGTGAAACCCTGCGCCACCGCCAGTGTTGCCACGGAGAGCGTCAAAACGATTATCACGACCAACCGGGCCACATCACCCCGCCTTTTTAGACCGCTCTTTACAATATTGCCCACATCCTTGAGATAGCTCAATCTCAGGAAGACAACCTCCAGTTTTATAGATATCCATTTGGCGATCCTGGGCCCGCTGAGCATTCCACCCAGCCAGAAGAAAATAGTACCAAGAAAACCTATAACGAACACATCGAAGGCCGTCCCGAGGCTCAACTCAATTCCGAATATGCTAGTGATCCCGAAAACCAGCTCCAGAATCGTGATCAGCGCGCAGAGACCACCGAATGTCAGCATAATAATATCCAGATTGTTCCTCTTTACGAATCCTGCTTTTTTCCATTCCATTCGCTGTACAGCCTGGGTTACCTCCAGCTCGATGAAGGTCTTTCCCTTTTTCCGGATCGCCAATAAAACCACCGAGCCTATAATTAGAAAGCCGAACAGGAAGGCCCAGAAATCGAACTCAATGAAATTTGCAAGAGAGGCCGGATCAAGATTGAAATTCATGAATCCGACTGACGAACTGATCACCCATGCACCAACCATTGCCAGTACATAACCCAGAATCACTCCGATCAGGAATAGCACTAAGGATTCATTCCTCAATATTCTGAATATCTGCTTGCTATCGGCCCCCTGTACCTTTAAGATGGCGATCTCACGTCTTCTTTCTTCAAGGGACAGATCCAGGCCGAATATCAGCAGGTAGATCGATAGAACCACCGTGGGGAGAACCAGCAAAAAATCGAAAACTATTAAAAAATAATTCAGTATGGTAAAGGGCGTAAGCAAACTCCCCACATTGTTCGTACCTGTCACCACCTCTCCGGATTCATCGGTGATATCATTTATCAAACGATTGATCTCCAGATTCAGCGTATCCGTATCTTCGAGAGTGAACTCATCCTGTTCTATCTTTGCAGCCAGGTAGAAATATCCTTTTTTTTCGAACATAGGAACGAGATCGCTGTTGTATTTATAGAGCAATTCAGTGTTGAAATATATTGTCTCGACCCTCAGAAAGTTTGACAGCATTCCCCCTAAACCTTCCTGTTCCGTATCATATATCCCGCTCACGTATATATCTTTAAGGCTGAACTCGGTGGTGGTCACTTCATTTCTTCTCAATTCCACCAATGTTATGTTCATCTGGGAAATAACGTCGCCAACTTCGAGATTCAAACGATTCGCCGTAGTCCGTGGGATAACTGTGCGGTTCACACCGTCATCCAGATCAAAGGTGCCCTCGATATTCGAACCGATCATCTTGTCGTATATGGAGGTGGAAGTGAAATTATCCCTTACAAATAATGGAGTTATCTGCGCCCCCCTGGCAAAATCATCGATGTCCAGCAGTTTAACATCGCCCGGTATGGAAATCCTCAGGGACGAGCGGCCCATTCCTTCTCCGCCACCGAACATAGAGCTAAGCGGAATACCTCCGAATACGGTCAGGGATTCTATTCGTTCCTCCGACTCCAGGCTCTTTGCTACGTTCCAGAGCCGGCTTTCCCGACCCGGATCGGACAGGGTGAAGGAAACCTCGTAGGATGTGGTCTGAATTATTGAGCGGTAATTATCTTCCTGGAGAATTCCCGTATAGATAAGAATGCTTGAAATAATAAGTGTTCCGAGTATTATCCCACTGATCATGGCCATAGAACGACGTCGGTTCCTCATGATTCCGTTTAGGGACTCGTTAACGGAGAGGAGAAAATTTGCCAAGGAAAACTTCACACTCCCACCTCCTGGGTAAGTGATTCCTCCAGACTACCGTTCCTGATTATATAGACCCTGTCGGACGCCCGGGCCAGTTCAATGTCATGGGTTACCATTAAAATACCTTTTTTCTCCCTCGCCAGCCTTTTAAATAACTCGATGATATCATTACCCGATGCGGAATCAAGGTTTCCCGTTGGCTCATCGGCCAGGATTAACGGTGGGTCGTTAACCAGGGCTCGGGCAGCAGCCACTCTCTGCTGCTGACCTCCCGAAAGCGTATCCGGAAAATGGCCCATCCGATCTCCCAGACCAACCAACGACAGGAGCTGCTTCGCCCGCAGATCGACATCAGGACCCACCTTTCCAGCCAGGTTCATTGGTATGATAATATTTTCAAGGGCAGTGAGGTTCTCGATCAGATTGAAATCCTGAAATATCCAACCAACATCGTTTCGACGGATAGCGGTCAATTCGCCGTAATCCATTTCGCCAAGGGATTTTCCATTTACCTTAACCACACCACCGCTGGACGGGATCATGGCTCCGATCACATTTAGAAGAGTTGACTTTCCGGACCCGGAGGGACCCATGAGTGTCACGAACTCCCCCGGCATTAACTTCAGGTCGATCTCCTTCAGTACCGGTAAATCCCCACCGCCGGGAAGCTTGAAGGATTTCTTCAGACCCTGACATTCCACAAGTGGCCCTTCGAATGACGTCTCTCGAAGCACGGGTTTCCCGTATTGCGACACATCACCAGGACCTTTTGGCTGTAAATCTATTTCTCCACCCCAACTTTCATTTTTTTTCTTTATCATCCTTCGTTTTTTAACCACAATAATGACAATAATTACCGGCATCAATATTAACAAAAGTCCGAAAATAAGAGGAGAGCGAATCATAGATGGTTCGGAAATAACCAAATCATCATTCGGTTCCGAATCGGTGTCATTACCTGTCTCATTGGGGATTTCCCCCGGATCCGGTATCCGTTCAGTGGTATTCAGATATATTTTGGTAAAATTAAATGCTCCCTCCGGATCGGTGACATTCAACCGTATTTCATAAATACCCGCTTTGCTGAAACTGTGCTTTACCTCCATTCCATCAGCAGAATTCCCATCTCCGAAATTCCAGGTGAAATTCATCTGCTTGGAGATGTTTTCCAGGGCGATATCAGGGTCACGGCTCCGGTTACCTGAAAAGTTTATGACATCACCCGCGTAGTATTGAGAATCGGACGAAAGTGGGTTAATGGAAGCAAGAGGAAACCGATTCACGTTGAATACTTCTATATTCCATTCAATCGTTGTTCTCATGGATACATTATTTGGTTCATCTACATCCACGGCCGTGACACTGAGAGTATGATTTCCTGAGGAATTGAAATCGGGATGATACTGAAATGTATTATTATTTACAATAACGAATACCCCATCCAGGTGCCACTCCAACAGAGGGATTGTACCGTCCGGGTCCACACCTTCAGCCGAGAAGAGCATCAATCCGTTTTCGTACAACGTAAAATTGCCTGGTGCGGGTGTGACATTTGTAAATCCTGGTATCGGTTTTTCGCTAACGCTGTAATGGATAGCGGCAATGTTGTTGTTTTCCTGCGTCTCAGCATAAACATTGTTTGGATCAAGTATAACAGTAAATATATGATCACCCGGATGATGTATTGTCCAGTTCCAGAAGATCGTCTTTTTGCGGCGCGGTGCCATGGAAATTATTCTGTCGGGCAAAACTACCTTTCCATTGTCTTCTATTCTGAGAACAAGGTTCTCAAGAGGTACTATGGAAGGATTGTTCACCTCAGCCGATATTTTCACCTCCGCCCCAGCATACACTCCGCCGAAAGGTTTAGCAGATAAATTCCCTGAAAATATGCTTACCTCGGGATCGGCGAGAGTTATGGTTGCCACTCCCAGAACATGGAGCTCTCCATGGTAGACCACCACTCCATGGGAACCGATATCCGCATATGTTGGAGTATTATCGCCGGACCTGTAAAGTATTACACCGCGGGAAAAACTGCCCTGTTCCAAAAAGGCCGAAATTGACATTCCGGTTCCGGGAATTTCAATATGGACATTTCCCGTAAGATTCCCCGATATGATCCCCGAGATCAGAACCGTGGAATCAGGTATCACAACTGCTGGAATCTCGAGATGGATTGGATAATCAACGTTAGCGAGAGCAAATGAATTCAATTCTGATTTTCCTTCCTTTATTTCTACCAGGAGACCCGGAATATCAAGGTAATTACCTGAATTGAAGATCGTCTTAAGCTCGGCACGGGCCTCCGGGGAAAAATATTTTATTTGGGTTCCGTCATCGACCTCCACCACCAACGTATCAAGAGCCCCAGCTTTAACATTTGTAAAAATTATCCCGGTGCAGGAATTGTTATAGAGAATATTTTCCGTGTACTGTGAATCGATGGGATTTCCCATTATATCGCCCGAGTACAGTACGAATCTGGAAAACGATTGGTTCCAATCCTCCATGTAAGAGAGAGGGAAATCGTATTCCTCCAGAGGTGTATTCCATGTCTCGTTGGAGGTAATATTCACTCCAGATATGTCATTTCCGAAGGGAGAGATGATGGATAAGGTTCCGTTCCTGAAAGTATCTTTTCCTACCAATGAAAGGTCTGCCACGCTAAAATACTCATTACCAGTTACAGCAAAATCCATCACCGCACGGACATTTCCGTCCAATCCTGAAACATCCATTATGCTTGAACCGGAAAAATCGATCCTGTAACACAGCGTTTCGGTACCATTTCTCTCGATCCGAACAATTTTTCCAACGGAATAATTTATATTCTCAGTAATATTTCCATCCAAAGAAATCGGCTGGCCCGGAACATCCAAGGTGCTTGTCACGTTCAGCATAGTTACATAATTCCATGCGTCACCGATAAAAAGAGTCGGAATATCTGTGGTAAACGAGAAATTCTCGGCCCTTCCAATTAATGAATTATTGTCGATTTTTTTGGATTCAATTTTGAAATGGGACTCAACGATCACATAATTTAATGGCATTATCAGAAGAGATAAAATTATGATAAATGCCAATTGATTTTTGCCAATTATTTCCATTCGTTATCCTTCCTCGATCAATACCTCACATCTTACGAGAGAATCCCATTAATGTCACCTAACATACCTAACTTCAAACAGGATCCAACTATTTCATGAATTGCGGATTATATGTCATTATACCTGAATCAGCTCCAAATTACATACATATATGATATAAATTCTGTCCAATTTTTCAGCTTGAAAACTTGTCATACAATTACCGGATCACACATAATTTATTAAAAAAGGTAAAAAGGATTTTCAGGGTCCGAATCATCCTGTTCGGGATGAAAACTGTCACTGCCGTAATCGCTTGAACAGTGGTTATAGGCATTCTGAAAAGCGTCCTCAACGGACCACGAATCATTGTCGTCCAATCCGTCCACCAGGAACCAATAGGTAAATGCACCATACCTGTGATCCGGGTCATCCAGACTGAATTCGTCATATCCACTGGCTTCCACAACATAGCGGCCATACCCTCCAAGATTATCATTGAAATCCCCGCTGGCGCAGCAATCAAAGAAAAAGAATATATGATCACTTTCGAACGAGGAAAAAGCATTTGCCAGCTCGTAATCCCACAGTCCCTCCTCGGTATAATCGAGAAGATATGATCCAGAGTCGTAATCACCGTGGCCCGAGTAGGTGAAGACACAATAGCTTCCAGGCCCCTCGGCGCTTGCCATCCACGCGATCTCGAGCAATATATTTTCTTTTGTAGCCTCACTATCCAGAAGTTTATGAACCGCGTACCCCTTTCCCTCCAGATAGGATTCCCAGTGATCCGCATCCTCATCGCAGTAATCAAGATCGTTCCACGATCCGGAATAATCCGCAATACCCACGACCACTGCATATTTCCCTCCGATAATAGTTTTCACGCAGGTATCCGTATCCTTGAGCCCACCCTCATCGGTAACAGTAAGGGTGACGGTAAAAGTTCCCGGGTTAGTATACAGATGGGATGATGTCTTACCGTTCCCGAATATACCGTCTCCGAAATCCCATAGATAAGTGAGAGTTTGACCGTCCGGGTCGGAAGATCCCGACCCATCAAATATGATGGTCTCACCGGGAATTGATTTAGCATCATCGCCAGCATGGGCTACCGGGGGTCGATTCTCGTCAATGGTCATGGTAACCGAAACCACGGAGACAGCACCATCATCATCGGTGATACGTAATCTAGCATCGTAGCTTCCCTCATTTTCATATACATAAGTGGTCAAGGGGGTCGACGATGAGTTGATATCGTAAGTTCCATCCCCGTTAAAATCCCATTCATACATTACTATTTCGCCATCCAAATCAGTTCCGTTTGCTAAAAATTCGATTGATACACCGGTGGTCTCGCGGCTATCATCGATTTGTATCTCTGCGGTGGGTGCTCGGTTATTTACTTTTAATAATAAATCATCCGTGCTTGTCGCACCATCGTCATCCGTTACCCTGAGTACGGCTTTGTAGTCTCCGTCATCATCGTACGAATGGGTAACAGAATCATCAGGATTGATCGTTTCCCAATCGAATTCCCCGTCACCATTGAAATCCCACTGGTATTTCACGATCGTTCCGTCGGAATCACTTCCGCCGCACTGGAAAATCAGATCAACAAGCGTGCTTACGTTCTTTTCCGATACTGATGCCTCGGCCACAGGTTCTACGTTGTCCACCGTTATCAAGACCGATGATTGAGCCAATCCATCATCGTCGTCGGTAACTTTCAATTTCACTTCATAATTACCGTCATCCGCAAATGAATATTCTACGTCGGCAGCAGTCTTTGAGCTTGAGTCGACAATTCCATCATTGGTAAAATCCCACTCATAGAGGATCACCTCGCCGTCGGTATCGCTAACATCGGCATCGAAAAATAAAAGTTCGTTGGTGGCCACCGTCGTCCGATTAACTTTGATAGTAATCAGTGGATTACGGTTCTCTATTGTAATTATTACGGAGGATGTGGTTTCGTCACCATCGTCGTCCACCACGATTAGCTCTGCAATGTAAATCCCATCATCCTGATAGCTGTGCGTTGCGGTGGCATCCGGGCTAGAAAGATCTATATCACCGTCTCCGTCGAAATCCCATTTATACTCCGTTATAAGTCCATCGGGGTCCACTCCGGAAACTTCGAAAATGATATCTTCATTGGTTAATTCCTGGAACGAGCTAATATCTAAACTGGTGTCTGGTGGGCGGTTGCGCACTGTAATTTCCACCGATCCGGTCCCGGTATCCCCGTTGTCATCGGTCACCCGCAGTGATGGAAAGTAAACGCCGTCGTCGGTATATTCCCAGTAAACGCCATGGTACGATGATAACTCCAGCTCATATGTCCCGTCCCCGTCGAAATCCCATTCCCATTTCACAACGCTTCCGTCCTCATCTGAGAATTTTGCCGTTAACTCCACCTTTTCCAAAGTATGAATATTATCATTGTTCACAGAGACTTTTACCTCCGGTGGGAGGTTATCCAGACTGAATATTGTGTGTCCCGTAAGGAAGTAATGAACGCTAAAAGCAAGGATAATTATCAAAACGGTACCAATAGCTGAAAGCTTGACCACCCTTTTTGGGTTACGGAGCGATTTCCGGGGAATAACAGAACTCTTACTGGAGGAAAGGTTCTCACTGGTATTCTTGGAGGATTCGGGAAAAATTTTATTCCTCTTCGACGCCTTATTCGTTCCTTCGCTCCCTTCTGTGGTCATCAATCACCATCCTTTTTAGGTCGTTTCAATCTCGGTCATGGATATAATATCGTAACATCGTTAATAATATTATTGAAAAAATCATTTCAGACTCAGATACAGCAGTACCGACAATGCGATGGTCCCAAATATATCCGGTATCATCTGGAATGGGCCCATTCCGAATCCCCAGTAGCCGAATATGGAATAGAAAAGCGGATTGGATGTGATGGCGTAAACGAGAAATGCGAACATTACTATCAGCAGTCCCAGCGTAAAGTCGGTCTTGATCTCTCGGTATATCTTCACGTAGATGAAGATAAGAATAATGGAAATAGTCATGTTGACCATGGTTACCGTGGATTTTACCACCATGTAAGCTTTATGATCGATGTCCTCGACACGATGGAAAAAATCGCTGCGGTTGAAGGATTCGGTACGGTTTTTCTCGGGAAAGAAGCGTCTTCCGATACGATCCCTCGCTCGATCCGGCGGGGCATCCGAGGCTCGATTTCCCAGGACAACTCCCAGCAGCCCCATAACAATAATGATGACGAGGATTATTATTACTGAAGATCTTTTCATTGTCACACCTTTAATATTTGCGTCCTGCTTTATTCATTTTTTCCCAATTTGATCCCAAATCTCCCGGAAAATCTCATAATGAGCTTCCATAAGGTCCGAAAGAAAATACATTGCCCCGTACTTCTTTCCACGGGGTGAGATAATTATATCGTTCTTTTTCAGGACCTCCAGATGATGCTGGACTGTCTTGTAGTCCAATCCCAGCTTTTCGGTAAGCTGATTCGCATTGTACGGTCTATCATGCAGAATCATAATTATCCTTGCCCGATTCATTCCGCCCTTCGTACCTGCGATCAACCACCACAATAACCGTTTCATTACTGACCGGACTCCTTTTTTTGATAAATCCTCTGGTATCTCAACGCTCCCGATATTGATGTAACAATTAAGGATTATACAAAATAATCGTTATCGGATTTGTAATCAAGTGAACGTGACGCATGCATTAATAATTTCGGCCCGGAGCTATTATCCAGGATAATTAATTCTCGATCATGCCGAAATAGCTTTTATATTGGTGCCGTCCCGAAAGAAACTTGCGTAAAAAAGAACGCCGAAATCCGAAAAACGTCAATCAGGATGCTGAGTAATGATGAAACCCTTACCACCACAGGAAGAGCAGGGAATCCGTATGCCGTCATCCTTTCTTGCCGCCGGCTCTGTTGGCTCACTTATAATATGATATCCCTGGCCCTGGCAGTATTGGCAAACTATCTTTCCGACCATTGATTTCTTAGAACATCCGGGACATTCTCTACCTGAATAGGCTCCGTGATCCAGACAAAGTCCCATACGGTCACGTCCTTAATTTAATTAAGTACCTTTTTTCGACGGATGAACTTGCCCCCGCCGATCTGGCCCACGAATTGACCTTGCTTGGCAATTACCCTGCCGCGGAGAAGTGTGATATGGGGATAACCGGTGAGCTCCCATCCCTGATAGGGGGACCAGTCGCAGTTGGTCTCCATGTTCCGATAATCGACGGTTACCTTTCGGTGGGGATCGAATATCATAATATCGGCATCGGTTCCCACCTGCAGAGAACCCTTGTCGGGGTACATCCCGAATATCTTGGCTGGGTTCGTTGAGAGATAGTGCACGAATTGATTGAGAGTGATCTTTCCTTCCCGTACGCCATAGGTATATACTAGAGGAATCATCAGCTCGGAGCCGGGCATACCGAATGGGATCTTAGTAAAGTCGCCATTCCACATGGCCTTTTGTTTTGTATCGAAAGTGCAGGTATCGGTTGCAAGGGTATCCACATCACCCACTGCGAGACCATGCCATAGGCGGTCGATATCTTCTTTCTTTTTTATCTGTGGACAGGTTCCGTATAAGTGGCCGTTCTCGCCCTTGAACAGATCGTCTTCCAGCAGTAAATACTGGGGGCAGGTCTCGGCAAACACGTTCACGCCGCGCTTCTTGGCCTCCTTTATGAGATCGGCTCCTCCGCCGGTAGACATGTGGACCACGTAAAGCCGGCCGCCTGTGGCCTCGGTCCACGTGATGGCCCGCTGAATGGCTTCCTCCTCTATGAAGTTGGGTCTTGAGAGAACGTGGCAGTAAGCTCCATATTTCTTCATATCTTCTTCGTTGTGATATTTGTCCAGAAGATAATCGAGAACGTCAACCGATTCTGCGTGAACCATTATGGTCCCGCCGTGTTCTTTGGTTTCCAGAAGGGCCTGGTACAGCATGGAATCGGTTGCCATCCATCCCTCGCTTCTGTATATCATGAACATCTTGTACGATACGATACCGTCGTCGATGAGTGATTTCAGCTCATTTCTCGTCTGCTCGTTCCAATCGGTGATGCCGCCGTGCAGCGAATAATCCACGCATACCTTTCCATCGGCCTCGCCACGGCGTGCTCGAACAGCTTCCGTTACGGAATTACCCTTGCTCTGAATAGCGAAATCCACAATTGTGGTGACACCGCCGGCTGCCGCAGCCTTGGTTCCGGTTACGAAATCGTCCGAGGAAACAGTCCCGCAGAAAGGAAGCTGCAGGTGAACGTGAACGTCCAATCCCGCCGGCATTACGTATTTTCCCACTGCATCTATTACCTCGTCCGCACCTGTGAGGTTCTTACCGATGAGGGCGATCCTGCCGTTCTTGATGCCGATATCCGCTTCGAAGGTCTCGCTGTCCGTAACTATCGTTCCGTTCTTTATTATCAGGTCCATGATGATCCTTCCTTGATTTTTTACAGTAAAGTTTTTGATAAATTATACTGCCGGTATTAAACGGTTTTCCCGAAATTTCATTGATTATACATGACAAAGTTAAATACTATTAATACTATGTATAGTATTGGTGACAAAATGAGATATGCAGGCAGCGGAGTTGTTACTCGTCAGGGGCAAATCACGGTTCCCAAAGTTATTCGGGACAGCAGTGGAATCGAGATTGGAACTATTTTAGAATTTTACTATAATGATGATATGATAATTGTTAAACAAAAACGCTCGCCTCTTGATGTATTTGAATCTTTATCTAGAAAAACGAGGGAAAGATTCGAAAAAGATGGGATACGTAAAAAAGATGTGGAAAAGGAGATAGGATCATCTCGATCAGGCTGGTAGGCGGATGAAAATTGTTGTGGATACAAATGTTCTAATCTCCGCACTTGGCTGGAAGAAATCCGAACATCAGCTCCTTAAAAGAATATTTATGGGAGAGATCAAATTATTTATGTCTCCACAAATATTGGAGGAGTTTATAGCGGTCGCTAACAGAAAAAAGTTTAGGTTTTCAAAAGATGAAATTGAAGAATTTGTAACTTCGCTTATTGAAGTTTGCGATATGGTAATCCCCCAAGAAAAAGTTGAATTAATCAAAGAAGATCCAACTGACAATATGTTTTTAGAATGCGCCATGGAAGCCAAAGTTGATCATATAATCTCCGGAGACAAACATTTAATAAAATTGAAAAATTTTCGAGGAATCAGTATTATGAATGCAAGTGCATTGCTAAATTGTGCGGACCTATAACCGTGTGAGAAGATAATATCAAAACTAAAATAAAAAAAAGTTGTAAAAACCACCATACTCCATACCCTCTCATTTATAGTTGCATCTGCTTACCTTGCATACACCCTACTGATTAGAACCGAAAATTATAATTAAAGTTACCTTGATTGTAACAAAAGTTGATGAACAACGAAATAATATAAAGTGGTGAATAAAATGGGTTTGTTACGACAATTATTCGGTCCGAGCCAAGATGAGGTTTGGAGGCAATTATCCAGAGAAATGGGTGGCGAGTTTCTGGATGGCGGATTCTGGAAAGGCGACATTGTCACAGCCAGAGTGAAAGATTGGATTGTTACCATGGATACCTATAGGGTGTCAACGGGAAAGAGCAGTACCACCTATACTCGGATCAGAGCTCCCTATGTGAATAAGGACGGTTTTCGTTTTACCCTTTATCGAGAGAACATATTCGGTAAAATAGGCAAGTTCTTTGGGATGCAGGACATACAGGTGGGTATTCCTGAGTTTGACAATGACTACATAATTAAGGGAAATAACGACTACAAAGTTCAGATGCTTTTTGCAAATCCCAGAATCCGGGAATTGATACAATTTCAGCCGAATGTCTATTTCCAGGTGAAGGACGATGACGGATGGTTCGGAGCAAATTTTCCCGAAGGGGTTGACGAGCTTTATTTTCAGGTTGTAGGGGTGATCAAGGATATAGAACGGCTCAGATCCCTTTTCCTGCTGTTTTCTGAAACATTGAACCATCTGTGTCATTTGGGCTCCGCCTACGAGAACAGCAGTTCACTGAGTTTATTACCCAGAATATAATGATTTTGGGGAGATTCGTTAATGGATCACGTGTATTGATACCTTTTGATATTGTACTCGTCCATCATCTTTTCAATCTTACGTGCGTCCCGGGTAACCGCAAGGCCGCCTCGGGCCGTTTCCTTGAAATCATCGCTCATCTTCTCCCCCACTTCTTTAACAGCAAGAATGACCTCGTCAGGCGATATTACCGATCGTACACCGGAAAGCGCCATCAGTGATGAGGATATGGCAAGGGAGGTGAAAATCCCATTTCGCTTGATGCACGGAACCTCCACAAGGCCCGATACGGGATCGCACGTGAGCCCCATGCTGTTCTTTATAGCAAGGGTGAAGGCATGTATGATCTCTTCGAGGTTTCCATCCTGTAAAAAGGTCAGAGCGCTGGCCGCCATTGCGGCTCCTGCTCCTATCTCTGCCTGACAGCCGTAGGTCGCTCCCGCTGTTGGAACCACGTCATAAAATAACATTCCAAGGAAACCGGATGTCACGAGAGCTCCTATTATTTTTTCCTTTTTTTCGTTGCCGCCGCCGACCGCGAGATCCTCCCATGATCGGAGGACCGCGGGAAGAATACCGCAGGAACCTGCGGTGGGGCAGGCAACGATGAGACCGTGGAGGGCATTCTTCTCTATTACAGACAGCGAATATTTCAAAGCCATGGTGTAGAGATTTTCTCCGAACAGATTCCCGGGAGAGACATATTTGCGAAGCAGGTCCGAATCACCACCGCAGATCTTGAAAATGGCATTTTTCTCACGTTCATCAACGATTTTCATACTTTCAGACATCACTTCCCAGATTTGCTGTCCTTTCTTGATAGCATCGTCTATCTCAATACCGCTGATACCCTTTTCGGCGTCAAGTATACGCCTGACGAGCCGGGCCCCCTTGATCCCGTGACCGAATATTTCCATCATCTCCTCGAAAGTGTTAAAATCCAGCAGGAATTCGTGTTTATTTCCCGGTTTTAACTCATTTCCTCCAATTGGTATAACATCTATACCCAGGAACGGTTCGGTGACTTTAGGAAATGATCTTTTGCCCAGCACTACTTTCGATTTCCCGTCGATGGGGTGGCTTAGCCTCTGTCCGTTGAGATATCTTATCTCGATCTCACCGCCTCCGATGGAGAAACCCGTGATGCTCAAATTACCCTTATCGGTCTCCAAAAGTATTTCTGCTATATTCCGGTTATGTTCCTTCGAATATCTTTTTTCCGCACTTTCATCAGGTGGAAGAAAACCGGAAAAGGCAACCTTATTTCCAAGATAGTTGAAGCGGGATCTCTTGGGGTCTACGATGAATTCGGCCCCTCTTTTGAGAAGCATTTGGCTGTCGGCAGCATTACCGTTCAGGCCGCCCAGTACTGCCTCGGGAGTGCTGTGACCGGTGCCAGTTTCCAGGAACGACCCGATAAGACGGACACCTATTGAACTGATTTTGTTTATCTTTCCTTGTTTAAGCAAAGAGATAACCATTTCCCGGGCAATGTTACCGATCTTAGCAGCTCCAGCAGTGTGCGAACTGGACGGACCAACCATTACCGGTCCGATTATGGAAAATAGGCTTCGGGTTTGTATGAACGGAGAAAGATAATGGATTACTTCATTACTCAGGACCGAGATCTCATCGTCGTTCAGGTGATCGTAATACCGTATGCGAAGTGAGTATAGGGTTCGAACCTTTTTTGAATAGGACCGGTTCATCCATATTTCTATAAAGGAACATTCAAAGCGGGTCATGGTCTCGATGATATTTTTTATTACAGTGAGAAACGAAACGTTGGCTACTTCAGCAGTAATTTCCTTTTTTTCCGTTACAATGGGATGGAATACTATTCTCTTGTGTGTTCCTTCTGTACTCGTCACTGCCAATTTGCTCCAGTTTGGCTCTGCGAGATCTTTTTCCTTCGACCTTGTGGATTCACTCAATAGATGATATGAACCGACTATGGCAAATTTCCTTTCTTTATCGAAATATATCCTGAAAAGCTTAGTGTTCGCCAGATTGTTCAGGTAAAAACCATTGAGGGTTCGTACCAGACGATGACGGTCGCAGGACATGATCGAAAATTCCTCTATGTCGGAGTTGTACCTATAGAATTTCTTTTTGCGGGAGATTATTGCTGGAAGATGTCTAAGATCATGGATTATATCGTCGATGTCCGACAGCTCAAAAAAGGCCGGTGGAAGCCGTGAGATAAGATCTTCCGAGACTGGAAGCTTCTTTTTTACTTTTTCGACCTTATTCCGGATCAGCTCTTTTCTATCGGCAGTCATCAGAACACCTATTATTTACTGGAGGAAGTTTTCCGAATCAACTTCATTCCCACTATTGAAGAAAGAAGCGGATTATATTAAAATTATCCCGTCTATTTTAATTTACACCGGCAATCATTTTTATTTCCGTCGTCATTACGAAAGCCTCATGACTGGTACCAAGAGAAGATACTCTATCAGGGGTCTATTGCATAGATTCCCATATAACCTGGCCAGAAGTTTCTGGAAACTCAATTTACTGCTTCACGTCATGGCAGTGGGTGTAACCTATCTGATCGTGACAACTGAAATGGACTGGAATTATTCCCGATCTTCAATGGACCATCTCTACCTCCAACCATTTTTCTTTCCCGCTGTATTTCTTGGAGGATTACTTCCAATTGCAGTTCCCATAGTCTTGTACCGTTACGGAAAGAAAAAAAATAACGTAAGAACAATAAACGCATCCTATGCAGTTGCCCAGGCAGCGATAATCAGTCTGGTAGTTAGTTCGTTGTACAAGGCCTTTACCGGAAGGTTGCCTCCCGAAATGTTCGACGATCTGTCGGCCAGTACTATTAAAAGCGGTTTTCAATTCGGTTTTATGAGAGGCGGTATATTCAACGGCTGGCCATCCGGGCATACTACAACGGCCTTTGCCACTGCCGTGTGTCTGATGATACTTTACCCTGACAAAAAGAGGATCGGGTACCTGACGCTGGCGTATGCATTCTATGTGGGACTTGGGATATCAACTAATATTCATTGGTTCTCGGATTTTGTCGCAGGGATTTTTGTCGGGATCGCAATAGGGTTGACCGTGGGAAAGAGTTTCTGGAGAAGGTATTGTAAGGGGGAATTCAATAAATAAATGATAAACAATGTATGATCCGCAATCCGCCTTTGCGCAATATTGGAATATATGAGAATTAATTTGAAGCGAGGTTCCTCAGCCTCTCGGCAATAATACCCATCACGGTACAGGTCTCCAGCGACACATTATTTCCGGTTAGCTCCAGGTGATAAGACGCTTCTTTTAACAACGATGGCGGAAGACCCTTTTTCCCGAGACCCATGATCAAACATAATTTCGGTCCCACGCTCCCTTTTTCGGTTTCCTTCACCAATTCATCGAGGGTGCTTTTTTTCATCTCATCAGGATTTGCAGTTGTCGCTACCATCAACCCCATGCTGCCGGATTCCCGAAGGTTGATATTATCCGTTCCCTTCAATATGATTCTACCCTCGGCGGCTAATTCACGAATGTACCGTCCTCCCTTTCCAACGTTGGTTTCTCTAATTACTTCGTTGATTAGGTTGTCAAGATCGTACGCGGGAAAACCTATTAACGCCAGATCGAGATCATATGCATAGCACAATGGCGCAGCTCTGGAGATCGCCCTCAGATGCACAGGGCTCAATCCGCCCTGGTAGGTGTTAAATAATGCTAGAACGTGCTCGCCTACCGGAGGAATAGACCTTTCTCCCAACTGTCTCGATGAGATTTCCATCGCCGATTTTGTTTCAGGAACTTTCATCCCATATCCTGCTGCAGAACGCTCGATCCTTCCCAAGACCGGTTTTTCCACTCCGTCACGAGAGATCAGGTCGCAATCGGCAAGCGCTAGCTGGAAGACGTCCTTTGCATCGTCGTTCAAACCAGATCGCTTGAGACCCTCCGCCAGATTCAGACGTAACCCCGCCCGTTCCGCTGCATCAATCACCTTTTCAGCGTGGGAAACTCCTTCCATGAACCAATCCTTTGCCACATCCGGATAGATCTTGTCCGCTTTACCACCCAGCGCCGAAAGGAGTCTAGCAGAATATTCCGGTTTATCGAGACGGTGTGCGGCATCCCTCAATCGCTCCAATTCATCCGTGGTCTCCGCCGTACTGACGAGATAACGAAAGGCATCCACACGATTGTTTCCGTCATCGACCTTCAGTGCCGCCTTTATCGCACCTTCGAAAGCCAACATGGAACCGGGTATGTCGTTCTTGTTAATTTGCAACTGCAGATAACCAAGGAATCGGCTTTCATCATATGGGTCATTGACTGTTGACAAGAGAGATATGATCTTCTCAACTGAAACGGTTTTTTTATTTATAGCCTTAGCCCATGCCCTGATAACTGCCTTGATATCATCACGAATGAAATTTTCGTTACTCAACGCCTTCCCGAGTAGTGGTCCAGTGAAGTTAGGGGAAAGATGCTTTGCCGATTCTTTAATAGTAGTAGAAAGTCCTTTTCCCGGCGGCAGCGATGAGATCAGATCCATGATCCGCTCGTAAAGCAGTTCTTTCTTATCTGTCTCCTCCAGGTCACCCGCGTCACTCCTCCATTTCCCCATGAACCGGGTTATTGCCGATATCAGCTCCCCCCGCCTCCATATTCTCTTGACCTTCTTCACTATATCCAGCGCTTCGCCAGCTGTAAAATACGCTTCGTTCAACGGTACCCGGGAATCGGAAGAGAGCCTGAAAAGAGCCAATGCAGAATAGTAAGGATCGTCAAGTTTCCTGGCTTCCCTGAAAAAACTCCGGAACCCCTTGATATCTTCGAGTTGTGACCCTTTTGCCTCGCGTAAAAGGGAACGATATAATGACGGAACGTGAGATTTGCTGGCCATGAACTATTCCCTACTAGAGGTCATCCCCTTCGTCAACACCGTTCTTCCAGGGGTTGTAACTGTTCTCGCCCGCCTTCCAGCTGTACGGAGTGAATGCGGGATCCCCGTAAATAACGAACATTGCCACCTCTTTCCAGTGCACCGCGGGGTCCTCGCCGGTATCTCCGTTGCTACCGCCGGACATTATGGATTTAAAAGGTGTCACTGGCATCCCCTTTGAGGTTTGATAGGCGATATAACGGTTCTCGGCCCACTGCAGGGCCTTTCCGATACTTCCGTGGCCTTCCTCATCATTCAGCATACCCTCCCAGAAGAATGCGAACCAGGCGTCGTTCCGGTTCCACTCGTGATCTCCATCACCCCATTCCGGATTCAGTATACCGGGGAGATATTCCTCCGGGTACGAATATAAATCCTGTCCGATATTGCTGTAGCTCACTTCAGTTGCCCCTCCCAGTGCCACTGCGCCTCCGTATTGATAGTTCGTGGAAAACAATTCGTCGTAGGGTACGTCCGGAGCCCCATCTCCGAAATCCTTCCCGTGGATCTTACCGTTCATGCACGATACGAAAAAAGACACCTGCGGTGGGATGAATAACTCCCTGGCCTCGGTTCCGCGCAGTACCGCGTTTTCATCCCCCGCCTTGTAGGCGATCATATACAAACCTCCGTTGTCGCTCCCGTGTCCCCGGTAGGCTAGGAATCCGCTGGCCTGAACCGCAGGCTCGAGAGTGGTCTCCGGTGTGACCGTAATATCCTGCTCTACGAGAGCCGGTCCATAGTATTCATAATCCAATCCCTCGTCAGTATAGTCCTTGCAAACCCACCTTGCAGGAGAAACCTGCATTCTCTTGTAAGTTATATCAAACCCGCTGAAGGAGGCCCCGTGTTTTCTCCATTCAACGTCCCGGGGACCGTCCGAATATTCTACCGTTACCTTATCTACGACGTAATCGAATCCAAGTGTCTTCGTCATCTGGTTCGATGCACCTTGCACGTTGTAGTTCACTATTCGACCTACGGCTGCATCCATCAGTGTGTCATCATCGTCCAGAAATCCGAAGATCACGTCGCAGCTAACGAGATCGTCACCGTCACCGTTGCCAGGTATCTGGAACTGGGGAACGGCAGCGGCACTCCCCACGATGCAAACATATTCGGGAGAATCCTTGTAAATCTCATGTTGTTCAAAATCGGCCTTAGGGTCATAATATCCGGCAGACAGCTCTTTCAGTGCAAGATAATAGCCAGTTGCCCTGGCATTTAATTGGTAATTTTCCACTGGATCGAAATTCGGGTTCTCGAATGTATAAACTTCTTTGGTGGAAACAGGTGCGCTCGTAAGTACGTAAGCCTTGTGATAGGCAGCCAATTGTGCCGATACCAGTGATAGGGACGGTGTGTGGAAGTTCGAATCATACTCGTCGTAATATTCCGTATTATTGGCCATGAGCGGGGTTGAAAGATCATAAGGGTTCGTCACCACGATATATCTTGCGTTTATTCCATTGTCCTGCAAGCGGTCCCATGCCTCTTCCTGCTTAGTGAAGGTTGTACGGCCTAACCGGATGACCTTGTTTTCCACCCGAGCCACCGGGGCGGCCCATAGCGCCTCAGAGTAAGAATTCACATCGATAACGTCGTCAAATCCCTTAAACTGAGCAAGCACGTCGTTGGATATCTCGTATTGTACCACTCCATCGACCTGACCCTTAACATTGTTCAACACAGTCTCATCGGAAGTGAACAAAAGCTTCGGGGCGTTCTTTATTTCGTCAACAAAGTGTTCAATGGTCCACAATTGATGATCGTCCAGTTTTCCGTCCTCAAGTATGAACAGAGGATGATATTGTTCCCTGACAGCAATTGAGGACAAGGATGAAATAAACATCATGTCATCGAGATTTTTGGGTTCGTCAACGAGAATTATGTACTCTTTCGGAAGATCGATGGTGGGTTCATAAGGGGGTATGGGCTCTTTCCCAGGTTGTATGAGGGTGTAAAGACCAAAAGCGGCTAGGCCCAATACTACCACAGCTGTTATGGCAAAATATTTCCTTTTTTTCAGGTCGAAATCCATATAAGTACCCCAATAAGAATTATGTAAATGTTAACTACTTTTAGCGATATAAAATTTTGTTAAAGTCTTTTTCTTTTGGTCAATCAGAAATCCGATTATATGCTAAAATGCGATTAATCCGACATAAGTTCTATAATTAAACTAAATAATGGCAAAAAAGGTAAGTTGATAGAAAATATGAGGGGAGTCCGTTAAATATACTCACCCACTTATAAGAATTGTTTCGAAATATGTACCATAAAATATATTTAGTAATGACCTGCGTTATGGAAGGATAAATCTTTAGGAAGTGATTGTTATGTTCAACTATAGAAGTAAATGGTCTGCTACTGCCATGACCGCAATGATCGTTATCAGTTGGTTTGGAGTCTTGGGTTTGTTCACCGGAACCACAAGTGCGAATCCCGTTACTCCCTATATCCCGGAATCGGGAGATATCCTTACCGGCATTGTGAACTTCAGGTGTAATTCCACAAATGCAGACAAGGTGGAGTTGAGTATAGACGGGGTGTTGATCGCCACTATGTCCGGCGGTCCCACATGGTCTTTCCAGATAAACACATCGGGATGGAGTGACGGGCGCCATATAATCAGATACGATTCAACGGGAGATACCACTGACGACATTACCTCGATCCCGGTCAAGTTCGACAATTCCGGACCTCAGATCACCAATGCAACAACACTCTATCCAACCGGCCAGGATACGGCAAAACCCGGCGACAAGGTCACAATTACCGCAAAAGTAACAGAATCGGTTTCCTCTATTTCTTCGGTTCTCTGCGATGCCACTATGATCGGTGACGCATCCGATCTTACCATGTACGACGACGGACTCCACAACGATGGGGCACCCAATGATAATATTTACGGTACGGCGCTGGTAAATGTAACGGTTGGCGGGGGATATCGGGCAGCCTACGTTCATTCCACAGATTCACAGGGGAATTTTAGAAACGTCACTGCCGCATGCAACGTGGACCAGTACGAACCAACGATACTGGAGATCGATACCATGCTCCCGGCGGGTCAGGTAGCTGTCAAAAATGGAGACACAATTAGGGTCACGGCAAAGGCGTTGGATTACAAAATATTGATCGAGGATGTCGTCGAGAGAAAACCTCTGGATGTGGTGCTTGTTCTGGATAATTCGGGATCAATGCGTGACTCGAACGGCTCCGGAGGAATGAAATGGGATGACCTCGAATACGCTTCATCCACATTTATTGATCAGCTTGCAGATAATGACAGGTGCGCCATAGTATCTTTCGACCGACAGGGGGGTGGGGCTCTGGAAGACGTCAAACAGTACTCCCCCTTTTTTATTATGTCCGAAACCTATAACGATCCGCAGGGCTCCCCTGAAACGGACACCGGGCGCAATATCTCGAAATACATAATCACCGTGGACGACGGGGCCCACTTGACTATGGTGTCGGGCCAGCCATTGGCCAACACTCCCATATGGGATACCATCGGTACGGGAATCCAGTATGCCCTCAACAACCGGAGAGAGGAGGCGGTTCCCGTAATCATCGCAATGACCGACGGTAACGATACCGGTGGAACACTTGGTGGAAACCGGCTCGAAACCGGCTCGGAAACATACTGTCCCGGAGCACCTAACGGTGCGGGTAGACAGACTTGGAGCGTGAGCGGAGGCTGTATATGGGACTCGCCAATGAGAGCCTATCCTTCCATACAGAGGGAGCGAGATACCAATCCTATCAACGCGAAGACCACGGCTAATTTTCCGGGGGGATCGGCCGAAAGGACGCGTACGGGGCTGGTAAATGCCAGTATCCCGATCTTCACCATTGGTCTGGGGATGTGGCCCCAGGGAACCAATGCCACAGCTTCCGGTTACCTTGATCCGACTGCCGCTTCCTACAAATACACCACCGAGTTCGACCTTTGGAGCATAGCCAATTCTTCGATTGGGGGTAAATACTATTTTGCTCCGTCCTCCACAGACTTGTATGACATCTACAACAACGTTTCCCAGGTGATCCAGAGTTTCGGCGCCAGCACCCTGGGTATAGAACAGCCCCACGGAATCGATTCCATCCAGGCGGATCTCTCATCCATAGGTCTCGCCCTCAAGGTGAACATGTTCGACGACGGAAAGCACGCCGACGGAAAGGCCAACGACGACATATACGGCTCCGAGCTGGTTACCGTGAACAGCCTGGAAACGGGCGATATCGTATTTCAGGTGGAAGGGACCGACCGTGCGGGCAACATGAACGGAACACAATACACAGTGAGATTGGACAACATACAGCCCTCAGTAGGCCGGGTGAATACCACCTATCCCGCTGGCCGCACCAAGGCCCAAGACGGATATTCCATATACGTGGTGTCCAATTGTTCTGACGGTCAGACCGGGTTGGGGAATGTTTATCTCGATGCATCCAACATAGGCGGTGCCAATCAGGTGCCCATGAGGGATGATGGATTGGGGAACGACGAAACAGCCTACGACGGCGACTACTCCTCGGAAAACGTAACTGTCACCACAGGACTCGTATCGGGGGTCTATACCTACACTGTAAACGCATACGACAAAGCGGGTAATCTGGGCAGTCAATCCGGGAATATTGAGATATTCAACGACGTGGATATTATAATGAAAAACCTCGTGGCTGGAGCCATTGTATCGGGTAATTATCAGATCATAGCGAACATCAGCGACCCGGATGGGATCCAGGATACCGACACCAATCCCCGTTACCGGGTAGACGCAAACGCATGGTTCAACATGTCTCTGCTCTCCGGAAGCGAATTCGGAGCCGTAATGGATTCATCCCAGTATCTTGACGGAGCCCATGTTCTCTACGTGAACGCAAAGGACCCGTACGGTGCCGAATCCACCCTGGAAATAAATTTCATCGCGGACAACACCGCGCCGGATCAATCTTCTGTGATTACCCCGATAACGGGGGAATTCATAGAGGGGCTTTACTCGTTCAGGGTAACAGCCACGGACGATATCGGGATTGAAAGCGTGAACGGCACAATAATAAACGAAACAGGGGTAGAGCTGGTTTCCAACACTTCCATGGGATATAATTCTGATTCCGGCTATTTCGAACTGGTACTGGGAACCGCAAATCTCCCGGACGGCAGCTACTGGTTCACAGCATACGCTCATGACAAAGCGGGTCTTAGCAGATCATCCGCCAGCAGAGAGTTCAACATAGACAACAACTTTCCGAGAATGACGATATATGAGCCAACGAACGGCCAGATAGTATACGGGACATTCAGCCTAAACATATCAGTAACCGATACCTTTTTGGACATTATCGAATATAATATCGATAGTTCGGGCTGGGTCAACAGCTCGGTCAATTGGAGTACGGGACTGTTTCCGGACGGGGACCATGTTATGAGGATCCGAGCTAGGGACATTGCCGGCCATGAGGTCCTTGAGAGCATTATAATTACCATAGACAATCATGACCCGGAATGCAGACTTAATCTCCCTTCCGCGAACCAATTCCTGGCAGGGATATACACACTTGGCGCCATCGTCTCCGATGAGGTGGGACTCAGCAGTGTAAGGGCCGTTATCGTGGATATGTCCAGCCAGACTGAGATTGTGAACATTTCCATGAGCTACAACGCCGGTACGGGTTACTATGAGTGTATTTTTGATACGAACGGAGTCAGTGACGGGAATTATTCGGCCACTATAATGGCGCTGGATCGAGCCGGGAATCTTACGATATCAGCCCAGGTTGATTTCCAGGTCGACAACAATGCACCCAAGCTCCTTATTGATTCCCCGCGGGAGGGCGATATCGTTTCCGGTTTGGTTCAGCTTAACGCATCATTTAGTGGAGAGTCATTCCCACGATCTCTCGAATACAATGTGGATTCCAGCGGTTGGAATGATGTTTCGGTTCACTGGAACACAACGTCGATAAGCGACGGAAAGCACGTTATAGATATTCGGGGCAGAGACCTCGCTGGACATTCGACCCTCCAAACCATAACGTTGACAGTGGATAACAAGAAGCCCACTTGCGAGATACATACCCCGTACGATAACCAATATGTGCAGGGTGTCGTGACCTTCAAGATAAAGGTGAGCGACGCAGTTGGTATATCTCAAGTTGTCCTGGACATATACAACGAACTTGTAAATGCTACATTCAACAGCCAGAGCGGTTATTACGAGTACAGCCTTGATACCACTGTGATCCTGGAGGACGGGATCCAGACGATCTCAGCCAGGGCTTACGATCTTTCCGGAAAGGAGGCGAATGCAGGACCAGTCTTCTTCAACGTGGACAACACACCACCCAAGCTGGAGATCAACAGCCCCAAGAACCTTAATTATCTCAATGGAAGCGTGGACATCAACGTCACAACTATCGATTCGTACCCCAATCCCACCGAGTACAACGTGGATTCATCCGGATGGCATCATATCGGCGTTCCATGGGATACCACCAGGGTCGGGGATGGAATGCATACCATATCAATAAGAGCAAGGGACGCCATTGGACACACTGTGGTGGAGACCATCACGGTAACTGTGGACAACGGATTTCCGGAATGCACGGTTCACAGTCCAACACCGGATCAGTTCGTGGAAGGATCCATGACATTCAGGGTACTTGCCTCGGACAGCCTGGGCGTCGAGAAGGTGGAGCTCTACATTTTTGCAGGTTCTTCATACGCAAAAAGGGTTCAGGCAACACACAATTCCGTCACCAATTACTACGAGTACACCCAATCACTTTACGGTATCCCGGACGGCAGCTATGAAATTACGGTTACAGCATATGATGGGTCCCTTAACACGGTTACCCTTGCTCCGGTACAGTTCCGAGTCGACGGGAACTTCCCCACACTCGATATCAAAAAACCAACCGGAAACTCTTATATTACCGGCCTTGCCGAGATAGTCGTAAGCTCAACGGATCATTATAACACAAATATTCAATACAATGTGGACAAAACCGGTTGGGTGAAGATCAACTCCACTGGGCTGAACCTTTGGGATACCAGGAACTACACCGACGGAGCCCACGAAATAGAATTAATGGCGGTTGATGAGGCCGGACACATCACAACACGTACAATAAAAGTAAATGTGGACAATTCAGTACCGGATCTAACCGTGGTCACTCCGGGGATAGGAGATCACCTGACCGGAACGAATACTGTTAAGGCATATTGTTACGACACTGTCTCGATAGAATCTGTGGCCATGTCGGTGGACAATGGTACACCTGTCAGCGTATTTATCAATCCGGTAACCGGCCTGTACGAAGTCCCCATTGATACCGCGAAATATCAGGACGGTGGCCATACCCTCATTATCACCGCAAGGGACTATGTGGGAAAGTCGAATATTGCTATGGTGCAGGTAAGCTTCAATAACATGGGGCCAGGCGTCCTGCTTGACAACGTACCAGTAAAGGGAGACAGCGAGATCGAGTTCAGGGTGGAGAACAATGACAATGCTTCGCGAATGTATATAAACATAGAAGGAACCGGCTGGAAAGAGATGGGATATGACGAGGCGGACAACTCATTCTGGTACATATGGACAACCGATGTGGAGGACAATGGTAAGCACACATATCAGATAAAAGCAGTGGACGAGTACGGTAACGAGAGAATCCAATCATCCGTGATAGAAGTGAAGAACGAAACGCCATTCCTTCAGGAATTCAGCGATACTATGCCGTTAATTCTTTTCATTCTTCTGATACTGGTGATAATAATTATCATTTTCGTGCTGATACGAACGGGCCAGGCTAAAAAATGGGTGAAAGGCGATAAAATGGAAAAGGCGGAGAGGGGAAATAAAGAGGAAGACCAGGGGAAATCTGATGAGACTGAAAGCGATACTGCAGTTGTGACCTCGGACCTGTTGGAAGCGGAGGATGGGATAGAAGAAGATACGGAAGAGGAAGACGATAGAATTTCCGGAAGATTATCCTCCTTTAAGGGATCCAAAAGGAGAGAGGAGAAGAAAAAGTCTTCAACGCGTGGTAATGGGAGAAAGGGGAAAAAAGGGAGACGTGGGAATAAAAAAGGCCGTGGAGGACGCTACCAGGATGCCCAGGAGGACATGGAGGAGATGGGGGGATGGCTTGAAGACGAGCCAGAAGACGAAACGGATTACCTGGAAGAGGATGAGGCGGAGACGAAGAGGAGAAAGAAGGACTGGAAGGATCAGCGCAGGCGTATGAGAGAAGAGAGGGGAGAAAGCGATAAACCCTATGGAATAGCTGCTGACGATGTTGATGAAATGAGCGGCTGGATTGACGATGAAGATGATTTTTACGACTAGGGACGGATGTATAAGATGAGGGGCACAACCATTGCAATCATAACTGGGGTTCTTTTCTGCCTGGCAGCTTATCTTATCCAAATCCATGGAGCCGCTCCCGCTGGCTCCGTATATCTCAATTCGCAACCGCTTGATCTTGAAATAGCCGAAAACCCAGTCGAAGGACCACGGCAGCGAACAGACGCCGGTATCGATGTAAACTCACCTCCCCATCTGGTGGTAGATAAATCCGTTTCAATCGATGAGATCTGGCAGAAAGACGACGAAAGGGGGCCAAAAAATGCAACTGTCAATCTGGAGATATCCGGTGCAGGAAATCCCGCAATCGATTTCAATTCCCAGGATGTTGTTTTCACCGTTGACAGCTCCACAAGCATGAATGATGCAGATACGGATTTCCTCAGGCTCGAGGCGGCAAAGAATTACACGGAGCATTTGCTAGCACCGGATAGGGCTGCCGTAGTGAGATTCTATGGAAATGCGGAACTGGTAGGCGGCCATCATTTGTCCTCCGATTATGACAGGGTTATGAGCGATCTCAGCGATTGGGACAATCAGGATGGAACAAACTTCAATGCTGCGATACAATTAATGAACGCTGAGTTTTTAAATTATGGAGAAGAGAACAAGTCTTGGGTTTGCATACTTCTTACGGATGGTAAACCTGAACCGCTATCAACGAACATAACCACCGATGTGCTTAACGAGACCATTGCGTTGAACATAACCATTCATACCATAGGACTATACCAAGATAGGTCCTCATCCCTGGTTGACGAGGAGCTGTTAAAGTGGATCGCAAATATGACCGGAGGGGAATATTTCATTGCCAAGACTGCAAACGATCTGCAGCCCATCTACGAGAATATAGCAATGAGGTTTCGCAACTACACCGCCGGGTACGACCCGGACGTCAATGATTCAGAACCGATGATCCGGGACGTTCTGTACAATGATTTTTACATCGACCAAAACTCGTTTACGAGATACCCGGATGCCATGTACGGCACAGAAGACAATCTGACTGTCATGGAATGGAACATAAGCAAGGTCAGCATCGGTGATAAGATACTTATCAGCTACAATATCTCCTCAAACCTCATAGATTCAAATGTTTCTCTCCATCCCCCTAACTCTGCCAGAGTAGTGTACAATGTAAGGGACGATGAACACCAGGAGTTCTTTTCCACTGTCACGCTTACTATCAAATCATCTAAACCCCCCCTGGAATGGATGATCCCTCCGAGCCCGCCGCCAATGCCCGGACCTCCGCCACCTCCCCCGCCACCCCCCGGAGGCTCCCCTGTGGTGGTGATAAATCCCGCCCCCCCAACGGTGATCCCTCTTAGCGCTCCTACTGGATTGCCTGCAGCAGCCACTCCGGTTGTCTTCCCCGTGGAATACTTTATTGCCGGTTTCGTTGGGCTGGGAATCATCGAACGATTAAAACTCAAAAAACGATTGATATCGAGACAAAAGGTCGCTGTGGGCACCTGAAGATGTGATAGCCATGAATTACCGATGGATAATACCGCTGATACTGCTTGGATTCATTTCCACTCTGGCACTTTCCCTTGCTATGGACAACGCCCAAGGTGCCGTATTCGTAAACGACAATTTCGACGACAATGTCCAGCTAATTTATACTCCGGAGATCCCATCTGAATATGAGGAGGTTAACGTTACAATTCACTCGCTGAACGATGTGGAGCTCTTGTGGGCATACATCTGGTTGGACATCAGAGGAGGGGATTTCAAATCCTCCGGTGCATATGAAATGAATCTGACTAGCAAGACAGATGCCTTCGTCGAACTCTACGGGTACCCGGGGAACACCAACATATCATTCTACGTTACTGTTTACGACGGAGTCCGGCAGTTAAGGTCCCGAACCTACTACTACAACGTGGAGCCAAAGATATCCTGGCGGTTTCACACCTTCGAGGCGAACATGAACCTAAGCTACGGCCCGGTCCCTCCCTCTGTCAACGATACCGTCGAAGTGAAGATTGAGGGAAACAATCCCGTGGTGATCATCAACCGGGCCGACTTAAACGTTTCCTTCCAGCTTCCGGGCAATCCCAATTGGATCGACTGGTCGAAATCCATGACCCGGATCGACGATACATCTTACAAAACAAATATTCCCTATTACCACGGGAACACCACTGTTGTCTTTTCCGTTACTGCCTACGACGAATACGACACTCCCATGACCTCGAGAGATTATAAATACGTGGTGGAAGTGCCTGAAGAAACGTATCATTACGGAATAATAGCCGGAGCATACGACAATATAATATCCAATTATATCGAAGCGGAGATAACCGTATACAACTCTGCTGGATATCTCTTTTCCATGGAAACTGTAAACGGTCTAATCTGGACGCCCACGGACATGGTGGATGGAGAATACAACATCAGGGTGGAACCCCTGGAAATCGGTTATGAACCGAAGGAGATAACCGTAAGGATCGACGAGAATACAACGGAATCCACGTTCCTGATATATTATGACGTGAAAGACATCTCAACCGGCCTCGACATAATGGACTTTCCGTCACTCAGGGTTATTGTAACACTTGCAATCGTAACCCTAATGTTCCCCATCGCTTTTCTATATCTGAAAGACCGGGGTGCTCGAGAGCGGGAATCTGCGGAAGAGAAGAAACAGGCAAAGAAGAAGGGAAAAATACAGGAAAAAACTGAAATCAAGGGATACCGAAAGATAGTTATCGATCTCGAGAAACGCCTTCGGAGCATAGAGCGTAAAAAGGACATCAGCACTGCCGTGGCATTCGGTTTCCTGGGATTCTTCGGAGCCCTGTGGTGCCCCTTCTATCCCTGGTGGATGGTCATGATCATCGCTCTCGTCACGGGGGCTATAGGATATCGGTTCCCGTATATCGCACTGCTGTTCATCAGCTTCGCAGTCATCGGCTCCACTGCCTTTCAAACAGCGCAGTTCGGCTTATTATTCATGATATTCGCCCTCATCGTCTGTGTCTGCTCTCTTTTTAACTGGAAATTCGGTTATCTATCGTTCCTGACCGTATTTCTCTCTACCTTCGGGATTTCGTTCCTGGTTCCCGTGTTCTCGATCTTTCTGTTCTCGCTTTTTACCAGCATCACCGTCACCGTTGTATCGGGGCTGTTCCTATCCATGGTGACGGCCACAGGCAACGTGATCAACCTTTCTTTCATAGTATCACCCTACGCAACCGAAAAGAGCAGCATTACAACGTTCTCGAAGGTCCCGGGGGATAAATTATTTTCACCCACTCAATACTTCAATGCATTCGGCGGTATAAGGGATATCGACGGTGGTGCCATGATCAGCTTCATAAAAGATTACATGTCGTCAATGGTACCGATACTGCAGGTATTGGTATGGGTCCTGATGGTTCTGGTGGTATATCTCATAAAGAAAAAGCTTGAGACAAAGAATAAAAACCAAACTGTATTCATCTACTCGTTCACCGCAGGAGGCATACTTCTCGCAGCCACCATAGGAGGGATGTTCCTTGCCGATTTTACCACCGACCTGGTCTTTTCATGGAAGTATATATTTGTTTACGTTCTTGCCTTCCCGGCTCTCCTTTTCGCCATTTCCCTTGCCTTCATTCTGAGGGGTGCCTACTCCGAGTTCTATGTTGATAAGAAGACCATAGGGGTGGGTACGAGGATATCGGATATGATGAGCTTCCGGAAATCGTCTTTCGAAAATGTTGGCGGTCTGAAAGGCGTCAAGAGTGAGATAACCGATTCGATGATAGGCCCGCTCCTTAGGCCGGAAATGTCCAGAAAATACGGAGTGGTACCCCCCAAGGGCATGATACTTTTCGGTCCCCCGGGATGCGGGAAGACGCTGCTTATGCGGGTAATAGCAACCGAGCTGAATGTGGAGATGATAGGGGTCAAATGTTCCGACGTAATGTCGAAGTGGTACGGTGAGTCCGAGAACCTGATAAACGATCTGTTCAAGATAGCCCGGGAAAAGCAACCCTGCCTGCTGTTCCTGGACGAGATCGACGCCATTGCAAAGAGGAGAGACTTCTACAGCGCAGACGACGTCACCCCAAGGCTTTTAAGTATCATGCTATCAGAGATGGACGGAATGGACGAGTTCTCGGGGATAATAATAATCGCGGCCACCAACAAACCCGAGCTGGTGGATCCCGCACTATTAAGGCCGGGTAGGTTCGACAAGGTGATGTACGTGCCACCACCGGGACCCCGGGATAGGATGGAGATATTGAAGATACACATGAAAGGCAAGCCCACGGGAGGAAAGATCAACGTGAAAGAGATTGCCGAGCTCACCGATGGGTATTCCGGAGCGGACATTGCAAACCTCTGCCGTGAATGCGCCACCCAGGCAATGAGGCGGGCGCTTTCAACCAAGAGGAGCACCACGATCAGCATGGACGATTTCCGTGATATGATTGAGATACTGAAGCCGTCGATCTCGAAGAAGATGCAGAAGGATTACATAGAATTACAGTCTCACTACGAGAGAAAGGTTCACAAGATAACCGGTGGTGGAAAGAAGGTGACCAAAGAAAGCGGGCGGGGTGAGCAAGAGAGATCGTATAGGGTAAGCAGATATGATGGCGGTGAAGAAGATGATGAGGGGTGGGATGATGACTATGATGAAGAGGATGATGATAGAGCGGAGAACGGGTGGGAGGAAGCGGACCTGCGGGAAACCAGCAGGTACCGTGAAGAAGACTATGACGAAGACGACGATTGGGATTGATAAATTATGTGGGCCCATTGGTTGATAATGGCATTCATTGTGATCTTGCTGATCATAGGGTTTAAATTCCCTGACCCCAGGAGGAACTGGCCCTTAAATGTGAAGAATACTTGGAAAGTCTTTGGATTCTTATTGGTGATAGCGGCCTTCTTCATTCTCGTGAACGTTGTTAAAGATCTGATTAATTGGCCTTCGGATGAAGTGGTCCTCTTCTACTTTATTCTGATCTGTTTTTTCGTACTGCTGTTACTGGGAATCCTGCTGCCGAAGGGTATAAAGCTTAAACGAGGTTGATATTCCCAGTTAAATTCATCTATATACGCCGAAGGATATCTCCCGGGTGTCTCCCTGCTTCAGCTTGAACGATTTGATCTCGGTGTTAACGGGGTCCACCACCACTGCCACGTGGTAAGATTCCCTGAACATGCGTTTCTGAGTTTCGATATCACTGGGGGAGAGAAAACAGGTGTGACCCGGGTGAGAATGATACCAACCGACGAGAATATAGTCCTTTCCAGCTTTCTCAAGCTCGTACATTCTCTCGAACATGGAGGTGAAATCCTTTATTTTCACCGATATGGAAGAGGAATCCAGCTCCGAAGTGACCACTTCCTCCACAACGGTATATTCTTCCCCTCCATGGGTGAAATGATCTCCAAGCAGGAATCCCAGGGCTTCCAGTTCCTGGTTTCCAAGATCGACACAATGTTCCATCATGGTCCTGAATGCCAGAGACCCGATATAGAGTTCAACAGGCTCAATTGGGGTCAATACGGGGAGTTCCTCGGTAATTTCGTCGGATAAGGAAGCGTCCATAGGCCCGGTTTCGGAATCCGGTTCATCACGGGCAATCATCTTTCCGGACGATTTTATTTCATTGTCCCGGTACTTGGATGCCAGTTCTAACTCGCATATCTCGCGTATCTCGGCTATGAGCTGTTCGGGGATGTCCGAAAGTCGTACCACAGAAGATCGTTTGTTGTATTTCTGCTTCAGTGATATTTCGAGATTCCGTAGACGCTTGTCCGCCTTAAGTTTCATCACCTTTCCCAACTCACGTTTAAGATCGTTTATGAATCCATCGATAATGGGAAACAGTTTTTTACGAGCCTCGAGCCCGATACCTTCCACCTCTTCCTCCAATAGATCGAGAAGTTTTCCAGCATCCGCTTTCATAATTACATACACCTGTAACCGGTATAATTTACCTGCTGGTACAGCAGATTAAATAAAGAATTTTTGCTAAATCAAATAATTCTGGCAAACGGTCAACCGATATTTTTGTGGATTTACCTTACTAAACGTCAGAAATCCGTTTGCGGCATTGAAGGCAAAAGGGGTGAGAAAACACATACCCCCTCGGGCTGAGTTTGCTCAACAACCGCCCTCGGGGTCTGGAATTAACTCAAGGAGGTCCCCGTCGCGGATGGCGGACATTCCGATGGTGGTCTGTCCACGCAGCACCTTTTTTCCGTATCTAAGCACGTAGGCGCCTGCTTCCTTTTCCCAGTAACTTGCCGCGCTTTCTATGGTCTCCTCAATCGAATTATCTTCTTCAAGGTCCATCTCCACTTTACTGCCAGTGTCGGCATCCCTGATAGTGATGCGGATAGTCATATTTCACTCCTCCTTTATGAATATAATAATACATGGCTGATTTCATGGCAATATTACTAAACCATATTAAATCTTGTTGTATAATTTTTGTAAAAGACGGCTGGCGGGGAGTGGACAGGTTATAGTGTAGAATGGTTTATCTGAGTTGTATAAAGTCCTTCCAGCGTCCCCCAAAGAAAGGGGAAAATCCAAATAAGAATAGATACATTATTACGGTCTAAATCTAAATTAGTTCTAGTTCGGTGTTCATATGAAAAAAGGGCAAGTCCTTCTGATAACCTTCATTCTTCTGATGAATGTGTTATTTCTTCTTCCCTTATTAGTATTTACACCAGTGAAAGCAATTGATTATGGTATGGATACAGACATCGGAAATGTTGATGCGTCATTCTGGGGAGAGGACGCGGACGATCGTTCAGGAAGATCTGTGGCTGGCGTGGGGGACGTCAACGGAGACGGATACGACGACATTCTCATTGGAGCATTCGGTGATGATGACGGCGGTAATTCGGCAGGCCAGATATATCTCATATTTGGAAAATCCTCCAGCTGGGCTATGGACACCGACCTCTCGGCGGCAGACGCATCATTCTGGGGGGAGGACACTGACGATTCAGCAGGACGGTCAGGGATCACGTGTGCTGGGGATGTCAACAGTGATGGATATGATGATATTCTCATTGGAGTCGAAAGTAACAGTAACGGTGGCAGGGGCGCAGGTCAGACATACCTCATACTCGGCAAAGCCTCTGGCTGGGCAATGGACACCGACCTCTCTAATTCAGATGCATCTTTCTTAGGGGAAGACACGCAGGACCGATCCGGAAGTTCAGTCGCTGGTGCTGGGGATGTCAATGGGGATGGATACGACGACATTCTCATTGGGGCATCCAGTGACAACGACGGCGGTAATGATGCAGGTCAGACATACCTTATACTCGGAAAATCCTCCGGCTGGGCTATGGATACCGACCTCTCGGATGCAGATGCATCATTCCTGGGAGAGGACGCAGGCGACTATTCTGGACGCTCAGTTGCAGGTATTGGGGACGTTAACGGAGACGGATACGACGACATTTTGGTGGGAGCCGATCGTGACGAAGATGGCGGTCAATCTGCAGGCCAGACATACCTCATACTCGGAAAACCCTCCGGCTGGGCTATGGATACCGACCTATCCGATTCTGATGCTTCCTTCTGGGGAGAGAACCAAGGCGACTATTCCGGATACTCGGTCGCAGGTGCCGGAGACATTAACGATGATGGTTATGATGATATTCTGATTGGAGCATTTGCTTGGTCCGGCCAGACATACCTCATACTCGGCAAAGCATCTGGCTGGGCCATGGACACCGACCTCTCTGCTTCGGACGCGTCATTCTTGGGAGAGGCGTCTGGCGACAATTCTGGAATGTCGGTCGCTGGAGCGGGGGATGTCAACGGTGATCGATATGACGACATTCTGATTGGAGCAAATAATAACAACGAAGGTGGTAATCAGGCAGGTCAGACTTATCTTATACTCGGCAAGGGGTCTAGTTGGGCCATGGACACCGACCTCTCTATATCGGATGCATCATTCTGGGGTGAGGATATTTACGTCAATTTAGGAGTATCGGTCGCTGGTGGAGGGGACGTCAACGGAGACGGATATGATGACATTCTAACAGGGGCATATGGGGATGACAACGGTGGTGATCTGTCAGGCCAGACATACCTTATTTTCCCAGACCACAATTCGGGACCTTTATCTATTACCTCTGTCAAAGCCAATTCTGACGATGAATACTCACATGAAATTATGTCCGCAGAACAGGGTGACAAGATATACCTGGAACTACAAGGTAACGACGCTGATGCCACTCGGAAGAATATTGCCCAGGTCTGGGTCAAAAGTAGTTCAAATCCTAATCAACAATTCAGATTGAGATTACATGAAACCGGGGCAAACACAGGGAAGTTCCGAGGCAACATCACAATCGCCAACCGCACACACGACCGATACCAATGGATCAATGCCTCAGAAGGTGGCTGGGTACAGATTACATCCCGCAAGGATCCCACAAAATTCGTTAACCTCACTATCGGCCAGGGAATCGATATCAACCCAAAGCCAAGTACCGTCTATGTCCATGAAGATTCTATAGATTTTAGGCTGCATTTTGAAGCATCCGCTATCGTACCGGACTCCTGGTCATTTAATACTAACGCGTCATGGCTGGCGTGGAATTCCGGACAGAAAAAAATATTTGGTAGACCTGACAACTCCGATGTAGGTAGATACTGGGTTGAACTGTTAGCAGAGGCTGTGGGTGCAAGAGGGATAATAAATTTCACCATCCAGGTGAATAATACCGCCCCATCCATCACCATACCAAATATTCTCAGCGCTCATGAAGCCCGGGAATACAGTGTCGATTACGATTGCACCGATGACGGTCAGGGAAACGTTACTTGGCACCTTGATACCACCGCTACTTGGCTAAATTTGGATACCTTCTTTGGTATTCTCAACGGGACTCCCGGAA
>CAYFHS010000005.1:2500-152512 GCA_964342815.1 uncultured archaeon | reverse complement strand
TCGAGGCAGAATTGAAGAAGGGAAAGTTTTACTATTATTGGACGAGTGAGGAATATGTATAATTGCTCGAATCACCGGAAACATTAGGCGGATTTCGAACGTCCTGGTCGGGTTTCTAGTGATACCTAAAGGATGGCACAAGATTGTATGATGAGGAGTATGATCTTTATGACCATGGAAACCGAATTGGATCTACAAAACAGAAATATGAAAAATCGATTGGCACGATATTTGAAAGCGTATCGAGAATATATGAACACTGAAATAGTCGAGTATATGGGAAGCTTGATAGGCGTACAGTAATCCACAAATGGTTTGGAGACGATCGAGCCAGGCCGCCTGTGAATCCTGTTCTTTATGAAAATACCGAACTTTGTCGAAAGTTATAAGTAAAGCTAACTCGATGTAAATTTCAAGGTGAGCATCTCTGGATGTTACCCGCGAGCTTCGGTTCGTGCTGCCCGAAATGCGGAAATTCCAAGCTCAAGTTCATCGACGGCGTAAGCTACAAATGCACCAGGTGCGGATCTATTTTATGATTAAAGAGAAATGAAAAAAAGGAGCGAAAAAAATGATAGTAACAACAACGGAAGAAGTTCCAAAAAAAGAGGTCGTAAAGGTACTGGGAGTGGTTTTCGGAAGCTGTGTCCAGACCAAGCATGTGGGTAGGGACATCGGTGCAAGATTACGCTCCCTGGTAGGAGGCGAGGCAAGAGGCTATACCGAGATGATGGAGGAGTCCCGTCGAACCGCCACCGATCGGATGATAAAACAGGCAAAGGCCCTGGGGGCGAACGCCGTAATAACTATGAGGTACATGACTGCCCAGACCATGGAGGGTGCGGCCGAGATGATAGCTTTCGGGACAGCTGTAAGAGTAAAGTGAGGGGGGACCTCCATGTCCAGGAATGATCCCAGTGCTTTAGAGATCTTGTTTAGGCTTTTGTTTTTCAGCGTTATCACCGCGGTCTCTTTCGCATTTTTTTTGCCAGTGTGCTCTATATTAATCGAAATGAGGCGAGGGTGCGGATTTTGATTCTCCTAGAGTTTCTTTTTGATCATCTTTAATGTTATTATCGTCTAGTTCATCATCGCCCCAGGATTCATCAAAATCACCTTCCAATGGCTCTGGCACATCCAGAGGAAGAGGGGGTAAATCCATACCGACTAAATCGTTATCATCTTCCTTTTGATCTTTTTCCATTTTCAACGCCTTCCTATTCAAAAACTTACTTTTTTCAAGAAGATGTTCATATATATAAAATCTATGTATATAATGATATTATCATCTCCTTATTTGAATTCTCGAAGGTCTCTCTTCAAAATACCCAATGGATCTCCGCCCCCTATGGCTTGAAAATACCATAAGCTTGAGACCATGATAAAGCAATAGGGTCTTCCTGGGTGCATAGGAAGGAATGAAGGATTTAGCCGGATCCCCAACACACTCTCCAGCTATCCTACCACAGGGCTTGCATTCTGCCGGTGCGGTTGAGTTCGGCGGGGATTACTACATCATCGGCGGTCAGACATCAGCTCAAACCTACTCGGATAAAATATACATATTCGACACAACGGGAGAAATGGTAAGCGAGGCTGGTTATACCCTCCCGAACCCGGTTGCCGATGCAGTAGTAGTGAGCGATGGCACCGATATCTACGTTCTTGGTGGAGTGAACGGTACGGGGGATACGAACAATATCGTGAAGATCAGTCCGAATTCCGGGGGGCCGGTCTATGTGGAGACGCTGGAGGATAAACTGTATTTCGCAGTTCGCGGAGCATCAGGTGGGATCTACGGGGAGGAAATCCTGATATTCGGCGGATTCTCTATTGGAGAGCCAAATACTATTTGCCAATCCTATCCATACACCCTTGGAGGGAACGCCACCATGACGGAGCAGTACAGTCTCCCGGAGTCGAGGTATGATATGACTTTTGTAAAATCCGCCACCTACTGGTTCTTTTTAGGTGGACACGATGGCATGTCAACTAAGAACAACGTCTTCGTGTGGACTCCCGGAGGGACCGTGGAATCATGGGGAACACCTTTCCATTCCAACGTAAGCAAGGCATCGGGTGTCATGACTACTCAGTCCATCTTCGTCTTCGGGGGAGAGGGGGCCGGACCAAGGAAGGACATATGGGAATTCAACGAGGGACTCGGTACGAGCCAGCTCTTGGCCTCTACGCTCCCTACCGGCCTTATGAAGACTGCTGTGGGAACTACTTCAGTTAGCTCCGATGTCTGGTACTGTTTCGGTGGACAGGCATATGATGAAGGAGGGGGGCCTAGTGGAGATTATTGGGACGGTATAATTAAATGCGAGGTATCCGAGGGGGGAGCGGTGCAGGACTTGGAGGTTTCGGTCTCTGCTCCCGCATTGAACGATGTTCTCACAGTAGGTGAAGAATTTCAAATAATAATCAATTTTTCCAATCAAGTGGAAGGGCCCAGTTCGGATATTTATTTTTCTGACAGCAGCACGGGGGGACCTTGGGAATTAGTAGTGAACGCAACAGCTACAATTGAAAGCAGGGAATCACAACAATACACATGGACAGTACCTAATAACGTCTCAAGCACCTGTTACCTGAAAGTAGTAACTCACGAAAAGGAATGGGAACAAAGAGTTGCTACAGGTTACAGCAGTAAATTTACCATCACCGCCGGGGCTGCCGAACCTGCTCTGAGTTCCCTTGAGATGAATGGAAAACTCCCCGTTCCCCTCAAGCAAGCCTGTGCTGTATGGCATAACGGCAGCGCTTATATATTCGGCGGTCTGGATGACGGGGACACATTGATGGACGGCATCTACCGGTACGATGCCTCCACAGATACCACGACCACAATGGGAGCAAAGCTACCAAATGCTGCATCCAATCTTAAAGCGGTGAGCACAGATTATGGGATTTATCTTTACAGCAGCCCGAATATTCCGACCGGGAAGTTCTGGGTATATGAACCACTCACAGATACCATAGATTCGAGTCAGAATGCCCCGCTGAATACCAAAAACATGGCGGTTTACAACGGCCAATATATCTATTTAATGGGTGGATTGGGACCTGCTCAGCCATCATTCGAGGTCTGGGCATACGAACCCTCCACCAAGAACCTGACCCAGTACAACACCCCGGCCGGTGCGACGTACCGCTACGGGCAAACAGCTGTTCTAGTTGATGACATGATATATATGTTTGGTGGGTATCTTGACAGTGTAGCACGGGCCGAATCCCTTAACATTTTCGTGATGAACTTCACTATTGACGATGAAACAAGGAACATTGTTATAGGTCCGGATTACCTGCTAAATTATGATAACCTTGAAAATACGGAAAATATGGTCGGATATTATGACGGTAGCAATATTATTGCATTTGCAGGTACGCAGATAATTAACATGGACATTGTGAATGGAACGTACAAGATACTATCAGTAAGCATCCCCGCCACAAACGATGATACGGCCCTGGCTTATGATAGCCAAGGGGACTTTGCGTATTTATTTGGTGGCGGTACCGGTACTGCTGAGATTTATAAATTCGGTATTGATCCCACGATTCCAGAGCCTGTTGATCCAGACCCCGACCCAGAACCTGTGTCCTTCTATCCAAGTATCAATCCCCCGACTACGATGGATGGGAAAGAGTTTAATTTCACATTGACGAAAGAGGAGAAATATCTATATGAGGTAAAAGATAAAATAAAAATTCCCATTGACTTTTCAGCCTTTGTTCAGGACGTCGACGTAAAATTCATTGTCATTAAAATTGGCGACCATGAGATCAATGTTACCCCCAGTGATTATGATGAGGAAACTTGGCAGAACGGGATCTTCGATGTTGTGGTTGATACTACTGACTATGAGAATGGCGAGGTGGATCTGGAGATCATTTACGGTTATTCCGGCAAAAATGAGACGGTCATCAAGACTTACAGCAGTGGATCTTATATTTCGTTGAATATAGTGAACTAGGTAATTATTGCCAGGATCAATCCAGTACTCCTAGCGACGGTCACTCTTTGTGCGAGCGCAGCCACGGTGGGAATTTCCGTGGTAGGATCCGGGGCCGGTGGTGCGGGTGGTGCAGGGGCAGGTGCGGGGGCTGGTGGAGCCGGAGGCGCTGGTGGAGCGGGTGGTGCAGGGGGAGCTGGTGGAGGAGCTGGTGCTGGTGGAGCGGGTGGTGCAGGGGGAGCTGGTGGAGGAGCTGGTGCTGGTGGAGCGGGTGGTGCAGGGGGAGCTGGTGGAGGAGCTGGTGCTGGTGGAGGCGGAGCTGGCGGGGGCGGTGGTTTGGGGGCCGCCTTGGAGGGTTTCTTTGACAAGGTGGGAAGTTTCCTGGGCGACAGCGGGGAGATGGTGATAGAGAAGTCCCAGGGGCTGGCCGAGGGTCTCGGAGAGCTTGATTTGGCCGATATGATCCAAGACAAAATTGAGGACACCATCGATCAGAAGCTTGAAGAAAAGGGCGATAAAAAGGTCATACAGGAGTTGGAGAAGGAACACAAAAAAGGAAAGACGAAAAGAATGGCCGGGGATAAGGGAGAACTCTTCCCAAAGCACATGCGCAAACCCTTTATCATATCCATGGGTATCACTACTTTGGCATATTCTTTGGTCATGAGCGGAGGCATCCTAAGTTTCAGTTTCAAGGATTTCCTCATCGCCATACCCCTTGTCCTCCTGTCGGTGGCCGCGGTGAATCTCGGGCTCGAACTTTCCAGTATGTTCTTCAATCGATTGCAGCACATACTATCCCAGTGGCGTATCTGGGCCATGGGCCTCGTCATACTGTTCGTCTCTTCAATATTCGGTTCACCCTTTGGCAACCCAGGCAAATCCTATGATCCCGTGAAGGAGAAATTCAAAGATAAATCCCTAAAGAAGAAATGGAAGAAGATCAAAAAGCGCAGGGAGGCGAGGACGGAGACGGGACGAACGCTAACGGGAATCGCATTTTTATTCCCCTTCGGACTTTTACTGCTGCCAGGGAACGAATATTTGAATGTTATAGGGGATTCAGCTATATTTATAGCTCTCGTTGGAGTGACTTACAGTCTGCTGCCGGTGGGAAAGAATCCCGGAAAAACGATCTATAATTGGAACAAGGGGGTCTATTTCCCTCTGGCAATATTCACCGCATTTCTGTTCGTCACCTTCAGTATGACATTGATTCCAAACTGGTCATTATTTATATTCGGAATAATTGGATGCATTCTGCTTGCTGGCCTCTGGATGTACATGAAGGCACAGGTTGAGAAGGAGAAGCACAAGCTTAAGAGCAAAGAATACAAAGAAGAGATATCAAAAGTCAAGGAAGGAGAAGCGTTCAAGATCGCCGAGGATCTAGGCGAGTTCGAAAGGAAGCTTGAAAAGGCCCAGGTGAAGGTGGAGTATTATACCGGGGTCGGTAACGGCGAGAAGATCGAGAAATGGACCGAAAGGGTCGCAAAATACGAGCAAAAAATTGCCGAGCTGAAGGCCAGATACGCCGAGATAGAGAGCATCATGGGGATAGGCAAGGTAATTGAAGAAGATCAATTTGCCACAACTCCGACGGAACTGGAATTTAACGGAACAGGGAAAACGGAGGAATCCTTCGATGTCTCCTCGGAGATACAGGAGCCGCCCGAAACACCCAAGGAGAAGGGGAGTGCAGAGGGTGATGAAGAACAGAAGACGCAAACTCCACTCAAGCCCACCGAGAAACTGGACGAGGACGAGTCCGATACCTTGACCACCACTCCTGAAGGTGACGATACCATCACAACCATCGAGACCCCGGATGCATCGACCAAGGTCCATAATGAACCCGGCACGGAAAAAGAGAGAGAGGACGAAGTACCGGAAGATACTCCCGAGACTAAGGAAGAAGTACTGAATGAAGAGTAGACTATCTCGTTTCCCATGCAGGTAGATTTCATTAGAGCATAACGATGAGATCCTTCCACCTGACAGGCTTCGCCCAGTAGATCAAAGGCGGCCGGTTCAGCAAATAATCTTTCTCGGTTCGGTGGCCGGAGCGGGTATCCGTTCCCTCTTCCAGTATAAGGACGGAATAACCCCTGAACATAAGTTCCTGGGCGGTGCAGAGAACACAGCAGTCCAGGGTAAGTCCGAAGAGTACGACCTTCGTTTCATCAGGCGGCCCTATACCCTTATAAAGCCAGCTTGTAAAATTTTCGTGATCCGCAACAGGAAGACCGCAGGTTCTGTCCGGATCGCCGGCGTTCTCTCTCGTCCATGAAGGAGAGTTCAGGCTCTTTATCCAGATATCGTCATATCTCGCCTCTGCCGGTATCTCCGAGCGGTACCCCCATTCACCGGGACGACAAATGTCACGAGGGTCTCCGGGCCGCGGCTGCCGGTAGTCGGCAATTATCTCGTGTACCCTGATACCCCTTTCAGCGAGAGCAGGAAGAATAACAGACGTGATGAAACCGACACTGGGCCGCGGATAATAACACGCCCCGCCCGGCCTCGTGAAATCGTACTGCAGGTCCACCGCAATGAATTTTATTTTCTTGTTCCCCATTAGCCAGGTGAAATATTTTCGCATAGTTAAGTTTATCCGGTTGGAATTCTCAAAGAGAAGGTCAATCCATGGGAGATGAGGACGTCACACGGAAAAATACGACATAAAATTTATTGCAGATATGCATTGTTATCATATCAATGAAATACAGATATCTTGTTTCCGTCCTTTTATTATTTCTTTTCGTTGCACCCGGTTTTGTTCCACCGACCTCCACGGAAGGATCGGAAACCACTCCTGGCGGCATCCTTGAAAGATCACGCCTCAGCCCGGACCTCGATGAAGCCCTTCAGACAGAAAAAAATGAAATTGGTCTGATCGTGCAGTTTTCCTCAGAGGCCAGTAAAGCGGATCACGAATTCATGGAATCTCTCGGTTTCAGCGTTCAACGTACGTTCAATATCGTTCCCGCCCTTTCGATACACGGACCCCGGGACGCCCTGACCCATCTGCTTGAGAATGACCGAATAATTTACGTCGAGCACAATGATCCTGTTGTTATCGACATGGAGATGGGCACGCACGTGATAAACGCAACCCAGGTCTGGTCCTCGGTGATCCGCTCGGATACAGGTGAATCGGCGCCCATAGACGGAAAGGGCGTGACGGTATGCGTTGTCGATACGGGAATAGATGCCGGCCACCCCGATCTAGATTACGGTTCCACCACCATAAAGAACGTCTACGATGCAGGAGACGGTACCTGGATCGAGGCGGAGAACACCGATACGAACTACGGGCATGGGACCCACGTGGCAGGCACCGTGGCAGGCAACGGAGACGCGTCGGCCGGCGCGAGAAGAGGGGTTGCACCTGCAGCAAACCTAATTGGAGTTACCGTTTCCATCCCTGAAGAAGCAACATCTCCCTACGAAGATGGTTATATTCAGGGGCTGGAATGGGTCTACGACCATTCGCAGCCTGGGGCCAATCCATACAATATAAGAGTAGTGACAAATTCTTGGCATTCAACCGTGACGGAGTACGACCCCTCATCCATGCTCACCAAGACCATCGAGAAACTGACCTTCGAAAACAACGTCGTCTCCACCTGGTCGGCCGGAAACGACGGGCGTGACGATCCAAACGGTGACGAACTGACCACATCGGGCCAGGGAAATATACCAATCGCGATTATGGTGGCTGCCTATGAAAGGGACGGTTCCGCGGTTACCGATTTCTCATCCAGAGGAAAGATTGGGGACAACCATACATATCCCGACATCGGAGCCCCGGGAAAATCCATCTGGTCCTGCTCTGCAAGGAGAACCGTGATAAGCGGGATATCGTATGTAACAGGAAACAAAGATCCTTATTATCTTGCCATTAGCGGCACATCCATGTCCACCCCTCACGTGGCTGGCCTTGTTGCACTGCTGTGGCAGGCATGTCCTTCCATGGACATATCACCAATGCATGAAGACTATTCGGGTGAGGAACGAAAAGAATGGAACTCGAACCCGTTAACACGAATACACGATGCAGAATGGATACTGGAAGCTTCTGCCCATTTCCTGACGCCAACTGCTGAACATGGGAATGTTGGTGGTGATGAAAATTCAACTGGATGGTGGGGAAAGCCTGTTGATTATGTCCAGGGTTACGGTATCGTGGACGCAAAAAGGGCAGTGGGGATCGCTCTTACCCTTGAGGCTCTCCGCGCCAAGTATCCCAATAAAAACGTTACGGTGGGTGATGCGATAATTGCATATGATGACTCCGAGGTGAATGGGTATCATTTGGTAAATACATCTAAAGCGGAAGCTGTATGGTCCGGCGAGTTCTCGCGGTATAACGACCAGACGGGGAATCCTTTGTCACTGGTCAACCAGACGAAGTTAGTAGTGGTTCCGGAGGGGGCCACGGGGGCACGAGTAAAACTCGAATTTTCCACCCTGAACCTTGCTGAGTTCAAAGCCGCCGATCTCGCCTTCACCATAGATTACAACGGGGACGGCAGCGTTGATTACAGAAGCGATTTATCGATTGCAGGAGGAGATGACTCTGCTGAGCTCGATGTTTCTGGCCCGGGGATATGGACCTTCGGGATTGAGGGTATGGGGATAAAACTTCCACGCCCGCTCCAAGGGATAAACTATGTGGAACTGCGTATTGAATACTCCATGAGCGTTGTCTTCGATCTACCTGGTGAAGGAACTGCAAGTTACGTCTCTCGTTACGCGGGATATTCCAGTCTCTCGCCTTCCGGTAAAGGTACCGGGATCCATGCCGTTGAAGTTCAGCATTACGATACCGGCGGCGTCACCCTGCCTGAGCCGGTGGCGGGTGAGAAAGAGGCCGGTGATGGATTGCTGTTCTGGATCGTTTTGGTAGTATTGATCGTGGGCGGGGTGATCGGGATTTCGACATTTGTAAAACGGGATAAGAGTGGAAAGTATAAGCAAGATTGATTGGATTGATTCAATAGTACAATGGGAATAGAATTTGGAAGGAGGCATAATAATTAACCCATTTTCCTGTAAATACCCATTACAAAACAGATTACAACGAAGATACCGGTATATGTTGTTCCTAATGATAGATATAAAAAACCCGTGACCACAGCAACGAAGAAAAAATATACTATATAATTCCAATCAAGGATCTTGTAGCCGTCCAGACCCAAAAAACGGATCGGCAGTAGGTTAAAGGCTGCAAAGAAAGTATTTAATATGAATCCCCACGATATAATCGACCAAAGAATCTGCCAATAAAGAGAGACATTCTCCATTCCATTAATAATATCCCAACTGAAAAAAATTAACGGTTCACTACCTAACTTTAAAGAATCAGTCCCTGGAACATTCATCATGTTCAAAAGAAATATTCCTCCGATAAATATGGTTCCCCATATGGAATTTATTAGTGGTCCGGCAAATGAAGTGATTCCGTTCTCCTTTTTACTTAATCGACCATGTATATAGACTGCTCCAGGTGCAGCTATTATAAATCCAAATAGTGAAAATAATAATGCAAAAAAGAGTCCGGAAGTACTATACCTGAATTCTGCCCAATATCCCATTTTTTGAGCAGTGAATTTATGGGCCATTTCATGTGTAAGAAAACCTGTGAGTACAGCTACCAATGCTGCTAATAATACAACTAAAAAATAAGGCCAGGTAAACAAGTTATTTAATCCCGCTGAAATCCCACGATGGAAAAACATCATGAACGCAACAATAATTACTATCGTCGCAAAAAACAGATGTTTTCTTTCCATCTCAGAAAATGAGAATCCTTTTTTTCCGGAAGGCATCTGCGGCGATGGAGGCCTATATCCCGGTCCGCCCCTCCCGAAGGTGAATTTTGGATCAATTCTTATGGTGAACTTTTTTGAAAAACTGCGCGGTGGTCCGAATCCTTCAGTTCCCCGGACCCGTTTTACGCGAATGTCCTCGCTTCGAACATTTGGAGGTTCCCCGCTGAGCCATTCGCCTTCGATAAATTCGTCCTCGTCCTCATCGTAGTACCGTCGTGTCAATTCGATTCCTCTCCAAATGATCTCACTCGTACTTGCGGATATATGACGGTATTGTCTACTGTAAGATATGTAATTTTCTATTTCCTGTGTTCGCTTTTTGCCAGCCTCATCAGTGCCATCACTGCAACGACCCCAATAATCACTGCAAGCAGACCAAAGCCTGGTGAATCTTCATCAGCCTCCGTTTCACGAGGCTCGACATCGAAATGAAATTCGAAATTGCTGCCGGCAATTCCGTCACTACCCACGAGCTTATTTCCGTAAATGTCCTCTATATTGAGCAGTTTGACAACGATATTCGCCCCTCGGTGCAGACCTCCACCCCCCTCAAGCTGCCCTCCGCCCCTGAATGAAAAGTTCGATAATATCACGGTAAAAGTGGGGTTATCATAACTGATATCACCATCGAAGAAGTCTCCGTCATGCGTATTCATCACTATGAAGTTAGCCGCAGTTAGTGTGCTCTCGTTTGCTGGCGCTGAAAAGGTGATTGAAACGCTGGTATCGACGGATACGTCCTTCGAACCATCCACAGGGGTGGTGGACACCACATTGAATTCTCTGTCATTTGCAGCGCTTGCGGGTTCAAGTACATTAAATAATGCCAGCGCAACAACAATGCCGAGACCTATCTTAATTTTCGGTTTCATCCTATAAACTCCTTAATTGATTATTATCGATATGAATTCCCAACTCCTAGGATGCGGTTTCGATTATTCGGATAATCTTTTACTGAGCTCCTGGGCCAGCAACGGTAAAATCTTGAATATATCGCCAATGACACCCAGGTTCGCAAGCTCGAATATCGGCGCTTCCCGGTCCTTGTTTATCGCGATTATTATATCGGAATTTCGAATACCCACCCTGTGCTGAATGGCCCCCGATATGCCGCAGGCCATGTAAAGAGTGGGCGAAACCGTCTTCCCGCTCTGACCCACCTGCCTTGATTTCGGCATCCACCCCAGTTCCACCACGGGCCTGCTGCACCCGATAGTACCCTTGAGACTTCTTGCCACTGCCTTCAGCATGTCAAAATTTTCCGGTGCACCAACCCCCCTTCCGCCTGATATTATAATATCGGCTTCCTCCACTGGTTTTTCACCCTCCACCATGCCGGTGATCACTTCCAATATCTCCGTTCTTATATTTCTGGGATTTATCTCGAACTCTTCAGACACAAGCTCGCATTCCCGACCCTCTTCCGGCTCGGGTCTCTTCATGACGTTGGGCCTCACCGTGGCCATCTGCGGTCTTGTATCGGGAGTTAATATGTCGGCCATGAGATTCCCGCCAAATGCTGGACGTGTCTGGAGAAGATATTTATCCTCCACTATGGACAGACCAGTACAGTCAGCAGTAAGACCTAAGCCCAGGTGTGCCGCCACCGTAGGCGCCAGATCCCTTCCCACATGTGTGGCCCCGAACAGTAGTATATTGGGTTTGTATTTCGTTATCAGCATCGAGATGGCGCTTTTGTAGCCATCAGTGGAATACTTATCGAATACTTCGCCGTCTATCATATAGACCTTGTCCGCACCGTATGATGCCAGAACCTTCGGGAGATCTTCCAACTTATTCCCCAGTAGAACCGCACATAACGGTTCACCAAGCTCCTCTGCGATCTCCTTTCCCTTTCCAAGAAGTTCGAAGACCACGTTCTTCAGCTTGCCCCCATTTTGCTCCGCAAATACCCATATTCCCTTGTAAGCGGATACGTCGGCGGTTTGCGGTTTTCTCTCCATGTCGATGGCATCCGTGGGACAGGCCGATATGCATACTCCACAGTAGGTGCACTTCCCGTCGTCAAATACAGCAAGCTTTCCCACCAGCTCCAGAGCATCGAAAGAACAAGCCTTGACGCATACCCCGCAACCGGTACATTTATCCCCATCCACCACTATCAACCTATCACCCCCTGATCGCTCAGGAACTCCAGTATCTTCTTGACCGCGGCTTCGGGGGGTTCATCGACCATCACGCAATCACCTCGCTCCGATGGAGCATAGGATTTTATCACCTGCGTGGCAGAACCCTCCAGCCCGTATTCTTCGAGGCCACCCCCGATATCTCCCATATTCCACTGGTGCAGTGGCTTCTTCTTCGCTCTGAAAATATCCCGGATATTAGGAATTCTCGGCTCGAAATCACTGGTGGCAAGGCAAGCGAGAAGCGCAGGAAGTTTGCATTTTATACGGATATATCCATCATCGGTCTCCTTCCGGCAGATCACATTGGATTTCCCCACTTCCTCCACTTCCTCCATGTAAGTTACCTGCGGCAGTCCGAGATGTTGAGCCATTTCGGGACCGACTTGAGCAGTATCCCCGTCGATGGCCTGCTGCCCGCAAAATATTATATCGGCATCGCCAATTTTACGAACTGCTCTTGCAAGGACCAGAGATGTGACCCACGTATCCGACCCGGCAAAGGCTCGATCGCTGAGCAGGATCGCCTCATCGGCACCTATGGCAAGGCATTTTTTAAGAGCCTGCTCGGCTTGCGGCGGTCCCATGCTGAGTGCCACTATATGGGCATCAACCTTCTCCTTTACCTTCAGCGCCACGTTCAGTGCGAACTCGTCGAAGGGATTGAGTATACTTGGAACCCCTTCGCGGATTATTGTTCCTGTCTCCTTGTTCACCTCTACCTCAGTGGTATCGGGAACTTGCTTCACACATACTACAAATTTCATATCATCTCCTCCAAAACCGAGCAAGTGAGGTCACGGTTCTTTTTACCGAATTTTTTTTCTTTTCGTGACCGAGCCAGCGCAGGGTTTGGATAAAGAAAAAAACTCTCGGGGGACCTGTTTTACACATACTACGAATTTCATTAAATCACCCCAAATAATTTTCGTTACTGGCTCACTTGTAAGGTACGTACTCCGGGCCCAGTAATTCCCTTCCGATCACAATTTTCTGAATATTTGCGCCGCCCTCGGCCCCCACGCAGTAGGACATCACGCCCCGCCAGGCCATCTCGATTGGATATTCGTCGGTATAACCCGCCGCGCCAAGCCAATGCATGGTCTGGTTGGCAGCCTTCAATGCGAGATGAGGTGCCTTCCATTTGATCATTGATATCCACTTGGCCACCTCTTTCGGCTTGTATTTTCCTTCCTGGTAGCGTTTATCCTGCATCCAGGCCGTCTTGTAAACCAGCAATCTCGTGGCCTCCATTTCTCTGTAAAGCTTGACCAATTCGAACTGGATCCCCTCATACTTGGCCAGGGGTTTTCCGAAGGTATGTCTTTCCTTTATGTATTCCATGGCAACGTCGAGAAGACGTTCCGTAACACCGACAGCACTGGCACCGATAAGTATTCTCGCGTTGTCAAATCCTTCCATGGTCCCATAAAAACCCCTGTTTTTCTCTCCGAGCATGTAGTTTTCGGGTACCTTTACGTTCTCCATCCTGAATCCGGAAGTTGAAAGGGAATGTCGTCCGGCATCTCTGTACGGGACGTCGGGATGAAAACCTTCGCTGTCCACCGGAACGAAAAAAGCCGTCATGTTTTTGTGTGTGGATACCCCGGCCGTACCGCCTGTTTTTACATTGGTCCAGTAGCCTCCGCCCCATTCCCTTGCCTCCTCCACTCCGCTTATGAATGTTTTTTCTCCGTTAAGAACCCATTCGTCCCCTACCTTTCTGGCGTTGGACTTGTGATTGGCAACGTCCGAGCCGCCGCTTGGTTCGGTGGCAGCAATTCCTACGAACTTCTCACCCTTGATTGCAGGTCTTACGAATTTCTCACGTATTTCTTCGGACGCATATTTATCGATCACAAAACCCCAACCGGTCCCTACAGCCATGAACGCCGCTGCAGTGGCAATGGTGGGGTCGGCATACCCTATCTCCTCCGATATCAGGCTCTGGGTAAGCCAATCCAAACCGAGTCCGCCGTGTTCTTCCGGCACCACGCCCATGATAAAGCCCTGTTCCCCCAGGCCTTTGGGTATATCCTTGGGATAGGGATATCCGTTTATTTCCATTTCCCTGATCCTGTCGATCGGCATGTGCCTGTTGCACCATTCTCTTACGCTCTCCTTGATCATCAACTGCTCTTCTGATAGTTCAAAATCCATCTTTTTCACCTGTTTGATATTTTCAAATCATTATCTGCCAAATCATTATTCAATAATATCGCGGTCCCAAACTAGTATTCTTAACGGCTAAATCCGTAATTGATACTTAATAGTTATCTCATTATCCTATATGCTTTACAATGACCATCCCTGAATAGAGAGCCTAATAAACAAAATTCCATTATTTGGGATAAAATTTTAAATGATTTGACAGATTATATTTAATTAATAAACTAATACCTTGGTTCATCATGAGATGAAGATATATTCAGCGGTCATTTATAAAAAAAAAAAAAATAACAAAACTACGGATCTGAAAATATGAGAAAGGCCACATGGACCCTCACCGTTAAGGAAAAGACGTTGCTGCACCTTTTCGACTTTTTCCCCCCATCCAGGTCATTCGAGCAATCCTTTTCACTCACACAGGAAGGCATTGCCCGATCAATAGGAATAATGAGAAGCGCAGTTCCAAGGGCCATGAAAGAGCTTATCAACGACAACGTCGTAACCAGCAAGCTGTGTCATGTGATAGGCCTTAAACGGCGGCGAAAGTGTTATCTGCTGACCCATGAAGGATTTTTAGAAACTAAGAATATTCGAGATCGTTTAAAAAAGGTAAAGGTGGAGGTTCACAGGAACGAATCAAAAGGATCGGAGATGCTTACTCTCGGAGAATGTTCGGCCATTGTCGGTACACACGCGCGAATGATAGACCTGATCCGGACCCTTGAGAAGAAAGGCTACATCGATATGGCCAGTCTCATTGTTGTAACGAAAGAGGAAGACGTACCTCCGCCGGCCCCTAGCGAAAAGAAAAAGCATAATGAATCGATCCCGGGTCTCAGGCATTTTTTTGGACGGGGAAAAGAGATCAATGATATAAAAACCGCATTTGGCAAGGGGTACCGTTTCGTGGTGATATACGGCCTCGCCGGGATCGGCAAGACGACGCTTGGGGCAAGGTACGCAGGGAATAACGTACCCGATGAAAGCGTTTTCTGGCACAGGTTCTATTCATGGGACGACAAACGCAGCCTCCTGCTGGAATTGGGTGAATTCCTCCGTGGAAGGGGACGTCCTCAGCTGATCGACACCATGGGCCGGTTTGCAGACAAGACAAATATACCCGGAATAGCGCGGACGTTGATCGAATCGCTTGAAAAAGGAAATTTCTTCTTTGTTTTCGATGATTTTCACATTGCGTCCGATGATATCGTGGAACTGATGGTGATGATGAAGAACGAGGCGGCACACTTCGATAGAGCAAGATTTCTGATACTCTCCAGGGAAAAAAAGAAGTTCTACGATGTGCGAGATACCATTCTCGAAAAAAAGATATTCGAAATGAAGCTTCAGGGGCTGGACGGGGACAGCGTGAAAAAATTGTTATCGGCTGTCACAGAGACCCCTGTGACGCCGGGGTGCCTGTCGTCGCTTATGGAGATATCCAAGGGTCATCCCCTTGCGGTTGAGCTCATCGGGGCAAAGATGTCCGAAGGGGTCGCACCGGAAGACCTGCACGATATGAGCGAGTTCATGGAGAATGAGATATTCTCAAAGCTCGATCCGACGGAAAACAGGTTCTTCAATACATGTCGATATCGAGAACTCCCGTGGAAGTGGAACATCTACTCTACCACCGGTCCCTGATATGCGTTGACGGGGAGATCATACTGGTATCCCCGGAAGACCCGGTGGAAATTGGATGGAGCACCATTAATTCTCTTTTGGTGAAAAATTTGCTTATAAGGGACGGGGCCGTTCTCCAAATACACGATATAGTAATGGATTTCTTTAAAAAGTGGTCGTCCCCGGGAATGAGGAAGGTCGCCCATCGGAGAAGAGCCGATTACCTGTTCCACCGATTAAAGGAAACGACAACAAATAGGCTTCAGAAGGGGGAAGACGAAAGGACGCCGACCAGCATGATGGAGAAGGAGGATGAGGACGATCTGCTTGCTTTCTTCCACCACCTGGTGAACTGCGGAGAGTACTCTTTCCTTGGACCGGCAGTAGGCCATTTCCATTACCTTTTTCCATTGGTATTCAGACAGGAAGAGATGTCAAAGACATTGGAGGGCGAATACCTCGATCACCTCTCACATGATGACGGTTTCATCATATTCTCACTACTTGGCGATATCCAGTCTCGGTTGGGAGATAGAGAACTTGCACGGGCCCATTATCTGAAGGCGCTTTCGTCCGTCCTCGAGAAAGTTTTGGGACGATCCGATCGCACAGTTCCAAAAGAAAAAGAGAACGCTAAAGGGAAGACGGCAGCCTGCCTTTGTACCTTACGGAACGAGCTTGAAAATTTTAAATTATCTGATGCCAGACGTTTCCTGGTAATCGGTCTTAAAACTGGGCGTTTACTGATGAAAGAGGGGGAATGGCAGGCGGCTAAAAATTTGTTCGAGGAAGGTGCGAATCTGGCAAATTGTGCGGAACTGGGCGAGCTGAAGGCGGATTATTTCGCTGCCATGGGATGGGCATATCATCATCTGGGTGATATGGGGGAGTCCCGCAGATACTACAACGATTGTCTCGATACGCTTATCAACGAGCCGGCCATCCCCGGAGCCATACGGAGGAACTTGGCCCGGGGGAAGGAAAGTGCGACCCGTGGGGATATCGAAAAGGCAATGGTTTTTTTCGACATGTGCATGAACTATTTCGAAAGAAAGGAACTGATGGAGCTCTCCATGGAGACCTTATCGCATATCGGCGACCATTACCTGAAAATGCTGTTGTCGACGTATCTGGATCTTTAATAAATTCTTTACGACCTCGTTCTTGCCACCAGTATTATAAGAAGCAGACCGATGGTCACAACGATAACGGATACCAAGATCAGCTTGCCTCCATCCATGCCGAAAACCGTGATAAGCTCATCACCTGCCTCAGTGGGCGCCACAACGGGGTCAAGGTAAACCATGTCTCCTGCATTTTTGGTGACAATATCATAATTGTAGTAGTAGTCGGGATCTAGCCCAATGGCGACTAAATAGACGTTTTCCGAACCGTTCAGATTCCTCAAATAGGCTGGAAGATATGAATCCGCATCCATTATCACCACATCGGATTCCCATTTATTCCACTGAGGGGAATTCTTCGAAATGCCTATAGGTTCCCATTCCCATTCCTTATCACCGGCAAGTTCGCGACGGAACACGAGATAGAGTTTAACCCTCGTGAGTGACGGGCCACCTGCCTTTCCCGATACCTTCATCTCCATCCGGTCGGTACCAAGGCTGATGTAAGAATAACGAATGAGCACGTCAATGTCCCTGCTGGACCGCTCAAGTTCTAAGGGGTCGCCTCTCACCTCGAATGGCTTTCCAGTTGGTTCGGGCTTTATCACTACTTTCACTTTCACGTCTATCTCTTGCCTGTAGTTGCCTTCCAGGTCGCCATCCATGGTTGCTGCGATAATAAATTCGTGTTCGAGGAATGAAGCATCCCCTGCCGCATCCACCGTTAAACCGACCTGCGCATTGCTGAATGGCGATAGGTTCAGGGTATTCTGGGACAAATGCGCTTCAATACCTGAAAGACTCCCGTACCTCAGACCGAGATGCACGTTCTCCCATGCATTACCCAGGTTTTCGATGGTCACGTTCACCGTGCCTCTCTCCCCCTGATATAGATCAAGATCGATGGGCTTTCGTGAAAGGGCCACACCTCTCGTCCGGGTGACATTGACCAGGCATTCAACCGGTTCCAGCTCGAAGGACCTTATTCCAGTAACGGGACCGGTGACTGGCCTGGCCTGGCCGGTCACCATCAAACGCACCTGACCGTGGACCGCATTGCGGGGTACTGATACATTGAGAATAACCGTTCTCATACCCCCTCCCGGATCGAAGCTCATTATATCCACAGATAGATTGGTGCCCAGACTTCCGTCGTCCACAGACAGGGTTACTCTGACTCCCTGGTAATTCACTCCAAGTCCACTGGTGTTCACGCTTACGTTCAGGAGAAAATCCGCGGTGCCGCCGGGATCAACGTCACGGCTGTTTGAAAGGCATGTTATGGAACCCTTTATGGACATTGCGTCCGCTTCCGGTGAGCCCAGTACTAAAATACATCCGAAAAATATCATGGATACGACAATGAATGCGGCCCTATGCTCCATCTGTTTTGCTCCCTGTATTTATTGCGTCCCCGAACCCTGCATTTGTTGACCAAATACACTTTTTCATATTACGATATGGTTCAAAATGTACCGGGCGGACAAGGCCGATACAAGGGAAATAAGCGCGGAGAGAGGGATTCGAACCCTCGTGACGTAAACGTCAATGGATTAGCAGTCCATCGCCTTACCGGGCTGGGCCATCTCCGCATCGATCTCATCAATCAAATAACCTTTTCACGGCATAGCAAAATCAATTTATTTTATCCGGAAAACCCCGTAAAATCACTAATACTTGGAAAAGGTCCAGATCTTTTCCACGGGCGTGTTCCATTTTTTTGCCATTTCCTGTGCTTTGAACTTGCAGTCCTTGGGGATCGCGACGTGAAAACTTACACCCTCCGCACGGGAGAACTCCCTGAACCTGAATTTTGCATCCTCCGTGTCTATTGACTTGCAGGTCTCCACTGCCATGATAATGACCTTGTCGTCCTTTTTCGCCCAGACCTCCGGAATATGAGAACCGATCGGGTCGGGTTTTCCATTGGGACTTTCAATTGGATATGATTTGACAAACCATTCTGCCTTGGTGAAATATTTGATGGCCTGATTGATCATAAGCTCGTATCTTTTCTTATCCTCACCGTATCTCGTGGTCATTGTATCAACCTTCTAAAGGTCATTTTAAACTGATTCAAATTATCACTCTGTTTATCCAAATATCTCTTATAAATACTTTCTCGGTACATTCTAAAAAACCATTGCGGATTTTTTTTACTGGCACAACCTTATAACCCCTGTTGATATAGAGCACGGTCTGAAAGGCCATATCATCTTTGATAAATGTAAGAAAATATTTAAATATAGTGACCGTAATGATTCGTTCGGGCAGGACCGTAAGGATTATTTCCTTGCCTTCTTTTTTACGTCTTAACAATGGCTCACGCTACCTGTTTAGACTATCAAAGAGCACATCCCATCCCCTCCCTCTGGCAACTGGTCCTGTCCTTTTCCGCCTTTTCTCGATGCAGCTTATTTTTCTTCCCATTTTTTCCTATAGTTACCCTAGGGTATTCTATTAAAAAAAAATCATCTTTGATACACCAAAAGATACGCAATCCTTACGGAAAATGTCAAACATTAAGAGTAAATTCTATCTTTTTTTCACCACTGCAATTTCGGCCTTCTTTACCTGGACCTCGTAGGTATTCACGCTTTCACTTTTGTCAGTTATTTCCGTCAGGGTATATTCAGTGGTTTCCTTTATGGGATCGGTATTTTCCTCGCCTCTCGTACTCCCCCTGTTCGGGCTTTCGGGAGTCTTGTATGGATCGTGATTGGGTACGGATTCGGCATCCGTGGGATCGCTGTTGCCCCGGGCTTCCGCCGAGTTGTTCCATCCGTCACCATCGTAATCCTCGTCACCATCCAAGATACCGTTAAGATCGGAGTCATCTTTCGAGGCCCAGAATTTCCCCTTGTAGAGCTCGGGGGCGATCTCATGACCTACAGGTTTGTAATCGGTATCGTAAAGGGCGGAAGTAAGATTGAATAGATCTTCCCATCCTCTACCTAGGGTGTCATTGTCCTCGAATTCGTTGATATTAGAAGAATTGTAGGGGGCATCCATGTAGAAAATCTCCACACCGTCCGGCATACCGTCCCGATCGCAGTCGAAGTTGTTGGGATTCAATGTGGTATCGATCCCGTTTATCGGATCCCATTCTCCGAATTCGAATTCCATCTTCGTTGTCAGGGGATGATAATACCTCTTCATCATGGGTTTATCGGTGAGAGGATCGATCTCGTCCTTGTCCACCATGGAGTAATATGCACCGTCGGGATACCAAGTTTGACCTTGATAGTCCAATGACCAGTGACCATCCGTGATCTCCTGCTGCACATCTTCTATCTCACCCTTCTCCTCGTTCCATATCCTGACCTCGATCTTTCCGGAAATCTCCTTTGATATGGTCGCACCTATCTCGTCATCCCACACCTGCAATTCTACGATATCATCTTTCTCGATACCCATGGAGTTCTTCTGTGTCGGATCGAGATACCAGCCCCACTTGCCGGTGGATGGTTTGTTCACCCATGTCCTGTACTTTATTTCCCAGCCGTCGGGCAGCTCGTCCCCGTCAGTATCGGGATCCAGCGGTTCGGTGGTGTTCTCCTCTTCCTGCTTATTGTTAAGACCATCGTTATCCGCGTCATCATCTCCATCATAGGCATATAGTGGATTAATAACATACACTGCAGGCAGTTCGCGGTCCACAAGACCGTCACCATCTATATCCAGGAAATTCTCCCAACTTCCTGTGAACGGCCGATCATATTCATTTGATGCAAACTGGGCATCGAACCATATGTTACTGCCGTGGAAATCGGAATAGTATTGAATGAATTCTATCTGTCGGGTAGAGCCGTGAAGAGCCTCCCATCCATCCAGGAGACCGTCGCCGTCCGTATCCTCATTTCTGGGATCGGAACTATCTATCTTCCCGTCATTTCGATCATCCCTGTAAGGATAGAAATCTGAAAGTACTTCCTGACCATCAAGCAATTGGTCGAAGTCGGTATCAGGGAGGTTGGGGTGGGTTATATAACCGTAAATGGAGTAAACCTCTTCCGCATCTGCCAATTCATCGAAATCGGTATCCTTGTTGCACGGATTGGGGGTTACCAGGCCGAAATCCTCCATCCAAACACCAAAAACCTCTTCCACATCATTAAGTCCGTCAAGATCGGTATCGGGGTTCGAGGCATTGGTTGACGGGAAGTTTATAAGCCCGTCACGGGTTTGTCCGTTCACCTCTTCCCAATCGTCCAATTTTCGGCTCTTGTCCTTCGTATTGTAATCCATGTCGGTATCAGGATTGGTGGCATTTGTGTAATATTTCGCAACAAAACCTTGTACGGTATAATAAATACCATCGATGAGTTCACCGGGGAAGCCAGTCAATATTTCTTGGCCGTCGGTAAGATCGTCATCATCGGTATCGGGATCATTGGGATCGGTACCATACGGATAGAGTTTCGTTCCTGAAAATTCCTTCAGGTTCGTTACGTTATCCGGCGTTTCTATGAACTCACCCGGATCGATTATCTCGTTTCCGTTCTTGTCTACCCATATAGTGTCCACATCCTTGTCGGAATCCGCAATGGTGGGATCAAGGCTCGTAACATAATACTGAACATCCGTGGGATCAATATCCGGGTCATTCGTCACAAGATCGGTCAATAATGCATTGTATGCTTCCCATCCATCTGCCAGGCCGTCATCATCGGTATCCGGGTTCAGCGGATCCGTTGAGCCCCACCATTTCTGATCCGGGGCCGGGTAGGCAAATTCAAGGTAATTGGGTAATGCATCACCATCCAGATCGAGGAAACGATCCGAAGCGTTCAGGGGATTCAAGCCATAATAGGTCTCCCATGCGTCCCACATTCCGTCACCGTCGGTATCGGGATCTGTTGGGTCCGTCTTGTATGCGCTAACATTACCAACCTCGGTGCCGTCATCGTATTCCAATTCACTGCCGTCCGGTCTTTCGAAGGTGTCTCCATCGGTATCCCAGTTCAATGGGTCAGTTCCCTTCAAATACTCCTCCTTGTTTGTGAGTCCATCCGGTCGAAACTCCTTTTTACCGACGAAATTATTTCCAACTGTATAACCACCCCCAAGCGGCACGTGACTGTAGGAATAGATGAGAGCTATGTCGATATCATGGTTCGCATCGGCATGATTCAGTGGATCGAGAGCAAAATTGTAGATGAACGGATCATAGCTTCTCCTCGATTCGTTGAACACGTACATCTCCTCTCCCTCCCAGGCCTTCGCTCCACCCCAGGCCGCATCCGGCCGATCGGTTCCACCGTGATACAACTCATAGTAATCGCCCATTCCATCGTTATCCGAATCGAATGACGATGGGTTCGTGGTTACGTATACGGGGTTTTTACTGTGACGCTGCTGCCAGGGATTGTAGGATTCATAAGTGAAATTTTCGCCCTTTTCGGAGGTGGGATTCTCGAAATTTTCGCAGAGATGGAAACCGCCCCCCTTTGCGATCTCCTGGAGAAGGTCGAATTTATCGGTTGTCAATAACCTTTCGACATTCTCGATGAGGTCCTGAATCTTACCACCGCAATACTCTTCCAGATTGGTAAAGTTCTCCCCACCGTCCCACTCTGCAGTAAGTGAAATATGGGAATTTAGGACACCGGTCCTCGTAAGGTCCAGTCCGTCTCCGTCAGGGTTGGAACCGGCATCAGGTACATTGGGATCGATGGTATACTTCCCGGTTACGGGATTCTTCACCATGTAGAAGGCTTCCCAACCATCCAGCATTCCGTCTCCATCGGTATCCGGATTCGTCGCATTGGTACCATAGATGTAGTTCTCCTCTATATCACTCAATTTATCTGGCATTTGTTCTTCTTCACCCTCGTCCCATTGGCCGTTCTTGTTGTCATCCCAAAAGTCGGAGTCCGACATTACTATTCCGGGAGTTTTCTCTGCTTCCGGCCATGAATCAATATCTTCCGCTTCAGTAAATTCACTGCTGACCAGGATGTTTGACACTGCAAAGGCCAGACCGGCCAAAAGCAAGAAACCCACTATACTCAATGCCGTTACCTTAAATATCTCCATATTCGAAGCCTCCGAATTCCAAGAACTTTGGGATGTTTTTAGATACTCTCTATGCCACAGACATCTGCCCTGTTCCATCTTCTGTTCGGAATTATAGTACCGTTTAAAGACTGTCAATACGGCAGTGCTCATGAACATGGAATGATTTTATTTATAACTATTTATTATTTTCTACCTCATGTGTGTTATCATTACGCCCCCATCCATAATTGGTTGAATATCGTCATCCTTTAACAGTATATTTCCTTTCAGATACACCGATCCCGATAGACAAGGTATCGTTTTCAGGCAGAATTTTTATAATTATTGAAACCTCATATTATCTGGAAAAATGATTGAACTATGGATATTCTCTTACGATGAATACTAATTGTATTTCAGCATCAGGAAAAAAATCCGATAGATTTATCATCACCTCCATCATAACAGGTGAACGGTGGAAACATGAAAGTGTTGATAAACGACAAAACACCCCTCGAAGCAATAGATGTTCTCGAAAAAGAGCATGAAGTAACAGCACACCATTATGAGCTGGAGCAGCTCGTAGAAAAGATAGCGGAATTTGATGCCATTTTAATCCGCAGCGCAACTAAGGTTCATGATCCAAGGATATTCAAAAATGCAACAAAACTGAAGGTAATTGGACGAGCAGGTATCGGAGTTGACAATATCGACGTTGCAAAGGCAACGGAAATGAGAATCCCGGTAGTATTTGCTCCCACCGGGTCGACCCACTCTGTGGCAGAGCTTGCCATGGGGCACATGTTGGCGTTTGCCAGGAATATTGTCAAAGGTACCAATTCCGTAAAAGAGGGGAAATGGGAGAAATCCAAATTGATGGGAAGCGAACTGTATGGGAAAACCCTTGGACTTCTGGGTTGCGGTCATATCGGCCACCTGACTGCTGAACTGGGCCGAGCTTTCGGTATGGAGATAATATATAACGATATTGTATGTAACTATAATCTTGACGCCGAACTCGTGGATTTCGACGATCTGTTAAAAAAATGCGACTACATCTCTCTTCATTTACCCAAGACGGAAGAGACTGCCGGAATGATTTCCGATGAGCAGTTCAAAATTATGAAAAATAATGCCGTGCTGGTAAACTGCGCCCGTGGAGGTGTGGTGGATGAGCAAGCCCTCTACCGGGCCCTTAAAGCCGGGGAGATCGCGGGTGCCACACTGGATGTCTACGAAAAGGAACCCATGCCCGCCGACCATCCTCTTCTTACGCTGGATAATGTTATTTTCACCCCTCATCTTGGGGCAAATACCAAGGAGGCCCAGATAAGAGCGGGAACAATGACGGCGGAAGGAATACTCGACGTCCTCTCCGGAAAAGGACCGAAATTCTGTAAAAATCCGACAGTCTTTGATTGAGCTAGTGGGGTATATTTGCCATTATCGATTCCATTGTTTCGGCAGCCTTTCCGGGAAGAAATATGTCGACAATATTGGAAAAAGCACTCTTCTCGGGGTTTATTTCGAAAAGTTCCGCACCGGTTGATTTTGCTAGATATGGCATCTGGGCGGACGGCATTACGATCCCCGTTGTACCAATAATTATCATTACTTCACAGTTGGCAGCGAGTTCTATGGATCTATCGATGCAGGCCTGGGGAATGGGTTCACCGAAAAACACGAAATCAGGTCTCAGCACACCCCCGCAGCTGCACAGGGGTGGGATGGTTTTAAGAGAGATATCATTACTAAGGTATTTTTTACGGCAGCCCATGCAGGACATGGTTGTATTGCCGCCGTGAAACTCCACCACCTCTCTACTACCGGCTTTTTGATGGAGACCATCGATGTTCTGTGTGATAATACCGTCCAGAAGCCCCATTTTTTCGAGGCGGGCGAGGGAAATATGAGCTTCGTTTGGCTGCGCATCCTGACAGATTACTACAAGCTCCCCTAACATTCGCCACACCTTTCCCGGGTCCCTTTTTAGACTTGCGATGTGAGCGTATTCTACCGGATCATATCGTTCCCAGAGACCGTGTTTCCCCCTGAACGGCGGGACGCCGCTTTCAACGGATATCCCGGCCCCGGTAAGTGCAACACTGCTTCTCGAGTTGGCAATGATATTCGCGACTTCTTTGATGAGCGGTGTTAATTCCTGATTCACCATGTACTTCAACAACCATTTGCACATAAGGTCGGGGACAGGGCAGGGGGGATGGAAACTATGCTACCAGAGTGGTTTTTCATCCTTCAAAACAAGTTCGTCATCCACGTAGATCCATTTATCCGCGTCCCCCGAGAGAGCAGAAACCCTGACCTTGACGTCCACCCTGTGTTTCTCAACGTCGCCTATAATGGTCCCGGCCTTTTCCGTTCTTCTATAGGATCCGTGGAACTCCAATTCCGGTTTGTCATCTACGTAGAGGATGACCTTTTTTCCCTTCGACTTGGCTTTTAATTGATGCCTTTCCTTACTGCCGATCATTACGCCCTTCTCACCCATCCTCCGATCTATGTTCATAACTATCATGCCAATGGCTATGAAGGCAATGGAACCGCCGACACCCCCCAGGGCGGCAACCACCTCTCGCGAGTTAATATCCGTCCGGGCGTAGACGAGAAAAACAAAATCCGCTATCAGGAGGAGAAGGCCGAGAAGAAGTATGATATTTCCAATGCTGAACCTTAAATTTTTCAGTTTTGTCATTTCGGTTTCTCTCCTTTAATCTATTTTGACAGATAATATATTCATACATTTAAATATCTTCTCGTCGGTATAAGAAAAAGCAACCCCATAAAATAGGTGATTGGCTGCCAAGGAGAAAATACGGTAGATTGAGAAAAAAGGTCACATATCCGAAAGCGGAGGACTGCAGAGTATGCAAAAAGGGCATATACTGTCCCATTCACCCACAGAATAGGTTGAATTGCAAGCATCACAAGTTAAAACACATTATAAAAAGAGAAGAAAAGATTTTGGAAGAGGAAAAAAAGAAAGAGCAAGAGGAAAAGATGAAGGAAAAAAAGAAAAAAAAGGACAAGGAACTGTGGTATTAGATATCCCAATTCACCCCAAACTGGAAAAAATTCCGGTGACAACAGGGAGAATATTCTTTTCGTCCAGAAAATAATGTTATCGAGCAAGTTTCTGCTGAGAATAATCAATCCACCCTCTCAAGTATCATGCCCGCCCCAAGACCACCGCTCACGCACATTGCGATCAGGGCTCTCTCCTTCTTTCTTCTCCATAGTTCTCGAGCAGCGGAAATTATCAGTCGGGCTCCCGTGGCTCCCAAGGGATGACCAAGGGCGATGGCCCCTCCGTTGAAGTTCATTTTCCCCATTGGGATCTCGCCTACCTTCCTTGCAAGCCCCAGTTCCTGTCTGCAGAAGCGGGAATCATCCAATGCCTTCAAAGAGGCCAGCACCTGCGCTGAGAAAGCCTCGTTGATCTCGAATATGTCGAAATCGTCCGGAGACAGTTTGTTGCGTTCCAGCAGCTCACCTGCAGCATGGGCGGGCCCGAGTCCCATACGTTTAGGGTCAAGGCCGCAGTAATGGTAGTCTTTTATCGTCACCAGGTCCTTGAGCCCAAGGTCCAGGGCCCTTTCGGATTCCAATACCAGCATACCGGCCGCTCCGTCGGTCACCGGTGAGGAGTTACCGGCTGTGACGGTGCCTTTCTTCTTGTCGAAAATGGGTTTCAGGGATGCCAGTTTCTCAATTGTTGAGTTCGACCGGGGCACCATGTCCTTTTCCAGTTTATTTCCCTTACCGATCGCCAGGGGTGTTATCTCTCCTTTAAACCGCCCCTTCCTCTGAGCCGATATGGCCTTTTCCTGGCTGCCCTGTGCAAATCTATCCTGTTCGGAGCGGGAGATGGAATACTCCTTTGCCAGCAGTTCGGCGGTCTCCCCCATGCTTAACCCGCAGATAGGATCCCTGAAGGAGGGGATCACGGGTCTGACATCCCTCCAGCGCAGCCTCATAATGGAAGCGAGTTTGGAAAATACGTTTCCGGACCTCTGTATACTTCGCGCCAGCGGGAGAAAAGTCGAGGGGTATCTGACACTAGCATTGCTCATGGATTCGCTTCCCCCGGCCACCATAACCTGGGCTCGTCCAAGGGTTATGGAATCGGCGGCGGAGGTGACAGCTAACATTCCCGAGGCGCAGTTGATGCTAACCGTGTAAGCAGGAATTTTACGATCGAGACCGCTTTTCATAGATAGAATTCGGGCCATGTTGGCCTGGTCAATGGACTGAATGACGTTCCCCCAGATCAATCCGTCGATGTCACCGGGATCGATGGAATCGCATAATCCCGTGACCACGGGTTTGCCCAGATCGATGGCCGAAAGGCCAGCAAGCTCGTTCCAGGCTCTGGCGAACGGAGTCCGTATTCCTGCCACGATGACGACTTTTTTCCTGCCCGATGACATGTTCCCTCTCCGATAACTACCCGAATAGGAGACGATGACTTATATCGGTTTTGGTTAGTGTTCCAGCCTGCACTTATGGTCTGATGTATCTCACTAATAATAAGAAAAAGACTAATAATGCTCAAGGTTTTAACCAGTTGATAGGCGGTGGATCCCAGTACTTTCGGCTAATGATGGGTATATGATTCTTTTCGACCGTATCCTTCAGAATATTCATACCTCTTCTGTTCATAACCAAGTGATATGATTTCTCGCCTCTTATTGAAAATATAACATTTTCCTGAATATAGTTCTCCAGAAATTCGATCTCATCGATTTTCTCGAATTCAATCCATCTTCCTCTATTACTGAATATGCACCTCAATATGGTATCCTGGAAAAAGAGACGCTCTTTTTCGATCACCACGTACGATGGCACACGATAATTGATGATTTTGAACATTTGTCCAATATATGCAAATGAAAACAGCGGTAATACAACAAGAATTAACATCCAATGGACAAGACGAACGTGTTCATAGTTATATATAAAAAGAAATAAGAAAAAAGTAGTGGGTCCCAATGCACAGAACAATAGTATCGGTATAAGTATGAACTTCAATCGGTATTGATATAGTCTTGTCCCACTTCTCAATTTAACACCATAATGATTCAGTATAATGTGGATGGATATATTCTTTGTGATAATTTTTAATGTTACAATTAGATGGGGTATATGAAGAACGATATAACAAATACTAATACATTCTAACCTCCCTCAGATGTTTTGTAATAATGCACAATCTTCAAATGGGAGTACGCAATTTCATATAACTTTATCGATACCGGACCGCCCTGTTTCCTAGTGGATTTTGGCTCGCCTGTGTCCGCAGGATAACGCCCCTGCGGGCGCAGTTGCATTTCCTAATGCAACGTAGCGGAACCGGGCAGCAACCAATGGCCGAAACGGCCCTTTCGCATTATGCATTATCACCCCCCTTTTATTTTTATTTCGGGCCTGCGTTTCTTACGTCGCAGGCCCTCTATCTTTTACCCTCCCCCCAACATAATAAGGTGATAACACATGCAAGCTACCTCACCGAATATTGTCTGAACCAGCCTTCCCTGGGGCATAGCTCATCGAAAAGCAGTTTCATCTTTACCAATGTCCTTAATCTCAGTCTTGTTATATTGAAATCCCAGTCGAACTTTTCGGCCATATATGAAAGTATATTATGCTCCAGAACACCCTTATTCGTAAACTTATCCAGGATAACTTCCATCAATTTCGAAAGACCGGACCGAAGAACGCAGCCGTTCCCTTCCAACGAATAACCGTTCTGGGCCGAGACCAGCCGGATCAATGCGTCGTCAATCACTATGCAATTGTTTTCACGCGCCTTGTCATACAGAGTCTGGGCCGTTATCAATGCCAGTCTGGGATTGCCCCCGGATATTCCGTGTATATATTCCAAAGATTCACGGGTTATTTCAATATTTCGCGCAACTCGTATAGAAGGAAATGATCCGATACGGTTGCCTACGCTGGACCCAAAAGCAGATTTATTTATAATTTCGGAACCCGGTATCATTCTCTTTCGTATTATCATGGAAACCTCTTCTTTTCTCAACGGCATAAGACCGAAACTCTGATACCGCTCGGGAGGAATACTGTTTTCTTCAAGAGAAACCATCTGCGAATCCGTCAGTGAAAATACTACTGAAATATTTTCATAACCGGATAATTTTGCGAGAATTTTCGCGGTAACTTCCAAATCCTGATTTACGGTCCGCAGCGGATAATCGGCAAAGATAAGATATGATCTATCATCATTTTCAAGCATTTTCCCGGAGACATTTTCAGAGATGCCCGGATATAATCTATCAAGAAAACTCCGCAGTGTAAGATAACTCTCGTTCGTATATAGCATTACGGTGGAGTCCGAGTTAAAGCCGCGCTTCGAGATCACATCCATGATCACTTTCTGGGTATGGGTACGACCCATGCCGCTCTCACCGATCAGGCAGAGTAAGTCATATCGATCCCTGTGATGCAGCAAACCATCGAGAAGTTCTCTTTGTACATCTGTTATTACGTTCATTTCGGGTATGAATTTCTTCCCAGCATCAATGCAAGAAAAGGGATTCACTGTTACTTCTTTGATCAACATATTTTCCGGTCCCCGTTATTTTGATCCATAAAAGACTGTGGAATTATATAAGTGAAAGTCGGGGGGGGAGGGGGGTGAGTGAAAGTAAAATTATTTCGGTACTGGCCACAGTAATTTCTAAGTGAAAGTAAGATTGAGATTATCCTATTTGCTAAAAAATCGTTGTTTTCTGATACACCGGGTATTTGACTCCGATCCCCCAGATGAACACAACTTATAATGGACATGCCCTACCTTGGTAGAAAACTGAACTTAGAATTATTCAAAATCATGGTTTCAAGCGGGATTCGGCGAATCCTTTTACAGAAACTCTCCTAACCCTATCGAACATTACATCGGTGCTGCGCCATCTGTCTTCTTTACGCTTTTGAAGAGCCTTCAATATTATAGAGTCCAATTCCTTTGGAATATCAGGATTCAGCGTCATTGGAGGTCTCGGATCCAAATGAATTATGTTTTCGATAATGGCTTTTGCATCATCATCAAAGAACGGATTTTCGCCGGTGAGCATTTCGTAGAAAATAATTCCCATCTGAAAAATATCCGTGCTCCAATCCACACCACCGAATTCTTTACCGTCTATCTGTTCGGGGGCGCTGTAATGGAGACTTCCTTCAATTTCATTTGCATCTGAAAGACCTTCTGACAGCATGAATTTTCCAATACCCCAATCCGTGACCTTCGCCACCCCATTGGAATTGAAAAGGATGTTTTCAGGTTTGATATGCCGGTGAACCGAAGCCATGCGATGAGCATAGGAAACTCCATCCAGTATCTGCAGCATTATATCCATTGACTCTTTGAGACCAAGCCACCGATATTCCATCAGCTCTTTAAGATTCCCTCCATGCATGAGCTCCATAACAATGTGAGGTATCGGGTCCAGGCTATTGCGGGAGAGGCTTACGATATTTTTATGTTTGAGGTTCTTCCAATTCTTTGTTTCGGACTCGAACCGGTCATAAATAGAGGCATCCAACGTACGGTCTAAAAATTTTGGAAGCTTGATAGCCACATCCAGACCCGTATGATCACGTCCTTTGTAAACTGCTGCAAAATCGCCATTTCCGATCAGATGGGTTAAGATATAATTTGGAATCACGTTTCTAATATTCAATGGAACTTCATTTTCGTTTGTATTTTCAAAATAAATATTATCATATATCTCATTAATTCCTTGCACCTCGATAGGTTCTTTTTCTTCTTTTTCGAAAACACCACCATCGTAGCTAGGTATATTTTCAGTTTCCCGATTCATCTGAAAGTCTGATGTGTCCACTGCGGAAGTTCCGAATCCCAAATGGTTTACCGAGGTGTTCACCATAGCGATTTCTCCGGATGGAAGCGTCTGAATTGCCCCCTTTTCTTTTTTGCGTTTATTTACGATGAGTAAGATTACGACTACCCCAATACATAAGATTATAACTGTTGTTATGACAATAATTAGCCATACCGGAAAGTCATTTCCCGTAGCAGATGTATTATCGACAACACTCTCACTCTGTTTTCCATAAACTATATATGGAATCGAGTGAGAATCGTGGTTGCCCGCGGCATCTGTTACCTTTAGTGTAATTGTGTATTCTGCGGCCCTATCAAAAGTGTAACTTACTTCCTGGCCGTATAACTCTGTAGAGTCAATTGTCCATGTCCAGTTTGTCACTCCTACATTGTCCCAGCTATTTCGTCCATCGAACGTTACGGGGGTACCTATAAAAACTCCGTGTTTTGTCGCTTTTCCAAGGGAGTGGGGAGCTGTCGTGTCCAGAATGGTAATGGTCACATTATCTTCTGCTGAATTATCTGCGGAATCCGTTAATTTTAATGTGACAAAGTAGTTGCCAGGATTTACGAAAGTGTAGTTGGGATTCAAACCTGAGAGGTATTGGTATTGCCAACCATCTTTGAAAGACCATCGATAATCTTCGATAGCAACGTTGTCATACGAAAGGGAAGCATTGAAATGGATGGGCGATCCTTGAGGAGCCGTCTGATTCTCTCCAGCGTCGGCTGTTGGCGGAACGGTATCTACAACTGTTACATACAAATCGTTCTTATGTGTATTTCCAGCGGAATCGTAAGCAATCAAAACGATTTGATATACTCCGGGATTGTCAAAGACAAAGATGACTTCTTCTCCAAGCTTTTCCCCGACATTGGAGGTCCATGTGTAATAAACCATTCCCCTATTGTCGTAGCTTTCGCTAGCATTTAAAGTGATTTTGCCACCTTGGTCTATGGTGACGTTGGCGCCAGGAACAGCTACTGGTGGGATGATATCACTTATAGATATCTCAGGAGTCAATGTAGTATTGGTCCAGTTTCCTGTAATATTCTTGACATGGAATCGATATCGGATTTTCCAAGCATCCAATGGAACTGTGAGCGTCCTGTTCCACAGACCAGCGTCATCAAGCTTCATGGATACTATGGTCAGGGGGGAACTGTCAAAGGTATAGGTCAGGAAAACTTTGTCAGCTTCGACATCATTCGTTGTGTTAAGGAGGATTGTATAACTTTCCCCGGTCGACGGTGTTTGGATTGTTTCATCGCTAAGGAATTCAGAGAGTTCTTCATCCACATCTGCTCTTTCTAAACAGCAAGACACGTCCCCACCAATATAATTATGAAAATTGGTATCATCATGGCTTGAAACATTTTGCAAACGAAATACATCGGAATCAAAATCCTTTTGACGAAATTCCCGAAACAGCAAAATTTCTTGAAAGTTCAATATAACGAAAATAGCTAAAAAAAATACGACAACAAGTAGAATCCGACTTTCCTTAGTATTTCTCACGTTATCAATTATGTAAAAACTTTCGCTGTTTTAAGATTTTTGGTACAATAATTCACGAATTTGAAAACATTTCAAAACCACTGAATTGATTTTCACGCCCAACTTAAGGAAAAGCAAAGAAATATTATCCGTACCTACTTTTTGGTTTTAGGATAAAATTTCTTGATGTATTCCTCGTCTATCTTCTTCAATTCATCCTTTGGAATACCGGTCAAAAGGTCCCAGCTCAATGATAGTGTTCCCTCGATGGATCGGTCCTCGTCCTTACCCTGCGTGATGAACCGTTCCTCGAAGACTGCGGAGAAATCGAGATACTGCCGGTCGCGCTCGGTAAGGGCTTCTTCACCCACCACCGCCACCAGCTCGCGAAGTTCGCAGCCCTCGGCGTAGGCGGCGTATAGCTGGTTCGATACCTGGTCGTGATCGCCCCGGGTCCTGCCTTCGCCTATGCCCTGTTTCATCAATCTGGACAGACAGGGTAGGACATTTACCGGCGGGATTATTGCCTTACGGTACATATCCCTCGACAGCACGATCTGGCCTTCCGTAATGTACCCGGTAAGATCGGGTATGGGATGGGTGATATCGTCGTCCGGCATGGTAAGTATGGGGATCATGGTAATGGAACCTTCCTTACCTTTTATCCTCCCGGCTCTCTCGTAGTTGCAGGCTAGGTCGGTATACATGTAACCCGGATATCCTCGTCTGCCCGGAACCTCTTCCCTGGCAGCCGCGATCTCACGGAGAGCTTCACAATAATTCGTCATATCAGTAAGTATGACCAGAATATGCATGTCCTTTTCAAAGGCCAGGTATTCAGCGGTGGTAAGCGCCATCCTCGGTATGATGATGCGCTCGATGGCCGGATCATCCGCAAGGTTCAGGAAGAGAACGCTTCTCTCTATGGCTCCGGTCCTCTCGAAATCCCTCACGAAGAAATTGGCCTCTTCGGCTGTTGTACCCATTGCACAAAATATAACTGCGAACTCCTCTTCCTGTCCCTTCACCTTCGCCTGTCGGGCGATCTGTGCTGCGAGATCGTTATGGGGTAAACCCGATGCGGAAAAAATGGGTAATTTCTGTCCCCTTACCAGAGTGTTCAAACCGTCAATGGTGGAAATACCGGTCTGAATGAAATCCTTGGGGTATTCCCTCGCCGACGGATTGATGGGAGCACCGTTTATATCCAAAAGTGTTTCCGGTATGATGTCGGGGCTGTCGTCGATTGGTCGACCGGTACCATCGAAAACACGTCCCAGCATTTCAGGAGAGCAGGGTATCTTCATGGTCTCGCCCAGGAACCTTACGCTGGTATGCTCGGTATCCAGTCCCTTAGTACCCTGGAACACCTGGATAACTGCCTTCTCCATATGGGTCTCCAGCACCTGTCCGAGACGCATTACGCCCATAGGATCCCTGATTTTCACAACCTCCCCGTAAGCAACCTTCTCCACCTTCTCTACCACCAGGAGCGGTCCGGATATCTCTTTCACAGTGGAATATTCCTTGTCCTTCAATTTTTTAAAGGAACTTTTTGAAGCTTCCACAGCCTTTCCGGAACCGGAAAGCTCCACATCATCATCCTCGATAAGATCGAATACCATTTCCTCGCTCATTTGGACCCCTCCAGAAGTTTTGTAAAGGTTTTTTCAATCAATTTGGTAACCTGTTTAGAATCGCGATCGAAAGTCTTGTTATCGATATATTTCAATCGGGAGATTCTCTCTTTCATATCCCTTTGTGCCTTCAGAACATCGATTCGGACCCCTTTCTCCAGAGCATCGTTGAGACGATCGAAATAATTCAGCATAATATCCATCATCTTGAACTGCTTGGTTGTGGGACAATATGTATCAACCCGGTGATAGGCGTGCTGTTGTAAGAAATCCTCTCTTATGATCCTGGAACCCTCGAGAACGATCTGCTCATGATGGGGTAAGGCATCAGGGCCAACCAGCTGTATTATTTCCTGCAGCTCATTTTCCTTCTGCAGCAGTTTCATAGCCTTTTCCCTCAGTTCTGGCCATTCCTCCCTGACGTTTTTCTTCCACCAATCACTCGCCTTTTCGAGATAAAGGGAATAACTCTTGAGCCAATGGATGGCCGGGAAATGTTTTTTATCCGCAAGATCGGAATCAAGAGCCCAGAAAACTTTTACGATCCGGAGCGTGTTCTGTGTCACAGGTTCGGAGAAATCACCTCCCGGCGGTGAAACTGCCCCGATTATGGCAATTGAACCGGTTTTCTTTTCAGGTCCGATCACCTGGACGTACCCTGCCCGTTCATAAAAATCGGCCAGCTTGGAAGCGAGGTATGCCGGATATCCTTCTTCCCCAGGCATCTCTTCCAGTCTTCCTGAAATCTCTCTTAAAGCTTCTGCCCACCTTGAGGTGGAATCTGCCATCAATCCTACGGTATAGCCCATATCACGGTAATACTCAGCGATGGTTATCCCCGTATAAACACTGGCTTCTCTTGCGGCCACGGGCATATTGGACGTGTTAGCAATGAGGATTGTACGGTTCATCAATGGTTGGCCTGTCCGGGGATCCTCCAGTTCGGGAAATTCCATCAAAACCTCGGTCATCTCGTTCCCTCTCTCTCCGCAGCCTACATATACGATAATATCCGCATCACACCATTTTGCAAGCTGGTGCTGTGTAACTGTCTTGCCGGTTCCAAAACCACCAGGTATTGCAGCCGTCCCCCCCTTTGTCAATGGGAAAAAAGCATCCAGGATTCTCTGACCGGTTAGAAGGGGTATCTCGGGATCGAACTTTTTCACGAAGGGACGGGCCATCCTAACTGGCCAATACTGAAGCATTGCCAGGCCCTTTTCCTTCCCATTGGCGTTCACCTTTGCAATGGTCTCCTCTATTGAATAATCACCTTCCCTAGCGATGAAGTTCAATTTCCCTTTCACATCAGGCGGCACCATTATCTTGTGCAAAACTACGGGAGTCTCCTGCACGACACCGAGAACCTGACCGCCGGAAACCTCTATTCCTGGTTTCACTTTAGGAACGAAATGCCATTTCTTTTGGAAATCCAGGGAATCCACCCTGACACCGCGGGCCATGTACATTCCGGTTTTTTCCATTATCTTTGCCAACGGTCTCTGGATCCCGTCATATATCATTCCTATGAGACCGGGTGCCAGCGCTACGGACAAGGGACGCTCGGTCTGCACCACTTTCTCACCTGGTACAACCCCTGCGGTCTCTTCATATACCTGCATGGTAGCCTGATCACCGAGAAGACCGATGATCTCCCCTATCAGCCCTTCCTCACCCACCTGTACCACGTCATACATCTTAGCGCCTTTCATCCCGTCTGCCTTTACTACTGGTCCAGCAATGAAAATGATCTGCCCTTCTTTTACATTCGTCATCGTACCACCTGATTTTTAATATGTTTCTTCCACGAAAACCGTTCAAGGTAATTTTGGGTAGGTATAATTCCTTTCTCGCTATAACAAATCCTTATAAAAAAGTGTTGCTATTTTCTTGCGATTTTTAATAAAACTCATTTTCACCGCCATCCACTGGAATCCGGTTCATTGGGCCGGGAATTCTTACATAATACATGGTATTAGGAACCCTACAAAAACCTTATCAGGATCATTGGATAATTCTTGCCCATGGATATGGTAAATTGGTTCGGATGATTCATGAAAGAAAAAAAAGAACAAAAAACCTATGTTTTATGAGTAAATGCAATACACAGAAAACTTTAATTAGCTAATCATAATTAGCGCCAAGAGGCATACGTCTAATATTCAAAACCACAAGAAATCAACAGGTAATATTCAATGGAAGTGGGGTCGAATGGACTGGTATAAGAAAGTGAGAAAGTGGTTCTCCGAAGGGAACGAAAAATCTAACATGATTATCGATTCGAACTGGAATATCAGAGAACACCCCAGTCTCGAAAAAGGTCTCTTGGTGGAGAACAAGGACGTTCCATTCCCCATTGGGGTAGAGATAAATGATGAAGTGATCCACGTTTCGATCTATACTACTATAGAGACTTATAGCTGGGAAAAAGAACAGAAAGCAGACATATTCAGAGAACTGCTGATCCGCAACGATGAGAGCCGATTTATAAAGTTCGTTCTTGCAAACAGGAACGATGAGATAGTATTGCGGGTGGACCTTGATACACAATACCTGAACAAGAGCGAATTCAACACAGCCATGAGCAGCCTTATACATGGTGGCCGATGGTGGTTATCCAAGTTCGGAATGTCCGAATACGGGATAGGGAATATGAGCGAGGAAGAGGCTCTGGAAATATTAAAATTAGGGATCCAAATCGATCTTAACAGAGGACGGGAAAAGGCCGAAATAATTCAGGATCTGGTGTTGGCGGGGATGAACGAGAGTCTTGCTACAGAAGTGGTTTTCGAGGTTGCGGCAAATCCAATCACGTCAAACGGGACGAAGAAAAGCAAGGAAGAAGACAAGGATAAGACCGATGCATACATACACTGAATTTTCTACAGGTCCCAATATTTTCTCTGTGTATCCAATACGGACTGGATCGTAGCAGATCCCAAACCTGTTTTATCCGATATGTCGGTATGCTTAAGAGAGATATGTCTTCCCCGTGTGGAGCCGTAAAAACCTGTTACGATCTCGCTCAAGGGCGAAAGAGCATAGCCACCTTCGAGGAAGACAGCAAAACGCCCGTTACATATTTTGTTCGCCAATCCATGCAACCTTTTCATCATGTCCACGTATCCCCTGCTGGAAAGATTCAATCCGGCTAACAAATCTTCGTAATGAGCATCGGTCCCCAACGACACCATTATCATATCAGGTTTGAATTGCTCGATTACTGGCAGAATAACTTTCGTCAGTGCCATTTCGTAGCTGGAATCACCGCAACCATCATCAAAGGGGATGTTAACTGTAAATCCCTTCCCCTTTCCGCTTCCCACCTCCGAGATACGGCCGGTTCCCGGGAAGATATATCTCTGGTGTGTTGAGATGTACAGAACGTCGCTGCTGTTATAGAAAGAATCCTGGGTGCCGTTCCCGTGATGGACGTCGGGATCAATAATTACTATACGTGGTGCCTTGTCCGCAATCTTCTTTGCTGCAATGGCTATGTTGTTGAAATAACAAAAGCCCATGGACGAGCTCTCAACCGCATGATGCCCGGGAGGTCTCAGTAAAGCCAAGGCGGTCTCTTTCTTATCATATGCCATTTCTGCAGCCTTTATTGCCCCTCCCACAGCTTTCATGGCTATGTCATATGTCTTTTTCCGTAGATAGGTATCCGGATCGATGTACCCTTCAGGAGAATCCCGGATCCGTCGTACATATCTTTCCGAATGGTTGAGTGTGACGTCCTCTACGGCAGCGGGATCCGGTTTTACGATATTTTTCCAAAGCGATTGGGCACTCATCTTTTCAATTATCGCTTCCAGGCGTTCAGGCCGCTCGGGGTGCATATAATTTTGCCGATGCTCGATGTATGATTCGTCAAAGACAATTCCCATATCATTCACCTGATAAAGGTTTAGGAAGGATTCAGCGGAATCGGCCCTTCGATCCGCGATTCCGCGAACATTGCCAAGCTGCAAACCTCGACTTTTTGTCGAGCCTTTCACCATTGACAATATAATAACCGTCTGCAATTATAATTAATCTCCGTTCATTTCCGGGAATCTTTCAAACGGAGCTTTTTATGGGAATCGTTTTCATACCTGTGACGCTATGATATAATAATAACGACAATCTTTAATAATCGTTTTAAGGTTATGACAAATAACCGCAAGGGCAATGAGGTTATTGATGGAGCCGCTAACCATAATCATGTATGTTTCCGCATTATTTTTTCTCATCTATCTATCCGGGAGATTCTCGGGTGCGGAGACCGCTCTGACTTCCCTGAACGAGATAGACCTTCTCCAGATGAAACATAAAAGAACGAAGAATGTTCATTTCATTGAGAAATTGATGGCGGATATGGACCGTACCATAATTACCATACTCATCGGAAATAACCTAGTAAATATCCTGGCGTCTTCACTGGCCACACTTCTTTTCTATAGCCTTTGGGGTAATATTGGAGTCTCTATCTCGGTGGGTGCTTTGACGCTTCTCCTGCTTGTTTTTGGAGAGATCACCCCAAAAGCCTACGCGATAAAGAAGAACCGAAAAATAAGTTCACGCAACGCAAAACAGGTTTATTTTCTTACAAGGAGTTTAGCTCCCTTGATATCGCTGTTAAAGGCAATTTCCCGGGGACTGATGAGCCTTGGGAGAGGCTCAATAGCAAAGGAAGATTTTCATGTTCAGGAATTGAGTATAAAACATCTCGCAGATAAGGGAGCGGATGCTGGAGAGATAAAGGATATCGAGAAGGATATAATATACAGGGTATTCAAATTCGGCGACCTCAAGGTCAAGGATGCCATGATACCGAGTAACGATGTAAAATACCTGGACTGGAAATTATCCGTGATCGAGGCGAAGAAACAGATGGTATACAGGGGATACACTCGTTTACCGGTTGTGAACAGTCAGAAAATGAAGGTAGTAGGTGTGATATATACCAAGGATCTTCTGAATAGGATGGAAAAAAGTATTAAAAAATTCATGAGAGAACCCTGGATCGTCTCTCCTGACGAGGACATAACATCAGTATTCAATACCATGAGAGCGAATCGGGTTCACCTGGCCATTGTGGGCGATGAGAACAAAAAGTTCCTCGGTATAATTACACTAGAGGACATTCTCGAGGAACTCGTGGGAGAGATATATGACGAGTTCGATCAGGATGAAGTGGAAGAGGAATCCACCAAATCAAGTAGTGATTCACAGGACTATGAAAACCACCAGATGGTAAAAGATAGAAAAAGCTCAAAAGTGGAAGAACCCCCTAAAGAAATGGGAACCGTGGAGAATATTCTGGAAAAAATTGATTTTGAGCCGTTCTCAGCAAAAAAAGGAAATGAAGATAATGAAGAAAATATGAATCAAAGGATGGGAGATGAAGCGGATCATTCCATGGAGACGGTGGTCAACGGCTTTATCAAAGATCTGGGTTTGGATGAAGACATTGCAATGAGACTATATCTGGGAGGATACTGGTCCATGAAAGAGCTGGCGGAAGCCATCCCCCATGACCTTCGTTTGGTCGAAGGTATCACACCCACCATGGCCAGAAAGATACATTCGGAATTAAAGCGTATTTTGTAATAATCATAGATAATAAAGTCCGCACCTTCCATCATACACGGAACTCTGCATCCATGTTTCTCTTTTTATAATATATAATCGTTAATTATTTAATCAAAAGGGCAATATTATCTCTATCCCGAGAGACCCTTTGGGGTCCAGGTGCTTCCTTAGGAAACGGTTGTTCTCGATTCAGCAGGATCGGCCCCTGCGATTCTGCGAAAATTGTCAACTGTGCAAACCTTTGATGCATCAAGATGCATCTAGTCCTTTCGAGTCCTGGTGTATCATACGACGCACGTTACACTACGCAGACCCTACGGCTCTGCTGCGCCTTCAAGGACGTTACCTTGAAGACACGCCTGGCTTTGCCGAGGAGTTACTCGAAAGGCCTCGACTTGCCGTCGAAGTACGCACATTTGGCAATACAATTGCAAAAGGGGTGTTATGGTGGCTAGAAAAAGCGAAATCCCGGAACAGAACATAAGAATATACAAGGACGCTCTGAAGGTGGCCTTTTCCGATGGCTCCCTAAGTGACGACGGAGAGCTCATGCTTAAGAGCCTCGCCAGCCGGTACGAGATAGATGAGGAACTTCATGAAGAGCTTCAACTTGAAGTGTTTATATACCTTGCCGAACTCCACAAGAACGAAAGTGACTACGAAGAGGCATTGAAATGGTTCAAGGTGCTGACCGATATCGATGAAGACGACGAGTATGCCTGGAGACAGATGGGTATAATCCATACGGAAGAGAACGAATACCAGCTTGCAGGCAGAACGTTGAAGAGAGCCCATCAGATATCGGAAAGAGCAAGAAAAGACCTCAAATATGCCGAAAAGGTGGAAAAGAAAGCGGAGTTCTACAAGAGGATGACCGCTGAGCGCGAGGAGACCGTCAAGAAACGGGGCAAGAAGAAAAAGAAGGGGCGTGGAAAGAAAAAGAAAAGAGTGGTGGAAATAATCGAAGAGATACCGGAGCTTATCGAGGATCCGGACATCGAGATGGAAGATTCATTCGAGGTAATCGAGGAAGAGACGCCCCCGCCTATGGAATTTGAGTTCTCAGAAGAGGCTGAAGTAGAGATGGAAGAGGTGGTGGGTGAACCCGATTGGGGTGATGACGAGGAAGAGGAAGTTGAAAATATAGAAGAGGTCGAAGAGGAGGATGAGGAGGAAGAAGAGGAAAGACCTCGCAGGAGAAGGGGGGAGAGAAGGAGAAGGCGGGAACCCGAACCTCCGGAAGAAGAAGAGGAGGAAGAAGAGGAAAGACCCCGCAGGCGAAGGGAGGAGAGAAGGAAAAGGCGGGAATCTGAACCCGAGGAGGATCGGCGGAAAACCCGTGAAAAGAGGCAAGAAAAGGAAAAACCCGATACCATGAAATGTCCGAAATGCCGCTCCATGGTCACAATTCCATCTAAGAGCCGACCTGTCATAGTGAAATGCAAGAAATGCGGTGCTTCGGGTAAGCTTCTCAAATGAGACAAATTCCCCGGTACTCGCCATCAAGCTGTACTTTGGGAGCGAAGTTGTACCATTGGACGTAGTGGACAGGTATGGAATGGATAAACCTTGTTGGTATAATATTGTTACTGTTAGCTCTGCTATTCGGATTCCTGGCAAGGACAGCAAAATATGATTGGGGAGATAAGAAAGCAACTAGAATATTTGCCGGAATCGCCATCGCCTGCACCCTTTCGGTCATGGTTTTATTATTCATAGGGTAACAGTTACGTATATTACGAATATTCAATATGGGATGTGTAATGAAATGGCAAGGACGGCCATCGTGGCAATAGGCGGAAATTCGTTAATAGCGGATCAGGAACACAAATCTGTGGAAGAGCAGTTCAAGATCAGTAATATCACATGCAAGCATATAGCGGACATGATCGAGGACGGTTGGGACGTGGTGATAACACACGGGAACGGCCCGCAGGTGGGATTTATTCTGTTACGGAGCGAAATATCGTCGGAACAGATCCACTCTGTACCACTGGATTCCGTGGGAGCCGATACCCAGGGAGCTATTGGTTACATGCTGCAGCAAAACCTGTACAATGAATTCCTGCGAAGGGGAATCGATAAAAAATGCTGCACCGTTATTACTCAATGTGTTGTCGACAAGGATGATCCAGGTTTTTTAAAACCCACAAAACCCATCGGACCGGTCTACACGAAAGAAGATGCCATGAACAAAAAGGAGAGCGAGAACTGGGATATTGTGGAAATCGCAAACAAAGGATGGAGAAGGGTGGTTGCCTCGCCCCTTCCGCTTCGAATTATCGAGATGGAGAGCATACGGGAACTAATAAAGAGCGGTTTCATCGTCATTGCCGTAGGAGGGGGAGGCATTCCCGTGGTGCAGGACGAGCAAGGTATGTTAAAAGGTACTGCTGCGGTGATCGACAAGGACCTTGCCTCAAGCCTTCTTGCCGGAGATATTTCAGTAGACCTGTTTCTGATCTCAACGGATATCGACAATGTCTACATCAATTACGGAAAACCCGATCAGACAGCTCTCGAAAATATAACTCTTGCTGAAGCCGAAAAGTACCTGGAAGCGGGAGAATTCGCACCCGGGAGCATGGGCCCCAAGGTCAAGTCGGCGATAAATTATCTAAAAAATGGTGGGAAAAAGGTCATAATCACATCCGCCAACAATATCGGAAAGGCCATCAGGGGAGAGACCGGGACGCATATATCCGGATGAGCTTGTTTTATTTGAAGAGGCATTTGTTTAACTCCTGAACCTACGGTGTTATCCGTGAGAAGAATTTTCCAATGGGAAAAGCCCCAATGATGAGGATTTCTATTGATATTTAATTAATCCAAATGAATATATATATCATGTCCATTATCTTGATTCTGATTAATATTCTTACATATTCATACGATCAGGGAGTATGGAAAAATGAAGTTGTTTCCAAGAAGATTTGTGTTTATATTAGCTATGGTCATAATATTCAGCGTTTGTTTTTTTTCAGTCATTAGGGATCAAACAAAGGAAGAAGCAGAGGTTCACTCAATTAATAAATATATGAAGGGTGATTTGTCAAGGGAGGTCCCTCTGGCTCCATGCAATGCGGAGGTCTATGATGGTGCTGGTGTAAAGGGGGAGACGGTTCCCATTCAAGGACGGCTTAGAGACGACGAACGGATCGGAATTCCCGGTAAATCCATCGAAATATATTGGAAAAAGACAAAATTTGCACCTTTGGGAACAGCTATAGCCACCCCGATAACAGATGAGAACGGAGACTTTTCCTATTCAGATTTTCAAGTACCAAAAACTCAAGGGGTAGGTGAGGCTTATGTGGTTGGCATATTTAAGGGGGATGAAACCTATGATTATTCTGAAAGCGAGGATGTGCTCTTTCCAATATCAGCCTATGTTACAGTATTGATTGATCCTTCCATACCAAATGGAGAAGAATATAATTCCACGGATATTATCACCGTTTCAGGTGAGGTGGTGGAGATGTTCGATGATACAAAAACCTCGCCTCCTCGATATGTCAAGGCAGTCGAAGTGTCAGCATATTTAGAATGGGACCATGGAAGCCAGTTATTGTATCAAGATCTGACTGATGATTTTGGACAATATTCAATTAGCAAATCAATTCCAAAGCTTATTGCACCACAGGAATACAGGATTCAAATGAGATTTGAAGAGACCGAGAAATATATGAGCAAACCGGAATTCCTCGAATACCGGGAAATCATAATCAATGATGAATCCTTCGTGGATACGAGCCCACCCGTTCCGGTTATTATCGCGGATAAAACATCGATCCCTTCCGGAGAGATTGTCAATTTTACTGCTTCAAACAGTACCGAGAATGTTGAAATAACCGAATACGAATGGACTTTCATATATGACGGGGAGTTGAAAATTTTCACAAATGAAGATTTCTCTTTTGTATTCGTGCTACCCGGTGAATACGAAATTACTTTAAAGCTATCCGATGCTGAAGGAAACGTTGGTACGGCTTTGAAAACGATAATCGTATCGGACGATATTCCTCCCACGGCAATGGGGAGAGTTCCCGAGTACGCGTACCAGGGTGATGAAGTGGAATTGGATGCTACGGATTCCCGGGACAATGTTGAAATAACAAATTATTCATGGTCTTTTTCCTATAACAATTCCTTTGTATGGTTGTATGAAGAAAAATCCTACTTCATATTCGACATACCCGGAGAATATAATATCACTTTATTCGTTGAAGACGATTCTATGAATAAGCATCGGCATTACTTCATTATCGAAATTAAAGATAATATTCCTCCAATTCCATCGGCAATGATCCCAAAAACAGTGAACCAGGGAGAAGAGGTATTACTGGATGCATCCGTGGCGAAGGATAATACCGATATTACGAATTATACCTGGTCCTTTGCCTACAACGGCAGTACCGTCATGTTATATGAAAAAAAATCGGTTTTCAATTTCGATCTTTGCGGAGAATATAATATCATACTAACCGTGACGGATCTATGGGATAATAATGCGGAAAAGACCTATTCCATAACCGTGAGAGATGCAATAAAACCCACCGCCAATTTCACCGGAAAATTCCATAATATCAAAGCGGGGCAGAGAATAGGGTTCGATGGGACGGGGAGTACCGATAACGTCGGGATAGTGGAATGGATCTGGAATATAGACGGCCCCACCGGTTATGTCACCCTAGACGAGGATGAAATTTATTACAGTTTTAAAAAAAAGGGATCATATACAATTATTCTAACTGTCAGGGACGCCGCAAATAACCAAGATTCCATGGACAAAATCGTTACTGTCAAATCCAGGGAGGATCAGGATACTTCCGGAAATTTCTCGGGATTATCCTACGCTGTTCTTTTTATCATACTTGGAATTATTCTTGTAATTGTAATATCGGTCATTGTGATAATAATTATTTTAAGGAGAAAGCGGAAACAAGAGGAATCAAAGGAAATCGACCTGAAAATACATGAAGACCGAATCATTCCCGAACAGCAAAATGTGGCTCCGGTAACAGAGGAAACTAGAACAGTAGCTGAACAACAAAATGTGGCTCCGGTAAAAGATGAAAAGAGAATGGTCACCGAACAACACAAAGTGACTCCCGGAATTGATGAAGTGAAGGCGAAAAATCCGATCTGCCCAGGCTGCGGTTTGGATTCTGAGTATTACCCCGAATATAACTGCTACTGGTGTGAACCATGTCAAAATTATGTTTATCCTCCAGAAAAACCGGTGATGAGTGCAGAAAGATCGGAGGTAGCCGGGCAGGAAAACATGACAAAACGACAAACCCAGCCAGTACAAACTAAAGAGGAAATAATACAAGATAAACACATTAGTCCAAAAACTGAGGTTATTTCTGATGAAAAAGCGGCGCCGATCAAAAGGAACGTTGAGAATACGAATGCCGATGTTACTACCCCTGGTATTGAAACACCCATGGAGGAGAAATCGGAACGAATTGTGCGAAAAGTGGTCTCGAAAAAGGTGAAATCACCCTCGACAGTATCTCCCAAGGATTCTTCTTTGGATGGATGGGATTTGTAATATATAATATCGACCGAACATGTTTGGACCTCCTCCACAGCTATTACGTTTCATCTTAATTGTTATTTGCCATAGACATTTTTCGAATAGGCAAATTCTCAATTTATTCGGTTAATATTTATTCAAGTATTAAGTTAACTAAAAGTATACTTTAAATCACCCTGCTAGTCGACAAAAAAACCTTTACATTCACCCGCCCTCCAAGGAATATTAAATAACGATATTCTTCTGACCCAATCATGGTATCCCTCGAAAAGATCACCCATCTCGCGTCACAGAGTAAATTCGATACTCTCGGAGAAAATTCGTTCTTTGAGCCGCAAGTGGATATCGGGAAGGCAAAGAGACTGGGATATGGTATCAAACGCGATAGATTCAGCTCGAAATACACATTTTCGGGTAAAGATCCAATCGACCAAAAAGACGAGATATCCAAAGCATGTGTGTATCATGCATGGGGCCAAAACGGCCGACGTGTATCGCTTTTCAAAACTCTGTTTACCAATTCCTGCCATCACCAATGCAACTACTGTACAAATGCCTCCAACTGCACGAATAGATCAAAGAAAATATCATATACACCCGGGGAACTGGCGCGGACCACCATGAAGCTTTATCGGGAAAAATATATCGAGGGACTGTTTTTAAGCTCGGGGGCAGGCCGTGACCAGGAAGTTATTATGGAGAAGATGATCGAGAGCGCGAATTTGCTCCGGAATAAGTATAATTTCAGGGGATATATTCATCTGAAGGTCCTGCCCGGCACTTCACTTGATCATATAAAGCAAGCCGCGGAACCGGCGGACCGCTTATCGATAAACATAGAGACGACTTCACCCATATATATGGATGAGATTTGTCCCACCAAAGATTACAAAAACGATATTATATCACGACAGCGCTACATAAAAAATATCCTGAAATATCGAAACCTGCCCGGCGGCCAGACAACCCAGCTGATCGTGGGCGGTACAGATGAGTCAGACCGTGAGATATTCGACAGCATTCGGTATGAATATAAAAAACTGGACATGCGAAGGGTATACTACTCGTCTTTTCATCCCATAGGCGGGACCGCTTATGAAAAGAGGGAAGCTCAGCCCCTGTGGCGGGAGCACCGCCTGTACCAGATGGACTGGCTTTACAGAATTTACAATCTTGATGAAAAGGAGATCGGCCATGCATTCGGTGACGAAGGTTATCTCGCCAATACCGACCCAAAAACCACAATAGCCCGAGAGACTTTTGATTCACCCATAGACCCAAATCACGCTAGTTACCGGGAATTGGTACGCATACCCGGAATCGGCCCGAAGAGCGCATCCCGCATAGTAATTATGAGAAAACGGGAAAAAATCATAAAGCGGGAACAACTGCGTTCCCTGGGAGCTGTGGTCAATCGGGCCCGCCCTTTTATAAAGCTTAATGGATGGTGCGATTCGACTCTTGACCGATGGATGAAATGAGTGACCCCGGAAATTCACCCCATTATCTATTGGATATTGCATCCTCACAGTAACGGGAAGAAAGTGACAAACGTTAAATAATGGAGATTCCATAGTAAAGTGATAATCTAATGATCGGGGGAACCAGATGATCAGAGCCAAGTTTCTTGTAGGAATTCTCGCTGTTGGCTTTTTCTTGTTCAATATCTGCAACGGACCAATTCTTATTTGGAATAATGACTTTGTTTCTGAGGGAGATGCTGCCAGCATAAGTTCGATAGAAGGGAATAATCCTGTTTCTAGTTTTACAAGAAGCAACAACTGGTATATTCAAACAGTTTATTCTGATGGGATAGTAGGTGATTACAGTTCGATTGCTATTGATACAATGAATTTTCCACATATCAGTTATTATGAAAGATCTAATTTTAAGCTAAAATATGCATATTACGATGGATTAAAATGGAATAATGAAACCGTAGATTCTATGGGAGGTTTTAAGCAATGGTCATGCCTAGAAATTGGCTCAAATAATAACCCACATATAATTTATGCTGATAGTGGCGTATTAAAATATGCACATTTGAATATGGGTCAATGGTATAAAGAGACCGTATCCAACTCTGAGGTAGGAATTGATCATCCTTCAATGGTTTTAGATTCCGATAACAACCCTCATGCTTGTTATTATGAAGATGTGGACGGTTTTGATGGGAATCTCAAATACGCATTTCTTGATGGTGGCCAGTGGTATAATGAGACAATAGCACCTATACATTATAATTCTATTTCATCGATAGCATTAGATTCTCTTGACAATCCGCATCTTATTTATTATAATAGGTCAATAGCCCGATTAACTTATACTTTTTTTGATGGAGTTAATTGGATTACCGAAATTCTGGATGATAGCGGTGGATCCCCTTCTCTAGTTCTCGATACTTTCAATAACCCACATATAATTTACTCCGCGGGGAACCTAAAATATGCATATCGTAACGATAGTGGATGGCATACGGAAAGCGTGGGTGTTGATGGGGGGGATATATGTTTTGCATTGGACACCAACAATAACCCCCATGTTAGTTATGGGGATGGTGGATATATGGAGGGCAACGTTAAATATGCATATTACGATGGCATTCAATGGCAACGTGATATTGTGGACTTGAGGAATAATTTAGAACTCCCCTCTATGGCCTTAGATGCAAATGATAATCCCCATGTAAGTTATTATGATGAAACAGAAAAGGATTTAAAATATGCGATTATTGATAATGTAGAACCGATTCTATTAGAGGATATTAGCCCCGAGAGAGGCACGACCGGTGATGAATACAACTTTGATATAAAAGCATCCGACAATATCTTTGTTTCAAGTATAAATATTAGCTGGACTCATGGAGATTTAGACGGAAATGTAAAATTAAACGATAACGAAAACAATAAGTGGAACCGCACGATAACGTTGGACGACAGTCTCGATGATCTTACCTATTATCTGCAAATCGACGATATTGCAGGTAATTCCAATATCACCGGCCCCTATGTCGTTCCCGTCTCCGACAACGATAAACCCGTTTTAGGTGATGTCGATACCACACCAGTGGGTACGACGGGTGACATTTTCCAATTTAAAATCAAGGCTTCGGATAACGTTGAAGTTGCCTCTGTTCACGTAAATTGGAGTCATGGAGAGTTAAAAAACAATCTTTCACTTAATAGATCGAGAGGTTTATGGGTTGGCTCTATCATTCTCGATCATTGTTTGACGGATCTATTCTTTTCGATACATATCCTTGACACGTCGAATCTTTCCTTTACGAGCACCATAAGGAACAGACCCGTAACGGACAATGACAATCCGATATTCGGAACACCCTGGAATAGTATATTAAAAACCGGGCGATCTGCTCTATTTTCCGTAAACATCACCGAGAAACCCGGTTTGGACTCTGTAAGATTCGATTTCTCGATAAATAACAGAACTCATTATAACTGGCCGGTATTGAACAATACGGGAGCTTCATGGCGCATTATCATCCCTCTGCCATCAAATGCCATATCGATAGAATTCTATTTTGAGGCAACAGACATTTCCAACAATACAAATCGCACAAACAATATCAGTTTGGAAGTCTACGATCACGAGATTCCAGTTGTCAATGCAGGAACCGATGAAATCATTGAGCAGTACAAAAGTTTCATCTTCAACGGTTCCCTTTGCAGTGACAATATAGGAATTGTAAACTATACGTGGATGTTCACTTATGAGAATAGGATTGTGAAACTCTACGGGAAGATTGTATCATTCCCTTTCGATATGGACGGAATATTCAATGTTACATTAAACGCATTCGATGCGGCCGGTAACTTGGACACGGACGTTCAAATGATAACTGTCAATTATATACCAAAGTTAATAGCCAATGCAGGGGAGAACCAGACCGCGGAGGCAGGAACCAAAATCATACTGAATGGCTCATTTTCAACGGATGTCTCTCGTATAACCGGCTATGAATGGACCTTCGAACACTCCAATATACTAAGAACCCTTTCGGGAATGATAGTAAATTTCACATTCGACAAGATCGGAATATATCAGGTTGAACTTACCGTTACCGATATTGAGGGAAAAACAGCAACGGACTTTACAACTGTCACTATTAAAGATACGACATCACCGACTCCCGTTAGCTCAGCTAATCGATACAAAGTATATAAAAGGGGAATGATCTATCTTGACGGAAGCGAGAGTACCGATAATTCTGACATAGTAAACTGGACCTGGACCATCAGCTCCGAACACGGAACTTTTAAACTGTATGGCGAAGAAGTAAATTATCTTTTCGACGAATTGGGTACCTACAAGGTGTCTCTGACTGTATACGATGCAGAAGGGAACGTGGGATATAATGAGAATGCCAATTTTGATATTGTCGTAGGGAATAATCCCATAATAGACGAAGAGACTTCGGGTAAAGAAGATAGTTTACCCACGTGGGGAAAGGTTCTTGTCGCCTCCATTTTTTCTCTCATGGTTGGGTTTGTTATCGTTCTGATCTTAAAGAAACGGAAAGGGAATGCATCAGCCAATGGTCTAGAGCTTGGGGATGAGAAAATAATCTCGAAATCGGAAGAAGATGTCGACGAAATCGGGAGGGTGAAACCGTCAACGGATGTTAGTGGGGAGCCTGAAGAAGAAGGAAAAAACAAAAAGGATGATTAATTTTATAGCTATCTTTGACATGATAACCGGTTTCTTCATAGATGCCCATGTGCAAACGGACCGTATAAATAACGGTCGGCTCCTACCGACCTGGAAGGCAAGCCTTCCTTTCTGTTTCCATATAGTTTGATATATATTTTTAGCCCGGGCTTGCGTTTGCTGGAGCTCGCAAGCCCTCTTTATTATTTATAGTCGCATCGGTTTTTCAATCTCCCAATCTGATTTATAGAACGATAAAATGTTAATATCATTCCTCTGATTAAGTGAACTGTTCCCGTTACGGTGAAAGTGATGTCAAAACTGAAGAGCCTGGATGCTAAGGAACGGTACCGCCTGAAACTGTTTCTCGAAGAGATCAGGAAGTTCAAGGGCCGAGGTACCCAGCTGATATCATTGTATATACCGCCAACCAAGAGACTGGAAGACGTCAGCTCGTATCTCCGTAATGAGTTTTCGGAATCTTCGAATATCAAATCGAAGTCCACCCGAAAGAACGTCACCGGAGCAATCGAATCTATCTTGTCCAGGCTGAAGATGTGGAAAGAGGTTCCGGAGAACGGTCTGGTCTTCTTCGTTGGACATCATGACGTTGGGGCTAACCAGACGCATATGACCCAGAACTGTATCGAGCCTCCAATTCCCATTACAACATTTCTCTACCGATGCGACAGCGATTTCTACCTTGAGCAGCTGGAGAACATGCTGGGCAGCGAGGACCTTTACGGCCTCATAGTCATAGACCGAAGCGAGGCTACCATCGGACTCATCAGCGGAAAACAGATCGAATGCATCCACAACTTACCCTCGAGAGTGCCCAGCAAACACGGCAAGGGAGGACAGTCGGCCCAGAGGTTCGAGCGGTTGATCGAGATCGCCGCCCACGATTTCTACCAGAAGGTGGGGGAGCGGGTCAACCAGGCTTTTCTGGAACTGGATGGTCTGAAAGGAATACTCGTGGGAGGGCCGGGTTCAACAAAAAACTATTTCATCAGCAAGGATTTTATTCATCACGAATTACGGAAAATCGTCATCGATACCTTCGATACCGGTTATACCAACGATTTTGGTCTCAAGGAGCTTGCCGGGAATGCCGCTAAGACAATAGAGAAGATCGAACTCTTTCGGGAAAAACGCTTGATGGAGAACTTCTTCAAGGAGATTCGAAAGGAACACGGAGGACTATCCACTTACGGCATAGACCCCGTAAGAAATGCAATTACCGTTGGAGCGCTTGATACCCTTCTCATCAGCGAGGGGATTCGAAAGGACATAATTGTCTACAAATGCGAGAGCGACGGAACCTCATTAGAGATCATCGACGATAAGGACAGGGAGGCGAAAAAAGCCTGTCCCGAATGCAAAAACGATATGATCATCTCCGAAAAGAGGGATCTGGTGGAAGAGATGACCGCCATGGCGGAAAGCATGGGAACCGATGTTGAGATCATATCTTCGGCCAGCGAAGAGGGGGATATGCTCATGAGGGCGTTTGGTGGAGTGGCCGGGATACTGCGTTACAGGGTCAATAACTGATTTATTACTAAATTGATTGTTTTTTTTCCGGGATGATGAAAATGAACCAGGAGAAAAACGATATCTGTGGTATGGAAAGGAAGGGGAGATATGCCGAAAGATCGGACACGGAAAAGATAATCGATTTCCCTATCTCCACTGGGTATGCACTGGGAACGGTGAAGGAAAGATCGAAAGAAGTGGTAATAAAGACTGCCGAGATCGGGAAGGATGTCGTCGTTAAAACTGCCGAGATCGGGAAAGATGCTGTCGTTAAGACCGCTGTGATCGGGAAAGATGCCGTGGTTAAGACTGCCGAGATCGGGAAAGATGCCGTGGTCAAGACCGCTGTGATCGGGAAAGATGCCGTGGTTAAGACCGCCGTGATCGGGAAAGATGCTGTAATAACATCTGCTCAGATTGGTAAGGAAGCAGCGATAAAAACCGCCGTTACCGGAAAAAAGATCATTATCGAACCCCCCAAGGCCGTGGAAAAGGTGGTGGACCGAAAGATCGTGGCGGATAGAGCGGCGGATCGATGGGAATATCTCTGGGTACTGCTTAACTTCTTCGGACCCTTTTTGGCCGCTTTTGCGGTGTTCATGATATATTATGCCAGTCTGCCCCATTCCATGGCAAACCGTCTGCTCGCGTCCAGCGGTCTGTACATGATCCCATTTGTGACCGGGGACAAAACCGTACTCATTAGCACCGCACCTTCATTTCACGGCTACGGGCAGTACCTGATAGCGGTAAACCTGGCAATCATGGACAGCCTCCTCGCGTGGTTCATCGTGAACAATATCGACCTGATGAAGAAGTGGAAAAGGGCAGGCCGTTTGATCAATGCGATAGAATTAAAATCCCGCGCTATGCTTGAAAAATATCCCAGGCTCAGGAGTATCGCCGTGATCTTCATTATATTACTGGTGATGATACCCTTCCAGGGCAGCGGAGGTCTGACCGCCTCCATAGTGGGACGACTAATGGGTCTGAAACCCTGGAAGGTATTGATGTCCGTGGCCATCGGTGCATTTGTCGGCTGCCTGGCCATCGCATATATGGTTGACGCAATAAAAAAATATGTCAGCTTGCCTGTTCAGATTACGCTTTTCGTGTTTTTCGTGGGACTGATAACGCTTTTCTTTGTACTTTCAAATAAAAAGGAAAAAAAGAGCGGTCCTTTGAAATCACATGATGGAAAAGTATGATAAAAACAATGGGAATTCACTTTTCTCCGAGCTTCACTAGTTCCTCTTCCAATCTTCCCACCGCGATCCTCAAAGCTTTTGTGAAATTGCCTCTGCCGTTAAAACTGGCGGCTCCACTGTGACCTCCGCCCTCTCCGGGCAGAACTTCCGACAGTGTTGAAAAGAACTTCCCCAGGTCCAGGCCCGCTCTTACAAGCTTCTCCTTTGCCCTTCCGGTTATCCTGAATTCTCCCTTTTCACCGGAGGCGACCATGGCGACATCCGCTCCGGCGTGGAGGAATGCCTGGCAGCAGCTGCTCTCGAAACAGGAGATATGGCTCTCAGCGACAATGAAATCCCCAACCCTGTGATACCTCATCCTTTGAGAAGCCTTGAGTCGAGCGATGTTCTTTCCCGGATTCTCGGAGCTTTCAAGAGCGTCCATGACCTCTTCGAGGCTGCCCCCCAAGAGTTTCATTATTTTTCCCGTGTTCTCCATTGTCCGGACATTTGCGTAACGAAAATGGCCAGAATCGGTCAAGATACCCAGCAGGACCGCCTTAAGCGATAAAGTGTCCAAGGTCTTCCCTGAATGTTCAACTATCTCAAACGCTATCTCGGCCGTGGAGCTTCGATCTGGAAAAGAAAATAAATGAGCCGTCCTTATCCCTGACTCCGGGCTGTGATGGTCGATTATGATGGGTTTTTCGATGAGCTCTGCCAGAGGACCGATCCTAGAGGGATTAGAGAAGTCAAGAAGAAAGACCTGGTTGGCCTCCTTAAGAGAATCTTTACTCAGGATTTCAGGCTCATAACTCAGATATCGGCACACCATCTTACCCGTTGAGGATATCGTATCCGGAATAAAACAACGGCCTCCAAAGGATTTTGTAAAAACAAATCCGCTGGCTATTGCATCTCCGTCCGCTTGCGGGTGCAGAATGAAGATCTTGCGGTCGGTTTCGAGATGCGTCAGAATCCCGTCGAATTTCTTTATATGGTCCGGTGAGATCATATCAATTCTCTTTTTTCAGGGCGCTTTCCAGGTCGGCCTGCATTTTCGTCAAGTGTTCTTTAAGCTCGGTCTCCTGTGATTGAAGCGATTTAAGTCGGATCTCCATGGTCTCCTTTTTCTCGTTGAGTTCCTCTTTCAATTTCGATCGATCATCCACCTCAATCAACAACGAACCCACCTCCTTGAACACCTTGGCGTCCGATTTAAGCGTCTCCATCTCTTCAATGGCTCTCTCGGTCTCCCTGAACACCTGTTTGAACTGCATCAGATGGGTGACAATGGACTGGTATTGTGCTCTCAAATGTTCGAATTCGGCTAGTTGTTTTTCAGTTTCCGGGTTTATATCCAAAGCATTGTCCCCCTGCTGTGCAAAGCAAAATGTCAGATAATTGGATCGGTTGTGTTGGATCAGAGAGTTTCTATAAGGTTCACAAGCGAGGAAATCCAGTTCATATAAGAATTGATACTTGCTCTCAGGGAGGAGCTGTCTTCGGCAGTGATCTCCAAAAGAAGCGTGTTTCCTTCCTGGCTTAGAGATATTTCAGTTTTGGGAACCCGGGACTCCCTCTCCACGAGAAGAGCCCGGCGAATCACATCTCCTTCCCTCGCCCCCAGTGGCAGCGATATAAGGCACCTTGCTTCTACGTTGCTCTCGACCATGAAATCAAATGGCTGTAACCTTTTTTATGGTGGTGCGTATCCTTCTCTTATAAAGTACCTTTCCACCGCATCGGGTGCACTGGACCTTGAGAATGTTATCATCGTCCCTTATTATCTCCCCGCAATATCCGCATTTAAAGTCCATTGTAGCTCACCGGTCCATCTGTTCATTTACCTTTTTGAATATCAACAATCTGTTCTTCATGGCGTCGGACAGGGGCTGATAGGCTCCACCAGCAAATTTATACTTGCAATGCCTGCACTGCCAGATACCACTGGATATCCTCTTTACGGAAGAATATGTACATTTCGGACATTGATACTTTTTCCTGGAGGACTCAGCCGCCTTTTTGTATTTCTTTCGAACACTTGTGCCGTATCTGGCACCGAATGTTGCGACGATCCCTGCTTTCTTGGTCCTTCTTGCCATTATCAATCCCTTCTAAGGGGCGGTGAATTACTGTAATGATATTTCAACATTTTCCACATATTGAATCAATGAGAAAAGTATGATGGTGATATATGATTTAAAAAAAGTCTCAAGGATCAATTGAACCCGATTTCAAACACGATCAAACGTTCTTTTTATCAATAATATAAAAGAGTAAAAATAATATCATTGCCATTACCCTTTAGTCAAATAGAGAAGAGATGCTGATACTTTGGAAGTGTAATAGATGAAAAAGATGCTAATCCCCGCTATAATTATTCTTATGTTAGGTGTACTTTTTACCCAATTTGTCTCAAATATTGATTGGACGAATGATACGGAAAATAAAATTATTATTGACGAAAACGGTTCCAAGTTTCAAGGTGTGGACTCCATTGATGAAGTTGCCAAAGGGAATGATGGCGAAGAGAGATTATCTGGTGAAAATAAATATAGCCGCAGTTCCAGAGACAGCGATGTGATCAAAGTAATGTTCGACGATGCACATTTGCCGGCTTTCAGTGTTGATCCCGCAAACGAGGCCGATGACGTACACGGCTGGGGTAACGTGGGGGAGGGGGGCCACAGCAGTTTTGCCGACGTTCTAAGAGACCCGGAAGGAATGGAAGCCTCGCACCCGGGCCACACCTTCGAAACCGAAAATAAATATGAGGTCGTACTGCTCAATGAAGGGGAGTTATTCACCAAGGAGGCCTTGGAGGATATCGACGTTCTCGTAGTTCCGATGACATTCAACGGGAATTACAGAAATTCGGAGATCGATGTGATCGAAGATTTCGTGAAGAACGGAGGTGGATTGCTTCTGATAGCGGACCATTCCAATTTCCCCGCTCAGGTAAATGATATCGCAATGCGTTTTTTCGTAAGATGGGGGTCCGATGTGGTTACTGATGTAAACGATTATACTGGCCCCTATAACTACTGGGTGATATACGAGGATAACAATGTTCCCGGTGACGACAACATGCCCACCAATGACGTCCCCGGCTACGAGAACGATCCCGATCAAATATACATAATCACTGAAAACGCTCCATCGATACAATACTACTGTTCCAACGCATATACAATGGAAAATCCTGCCGAATCCCGAAAAATAATCATAACGGATACTGACGGTTCCTCTAACTTCAATGGTGAACCCGCATGCCTAGCCATTCCCAATGGCAACTGTACCGGAGCGGGTAGAGCTGTGTTCGTACCCGATTGCAATGTTTTCGGGGATACGTATGATTGCGACGAGGATGGGAAAGTTGATTTCTGGGACGAGCACAATGCCGAATTCGGTCTGGGTATCATCAATTGGTTGGCGCCCCGGGCCTATGAGGTGGCCCTGATCTCAGGTGAAAAGGACCCATATACAGGTCTTCCAAAACCTCTTGTTTACATATATGAACCCGGGGAGACCCATACATTCGACATAGAGGTCTGGAATCTTGGACTCAGATCGGACACCATAAAACTGGAAATTCCGAATGTTCCCGGCAACTGGACCGCTTCTTTGAACGTTGAAGAGACGTCAGAACTGGATACCAGAGAATCGGAGCTAATCACACTTACTGTCACAGCCCCCCTGACCAACGTCACGGACGGAGATTACGCTATAATCAATGTGACAGCCACGTCCACCGGTGACCCAGAGAATGCCACTGACACTATATGGACCACCAACGTCATAATCGTGGACCTGGGTTTCAATGTGAACTGGGCAGTGAAGACCGATGTGAACGATGAGAAAAAGATAATCGTGGACCCGGGAAAGACCACTGTGGCTACCCTCGGCATCAACAACATAGGCAATATCAACGATACATACAAGATAAATCTCCAGGGCGTGCCAAGCGATTGGAAGATCAACATTGACACGGAACGTAATCCCGATTGGGTCTTCGACGAGGGCGAAATGTCTCTGAGCAATATCAAGCTGTCCTCATATCATTTCGAAGATAATACCTCTGGTATAACCATTTTTATAACACCGCCAATTGATGCCAAGGAGGGGGAGACGGCGATAGTTACTGCTGTTGGCGAATCATATCTCTCCAAACTGAGCGGGCAGGACGCAAAGGGAAAGCACGATGATGAGATCATCTTCGAGGTCAGCGCGTTCCGGGCAGTGGAGATCGAATGCGAGGAGGCTGTGAAATACGTTGATCCGGGAAAATCCGTCACCTTTTTGATAAGCGTCAGAAACAATGGAAACAGCCGAGAGAATATTGAGATCCAGCTGGGCCCGATGATATCGGGATGGACTGCCGTTACCGACATGCCTACGATCATTTTACAAGCCAGGCAGAAAAAGACCGTTTCCATAACCATGACGGCACCAAAAGGCGCTCTCGAAGGTTCCCGCTGTGTTCTTGAGGTGAAGGTGAATATGCCCTCCGTTGATAAGGTTGTGGATTCGGTATACCTTACAACCATAGTAAACCGCTTCTGTTTGATCAGCGCTTCTCTTGAGGACACCGACTATTATAACCTGAATCCTGGTGATAAAATTTCCCTAAATCTATCAGTGAGCAATCTCGGCAATGGTTTGACCGGAGCAAACTTCTACATGTTCCAACTTGAAATTGACTGGGAATTCGATTTCCTTTTTGAAGGATTGTCAGTAGATTATGTCACACTGGAACCGTTCCAAACCGTTAACCTGAGGTTGGATATAACGGTCCCCTTTAATGCTCTTGCAGACGGTATCCCGGAAACCCCGAGCTTCGACCCGTTTTCTATAATTGTCAACATCAGCGGCGAGGAGAATTTCGAATATCTCTTCCTTTCCGTACAGGTAAACCGGAAGTCTTCAGTTGAAATATTCTCATCCGGAGATATTGAGATCACCGAACCTGGTGCTTTTACCCTTTTCCGGATCTGCGTGCGTAATGAAGGAAATGCCTGGGACGAGATACAGCTCAATATCGAGGATCTCCCCATGGATATCTACCCGGCAACTGGTATAAGAAAACCATGGACGATTTTCTTTTCGAGTGTTTCCCTGGATGAACAGATATCAGGCATCAATAATGTGGAATTCGTAGATTTCACCCAGACCGTGGACGTAACTAACCTTGACCGCAGCACTGCGTATGAACCAAGCAACATGAGAGAAGAACTCATCATTCTTAATGAAATAACTATCAGGATCCCTAGGAAAGGTGTTGCCTGGGTTACGCTGACCGTAGAGATACCGCGGTATGCCTCAGCGAGAGATGTCAGTTTCAACGTTAGTTCATTTTGCATTAGCTCACCTGGTCTCGAACTTCCTGTGATACAATCCACGGTAAGCGTAAGGAATGCCGATCTCACATTTGTAGGCGACATCGAGCTCCCCGGCAGCATTGAAACGGGTGAGCTTGTATCAGTGATGGTCAACATTAAGAACACCGGAGATATTCGCGCGGAAGATGTCCAGGTCCGTCTCTATGTGGACGGACAGGCTGTCGCCACCATGCCGATCAGAACGATCCTTGCTGGAAATACTCAGATGGTAGCCTTTACGTGGAAGGTCCCGGATATTTCGGAATGCAAGCTCAAAGTGGTAGTGGATCCGGATAACCTCATAGTGGAAAAGGACAAACAGGACAATAGTATCGAGAAACCCGTGTTAATCGAAGGTTCTTCGGGGGTAATGGGGGGTGTCGCCTACTGGATCATGGCTGTTGCCGGTATTATAGTTCTGGGTACTGTGTTGACCCTGGCTTTCCTTTGGGCTGTGAGGAAATAGTATCCTCTTAAATGTAGACCCGCCACCACCTCTCAGTTTGCATTTTTTGACGAATTGTATTCCCCAAAATGATGAAAAATCACTTTTTTTAGAAAAAAAAGCGGCCCAAAACTACTTTTTTGGAAAAAGCAGCCCAAAAAAAGAGGGGGGTACAGTTCTCGCGATTGACGAAAAAAATCGACTGAACCTGCAGATTTTCGGGGGAAATCGAAGGTGCAGCAGAATCTTTGATTCTGCCGAACAAAGTGGGCATGGTCTGTATTTCCTAAATGATAAAAAAAACCAATTCAACACAAACCATTATATAGAGACGATTCTGATATTTAAAACGGGAGTAATATGGCAATAGGTTACGTATTGATAAGCACTGCACCTGCTAAGGAACATGAAGTATTCAACAAGCTTAAAGAACTTCCGGACATCATCGAGCTGCATCCGCTCTTCGGTGAGTACGATCTTATAGCAAAACTCGAGACCGAAGATTTTAACGAATTGGGAAAGATAGTGGTTGACGGTATACGATCAATCGAGGGTGTTATTGATACGAAAACACTTACTGGAATCAAATTCTAGAGTAGCGCAAACTTCGAGCTTTAGCGGCTTGTTCCAATCCAGCATCGGCAAGGTTATATTTCCAGCAAGGAGAAAACAAAGTTAATATATAGTATCACTCATTTCCGGGTATGTAGAGATTTGGAGGTATCCCATGGGACCCCTTTTATCGATTTTCATAATAAGCTTGATACTTTGGTTTGGCGTGACCACACTGGTCACTGGTGTTTTTGCCGCTTATTTCGGTGCTGGCAAGAGCAGATCGATAGGCACAATACTCATGCTGATAGGACTTTTTTGTGTTGCTTTCGTTGTAGTCACGCAGTTTGCTGAATTCGGCAGTATTACAGAGGTCTGGATACGGGAACATCTTCTGGGCATCCTCGGAGCGGGGATTGGGGCCATTGTTGGATTGCTTTTGTTCCTGTTCTGCATAATGAAGGCTTAAGCATTCACAATACTCTTCATAGAGGGGTATAACTGCCCCGGACATCTTTTTCGTGATTCCATGCGTGTGTCTGACGTTGGAGAGAAGAAGCTCGTCGAGATCGCCCGTAATATTTTTTCCCGGAACGTCTCCTTACTTGGGATCGCCGTTGGTATTGGGGACGACACAGCGGCCTTGACCTCGGGAACCGGACTTATTCTTGTCACCAGCGATCTTACGTGCTCGACCACTCATTTTCCGGCGGGATCACCCCCGAGTCTATGCGGATGGTATGCGGCGGCAGTGAACCTCTCGGACCTGGCAGCCAAGGGGGGAAAACCTTCAGGTATATTACTTGACGTTGCTCTTCCCTCTGATTTTCCATTATCCTGGTTCGAATTATTGCTGTCGGGTTTCAACGACTGCGCCAAAAGATACGACATGCCGGTGATCGGAGGCGATACAAAGTTCGCCCCTTCGCTCATAATGGCTCCCACTGCTATCGGTAGATGCAAGTCAGACCGGTTCATCTCCCGAAAAGGATGCAGTGAGGGGGACATCGTTTGCGTCACAGGCACACTTGGACGCGGGATAGCGGCTCTGAGAATGGTAAATGATTATATTCAAATGAAGTCGTTCGAAAAAGGGGTGGGAAGTCCATATTGGCATGTCAAGAATAGCGAAGGTGCGTATGAATATTACGAAAAGATGCTCAAGATATTACCGCATGTGGAAGCAGGACTTTCCCTATCAAAATCCAAACTCGTCAGTTCGGGAATGGACAACTCCGACGGACTGGCAATGTCGCTGCACGAGCTGTCGCGTCAGAACGGGATTGGTTTTCTAGTAGAGCGAAACCAACTTCCCTTGGATCCCGACCTGGAACTTTCCGGATTAAGCGAAGACGAAGCGGTTGAGTCAGCTTTATACCGGGGGGGCGATTTCGGTCTTTTGTTTACCGTGGCCGAAAGGGACTTGGAACGGGTGGAAAGAATGTTCGAGAAAGACGAGAAACTGCCGGTCTTAACGCCAATAGGGAAGGTAACGGGAAAAGATATTTCATTGATAAGCGGAGAAGATATTGTCCCGGTAAGTGACAAGGGTTGGGAACATTTACGTGTAAAGCCGTCCCATTCTGGCACGTCTTTACCAAGAAGTCAGTCCAAATGTTCCTGACTTTACGTGTAAAGCCGATCCATTCTGGCTCAACTTTACCAAGAAGTCAGTCTAAATGTTCCTGACATTACGTGAAAACGGATAGGCAAGATCACCTGTTCAATGCCATTAGCAAGCTCTGATGCTGATCAATCGAGATTCCAAGCTTTTTCCGTGAGTCCGCCAGCATTCTCTCTTCATTCTCGTTGATATACCCGTCCTGCAGTGCAATTATCAAAAGATTACGATAAACGCTAATATTCCCCTCGCTGCCGGACCCGACGGTAGAACGCGTGACAACCGAATCCGATATTTTTATTCCTCCCGTTCCTTTCCCACCCATCCCTCCAAAGTCCAAGTTAGATCTTTGGATGATGGAATCCTTTATCTCAACGTTCACCTGTGTTACCGGCTGCAGCTGACGCCATCTTTCGTTAAGTTTAGCCATTACTCTCTGGGAGATGTCGGCAAGAACCGTGGTAAGATGCTCACGCTTGGTACAAGCGCAAAATATCTCCAGAACCCGTCTGCTAGAGATCACAGAGGCCCTGATCACTATGCTTTCACCGCTACCGGCTGTGGCATAGAACCACGAGGATTCCATGTCATGGCTGGCAGTATCCCTCACCTTGGAAATGTTGGCTTCTGAAATACCCTCCTTGGCCAGGGTCAGAACGTCCTTTAGAGGCACCTTTGGATCGATACCGTAAACTTTCGAGTCCTGATATCTAGCATTGGACACCATAATTTCCCGCAGAGTCGCTATGTTTATGTTGTCGTCACGAACGAAATCGGGGGATTGGATATCAATCTTCTTTCGGCCCATTGATACGCTCTTGTAGCTTCCCCGGGAATCAGCGTAAATGAGGGACAGGTCAAGATATGTGGAGGTGGAGACCAGAGGATCGAAATACAGGCCAATCTTTTTTTCCTCGCCCTTGGCAAGCATGCCCACGGATACCTCCTTCTCCGAGAATGGCAGGGGCGGGTAGGTGTGGGACAGGCGCAGAATATTGGAATCGAAGGATATCTTAAGCTCTGCCGAGCTTACGTCGAACATGGTGTTGTTCTTCATGGTGAGCGATTCAACAACGTAACCTCCCTGGTGCTTGGTTGTTCCAGATATCGCAACGTCCAGTGCCATGACCCCTGCAGATCCGATTTCAGGGACACCGCCGAAACTGACTGCATCCACCCCCTGGCTCATCTTCATATCTGCGATGTTTATGTTTTCCCGCACCTTAACCAGAAAGGTTGTGATGTTCTTGATGGCCTGGACGAAATTCCTGCTCTTTGCTATTGTTATGAGGTGTTCCAGTTTACGGGATAATTCCATCAGGGTCCTCCGTCCCTCGAAGAGTTTATCGTCCCTGATGGATTTCAATGCTGAGTCGAATCTCCTTTCGGCATCCCGGTAACCCTCTTCCACTGTTCTCTTATCCACGGCCAGTTCACAGGAAACAATATTATTACGCACGCTGGAAAGCATATCTTCGATGGTGCCGATCAATACCTGATCCTTCTCCTTTTTCGCCCAGGTCTGCGCCAGATCGAGCTTGCTCAATGCCATCTGGTACTGTCCAAGAGCTTCCGGAAACTTCTTTCGGTTGAACAGGTCATTTCCCTTGGCCGCCGAGCTCTTTCCAATATCAAATGCGCCTTCCGACATTGGCTGCGGTTTTTGCATACCGAACTGCTGTTTCCCGCGATTCCTGGTCTTTTTCACCACCAACCTCTGGATGATACTAATAATTACTATAAGAAGGAAAAATCCGCCAACGATCAAAAGACCAAGGTAGTCCATGATCCAATCCGATGCCGTGGGCTCGTACTGGAATTTTGGTATCGATTGATCCTGCTCCCAGGATATTTCATCTCCACCTTTCTCGGCCTTTATTTCGATCCCTGCAGGAAGCTTTTTCACATCCAGAGTAAAATGAGCCTTACCTTCGTCATCTGTGATGTTCTTGTAACGCTTTCCTTTGTATTCGAAACTTACAACAGCACCCTTCACAGCGGTACCGGAGTAGTCCCATTCATCTGTAAGGCGATTTATTGGCCCTATACTTACAGTGTAGCTCGCGAAATTCGGGATAGAATAATCGCCCTGCTCCCAGCTGATCCATTCCTCCTTGTAGCTTACGTTAATAAGGGTTCCGGCCGGAAGTTCTTCGATCCCAAACGGCCCAAAATGGGCATATCCGTCTTCATCGGTGATATTTTCGTAATCATCCCCTTCAAACGAAAAACTTATCGCAGCTCCCTGTACCCGGTCACCATAATAACTGGACGAATCCGTTTTCAACACTATGGGGCCCAGCTCGATCATATACCGATGAAATTCGGCTTCATCATCCCCGTCCTCCCACGTCTGTGTTTCACCATCCCACGTTGCACTTATTATGGTACCGGAGGGAAGCCAATCCACACGTTTCCCATTTATTACGAGTCTGAAATGTGCCTTACCCTCTTCATCGGTTGTGTCCTCGTATGTAATCTCCTTGTACGCGAAACTCACTAATACTCCTTGAAGCGGAAGGCCCCAGTATTCCGTCTCCTCGGTATGGAGCTTTACGGGTCCGATTTCCACGAGATCATTTGAAAATTCGGGGGGATTATAGTTGGAATTCCAGGTTATCCACTCATCACCCACAGAGGCGTTTATTTCGACACCGGGAAGTTTTCCAACGGGGAGTGTAAAACTTGCCCAGCCGTTTTCGTCCGTAAGGTTCTCGTAATAAACCTGTTCAAAAGTAAAAGCCACAGAGGCTCCTTCCATGGGATCGTGATCGTAGCTACCCGATTCCCTCTCGATGGGCCCGATATTGACGTTATAGGAGAACCTTACCTTTTCCGATATCCATATGCTAAGTTTCGGATAAAATGCACCCGAAGTGGCAGAATAAATTACCTTCATTTCATTGATATTATCTGTGGGAGGGTAGAAACGCATATACCTTCCTTTGACATTCTCCTCTACATATTCGCCTCTCTCGTCAACGGTCTCGGCACTTATATAATTCGACTTCCCCGTGTCCAGATCATACATTACTGCTTTTTTGTCGTCGTTGTTGCCGTCGCCGTAGATAATAAAACGGCCGCTTGATGAAAAAGACGGATAAGAATCGTCCTTGTTCTGCCACGTGACCAGGCGTTCCCAATTATCGCCTTCACTATCCATAATATGAATATCCTCGTCCCCGGCACTTTCCTCGGCGACGAATACAATTTTTTCCCCGTCTGGGGAGAGTGACGGCGAGTATTCATCCCAGTTATGATCCGTCAGCTGTTCCGCATTGTCACCGTCGATCTCGCACTTCCAGATATCCATTGAGATGCTGGTGAAATAACCATAGTCCCCCCAGTTCTTGTCAGTATCGTTGTCCATATTGGAGGAAAAGATCACCCAAGTTCGATCTGCAGATATACTGGCATCCGTCAAGGTGAATTCCTCCGGCACGTCATCGACAATATTCTCCTGATCGCTTCCGTCGAAATCCATAATGTAAATATTGTTTTCCCCCGTGAAAACTATTTTTCGTCCGTCATCATCGGAGGTGGGTTTTATCTCGTCAATGTCATTATCGGTTAGCTGGCGGTGATCGCTTCCGTCCAGCGCCATTCTCCATATATCGAAATGATCTCCCCCGTCCTCTTTGGAGGAATAGATAATCGCATTTTCCCTCAACACCACAAAGGGATATTTGTGATCGTATTTGAGAGCGCCCAGTTCCTCTTCTTCCCACACATACCCTCCGCTCGTCAGCGGAAGACATACTACAATAATAGAAAGTAAAAGTATAACTACCAATGAAATTCCTGAACGATTCGTTCCATGGAAAAGCATTTTCCACACCTTTTAAATTATCGCTGAATAGGATCAATAAGTTTTTGCGTAGGTTACAAGAACTTTGGTGGGCGCTCCGCACTGTCCGCATTTTCCCTCATAGTTTTCTGCAGTTGTATCGATCCCCAGCATACTCATATCGAGAGTGGTCTCCATCTCCGTTGAACAGTCTTCGTTCCCGCACCAACCGACGTTTATGAGACCCCGACCAACGTTATATGCTTCGTCTGCGAAGGTAACATTATGAGTATTGGAATCCATAAGTTCCTTTGCCCTTGAATAAAGCTGCTTTTTCACTTCATCGAGTTCTTGCCCCACGCCATTAACAAGGTCTTCGAATTTTACCGTTCGTTTTGCACGATCGGTACGCCTGACCACTACCGCATGGCCTGAATCCACATCCCTGGGACCCACCTCTATACGGAGCGGAACGCCCTTCAGTTCCCAGTGATAAAATTTGTTACCGGGTCGGATGTCTCTGTCGTCCATTTGAACCCTAAAGCCAGCCTTTATCAATACGTCCCGTATCCACTCCGCCTTTTCCAAAATGTCATCCTTTCGTTTCTTCATCAGGATCGGTACTATGACCACCTGGAAAGGTGCAACATCGGGGGGGATAATGAGACCCTTGTTGTCACCGTGTATCCCTACTATAGCCCCTACCAATCTCTCGCTCATCCCATACGTTGTCTGGTAAACGTTCTTGTGGTCGCCTTCCGGAGTCTCATATTTGATATCATACGGGACGGAGAAATTCGTACGGTACTGGTGAATGGAGCCCAGCTGGAGTGTTTTGGATTCCGGCATGAAACAGTCTATTCCGATGGTGTAATCCGCGCCTGCGAACTTGTCCCACTCGGGCCGTTTCCGCCTCAGGTACGGTATACACAACCTTTCAGCCAAGCGATCCATTATCTCCAGGTCCTCCTTTATCTGGCGCTCGGCGTCCTCGAAATCAGCGTGGCAGGTATGTGCCTCGAAGAAATGTATTTCTCTTACTCTTATGAAGGCTCGTGTCTGTTTTGTTTCATACCGGAAAGTATTCACTATCTGATATGTCTTGAGGGGAAGGTCGGTATGTGATCGGACCCAGAGCGAGAACATGGGATACATAGCCGTTTCGGAGGTGGGACGAAGGACCATGGGTACGTCCAGCTCATTTAGACCGCCCCGGGTAACCCAATAAACCTGTGAATCGAATCCCTTGATGTGATCCGCTTCCTTCTGGAATTCGCTGTTAGGTATAAGAAGGGGGAAATTCACTTCGCCGTGTCCGGTGCCGTCCAGCTCGTCGCGTATGTGAGAATCTATGAGGCGCATTATCTTCCACCCGTAGGGAGTCCACACGTTCATTCCTTTAATTGGATATCTTTTATCGCAAAGTCCTGCAAATTTAATAACGTCATTATACCATTCGCTGAAATTTTCTTTATTTAATTCGATCTCCATTCTGTCTGAAATATCCCCCTTATCATCCATTTGATCACCTGTCCGAGAATTATTTTACAAATAATTAAACTACTTTTCAGCGGATAATATCGCCAAATTATAAATAAAGATTCCCAAAATCCCAGTGTAATAGTAGAAGAAAAGTGCCGTTGGCGTGACTTGAACACGCGGCCTTCGGATCTTCAGTCCGACGCTCTCCCAACTGAGCTACAACGGCATCGATTGGAGTATGGCGTATTATTTTTCTATATTAATAGATTTACCCGAATTTCTCATTATTTCTGCTATCGTTCAGCCTGTACAGATCAATAATCATACATGTCACTGGTACCTGGAAACAAGTGTCACAAGGCCCGGAATACACGGGGTATCTTTGGTCTATTAGGTGTCGTTATTATCTATGCGGATGTACTTTTTTCGGAGAACACGCGCAGCCGGGGGCGTTTTCCGGGTTCACAAACAGTAACGGAAAAATGATATCGGATATGCAGCAGGGGATGAATACCGCCAGGATCAGGATGAGAAAGACGGCAAACATATTTTGCATCCAATCACTGAATCCATACGCCGTCAGGTACAACAAGGACGCCATTGTGCTTATGAAAATATGTCCGGAATGGGAGAAAATCGTGGATTTTCTCTCCGAAAATACATCTGCTGCAAAGAGGCCGACGATGATACCAAAAACGGTGAAAGGAATTATTGACATGGGGTTTTCGACGAGACAAACATGAAGTTCCATTTCTACACCTGAGACCAGACCCCCAATATAGGGGAAAAATATATCACTAATTGCACATACTCCAAGTGCTCCCGCGGCACCAACTATGGCCGCTTTGTAGATATTCTTGTCATATCGGCGGAACATTGCCGTGGTGGCGGTGGCCGAGAAAAGAACGTGGATTGGATGGAAAACGTGGAAGATGTCACTGAAGACCCCTGGAATCCCTTCATGATCATCATTATTGTCATGTTCCTTTAGAGCTGATGAACGGTGGGCAAGCAGTTTCTCGATCTCATCCACAGCTTTTGTGGAAGCAGTATTATTTTTATTTCCGTTCTCATATTGCTTTAAAACACTTTGGATCTTTTCAACAAGCGTATCAGTTTCTTCCTGCTCATCAGCAGTAAATCGGTTATTGACAAATATCCGGATCTCACGGAGAGCTCTGCTGGAATTTATATCGCCATTTTCCATCCGTTCTATAACGCGGTGAATATCATTTTCCAGATCGTAGTCATGAGAGGGTAGATCCGTGACGATATTCATGAGAAATACCGTGATTAGGGAAACTATGATGATCCCCAATGCAACACTGAAAACCGTATATGGGATGTGATGTTTCAGCTCATGCATGATGCGCCGGGACCGCCCAATTTTTTCCCCCTCTGGCGGACGAGCACTGTTCTCTATAAAATCAACTCCGGAAAACATTATGGCTTATTAACTATTTATTGATTTCTTAATAAATATATCATAATTATGAGTTAGTTTTATAATAAGTTCGCCATAGGTTGAGCTAGGAAAATTCATAAAATAAATAAAAATAAATATCATGTGAAGTGTTCTCCCGGGCATGCCTATCATCAGCATTTCCCTAACTGATAAGAACATAAAAGTACTGGACAACATTCAGAGTTCTCTTGGGCTTGCCGGACGAAGTGAAGCAGTCCGTGTCTGCCTGCGTTCAGCAGAGACGGAGGCCAGGGGCCGTAAATCACTTGCGGGAAAAGTAGAAGGAGTTCTCATTGTGGTTCACGATTCCCACAATGCCCCCAGCCTTGATGATACAAGACACTCATATCAAGAACTCATCTCCACCCAGATCCACTCTCATCTCAGCAATAATAAATGCCTCGAGGTATTTATCGTTCAGGGCAAAGGGGAAGAGGTAAAAGAACTTCTGAGCAGATTTCAACGAGACGATAAACTGGAGTATGTCAAGTTCGTTCAATCGTGACATCTTACGGATTTTCCCGAGCCAATGCAAGGTATCTGCGGTTGGCTGGGGATAAATAACAGACAGCTATAAATATAAAATCTCAATTCTTGTAAAACGGGTGTTTGAATGAAGGTTTCAGTATTAATTCCGACTCTCAATGAGGAAAAATCAATTGGGGAGACGATGGACCAGATCCCAAAGGACTTTGCGGACCTGGAGATAGTAATCATTGACGGATTATCAAAGGATAAAACGGTGGAGATCGCAAAGAACAAAGGGGCGCGGGTGATTATGGAAAAAAGGAGGGGATACGGGCGGGCCTACAAAACGGGTTTTGCGAAAGCCAAGGGGGATATCATCGTAACTCTCGACGGGGATACAACCTATCCGGCTGAGATCATCCCGGACCTCGTCAAGATGCTTGAAGAGGAAAAACTTGATTTCATCACCTGCGACCGATTGTCCAAGCTGGACAAGAAGGCAATGAACTTCACCCACCGCATGGGCAATTGGATGCTGAAATTTACCACCAACGTCCTCTTTCTGAAGCGTTTGAAGGATTCACAATCCGGCATGTGGTGTTTCCGTAAGGAAATTCTCAAAAAACTAAATCTGACCTCTGACGGAATGCCTCTTTCGGAAGAGATAAAGATAGAGGCTTTCAGGAACAAGAAGATAAAAAGCAAAGAGATCCCGGTTGAATACAGAATTCGGATCGGGGACATCAAACTGAACACCTGGGGCGACGGGGTAAAAAATGAGATTTTTCTATTTAAAAAGAGACTGGGTTTAGCGAGAAAACCGAAATACCAGCGCGAAGAAGAGAAACGTGCCAGGAAAAAATGAACCGGCGGGGATTTGTATCAGGTTATACACACCGGTAAAACCGTTCGAGGTACAGGAAAAACTGAGTGTTGTGGTTGCCACACAGAACCGCGCGGGATCGGTGCTATACCGCGAGCTCATGGATCTTCTGGACACTCTCGGCTACACTATTGTCAATACCTTTTACCAGAATTCATCCAAGCGGAATCCGCAGCTTTTCATGGGCAAGGGCAAGATTCTCGAAATAAAGGAATTCATTCATAAGAATCCTGTGAACTTAGTAGTGGTGGATCATAACCTAGATCCCATCCAAATTTTCAAGATACAGGACATGCTCGAGATGGACGTCTTCGATCGCGTCAGGGTGATCCTGGAGATATTCGTCAGAAACGCCCGTTCACAGGAAGCTAAGCTGCAGGTGGAGCTTGCCACCCTGAAGTATGAAATTCCGCTGGTACGCGAATGGATACATCAATCGAAGACCGGCGAGCATGCGGGATTATTAGCGGGAGGAGAGTACCAGGTATCGCAGTACCTGGACAGTATCAATAACCGCTGTGTGAAGATAGAGAGAATTCTCGATAAGATAAAGAAAACCCGACGAAATCGGAGGAAGAACAAGAGAAGCGACGGCCGTTTCTTTGCCAGCCTTGCAGGTTACACCAACGCCGGAAAGACCTCGCTTCTGAACGCCCTTGCCGGTGAAAACTGTGTTGTCGAAAATAAATTTTTCACGACCCTTTCCACCCGGACCCGGAGAATAGACGCAAAGAACCTACCGGTTCTGATGACGGATACCATAGGTTTCATACAGTTCCTTCCACCATATCTCGTCAAGGCCTTCCGCTCAACTCTGGAAGAGATCTTCGATGCGGACCTCATCGTCCTTGTCGTTGACATCTCGGATGAGGTGCACGAGATCATACGGAAGATGGCCACGGCTTACAGGATAATGAACCACGAGGGGATGAACGTCAGGATACTTACGGTCTTCAACAAGATAGATATTCTCCCTGATGATGAATACGAAGCGAAGGCGGAGAGTATAATAGAAGGTCTGGGAGAGGCGGGTGTACTTGCTAATGATCTGGTATGTGTTTCCGCGCGTACCAGGGAGAACCTGGATCATTTGATAGAAATGATAAGGAATAATCTCCCTGACTACCATGAATTCGAGATATTGATAAAAAATATCGCATTCAATAAGTCCCTTGAGAGTTTTTTTTATTCTAACTTCGAGGTTTTATTGGTCGAAGAGACCAAAGTGGAGGATGTTGAAGGGAAAAAATTTCGGGTGCTGGGGAGCAAGAAAGAGATGGATAAGTTCAGGAAGGGGAACGAGGAGGTTGTTGAGATCGATAATGTTAATTTATAGCGATTGTTTTTTCCTCTTTCCACGTTTGTATATCCAAATCAAAATCCCGATTAATGTTATTGTGGTGACGAGCAAAGCGATATTTGCATAGAATCTCCAACCGAGTGGCGGTTTTTCTTTTTTAATCGTCTTGTCAGGTAATATAAGTCTGGATTTGTAATCGGTGAAGATCACTTCGTCCTCGTCGAAAACAGTATCTTTCATTTGCACTGTGGAACCATCTTGAATTTGAAGGTGACATTTCTCTTGCATCTCTCCCATTACTTTAAATTTCCCTGAGGCGTCGTTTAAAATGATACTGTTGATGATCACCGCTGTAGATTCGATCATGCATACCGCGACATGGCATTTGTCGATGCTCGTATTAATAATTGATACGGTGCAGTTGCGGGATACTATACTCAATGGAACCTCGGACCTTAAAGTGTTGTTGAAAACCACCAGCGTAGCGCTCTGTGAACAAATATCCGCTCGGGAGCTATTGATTATTGTATTGTTCCCGCTATATGCATCAATTAACGCCAACAAAAAACCCCATTCACTGCTATCTTGTATCAGATTATCTTCAATTATTGCCTGGTAAGAGTTATTATCCCTTTGTTTGTTAGAACCAGTTATAGTAATACCTCCTGAATCGGTCAGAGTATTGTTTTTCACAACACTTACGCCGTTATCAAGAGATATTCCCACACCATCGACTCGTATCATTTCATTATCCCTGACTTGAATTAAACCCGAATCCAAAGAGATTCCGTTTTCACAGTTTGAAAATCTATTCCCAATTATTGTTGATTCCCTGTATGCAATAAAGATTGTAGTTCTGCAGTAATCCATTAGATTGTCTTGAAAATAAAAAATATCTCCATGACCAAATATGGCACGAGGCAGATTTACAAATGCATTGTCTCTTATCATGCATGAGCCATACATAAAATTGATTCCATTGCATGATGTGAATTTATTGGATGTAATGTTCGCACAAGTGTAGGAAAAGTTTAATTTATTTTGATAGAAACTGCAATTTTTTATTGTAGCACTACTGCCATATATATTCAATCCTTGAGAATGACTGAGATAACTATTTTCAAGAGAAATATTTCCGAATACATTGATGTCATACTGCAAATTTTCTAAACCTGAAACGTTGGTGGAAGTGATGGTGGAATTAGTAACGATGAATTCAGCGTTTTCTCCAATATAGATTCCATATTTCGTCTTATTCGTGGCTTCAATCCTCAGTGTAACGTTTTCAAAGGATAATTTACTATCCTTTAAAACAATTATATTATTATCCAATAATATCTCACGGTCTTTCATATTGATCGATTCCTCAATGAGCCAGTCATCATTTCCTGGCCTCGAATAATTTATCTCACCTGTGTTATTTAAAAGGATCATTCCATTATATTTTGTGTATAGCGGAGGGGATGTGATAAAGGGAGGCATTATAATGTCAATATTGAGATATATTAAATATCCAATAAAATTCAAGGTTCCTCGTGTGGAACGGTTAAAATTTCCCTCAAACCTCATCTTGACTGTTGAATTTTGTGTGATAATGTTTGAATCCCATCTATTGTCAGGATCGTGAAACTCGATCACTTTCATTTCTTCGGTTTTAAAATCTGTTTTGAGTGGGTCGAATAAATAGTGAACCCAGTGTTTTTCACCTTCATTATCTGTATAAGTTAATTTTATAGATAATTCGTTTATATCTAAAGGAAGGGAACCCGGTAATAACCCGATTTTCACATCAAGGGAAGTAATGTTATCCTCTTCAAAATTTGCCATTATCTCTTTCACATAAAGGCATTGGAACAAGGTATCTTTATCGAGGTTCACAGAATATGAAGGGGGCAAGATCGAATTATTCTCCTTTTCTTGCGGAGAACGGTACGAAAAATAGGCTCCAAGCAAGATCGCCAACACCAGAATCGTTGCTAACTTCCTGCCAAGTCTTTCAATAGGACATGCCCCATTTGTTCCGCTCATTATTAATTCAAAACCTTCAATCCAAAATGGTAAGAATTTCTTTAGATATAGATTTTACCTCGTGATATCTCAAATAAATATAATTGACCGCTGCATTCATTCAGATGCCATAGTTAAACACATCAAAGGGTAGTGAAATGTTTGATTTTTTAGGAGACCGGTAATCCGAAACGAAATCAATGAAAGTAATCGGTGCGTTGGGCGCGGTGTCGCCGCTCGCGAAACGCCCGACCTACGTTTTCACGCGGACCGGAAAGAACAGAATTCATGATCGGACTGTGATGGGTCAAGTGAATTTAAAATCTCACTGCCGGAAAAATTCATGTACTTCCTCGACAAATGTCTCCTGGTAATATTCGACTTACTGTCAAATGCTGCCTGTTGCCACCGACAAATGTCCGCGATGACTATCGACAAATGTCCCCTTTCACCTTCAGCCATTACTCGATTCCTTCCATTACGCGCTCTTTTCCAATGCCAATTTTACATTCACTCATCCCCGACTTATCTTTATAAATAACTTGAACATTTGTCCATTTTGTTATGGGATATCCGTTGCCTATGACCTCCAGAAAAAGATAAACGGGATTGATACGATGAAGAAACGAATGTACACGAAAAAATTGACCAAATATAGAAAAGGAATAAAAGACATCGAAAGTAAACTGGGTGACCGGACAGCCAAAGCCGAAGCAAAATTATTGCTCCAAACCCTGATTTTCCATTTCGACTGTTTTGGGAGCCAGCAACAGTTGATAAATGCATATATGTCAACCAGATTCCATTGGGGAAACCGGCGCACAGCCCGGGTACTCAAGAAGCTTGCTGAAATCGGTGTGATCGAACGCTACAGGTCCGAATCGGACAACTGGACACTCTTTTTTCTGGTCAAGGGTTTTCTGAATGAATGCAAGGATCGAATAGCACGGGTCTCCCTCGCCATCATCGAAAGACTGAGTCGGTATTATTCTGTAGTACTCTCAATCAATATTGTAGGTAAAAACAGGATCGGAACCTGAGAAATCATATCACTTGTATTCCTCGAGTACAAGGTAAAATGGTTGATTAAATCTTAACCGATCACAGATGGGTACGGCTCATATTGAATGTCGGGGGGTTCATACTAATTTTACATGGCTAATTGTAAGCTTTACTATAATATAAAATCCAACAATTATTCCAAGGTCATAAAAAAATTCCTCACCCTCCCCGCCACATCTTCTTCCTCTTCCAATCCCTCGATATACTCCTGAAAACGCTTAGCCCGCACGTCCATGATAACGGCCACTCCCCGGTCCTCCTCCGAGCGGATCACCCTTCCCATGGCCTGTAGTATCTTTCGCACGGTTGGGGCCAACACCGCGAATAACCAGCCATTCCCTGTCTTTATATCGTAATATCTTCTCAGGCCCTTCTGTCTTGCTGTTGGTTTCGGGTAAGGGATCCCCACCAGGAGCGCCATCTCGAGCGTATTCCCCGGAAAGTCCATCCCTTCGGAGACCCGTCCGCCGATGACCGAGAAATATATTCCTCCCGAAGACCTCCTGAACGAACCGATCTCGTCCAACAGTTCCTCCTGCGAGTCCTTCGTTCTCTCATGGAAAATGGGACGGTCATGTGTTATATTTTTCATCATATCGCTTGAGCTGATGAGCTTCATTATCCGGTATGACGGGAAAAAGATAATAGTATTTCGTTTGTGCTCCCGGAGGATATTGCAGATTGACCTTTCGTAAGCTTCCTGCATATTCTCATTTTCGTGAAACTGCGCATATCTCGTGGTTAGGTTTGGCGTGAAAAGGCTCAGGAGATTATCCGGATCGAAAGGTGAGGGATAGCTGCGAAGCTCGGAGTTCTCAAGGGAAATACAGTCCCGGTACTCGTGCAGGGGCTCGAGAGTGCCTGACATGTGAACTGACGAATAAAATGTCTGGCAAATCACCCCCCCCTTCTGCGGATCGAGACAGTATGCTTCCAGATGCGGATTTTCCCGGTCGTAAATAAGCTTGATGTAGTATTCCTCCGTAAGGTCCTCCCATTGCTGCAGAAATGTTGCTATAATAAGAAGATATGACCGGGGCAGCTTCCCGTCAGTCTTTTTCTTTTCCTTGATAACATAACCCTCGTATGCCAATTTTTGTATTCCCTTCATGAGGGTCGTGGAAGTGATCACGAGCCCCGACATAAGGCCGGTCATAAGAGCGTCCTGAGGTATCACGGCGTCCTCCTCCACAGAGATAATTACGGACCTATTATCCCGAACTGTATCACCCGTATTTCCGTCATCAATGTATTCTTCTGCAAGCTCCACCATTGTGCTCTCAAGAAGGTCAAGAAAACGCTTTAGCGGTATATCGTCATAGAAAAAATCGATCCCGTACCGCTCCGCCTCCTTCTTTGCAGTCCCTATGGTGCTTCGAGAAAGGGTGAATGAATACAGGTCGCGCAGGAAATCCGGCAGGTTGTGGGCTTCATCTACAACGAGGACAAACTCTTCGGTTCCCTCGTTCAACCAGTCCAGCAAATGCCCGCGTATTGCGTCGTTGAATACAAAGATATAGGGCATCACAACCAGCAGCGCTCGTTCCAGCAAAATCTTAATGAACTCGTAAGGGCATATTTCCTCATCACGGCACCTCGATACAATCTCCTGCGCATCGGGTATCCGCTCTGCAACCCATTGTTTTAACGAGTTTTGCTTAGTCGTGAGCAGACGATAGTAGTAAGGACACATGCGGTCATGGAGCATCATATCGAATACGGCGCGGTTAAAGTCCACCGAAACTTCCTTATCCGTACCTTCGAGTATTTCACCTGTCCGCTTTTTCCTGGTACTGCACATCAGAGACATTTCTTCGGGCATTGCCTCTCTGAACTCCGAAAGTTTATCCATCAGAAGGCACATGTTCCTCCGGCCCTGAAGCGGCAGGGCCAATAGCTCTTCAGGTGCAAAGGTCCCATCTGGCGCATTCTCCCTGATGGCTCTTGCCTCTCTGATCACCTGTTTCTGCTGAGAATTGGTTCTCGTGGTATAGACCAATCTCTTTTTTTCATCAATGCAGAAGTGTAAAAGCGCCGATAAAGAACAGACTGTCTTTCCCGAACCGGTCTTTGATTGAATTATTAAGTTTCGCTGTTCCAGTGCTGAAGAGTAGATATCTTCGACGATTTTCTTCTGAGTCTTTCTGGGAATATATGGAAACAGTTCCTGCATCCCCCACAGAAGAATTATAACGGATTATATCTTTTTTGTATGGATTTCATAAGGAAATAAACTGGAAAAGCATTTATCGTGGAGGTCATTATATGAAAAAGAGGTGTTTTCCAATGTCCAGCGATTTTCTCATCAGTACTCATGATCTCGTAAAGGAATTCCCCGATGGCGTCAGAGCTGTGGATGGCCTTACCATAAAGATAAAACGTGGAGAGGTATTTGGATTCCTAGGCCCTAACGGAGCTGGCAAGACCACTTCCATCAAGATGATGGTGGGTCTTCTGAAACCCACTAGCGGGAAAACCATTATTGACGGGGAGACCATCGAGGCGGGGAGCGAGGTAGTGAAGGAGAAGATCGGGGTCTGCCCCCAGGAAATAACTCTATGGGACCGCTTGACCGTGTATGAGAACCTCAAACTGATAGGGGACCTTTATGAAACTCCACAAGAGAAATTGAATAGACAGATCGATTCACTACTTTACGACCTTAAACTCGAGGATAAAAGGAAAACACGGGCAACGTCTCTCTCTGGTGGAATGAAAAGGCGTTTGAACCTTGCCATGGCACTGGTGCATGATCCGGAAATTGTTGTTCTCGATGAGCCGTCCCCCGGTCTCGATCCGCAGTCCCGTCTTGTATTATGGGATTACATCAATACCATTCCGAAGATGGGAGATAAAACCGTGATCCTGACAACCCATTTTATGGAAGAGGCGGATCGGCTATGCAAGAGAGTTGCCATAATCGACCATGGAAAACTCCTGGTGGATGACAGCCCCGAAAAGCTCAAGAACAATCTTGGCGAAGGGGACGTTGTAGAGTTGACGCTGGAGGAAATGGAAGGCAGCGAAAAAATAGCAAAAGACCTGGAAAAAATGGAGACGGTGACCAAGGTTCACGTGGTGGGAAATAAAATATGGCTTAATTCGCTAAACGCAGTAAAACACTTGCCCGAAATATTCCACCAGGTGGAGATTGGTAACAAAAATATCGTGGATGTCAAGCTTCGCAAGAATACTCTCGAAGACGTATTCATTTCGCTCACTGGAAGGGGGTTGAGAGAATGAGATGGCTGGCTATTACAAAAAAGAGCGGAAAAGAGATAATGAGGGATAAGGGAGCCCTCTTTTTCAGTCTTCTTTTTCCGGCGATATTCATTCTGATATTCGGATTCGCATTCGGGTCATTCACCGGTGGCAACACTACATACAATATTGCGGTCATCAATATGGACGAGGGGATCATCCTTAACAATACAACGATCCATCACGGCAATAATTACGTCAATATTTTAACAGAAATGTCTTATCTCGACGGAAATGGTAAAAACACCAGCCAGCATATATTCGATATACGTGAGGATCTTACTGAAAAAGAGGCCCAGGAACTGGTGGAAGATAAGGATCTCATCGCCTATATCATAATACCCCGAAATTTCTCACAGGCCGTAGCGGCAGAGAGCATGAGGTTTGTCCAGCATGCCATATCGGATTCTATCGGAGAAAGATATTACGATCAATATAACGAAAACGGGACAAACGCATCGAAAATGATGGAGCAGTTAATAAGTGATATGATGGAAAACGGAACTGGCGGCACCACACTCACAAAGAACATCAATGTAACTGCCAGCGTCATCATAAAGGGTGATCCGGCCAGTTCATCCTATTTCACCGTCAGCGGGATAATCCAAGGGTCCATGGAGGCATACGTGGACAATTCAGGCAAGATCGCCCTTGCGATATCGGCCAAGTCTCTTCCTGTTAAGATAGACCCCGGCTCCCAGGAACCTTACGTAATTGTGGAAGACAGGGCTCTTGATGTTTCCGATCTCTCCGGATTCGATTATCAGGTACCCGGACTCATTGTCTTCGCCCTTCTGATGAGCGCCACCGGCGTCTGCATATCGCTGTCAAGAGAGGAAAGCAAGGGAACTCTCACCCGTCTGAAATTGACAAAAATGAGTTCTTTTGACATGCTTTTCGGCAACACGATTCCCTATACCGTTATCGCAGTGGCCCAATTATTTGTACTACTCGGTATCGCCTTGTTGATGGGTTATCAGTTCAACCCGGATGCGAATATATTCCTGGCTCTGTTCATAGCCATTTGGGGATGTCTGGCCACTGTGGCCCTGGGTTTGATACTGGCTGCAATAGCAAAGAATGAGGATCAAGCGGGCTACCTTGGACCAATGGTGGCAGTTCCTCTGTCATTTCTCACGGGAGCATTTTTTTCGCTGCCAACCGTTACCTTCACCGAAAATTTTCTTGGTACCGGAAAAGCCTTCGAGCTGTTCGATTGGCTTCCCTGGACACAATGCAGTAAGGCATTGTCGAAGACCATGACATACGGCGCATCTTTCGGCGATGTTATTGTTGAAATCGTGATAATGATAATACTTACAGTAGTCCTCTTCACTCTGGGTGTGATCCTCTATCATAGAAAACGGCTCAGATCGATATAGCAATATTATAAAATGAAACAATATTAGTCTTTTACACTCCTATTTTTGGAGTTTGTCCGACCCTATTTTGAACGGACCAGTCGGTCATTTGGTGACCGGCGAAATCTATTTATATGTATTTTATATTACTGTGGCAAAATATCCCGTGGGGACCGATGGCGAAGTACGAAATAATATTGATACACGCTGGTATCACTGATATTTATTGGATTTGATGAATTGTGTTCATTTTGTCATAAGCGGCAATGACGACAAAAATATCATCGGTCGGACCTGAAAGAGGTGTATCCGGATGGAAGCTTTAAAAACAGCGAAACTTTTTGCAGACGAGGTGGTCCTCCGTATCCTGGCGGCATCCTTCAAATATCCCAAGACAGCCCAGGAACTCAGTAAACAACTGGCCATCCCCGTGGCAGTATGTTACAAAAAAATAAAGAAACTAGTATCCATGGGTCTTATCAAATGCGTGGATACTAAACTATCCAACAAGGGTAAGAGTGTAAGATGCTTCAGGTCGCAGGTCAAGTCAGCGTACATATTTTTCGACAACGGCAGGCTTAGGGTCCGACTGGAACTCACTCAACTGGATGATCGAATATACGACAAGACATGGGACATACTGGAAGAGATCAAGAAGGAAGATTGAACAACCAAGTCAAAATTGTTGGAGAGAAAGTTAGGTGAACCCTGACAAATTATTTTTCGAATTGATTCATATAATTATTCAATAATAAGAAGATTTGTATAGCGAGGGTAGCCAAGCCAGGTCAATTTCGTTCACCCTTTTGGCTGAACTTAGTTGGCAACAAGTGTGTTGCCAACCGGCACCCGTTGACCAGGAAACGGATGCATATAGCGGAAACAACAACATCACGATCAACGGATGCATAGGTGCAAGGGTAGCCAAGCCAGGTCAATTCCGTTCACCCCTTTGGGCTGAACTTAGTTGGCAACAAGGGTATTGCAAACCGGTCCCCGTTGACCATGAGTTGGATGCATAGAACAGGAAAATCATTGAAATCACGATAAATGGATGCATAGGTGCGAGGGTAGCCAAGCCAGGTCAATTCCGTTCACCCCTTTGGGCTGAACTTAGTTGGCAACAAGGGTATTGCAAACCGGTCCCCGTTGACCATGAGTTGGATGCATAGAACAGGAAAATCATTGAAATCACGATAAATGGATGCATAGGTGCGAGGGTAGCCAAGCCAGGTCAACGGCGCTAGATTCAGGGTCTAGTCCTTAGTGGTTCCCGAGTTCGAATCTCGGCCCTCGCACTTTTTTGACTAAAAGGAAAAAAAGGGCGGGGACAGGGCAATTATTTATTGACCGTAACGTAGTGGGGACTCGCACTTTTTTTCGGAGAAAAAAATGCGTGTCAGGGCAACCCGTAGGCTTACCAGCCGAGGGTGCAGATGAATCTCCGATTCATCGAGTATTTCCAATTGACCAGAGCGAAGCGGAAACTCGCACTTTTTTCGGAGAAAAAATGCGTGTCAGGGCAATTTTAATTGACCGGAACGTAGTGGGGACTCGCACTTTTTCGACCAAAGGGAGAAAAGGGAGAGGGCAGGGCAATCTCAGATTGACCGTAGTGAAACGTGCCCTCGCACTTTTTTTCGTAGAAAAAATGCGTGTTAGGACAATTTTTAATTGACCAGAGCGAAGCGGGGACTCGCACTTTCCGATTCTTTTATATCCACCGAAAAAATTATTTACAAGATCGATCACTGTATCAGTTATTATTATCTTGGAAATATCCCAGCTGATATATTACGATAATCCAAAAGGGGTGTGAATGATCCAACACTATATTGTGTTCCCCAATCATCTTAGACCCAGCTGTTCGAAAAAGGGACTTCGCAAGGGTAAAATATTATCTCCTCGGAATTTCAAAGACCGCCTGATGCTAACCGATGTGGGGGATAATTTCCTGAAGACGGTTCGGAGAAAGGGAAGCCAACCAAATATACGGTTGACGTGGGAAAGGGATTATTTTCCCTGGAGCATATCCATTGAATTGGGGGATATTTCTTTCAAACTCATAGCGGAAACCATCGGCACATCTACCTGGCAGTCACTTATCGAAATAACATCCGATTTCAAAGAAACTCAGGCTTCCATTTCAGTGGTGAACGATATTCTTACCAGATTCAGAAAAAGGCTCGGACGCCCTCCCTGGGAATCCCCTTACTGGTCTGAAAATGATATGATCGAGCTATACAATACGAAGGGTTATTCTCTAAACGACATAAAGCAGGCATGGACAAATGGAATTCATTTTGAAGTCTGATCAAAAAAGATATCCTCAAGCTCCGGTTCTTCTATCACTATGGAACGAACCTGACAATCATTCTCCACCAATAGTCGGTTGACCTCCGACGATATATTATCTGTCTCAGCTACTATGGTCATTGTATCTTCGGAAATCCTCAGGTCAATTATTCCTTCTATTTTTTCGATAGATGAAAGGGGAATCTTTGAGGTCGATGCGACTCTTACCTTTATCTTCACCTTCGCCTCTTTACCCATCTTCTCCTGAAGTTCCCCGAGAGATCCGCTGGTTATCAATCGTCCGTGATGGATAATGCCCACATGGGTACTTATCTTCTGTACCTCTTCGAGAAGATGCGATGACATAAATATGGTAATTCCACGGTCGGACAGTTTCGTTAAAAGTTTACGGAAATCCCTCTTCCCCCCAGGATCCAGACCACCAGTGGGTTCGTCCAGTATAAGCAGCTCGGGATCGTTCAACAATGCTTGGGCAAGAGAAAGTCTCTTTTTCATCCCAAAAGATAATTTTCCGCACAATTTGGCCCGTTCACCGGCGATTCCCACAGTGCGCAAAACCTTCGCAATTTTCCTGTCGATAGACCCGCCAGGGATGGAATAAAGCTTGGAGTAATATCGCAGGACATCCAAAACAGAAACTCGGGGATAGAATGACGGGGCTTCAGGCATATAACCGATCCTGCCCCGGACCATTTCACCCTCCTCAACCACATCAAGACCACATACCAGCGCCGTCCCGGAACTAGGGGGCATAAGGCCGACCAACATCTTGATAGTAGTGGTTTTTCCCGCGCCGTTGGGACCGATGAAACCGTATACCTGCCCTTTCCCCACCTCCATGTTCAGCCTGTCCACAGCAAGTTCACCGAGGAAAGTTTCCTTGCTGCCACGATGGAACCACTTCTTCCATCTTGGAATGCCCGGAGGATAGCGCTTTGTAAGATCCCTGATTGTGATCATCACCCGGTCTAATGCGAATAGATTATTAATTTTTTTACGTTAGGTTCCCACTGGTGAAACGAATTTCCTCGACCTATTTTGAAGAAAAATTATTAAAATCAGGAATATATTTGCCGCACCGTTCGAACGCGATGTACGAATCTGCGGGCCACCGTGGCTTAGTGGTATAGCGATGCCTTGGTAAGCGTGTGCCGGTCTCCCGGCGCCGAACCCGAAAAGGCATAGATCGCGGGTTCAATCCCCGCCGGTGGCTCTTTTTTTTTAATAATTTATTTGATCAATTTCCGTAAGCGATCTCCCTTTTTCACGGCCAATTCTAACAAGCGGTTTTGACAAATGCCTCATGGCAACTCCGTCAACCTCGTACGTTTTACCCTCCACCAAGGTGCGGGGAAGCTCACCGTAATCCGCATCCTTCTCAGCAGCCTTGAAGCGGCATTTTCTGCACCTGTAACCCACACCCTTTCCCAGGGATTTCATCTTTGTTTTGCAGCTTGGACAGATGGGATTGGAGATCTTTGTCAGCCTATGGGTTTTATCAATTAGCTCCAGTTTCTCCAGATTGATCACCCTCGCAAACCCGTCTAACAACGCCGGTCTCATTTTCCCCCATCCATCATCAGCCGCCTTTTCGTCACCTTTCACCCCTCCGAACACACGCACCCGATCACCCGGCAAAAGTCCTCGAACTATTTTCCGAAAGCTCTTCGTTGGCTCAAAGGCCGCGGCATATATGCTATTATCCCCCTCCCCTATCCTTATGAATACATGACCCCCCTTTATAGTGAATGAACTCTCGAGAACGGTCCCTTCAGTGATGACCGAAGCGTAGTTTTCAATCTTTCCAAGGCTGGTCGGTACCAAATGATCATCAGTCCCCTGATTGGTGACGAATAACTGCCACCGCTCCATCTCAAAGGTCTCCAATATCTCCAAAGCACGAGGTAATACGTGATAATCATTGCCTCTGACCCCAAACAATACCGGGCAGGGAGTGTTGGGATATATCAACGGTTTATCATTCTTCAGATCGTAATTGTTAAATGATCCGGGCAGTTCCAGGTCCAGGGACCTTACAAAATCTGGCTTGACATCTCTTTTTGTACCCCAAAATTCAGGTTTTCTGTAGCATATCATTTCGTAAGTGTGGTCCAATCCCTTTGATCGGTAGTTCTGGTACCACGATAAAGCACCTAAACATCCCACGAGACCTCGCATAGAGCCCAGACCATGGTACAAGGTATTCATTTTTCGATCCAGTATACCCAGCACCATTTCCAGCGGATATACTGCTCGAACTGCGCGTTCATAATTGGATAATCCAAAAGTATCGCTGCTGACAACCAGGCCCGGATTCGTGTTTTCATGCCCATAAGATGATTCTTCATCTATAAGTCGTTTCAATTTCTGAAATAATTCTGTTTGCGGCTCATGGTCCGGCGCACGGTGTTCGTCATCCGACCATATCGACATCATCGGCTCATTGCCTATGGCACCTGAGCAAAAGGTATTATTGTCATCGCCCATCCGGCGAGATACGTAAAATACTACTGCTCCATTGCCACGGGTTTTGTAAGGAATGTTCGGATTCAATCGGACCAGCCCCGGCAAAAAAAGGCAGGTATAACCTGAATCACGGCAAATCTCAAGGGCCCGGGTGAGAAGATACGTTGTACAACCGCCCTCCATGGAATCCGTATCATCCAATGCAATGTAGATGCAGAACACCGCCGTATATTCCTAAAATAAAAAAAAAGAAGGGCGAGCCCTCAGCAAGGAACCGCCCACTCTTTGAGCTGAAAATAGCACCGGAACTATATCTGGTTCTTGCAGTTGGGACAGAGGAACCAACCGGGCTCAATAGGTGCCCTGCAGTGCGGACAGAGGTTCCCACCACCCATTGGGGCCCCTGCCTGGGGGAGAGATTGTTGAGATTGTTGCATTGGCGCACCACCATATTGACCCATGGCAGGTTGTTGCGGCTGCTGTGGCTGACCAAATTGACCCATCCCGGGCTGAGGCTGACCAAATTGGTCAAATCCAGGCTGGGCCTGTTGAGGCTGCTGTGGCTGGCCGAACTGATCAAATCCAGGCTGCGGCTGCTGAGGTTGACCGAACTGATCAAGACCAGGCTGGGCCTGCGGGGGTTGCTGGGGTTGGCCGAACTGATCCATACCTGGTTGTGGCTGCATTGGTTGACCGAACTGATCAAGACCAGGCTGCGGCTGCATTGGTTGACCGAACTGATCCATACCCGGCTGCGGCTGCATTGGCTGGCCGAATTGGTCCATGCCGGGTTGTGGTTGCTGTGGCTGGCCGAACTGATCCATTCCTGGTTGTGATTCGGATGGCATGTCGAATTCCGAGAACTCATCCCCTGCCTTCGTTTCAGTCTTCTTCTTGCTTATCATTATAAGAGCTACAACTATGCCACCAATCAATAAAACGACTATCACGATGATCATTATTAGGGGCATACTGCTTGCATCGCCATCGTCAGGTTTGGCGGGTGGGACGTAGGGATTGACAGCAATCGTCATTACTTTTTGATAATCATAACCGCCGGATGCGTCGGATACCTTGAGCCATACCAGATAGGTCCCCGTGGTGGTAAATGTATAGGTCGTATTGACACCTGTTGCATTCCCCGCAAGAGTCCAGACGGGTTCTTCGGAAGCGTTTGGATCAGTTGGTTTCAATTTTATATACCACGTATAGGTGAGAACGTCCTTATCAATATCGAGAACATCGGTCCCATTTATCAACGTATTATTTAGATAACGGACGGTCAGGGAAACCGGTTCGTTCTCAACCGCAGTAGGAACCGAGCAATTTCCCTTTATTCCCAAACCGGCAATGCTTGGAGCATCGTTCTCCGGTGTTACGGTGAAGGTTATAATCTGGAAGGATACAGCGCCTGCTTTATCCTCCAGACTGATATTTAATACCGCCTCATTTCCAATCTCATTTTTATTGTAATTCGCTTTTGGAGTGAAGGTAAGGTTGGCCATTGAACCAACTACAGGCCCAAAGACCGCAACGGAGTCTTTCTGTTTTGAAACCACAGTATACGTTAGTACCTCACCGTAAGGAAGGTCCGCGTCGGCCCCGGTTATTGTAATATTCCATGTTTCATCCTCTTTTATGGTAAAACTGACATTACCGTCTCCTTCCACGGTCCCTTCCACGCCGTTCAGGACGAAAGATATCATGGAGGGCGCATCGTTCACCGGTTTAAGGATGAACGTCAGGTTCTGTTTGGTCACGTTACCCTCGTCATCGGTAACGGTTATTATAACCAGAGAAGTGCCAACGAAATTCTTCTTCGGTGTGAAGGTGAGGTTTGCAGTGGTATTATCCAGCTTGAGAATCGTGGCAGTCGAGGTATTCTCTTGATAGAACACACCGAAACTCAAACCATCTCCGTAAGGGAGATCTGCGTCATCAGCGGTGATAGTTATATTAACGGTACCGTCCTCATTTACCTGACTGAAGCTGATATTTTCACCCTCGGGAGTGCCCTCGGTATCGTTGTTGAGTTTATAGGTTACGAATTCTGGTGCATCGTTAACGCTGGTTATGGTCGCAGTAAAGTTGAACAATGCCTCGAAACCGCTAAGACTGGCCTTAACGGTCACATTTTCCTTTATCGCCGAAAATTTGTTAGGATTCGGGGTTATGATCAACAGATCATCCGTACCGTCGGCGGGAGTACCCATGTTATCGATCTTGACGTTAAGGTTCTCCGTGCTGTACTCGCTCCCCCAGCTGACATTGGTCCAATTCACCTCTGAAGTGTCGCCGGTCTTGTAAGATAATAATCCCACTGTCTCATTGATGAATATTTTGTTGTACAAGGTTGTATTGAACGGGGTGCCGTCCTCTACCAGTACTACATTCTTGAACGTAAGATTGGCAAGCGTGGTTGCGTTTATCGATATCGCATCGGCCAATACGGTAACGGTCATTGAACCCGAATTCCAGTTGTTAGACATATCCTTAATGCTCAACGTAACCGTATAAACTCCGGGATTGTCGAAGGTGAACGTCTGTAGTTTTCCCGATAAATTCCGGACCCCTCCATAATTGAAGTTCCAGTGATAAAGAAGATTGTCGGGTGTATCAACATTGTCGGTACATCCCGTGGCATTGAACTTAACTTCTTCACCAGTCCCTATCTCTACATTTTGAAGGTTTACAACGGTTGGCTTGATATTATCTATAATATTGATTGTTTGACTCGATAATCGGACTACCCCTGAAGCCTGGTCAGACATGTTCCATGCGGAAAAGTCGTATCCTATCTGGTTGGCATTTGTTGGCATCGGCCCTTTAATTACTACGGTCCAACTTGTATCGTTCCTTGTGGTTACGCTAATGTTTTGACCTCCTCTTATCAGGCCAGAGGGACCATTGATGGTAAAGTTAAAAAAAACCTCCGCATTGTTGGGAGCGCCCGAAACACCATCGGTAGTAATATTTACAGAGATAAATACGCCTCCGCCTCCCGTAGTGGCAACGCTGTTCCAAGTATCGCCAAAAACAAGTAAATTCCCCGATACGTTTTCCACAATCAAGTCGTTGACAAGTGTCAACCCGGAAAACATCAACATCCCAGTAAACATCACGATCAATATTCTTTTCGTTATTGCTAAATATGCCATTGGATCACCTTTTTAGTTTAATCTGTCAATCAACAGTTTTCTGTCAGATACAAAACCTGATTTCGACATTAATAAATTTGTAGTATTTAAAATGTTGTTTATCATATTTTGGCCCTTGATGAAAAGCCTCTGAGGAGGTAAAAAAACAGGATTATCGGCTAATAGAAACATGAAACAATACCCCGTACACCATTGGGGATAAGAAAAATGCTCGTTATACACCAATTATTAAAATCAATTCGCTTTACCAGAAGGAGTTATGCTCCTTGCAAAGAAAAATGCAAAAATCGCTGACAATAATAATCCCGTCATCACACCAAAGATGGTCCACAAACCGGGTTTTAAAGGGGTGGTGATTGAAAACCAATCATTTAGAGGTAATATCAGGGTTCCGGTCACGGACAGTGGGACAAGAACTATTGAGGCAATGAACAGACCTATCAAAAATGGCTTACGAAACGTGGGTAACTCAACTGGTAATTCCTTCCGTCCGGTTTTTGATTTTTTTGGCATGCTCTCCCTCGGGATTCCTGTATATAATATTGGTTAATTTCATTAATGCTGATACCAATAATGATACCATGTTGGCGGTTAAACAGTCCTGGGAGGATTCGAACCTCCGTCGCTGGCTCCAAAGGCCAGCATGCTAGGCCACTACACTACAGGACTATAAGATTCGAGGCACCTAAATCCCATTTTTATATATAATTCTTATTGATATATATTTTGCGGTATCTGCGTTATCACGCTTTACCGCTAACATTGTCAAGGTGCGAACTTCGATTCCCGCAGGAAATCCTTGGATTTACGCGGGTGAAGTGAATTTACTAATTCACGATTCACATTTCGAACTTCGCATCATAACAATATCGACGGTACTCATTTTCGAGAAATGTCTCTTTTAAAACGACAATAATGCGGAATTGCTATCATATTGCATAAAATGTTAAATATTATTGGCCCTCTAACACTCAAAATTCTTCTATATTATTACCATAAAAACGAAAATAATTAATAAAAATGCATTTATGCATAAAAGGAGGGAAATGATGAAATCAGATCTAGAGATAGCACAGGAAGCTACGATGAAGCCCATAATCGACGTGGCCAAGGAACTGGGGCTTTCGGAGGACGATATAGAGCTTTACGGCAAGTACAAGGCCAAGATCAACCTCGAGGTCCTCGAAAAGCTGAAGCATAGGCCCGATGGAAAGTACATTGATGTCACCGCAGTTACACCCACACCCCTGGGTGAAGGAAAGACCGTCATCAATGTAGGTCTGAGCCAGGCTCTAAGATTGATCGGGAAGAACGTAATATGCGCTCTCCGGGAGCCGTCCATGGGACCGGTCTTCGGCATCAAGGGCGGTGCAGCCGGAGGAGGTTATTCGCAGGTTCTCCCAATGGAAGACATAAACCTGCACTTCACTGGAGATATTCACGCTGTTGGTGTGGCCAACAATCTGCTGGCTGCCGCCATCGACAACCAGGTTTTCCACCCGACTTTCAGGAGGAAGAACGAGTTTAAAATCAATCCGGATACTATCTCCTGGAGACGTGTTGTGGACCTGAACGACTCCGCTCAGACCACCGTGACCATCGGTACTAAATCCAGGCACGATATAGAGGGATACCCACGAGAAACCGGTGTCGATATCACAGTGGCATCGGAAGTAATGGCCATTTTGGCACTCTCAAACGACCTGCAGGATATGAGAAAGAGGATGGGCAGGATCATCGTTGCAATGAGCAGAGACGGGATTCCGGTAACAGCCGAGGATGTGAAGGCTGCAGGGGCAATGACCGTGGTGATGAAGGAGGCTATCAAGCCGAACCTGATCCAGACTCTAGAAGGCGGACCCTGTCTCATGCACTCGGGCCCCTTTGCAAACATTGCTATCGGCAACAACTCGGTTATCGAGGACAGGATCGCTCTCAAACTGGCTGATTACGTTGTCACAGAAAGCGGATTCGCAGCCGATTGCGGCGCTGAGAAACTGTTCGATATCAAGTGCAGGAATTCAGGCCTGAAACCCGACTGCGTGGTGTTGAACTCTACTGTGAGGGCTCTCAAGCTACACGGCGGAGGTTACGAATTCCCACCCGGCAAGGCGCCCTCCCCGGAGCTACTCTGGGGAGAGAACGTGGAAGCAGTTCGGAAGGGTTGCTGCAACCTTACAGTGCACATTGAGAACATGAAGAAATTCGGTGTACCCGTAGTGGTCTGCGTCAACAGGTTCGCGGCAGATACCGACGCCGAGGTCGCAACGGTTATCGAAGAAGCCAAAAGGGCAGGTGCCGAAAGCTGCATACCGGTGACGGTGCATGCGGACGGAGGCGCTGGCGGCACCGAGCTTGCCAAGGCTGTGGTCGAGGCTTGCGAGAAGCCCAACAACTTCAGACTTCTTTACCCGGACGAGGCATCCATCAAAGAGAAGATCGAAACAATTGCCAGAGAAATATACAGAGCCGAGAACGTTGAGTACAGCGATCTCGCAGAGGAGAAAATAAAGCTCTATACCGAATGGGGTCTTGGTAAACTCCCCATCTGCATAGCGAAAACCCATCTTTCCATATCCCATGATCCGAAATTGACGGGAGCCCCCTCGGGATACACGCTGCCTGTTGTGGATATAAGGCCTGCTGCCGGTGCGGGATATCTTTATCCGCTTTGCGGAGAGATGAGAACCATGCCCGGAATGCCTTCGCACCCGGCCTCGGAACGAGTGGATATAGACGAGAACGGAAAGACATTGGGATTGTTTTAATTTTTATAGTAGGTTCGGGGAACTACCCCGAACCCTATTTTTATTATTTCTAGTACTTAAATAATATCTTTGAATTCGGCGAATCCAGCTTAAGATTCGAAAAAATCCAGGGTCCTATTTTCGTACCAATAAAGTCCATCCGAACTTCTGGTAACAAAACCCATGTGCCCGCCGTGATTCGGCATCTCCAGATATAAAAATTTACTTTTCCTGGCTTCAACAACCGGATAACAATTCACATGCAGGAAGGGATCATCTTTTGCATTTATAAGAAGTGTCTTTTTGCGTATCCCGGAAATAAATTGCTTTGAACTTGCTTTTTTATAATAATCATCCGCATCCTCGAATCCGTTGAGGTACGAATACCTGTCATCGAAAGCTCTCAAAGTTTTAATCTTTTTGTAATCCTCATCGTCGAGCTCGCCGGGAAACATTTTCATTTTATCCGTTATTTTCTTATGCAGAAACCGCAGAAAACGCCTTGTGTAGATACTTCTCGAAAAACTATCCAATACAGTTACGGAAGAGGCAAGGTCGCACGGCGTGGAAATGGTAGCTACACGCTTCACCGATGCGATAACAGGAAATAATTTTTCACCCAGATATTTCAACACGAGGTTGCCGCCCATGCTGAAACCTATCAGGTATATTTCCTCATATTTTTTACTGGCGTGAACATGGGAAACCACGGTATGAAGGTCGTCCGTGGCTCCGGCATGATATGAACGCAGTAGTCGATTGGGTTCTCCGCTGCATCCCCTATAGTTCATGGCCACTGCATCGTAACCCGCCCCTGTGAGCGCTCTCACCATGCCCCTCATGTAAACCCTTCGGGAATTACCCTCGAACCCGTGGCACAGTATCGCGACCTTATCCGAGCCATTTATCAAGCAATCGACATCAAGAAAATCACCATCCGGGGTATCGATCCGTTCGCGATCATAGTTTACGCCAAAAACCTTTCTGAACTTCGAGGCGTATGTCGTATTGATATGGCCGTTCCTGAACAGAAGTGACGGCTTGTAGGACGAGCTTTTTGTTAATGGCATTTTACCTATCAGAGAGAATGGCGTTTTCGATAATGAAAATTGTTATGGCCGGGATAGACCGTGTAATAAATCTAATAATCGATTATCATACACAGAGAACCATAAAAGACAGAACCGAAAGTATTTATAAAAGCATAATTTATCCTATAGTATTTGAAATTAATAAGAAAAGTATTGGTGAAATTATGAAGAGAATAATCAACTTTCTTCTGGTAATAACGATCTCCCTTCTACTTACGGGAATAATCAATGGAAATTTCAGCATCAAAGATAAAACAGTGGATTCCTCGGGTGATATTATTCCAGTTGAACAAGATACCCCAAACGGAATTTATTCCTTACTTACACGGAGTGATAAATGGGCCAATGTGACAATCGATTCCCTTGGATTTGTAGGTTATTATGCATCTATTGCAAACGATACGAATAATCGACCGCATATTTCTTATTATGATGCAAGCAATAGGGACCTTAAATATGCATATTATGATGGAAGCCGCTGGCACATTGAAATCGTGGACTCCGTGGGATATGTCGGCAGCTTTAATGATATTGTCCTGGATTCGAATGATCATCCGCATATAAGCTATCATTCCCGTAGCAATAATGCTCTGAAATACGCATACCACGATGGAAATGAATGGCATATCGAAACGGTGGATTGGAATGGTGGGAGATTTTCTTCGATTGCACTGGATTCTCAGAACCTTCCACATATAAGTTATTATAGTGATGAGACAAATAATTGTTTGAAATATGCATGGAATAACTCTCTTGAGTGGAATACAACTACAGTGGATGATTGGGGTAGAGTTGGCGTATGCAGTTCCCTCATAATGGATCTGGGCGATAGGGCTCATATCAGCTATTATGATGAACAGCAAAATAATCTGAAATACGCACGGAATGTCAGTGGTGGTTGGCAGACTTTCACCATCGATTATGGTGGTGGAAACCACTCTTCGATTGCCTTGGACCCTTTCGACAGACCAAAGATCAGCTATTTTAGTGAAAGCAACAATTCCTTGAATTATACTTATTTTGATTATCATAGATGGCATAAAGAAACGTTAAATTTTTCAAGCGGGGGACCTGGGGCTAACGGCAGGTATACATCCATTGAAGTTGACTCCAACAACAATACATATATAAGTTATTGTGACGACTGGAATCAATTAAAATATTTATATTATAATGCACCCGAATGGATTGATAAAATAGTTGATACCGAGTTTTGCGCATATACTTCACTTACCCTTGATTCGAACCGCATACCACATATCGCTTATGGAAAGGATGATGATTTACAATATGCGACGATAGATGATGAAAGTCCCGTCCTTGCTGAAGACCTCTCGGGGACTCCCACCACAGGTGAGCTATTCTCGTTCATCATAAATGCCAGCGATAACGTAGGAATTGGGGCTGTAAACGTTACCTACACTTTCGACGATACTAATTATATTAACAAATCCATGAATTACAATGAATCGAGATGGGGTGGATTTCAGGATTTTTGGTCCCATAACATCACTATACCCAGTAATTCCACCACGATTCGATACTGGTTTACATTAAGGGATCAAGCTGGAAATACAAGAGGCACAGGTCATATGGTAAAGGGTGTCGTGGATAACGACCCACCACAATTTGAAGAAGATCTAAGTGGAATCCCCACCACCGGCGATTCATTTTATTTCGCCATTAACACCAGTGATAACATCGGAGTCAATATTACACAGGTATCATATACTTATGACATAATTTCATTCCAAACCCAGACCTTGTATGATGATGGAACTCATGGCGATCCACTGGCAGATGATGGTATATGGACCAGTGCTTCTATCGACATTCCTCCCGATGTTACACAGGTAAATTATACATATAGTATTTGGGATACCGCCGGAAATGTCTACAATACCTCTAATATAACCTGGTTTCAACAAAATATTTCGGATAACGACCCACCACAATTGATCGAGGACTTGACGGGAGAAATCCCAACTACCGGAGATATTTTTACAGTATCATTCAATGCCAGTGACAATATAAAAATAGATTATACATATGTTATTTATGATTTCGGTGATGATATCAACCTGTCTTTCGAAATGACCAGTAGTGATAATGGAACTACGTGGAGCAAATCTATTGATATTCCAAGTGATGCATCCGAGATGGAATATTGGTTCGAAATAAATGATTCTTCGGGCAACGGGCTTGTCACAAATGTCACCCGTATTGATGTGTTGGACAATGATGATCCCACAGCAAGTGCTGGAGTGGATATTTCTATCAATCAATACGATAATGCTACTTTCAACTCTATCAATAGCACTGATAACATCGGAATAATAAATTATACGTGGATAATTGAATATAATGGTACTAATCACACCCTAAGAGGACCCTCGGCGACTTTCACCTTCAAGCTCCCCGGGACATACAACGTCACATTGGCAGTTATGGATGAAGCGGGGAACGAGGCGACCGATGTTCTTACCGTGTCTGTTCGGGATATCTGGGATTATACTAAGCCAACGGCAGACGCAGGAACGAATATCAACGCTGATCAATCCGACAATGTAACTCTCGATGGAAGTAAAAGTAACGACAATGTAGGCATCGGCAATTATACATGGACTTTCAGTTATAATAATGTCAACAGATCCCTTTATGGTAGGATTGTCATTTTTAAATTTGATGATCCGGGTATATACAATGTGACACTTACCGTTAAGGATGCGGCGGATAACATACATAGAGATTGGATAATAGTCACTGTAAAGGACACCGAGAATCCGAAAGTTGTCGGTTCCACAAAAGATACAGAAATACATGCTGGAGATAAGGTCATTTTCGATTCAAGCGGTTGTACGGATAACGTCGGCATTGTAAACTATACTTGGACTTTCAATGATGATGGAGCCCGGATATTATATGGGGCCACACCCGTTTATATATTCACCAAACCCGGAACTTATACGGTGACATTGACAGTGAGCGATGACGCCGGGAATAACGGGCAGGCCTTCTTCAGTATTACTGTGAACGAGAAACTGGCCGGGACCGAGACGACTGATGAGGAAGGCCTATCCACAACTGTTATCGTAATCATCGTGATTGTCATTTTCCTTACGGTTCTTATCGCTATATTTATTTTTATCAAGAAGAGAAAAGCCGAACCGACGGAAGAACACGAACAAACCACGGAACCAGATGAGGATCTTGGTGAGTTTGTGGAAGAAGAGAAAGAAGAACAAGACGAGGAAGAAGAGGAAACCGGAAAGGACGAGGAAGAAGTATGGGATGTGGACGATACGGTGGGTGATAAGGAAGAAGGAGAAGATGAGGAGATATGGGGTGCCGGAAAGGAAGAGGACCTTGATGAATCAAAAGATTCATCTGGCCTGCCCGGACGTGACCGGTCAGAGGAAGACGAAGAAGAAGAATGGTTGGATGAGGACGAGGATGAAGAGGAACCATGGGCGGAGTATTCTCCCGAACTTACACCGATCCCGTCCTCAATGGAAGGCCTCATTCCCGATTACATCATTACCAATAAACTCGGTTCGGGCGGCTTTGCAACTGTTTACAAGGCAAATAATCTAAAAGGAGAGCCGGTTGCCATCAAGTTACCGAAGTTCATGGATGAGACTATTGATAGCTCAGTATTAAATAAATTCAAGTCCGAATCGGATATTTGGAAAAAACTGAAGCACAGGAACATAGTCAAATTCCTTAAAGGCGATATACGTCCGGTTCCTTATATGGTAATCGAATATATGGAAGGTGGCAATCTTCTGAATCTTATAAAGACCGGTCAATTACCCGTAGATAAAGTAATCGGTTTGATCCAGGAAATATTGGAGGGAATGGCCTACGCCCACCGCATGGCATCTGTTCACAGGGACATAAAACCCGAGAACATACTTTTCACGAAAGACGGTACTCCAAAGATCGCTGATTGGGGCATCGGTAAGTTCATGGCATCGGAAAGCGTCTCGAAAACCATCGGTACAAAAGGAACTCTTATTTACAGTGCGCCAGAACAGATGAGCCAGGAAAAGTACGGTGAGGTTGATTGGAGCACGGACGTCTACCAGTTGGGCGTCGTTTTCTACGAGATGCTGACTGGAGAAAATCCCTTTAAAGCGGATGATCCCATCGGCATAATGCATAACATTGTAGAAAAAATCCCTGTGCCGCCAAGCTCTTTGAGACCGGGCATACCTCCCGAGATCGATGCCGTCATTCTCAGGGCCCTGGAAAAGGAAAAGGCTAAGCGGTTCAGAAGTGCAGACACCATGCTGGCCAAACTCGAAGAGGGACTTAAGGATAGAGAGAAAAATCTGAAACATTATCGGAGTATGTTAAATCGAGCCCTGAAGGACGGGATGATATCCCCAGAAGAAGAGGAGATGCTGGAAGGTTTCAGAGAACGATTCGGGATATCTATTGAGGAGCATAAAAATATATGGGATGAACTTGACCTGTAGAATTGAAAGAGAAAAATGAAGGCCCCCGCTTCGGGGACCTCCGTAATGTGAAATAATAAAAAAAAGGAAGGAACGAAGGCATCACTCGAAATAGAGGATATCCTTCAGGGTTCCTTCTCTCTTCTTCTTGGATCGAAGGACAGCCTTTACCTTATGCCCGCAAAGGTCCTTGTCCAGTTTCTTTGTCTTGATTATTCCCAGCATTGAGCTGTCCGTGTCCTTGATGTCCACCAGAGCTATGACCTTGGGTTCCTTTAATTTATGACCATGGGTGTCGATCATTACCGTGGTATGAAGCCGTATCTTTCCTTTCGAGGGAACCTCACGCCATTCCTTGTCTGGAATCTCGCAGAAGCAATCCTCGCAGTAAAGCCTTGGCGGGCAGTACACCTTCTCGCACTTGGGGCAGCGGCACGCAAGGAACGTATCCTTTTTCATGAGATGCTGGAAGAACTTGTCCCCCGCAGCTCCGTTCGGATAAAGATAATCGGCCTGCATGTCACCCCGCCAGTGCATGGGTGTTGTGGGATCGGTCTGTTTTTCAAGGAACGTCATTTCTTGCCACCTCCCTTTTTCAAGGGTTTGAAATACTTTATGTCGGTAATGGAGCCTTCCCTTTCGGCCTTGGGTTTCCAAACAGCCTTCACTTTCATCCCGATGTGAAGCTCCTCGGGTTCCATCTCGCCGAAATAGTGCATGAAACCGTGAAGGGGAGCTGCGCCGTCGATGGATATGACACCTATCAATATCGGGACCTTTATTCTCCTTGCGTCCGCATCCAAGTATGAGATGGAAAAGGTTTCCACCATCCCCGTATCGGGGAGATCGACCCATTCGTTCGTAGGGCCGTAACAGAGTTCGCAGAACATTCTGGGGGGTACCAAAACCCTTCGGCATTTTCTGCATTTCCTCCCCACGAGCTGACCCTTCTTGAGTTCCTGAAGGAATTTGCTCATTGCGGGGCCGAGACTCCACGAATACTGGACCTCGGGTTCCCACCAGGTGTATGAGATTTTGTTGTCCACGATATCCTTTGTGGAAACATGTGTTCCGGGTGCATACCTAGGATATCCTTCTATCTTTTTCGCCATTTTCATCACCTCACTTCTCCATAACGATCACAGTACCCATCTGCATGATGTCTCCCCATGCCTGGGCAACACCCACTCTCGGGTCGCCTGGTATCTGCCTCTTTCCTGCTTTTCCTGTTAGCTGCCAGTGGAGTTCGGCCACCTTCTGTCCCATGGTCGCTGCTATGGGATTACCAACACCCAACAGACCTCCGGAAGGACATATCGGTAGATCCCCATCCCTCTGTGTCACTCCCTCTCTTGTAAGTGTGGGAGCTTCTCCCTTCTTGCACAGCATCAATCCCTCCATGTGATGCAGCTCCTTGTAATCGAAGGGGTCGTACGGTTCAGCAAAGTCGATCTGCTTGGGCGGATTTGTTATCCTTGCCATCTTGTAGGCCATCTTTGCCGCATTGGCCACGTACTGTGGGAAGACGAGATCCCTGTTCGTCCACATGGTGCTGTCGATATTCCATCCCACTCCCGAGATCCAGCTTGGATCATCCGAGAATTCCCTCGCTTTTTCCTTGGAACAGAAAACCAATGCCGCTGCCCCGTCGCTGGGAGGGCTGATATCCAAGCGCTGGACCGGCCATGCCATCATTTCCGAATCCAGAACGTCTTGAACGGTTATGTTCGGATCAGCCAGCTGTGCGCAGGGATGACCAACTGCGTTCCTCTTGTTCTTTACAGCCACCCTCGCTATGTCCTCTTTTTTGATATTATATCTTGTCATATACCGGTTCATCTCCATGGCGAACAACCAAACGAGGTTGGGATTGAGTGGACGGTCCAGTATGGGGTCCCAGATATGCCGGAAGGCGGTCTGAGGATGGGGATAGGTGGAGCCCATCTTCTCCTCGGCGACAACAAGTGCTACATCCGCTACGCCGGAGGCTACGTGCCACCACCCAGCGATGGGTGCGAAAACACATGTCCCGCCTCCGTTAAAAACTCTTACATATGGTTTTCCCGCCCCTGCGGCACCGTCCAACAGGTTCTCACCCTTCTGGTGTATGCCGTCGAACGCATCCGGAGCGCTACCCATTACAACCATATCAATGTCGCTCTTCTCTATACCGGCCTCTTCCATAGCCATCTTCGCAGCCAGATAGGACAGCTCCTTGCCGGTTTCCTTTAATCTTCTGCGAAACATGGTCATTCCGCCTCCGATCACTGCTACATCTTTCATTTCATCACCTCATTATCGCTTGAAAAGATCGCCACGGCACCGCTTCCCGATGGAATACCTCGCCAAGATTGGGCGATTCCAAGCTTCGCATCGGCCACCTGTCTCTTCCCAGCGAATCCTCGCAGCTGGGTCACGATCTCAAGAGACTTCTGCAGACCCGTGGCCTCCAGGCAGTTGCCAACTCCCAGCGATCCTCCCGACATATTCGTGGGGAGCGAACCTCCCTGACCCAGTTCGCCCTCTTCCAGCAGATGAGCCGGTTCGCCGGGTCTCGCCAGTTTCAGGGCCTCGAGATGCTGGAACTCCTTGTAGGAGAACCGATCATCCACCTCTGCGATATCGATTTCCTTTCTGGGCTTTTTTATACCTGCCATCTTATAGGCCATCTTCGCCGCATTGGTCGCATAACCTGCATCCAATCCTCTTGTCGAAAGCCACGGTGTTTCAGATGACCAACCGAATCCGGACATGTATATCGGATCTACTCCTAGGCTCTTTGCCGTCTTCTCATCGGCAAGGACAAAGGCAATCGCTCCGTCAACGTTGGGACTGATCTCCAAACTCTTCAGTGGATTGAAGAGATACTCTGAATCCATGACATCCTCCACTGAGATCTTTGCCTCATAATCCGCATAAGGATTATTAAAAGCGTTAAACTTGTTCTTTACAACCACCTCAGCGCATTGTTCCTCGGTGGTATTGGTCTTTTTAAGGTAATGCTGCATCTCCAACCCCGCTAAAAAGTACGGATGGAGCCGCTCCTTTTCGTCACTACTTCCCACAAGGGGTTTGGGGCTTTCCTTCGTATATGTGGGAGAACCTGCAAAATTTGGCCTTTCCACGGGACCAGCCACCGGTCTTTCGAATACGGGATCAAATGCATGTAGCACGATCTCACCGAAAGTTAATAGGTCAGATACCTTACTATGAGCTTCCACTGCCACAACGTCCATTAGACCGGTCTTTATCTGCATATATGCATTTCCTAATCCGTAGATCCCATCACCGCATACCGTACCGCAAGGGCGGAGCACGGCGCCTATCTGATCGGGCACGAATTCATCAAATATACTGAAACCTTCCAGATAATCCTCGGCACAGGTAATGAAACTGTCAACGTCTTTCCTGGGGTCTATTCCGGCGTCAACATAAGCTTTCTGGCAAGCCTCGTACATTAGTTCCTTCCATTCTATATCCGGTGTCATAGAATTGAAATCTGTGTGTCCAATCCCTATCACACACACTCTTCTTGTCACTCTTTCACCTCCTCGGTTTTTTATATTTTTAGCAATAAATTATTACATAAATTAATTATCTCGAGAATACGTAATATCTCATTTAAGTTAATGATTTCGGTGTTTATGTTCTATATTCTGAAGATGAATTGTCCTAACTCGTATTAAAGGTCTTTTTAAGATTGAAAATCCATCATAGGTTTCTCGATATTACAAGGCGCTGTATTTCGGAAGTACCCTCGTATATCTCGGTGCCTTTCGCATCCCGGAAAAATCTCTCAACCGGATAATCGGCAATATATCCGTATCCACCGTGAACCTGGATGGCCTTTGTAGTTGTTCTGACCGCCACTCCGGAAGCATACAGCTTTGCCATGGCGGCCTCTTTCGAGATACGCATACCGCGCTCTTTCATAAAGGCACCGCGGTAGACAAGACCTCTCGCGGCATCAACCTCGGTGGCCATTTCTGCAAGCATGAAGGATATTCCCTGGAAACGGTTTATTGGGTGGCCGAACTGCTGCCGTTCACCTGAATATCTTATGGATTCCTCCAGAGCCGCTCTTGCGATCCCAACTGCCTGGGAAGCAACACCCATCCTCCCTCCGTCAAGTGCCGAAAGGGAAATTCTCAATCCATCTCCTTCGGCTCCCAATAAGTTTTTCCTCGGTATTTTTACATCGTTGAAAACCAGCTCCGAAGTTACGGACGAGTGCAATCCCAACTTGTCTTCATCCACCCCCAGAGTGAATCCGTCCATCCCCTTTTCGACAATGAAGGTACTGTATCCCTTCGTTCCGGCATCCTTATCCGTTACAGCAAGAACTATGATAGTTCCTGCTCTGCTGCCGTTAGTTATGAAAATCTTCGATCCGTTGAGAATATAATCAGCGCCATCTCTTACAGCGGTGGTTTTGACACCCGACACGTCAGAGCCTGCCTCCGGTTCGGTAAGGGCGAAAGCACCGATCATCTTACCCTGGGCAAGGGGTTTCAGCAGCCTTTCCTTCTGATCAGGTGTTCCAAAATCATATATGGGCAGGGTTCCCACGGAAGTATGGACCGTCATGATAAGACTCAATGAACCCCAAGCTCTGGCAAGTTCCTCCACGGCGATCATATAGGAGAGATAATCAGCGCCCGCACCACCGTACTCCTGCGGAACAGGCATACCCATTAGCCCCATTTCACCCATCTTTGCCAGCAGTTCCCCGGGCCATCTGTGCTCACGGTCCAACTCGGAAGCAACCGGAATTACCTCTTCATCGGCAAATCGCTTAACGGTCTCTCTTATCTTTCTCTGCTCGTCGTTGAGTAAAACATCCATTGTTCCACCCTTCCACTTTTACTTATGCTGCAGGGGAGAGAATAATCTTGGAGCTAATGCTCCTCATTCACCTCGGAAATCGGGTTTTCGTTTATTTACGAAGGCATCCATTCCTTCCTTCTGGTCAAATGTTCGGAAACACTCCGAGAACTTGACGGCCTCGTACTCGAGCCCATCACCCAGGGTCATATCCAGACCGCCGTTTATGGACTCTTTTGCCAACCTCACCGCGGCGGGACCCTTTTTCGAGATGGTATCCGCAAGTTTCTTTGCCGCCTCCATGAGTTCTTCGGGGGGCAGCAGCCTGTTGGCAAGACCGATGCGATAGGCCTCGTCCGCACCGATTATACTGCCTGAATATATCAATTCCTTGGCGATGTTCCTTCCTACTATGCGGGATAGTCTTTGCGTCCCACCAAATCCGGGTATCACTGCGAGAGCGACCTCGGGCTGCCCGAACTTCGCTTTATCGGAAGCAAGTATAATGTCACAGCTCATGGCCAATTCGGTACCACCACCCAGGGCAAATCCGTTAACAGCAGCGATTACCGGTTTGGGCAGTTGCTCGATCTTGTTGAAGACCGATTGACCTATGCTGGCGAACAGCCTCGCCTCCTCCGGATCCATATTCATCATTTCCTTAATGTCCGCGCCTGCCACGAATGCTCTTCCCTCGCCGGTGATTATGACTGCCAACGAATCGTCGTTCTTGATCTTATCCAGAACCCCGCCAAGTTCGTTCAACAATTCACTGTTGAGAACGTTCATTGGGGGGTTGTTTATTGTCAATATTATGGTATTTCCTTCTCTTGAAACGTCTATCATGAGATAAACCTCCATGTGGTGAGATCACTTGCTGTAGTCGTAAAATCCCTGACCGGACTTTCTGCCCAGGAAACCGGCATTGACCATTTTCTTGAGCAGAGGGCAGGGTCTGTACTTCGAATCGGAAAAGCCATCGTATAGAACTTCCATGATGAAAAGGCATACGTCAAGGCCGATAAGATCTGCCAGGGCCAAAGGGCCCATGGGATGGTTCATCCCCAGTTTCATCACCCCGTCGATTGCCTCTCTAGTTGCAACACCTTCCATTAGACAGTACGCAGCCTCATTGATCATGGGCAGAAGTATCCTGTTGGCAACGAATCCCGGATAATCATTTACCTCTATGGGAATCTTTCCGAGGTCCCCGGCAAGCGACATTATAACTTCGGTGGTCTCTCTCGAGGTTCTGAGACCATTGATGACCTCGATGAGCTTCATCAAGGGGACGGGATTCATAAAATGCATTCCGATGAACCTGTCCGGGCGTTCCGTGGCCGATGCCATTTCCGTGATGGGGATCGTGGATGTATTCGATGCAAATATGGTTTCCGGGGGACAGTAACTATCCAGTTCGGAAAAAACCTTTTTCTTGAGATCGGCATTCTCGATTATCGCCTCAATAATGAGGTCGCAGTCCTGCAGGTCTTCCATATGCACCGTTGTACTTATTCTTGCCAGGACGAGTGTCATCTCTTCTTCGCTCATCCTACCCTTAGCAACGCTTCTCTTGAGGAATTTCTCGACATTGGCAAGTCCCTTTTCAATAAACCTTTCTTCGATATCTCTCATTATGACGTCGTAACCGCTTTTTGCGGATACCAGCGCGATCCCGTGACCCATGGTCCCGGCACCTATCACTCCAATCTTCTGTATAGCCATATTTTTCCCTCCGTTTTACGAATAAATCACATTTCAATTATCATTGCCACTGCATTACCGCCGCCAAGGCAAAGTGTTGCAAGCCCCAGCTTGGCACCTCGGTCCTTCATGGCATATATCAGGGTGGTGAGCACCCTTGCACCACTGGCTCCTATGGGGTGACCCAGAGCAACGCCGCCGCCGTGTACGTTGAACTTGTCCTCGGGAATGTCGAACTCCTTCTGTATGGCCAATGATGCCGATGCAAAGGCTTCGTTGTGTTCGATGAGGTCCAAGTCCCCAATGCTTAGATTATTCCTTTCCATTATCTCCCTCATGGTGGGTACTGGCGCCTCCATCACGTCTTCAGGCGCGCAGCCGGAGGTGTGATAATCCACGATCTTTGCCAGGATCGGAATTCCCAGCTCCACGGCCTTTTCTCGGCTGGTGACCACTACGGCCGAAGCTCCATCCGATATCTGGGAGGCGTTCCCGGCTGTTACGAGACCGTCGTTTTTAAAAACCGCTCTTAACCTAGCCAGCTTTTCCACCGAGGAATCTGCCCGTATCCCCTCGTCACTATCAAAGATAACCGGGTCTCCTCTCCTCTGTGGGATCTCGATGGGAACTATCTCTTCGGCGAACTTTCCTCCCTCCGCCGCCGCTGCTGCCAAACGGTGACTTCTTACGGCAAAAGCATCCACCTCTTCCCTTGTGAGATCGTAATGTTCAGCGATGCGCTCTCCTGTAATACCCATATGGAAATCGTTGTAAACTTCCCACAATCCGTCGTAAACCATTCCATCGACGATCTTCCCATCCCCCATTCTGTAACCGTCCCTTGCCTTGTACAGATAATAGGGCGCTTTAGCCATATTCTCCATCCCCCCTGCCACGATGATCTCATGCTCTCCTGCCTTTATGGAATTGGCCGCGATCATAATGGATTTCAGACCTGAACCGCACACCTTGTTGATGGTCATGCAGCCTTTGTTCTCCGGGATACCGGCCCCTAGAGCTGCCTGGCGTGCCGGGTTCTGCCCGGCTCCTGCCTGCAGCACCATTCCCATAATCACTTCATCCACATCATTTTTCGAAATTCCAGCACGTTTTACGGACTCTCCGATTACCAGGCTGCCAAGTTTTACCGCAGGCATGTTCTTGAGGGTTCCATTGAACTTTCCCAGAGCTGTTCTAACGGCGGATATTATAACGGGTTCTTTCATAGTATTACTCCTTTGGATTATTAGTCATTTTTTTAAATTTTATTTTACTTTTTTACCCGATCACATGGAAAAAATTTGATTTTTTTTCAGCGGAAACAGTGTACTAATATGCTTTTCCTATATTATTTTTCTGCCCCGAGGAATTCACCCGGTCCGTGTTGGTTCCAGGACCATATCATCAATTTCAGATGCTAAAAAACGTATCGAACTGGTATTTTGATATTATGTCCGCCCACCAATCGCCGAAGAACATGGAATCCGGTGGGAAAAACTGGGGCAGAGCAAGATAAAGTATTACCAGGAAATACAGAGGTATCAACTGCATCAACAGATTATCATTGGTGTAGAATAACCGATCATAAAGGTTCAATGCCTTGATCTTTCGAAGAATGAAGTTACGGTTCTCGAGATCGTGCAGCATTTCCTTTCTGAGACCCCAGTTCAGTTTGATATTCAGGGATTCCGCCACCACCGTGAGAAAACCGGCCATCAAAGCCAGGAAGGGATTTCCCAGCCATATGAAAAAAAGGCTTCCGCAAAGAAGAACCGCCAGTGAATAATAATGTCTCCTTCTGAAAACTGCCATTACTCGCGTCTCACCGAGGAAAGGGTCTCCAAGAGATGCACATAGCATAATGGGAATGGCAATGAATTCCGGCAACCCGATCTCGGTTAAAAGACAGAGGCCCATGGCCCCCAAGAGAGTCCAGATATAGGCCGCCACACAGTTCTTCTCGTGTTCGCGAAGCATGAAGAAGGATTTCCCCATCTTCAACCTCCAGAACTCGATCTGGAAAGGTATTAGTAAAAATAATAGTACCAATAAAAGCGCGCGGTGCATTTTGAATGCCCCGATCTCGAATACTATTTCAGGAAAGAAAAAATAAATGATCAACGCTGAGGACGTAAGGTGCACTCCCCTTCGGGCCACCCTGCTCCATCGAGACTGTACGTGCTGAAACTCCACATTTTTTCCCTTTTCGTTTGTGGAGGATTTTTTCGTTGATTCCGGCATCAATATCAAGAACATACCTGTTTTTGATAAAGGTGTCGGTGTTTTTGCATAAATTTACCGATTTCATGTACATTTCACGCTATTATCTTAGAATAAAGATCGAGAATAGGTTTTGCATCCATGAAACAGTCGTTTGTATCCAGATTGTATTCGCGGCCACCGCTTATTAATTTCTTTATCTCACCCGGGTCCCCTATGACCTCGCCGCATTTTTTCTTCTTTACATAATCTCCGATATGACCAATATCATTTGTTATTACCGGTATACCAGCGATCTGGTATTCGTAGACCCGGTTCGAGGTAGCCATCAATATGTTCTTAGTGAAACTGCTGAACAGGACAAGCCCGTAATGGTACTTGCTTATCTCTCGGATCACCTTGTTCTGGGCAACAGGAAGATGATAATGAAGTCCCGAAACGCCAGAGCATCTTTTACGGATGATCTCCTGCCGACCTGGTTCGAATACAGGGGGATAAAGGTGAACATTGAATCCCATGGCGCAGATCGATTCGAACATCGACCAAAGGTATCTGCTGCCGCCAGGATCAAGAGATATGCCGCCCGGGTAAACAAAATGGACCTTCCCGTCGTCGATCTTTTCCGCGAGTTCGAATTTCTCCTTTAGTGGTTTATTCTCAACGTAACCGATATTCTTTGTACCGTATCGTTTCCAAATATGCTCGATCATAAGTGACGAAGTTGACATTATTCCATCGGCCTTCCTGCAAACGTAGCCCTCCCATCGGTTCACAAGACTCCTTACAAACCATTTTTTCGGGCCCCGGGCCCATGTTATTGGTTTCAAGCTAACCAGATCGTGAATGTCATGCACAACCGGTATAGGAAGGTTCTTTTTGGTCCATACGCCCAGGTTGTCCGGTTCGTTGTGGACGTGTGCAATATCGTAATCACGCCCGGCGGCAAAATCACGAATCTCGGTTTTTATCCGTTTCCTATTCCTTATCATACTGCCAATATCGGCCCCCACAGGTATATTGTGACTATCCTTGAATATGCTGTAGTCCATAAATTCGGAGGGTTTCCCTAGCTCCAGAAGGTCTATATCAACACCCGCTTCCGTCAAGACCTTCGCCTCCTTCCATCCTCGGGCACACAATTGATTTTGAATAAATAAAATCTTCACGGGCATCTTCATGGGCGCTCACCTCACCTTCATACGGTTTATAATTTTAAATGTACCCCAGTATCCTAAATATCAAGGTTCGTACCTGAACGGATGCCTTGCAGCCGCTTTTTCGTACATAATATCGTCCATTGTCGGCCGCTCTTCCAGTGCTCTCTTCACTGCATGGAGCATGGCTTTGTAATTATTGAATTTTATTCTCTGCCGGTTCCTGGCTGCCGGGTGGACGAAAACATTGACTATTATATCCAATCTATCTAGGATTCCATCAGGCAGCACACCGTCCTCGATGGATTTTTCGATAGCGAGAACTACACCTTCGGATGCGTCACCATAGATATATCCCGCCTGCCTTTTCGTCCTCACCGTGATAGTGGGAACAAGGAGAGTGCGGGGACGATCCATAATCAACTTCGAAGGATCATTCTCGTTCACCTCATATCTTTTGATCACCTCCTCGATGGCATAAGTCACCGGCCCACCTTTTGAGCCTATAAGCAGGTCGATATGCGCTACTTCGAACACGGGCGGTCCAGCAAATCCCTCTCCGATCTTCATGGTGAAATCGCCAATTGTGTCAGGTGTGGATGGAATCCGTGGATACCGGCTTTGCAACGGTTCACCGTCACCGAGGTCGAAATCCACCATTCTTTGTGGAATTTTACCAAGATTCTCCAACTGTATCCGCAGCTCTTCCCTGTCCTCCCGCTTGAAAACCCCTCCTGGCATAATAGGCAGCCTCGATCTGCCAACGGGGAGATCCATCATTCCCAGTCCTTCTTTTACTGCCTGATTGGCTCCACATCTGACCACTATCCTCACCAATTTCTGTATCCCCGCCTGAAGTGAACGGGCGGCCTCAAGATCCCCCTCCAACACCGATCCTCGTATCTTCTGCCATATATCCGGAATCAGGTTCGCGCTGGCCAGTATCAGTCCGTCGGCTCCGGCCGCCAGGGCCGGCATCCCTATCTCGTCGTGTCCGCACATTATAGATATCTTGTCCCGTACCTTCTCGAACAAGGCCATGAGGAAGGGGAAATCACCGCTGGAATCTTTTATTCCGATTACATTGTCCAGCATAGCGATCCCCTCGGCGGTCCACCATTTTTTATGAGTACCGGTGCATTGAGGAATATTGTACATGATAAGCGGAAAGTCCAGTTCGTTCAATCTCTCAAAGTGTTCGTAAAGTTCGTTGAAGCTGGGCTTGAAGTAGAACGGGGATGCCACCAGAGCAGCTGTAGCTCCGATATCTTTTGCGTAGCGGGTCAATTCCAGAGTCTCCCTTGTGCTGGGACAGCCGGTTCCGGCGATCACCGGTTTTTTTCCACCTACCTCGTCAACGGCAATATCCAGCAAATTCCTTTTTTCCTTCTCGGAGAGGTACATGAACTCCCCGGTGGTCCCACAGGGAACGAAACCGGTCACGTCCGCCCATAGATGTCTGATAAGGGAGCGGAACGCCTCTTCATCGATTCTCTCCCTCTTGTCGAATGGAGTGACCAGCGCGGGAAAAACGCCTTTCAACCATGTGGTCCTCGTCATTTAATCAACACCCCCCCGTTCGGAAAAAATTTCTTTCAGTACCGTTTTGAAAACAGAATAGCTGTTCCGATAGATGATTTCTCTCGCGGAAGCATTTGGAGACAAATAAACCTTTGCGATCATCACAACGCTTTTCGTCTTGTTTGCCGGGATGATCCCATCCTCGACACTGTCCGCGATTGCTCGGGCGCAGGCGGACTGTACCGGGCCGAATATCATATTCGCCTGTCTCAGGTTCTTCTGTATCACACCGGGTATTATCAGTGTGGATGGACGTACTGCCAAATTCGGTTCGAGTATCGTGGTCAATGCCTCATAACCGTGCTTTGGATATGTAAGCTGATATGCGAACAATCGGCCTAGTTTCCCCTCCTTGTTTCCTGCAACCATGTGGACCGCCACACTTTCAGCTCCCTCATCTACGGATCCGCATGAAAAAGGATATTCCCTGCTGGCCAAATCCCCGTCGCTGAGGCCAAAGTCTCTCAAACTATCCCCGATCGAAGGCGAGGACAGTCCAATATCCGTTTGATCCCTGGGGACCTTGCCCAATTTCTCAAGTTCAACCCTGATCTCGGCTAAATCTTCGTGAAGTATCGAACCCCCTTCCATCAACGGTCTCCTTGCGCGGCCCACAGGTATTCCCATAATTCTCAGAGATGCCTTAACGGGAACCGAACCTCCCATTCTACAGTACATCCTTGCCAGTTTTTGCACTTTCATCTGCAGTTTCCTCGCAGTAACAAGATCGGAGTTCCCAACTGCTTTGTAGACTTGCTGCCAAACATCCGGGAAGACCTGGGCGCTTGCCAGTATCATCCCCTTGCAGCCCCCTGCCAATGCTGGAAGGACTACCTCGTCATGCCCGATCATTACATTTATCCGGCCCTGTACACGATCCAATATTTCCATGGTATACGTCAGGTCCCCGGAGGAATCCTTGAGGCCAACGATATTTGGTATATGGGAAATATCTTCAATGACCCTGCTGGGTATAAATGAACCTGTGACCTGTGGTATATTGTACATCAATATCGGTATCGGGCATGAGTCTGCAACCGTTTTATAATGTTGAAAGAATCCTTTATCGGATGGAGTGAGATAATACGGACTAACTACCAGAGCAGCCGAAGCACCGATATCATGAGCGAAGGTAGTAAGTTCCACGGCTTGTCGGGTTGAACATGCTCCCGTTCCCGCGATAACCGGAACCCTTCCACCCACCTCGTCCAATGCTATCTCGAACAACCGTTTTCTCTCAGCTATTGATAGATATGCGAACTCACCTGTGGTACCGCAGGGTACTATCCCGTCCACATGTGGAATCACGCTTCTGATGAGCGCTCTTAACCCTTCCTCGTTTATCCTCTCGTCCGTGTGGAAAGGAGTGACCAGGGCCGGATTGACACCCTTCGGTTCAAATTTCATAAGGATTTCCTCCCGTATCATTATAATTATACTGCTCCGTTTACAAACCGGTGTAATGAATAATCCCTAACATCATTTCCTCCTTTTATATATTACTCTTGCTTGAATGATATACAAAATTACCCAGGGATACCATGGATTGCCCAGTCAGATTGATAATAGTATCCTTCCCCCCAAATATCCCATTAACACAAATTTTTAATATATCTATATATATTGGGAAAAAGGATGGCAAAAATCTCAAATATGTTAAGACGATTACAATTGAGCCGAATCACTGGCTGAAAATGATAAAAAAGAACAAAAAAATATAAAATATTTCATTCCATGGACATTTTCAACTTTATTATTATTGTAATGGTGTGGTCATGACGAATACTTCTCCCCGGGCAATATGGTATGTGAAATACGATAGCGAACTCAATAGAGCGTATGTGGCTCTTGGCTATCCCGACCCGAGCTTGATGTGTTTAAACAAAGTTGGGGATGTGCTCTGGGAAGTGACTACAAAGGATCAGGTTCGGCTGATAGCGGTCTCACCTGCGTATAATAAAATATATGTTTACAGCATTGGAAAAAGGAGGGCCGATTCCATCGGGTGCCTGAATATGGAGGGAAAGCTTCTTTGGAGCAAGACGGTGGATGTCAGCATTTCATCTCTATCGGTAAATAGATTTTCCGATATGTGTGTGGCCGGTACTTCCGATTCCCAGATCCTCCTATACGACGGTAAGGGTAACAAACTTTCATCCCAGCGCCTGGAAGCTTGGAAGAATCCCGTATTTGCTTTCTTTCATAAGCACATGATAATCTCCGTTACGAAGAGAGGGTACGTCTATATTATAGACACCGTCGGCCGGAAACTCGTAAAGAAGGGAAAGATCGACCTAAATGGTAAGATCGATAAAATTAGTATAAGTAAAGGATTTACGGGATTCGTGGATTCCTGTGGGGGAAAGAAGGGAGTACTGCATATCTTCGATCCTGAAGACGAAAGTTACTATGATCTTATGTTTTTGGGTGGGATAAAGCAGTTCACCTACCACGGAAGGGGGGTGAAAGTTGCGCTCCACAACATGACCGTGCTTAGTATAAATGCAAATTCCGCTTTCGAATGGGCCGTAAATATCAATGAGAGGATACTTACAATCTGTTCTGATGACTGGGGCGAATATCTTCTGGTGGGGACCGATAAGTTCAATCTATTCATGTTCGATCGGAACGGAAAGCTTCTCTGGACGAAAAATACCGCCGGAAGACACCAGAACATAGATACGGCCGAGAAGGGATTTCGTACGTTGAATGAGAAAGATGTATTGGTCGAGGACGAAGAAAAGGAGTGCGACGTTCGTTTCACGCTCATCGACACACTGGAAAAAATATTCGAGTCCCAAAAGGATGTAGGACTGGCAAAAGTGAGCGAACAGGTCGAGGACGAATGGATGGAAGAGACTCCCAAGTCGAAGAAAACGGAGAAAATCAAGGATTTTCAACCCTTCGCGGTGGAGAAAAAAATTGTAGTAAAATCAAACCTGACGTCCAGAAAGGGTGTTGCAATTCTCCTTGTCCAGGTAGAAAACGCCACCGACTCACCCATTCAGGACCTTGTTATCGAGACCGAGTTGGACGAACCCATATTCAACATCAGGAAAAGCCCCATCAAGCAGCAGATATTGAAGGAAAATACTGCCAAAACCTATGCAATACGATTCATACCTACTTCACAGGAGGGGCGGTCTTCGGGACAGTGTCAAATGAGTTATTTCACCAATGGTGAAAAAAAGGAATTGTACCTGAAGAAATTCACTTTAAGCAACGTATGGCCCAAGATGTCGCCCCTGAATATACGCGATACCACTTGGGACAAATTCATCCAGAAAAAATCCAAACTGGTTTCAGAGAGATTTTCATCACTTCTTCCACAGCACCTCATACCAATAATCCAGGAAATATCTAAAGATAGAGGATTCAAGGCATTGGAAATGAGTCGTGATAAACAATCAATCATACTTCGCTTCACTTCGAAGAGTACATCTTACGAATACGGTCTTGAGGCCATAGTCAAACCATCCCCAACTGAGAAGGGGATTTTCCTTCTCATATTGACCCTCTATTCACATAATGAGGTGAACCTTGCTTTGTTGAATTACATGTTCATGGATGAAATGGATCTCCGGGTAAAATGGGAAGAAGAAAAAATACCGCCACCGGTGGACGAGAGCGTTCTCAAGATCGGAAGGAACGGGCGTTACCGTATCAAGGAACCCTCGAATATCCTTAAAGTTCCCGCCCCCTACTGGTCAGATAAGGACGAGATCGCAATTCCAGTTTGGATGCCCGAAGACAAGGAAGCCCCGGAATACCATCCGGCGGGCCTTACTACGGATTTCATGCTCTATGACAAATACAGCGATTATTACTCGGACTATTTCGAGTCCTATCCTGAGAAAAAGAAGGAGATGAAGAAAAAACCCAAAAAAGTGGATGTTGAAAAAGATACCATGACCGTAGAGGCAGGTAAGGGATATATATATCTCTTTGAAGAATCCACACCAGCAAGAGCCTTCAACATCTTTAAGCAGATGATCAATCGTGGTTACAGCGGAATGTACATTACCAGAGAATATCCCAACAAGATCATTCAGAAATACGATCTCAGGAACGTACCGTATCTATGGCTCACTAACGTGCCCGAGGAACACGCTCTGAGACCCACGGATACCGAGAAACTGCGTTTTGCTTTCAGAAAACATCTTAAAGAAAATGGAGTTAAAAAAATTATACTACTGGATGGAGTGGAATACTTGATCACGCACAATACTTTCAGTTCCATTCTAAAACTCTTACAGGCATCGGGAGATATGGTCTCCATGGCCAAGGGAACCCTTCTCATTCCCCTTAGTCCAGCTACCTTCCAAGAGCAAGAACTGAAGCTTCTCGAAAGGGAAGCCGACAAGGTGATATATTAGGGTACAGGAGGAGGATTCCAGGGAAATCTTTAAGAAATCCTTGGAAATATTAAATAAAAAGGTTAAATACTATTTCATCGTTACAATCGCACGTCAGGGATGAATAAATGGGATAGTTGAATTGAACATGTGCTCTTGTGGAGGATTTCGTTTCTCAACTTGCGCTATTCCCCAGTCACACCCGCATTTGTTGCGGGTATTTCATGATTCGGTGATTGAAAATGGGTCTGTTTGGAAAAAAGAAGAAGGACGATAAAAAATTCGAGTTCAGGCTTGTCAACCGCCATGAGAAGGATTCCTTCTTTCAGATACTTGCCCAGCAGGGTTGGTTCGAACTTGAACCTCCCTTCGAGTTCGACAAGAACTGGGATACCGATAGGATAAGAAGGGCAGCGAAGGCATACTCACTGAAACTCGGCGCCGAAATGCTTGTGGAGGTGGATGATCCCTCCTTTTCTTCAAATATTTATAACGATCTGGTATTTTACGTATTTAAAATGGACCCAGCAAAACAACCTCTTCAGCCGGTTCCCGCACAAACCCCACCCCAAGCGGTACAATATTCTCCACCTCCCGTTGTCGTCGAACAGAAATATGCCCCCTTGGACCAAGCCCCGGCTAGAGATTGCGCGCCGCAGGAAATGTTTCAAGAGAATCCCCAACAGTTCGGAACACCTCCCGCCCACGACCCATATGGTCAAACTGCACAGAGGCAGATGCAGGGAACTCCTCCTTCGAATCCTATGGGGCAGGCTTACGATCCGCGGTTCCAGCCAGGACCAGCACCTCAGCAGGGACAACAACAGAACCAATTTGCCCAGCCACCGGGACAAGGTTATGACCCCAGGATGCAACGGCCTGAAGCCGCTCACGATCCCCGGATGACGGGATACAATCCTTATCCGCAGGGGGCACTCCCTTATGGGCAGCAGCCGATGCCAGGTTATGATCCCCGCCAACAGTTTGGGCCCCCGCCCGGATCAGCATATCCGGACGACGGACACGGCCAATGGGGCGCACCCCCACAGGAAATTCCGTACCAACCCGATGAAGAGGGGAGGATCAAGGTCACCGACTCCAAAGAATTGTTCCTTAAAGGAAATTATACCAGTCATGAAGAAGCTTTTCTTCATACGCTTGACAACCTCTCAAAAATGCTTTCCATGGAACAAAGTCCCTTCAGGTTCACTGACCAGAGGGAATTCCTTCACCCCGTCGTGCGGATCAAGAAGAAAGCATATCTTCACCTTGGAACCCGACAGATGAACCTTGTGCTTATGAAGGAAGCCATAAACGATTACAAGGTAATGGGAAACGAGAGCCATGCGCTCAGCAATGTGAATCCCATGCGGGATACACTTGTTATTATCAAGACCCTTGGCACCCCCATCTTCCAGATATTAAAGGATTATGAGGAACTTGACGAGCAGTCCAAAAGCGATATCACTCAATCCCTTTTCAGTTTCCTCGAGTGTTATCTCCCGAAGATGTGAATTTTCAGTTTTCCTTGAAGTCAGACATTTCCGAATCGCGTATTTGTTCGTCATCCCTTTCGATCACCGGTACTTCAGAGTTCTCTTGTTTCCTCCGTTTTCTGTTCCGAATGAAGAACAGGACCGCTGCTGCAAGTAGTATTAGCAAAACAAGGACAACACAAACCCATACAGCGATTCCTGAACCGGTCCGTATATCGTCAGTACTGCCCGAACCAACCCTGAACCTGGATCTGTTCTCAAATACCTTCCCGCTGGTAAAAGTAAGGTTATCAATCTTCCCTTCGAGCCGGACATAATAATCGCCTGGCTCCAGTGTTGAAATATCGACATTTAATATCTCCCAGTAACCGGATTGCTCATGGAAGAAAACTGAGATATTGAAGAGCTCCATTGTACCCCTCATAACCATGGCCCGCAGCATGATATTTTTTTCGAAATCATGATCCCATGTCGAGAACAATTCGATCTCTCTCATGTCCATGCTCGATATTACTTGGGCAGACCGGTCCTGCCTTACCGTCACATTCACAGAATCTCCGAACCAGTATCGATGCTCCACTATTATCGGTAAAGGATAGATGTAGTCTGCACCCAGGACCAGCGAACCACCCAGAGGAAATACCACCTTCGTTGAAAAATATCCACTGAGACCGTAGGTTCCGGAGGGGAAACCGGACAGGTTGAAATCAAAATCATCCGGACCACCCGAAAAAACTGGATAGAAAGCTCTGGTTTCGTGGTACTCCGTGGATGATATCTTGAAATCGACCCGGGTGTTACGAAAATAATCGAAATAAGGTCCACCATTCAACCTATCTGGTAATTTGACAACAATACCGCCCAGTTCCAGAACTGGGATCGGACCCTCGGTATAGGATAAATTTGTGATGGACAGGGTCGTTACACCCACAAGCTCCGGAATCACGAAGGTGAATCGTTCTTGGGAAACGGATATGTTTGCGAATACGGTTTCCAAGGATAAAATAAAGCGGTATTTGCCGGGCATAGCCCCACCAAGGTCCATTGGCAGGGAAGACCATTCCCGGGAGAGCGGATCGAAAATTATCATATCTCTTACGTTCAACAAGGGGGTCCCATTGTTATCATAAAACAGTTCCAGGGTGCTGTTCACCAAGGATTCCCCCGGCAGGGGAGAACGGTTTGGTTTCGAGGAAATGATCGTCAGGTTCTGAATTATTAAGGTGAGCTTGTTGCTGAATGTAAAATTGAGACTGGAAACAGATATCGTGTGGTCCACGTAAAAAAGTGAACTCCCAGACAACTGACTCGATATGTCAATACTGTCATAACGGAAACCCATCCGGACATAATGGCTTCCCTCGGAGAGATTTGAAACGTTAATTCCGGATGCTCCCCATACCGATGAGATTGGATCAAAGGACAGGTTTCCGGAAAGGTTGGTGTCTTTACCCAATGAATCCGTTACTGTGAAAGCATACAAAGAAAGCCCATCCGGTCCAAGAGACGGGGCCCCCGGTTCCGATTGGGATACGGTGACGTTTGTGACATCCAGAATCTGGGTGAATCCACCGGTATAGTCCAGGATGGTACCGCTTATGGAAAAGTGTTCGAGAATTCGGATGGTTTCCACACTCGAATAGAAATGTGTAGGCTGCGAATCCACCTGGGCTCTGACTCCCAAGCGAAGCAGCCCCGTTGTGTCCGGAGCTCTTATCCTCCCTGTAAAACTGGTTTCATCCCCTGAAAAAGGTCCGGCACTTACCAGTGAATTGTTCCACAAATCCCCGGAAAAGGCGGCAAAAACATATGATGAGTCCACCGTTTCCGCATGCTGTACGCTCCAGCTGATATTGATGTAACTATCCCTCAGGGTCTCATGGGGCAGAGAGGTAATCTGTACTGAAGGCCAAGTGCTGACTGCGGCGAGCTGGGAAAAGAAAACCTTCCCCAATTGATCAATTGCTACCGCCACGAAAAGGAAATTGCCCCATCGATCCGGCAAAATTATGTCTATACCGTAGCGGTCTTCGTCTATCAATGTGCCGTTCACCATATAATCCGGCGAAATGCGGGGATCCCGCTCACCCCATGCGATGTAACTCCGGTTCACACCGCCCGTTACGCTGGTCCGCCATTCAAGCCCGAGCGATTCTCCGGCCCCAAGGGAAAGGGGTAACGGATCAAGAAGGACAGAACTGTTCACCACCACCTTGTATATCTTACTTTCATAAGTACTGCTGCAGTACAGGACCTGATCGCCGTTTCTTATGATCTCGTTATCCATTGTTCTCAATTTCGCATATAGGCTCTGTGGAGATACAAGCGGAGATGGAGTCCCCTGCTCGGTCAGATGGCCGTCCACAATCACCTTTATCTGATAATAATAGGTTCCGGCCTCCATGGGTATTGGCAGTTCATGCTGGAAATCCTTCATGGTTAACGGATTTCCCCCTGCGGCTAAATTCTCCCAACTGCTGTTAGCGGGAAGGAGGGATGAACGCCAAAGCGTATTGTTTTTTACATCGGGAACGCTAGATGCAATTATTTCAGCTGAGTCGACCTTCTCGCACCCTCCCACAACCCATTTCACAATTGTGCGGCCGTTGGGATCGGCGAATTCTGGAGGCTCGTAGTCTGCCGGCTCCCTCACGTAGGGGGACGCCGTATCGATCTGGTACAGTGCAAGGCGAATGTTCTTCGGGATGTATCCGTCCCCGTCTCCACCAGGGTAATAGATAAATTCATCGGTACCCAATTCATCAAGTTCCGGTTCATTCGAATCGGATATCTCCACGGTATAACCAAGGGCCCTGCATCCTCCGGTCGGCCAATCCTCATCGCTGTTCTCAGCCTCCCACGAAGCTGCATAGGCATAATCGGAAAATGCACCCCTCGCATAATAGATGACCTGGTTATTCCGGCCTACGGGATAAAGGCCCCGGTAATCCCCGGCATAGCTGCGCATGCCCTGGGCTTGACTGTAAAAGGCCGAATCATCCGGAGATTCGTCGGTTGCTGTATCGTGGGCCTCACACCCCCACGCGTACCCAATTGCTTCTGTTCCTGAGTGCCAGTTTACCGCGGAGATGAAAAGGTGATCGCGCATAAGTTCGTGGACTGCCAGGGCACCAACACTTGTGAATGCGAGTCCGGGTTGATCAAAGGAGAAATCCCGGTTCACGTCTTCTCCGTCCCCGTCCAGACGCTGCCCGTTCTCCAGGCCATAGGGATTGAGACAAGGCATGATATAGATCTCACGGTTATCCACCAAATAGCGCAAATATTCATCATTATGATAGTTCTCCAGCAGGAATTTGGCCAGGTACATGGCAGCTGAAACGGATATCTTCTCGTCACCATGAATACCACCGAGAAAGAGAACCTCCGGAGTCGAAGAGGAAACCCTAGTTTCGTTAGATATCCTCAGCATATATGTTTTGTAACCATCCACGCAATCGGGAATCGAGTAGACATCCTGTGCTGTGGACAGGTCCACGAGATCGGGGTAATCCGTCTCGAACCCATTAAGCATATCCACCATGGAATTATAATCGAAATAACCGTATTGGGTGACGGGATCCCTCACTGAAGTACCAGGAGAATGTTTGTCGGATAATGTAAGGAATGGCGGCTCGCCTTCCATAGTCGGCATTAAGATGGATAGAAAAATAATTGATATAATGCAGAAAATTGAGAAATGAAAATGAAGATTATGAAGGTATTTTATTGGGCGTTTCATGGTATGTATGATATTACTTGGAAGGTATTTATTTCTAACCCCTTGTTGCTTATCTCAGGACTGTAGATCAGAATACGTTATCCTTAGATAATTTTTATTTGTACAAACAAATTAATTAAAGGTCTAAGATTGCTGACGAAAAAAAGGGTGTCATCTTTGCCCTTTCCAATATTACATTGTCATGGTAAAATATGTGCTCAAAAGAGAATAGCTCAAAATCCACCCCCCCTTACTAATTCAAAGTCCGTCCCGCAGAGTGTTTATAACAGGAAACATTGCTGAACATATAATTTGCATATCGACAGACCTTATGCATCCCCAGGAATACATATTGTGCAACGGGGCAAGGGAGCGATGGCGACCAAAGAGGAGGAAATAAAGGACATATATTTAATTATCATAATAACTATCAATTCATATATTAATTGTAAATCAAGAAATAATTTTGAAAAGGTAATCACAATGAGAATTGGATACGCTCTTTGTATGATGTTCCTGATGATAGTTTCAAAGCTACTCATCTCGATTCCTTCTGAGGCACTGGATTACGGAATGGATCAGTATCTCGGAAATGTTGAAGCATCATTCTGGGGAGAGAAGGAAGGTGACCAATCTGGATACTCGGTGGCTGTTGTGGGGGATGTCAATGGGGATGGATTCAATGATATTCTCATTGGAGCAAACGGTAACGAGGACGGTGGTTATTGGGCGGGCCAGACATACCTCATTTTAGGCAAGGCCTCAGGATGGGCCATGGATACCGATCTCTCTGCTTCAGACGCATCATTTTGGGGTGAGACTTCTGGTGACGAGTCAGGATACTCCGTTGCAGGTGCAGGGGATGTCAACGGCGACGGATACGATGACATTCTGATTGGTGCATACTCGAACGAAGATGGCGGTAGCGAAGCAGGCCAGACATACCTCATATTTGGTAAGGCTTCTGGCTGGGCTATGGACACCGACCTCTCCGTTTCAGATGCATCATTTTGGGGAGAGAATGCTGGCGACTATTCCGGATGGTCAATCGCTGGTGTGGGGGACGTCAACGGGGACGGATATGACGATATTTTGATTGGAGCAACCGGGAATGACGATGGAGGTGATCGAGCAGGCCAGACATACCTCATATTTGGTAAGGCTTCTGGCTGGGCTATGGACACCGACCTCTCCGTTTCAGATGCATCATTCTGGGGGGAGGACGAAGGCGACTGGTCGGGATGCTCAGTCGCAGATGCAGGTGATGTCAACGGGGACGGATACGATGACATTCTGATTGGAGCACCCTTCAACGAGGACGGCGGTAAAGAAGCAGGCCAGACATACCTCATACTTGGCAAGGCCTCCGGCTGGGCCATGGACACCGACCTCTCCGCTTCGGATGCATCCTTTTGGGGCGAAGATGTAAACGACACTTCGGGTGGTTCGGTCGCTGGTGCGGGGGATGTCAATGGAGATGGTTTTGATGATATTCTGATTGGAGCAACCGGGAATGACGATGGAGGTGATCGAGCAGGCCAGACATACCTCATTTTAGGCAAGGCCTCCGGCTGGACCTTGGATGCCGATCTCTCTGCTTCAGACGCATCATTCTGGGGGGAGGACCGATATGACATATCCGGATCCTCGGTCGCTGGAGCGGGAGACGTCAACGGGGACGGATACTACGACATTCTGATCGGAGCCCCCGCTGATGAGGTCGGTGGCGATGCTGGTCAGACCTACCTTATACTCGGCAAGGCTTCAAACTGGACCATGGATGATGACCTCTCCGCTTCAGATGCTTCCTTTTGGGGTGAAGAGTATGGATGTTGGTCCGGAACGTCGGTCGCTGGAGCGGGAGACGTCAACGGGGACGGATACTACGACATTCTGATCGGAGCAGATGGAGACGGAGACGGTGGGGATTATGCTGGACAGACATACCTCATCTTCCCGGACCATAATTCCAGACCCACATCGATTACCTCGATCAAAGCTTATTCCGACGACGAATACATACATGAAATTACCTCTACAGAACCTATCGATAAAATTTACTTGGAATTGCATGGAATCGACGGGGGTGCTCAGAAGAATATTGCCCAGGTTTGGGTTAAAGGAAATTCAAATCCCAATAAGCGATTCATATTGAGATTAAATGAGACTGGAGAAAACACCGGTAAGTTCCGAGGTGAGATTACCATCGCTACTAGAACGCATGAAAGATATCATTGGATTGATGTATCTCTTGGAGGGTGGGTTGAGATTTCATCCAGGAAAGATCCTACTATACTAATCAATATTAGCAATGGACCGGGCATACATATTGCACCAAGACCAAACAATGTATATATCAACGAAGATGAGAACTTTTTACTCCATTTTAATACCACAGGGGTGAATCCCGAGTTGTGGACATTCGAAACTAATGCGCCCTGGTTATTTTGGGATGAATTCAATATGAACCTCTTCGGAACCCCCACCAATATTCATGTGGGTGCTTATTGGGTCAATCTTCAGGTAGAAGGTAATATTTATTCTGATGAGATAAAGTTCACCATTATTGTTAATAATACACCCCCAGCAATATTTTTCCCCAAAAAGACTTACGTTTATGAGGATGAAGAATTATTTTTAGATATTAATTCGACCGATGAGGGTGAAGGTATTATTACCTGGAATCTTGAATCTGATGCCGATTGGTTGAATCAGAACACGACATCGGGAGTTCTCTACGGTAATCCAACGAATCGTGACGTAGGTGCGTATAACATAAATGTTTCCATGGATGACGGTAAGGGTGGTATCGATTTTCTGAATTTCTTTTTCGATGTTTTGAATACGCCTCCCGTTATTACCACTCAAAATATTGAAGAAATATCTCAGGATGAGGAATACTTTAACAATTATCATTCTACCGATGACGGTCAAGGATCAATATCATGGTCTCTGACTACGAATGCCACTTGGTTATCTATAAATTCCAAAACCGGTCTCATATATGAAACACCCACGAATGACGAGGTGGGTATCTATACGGTCAATATTTCTGTGTCAGATGGAAACGATGGTTGGGATTATACCGAATTTCCACTTCACGTTTTGAATGTTAATGATCCACCCATATTGTACGATGGCAATGCCACTTTAAGCAACGGTGATACGTCCACAAACCTTACGTTTTCTGTTATGTACAAAGACATTGACGGCGACGAACCGGTCGTTATCAGTGCGTTCATCGATAACGATTTGTATGACATGATAGCAGAAGATCCCATCTCATTTGACCTTAAAAAGGGAGTTCAATATTATTTAACTCTGAATATGACCGAGGGAGTTCATCAATATTATTATTCTGTTTCGGACGGTGAATATACTGTTAGATTCCCTGAAAACGGGTACTTGACGATCACCACGGACAGCTCCGAAAAGGATTCGGACAGCGACGGGTACATTGATACCTACGAGATTATTATGGGCAGTGATCCCTTTAATGAAAGTTCCACCCCATTCGACTGGGACGGAGATGGATGGGATAACTCCGTCGAAATTCAAGTTGGTAAAGACCCGATGGATAAACTCTCGGTTCCACGAGATTTGGACGAGGACGGCATCCCCAATTCTTTAGACCCTGACAAGGATGGGGACGGAGTACCAAATGCAAACGATGCTTTTCCATATGATGGGGACCAGTGGGAACGGGAGAAAAAAGTGGAGGAAGTAGACGGCTGGGTGTGGTGGATAATGGGAGTTGAGGTTGTGGTCCTTGTGTTTATAGTGATTATGGTAGTGGTATTGATTACGAGGGGGAAGAAGGGGGAAGATGAGGTGAAATCGGAGGGTTGTGCGATTGATGAGCCAGGGATAGTTGAGAAAAAATGGGATGGTGGTAGAGAGGAGATTCACGGAGGGATGATACAGCAGGAATCCACGGGAGTCAAGGCTGGATCGGAAATTGTCAACACACGTCCAGTCACTAGAGTATCGACGCTTAATTCCGATCAATCAAAAACTGATAGAGCTTCGGAAGAACAAGTAGAATCCTTAGAGACTCCGATATGTCCCACATGCGCTAAGGCATCCCAGTACTATCCAGAATACGATTGTTACTGGTGTATAAAATGTCAGATCTACGTATACGCCGAAACGAAACCTGGGACGGAAACGGATATGACGACATTCTGATTGGAGCATACGGTGACGAAGACGACAGTTATTATACGGGCCAAACATACCTCATATTCCCTGACTATAATTCCAGGCCCATAATTGTATAATTCCAATCTTAATCTAAGTAATGGAAATACGTCTATAAACTATATGTCTTCAATTATGTTACATTGTTGACAAAAGCATTTAACACAACGTCTGACAAAAAGGAAGATAATTCAAGGGAATAACTCCTAAAACTAATTATACAAGTAAAGAAATGAATTGATCGTGATTCAAATGAAGAGATATATGACCTTGTTGTTACTTTTTACTGTATTATTGTTCATTACCAATTCCACAGTGATTTATAACAATGATAATGCGACGGTTAATATCATCGAGCCCTCGCCGAGCGAAGTCAATTCAAGAAGCGATGAGAAATATTATTCTCTTGAAAGTATATTTACAGATGATATTGATATTCCAAATCGTATCGACTGGTCTCCTGATGGAGATTATTTAGCCTCGCTCTATTATTATATATGGCGAGATGATTCGGATCCAAACAATAGTCCGATATCCAGTACGATTCAAATATGGGATCTCGAGAATAATAAGTGTCTTCAGAACCTGAATGGTCATTTGAAGACTATCAGCGAATTCAAATGGTCTCCGGACGGGATGAATTTGGCCACTGTCTCCTCGGATTGGAGAGTGAAAATTTGGGACACGGAGAGTTGGGAATGTCAACAGACACTTGTAGGTCATTCGGACGGCGTATCGAGAATTTCTTGGTCTCCCGATGGTTCGAAAATTGCGACAGGGTCTGGAGATGGAGAGATCATTTTATGGGATACGTATTCATGGAGGAGTATCACCAAGTATAAGATGTATCCTTATTCCAATAATTACTTCAATCGTTATTCGATAAAATACCTCGAATGGTCTTCTGATGGAGAAAAAATTATAGTTTTCGTTGATGACATTATCAAAATAATTGATCCAAATGATTGGACCGTGATATCCAATTACAGTCATGATTCCTATAAAATAATGGAAGTGGACTATTCTCCTGATAGTGATATGTTGGCGGTCAAATATTTAGATGGTATTGTGGAAATCCTCGATGCGGGTACTATGGTATTAAAAGAAACTCTTACCAGTGGGGGGGAACATATAGATTGTATGGATTGGTCTCAAGACGGAACTTTATTCGCTTTAGGGTATGATTCGGATTATTGGCAAGGTTATGTAGAGATATATGATACGAGGAACTGGAAAAATATACAGCAACTAGAAAGCGACATGATAATTCCGAGATCGATTGAGTGGTCTCCCGGAAACGACAGGTTGGCCGTGGGAATGAACGGCAATCCCGATGATGTGATAAATATATACGATACCGATGATTGGCATCTTATTACAAACCTGACAGATGAAGACTATGTCTATGATTTGGGCTGGTCCTCAGATGGTAGCACGCTGGCCTTTTCGACAACAGATAATACCGTAAATGTCTGTAAAGCTGATGATATGAACGGTATGGACCGTATCTTCAATTTCTCAAATTCAAGTCGTTATCCGACACATATTGCCTTATCACCCAATGGGGGAAAAATAGCGGTTGGTGGTTATTTTGGTTTGGAGATATGGGATACAAGTGATTATAGCATTATAGTAATAACGGATGATAGGTTATATGGTATCGAAGATGTGGCATGGTCTCCAGATGGAAAAAAGCTGGCGTATAATAATCACAATAAATTATTTATTTACGATACGAGAAATTGGGATTGTATCAAGCAAATCGAACTTGACAGAGAATTCATTTATACTCTCGAATGGTATCCAGATAATAGTAAAATTGTTGCGGGTTGCAGCGGGGGGAAAGTGGTAGTTTGGGATACTACGAATTTTAATGAGATTAACATCGCCACCGATTATTCGAATACTGTAATGAGTTTATCTATGACAGCTGATGGTAGAAGGTTAGTCACATTGGCATATGATGAATCGATAGTAGTATGGGACACTTTCGATTGGAGAATCATTAAGACGATCGATAATCCGGATATTATCTATTCCGTTTCTATCTCACCAGATGGCAAAGATATCGCCTATGTGACCTATGGCAAATTAATGATGGTCAGCACAGATAGCGGGTATGAATATCAGGATATGTATACCGATGAAGGTTCTTTTTCGCAAGTATCTTGGTCCCCTAACGGGGAACAATTGGCTTTCGCTTGCGGTCGGAATGGATACTACTTATCACATAATATCGTTAAGATTTATTCAAAAGATAGCGATCACGATGGCTATGTTGATAGATTTGACGATTTTCCTGATTATGAACAGGTCTTCAGGGATACCGATGGTGATTCATATCCTGATTTCGATTACTATCACGTGCATAACGAAGATAGTTCTTCGCAATATTATAATCAGGATCAATTACCTTTGGACCCAGCAGCATCTCTTGATGGCGATAATGATGGATATCCTAATAAGTGGAATGAGGGAATGAGTCCGGATGATTCGACAACAGGACTAACTAGATTGGACGATTTGATCTATGAACCACTTGCTTCGAAAGATACTGATGGTGATGGATTTCCGGATGAATTGAATCCCGGTGTGGATCCAAATATAGCGATATCAGATCCTTCACTTCGACTTGATGATTTCCCTCTGGATCCCGCAGCATCCATGGACACCGACGGAGACGGGATTCCGGATATATGGAATGAGGGCATGGATGTTACCAAATCCCCTACCGGTTTAACCTATCTGGATGCGTTCCCGTTAGATCCAGCTGCTTCAAAGGACAGTGATGTTGATGGATTTCCGGATGAGTGGAATGAAGGTATGAGTGCATTGGATTCTGTAACAAACCTGACGCAATTGGATGATCTTCCCTTTGATCCTGCCGCTTCACTTGATACAGATGGAGACGGTGTTCCCGATGAGTGGAATGAAGGTATGAGTGCCGTCGACTCCAATACCGGCTTGACGTATCTAGATGCGTTCCCTTTTGACCCAATTTTTTCAAAGGACAGTGATGGAGACGGCTATCCCGATGAATGTAATGAGGGCAAGCAACAAAGTGATTCTTCTAGCAGAAAAAAACGATTAGATGATCTACCCTTTGATCCAGCCGCTTCACTTGATACAGATGGTGACGGCGTTCCCGATGAGTGGAATGAAGGTATGAATTCATCCAATTCAACCACAGGTCTTTTTCATCTAGATGATTTCATTCTGGATCCCGCTGCCAGTTTTGATGATGATGGTGATGGATATCCCTATCTTTGGAATATTAGAAGAAATGAAAAGGATTCCACAACCGGTTTGACACTGGATGCATTTCCGAATAATCCCGATGAATGGACAGATTCCGATGGAGATGGTATTGGCGATAATGAAGACATGATTGATTTTATGAACAATACTCTTTTCTGGGTTATGATTGGATTGGGAATCGTTATAATATTTTTTGTCTATATATTAATAATCGTAATAAGGAGAATACATTTAAAAAAGAGAATGGCTTCGCAACAAGATAAAAATGATGATCAACAATTTCTGAACAAAGAGGTCGAACTTGTTGTTGGGGAAAATCTAGACCGAAACGCGGTACTGAAGGAGGATGGGGGAATGATAACGACGAAGCATTCACCGACAGAGAAACCGGGGATGAAACGGCAAAAGGTCAAACGTCGAAAAGTTATAAGGAAAGAAATAAGGCATCATTCATACAGGAAGTAACTTTCTTTTCGAATATTGTTTTGCCCTTGTCGGCCATGACTATGTTACAAAAATATTGGATATTGTTTATCAGTCTTTTCGAATAAACGTGATCTTCTGAACAGTGGTTGAGAGGAGTTTTTTGCTCATGGGAATCGAGGGATTTGATTTGTTCCCTTATGAACACCTTTCCTACATGAGATGGTATGTATTTGGTGAAAACCAAAAGGTGGGGGATCATGAACACATTAGCTAATATTCAAATCTACTATACCAATATGATATGGGTTTGGGGTTACATGACACGTTAGCGGACCCTCGCAGGCCCCTATAGTTCATGGAGGGAAATGTATGTGGCGAAGGTACACAGGGAACCTCCTTTATTCTCCTGCCGAGCAGGGCGAGGGGCATTTTCTTATTCGGGCCGCTTTTTCTTTTATGCCCCTCGTCCAGCACAGACAGGAGCTAAAAGAAAAAGTGGGGGTAAAATAATTAAGTATCCTCATAAATAGGCTCCGCGGGGTAGCCATGACAATATACGAGTTCGAAGGAAAGCTCCCGGATATCGGTGAAGCAACATATATATTCCCAAGTGCAGACGTGATAGGCGACGTCAGGGTAGGCGAACACTGCTATATAGGCCCTGGAGCCCGCATCAGGGGAGATTATGGTACCGTTATAATCGGCAGAGGCAGCAGCATTGAAGATAACTGCGTCATCCACGCCAGGCCCGGGGAGACCTGCACCATAGGGAACAAGGTCACCATTGGCCATGGAAGTGTTATTCATAATTGTAAGATAAACGATTTCGCCGTAATTGGTATGGGGTCCGTGGTAAGCGATTACGCGGATGTGGGAACATGGGCAGTAATAGCTGAAGGTGCTGTGGTAAAAAACAAATCCATGATACCGGACAGGTGCATCGCAGCAGGGATCCCTGCAAAAGTTATCGGCAGCATCAACGAGAAATACGTTAAAACATGGACTGGCTTCAAGGAAATATATGAGGACTTGGCAGCCAGGAGATACCCAACAAGTTTAAAGAAGTTGGTACAATAATAATTGCACAGCAAACATTATAAATGAAAATTCCATTCATTATAGAGGGACTTTACATCCTCATCTTCCTTTCTTAAAAAAGTGATACTAAATAATAATAATACCGGTGTTGACATGTCCCAGGGACGAGCTATTGCAGAAACGCTGAAAGGTGCATCCAGCACTGGCAAGATAAAGAAAATGGATTCGATACGATCAAACTGCAGGAGGAGCCCTTCACAGATTTCTTCCGTTGCAAGATATATAATTCCATTATTAAGGGACAGCGATGCTGAAGTTCGTATGACGGCTTCGAAGTTGGTATTGGAGTTCTCCAAACTCCAGGCAAAGGCCATTGGAAGCGAGGCCGGTCGGCTTATTGATATCCTGAACAAGGTTTTCACAAAGGATCATTCCGACGAAGAATTGAATTGGGAGCCATACGCAAACGTGATGTGGGCCATGGGGAACATCTCAGAGAAATTCCCCGATATCGGGGCCAAGTGCCTGAATCAGATGGTCCGTACTTTGAAATACCCCATATACCACCCGGAACACCCGGTTGATGGCCTTCATCTCCTTTATGCGGCTTCCATCAAGGCCATAGGACAGTTGGGTCGCGTAGCTCCTGCATATGTAACAAAAGAAGCGATACCTCTAGTATACAAGGCGCTTGTTGACTCGTATCGTTTTCAGTTCTGGATCAAACCGCTGAAGAAAAAAGAGGAGGACATGAAACACTGTGCGATCCAGACACTGACCATGGTAGGTGTGGTACTCCCCAATGCAGTGGTACCCTCCGTAACCACCGCCTTCCTGGACAAGGATAGGAATCTGATCGAGACGGTAAGAAAGATTTTATTCATGCTGACCCAGAATATCAAATTTCTTTTTCCAGCCTTAATGGATGCCCTCGATATTGATAAGAAGCAGCTGCGCGAACATATCACAAAGTTCATTGTGGAAGTTGGGAAAAAAGACCCTCATTATATGATCCCTCAGCTCACCTACAGGATGGAGGATCCTCGAAAATACATTCGGTTCCACTGCGCGGCAGCCCTGGGTCAATTATTTCCTTTTTTTCCAGAATATATACCGTCGGTAATACCGGTTCTTATCGATCATCTTGCAAACGACAAGAACCTGGACGTGCGCCAAACCGTATCGGATGCACTCAATGTCATCAGCGAACTGAATGTTGACATATACAAAGACTACATCAACAATATCATCGATGCCATGGATGATGAATACCACCATGTAAGGTGGCGAATGGCGCAGATCATAATGAACATCGGGAAACCTGCGCCGCTATCCGTTTACGAGTCAATACCGTATCTGATAGCCGGACTCAGCGACCGGCACGACCACGTACAGTGGAAATGCAGGGAGGCTCTGGAAGTTCTCAACGTGGACAAAATAGAATATCAATTGACGGTTCGAAACATCAACGTGGGACGAAGCCTAATTAAAAAGGCAAAGAAAATAGCGAATGTCGAGCTGCCGGAATGCGCGGAAATGCTGGATGAAGCAACAAACCTTGCAAAACAATACAAGTTTAAAGAAGCTATAAAAAAAGCTGGAAAAGCCAAGAAACGCATCGAGGAAAAGGTACCATACATCGCAGAGGGCGGCATGAGTCCGGGTCAAATGCCTCCCGGGTATATGCAAATGCCCGGATACGGGGCACCCATGCAGTATCCACAGAGACCAGGAATGGCCCCCGGTTATTTCGGACCGCCGCAGGGTCAGGTCAATCAGGCCCAGCCATCAACCGATAAAAAAAAGGAAAACGAAGACAAATACAGGAAAGCTGTCAAGAGAGCTCTGAAGGACGGAATTATCTCCGAAGATGAAGAGGAGATGCTGGCCGAATTACGGGACATTCTCGACATCTCCGCGGAAGAACACGAAAAGATCTTCAGTGAGGAAAAAGCCCTGATCCCGAAGGTAGAATCCCCCGAGCCCCAAGTTGAAAAAGAAGCGGACAGCAGCGAAGAGATGACCGAAGCTGGTTCTGTTAACTGGTCGGAATACGACACGTGGGGCGGAGAAGGTGGGGGGGGGGATACTGATGCCGGGGACGGCATCAGCCTGGAAGACGGATTTACCTATCTTCTTAAGAACGATGATGCAGAGAAGGCATTCGCTCATCTCTGTGAAGCCATAGAAGCAGGCCGAAAGGGATTCTTCATCACCAGGGACCACCCCAGGAAGGTTACCCGAAAATACAAGCTCGATTCCGCATCCCACATATGGCTTACGAAGATGCCAGGCGAAACGAACCTCAGGCCGAACCAGCTGGATGCGATCAAAAAGCAAAGCGAGGCTTTCTTAAATAATTCTCAAGGCGGAGTCCTGGTCATGGATGGATTGGATTATCTGGTCAGTCACAATGATTTCGATGGTGTCTTCAATCTCGTTCAGACACTGAAGGATCTTGCCTCTGTCCGTGAAAATATAATCATCCTTTCGGCGGGGCCATCGATTCTGGAAGAAAGCGAAATGAAATCTCTCGAAAGAGAAGTGGATGAATTATTATAATTTTTATTCAAGGGAGCTGCCCGGGTTGTGGATGGATGTCCAATGTTTTTATCGTCAAAGAGGCCGTGACGGAAGATCTGGGGGCAAACAAAGTCTGGCTTACACCCCGTTCGCTCAAGAAAATGGGATTATCGCCCGGCGACATTATATCCATTGAGGGGGACCGTCCGTCATGCGGAATAGTCTTTCCCGGCAATGGGAAGGGTGATGATGGACAGATACGGTTGAACAGGGAAACCAGAAGAAACTGTAATGTCAGTATCGGAGGGAAGGTATTGGTGGAAAAGGTGCGGGCCCATGTCTGTATAAGCTGTACACTTTCACCCTGGACGGCAAAGGAAAGGGCTGAAACCATACTCTCCCTCGACCTTGCCGGATTTATCGGAAAAAAACTCTTCAAGAGACCATTGAGCAAGGGTGATGTACTGACCGTTCACGGTATCGCCATCACTGGCGGGGGACTCCCGTTCAGAGTTGAGCATGTCAAACCGAAGGGGATCGTAAGGATAGATAATAATACAAATATCGAACTGGTTCTTCCCCGACAGGGCGATGAAATCATAGATATGGGAAAAAAGGTTGGATACGAGGACATAGGGGGGCTTGCAAACCAGCTGGCCGGAATAAGGGAAATGGTCGAGCTGCCGCTTAATCGACCACAGATTTTCAGCACGATGGGCATTACTCCTCCCAAAGGATTATTATTGTACGGGCCGCCCGGTACCGGAAAAACCCTGATAAGCAAGGCTCTGGCACAGGAAACCGGGGCAAATATATTCACCATTCGCGGCCCGGAGATAATGGACAGGCTCTATGGTAAGAGCGAGAAGAACCTGCGGGACGTTTTTTCCGAGGCTGTAAAGGGCGCACCCTCCATAATATTCATAGATGAGATCGATTCCATCGCACCCCGGAGAGATGGTTCTTCGGGAGATGTGGAAAAGAGGATAGTGGCCCAGCTCCTCACGTCAATGGACTCGCTTCCGGAGGATTGTAACGTAGTTGTCATTGGAACCACAAACCGACCTGACGCCATAGAGGAAGCTCTGAGAAGACCCGGAAGGTTCGACAGGGAGATCGAGCTACCTGCCCCGGACGAAAAGGGAAGAGGGGAGATATTGACCATCCATACGCGGGGAATGCCCCTTGACGACACCGTGGATCTCGATTCCATCATTTACCAGACCACGGGATATGTAGGTGCGGATCTCCAGGCACTATGCCGGGAGGCGGCCCTATCGGCAATCAAGAGACATATCGATGGAAAGGCCCATCTCGGGGATGTTCCCATTGACGGACTTCTCAATCTCAACGTGGGCATGCAGGATTTTCGCAGCGCAGTAAAAAAAATAATGCCCAGCGCACTTCGCGAAATCACGGTCAGGATACCGGAATGTACGTTCCAGGACATCGGAGGATTGGAAAAGGTCAAGAGGGACATATCCGAATGCGTGGAAAAACCTTTCAGTCACCGAGCCGATTTCAGGAGATTGGGGATACGGACTCCCAACGGAGTTCTACTCTACGGTCCACCCGGGTCAGGCAAGACACTGCTGGCCAGGGCTGTGGCGAATCAAGCCGGTTCGGCCTTCATCCCGGTAAAAGGCCCCGAGATACTCTCCCGGTACGTGGGGGAGGCGGAGAAGAGGCTTCGGGACATATTCAAAAGGGGGAGACAGGTCTCGCCGTGTATAATATTCTTCGACGAGGTGGATTCTGTAACGAGGTCGAGAGACACAGGCTCCGGGAAACAGCATGGATTGGAGAACCTTACCAATCAGCTTCTCACCCTTATCGACGGGATCGAAAAATATGAAAACGTAATAGTGATAGGTGCCACGAACAGACCTGAGGTCATGGATGAGGCCTTCTTGAGAAAGGGACGTTTCGACCGCCTGATATACGTACCCCCTCCCGACAAGGATGAAAGGTTTTCGATACTTGGAATACATACAAAGAGAATTCCCCTGGCATCAGATGTGGATCTTTCATATCTAGCCGAAAATACAAAGAACTTTTCGGGAGCCGATATAGAAGGGCTCTGCCAGGAAGCGGCCATCGAGGCGTTCCGGGAGGATCCGAGTGCCAGCGTTGTGGGGGCAAATCATTTCCAAAATGCCTTACTGAGGCTCAAGCCCTCAATCAGTAAAGAAACAATTAAATATTATAATACTATTAATAAACGGCTTAGTGGCAGGGTAACTTCCGGGGATGTTGATGTGCACCCCTACGGTTACGGTTAGATCAGAAAATCACATTAATGCGGATATATACTGGTGGTCAAAACATGATAGAAGAAAATAATAAATTCGTTACGGATCTCAGGGGAAAGACCATAATGAGTGCGACGGGAGATATTCTGGGAATCATCGACAATTTCGTTATCGATACCGGCAACGGTGCGGTGAAACACGTGCTCGTTGCTCCCACCGAACACCTGGACCTCAACAAGTTCAAAGTTGACAACATGGAGAGACTGGTTCTTCCCTTCAACAAGATTAACGCCGTGAAAGACGTAGTGGTAATGGCTCCCTTGTAAATGGAGATTGACCCCAGAAGAGGGTGGTATTATTTCTTCCTCAATTCCATTCGAGGTAACTCCATTAACAAAGCGGTTCGATCTCAAGATAATACCTTCTCTGAGTATTCTCGCGGGACGATTGGTTGTGACTCGAGAGGGGAGCTATCATATTTTAAAGAAAAATAATATAGAGATACCCTTATCTCTGCTTATAAACCGCATGGAGGAAGGCTACGACTGTGTTCACATGGTGGACCTGGACAGCATCACAAAGGGTAAAACTCAGTTGGGATGCGCAAGAGATGTTTCCGAGAAAATGGAGGTGTGGTATGACGGTGGCTTCTTCTGCAGCGAGGAAATATACGACCCCATAATGATGGGAGTCAGAAATATCATTCTTGGGACCAAGAGCATCAGCGATATGAATACTCTTCTGGACTGTTTCGAGCTAACGCCAAACGTAGTATTCGAACTGGATTATCACGACGGTATAATGTCTCCATCGAGGGACATATCCGGAATGGGAGTAAGTGAACTGGTAGCCAAGGTGCGGGCCATCGGCATAAAAGAGATGATCGTGGCCGATTTCGGGCGCATGGAGGATGAGGGTGAAATAAATATACAACTTATAAAGAAGATCATCAGCGCAGGATTTCGGACATACGCCGCCGGAAACGTAACTCCCGAGGACCTCTCGGCACTCCAGGGGATAGGCGCCGCGGGAGCTATTTTAAAACTTGAATCCATAATCAGGTAATTTCTTTCTGAATTTTTAAAATTTGGAGAATATTAATGGACCCGCTGAAGCAGACCATAGCGTTTCTCTACCACAAAAAGGGAGTCCGTCCTTTAAACCGGATGGAAATGGAGATAACACTCTCCATGGAGCTGAGGTGGTTCACCCTGGCACAATCCAAGATAATCGTGGAACGAGCTGTCAGCGGTGAGTACGTCTCTGAGAAAGACGGGGGGTTCCTGCCGACCTTCACCATGGAAAATATCGAGATTCCGCCCCTGTTCAAGCCAAGCTTCGAAGAGGTGGATCAGCTTGTTCTGGAAATTAAAACCCCCGATGAAAGTAATCTCGAGGAAGGGGGCCCCGGCGAGAAAACTCGGGAAAAAACGAAGGATATTCCAAGGGAAAAGTCGCTCTTCGATAGAATACTGGAACATATAATGAAAACTGGCGGGTATGAGAAGCGCGATGTTATACGCCGGATGAACGGGTTGAAGGAAATGGATGTGATCCCGGAGATACGGCTTCTGATCCTTGCAAGAGAGGATAGTATCGATGTGACAGATTTTCTTGATGAAACGGAAGAGAGGATCAAGGAGTACCGGAGTTTATAGCTCAGGATTCAGCTATGTAAAGGTGGATCAATCCGTTCTCTTTCACTTTCATAACCAGTCCGCTGTCGGAAAGTGCGGTAACATGATAAGAGATTGTGGGGTATGAAAGGTTCAACTTTTGACCCAATTGCTTGTAAGTGATTCCCGAATTTTGCCCGATAATCTTGAGAAGTTTTTCCTGCATCGGGGTAACCGAGTTATGTTTCAAGTTCTGGTTCCCGTAGTAATACCGCATATAATACCCGTCTGAAATCGGGTTTATCATTTTCGCATCCTCGAGTTTCCGCATGTGGTGATACAGCGTACCGGAATTGATATTCATTCGTCTTGATATTTCACGGAAATGCAGCCCTGGGTTTTGCTGGATATAAGAACATATTTTCTCCCGTTTTCCATTCTGAAATATATTTTGTTTGCTGATCCGGGTATACCCAATAAAACAGATCAATAGAACGATAACACCAAGGCCGAAATAAACGGCAATCTTCAGTCTTTTGACTTCTTTACCCTTTGTCCATCGACCTGAATCGCGGGGGTATGCGTCCCGTTCGTTTGGAACACCATCCCCATCCCAGTCAAGGGGCGTCGATCGATTATCGTAAGGATCGCTTCCCGATTCCACCTCCGCGGTATCATTCCACCCGTCTCCATCGGAATCTGTCTCATTTTTCTCCGGTTCTTCATTGTTCTCCTCTGGTTCTTCATCATCCTCCATTACAAATACGGTCAGATTATCGATGCCTACATTCCCTTCCCCATCGCGGACCACGAGCCTTATGTTATAATTTCCAGAAATATCGAAAACAAAAGTTGTATTTTCATCATCCAAAACTATCGGTTCACCATCATAAAGGAAATCCCATGAATAATTTACTATTCCTACGTTGTCCGAGCTTCCGTTTCCGTTAAGGAAAATTGGCTCACCCCTCAAAACCACGATATCCCGACCGGCCCTTGCGGTTGGTTTGATTATATCTCGAACTTCGATGGTTGAGGAATTTTCAGCCCAGTTCTCATGGAAATCCACTGCCCTCAAGGTTATTACATAAACACCCGGTAAAGAAAATTTAAAGCGTACATTCTCACCGTACAGAAGTATAACTCCACCCCCATATTCGAATGACCACGTGAAGTTGACAATTCCAACGTTGTCTGAGCTTCCCGAGCCGTCCAGCAAAACGGAAGTGAACTGGTCTATGATCATGTCAGGACCGGGATCGGACACGGGGGGGACCGCATCACCAACCGTTAAGAGCAACTCATCGATTCCCCACAAACCATCAGCATCGGATACGTTCAATTGTACCAGATATGAACCCACTTCATCGAAGCGGAACTCGACTTTCTCACCAAACAAATTTATTATTCTACCCCCGTATGAAAATGACCAGCTGTAGTTGACAATGCCTTTATCGTCATAACTGCCGCTACCATTAAAATAGACTATCTCATGCGGCTCGATGGCAATATCTTTCCCCGCCACGGCCACGGGCCACATTGAATTATTTGTGGCCTGGACCCCCCAATCGTACAGTATTGGCGTTTCCGTTTCATTGGATTGAAAATATGCCTGAAGGTAGATCGTTTTATGTTCATTCGGATTAATATCAGATAAATTGAGAAACAGATTATTCGTATTTTCCGTATTCCGAACCAGAACCTTACCGGATTCCGCGTCGTGTATCGAGATATTCAGGTATGTATTTTCGGGGACCGAGCGATGGGCCCGGAATGTATCCCATCCAGTACCTTCTGGTAGTGTTATCGTTTCGGAACGGAAGGTGGGATTGTTGTAATATCGGGAATTATGCTGTAGGATTTCTTCTGAGGTCAACGCGCGGTTATAGAGCCGGACTTCGTCGATGTGGCCATCGAAATATCTGCTTTCATGAATGAGACGACCTATGTCTAAATTAGCAGATGAATCTGAACTGCGTGACGGTGCGGTAACGTTTGATTTATGTAAAATTCCATTAAGGTATAATTCGGCCGATGTCGTCCCGGTTCTTTGAGCCACAATATGGTGCCATTTCCCATCATTTACCTTCGTGTCTCCTTGAATGGGAATTATATCGGTCCATCCAAAAATAATATATTCATTCTCATCTAGCTGTATCCAAGGCCCTGAATGGGAGGGGCGATTAAACTTTGAAATAATTCCACTAAAATTACCCGTGGGAATGAAAGTGTTTGTTTTCATCCAAACTTCAAGGGCAAAATTACCCGTCCCGAAACTCAAACTGGCATCATTCCCGCAACCAACATAATCATTATTGCCATCGAAATCCAATGCTGTTCCCACTCTCCCGTTTATCCAATCACTGTTGTCCATGTTGTTAAGGGTTCCATTATTATTGTTACCGCTGGTATCATATGCCGTGTTTCCAGCACCTTCATCGAAATTCCATAATCCCACCAGACCCGCTTCCAATAATAATTGATCATCTCTCAACTTAAGCTGACCTCCGGATATATTTACATCGCCGACCAATTTGCCATCACCGATAAAACTATCCCTCCACGCATTATCAGCGACCCATTCAACGCCCCAAGAATACAGAAACGGAGTATCTATTTCATTTTCGGGCAAGTCACTTCTTGTCAGGTTTGACACGCTGTCGATCGAGTCGATCCCTGTAAAGACCGCCTGCAGTCTAATGGAGTTTACTCCAAGAAAATTCAATCCGGAGATATCCACATTTTCCATTTCCAGATTACCATGACCCGCGATTGTTTTGTTCGTGGCAGGATTCATTATATTCACCCGGATATAGGAATTACCGTTCTCTTCCTTCATCAAGGAAAGCGTGTCCCAATTCATGGATTCAGGGAGGTCGATGGAGAAGGATTCTGCTACACCGGAAACTGTTTTCAAGTGAACCGTAGGTTCGGGGAAAACCTGTCGGCGTATACGATACCAGTCGGTCCATAATTTACCCCATCCTCCGCCATCATATCCATTCACAACATTGACTATACTTGTTTTATATCGGTCATCGGTTATATTCTCATCTTGGATCATAGTCAATTCAACTGAATCTTCATACAAGAACACGGTATCGTCGTGCTTTCCTAATCCGAGAATGTGGTAGTCGGTATCGGCCCCATCCCAGGAGCCCTCTTTCCAGATTGTGTTATCGTAATGGAAAGAATATCTCAGCCATGCATCATCCTTTTTGCTCCTTCCATAATATCTCCACCAGTGATCCCCCCATGGATTTTCAATTCCTATTCCAATTGTACCCTTGTTATTATTATCTCTGAGGGCTCCACCCTTCTGCATTCTCTGTCTCGCTTCTATCAAATGACCATCTATATCCAATTGGTCTTTCATTGTACAATTCATCCCGGTTTTCCAAACATCGTAAATATAAAAATATAGATCACCACCGCCCACTGAATAGGTTCTCGTACCACCCGGTGAAGGATTATCCCATTTGCTCAGATCAAGAGAAACTCCATTAAAATCATCGAAAAAAACGAATGTTCCATCGCCGTCACTTTCATCCAGGGCATTTGGATTGCCGTAATACATGAATACGGAGCATTCCCCTCTTGCGGGAATGTTGGTAACATTTATCCATACATTGGCACTTTCACCGGAATCATGATCCTCGATCCAGTAGGGAATCCCTGTTTCAATGCCATTAAAATCATCATAACAGGTAAATCTGATATCAGAAAAATTAAGATCCATTTCATCAAGATAAGGTACTTGGAGATTTATCTGATAACCCAAAAGATCCACTTCGCCGGAATTCGCAACTTTTATCTCCATTCGGTTCGGCCAATCATCATGATACCACGTATCGACAAGAAACACCTCTTCCAACCGGACCCCACCATCTACAAATGAACAATTCTCCACCCGCTCCATTCCGGAATTATCATCGAGATCGTCGTACCATGATCCACCCAGACCGTCGGATTCTATCTGGATTCCCCTCGTCCGGTAAGGGTCGGTTGTTCCATGGATTTTTCCCCCGACCTCATAAGGATTCAGTAAAACCGGATCTGGATTTATTAACAGCTGAAATCCCCAACCTGCTTGAAGTACAAATAAGAAAATAAGACTCAAGACCACCACCCTTTTTATAACCGGCTTGGATATACCGGGGGACGGGTTGAAAGACCTATTTTCATCATTTTCAACAGCCATATGTACACCGACTATTGTATCCAGGATTTCCAAAAAAATGCAGTGGAACACAACCATTCACATTTTGGGGACGACATCATTCGATCTGGCCATGATTCATGGTTAGTTCCACATTGGGAATCCGGTTTAACAGTAAAATTAATACTTGTAGGCTTATAAACATTATGTAACAAGATTCAAAATATGACATATTTCATTCGGACATTATTGAGATAATATTGGATTCTAAAAATTTATAGTTAAAAAAAAATTGATTTTTGTGACGTCGGTCTTTTCGGCCCGTGAAATTCACCGACCAATAGTATACCAAAGCATTTTCCTCTTATTCACTTTCGATCTTATGACACCAAGATTGGAAAGGTTCTTCAAATGATAAATAACAGCCTGACGGGTCTTGCCCAATTCCATGGCGATTTCATTCGCGGAGATATTTTTCCTCCTTGAAATTACTTCCACAACCTCCATCTGTTTTACACTGAGGGGTTCACAGCTGATTGTCATTCCATGAGGATAGAACCGTTTCGGGTATTTACCGCAATGCGATTGAATCAGCCCTTTTTTTTCAAGTTCACGGATATGATGGGTTATTACTCCCGAGCCAAGGCCGGTCTCTCTTTTTATCCTTGAATAATGCGCACCGGGGTTCTCCCAGATATAATTGAATATTGCTCTTCTGTTACCATTGAAATGAAGCTTACGGTGGGCAGGGATCGGTTTAACGGCATTCTTTTGAAATTTTTTCTGCAATTCCTTTTCCATATCTCACACTCCCCAGTGCCGGGCATTTACCCCTTGGTCGTGAAGAAAATGTCTCGCTTATACCCTTAACCTGCGTATCAGTATATATGGTTTCTAAAACAACATTCGAAATAACCATGTCCAGTCATGTTTAAGAATACAGTTTCACAATGAGAAATCTGCCATCAAACGCTGGTAGGCCGTTGGACTCACGGCGCTGTTTTGGTCCAGGGGAAAAAAATATTAAAAATCAATTTTATTAACATATAGATGGATCAATCCTTCGTTTTTGACTTTCGTGATCACTCCACGGTCTACAAGCGAGCTTACATGATACGATATCGTCGGATAGGAAAGATTCGTCCTATCGATCAACTGTTTGTAGGTTATTCCAGAATTATTAGATATTAGACTGATCATCTTTTCCTGCGCTGGAGTAAGCGATGGAAAATCATCACCTGGTTTTCCAAAATAATATCTCAATAAATACCCGTCGGAAATTGCGTTTATTACATTGGCTTCTTCCAACTTCCTGATATGATGATGAAGTGTACTGGAATTAATATTCATCCGCCTGGATAATTCACGGAAATAAAGACCGGGATGCTCCTGGATATATGAACATATATTAACCCTTGTCCGATGATTGAATATATTTTTCTGGCTGATTCTGGTATAGCCAATAAAACAGATAAGGAAAAGTATCAAACCGAGACCCAGATAGATGGTAATATTGAGATAATTCATCCCTCCATCCTCCTTCAACCACCTTGACGGGTCCCGTGGATAGGCATCCCATTCGTTCCGAACCCCATCCCCATCCCAGTCCAATGGGATTGACTTTGGATCATAAGGATCGCTGCCGGATGCATTCTCATAGGTGTTGCTGTAGCCGTCACCATCCGTATCGGTTTCTTCCTCTGCCGATGTTTCATTGTTTTGCCCTACGAATACCGTCATATTGTCAGTGTCGAGATTCTTATCCGAATCTCTAACCACTAGGGTCACGAGATATTCGCCCGTAGTCGAGAATACATGTGAAACATTTTGACCGTACAACACGACAAAATCACCATTATCAACAAAGAACCAGGAATAATTCTCTATACCGTCATTATCCGTACTACCGTTTCCGTTCAGGATTATCAGTTCCCCCTCATTCGTTACCATATCATCTCCAGCCATTGCAGTGGGCTTTATTTTATCCTGAACGTGAACTACGAATGAATCCTCAGCCCGGTTGTCATTGAAATCAAAAAGCTCGAGAGTTATCACGTAAATTCCGGGAGCGACAAAATAGAAGGATGTTTCTTCACCATAGAGATTAATTACTTCGTCATCATATTCGAATGACCACGAAAAGTTCATTATCCCCATATTGTCAGAACTGGCCGATCCGTTGAAAATAAAATAAGTGTATTGATGCACGATCATATCGGTGCCAGCCTTGGCCAATGGAGGGGTCGAATCCCGAACCGTTACGAGAATCTCATCTGCTCCCGGATATCCAGCTGCATCTGAAACCATCAATGTTACCGGAAATAGGCCTGCATCCTTAAAGCAGAATTCCGCGTTCATCCCATATAAATTTATTACGTCCAGGCCGTATAAAAACGACCAGGTATAATTGATTAGGCCCACGTTATCATAACTGGCACTTCCATTGAAATATACAATATCGTTCTGATCGATGACGAGATCATTGCCTGCCACGGCCACAGGCTCCGCGGAATCCACGGAATATCGAATTCCCCAATCGTAAAGAACGGGACTCTGCCCGGATGCTGAAATTAAATTTGCCTGTAGATATACGGCACTGTTCGCCAATGAATCAATGGATGAAAGGTCGAGATACAGATCCCCGTCGCTACCGGAATCGGCCATCAGAATTTCATCGGTTACTCCACTATTTACCAGGATGTCAAGAGTTGTATATTTCGGAAGTGATAGATGCATGTAAAGACCGTTCCATACCATGTTCTCCGGGCGAAAGATCAATTCCGATCGGATGAATCCGATCTTATCTAATACAATTGGTTGTATCTCGTTTGATATTTTCACATTGTTGGCAATGACGAGCTTTCCATTTCCGGTAAAACTGTCCCGCCATGCATTTTGGGCGACCCATTCCACTCCCCAGGATTCCAGCAGCGGTGTTGCACTGCCATTACCGGAGAAAATTCCAAGCAAACTGATATTTGTTATACCCAGAGAATTTAGACCCGACAGGTCTATGATTTCATCGGGCAGTTTATCATATCCGGCCACGGCGGTATTGGTATCCGCGTCTACTACAGTGATGCAGAGGTTCGTATTTACGGGTTCTGATTTATCCAGTGACAATATTTCCCACGACATGGATTGAGGAAGGCTTATCGATTTTGAACGAACTGAACCCTCATTTGGGAGAAAATGTAAGACAGGTTCGGGTGTGATATGATTACGGATGCGAAACCAATCCGTCCACATCCTTCCAAAACCGTTACCGGCATATCCGTAGACTTTATTGTTTATCCATAATTTATACTCATCTTCTGTTATACCAGTATCTTCATAAACCGTAATTAATTTTGAATCTTCAAATAAACCGATCTCATCTCCATCCTTTGCCAATCCAAGTATATGATAGGGTGTGATACCACCATCCCAGGTGCTCTGATCCCACATTGTACCTTCCGGGAAATCGGATGATGTGTATTTCAGCCATGTGTTTTCCTTGTTAGACCGGCCATATAGCCTGGACCAACTTAAATTTGTTTCACCCATCCCCAGACCCAAACAACTGGTAATCGCGTTTCCGGATTTCGTTCCGCCTTCCTCCATCTTTTGCCTTGACTCAACAATCCGATCATCCAGATTCACGGGAGTTTTCTTAAAACAGTTCTCTGCATCAACCCAGACGTTGGAAACCTCAAGGAACAGATTCCCATCATCAATGGAATATGACGCCTGACTTCCCGTGTGGGGTTCGATCCATTTGTTAAGGTCGATGCTCGGACCTGAAAAATCATCGAAGAATAAGAATGTTGAATCTCCGTTGCTGGTATTCAAAGCTTCATCATTCCCATAATACATAAACAGCGTGGTACTCGTATCTGCATGAATCTCTGTAATATTTATCCAAATTTTAGAACAAATAGAATTGGAGTATTCCTGCACCCAATGCGGAAGAGGAACTTCCGTCCCGTCGTTTTCATTCAGGTAGGTGAAACGCAGGTCATCAAAATCAGACTGCATACCAGGGATGAACGGAACAGACAAATCCACCTGATATCCCGATAGATATTGTCCCGATGGATTGTCAATCTCAATCACAGTTCGGTTCAACCAACCATTATAATGCCATGATTCCCTTGAACGATTTCCCATCAGCATAATACCATTGTCATATTGGGATACGTTATCCATCCTTTCCAGTGCTGACGAATTCACGAAATCGTCAAACCATGAACCACCCAAATCATCAGTTTCCAAAAGGCTTCGACCATTATCCTGCGTATTCAGTCCATGAGAACCAAAATCCAAAAAGCGAGCCTTAATCGCTTTTTCTCTTAAAGGATTCCTGCTCAATTGGATTCCAACAAGAGAATTAAGGAGGACTAGGAGGAGGATTATAACGACTTTTCGATGCTTCATCCAAAACACCTGGACAATCATCTATTCCGATTAAGATCGATCACTGATTATTAGTCATATTATTTGAATTATTTGTATCGATGTAAAACTGTTCAGGGCAATTTCACAATTATTTGGATAACTCCTGCACTGAATCAGGTTAAGAAAAGTCGTTATTTTACCCCATATTTTGGTATTTTTTCATCTTAAAATTATTCTATTTAAGTTTTACTTTCACTCACCCCCCTCCCCCGTAAAGGTATATATATAGATAAGTGTATTACTCGTTCCACCCGGCAAAAACCGATAATTTGCGGCAGAAAAAGAACGCCGGGAAAAAGAAAACTGAGGTTTTGAAATGAGTAATGAACAAAACAGATACGCATCCCACGTTAATGAAATCGAAAGGGTGCTCGAAGGAAAAGCGGATCGTGAAACGATCCAAGAAAAACTAGTAGAATACACTGAGAAATTCATGATAGATATTCCCAGTGCAAAAAAGGCGATCGTGAAGAATTTTGGCGGCGACATCTCAAAATTGGGAGCCCCGCGTCCCTTGATGGAACTGACGGACAATGAGCCTTCGGTGGATCTCCGGGTGAGAGTGCTCTCGATCAATCCCAAGACCATAACCATGGACGGGGGTGAAAAAACCATCTATTATGGATTGATGGGTGATTCTTCCGGAGTACTTCCCTTCACCTCGTGGCAGGAAGTGGAACTTCAAAAAGGTGATACCGTACTAATAAAAAATGCCTATGTGCGGGGCGAGTTTGGCGGTAGGGTGCAGGTGAATTTCGGCAACCGCGTCAGCATAGAGAAAGTACCGGCCGATGCCGTGGGAGCGATTCCGCAGCAGATGAGCCGCGACCTTGCCATTCACGAGCTTGAAGACCGAATGAGCAATATCAACGTGAAAGGCAAGATACTAAGTCTCCGGGATCGTAAGGTGACAGTCAAGGGCGAAGAAAGAACTGTCCTTGGAGGTGTCCTGGGGGATTCCACGGGGACCGTACAGTTCAGCGCTTGGGATGAATTCAATTTTGGCTTAGGTGAGGTAGTTGAGATAAACAACGCTTATACTAAAAGCTGGGGGGGCCGAATCCAATTGGCCTTCAACGAAAGGACCGAGATCAAACGATTGAGCGACGAAGAAGAACTGGGTATAACCCCGAAGGAGTTCAAGGTCAATGATTTCAAAGAAGGCCAGGAATATTTGATCACAAAGGTAAGGATCCTTGAAGTGGAGCAAAGAACGGTGAATGCGGCCGGTGGAACCAAGTCCGTTTTCTCAGGATTGTGCGGTGATGAGACGGGAACATGTTCGTTTTCGGCCTGGGAGGATTTCGATCTCAAAGCCAACGATGTCATCCGAATCGAAGGTGCATACATCCGACAGTGGAGAGGACCGCAGCTCACCTTCGGTGAAAACACGAAAGTGATTAAACTGGACAGCTCCGAGCTTCCGCCCACCTCCATCATTTCCGAAGAGAACATGAGGTCCATTGGCAGCCTCATCGCATCTGACGGGGCTCTCAATATTAAGGTGGACGGGGCCATCCTCGACATCAAGAGAGGAAGCGGGCTCATATGGCGCTGTCCTATCTGCAGACGCGTTCTTTCCAAGGGAACCTGTGCCATCCACAAGAAGGTGGAGGGCGAGCCCGACCTCAGGATCAAAGCTGTGCTTGACGACGGTACCGGGGCACTGCACCTCATCATAGGGCGAGATCTAACTGAGAAGATACTGAACATTTCTCTTGAACGGGCCATTGATATCGTGAAGGAAAACATCAACAATCCCGAGATGATAAGCGACGATATTTTCGATCTGCTGGTAGCAAAACCTGTCACGGTGAAAGGAAATGTAACCAACGACGAGTACGGGATAATGATGATCGCCAACAGCTTCGAGTTCTCGAAGATGGACCCGAGGTCGGAAGTAGCCGAATTCCTAGAGGAACTGGGGGTGTGATAGATGAGCAACCCCCGAGAGATGGCATATCGGATATTTGCAGATGAATTCAACAGATCCGCCGTGAAGGTGGAAGGTGAGGGAGAATACTCCCCAAACTATGTGATAAGTCCCCTTGGCGCCAAGATAAACCGGGTTTTCATCGTGGGTGTCCTGACTGACGTTGAGAACCTCGGTTCCCCGGATGAGCCGTTCTTCAGAGCAAAGGTATCGGATACAACGGGGCACTTCTACCTTTCCGCGGGTCAGTATAACCCTGCAGCCACAGCAGTTTTGGCCGACATTTCCTTCCCTGCATACGTGGCAGTGGTTGGGAAGGTCCGGTCGTTCGAGCCCGAGGACGGCGGATTCTTCGTATCGGTCAATCCCGAACTCATTAAGGAGGTCGATGAGAACCTCCGCGATTACTGGTGCGTCCGTACCGGAAAGTCCACAAAAGAGAGGATCGAGGCATATATCGAAGCGGAGAAAATGACAAAGCCGGAAGCGGATGAACTCATCAAACTTGGATTCACTCCCGCGGTGGCGGAAGGAGCCATCCTCGCTATTGAGCACTACGGCAGTGTCGACACCGACATGTACTTCAGGAACATGGTATCGGCATTGACAACAGTATTGAGAGAGAAACAGAGCGAGGAGTTTACACCAACTCCTTCCCGGGAGATAAATGGGGAATACCTAACCTCGTTCGAAAGTGAAACAAAACCGCAAGGGAGCGAGGACTCCACAGAGTTTTCGGACGAAGAACTGGACAAAATCGTGCTGGACATCATCGAAGAGGTGGACTCGGGGGATGCAGGGGGCGACGGAGCTTTATGGGACGATATTCTCGGAATCTCAGAAACGAAGAAAATACCCCGCGACAGCCTTGAAGAGACCATGGGGCGCCTTCTTAACAAGGGGCTTATTTATGAGCCCGTGATCGGAAGAATGAAGAAAGTATAAACAATCCATGCCGTCTTTAGTATAAGGGGCAGCTTGGATTTCACTGCCCCGACTTTTCTTTTTTTTTTATTAGATATATGTGAAATTGACCCCAATATTATATAAAGCACCATAATCTTCTCCGTATTGTTTACTGACAATGCTTTTTCATCTTTCCGATATTGGATAGATAAGGTGAAATTATGGATAGTGCTAAAAAAACGAATGAAAAATACTCACTCCTAAGGACCATTTGCCTTGGATTGATTCTATTGTTGTTAATGACGAACTTACCTATTATAAGTGGAACGAGGATTGAGTCCGCTCCCGTCCGGGGGAATAGATCAATCGCGGATCATCTTCTTTTAAGTGAAGTATGTGTAACGCCCAGCACAGGCGAGTTCATTGAAATTTTCAATCCTACCGAGGGGGCGATCTCTCTTGATAACTATTATCTAGCGGATATTATCGATTACTATAATCTGGTAAATACCACTACCGGCTTCAATCACACCTATGCCACGGATTTTTTAGCAGGTTTCCCGTCAGACTCTACAATCCCACCCGGAGGGTATCAGGTAATTGCTATGAATTCCACTGATTTCATTGCCGAATACGGGGGAAAAGTTCCCAACTACTGTCTGGAAGGGGTGGAATCACCCCTGATGAATGGTACAAACGGTTTCATTGGCGGATCGGTGGGGTTGACCGACGGTGGCGAAACGGTGGTTCTCTTCTACTGGGATGGGACCAACGACCTGGTGGAAGATGTGGACATAGTATGGTGGGGGAGCAATGACGCATACAAGATAGATAAGAGCTCCATCAGTATCGACAGCGAGCATGATGGAGATGCGACAACATCTACCTACAACAATGACGCTTCTAACTATCCTTCCATAAAGAGCGGCGCTCACGGAAGCGGGAACTCTTTCAACAGGACGGACTTCAGCGAACCGGAAGAGGTGCAGAACGCTGGAAACGGCAAGACCGGACACGACGAGACATCTGAGAATCTAACTGCAAGCTGGATTTTCAATACCGAGGCAAATCCCATGACCACGGTCCCTCCTCGCAGTCCGCCAGTCATTCGATCCGTAGTGCAAAATCCTGAGGGAAATCCGACACCAGGTACCGACGTTACCGTGACCGCGAACGTAACGGACGACGGACAGGTAAGCTCAGTAAATATCTCTGTTACCGTGGACGATGGTGTATCGGAGCTGCACCCCATGAGCCAAGGAGAAGGCGATAATTATTCGTACACAATTGCATACAACGGCCCACCCATGACTGCCGGAACCACTGTTCGATACAACGTGTCAGCCACCGATGACGAGGGAAACGTTAGCTATACCGCAAATTACAGCTACGTCTATGAAAATTATACCGAATTAATACTCATTATAACGGAAGTGATGTTCGACGACAAGGACGGTGGGGATGACTGGATCGAGCTATACTGCATTGACGATGGAAACGAAAGCGGAGGGAACCATATAACGGACTGGGCAGTGGATGACATGGACAGCGATTATGACAAGGTATTCGGGAACGTGACAGTGCGAACGGGCGATGTAGTATTGATTCACTACAACGACGGCGTTACCCCAGACGAAACAAATGCCTTGGATCGAAATATCGATGGAGTTATAGACCTGTACACGGGTGCTTCCAATACAAGACTCAAGGTACAAGGAGATCAGGTGATATTGATTGATCCCGAGGACAACATCAAAGATGCCGTGTGCTGGACATTCAACGATACCCTATCCTCTGGTACGGAGGCGAATGACATGAATGTTCTTTTCGGTTCCGGACAGTGGAACTCCTCCGAGAATTCGAGCTGTGTGGATTCCGAGGATGTAGAAGAGGGGTGGAGCATCGCGAGAAGTAAAGGCGAGGTGGATACGAACTCCAAGGCAGACTGGTATGCTATGGAATCGCCTTCACCGGGAAATTTCGGAAACCTCTCCAACTTGCCGCCGGAAATTCACAACGTGATTCTGGATCCCATGCCAGAAGACGGCACTGTTCTTCCCATGAACAATGTCACCATCACTGCAAGAATTACCCATGATAATGGGATTCTGAGTGCTAATATAACATGGACTCTGAACGGGACTCCGCAGGAGAACATTCCTCTGATGGACGACGGAAACGATCCGGACGTCAACGCTGGTGACGATAACTGGACTGCGGTACTACCGAAGCAGACCGAAGGTTCTGTGGTAGTCATATCCGTGGAGGCTTACGATACAACACTTGAACACAGAATAAGCGGTTCAATTACAATCACATTTTCAGAGCCGCCCGAAATATTGAAAATGCTGATCACGGAAGTGATGTTCGATGACAAGGACACTGATGACGACTGGGTCGAACTATACTGCGTTGATGACGGTAATTCGGATAATGGAAATTACATAACAGGTTGGTCCGTGGACGATATGGACAGCGATCACGATAAGGTTTTCGGCAATGTTTCCGTTCGCACTGGTGATGTTGTTTTGTTACATTACAACGATGGGGTTACACCCGATGAGAATGATTCTTCGGGCGGTAACGGTGACGGTGTCATCGATCTGTATACGGGTGCATCGAATACCCGATTGAAAATGGAGGGGGATCAGGTGGCGCTCTACAACCATGAAGGCGATATTTTTGACGCAGTATGCTGGACATACAACAACACGCTTTCATCGAGCACCGAGGCCGACGACATGGCCGATCTCTACGATGCCGGGCAATGGATGTCTGCGGAGAATTCAAGCTGCGTAGCTTCCGATGATGTTAAGGAAGGATGGAGTATATCAAGAATCCGGGTAGAACCTGATACAAACTCAAAAAACGATTGGGAAACGCTTAAAACTCCGACACCTGGAGAAGGTCCGGCCTTACCGGTTCCGTTCAGTTTCAACTTCAACGTACTTATGACAGGATCTGCACAGGCCCCAATTGATGGAAGCTTCGTCATCAACTGGTCCGTGGGCGGCGATGACAACTTCGTTCTGCAGGCCAATATCTCACTGTATTATTACATTGACGACCTGGACGGGACAGGAATATTCTTGACATATCTCAATCCGGCTACGGAGGAATACGTCTGGAACCTCCTTGGATTGGACGAAGGAACATACTATGTTCAGGTACTCATCGATGATGGTATCAAAGCGCCCTATACCATTAACACAAGCTATGCTCTCGAAATAGTCGAGCTATTACCACCCGAAGTAGAGGCCACTGTTCCGGCGAATCTTGCCACTGGGATAAAAACCGAATCTGACATCAAAGTGATTTTCAACAGCAAGATGGATATCGACTCCTTCAAAATTGAGGATACTTTCACAATCTCTCCAGCTATTCATGGGACATTCAAACTGGAGGGGGAGATGACAGCTGTATTCGACCCAGAGGTTTCAATGTCTTTCAACACCGCTTACGATATTACCTTGGACGGCGTTATGTCTGCGGAAGGTGCGGAAATGGTGAACTCTTACGAATTCTCGTTCACAACCGAAATACTCCATCTTTATAAAATCACCGGCACCGTGGTCCCGAAAGACGCCGCAGTTAGCATTGACGGAGGGTCGGTGGATGTAACGAACGGGCAGTTCGAGAGCCTGCAGCCCAACGGCAGCTACCGTATCGTCATCTCGGCTGAAGGATTCGAGACCCACATCGATATGTTTACCATCTACGGGAGCGACAAGGACCTTGGCGACATCGAGCTCGATGAACTTCCCCCGGAAATGTACGAGGTCCCGCGTCTTGGGCCTTTCGTCTACAAGGGTACGACATTGCCGGTGGAGGGAGTAAATCTATCTCTTGAAATTAACAGTGTGACCTACTATGCCGATACCGACTCGGACGGATACGCAAGGTTCATTCTGCCCATGGAGGAGATCCCCGAGGGGACCACCATAACGGCAAAGAAGGACGCTGAAACACAAAGCTGGAAATGGGAGGTAGAGAACAATCCATATGATTTATTTATCAAACCCGACGACGGTATAAACGGAAACGGTAAGGATACGGACAAGGGATCCGAAACCACCTTGTGGACGGTCCTGATAGTCCTGGTTGTTCTCATCATTGGTGTTATAATTGTCATCGTGATCTACCTGCTGCGAACAAAAAAGAAAGATATTGAAACCGGCAGCACACCCATTGAGCCTAACGTAGAACAGGCGGTAGTTATGGAAGAAAAGACCGGCGGCGGGACAGAAATACATGTTCACGAGGAGGCCATACCCGGGGAAAGCACTGATGATATCGAGAGCCCCGGCGATCAGGTCAAGGAAGAATCGGTACAAGAAGTCGTTCTGGAGGAAAAAGAGGGTTCCGGGTTCCCGGTGGAAGCCGCTCCAGAAACTGCCGGTGTTGGCGGTAATGGAGAGAATCAGGCCATGATCCCCGCATCTGAGAAGGAAGGGACCGAACTGCAAACTCTCGAGAACGTTTTCGAGTCAACCCTCAACGATGAACACACAATCACGGATGAGGAACTGCTTGACGAATGAGCTTAGTTCGCAGATGGTTCATTGCTCGAATTCCCGTAAGTGATGTATAAATTTCACCATTATTAATATCGTCTTTTTCAGGTCATGAGGTGATTAGTTATGCGTTATTATATGTACAGGGTGAAAACGGTTATCGCAATATGGACTGCTATCATTTTATGCATGAGTTTTCCATTCTATGAAATTGGAGAAGGCAAAACAACTTTCAAGATATCACATCGCGCGGACCCCGATCATCTTCTTCTCACGGAAATATGCGTCACACCCACGGCCGGGGAGTTTCTGGAGATATTCAATCCCACAGGCGCTCCCATCCAGCTCCATGATTATTACATGAGCGATATGATCGATTACTACAAAATCGTCAACTCAGTTCCAGGATTTACACACCAGTACAGCACTGATTTCGCGGTCTCATTCCCTCCCGGTTCCGTTATCGAATCCGGTGAATACCAGGTTATTGCAGTTTATTCCGGCAATTTCATAACCGAATACGGGATCGTACCGAACTACTGCCTTCAGGGAAATGATTGTCCCCGCATGAACGGTACGATGGGATTTATCGGTAATTCGGTAAACGGCATGCTGACCAATAACCACGAGACTGCCGTTCTCTTCAAATGGGATGGGGTCGGTGACCTGGTTTCAGACGTAGATATGGTCTGGTGGGGCGACGATGACGGTTATCGGATCAACAAGACGGGAGTAAGTATCGACAGCGAATACGACGGTGATGGGAACTCGGGAAATTACAAGACCGATGCTTCCACCTACCCTTTGATCCGGAACGGACCTCATGATGCGGGTGATTCGTTCAAGAGAAGCAATATTGGCGGAGAGCCGGAGGAAGTTTCAAGCAACGGCAACGGAATAAGCGGGCATGACGAGACAACGGAAAATCTCACAGCGAGCTGGAACTTCTCATCCCCGGCCGACCCTACCATCACGAACCCTCCATCGGCAGCACCGATCATCCGCTTTATCGAGCAGGAACCATCAGGTAATCCCACTCCCGGAACGGACGTAATAATCACCGCAAACGTGACAGACGACGGTAATATTCAGAACGTTAATATCACCATTTCAATAAACAACGGACCCTTTATGACGCATTCAATGAACCAGGCCGGTGGCGATAATTATTCTTATACGCTTTCCTACAACAGCCCGCCAATGGGAAACGGTATATCGGTAAAATACAATATATCCGGTACCGACGATGATGGAAACGTGACCCGTTCTCAAGACTTCATGTATTTCTATCTCCCGGACAATCCCTTGAAGATCAACATTACCGAGGTGATGTTCAATCAAACACCGGGTGAAAATAACTGGATCGAACTTTACTGCCAGGATGACGGCAATCCAGGCATTGGCAATTCCCTGCTCGGTTGGACCCTGAACGATCTCGACGGCACAAACGATAAGGAATTTTCAAACATCATCGTCCGTACTGGTGAACTTCTGCTGCTGCATTACAATGAAACCGGTGTCCCCGACGAAGCGAATTCCGCCGATGGCAACGGTGACGGGATAATCGATACATACTGCACGGGCCTGAATACCCGGCTGGATAAGCTTGGCGATCAAGCGGTTCTGTTCGACCAGGAGAACCACATATTTGACGCTGTTTGCTGGTCTTACGATGACATTTTTCCAGGTACGTACGAGCAAAGAGACCTCAATTATACCGCGGGTTTCGGACAGTGGATCGGGAACGATACAGCGGACTGCGTGGACGCGGAGCTCGTACCGGAAGAATACAGCATAACCCGAAACAAGGGAGAAGTAGATACCAACTCGAAGGGGGACTGGTATCCCACAGATAAACCGGGGCCCGGGATATTCTACAATTTCTCCGATGCCTTCCCGGCGATTGTAGACGTCAGTATCGATCCACAGCCGGATATGAACGTACTACCACCCATGTATGATGCAAATATTACAGCTAGGATCACCGACGACAAGGGTGTTCTCAGTGCAAACGTCACCTGGACCTTGGATGGTGTACCCCAGGCGAAATTGGTTCTCATGGACGATGGAATATCTCCCGATGAAACTGCCCATGACCAAAACTGGACCGCTCGTTTGCCCGGTCAAGCTGACGATTCCGAAGTGGTCTTTTCAGTGGAGGCTCTGGACACGATTTTGCAGAGAAGAGTGTCAGGCTCATACAGCATTACTTATCGGTCCCCGTCAAACTTGCTGGAATTTCTTATAACCGAAGCAATGATCAAACCCGCTGAGGGCGAGTGCTGGGTGGAGATACTATGCATAGATGATATGAACGGGGGAAACGGATACCTTATGACAGGCTGGAAACTGGACGACATGGACGGGGATACGGACCATATATTCAACGGGACATTGGTCCAAAGCGGCGAATATATTATCGTACATTACGGCAGTGACATCGACGAGGACGAGAATAGTTCATCAGGCGGAAATGCCGATGGAATCATCGATTTGTATACAGCCACAGGAAACGGGATATTCGGTCTCGATGCAGACCAGATGGTACTGTTCAACCAAGATGGAGAAGCGGTGGATGCAGTGGCATGGCATGGCGGGGGCCAGGAACAAAATGACATTGATGATCTATTCTCCTGGGGTATGTGGGACTCAAATGACGAAGAATCCCCTGTGGACGTCTCCGGTATTCTCGCGGGTTTTTCACTAACGAGAAAATATCAGCTCGCTACCGATAATTATTATGAGACGAACAGCGCGAATGACTGGTGCTGGGCATCAACACCAACACCCGGAATGGGGGGCCACACGCAGCCACCGGAATTCACGTTCAACGTTCTCGGGAAAGATTCCGCGGTGGCGGATAAGGAGTTTAGCATCAATTATACCTTGACAGAATATACAAATCTGGTCAACATGAGCCTGTACTATTATGCCGACGAGCCAAACCCAATGGTTAATTTCATCGATTACCTAGACATAATAACCCAGGTCTTTATTTGGGATACCTCGGAATTGGATTTAGGGAAATATCATCTACAGGTAAAGATCGACGACACGATCAACTCCCCATTCACCGTGAACTCCACCCATCCTCTGGAAATAACGCATATCACTGAACCTCCTCCATTTGTTATTGACACTTCCCCGTCGGCTGACGCCATTAATGTGGACGTATTCTCGAGTATAACAATAACCTTCAACAATGAAATGGAGATTGGTACATTTAAGCTAGGCGATACCTTCGTTATCCGGCCGATCACTGTGGGCAACATCAGTTTTTATGATTTACACACCATGAAATTCACTCCACTGGAACCTATGGAATACAACACTTCTTACCGGATAACCTTGAAGGAAGTCCTGGACATCCACGGCCGGGAACTGACCGAACCCTACGAATTCTCGTTTCAGACACGTGAACGACGGGAATATCAAATAAATGGAAGGATTGAACCCCAAAATGCACTTGTGCAGATCGACGGAAATGATATCGAAGTTGACAGTTCGGGATATTTCATTATCACCTTAACAAACGGGACATATAAAATGACCGCAGCACACCAGGGATACCTTACATATACCGCGAATATTACCATTAACGGAACCAGTATGGATCTGGGCAGGATTGAATTGGTAAAGATAACCGGGGAGGATGACGATGATGAACAACCCGAGAATGACGAGCCGGAAAATGGACAAAAAGAGATTCCCAAGGAATCGGGTATGAAAGGAACCCTGATAATTGTGATAATCGTTTTGATCGTGATGATCCTCTGCGTGGTCACAGCCATTATATTATACGTAAAAAAGACAAGAAAAGAGGATGATATCGCACCAAAAACGATAGATGATGCTGCCGGGCAAAGTGCCCAAGAAGGGTTTGTAGGATTTGATATGAGCGACGAAGGAGAGAATGAAGAGACTTCAGAAGCCTTCGTTGGCGAAAGTAATCATATAGAAATTGTACAAACGGGCAAAGTAGAAGAAGAGGTCAGCACT